>NZ_ARYH01000001.1:1253288-2506576 GCF_000685235.1 Hyphomonas adhaerens MHS-3
AAGCGCTGGGCGCGCAGCCTTGCCGTACCGTTTGAATGGCAACAGGCGGTCATTCGTGCTGCGATCACGCTGAAGCTGTGCGTCTATGAAGAAACCGGCGGCATTGTTGCGGCGCTCACCACCTCCGTGCCCGAACACGCAGGATCCGAGCGGAACTGGGATTATCGTTACTGCTGGATCCGGGATGCCTATTTCACCGTAACGGCGCTGAACCGCCTGTCCGGCATGGGCACGCTGGAGCACTATATGCGCTGGGTCCGGAATATTGTGGCGCAATCAAAGGGTGGTCATATCCAGCCAGTGTACGGTATCGGCCTGGAAGCCGATCTGACGGAAGACTTTGCCGACCAGTTGCCGGGGTATCGCGGCATGGGGCCTGTGCGCCGTGGCAACCAGGCGGCGGAGCACGTCCAGCATGATGTGTATGGGCAAGTGGTCCTGGGCGTTGCGCAGAGTTTCTTCGATACGCGCCTGATGAAGCGGCCCGGCCTGACCGAATTCGAACAATTGGAACCCGTTGGAGAACGGGCTTTCGCAGTCCATGACACGCCCGACGCGGGTATCTGGGAATTCCGGACGATTGCCCATGTGCACACGTCATCCGCCATCATGTGCTGGGCGGCTTGTGACCGGCTCGCGAAGATCGCGGCGCATCTTGGCCTGCCAGCGCGGGCGGATTACTGGCGCGAGCGGGCCGAGATCGTTCACGGAACGATCCTTGAGAAAGCCTGGAACGAGGAGATTGGTGCCTTCACTGCGGCGTTCGGCGGGGAAGATCTGGATGCGTCCGTCCTGTTGATGGCGGAAATCGGGTTCATGGCGGCGGATGATCCGCGATACGTGTCCACGGTGCAGGTGATCAACCGGGACCTGCGCGAGGGCGACCATGTCTATCGCTACAAGGTGACGGATGATTTCGGAAAACCGAAAACCGCCTTCACCGCCTGCACCTTCTGGCTCGTCGATGCTTTGTACCGGATCGGGGAGACCGAAGAAGCGCGGCGTGTCTTCGAGGCGCTGCTGGCGGCGCGCAACCATCTGGGCCTGCTGTCCGAGGACGTCGACACTGACACCGGAGAACTGTGGGGAAACTTCCCGCAGACCTACTGCATGGTCGGGATCATCAATTCGGCGGCCTTGCTTTCGCGGCCGTGGAGTCAGGCGATGTAGGCGGCCTTGCCTAATTTTTAGGCAGGTCTATTCGCGCTTCCCTCAAAGCCGGGCGGCCCCGGCAGAGCAAGGATGTACCTGTTAGCTTGCCTTGACCGGGTGCATCCATGCATGCGTTGTTGTCTCCATGGGAGAGGCGCCACAATTTTTTGATGAAATGGATGGGTTCGACGGAAACGTCCGAGCCCCCTATGCGGCCTATTCAAACTGGCTGCAGGAAATGAGTCGGCCGGCCCTTCTGAAGAAATCTGTCGAAGCGCAGGCCTTTTTCCGGCGCACCGGGATCACGTTTAATGTCTATGGGGAATCCGAAGCGGACGAACGGCTGATCCCGTTTGATTTGGTCCCGCGCATTATCGGTGCAGGGGAGTGGGCGAACCTCGTTCGCGGAATCGAGCAGCGGGTTAAGGCGATCAACGCCTTCCTGCATGATATTTATCACCGGCAGGAGATTATCCGGGCTGGCCGTATTCCCGAGCGCCTGATCCGCGAGAATGATGCCTTCCTGCCGAGGATGATCGGAGTTGATCCCCCGGGCGGCATATACACCCACATTGTCGGCGTGGACCTGGTCCGCACCGGACCCAACGAATTCTATGTGCTGGAGGACAATGCCCGCACGCCGAGTGGCGTGTCCTACATGCTGGAAAACCGCGAGACGATGCTGAAGATGTTCCCGGAACTCTTCTCGCACATCCGTGTCCAGCCGGTTCAGCAATATCCGTCCATGCTGCGTCGGTCGCTTGAACAGTGCGCGCCGCCAGCGGCAAACGGCAATCGGCCAACCGTGGCGGTCCTGACCCCGGGCATCCACAACTCCGCCTATTTCGAACACGCCTTCCTGGCTGACCAGATGGGCGTTGAATTGGTTGAAGGCCACGACCTTCGGGTCACCGACGGACGTATCGCCATGCGCACGACGCGCGGTTACGAACCTGTAGATGTGATCTATCGCCGGATCGACGATGACTTTCTGGATCCCTTGAATTTCCGGTCCGACTCCCTGCTGGGCGTAGCGGGCATCTTCGACATTTACCGGGCCGGCGGGATCACGATCGCCAATGCGCCGGGCACCGGCATCGCCGATGACAAGGCGATCTATTCCTACATGCCGGAAATCGTCGAATTCTACACAGGCCAGAAGCCGATCCTGCAGAACGTGCCGACATGGCGGTGTGCCGAGAAGGACGCGCTGGCTTATGTCCTGGACCATCTGGAAGAGCTGGTGGTCAAGGAAGTGCATGGGTCCGGTGGCTATGGAATGCTGGTTGGCCCTGCCGCCAGCAAATCGGAATTGAAGAGTTTCCGCGCCAAACTGATGGCCAAGCCTGAATACTATATCGCGCAGCCGACGCTTGCGCTGTCTACAGTCCCTGTGCTGACAAAAACGGGACTTGCGCCCCGGCATGTCGATCTGCGGCCATTTGTTCTTGTTTCTCCGGAAGGTGTTCAGGTGACACCAGGCGGATTGACGCGCGTGGCCATGAAAAAAGGCTCCCTGGTGGTAAACTCCAGCCAGGGCGGCGGAACCAAGGACACCTGGGTCCTTAAGGGGGACTAGGTGATGTTGGGCCGCACAGCTGCCGGTCTCTTCTGGCTGGCTCGTCACCTCGAAAGGGCGGGGAATACCTCGCGCCTGGCCGAAGCTGGTTTCCGCATGGCATTGACGCGGGCCGATTCCGATACAGAGGAATGGCAATCTGTTGTCACCACAGCAGGGTGCAAGAAGGCTTATCTTGAAAAGCATGAGACAATCCGGTCGGACAAGATCCTGGATTTCATCCTGCGCGACAAGGACAATCCCAACAGCGTTCTCTGCGCTTTCCACACGGCGCGCGAGAATGCCCGGATGACCCGTACCGCCCTGACGCGGGAGGTGTGGGAAGCGATCAATGAAGCTTGGATGAGTGTGCGCGATGCATTGCGCCGCCCGGTGCCGGAACGGGATCTGCCCGAAATCCTGTCATTGGTACGCCGCCAGGGCGCGCAGGTGAGCGGCGCAGTCACTGGCACCATGCTGCGCAATGACATCTACAATTTCATGCAGATCGGCACGCTGGTCGAGCGAGCCGATAATACGTCGCGTATTCTGGACGCGAAGTATTATGTGTTACTGCCTTCCAGCGCATCAATTGGGTCGTCGCTTGATAATGTGCAGTGGGAAATGATCCTGCGGTCTGCCTCGGCAGAGCGCAGCTTTTACTGGCTGAATGGCGGACGGGCCAGTCCGCCCGCCATTGCAGACTTTCTGATCTTTGACGCACGCCTGCCGCGGTCTCTGGCATTCTGCTATGATATGATTACGGAGTATCTGGGGCGGCTTGCCATTGAATATGGTGAAAGCACACCGGCGCATGAGCTGGCGACCCGTCAGGAGAACCGCCTTACTGATTTGAACATCGCGCTTGTGTTTGAGGAGGGGCTGCATGAATTCCTCACCAGCTTCATGGCTCAGAACGCGGCTTTCTCAGCCCAGATAGAAACCGACTACAGGTTCAATGAGTAAGCCATGAGACTGCGCATCGATCACACAACAGTCTATAATTATGAAAAGGCGGCGGTCTATGCGCTGCATCAGGTGCGCAAGCGCCCGCACGACACGGATGCACAAACGGTAATGGCCTGGGAGCTGGTTCTGGATGGGGCCAAGCTCGAAGCGCAATATGTCGATCATCACGGCAATCATGTCGATCTCGTCTCCATCGAGCCGGACGCCAAACGCGTGTCGATTTCCTGCCAGGGCGAGGTTGAGACCCGCGACACAGCGGGCGTGTTGACCAATAACCGGATGGTCCCGCCCCTCTGGCTCTATCGCCGATTTACACCACTTACGAAGGTGGGGAAGGGCGTCCGCGGTCTCGTCTCCCAGTTGGGAAAGGACCCGGCACTCAATCTCGAAACGCTGCATGAATTGATGAACATGATTGCAGAGGCGGTCGTCTATGACACCCAGCCGACCGGACCGAACACGACGGCCGAGGAGGCCCTCGAAATCGGTCATGGCGTTTGCCAGGATCATGCGCACGTCTTCGCGTCGGCGGCGCGGCTACTGGGGTTTCCGGCCCGGTATGTCGGCGGGTACATGATGATGCTGGACCGGGTCGATCAGGACGCAGGCCATGCCTGGGCGGAAGCCTGGGTCGAAGGGCTCGGGTGGGTCGGATTTGATGCGGCCAACCGGGTTTGTCCTGACGAACGGTACATTCAGGTTGCAACTGGGCTCGACTATCGCGAAGCTGGTCCGATGACAGGGGTCATGTATGGCGGTGAACGGGAGGTCCTCTCGGTCAATGTCCAGGTCCAACAATAACAAACGGGTCCGAAGGGGTTCTAAGTGACATATTGCGTGGCGATGCGGCTCAACGCGGGGCTCATCTTCATGTCCGACACGCGCACGAACGCGGGCGTGGACAACATTTCCAAGTTCCGGAAGATGTTTACCTGGGAAGAACCGGGGGAGCGGGTGATTACCGTTCTCACGGCAGGGAATCTTGCAACGTCTCAGGCCGTCATCAGCGTTCTGGATGAACGGGCCAAAGCCCCAAAGGAACGCCGCCCCAGCCTGCTGGAAGCGCCGACCATGTTCCAGGTCGCCAATATAATTGGCGACACGCTCAAGGAAGTGATCAAGACGCAGAAGATGACCGGCCCCGAATCGGAGGCCGATTATGGCGCGACAATGATTGTGGGGGGGCAGATCGCCGGAATTGGGCCGCGCCTTTTCCTGATTTACCCCGAAGGCAATTTCATCGAAGCCAGCGAAGAGACGCCTTTCTTTCAGATCGGCGAAACGAAGTATGGCCGGCCGATCCTTCTGCGGGCCTATGACCCTGATATGAGTTTTGAGGAGGCGATCAAGCTCCTCTACGTTTCCTTTGACTCGACATTGAAAGCGAACTTGTCCGTTGGCATGCCGCTGGATTTACAGGTGGTGGAGAAGGGGACGATGCGGGTCCGTCATAACCGGCGTATCGACGAGGACGATCCGTACTTCCAGACCGTTTCCAGCAGTTGGGGTGACGCCTTGAAACTCGCCTTCAAGTCGCTTCCGGATTTTTCGTTCGACAAGAAGGACGAAGCCTAGGCGGTTGCCAGCCCGGGCGCGTATTCGCGGAAAAGCTTCTTGGCAAGCGCCACACGGCCTTCCGCATCCAGACCATCTGTATTTGCCGTGAGCGTTGCGTTCACCAGAGGCCGGATCCCCAGACGGTTGGCGATTTGAATGGCGAGGCCTGGGCGGGCATTCAGTTCCAGAAGGAGCGGGCCCTTCTCCTTGTCGAGCACGATGTCGGCGCCAAGATAACCTAGTCCAGTCACCTCATAGGCCTTGGCGGCCATCAACAGCATGGCGTCCCAATGGGGGACGGAGAGATTGCTGAGCGGATTGGCCGTGTCGGGGTGGATCTCCGTCGTCTTGCCATTCTGCATGCCGTGCAAAGTCCGGCCATTGACCAGATCGAGGCCGACGCCGACGCCGCCCTTGTGAAGGTTTGCCTTGCCGTCTGATTCTGCAGTTGGCAGGCGCACCATGGCGACGAAGGGAATACCGCGAAGGACGATGATACGGATGTCGGGAACGCCGCCGAAGCTGATCGGGTCGAAGACCTCGTCGAATTTGACGCGATACTCGATCATCGCCACGTCAGGCTGTCCCGAAAGGGAATACATACCGGACAGGACGTTGTTGACGTGGAATTTCAGGTCCTCGAACAGCGCACGTTGTCCATTGGACCGACGCCATCCGCCCCGCATGGGGCCGAGAATGACCTGAATACCATTCCCCTGGGAGCCGTTGGCTGGCTTGATGACGCAGCCGTCCGGTTTATCGAGCAGCTTGTCCAAATTCCTCATATCCAGAGGATTGCGGATCAGGCCGTAGAGTTCCGGTGTCGGAATATTTGCCTCGATGGCAAGGCGTTTGGTTTCGGTCTTGTCGTTGACCAGCCGCATCAGTCGGCGTGGATTGAGGTCATTCACAAGGCGAAGGTTTCGCTCATTGATACCGAGCAGACCGGCCTTGCGCAGGGCAACCCAGGTCCCGATCATTTTTCTGCCTGCTTGGCCAGTTCGCGGAAGCGGATGATCTCGCTGACGCGCAATCCGGTATACTTGCCCATCAGCAGGCAAGCCGCCATCAGGATCAGGAGCAGTTCAGGGAAACTGAACAGCAGGTATTCGATGTGCTTGTTCGTCATCACCAGATAGGACAGCGAGGCCACAAGCAACGAGCCGGCACCGGCCTTGATTGCATCCTCGGCGGAATACTCCTCCCACATGATAGACATGCGTTCGATGGTCATGGTCAGGATGACCATCGGGAACAGCGAGATCGAAAGCCCCATGCGCATGTTGGCGCTGTTGAAGACTTGCGCGATGACCGCCATGCAGATCACGATGAAGATCAGCACGACTGCGAGCCGCGGGACCAATAACAATCGGAGTTTTTCCAGATAGAAGCGCATGGCAAGGCCCAGCGCGACCAGCATGGTGAAGAGGATCAGGCCGTTCAACAGGGCTGTCTCCCGGAAGGCGATACCGATCAGGATCGGCATGAAGGTGCCGAGTGTTTCAATCCCGATGAACTGGCGCATGAAGACCAGCAGGACAATGCCGGCCGGAATCGTGATCAGAACCTGATAAACGAGCTGTGTGGTGACGGGCAGGCGGTCGAAGCTGAACAGTTCCACCGGGGTACGATCCGCGCGGGCAGCTTTCCGCATGACGTCGGAGGCGGAAGAATCGATCGGCTGGATCGAGACCTGCGGTTCGAAGTCAAACACGCCGTCGGCGCGGATCATTTCTTCCGCCCCGTACCAGATCGTGAAGAATTCCTTCGGATCGGCGCCAATGAAGTAGCGCTTGTCGCGTCCGTCGACGTGGTACTCCAGCCAGTGCTGCACTTCCGTGCGGCGTCTGGCTTCGTCGAGGTAAACGCCATTGGCCACACGTGCGCGGATGCCCTGGCTTTGAAGGGCTTCAGCTGCGAGCGTCAGGCGGTTGAGCGGCGGCGGCAGGACGGGGAGAAGCGCCTCGATTTCGTCGGCGTCTTTCTGGACGAAGATTTCCTGAAGGATCAATTCTGCAAGCGAGTCGTCGTCTGCTGAACGCCGACGCATGTCCGAGGACCAGACAAGGAAGGCCTGGCGTTCCAGGTCATTCAGCGATTCCGGTGGCTCGCGATCTGCTGGCCGGTGCATTTCCGCGGGCAGGGGAGAGCGCTCAGTTTCCCCCTCCAGGCGGGCCCTGTAGCGCAACACCTTGCGGTCATTTGGATAGCGATAGGTCCAGATCGCCTTGCGGCCGTTGTCATTGGCCGTTTCGAGGCGCAACCCGAATGCGCCATTGTAAAATTGTTCCTGCGAGACGCGCCGTGTGTCGCTGTTGGACGGGATGAACGTTTCGATCCGGACCGGCTGGTTGGCGGTGTCAAAATCAAGATAGATCTCGAAATCCCAGGTTGTCGTCTGGGTGCCCGGCGTGAGCGGGTAATTGTACTGGAATACCTTGATGCCGAAGATCGTCAGGGCGATCGCGGTCAGCACAAGGGCCAGAAGGCGGGTGTGGAAAGTACTAGTCACGCTCAGGTACGTTACATTCGTCGTCAGCGATAAAGGTCGATGCGGAATCGACCAGAACGCGGGACGCGAGGAATTCGCGGCCAATGAGGATGTCGTATTCAAAGTCCTCGCGGTCGGCAAGATTGACTTCAGCCAGACCCCGAACGCCTCCGACACAAATCGGCAGGTGAATCACGGGCCGCCGAATGGTCCCGCCGGTCTTCAGCTTGATCAGGGCAAACCGCCGGACATCCTGATCATAGCGCACAGTCCGGCCGTTCTTGCCGCGCAGCCGAAAGGTCACCCAGTCGTCCTTGCCGGACTTCTTGTAGACTTTCACATCGCGCCCATAGACCGAGGAGGAATCAGCGCCGGTGTCAAGTTTTCCTTTCATTTCAAGGCCTAACTTGCCGACGTGGACATCTTCGACAAAGCCCAGAACTGTCATGTCTTCGCGCCCGTCACGTTCGGCCAGGGCCGGTCCGGGGACCAGAGCCAGAGCGAGGGCGGCATAGATTGGCAGTCTCAACAGTTTCACGGGGGGACCCCTCCTTCCTGAGCTGTCGCGCGGCTGTCGCCTTAGCATGCGGTTGAGTGCAACGATAGACATTCTGCTCGGCGCAGAGACGCGGCACAAACACCAGATTCATGGCGAAAAATGGACATGAACTGCCAGTGCGTTCACCAAGCTGTCCGTCTCCCTTTTGCTGGCATTATTAACCCGCACCAGGCTTGGGAGTTCCGCCAGTCACCTTCCTGCTCCTGTCATCCCGGGAAGGCGTTCAGTTTATGTGTGCAGTCGTCAATTGTTTCACCGTCGACTTCTGTCCTTACCGCCATGCAGGAATGGCCTGTTGGGCGCGTTGAAACGCCCTCAGGACTGAAGGCAGATCAGGCTGAAACGGGGAAAACGGGCCATGTGTCGACGATCGCGCCGTCCTCATAGACGGCGATGTCGCCGAACTGCAGGAAAACCGCTTCGCTTTGCTGCGGGCGGAAGAAAACAAATTCGTCAGGCTGGATCGACAGTTCCGGGCCGCCATTCAGCATTTCCTGGTTCGAGGAACGCCCGAAGGTCTTGTTGTATTCGAGGCCGGGTGGGTCGACAGGATCGGCCAGCCAGTGCCCGCCATGAATGAAGACGGTCTTTTTTGAATTGGGATTCCAGGCTGAAGCGGCCCCGCTGGCGAATTCGAGGCCGGGCAGGCGGGTCTTGTCCAAGGACTTGATCACCGGGGTCGCGATAAAGCTGGCAGGCTGGTGAGGTTCCAGAAGCTCTGTGTCGAAATGCGTTGGCTTCACAAGACAAGACCCCGCCGAAACCTCGTTCGCAATGTCGGTGGATTGGTAATAGCGGTAAGTCGGACTGCCAGCCGCGTTCCGGGTCAGGCCCGACATCCTGTCTGCGCCGATCAGGGATGTCGCCTGTTCCAGAGCGGACGTATAAGTGTTCCACGCACTTTTCAGCGCCTTGTCTCGCCAGCCGAGCGTCGTCGGCAGGGAGGGGATATGCGGCTCATACCCCATGAATCCGCGAAATTCGAGATTCGGGTTTGCCTCGATTGCTTCAATGGTTGCGCCGAGTTCCGGGCCGGGCTCGAAGCCGCCCCGGTGCAGGCCAACATCGAGTTCGAGGACGATTTTCAGCGTGCGCCCGATATCGGACGCAAGAGAGCGATACATGTCCAACCGGGCGGGTGTATCGATCAGCCATTGAACGTTTTCGGCGGCATTGCTGGCGTCAGCTGGAAGTGTATCGAAATAGTGCCGGGCTGCGTACACCGGTAGCGGCTTTCCCAGAAGCTGGTCGGCGTCCGGCATGTCGATCGACAATTTCGACAACATGGGCTGGTTGAACGTCATCAGCCGGTTGGTGCCGGAAAGGTCCCGGATGTGGGAAAGGAGTCCGATCGAGGGCAGGGACTTGGCAACGATGCGGTAGCCCATGCCGGCGGGCAGGTGGGTCTTCAGCGTCCGTACATTGTCCGAGAGGCGCGCTTTATCGATCACCAGGGTCGGCCAGGCGATCCCGGCGCCGATCAGGGCGGCCTGAACGCTGAGGAAGTATGGATCACGTGGCCCACTATGGTCATGGGGTTTGTTCATCAGGACAGCTCCTCCGGCGGCGACGGCGGCGCCGCCCAGAAACAGGGTACGGCGCGATAATTCAGGCATCGAAGTCTACTCCGAACAGGTGCGCAAGATGCGGGTTCAGGAACTTCCCTTCCGGATCCAGCGACGCGCGCAGGTCAAGGAAGTTCTGGAAGTCCGGATAGAGGGAGATCAACTCTTCTTTCCCGAGGGAGTGCAGCTTTCCCCAGTGCGGACGGCCGCCATGGGCACGATGAATGGGTTCAAGAGCGGAGAAGAAATAATCGTAGGGCTCATCCACAGCGGCGTGTGTGGCGATCGACATGCGCGGGCCATCATTGAACGGACTTAGCCACGCGTCGTCTGGTGCCGTAATGCGGATTTCCATTGGGAAGAACGTGTCGTTCCGGGATTCGAGCGCCGCGATGATCTCGCGCAGGCAAGTCAGGCCATTCTCGAGCGGGATATGGTATTCCATCTCGTTGAATTTGGTCGGCCGGGCCGTAGCAAGCAGCTTCCAGTAGGCATCGGAGCTTTCTTCAATCAGGCCTTTCGGAAGGCTTCCGGCGGCGATCCGTTCACGCAGCCAGGTGGACCAGCCAAATACATCGCGCAGTTGCTTAAGTCCGGCGAGCGTGTCTTCATCCTCGTCCGGGACCCGGCCTGTTACCTCCCCCTCAAAGATATCGTGGGAAATTCCGGCGGCATATCCGGTGAAGGGAAAATAGTAGAATTCGAAATTCCGGTGTTGCTGCGAGAGGTCCATGACCTGATCAAGAAGCGTGTCCAGCTTTTCGACCCAGACCCGGCGTTTCAAATTGTAGGTCGGCACACAGTTCAATGTGTATTGCGTGATGACGCCCAGTGCGCCGAGCGATACCCGGCCTGCCATGAACAGGTCCGGGTCTGAGGCGGCGGAGACATCGCGGGCCGTGCCATCTGCCAGCATAATGCGGAAACCTTCGATGTGCGCATGAAGGGGTTGGAGTGTCCGGCCGGTGCCGTGCGTCGAGGTTGAGAAAGACCCGGCCAGCGTCTGCACATCCACGTCCGGGAGGTTCTGCAGTGCGAGACCGGCGCCATCCAGCTCACGTGCCGCCTGCCGGATACGGGTGCCAGCGCCGATCGTGGCTGTTCCTGTCGCGGCGTCAGCTGAGATCAGGCCCGAGAAGCGGCTGGCATCCACAATCATGTGTTCGGACGGGACGAGGCCGGTGAAAGAGTGTCCACTGCCAACGGGGCGGACGCGGCGCGCTTCGGCAAGGGCATTGGCGAGGTCTGCTTCGCTGGCAGGCACGGCGATCTGCTTTGGTGTGGATTGCTGGATCCCGGACCAGTTTGTCCATGCGACTTCGCCCTCTGGAGCAGGGGGTAAGCCCGGATCGTATCCGTCACGCGTGAAGTCCTTCATGCTCCAACGCGCGTATTGGACGCCGGGGATCGCGACGGCGGCAGCCAGCCCTGCGGTTCCGAGCAGCACGGCCCGGCGTGTGGTGCTCATGACTGACCCTCCGTTGCCATGAATTCGATGAGCGCCCGGAAGTCATCGTCTGTGCAGTCCGGGCAGTATCCCATGGAAGGCATCGTACCGCGTCCCGAATGAATTGAGGCGATCAATCCATCCATGCCGCGCTGGTCGATACGCGGCGCCCAGGCCGCAGAATGGCCTGTCAGCGGGGCGCCAAGCCCGTTCAGCGCGTGGCAAGCGCGACAGGACCGGTCATAGATCGCGGCAAGGTCCGGGTCGGAGGGCACGAGTGATTCGGCGAGGGCAATGTGTCGGGCGTCAGGCTCGACAATCTCAGGCGTGGAACTCCCGATCGCGCCGCGGGAACAGGCGCAAACGCATGCCAGCAGCAGCGTTGCTGAGAATATCCTCACCATTTGTCTCCCCGTCCGTTGCCCGGATCGTATTTAGATAGCAAGTGCTATCATTACAGGATACATCAGAATGAGTCTATCTTGGAACGATCAGATTATCGACGCTACTCCTTATTGGAGGACTTCCGGACGTCTTCGTTCAGGGCGGCGAGACGCAAGCTGACGGCATATGCCTTCTTGGTCTCCATGCCGGCAAGGATCATACCCGCCTGTTCCGAGCGCATCAGGCGCAGGAAGCCGGCCGCAAAGTCGGAATCCATCTGGTTGAAGATAGACGCCGCCTGATCCGGTTTCATGGTGCCATACATGCGCGCAAGATGGTCCATATCATCATTGGAGGCATCCTGAAGCTGGCCCCAGCGGTCCTGCAATGTGGCTTCCACCGCCTTGAGATCGGACGCGCGCCGGTCAAGTTCTTGCTGGCGGGCGAGCAGTTCCAATTCCAGTTCCTGAAGGGCAGCCTGTTGTTCTTTCAGCTTTTTCTGGTCATCCGCCAGAAGTGCAGCTGTCTCAGCCGTAAAGCAGACCTGGTCGACCTGTTTGGCGCCTGGCGCGATGGAGGACGGCGCCGGAGTCTGATCTGCTGATTCCGCGGGGTGGGACGGTTTCTGCGGGCTTTCCGCAATCGCCAGATTGCTGGGCAGAAACCTGACGGCGGCACCCAGCGTGAACAGGAATCCCAGCGTGAGCAGGACATAGGATCGGCTGTTGGTGAGGGACTTCATGGCAGGCAACCTGTTCCGTTTTCTGCGAGGTCAGCGCCCGGTGGTCTGGGCGAGGGGGCGATAGTCTTCGTCGGCGGCTTCTGTCATTTCACGCATGTCCTGCATGACCCGGTTCATCTCCATGATCCGTGTCTTTGACTGATCCAGGATGATCCGCATCATCGTGCTGAGCTCGGCTTGAGATGCGGTGACCTGGTCGACCGCATCCTTCTGCGTAGCTTCCAATGACGCTTTCAGTTCTTCCAGGCGCGCGCATGTCTGTTTTGCGTCTTCCAGATGGGTTCCGAGACGCGCGGCCATTTCGCCGACATGCGAACGCGTCTCCTTTGTCGAGCTGGACATGGCAGCAACGGATTTGGACATGGCCATGATCGTCGCGCCGAGGCCGTCGCGTGTATCCTGTAGCGCCTTCAGGCGGCGGTTCAGTACGAAACAGTAAGCGCACGCGGCAAATGACACGAGGATGATGGCGATGTCCGTGGCTTGAATAGGCATAGGGCTCACCTCAACAGGAATTCTGTGATCAGGACGCCTTGGGAGACGCCTCCGCCGAGCACCAGTTCGGATCGGCGGCTCAATTGTTCGCGCATGTGGGCGTAAAAATCGGGATTCTCGAAGTCGCTGAGTTCGACCGAGCGCAGGTAGTTGGTAAATGCATCGATCAGCACAGGCTCGGCCTTCTCAACCATGCCAGTGCTGCCATTACCGGTGACGATCGACACCTTCATCTTCAGGTAGCGTGTCGCTGGCTCGCTTCCGATCGTGATGAGTATGTCCTGCAATTCGACATATGACTGGTCTTGCTGCGCGATGGGCTCAACGGATGGGCCCGTTTCAACCACCGGGCACGCCGGTCCGGTCGGCGGGTCCGAAGCCAATACATATACGGTCGCGAAAGAGCTGGTCATGGCGCCCACAGCAAGAATTGCCAGGCCGACGAAACCGCCGCCCGACTTCTTTTCGCTGGTCTGATCGCCGCCGTCCGCGGCCTGATCGCCAGCTTTCGCAGCACCTTTTTTGGCCATCAACTTCCCGGCTATCCCAAGACTCCCAATGCTCCTTAAAGAGGGCTTCGGGTAAAGGAACCGTTAATGATTTTCGGCCAGATATTAACCATTCCACCGATCCGCCCTGATACGGGAAGACCTGATTCATGAATTTTATCGCCAATCTTCGAGCCCTACCCGTTAGCCGGCAGATCATGCTGGCTGTCGCCGTGCTGGGGGTCGTCGGCATCATGAGCGTCATGGTGCAAGGGGCCATGAAACAGCCCATGGGGCTGCTGTATTCGGGGCTCGACGCGTCCGTCACAGGGGAGATTATCGACGAGCTCGATAAGCGCGGTACGAGATACGAGATCAAGGGCGATGCGATCCTTGTGCCTCAGAAAGATCGTGATTCGGTCCGGTTCGCGCTGGCCCGGGACGGGCTGCCGAAGCAGTCGGTCCAGGGGTATGAGCTTCTGGACAACGTAAACGGATTTTCCGTGACCTCGGAGATGTACAATGCTGCCTATTGGCGCGCGAAAGAGGGGGAGCTGACGCGCACAATTCTCGCTGTTCCGGGAATCAAGTCTGCACGGGTGCACATAGGCGCGAGCCTGCGATCAGGTTTCGCGCGGTCGGACCCGGCGCAAACCGCGTCCGTGACTCTGTCGTCGGCGCATGACCTGACGAACAGCCAGGCGCAGGGTATACAGTACCTGGTTGCACTGGCGGTGTCCGGACTAAGCCCGGACGAAGTCGCCGTTATCGACCTGAATAAAGGTATACTGGCTGGACCGGGTGCTGCATCCACGGAACAATCCGGGGTGGCAGCAGAAACTCAGGAATCGCAGCTGGAGCAGAAGGTCCTTCGCCTGCTGGAGGCGCGTGTCGGCCCGGGGAATGCACGGGTTTCTGTTTCGGTTGATGTGAGCCATGAGCGCCAGCGGACTTCTGCGGTGACCTATGATCCGGACTCCCGCGTTGTACGCTCACGGACGACAGGTGACGTTGCCGAAACCAGCGGCGGAACATCTGGTGCGCTGACCGTATCCAGCAATTTGCCTCAGGGGAGCGCCCCGGCTGGCAGTCAAAGCAACAGCACAGTCAAGAATTCGTCTGAGTCTGTCTCCTATGAGATCAACGAAACCCGTACGGAGACCGAGCGCTTGCCAGGGCAGGTGGAGCGGATGTCTGTCGCTGTTCTCGTCAATGAACAGGTGCTCGGGCTGGACCCGGCCGCCCCCGACGCCGCAACGATCAACGATGAGATGGTGGCGGATTTCCGTCAATTGGTGACGTCTGCGATCGGCCTTGAGCCGGGACGAGGGGATAATCTGACTGTGGAATTCATGCCGTTCCAGGCCGCCCCTGTGGAAGAGCTTGCCACTGCGCCTGGCATGATGGAGCAGCTGATGGAGCGGTACTTCTGGTCGGGAATACAGATTCTTGTGCTGGGACTTGTCGTCATTGTTCTGGCGCTCGGTGTGATCCGGCCCATGCTGAAACAGCCGAAGACGAACGCCTTGTCGCTTGATGACCAGGAGCCGGGCAGCCTCGACGCGATTGCCGCCGATCCGTTCGCGTCCCTGAAAGACTATGCGTCCGAGCGTCAGGATGATGCCGCCGCGATCCTTCAGGAATGGCTTGATGAAGACCGGAAGGTTGCTGTGAATGAGTAGCGCGCTTCTTTCCAATTTGCCGCGATTTGACCGGGATGATCAGACCCATCCCGCCGAGCAGCTGAAACGCATGCTGGGTCAGATGCAGGCGGCGGCTGCGCGGCCTACTGCCACCACGTCACAGCCGGAGACGCCGCCTGAAGAAGAGGAAGAAGCCTCTTCATCGGAAGATATCGGGCCGCGGCTCGCTGAAGTCGAAAGTCTGATTAATCAGCTTTCGTCCACGCTGGTCCGGATTGAAGGCGAAGCGCGCGATCATTCGGTGCAGGTGACCCAGGCACTTGCTGCACGCCTGTTTCCTGAATTGTCGCGACAGTTTCTGGCCGATGAAATCGCCCGGCACCTTCCTGACCTTGTCCCCGCGTCGGTGCCGACGCTGGAAATCCGTGCGCAGCAGGAAATGCTGGATAAGCTGGACCCCATTATTGCCCGTGAGTCGTCACTGGCCGGGCGTTGTAAACTGGTGCCTGCAGAAACTGCGGGCGAGCCTCGCGTTCTGGTCTCATGGAAGACCGGCGGCGTGACATTCGATTTCGAGGGCCTGCTGGCAGCGTGCCTCGCCCATCTGGACCCCTCCCACACAATGATTGAGGAGTAGACTCATGACCGCCCCTATGGAAGCCGAACCGAAACCTGCTGACGTCGAGCGCCGCGATCCGTCTACGGCGAACCAGCACCGGCGCACGATCTTCAGCGTTCCGGTTACTGTTACCGTTTCGATTGGACAGGCGCGCCTCAGCGTGTCCGAAATTCTCGATCTGCAGCCGGAGTCGATTGTTCCGCTGACGTCTCGCATCGAGGACCCGGTCGACCTGACGATCGATAACAAGATCATCGCAAAGGGCGAGCTTGTCGAAACCGAAGACGGTTCGCTTGGCGTGAAAATCACGGAGATACCGGAGCAATCCTACGATGATCTGGGCTAGGGCAGGAGGCGTTTTCCTCCGCTTCAGCATTCTGATTATGTTCGCCGCGGTGGGCTTTTCGCTCGCCGCGCATGCGCAAGGTGCGCCGCAGCTCGATCCGGTTCCCAGCCTGAATGATGTCCTGAACGGCAACGGGCAGGGTGGTCTCAGCCGCTCGGTGATCCAGCTGTTCCTGCTGGTTTCTGTGCTCAGCTTGGTGCCAGCCATTGCCATGATGGTGACGTGCCTGCCGTTCATGGTGATCGTATTCTCGTTCATGCGCCAGGCGGTCGGCGTTCAGCAGGCTCCGCCCAACATGATGATCATGGCATTGGCCATGTTTCTGACCTTCTTTGTCATGGAGCCTGTTTTCACAAATGCCTGGGACAACGGCATTTCCCCCTACATGGATGGCGTGCTGACGGAAGAACAGGCCTGGGTCATGACGACAGATCCGTTCCGGACGTTCATGACCAACCGCACCGAGCCGGAAACCCTTTATGTGCTGAGTGACGCTCTGAACCGGCCGCTCGTCGAAGGGGAAGCCCCGTCCTTTCCGTTGCTCGCGACCGGCTTCATGCTGTCGGAAGTCAAACATGCTTTCCAGATCGGCTTTGTTATCTTTCTGCCTTTCATGGTGATCGATCTTGTCGTCGCCTCAGTGCTGATGGCGGTCGGGATGATGATGGTGCCGCCCACTGTCGTCTCTCTTCCATTCAAGCTTGGCTTTTTTGTTCTGGCGGATGGCTGGCTTAAGATTACAGAAGCCATTTTGCGCGGTTATGCAGGATGAGTTCAGTCCGATCCGCCTCTAATGTCGAAAGCCTGCCAGCGCGCCGCGCGCAGAAGATGGGCGTGGCACCAGCACCGCAGCCGGTGCCGATCAGTTCTGCGCAACGCGCGGCAGTGATTATTGCCCTGTTGGGGGAAGGGGCGGCCAAGCCGATTGTCGACAAGCTCGACGATGCCGCGCTGGCCAAGGTCGCGGCCGCGCTTGAAAACCTCTCCATGCTGACGCGAGACGAGCTCATTGAGATCGTTATGGATTTCCTCAGCCGGTTGCGCAAAACAAATGGTGCACTGCGAGGTGGCCGGACGCGCGCGAAGGAAGTCTTGTCCGGAGTCGTGGACTCCGGGCGCCTCAGCCTGATTTTCAGCGATGACAGCCCGGAGACGGCGACCGATGAGGACGATGAGGAACTCAGCGTTTGGGAGCGTCTGGAACGCAGGGAGCCGAAGCAGATTGCAGCCTATCTGTCCCGCCTGTCTCCGAACCTGATTGCGCTAATCCTCCAGAAGCTGGACGTTTCCATTTCTTCCGAAGTGCTGGGTCACATGGAAGGCGACAAGCTGGGTCCGATGATCGGTCACATGGTTGAGCCGCGCAAGGCAGACCCCGGGGTCGACCAGGTGCTCGGCCGCATGGTCGAAATGGAGTTTCTCAACGCCGTCCAGGAAGAAGCTGAGGAGGGGGGAGAGAATCTCGCCTCCGTTGGAGAGCTGCTGAGCCTCATTTCCTCCGAAAAGCGTGACAGCCTGGTCGCCTTCCTGCGGTCCAAGCATGAGGACAAGCTGGAAGGGATCGAAAAGTCGATCTTCACGCTCGAAGGCTTGCCCGACCTCTTGCCGAAAAATGCCGTACCGGTTGTCTTCCGGGAAGTCGATCAGTCTTTCCTGCTGAAGCTTCTCGGCACGTTGCAAGGGAGTAACAGCGCGGTATCGGACTACCTGCTCGGCAACATCTCCTCGCGCATGGCAGATCAGTATCGCGACGACCTCAGCGGAATGCAGCCACTGGCGGCAGATGAAGCCGAGACAGTCCAGCGTGAGTTCCTGAATACTCTGATGGGCCTCAAGCGCCGTGGTCTGATTGTACTTGAGCGCAGTGCAGAAAAGGACGCCTGAGGCGTCCAGTCCGCAGCGCGTCAAACGAAATCCCTAACGGACAACCAGTTCCGCGTGGATAGCGCCAGCCGTTTTCATGGACCGGATGATGTCTGCCATTTCCTGAGGTGTGACGCCGAGGGCGTTCAGACCGGAGATCAGTTCCGACAGAGTCACATTTGGTTGCAGCATCGCGATATTTCCGCTGCCTGTCTGGCCGATCGAAATTTCAGACCTGGGAAGCACTTGCGTTTCACCTTTTGAGAATGGCCCAGGTTGGGATGCGACAGGTGACTCTGAAATCTTGATAGAAATATTGCCTTGCGCAATCGCGACGCGGGAGATGGTGACATCTTCGCCCATCACGATCGTACCGGACTTTTCATCAATAACGATCCGCGCGGGGGCATTGACGGGTACGGTCAGATTCTCGATCTCTGCCAGCAGGCGGGCAGGGGACACCTGCAGTGCTCCGAAGTTCAGTTCCACGGTTCCGGGATCACGCATGAAGGCGATAGGGCTGCCGACCCGGCCATTGATGACATCCTCGATCCGCGCTGCGGTGGTGAAATCCGGGCTCCGCAAGGCCAGTGTCAATTCACGACGCTGGTTGAAATCGTAAGCAAGTTCGCGCTCGACGCGGGCGCCATTTGGGACAGCGCCCGTCGTGGGCGTGCCGCGTGTTTCGCGCGCGCCCTGCGCCTGAACATCAATGCCGCTGACGATAATGGACCCCTGTGCGACCGCATAGACTTCATTGTCGGCGCCTTTGAGCGGGGTAAGAATGAGTGTGCCGCCTTCGAGGCTTTTCGCATCACCGATGGAGGCAACCGTCACGTCGACGCTCGACCCGGTCCTCGAGAAAGAAGGCAGCGTGGCCGTGACAAGAACGGCGGCGACGTTCTTCGGCTTGATCTCTTCTCCCTGAACATTCACGCCGAGGCGCTCAAGCATGTAGGAGAGGGAGTCTTCCGTGAAGGGGGAGTTTTTCACCGTATCGCCGGTGCCGTTCAGGCCGACAACGATGCCGTAGCCGACCAGGTCGTTCTGGCGAATGCCTTCCACATCCACAATATCGCGAATGCGCGTTTCGGCGCCTGCGGAGAAGGCCATGGTCGCAGCAGAAAACGCGGCAAGGAGCAGGGTGGTCCATTTCATGGCACTATCTCATAAAGTTCAGCAGGCTGAGATTGGCGAGCCTGGCGGTAAGTGTGTAGGAGGCTTCAAGACTGGTTTCGAGTCGTTTCAGCTCTGATGCCGCTTCGTATTGGTCTCTTGCCGTCATCTGATTGAATGAATGCGTGAGTACAGTTTCTTCAAGGTCCAGAGCGCTTTTCGATGACTCGATCTGGGCCTGAAGAATGCCGCGTTCTGCCCGGGCATTGGTCAGCGCGGCCTGGCCGTCCGCCAGAGTTTCTGTCGCCGCGATAAGGGTATCGCTGTTGCCATTGAGCAGGGGCAGGGTTTCATCAGAACCCGAAAGGGCAAGAACAGCGAGGCCCTGCAGCGTCTGGGTAATTGCCGGATCTGTTCCGGTCAGGCTGGCCGGATCGGATGCCGTCGCGGTTCCGGAATAGACATTGGCCTGCCACCCGCTACCGGGCGTGTCAAAATATGCATCCATTTGCGCCGCAAAGTCTGCGGCGTCGGTGGCAGAGGCCGCCATGGAGCGGACATCACCCAGAAAAATGTCCACGTCGCCGACGGGTTTGGTGTTCGTCGCGTCGCCAGAGAACAGATAACGTTCACCATGCCGGGTGTTGAGCACGGAGAATGTGGAGGCCAGTGCCGCCTTGGCGTCGCGCACCACAGATTCCCGTGCCGTAAAGTCCTCTGAGCCAAGTGCGGATTTCATTCGAACGCCGAGTTGTCCGATATTGTCGTCGATTGCCGTGAGAGACTGCTGAATGATTTCCAGCCTGGTCTCCTTGAGCGTGAGTTGGGTCCGCTCGTTTGCGACATCGTCGATCGCCTTCTGTCCGAGCATTGCCTGGCCGATACGGCCGGACAGATGTGCCGTCATGTCCTTGTATCGGCCTGTAACAGCTTCCTCCGAGGTTGTATCCATGCGGTCACGCAACCGTACGATGGTCTCGCTGAGGCCGGATGAGAGGTGGGTAATAGGCAGGGTCAGGCGCATGTCATCAGATCTCCATCAGCCGGTCGATCATATTGCTTGCAATTTCAATTACTCGGGCATTCGCGGCATAGGACTGCTCGATGATCAGCAGATCCTGCATTTGCTGGTCGACATTGACCCCGGTTTCGGAAACTTCGGCTTCGGCCATGATCGTGTATTGCGAAGAGGCGGAAGAGACGATCGCTTCATGGCTGATCCGTTTCTGTCCGGTTGTCGAGGCAAACTGAGCCAGCAGTTCGCTTGAAGAATAACTGCCTTGAAATCCGCCAGAATTCATTGGGCGGACGGTTGTGATGGCGTCCAGCATGTTCTGGAGCGTTGTCGCGTTCCCGGACGGGCCTTCGCTGACGGCGCCAATGCCGTCTCGCAACCGCCACATACTGCCACCCTGGTCGGGATCGATCGCTGGATTGAGTGCCAGCCGTCCAGCAAGCCCCGGGTCGCCCGAACCGTCTGAGTCGACAAACAGGCCTTGTGCACCCGGTGCTTTCGTCGGGTCGATGGAATCGTCGGACAGGCGGGCAATGAGGTCACCCGCTAGCGTATCGAGCTGGTCGCTGAAAGCAGGAAGGTCGGAATCGCGAAGCGTGAACAGAGCGCCGAACATGCCGCTTGAAACGGCGCCGTAAGAGGAGGCCCCAGGCGTGATCGGGATACCTGCGACCGTCAGGCCAGACAGCCCCCCGCCAGCGAGTGTCTGTGACGGGCCAAATACGGTAGAGGGCGTAAATTCAATCTGCTTGGCATTTGTTTGCAGAAGATAGACGCCTTCTTGCGTGACGATGTCGATGCCACCGCTCTGGCGCGGTACAGTTTGTATGGGCAGGTATTCTGAAACCTGGTCGAGCAGGCGGCCACGTTCGTCTATCAGAGCCGCTGCCTGACCGCTGGTGCGGTCGACCCTGGCGAGCTTTCCGTTGATGTCCTCAATGCCCTTCAAGGCCGCATTGACAGTGTCGACGCCGATCCCGATCTCATGGTCCGTTTCTGCACGAAGGTTTGTGGCAAAATCGGAGAGGGCGTTGAATTCATTGACAAGGGAACTGGCCGCTTGAAGCGTAGCGGCCATGTCCGAGCCGGACTCCGGTGATATTGCCAGATTGGACAGGGCACTCTCGAAATTGGAGAAGAGACCGAACAGGCCGGACCCGTCCGCTGTATTCCCGACACGGGCAGAAATCGTATTCCAGGTCGATGCGAAGAGATCGGCCTGTGAAAGATCGCTGCCGAGAGAACGACGTTCGGCTGACAAGGCTTCGTTGCCCGCCCGGGAGATGCCGACGGACTTGACCCCGGCGCTTGAGCCGCCCAGGACATTCTCGGCCACAACGAGCGAACGGCGGACATAGCCCGCCGTCGTCGAATTCGAGACGTTCGTGGCGACAACGTCGGCCTTCAGACTTGTGATCCGAAGGCCTGACTGTGCCGCTTGGATGGCGCTGGATATGGTCACTTACGTGCCGTCCCCTTCAAGCGTGGATCAGCGCTTCAGGTTGGTGGTTTCCTGCAGCATCTCATCAACGGTCTGAACAATCTTCGCGTTTGAAGAATAGGCCCGTTGTGTTTCGATGAGATCGGTCAGTTCAGCGGCAATATCGGTGGCTGATTCCATCAGCGAGTAGCCCGCAACGGTGCCAACCGGGCCGGTGCCCGCATTCCAGAGGTAAAGGCTTCCGGACGAAGAAGAGACCGAATAAGCCTGTCCATCGAGTGCAGTCAAACCATTCATGTTCGGCACGTCACCGACGGGAATCTGGTAGAGTGTCCGGCGAAGACCCGTGTCATAGATAGCTTGCAGGTAGCCGTTCTCGTCGATCTCGACGGAGGCCAGATCCCCTAGCGGAGCGCCGTCCTTGGTCACCGCAGTTGGAGAGTAGGGGCCAGCCAACTGGGTAATCCCTGCACTGTCATCCGGACGGCCGATGAAAACATCAATGGGTCCATGTTCGAGCGTCATTGATAACTTGCCGGTGGCCGCATCATAGCTAACCCCTCCGCTGGCCGTTGCCGATGCGATCCGGCCACCATTCGATGCTGTGTCGTCGAAGACAAGATTCAGATCACCAAGAGATGTAACAGGATCGCCGGCACTATCGAAGAATTGAACGTCCCATTCGTTTGACGATCCAGAAGCTGGAACGTTTGGAGTGAATTCCATCGTCATTGTTTGGGCACGGCCGAGATTGTCAAAATATTCAATTGGCAGGGAATAGGGCTCACCAGAACCGCCCGTGGTGGTTGCGTCCGCCGGCAGATTGATACCCAGTTCCATGCTTGTTGTCGGTGACGCCGTGAATTGTGACGTTGCAATGTTCACAGGCTCAAGGTTCAGGCCGCTGTTGCGGCTGACATTCCCGATGTCACCAGAAGAGTCGGCAGGCCAGCCAAGCAGAAACATACCGCTCTGGGTGCGGAGGTAACCATTCTGGTCGGGGTAGAAGGATCCAGTCGGCAGGAGCATGAGCGAACGCTCGGAAGGAACAGCGCCGATTCCGCCTTCATTCGTCACCGGCAAGAGGCCTCGTTCAGTAACCGCAATGTCAGTGGCATTCCCGGTCGAGGTGAGCGGCCCCGTTGCAGCAATGTCCTTGAAGGAGTCGACCCGCACACCGCCAGCCGCATACGCGGATGACCGCTGATGAAGCACCATGCTCGAGAAGTCGACCTGGCTGCGCTTGTAGCCCAGGGTCGATGAGTTGGCGATGTTGTCGGAGATTGTCGAGAGACGGGCGGAGTTGACACCCAACCCCATCACACCCGCGTTCAGGGACGAAGAAATGCTCATGTCGGTTGCTCCTGCAAAGTGACACAACCATGAGTAATTCTCGTTGGTTAATGACGAGATAACCCCGCTTAACCGTATAAATTTATTGGGTCAGAATGGTAATCGAAATCCGGCGGTTCTGGGGGGCCGCAGGGTCTTCGGGGATCAGGGGGTCGGAGGCGGCCTTTCCGGAAACTTCCCGGATGCGGTCAGCTGGCATGCCTGAACGGACCAGGAGCCGCCGCGCGGTGTTGGCACGATCTGCGGACAAGTTCCAGTTATCGTAAATGCCGGCATTCCTATAGGTGCGATTGTCTGTATGTCCGACAATCTTCACCTGGTTTTCAAAGCTGCCGAACGAGCCAGCAACTTGTCCCATGAGATCCGCCAGAAGCTCGGATGGATGGCTGGAGCCGACCGGGAAGAGTGGGGTTTTGGCCGAATCCGTGATCTCCACAACGATGCCTTCCGGCGACATCTTGATCAGCATGTGTTCTGAAATCTGATGACCGTCTTCAGTCAGGCCTTTTTTCAGGTCTTCAAGCTGTGCGGCAATGGCGCGTTCGTCTGTTTTGTCTTTCGTCCCGTGCGAGTCGATGGATTTC
Source organism: Hyphomonas adhaerens MHS-3 (assembly GCF_000685235.1). Lineage (NCBI taxonomy): Bacteria > Pseudomonadati > Pseudomonadota > Alphaproteobacteria > Hyphomonadales > Hyphomonadaceae > Hyphomonas > Hyphomonas adhaerens. Next base: position 1,276,676 of record NZ_ARYH01000001.1, read on the forward strand.
GACCGCGATGCGCCGGTTCCCATTTTCGCGTAGGTTTCTTCTGTAAAAATGGATGAGCCATTCAGGCCATCTGATCCGCCACCGGAAATGCGGCTGATCGGAATTGTCGGGTTGAAATAGTCGGCAATACCTTTGCGCTGTTCCTCTGTCGTGGCGTTGAGCAACCACATCAGAAGGAAGAACGCCATCATTGCGGTGACGAAGTCGGCATAAGCAACTTTCCAGGCACCACCATGGTGCCCGTCAGCTTTGACGACCTTCTTTCGCTTGATGATTGTCGTGTAGACGATTGGCTGTTGCTTGCTACTCATTAACCCTAACCATTTGAGGCAGTAGGGGCTTTCTACCAGACAGCCGTGAAGGAACGCTGCGGAGCCGATGGTTAACTTGCCCCGGGCTGTTAATGGTTTTTCAACCGGTCACCCACCATCACTGGTTAACGGGACGGTACGTTTTTTTAATAGGTGGCAAACTGTGTCTGCAGTTCTGCGGAAAAAGATCGACGCTGGGGCGGGCATTCCTCCCAGCATAATGCAACTGCAGCATTTCTGGCTGCAGTTGCAGGCCTGCACCCAGGATTGGGCGGCAGACACCTATGGTATACGACCGGAAGTTTCGCTCGCCAGCCGCCGGGTTGTGAACGGCCAAGAGGCCCAGCAGAAGCTGGAAGCGGAAAGCGGCTTCTACTATTCCGCGGCAACTTCACCAGGGCTGGCCGGGATTGCATTGGACGCGGCCGGATCCATCCGCAATGCGGCCGTCCGGATGAATCAGGATATTGAGAGTCTTGGCGATGCCTCGCCGCTCTTTCTGAAATTGCTCGCTGAGCAGGCCGGGCTGGAACTCTGTCATCAGGTCACAGCCGACCTGTTCGATGCGGAAGAGGGGGCGTCCTCGGCGCCAGATCCGAGCGGTGCCGCAGGTCGTTTCGAGACATCCAGTCGATACCTGTTGTTGGAATACCGGCTCCAGATGGATGATGAAGTGTCCAGCGTTTGGTTCGCGTATTTCTTTGAATTCATACAACAATACGTAATTTCAAGTCAGCGGGCCGCTTCTGACCGGAAGGGGCAAGGCAGGCACCAGAGCCAAAGATCGCTGAACAACAGCATCCTGGCATCCACAACGATGCTGGACGCTGTGCTGGACCGCCTGTCTCTGACAATTGGTGAATGCGCCAAGCTGGAAGTCGGCACCGTGTTGCCGCTCGCTGGCGCGGATGGGGGGCGGCTATCGCTGTCCGCAGATACGATCAATGGGTGTGTCGATATCGGTACCGGTGAATTGGGCGTCTGGAAACGTCAGAGGGCTTTGAAGCTGAAGACGCCGATTTCGAAAACCTTTGCGCAGGAAATCGTGGATTCATAGCAATCATCCGTACTGGGATTGCTTGAGGGGAGTTGAGCAGTGAATGCAATTATAGGGATGCTGGTGACGGTTGCCATGGTGTTTGGTGGCTACCTTCTGGCCGGCGGCAAGATGGAAATTATCACTCATGCTCTTCCTTTCGAGGGCATGATGATCGGGGGCGCAGCGCTGGGTGCTTTCCTGGCGGCCAACGATTTGACGACCATCAAGCACACGGTCGGCGACATTGCGTCGGTTTTCAAAGGGCCGAAATGGAAAAAACAGGACTATCAGGATCTCTTGTGCCTGATGCATGAGTTGTTGAACGTGCTCAAGCAGAACCCGGTAGATATTGAACCGCATATTGAAGCACCGAACGAGTCCGATATTTTTGCCAAATATCCGAAGATCCTGAAGGATCACTCTGCGGTCGAGATGATCTGCGATACCATCCGCTCGATGATCATGAACTTCGATAATGTTCATCAGGTGGAGGAGTTGCTGGAAGCACAGCTCGAAGGCCTGCAGGAAGACAGCCTGCACGGTGCTCATGCCCTTCAGAATATGGCAGACGCGCTACCGGCGCTGGGGATCGTTGCGGCTGTCCTTGGTGTGATCAAGACAATGGCCGCAATTGACAAGCCGCCGGAAATTCTGGGCGGAATGATCGGCGGCGCTCTGGTCGGGACCTTTCTTGGCGTGTTTCTCGCTTACGGAATCGTTGGTCCGTTTGCCAACAAGGTGAAGCACAATCGTACGGAAGAACATTTCTTCTACGCGACGATTGGCGGTCTCCTTGTCTCCAACCTGCACCACAACCCGGTCAACATTTCGGTTGAGGTGGCTCGCCGTCATGCCCCGGCACGGGTTCGTCCGACTTTCGACGATGTCGAGCAGGCAATTCGGGAGCTTAAAAAGGCAGCATGAAGCGGCTTTGCCTCCTCCTTCTGCTCAGCAGCTTACTCGCGCCAGCTTCGCTCGCGCTTGATGACACTGATGCTGTATCCGGACCGGAAGCGGGGCAGCCAACTCAGCTTGCGAACGAACTCGATCAGTTCGTTCGCGATGCCATTGACGAGGGCCTGCTGACCCCGACAGGGGAGGCGGAACCGGAAATGGACGACAGTGTGGCGCAGGATAGCCTGCCCACGGGTGTGCGTATGAGGCAGGCGGCGCCTTTCCCGGTGGAAGTAGACTGTGAAGGGCCTTATCCACTCGATTTTGATGCGTTTGAGCGGTTCGACCGCTATCAGCAAATCTACACGTTCCAGGAGAACGTGTCCGGGCTGCCCGGCGACGCGCCTGGGTTGGACGGTATACAGCTCGCAAAAGCCTATTTGGCGCTTGGGCTCTATTCTGAATCCGGTATGGTCTTGAAGTCGGCATCCGGACCGGTCGCAGCGGCATACCGCAAGGTTGCGAGCCTGATGGAAAACCGGTCGGCCGCAGATGTGGACTATTTCCGCAAACTGGCGGAGTGCCGCCCGGAGGCGGGCGTCTGGCTTGGAGCTGCGCTGCTGGCAAACGATCAGGACGCGGGCGTTCAGACATTCAGCGAAAACCTGAACGGCTTCCGGAAATTGCCGTTCCGGCTGCGTGCGGACCTTGCCGCAATAGTCGTACCGCAGCTCGACAAGCGCGGAGAACGTATTCTTCCGGTCAAACTCCTGGCTGATTTTACACCGGATCAGGTGAAGGAGGCGTCGCAGCTACAATTCGTCAAAGCCATCATCGACCTTGGAGAAAACCGCCCGGACGCGGACAAGTCTGTGCGGGCCTTCCTCAGTGAACCCCTGTTTCAGGAGCAGGCGCTTGCAGTGCTTATGCGACACAACAAGCCCCTGAGCGAATTGCATGAGGAAATCCTGCTGGGGGAACTGATGAAAAAGTTCGGTCAGACCGGCAATGATCGGGAGCTTGCAGCCAGCCTCCAATATGCATTGCAGGAACTGAGTGGCAGCTCGCACTATCAGCCAATCCTGGAACTTTCTGGGATGCCGGCGTTGCAGAACCCGGCAGCCCAAAAGGAGATCCGCCGCCAATTCATTGGCGGACTGGAACGCGACCTGGCCAGCGATAACCGGCTCCGCAACCTGGCGGCAATCAATGCGCTGGTCTCCGACCCCGGCATTCTTGAGGCGGCGCCTGAGCGTACACAGCTTTATCGGTCGGGCGCCTCTCTGGCGGTGCGCTTTGGTCTTGTTTCTCTGACCCGGGTATTGATGCGGCGGGATGAGGCGGACGATGAAGTCATTGCGGAATTGGCGGGTCTTGAGTTCAGAAGCGGTGACTTTGACGCCGTGACAAACTGGGCCCAGGCTTACCCTGATAACGCACCTCTCAATCTTCTGGCCGCAGAAAGTGCGATCCGGAAGGGAGATGCCGCCGGCCTGCATGTGTACGAACAGAGGCTGGATCTGAAACCGGAAACCGTTCTGGCTCTCATAGAGCTTGATGCGGCGTCCGGTCGTTGGCTGGTTTCGGATGCGATCTACGACGCGGCCGCGCGCCTGACTGATCCTGTGCAAAAGCAGCGTGCGGAGAGGGTGTTCGCCATGCGTGAGACCGCAAAGGATCTGGCGATGCCGGTACGGCCCAAGGTCGCAATGGCGAAGGTCGCATCTGTTCTCGGCAAATCAGATCTTTCTTCAGAACAAGTCACCGGAGGCGCGCACTAATGTCGAACGCCATTTACGCCATGCTCGGCCGTCAGCAGGGCCTGATGCAGGAAATGCAGGTTGTCGCGAACAATCTCGCAAACTCCAGCACGACCGGATACAAATCGGACCGCGCTCTTTTCGGCGAGTTCCTTGTCGCGACCGGATCTCAGTCGTCATCGCTCTCCATGGGCGGATTGGCCGGACATAGTTTTGCAATGTCGCAAGGGGCGCTGAAGGTTACCGGCGGGGAAATGGATTTCGCCATTCAGGGCGACGGTTTCTTTCTGGTCAATTCAGAGCAAGGGCAGCGCCTGACCCGTGCGGGGCATTTCCAGCTATCTACTGACGGACAACTGGTCGACATGAACGGCAGCGCGGTTTTGAGCGCCGCTGGAGCACCGATCAATATTCCGCAAAATGCAAGCGAGATCCGCGTTGCTGCGGACGGCACAGTGACGGTCAGCTCGGGGGATGGTCTGCCACCGCAAGAGGTTGGTCAGATCGGCGTGGTCACCGTTGATGAAGAAGCGACGCTGGTACGTGATTCAAACTCCTATTTTTCAGCGCCCGACGGTCACAGGCCTGCGGAAAACAATGAGATCGTTCAGGGCGCGTTGGAGCAGTCCAATGTCTCGCCGGTGCTGGAGGTTGCGCGCATGATCGAAGTGCAGCGCGCCTATGAAGCCGGCCAGGCCCTATTCGAGCGTGAAGATCAGCGCGTCAGCCAGATCATCAGTGCAATTCGTAACGGATAATAGAAGAAGCAGCAGGTAAGAGAAGGAGCAGGATGTGAAATCTCTACAAATCGCCGCGACAGGGATGGCCGCGCAACAGATGCGGGTCGATGTCATCTCGAACAATATCGCGAACATGAGCACTGCGGCCTACCGGCCCCGGTCTGCGGAATTTTCCGATCTCGTCTATCAGCAATACCTGACACCCGGCACATCGACGTCGCAGGTCGGGACGCTGGTTCCCGCGGGCATTCAGATTGGTACTGGTGTTCGACCATCAACGGTCTCGATGGAACTGACGCAGGGGGCATTGAATCCAACTGATGCGGAGCTGGACCTCGCTATCGATGGATCCGGCTATTTTGAAATTACGCTCCCATCCGGCGAGTCAGCTTACACGCGGGACGGCAAGTTCAATCGCGGGCAGGACGGCCAGATCGTCACAATGGATGGCTTCCCGCTGACGGACGGGATCATCATCCCGGATGACGCGCAGAAGATCTCAATCAGCCGGGATGGCGAAGTAGTCGCCTATTTTGAGGGCGTTACGGAAGGGCAGGCCATTGGAAATATTCAGCTGGTCCGCTTCGTGAACGAGAAGGGGTTGGAGGCAATGGGCGACAACCTGTTCCGTGAAACCCAGGCTTCAGGCACGCCAAATCAGCAAGTGCCGGGTACTGAAGGTGCAGGCTTTATCCGGCAGGGGTTTCTTGAAGGATCTGGCGTCGATGTGGTGAAGGAGATCTCGGAGCTGATCGAAGCCCAGCGTGGATACGAGTTGAATTCGAAGGTGATCACGGCCTCCGATGAAATGCTCGCCGCAACGACGAGGGTGAAATAATCACGATGTCTGTTCTCGCACTCAGTCTTGGAATGATGACGCTATTCGCAGGGTCGTCTTCCCTCGTGGCGGCGGAAGTGATCCGCGCCGGCGATCCTGTCACCACTTATAACGCAACCACCGAAGAGGGAGAGAATGCCTCTGGCGATCCTCTGGTCGGCCGCGAAGTGCTGCGGACAGTCTATGCCGGAAAGCCGATCACGTTTGAGAACACGCGGGCCCCTGTGCTGGTGCGGCGCAATCAGGTTGTCTCTGTGAAATACATCAAGGGCGGTTTGGAGATTACCGCCTCCGGCCGGGCCCTTGGAGATGCAGGGGTCAATGACCCTGTGACGGTGTTGAATCAACAATCAAAACAGATGGTGCAGGGCATCGTTCAGGAAAGCGGATGGGTGCTGGCACAATGAAACATTTTATCTCGACGGTACTCCTCGCCACTGCCGCAACCGCTTGCGCAGGCTCTCCCCTGTCCGATCCGAAGCCGGAACCGGTTCCGCTCTATGCCGGACCCTGGGCAGGGGCGGGGGTCGATATGGACGCCGTTACAGAACCCAACCCGTCTCTTTGGGCAACGTCTGCAAACGCGCTGCTCAGCATGCGCCGTGCCAAGGCTGTGGGAGACCTGTTGACGGTCGTTGTGGAAATGGATGATCAGGCCAGCCTTAAAAGCTCGCTGTCCCGGAGCCGCGGATCCAGCGAGGACATGAGTATCGATGCGCTGCTTGGCTTGCCGGACATACTGAACAACGCCCTGCCGGGATCGGCAAGCGTGTCTCCGGCAATCGATTTTCAGCGTAACTCAAACATGGCGGGCAACGGCGCCGTCAACAGGGCCGAGAAAGTGACGTTCACACTTGCAGCGCGTGTCGTTGGTGTCGAACCGAACGGGAACTTAATCATTCAGGGGTATCAGCAGACACGGGTCAGCAACGAGACCCGCTATCTGAGCGTCTCAGGCGTTATCCGCGCCCAGGACATTACCCGGACCAACACTGTAACGTATGACAAGATCGCCGATGCCCAGCTATCCTATGTCAATCAGGGTGACACAACCGGTCCCAACGGGCGCAAGGCCGTACCGAAATTTCTGGACAAGGTGCTGCCATTCTAGGGGTGGGAGACCGAGATGAAGCATGTCATCTCTGCAGTGGTTGCTGTCGTTTGCATTCTCATCGGCGGCATCACAGGGCATTTTGTGAAAACGGGACTATCAGCAGCGGCCAGTACGGCTGCGCATGAAGACTCGAAAAAAGAGGCTGATGGTCATGGCGCAGCAGACAGCCATGGCAGCGAGAAGAAAAAGGATTCCCACGGGGCAAAAAAGGAATCCGCTGGTCACGGTGGTGGCGGCCATGGTGGAGGTGACGCGTCGGGGGATGTCGTCTATTTCAAATTCACCCGCGAATTCATTGTGCCCATCATGCATGACCGCAAGGTCGCGAGCCTCGTGATCCTGAACATCAATTTGGAAGCGGACTCCAGCGTTTCGCAGAAACTGTTCTCAATGGAGCCCAAGATCCGGGACAACATCATGACCACGCTGATCGAGCTCAGCAATGATGGCCGGACATTCGAGAGCCTGACGGATGTGGAAAGTTACGAAACCATCCGTGCCATGGTTTTGCTGAACCTGCAGAAGGCTGTGCCATCCGGTATTCAGAATGTCCTGATTGTGGATATTGCCCAACAGGACCTTTGATCCTGTTTCAGGGCAGAAGCTTCAGACCGCTCCTACCGGTTGTATTTCTCGACGTTCGCCATTTCGGTCGTGAGGTTTAGCGACGTTTCCAGCAGCATTGTGCCTGTTTCATCTGCGGTCACGCCTGTCACCGTGCCGATCAGGCGAGGGGACGTCGTGCGTTGCAACTCGCCGTCCTTATACATCTGCAATTCCAACTGATAGACGCCGTCTTCGGCGAGTTCGGTTCCGCCGGACGTTTCGCCATTCCAGGTGTATCGGCCGGTTTCCGGATCGAGCGTCTTCGACCAGACTTCATTGCCATTTGCATCGCGGACTTTCAGGATGGTTTCGTCCGTTGACTCCGGGATATCGACGACAAAGTCCACGCCCTCGCCGGAATAGGGTGCCCAGGACGTGTCGACGGCGACGGTTTCCCCCAGCCATTGGCCGGCGAGGATGCTGGAATGCAGTCCACCAATCATTCCGGCGATACTTTCCAGGTGAGAGTTAGAGGCCACTTGTTGTTCCAGCGTCGAGAAGGTCGCCAACTGGTCAACGAATTGGGTCGAATCCATCGGCGACATAGGATCCTGGTTCCTGATCTGTGCGGTCAGCAACTTGATGAATGAATTGAATTCACTGCCGATGGTTTGGGTTGTGGCGCCGGATACGTCGGACATGTGGGAATTCCTTACAGTCTGATATCAAGTCCACCGCTCGCCGAGCGGGCGGGGCGGATGGAGTCTGCGGTGAGGGTTGCCGAGGTGAGAAGCGTTGGGTCCGTAGCGGGACCAATATTCTCGAACAGTCGACCAGATGCGGGTGTGTGAGACTGTTGGTGACCGGATTGTTGCTGCTGGAACGTCATGTTCTGGCTGGATAGCCCACTCCGTTCCAGGGCCTGTGTGAGTTCGAAATGCATGAGGCGAAGTTGCCTCATGGCTTCCGGCGATTCACCGGTCACCGTGACGTGTTGAATGCCGTGGGCATCGAATTTGAAATCGATCGACACACGCCCAAGTTCCGGAGGGTCGAGTTGCACGGTGATGCGGTCAGGCGTGTCATCCGGAGATCCAACTGCGTCTGTAATGATCTTCACAGTTTCGGCTGGGCTGGCCGTCACCACCGCATTCGTCGGCGTCATTTGCACCGGTGACTGAACGGGTTGTGAAGCAGGTTGGGGCGCAGGCGAGGTACCCAGCGCAGACGCGGCGAGCTGGGGACTGCCGTCAGGGGCAGGGGAGGTCTGATCGATCGCGCCAGTCTTTCCGGTATCTGAACTGACTTCCGGTGAACCATCTGAAAGTTCAGCCAGGAATGTCCCGTCCTCTTCCGGGGACTTCGCGCCGTCATCAGGGACGACATCTTTGTTGCTTTCAGTCGTGCCGGCTGAGTGCGTGATTGCGGTATCTGGTACATCCGGTTTCGCGGCGGCTGAGCCAGGGACCTCAATGGTAGATTTCACGAGCGCGTCTTTATCGGATGTGCGGGAAGTGCCCTGTTTGACCTCATCCTGTCCTGCCGCCTGAACGGTCATCGCTTGAACTTCAGGTGCAGGAGGCGTGTCCTCCGGCCGGGTGTCGACATGGACTTCAGGATTGCCGGTGGACGCGGATTCGATCGTCATGCTCTTTGATGTTTCAGGGTCCGTGGGCAGTTTCGTAGCGTCTTCGGATGCCGCAAGCGCGCCAGCAAGTGACGGCGCAGCGTCATCTTCATCCTGTTCTGAAAAGTCTGCGGTGTCGGGATTGTTGTCGCGCTTCTGCACTATACGCGTATCTGTGCCGTTCAGCGCCGTTTCGTCAGTCGTTATCTCATCGGAAGACTCAAGCTCGCTGGTTTCGAGAATCACTTCACTTTCGGCCGTGGCATCGTTCCGACGATCCTGCGGAGGCAAAGTTTGCGGACGGGTTTGTTCTGTGTCGGTTGTTTTGCCTTGTGGTGCGGACTCAGCCTTCGCGCCACTGTCTGTACCGCGTTCTTGCTGCAGCGACCGCGCGAACGCGTCGCCGGACCCGCCCGTTGGGGATTTCGACTCCGCGCGGTCGGGCTTTGCGTTTGTCTGCTTAAGCGCCAGGCCCGGTTCAATCAGAAATGTCATGATCGGTTACGATTCCCCGTCCCAATGTTAACCAAGTTACAACCAAAGGACATGAAAACAGCGTTAACGAACATGCCGTTGCGATAAATATTTGTGCGGCAATCCGGACTCGGAGGATTAGATGTCCCAGCCTGTTTCTTTCCAGGCATATGTTGCTCAGGCGCCTGACGCGTCAGAGCGCAACCCATTGGGGCAGGGGGCATCTGAGGCGTCCGATCTCGGCAAACGTTTCGAACAGATGCTGTGGACCGAGATGCTCTCTTATGCGGGGCTCGACAAAGCTTTCTCTCAGGACGGCGGCCAGGCGGCTGAAACTTTCTCGCGCTACGTAATCGAATCGATCGCTGCCGACCTTGCCGAGACCCATCCCATGGGGCTGGGGGAGGCGGTGGACCGCACGGTGGCGGCGGGTCAATCATCACAACAGGATGACGTGGTATGAACCAGGTTTCCATTCAGAACGAAATCGACGGTTTGAAAGAAACGCTGACCCTGGAGCAGCAATATCTTCTCGCGGGCCGTGCCCGGGAAACCCTCTCACTGGCTGAGACCAAGCTTTCTGCGATGGATGCGCTCGAGACGGCCTTCGGATCGCTCGACCCGAGTGTCGTGCCGGGGGCCTATCAGAGTGATATGATGGACATTGTTTCGATGGCAAAGGAGAACGCCGTTCACTTCGAAGCCATACAGAACGGTCTGCGGCGCGCCATTCAACGACTCGAGTCGCAGCACGCGAACGCCTATGTCGGATCTTATACGCAAACAGGTGGCAAGGTCGCGTTTACCGAAGTCACAGGGCAATTCCTGAAAAAAGCCTGACTGGTTAACTGCTTGTACACTACCAGATTGTATTCGTTTCCCTGCAACCTGGAGGGGTTGGCGGATTTCCGCAGTCAGGATGACACGCAATTCAATCGGCCGCGATCCGTTCGCAGGCCACGTACCTTGAGGGATGGGTATAACAAATGTCCAGTATTCTGACTAATAATAGCGCGATGGTCGCGCTCGACACGCTGCGCAATATCAACAAAGATCTCGCATCGGTCCAAAACCAGATTTCAACAGGTAAGACGGTTTCCAGCGCCAAAGACAATTCGGCGATCTGGGCTATTTCGACTGTCATGTCGACCGACGTGGAAAGCTTCAAGACGATCTCCGACTCCCTGAACCTCGGTTCCTCTACCGTCGGCGTTGCTCGTGTTGCCTCCGAGAAGGTTACTGAGCTTCTCCAGGACATGAAAAACCTGATCGTTAATGCTCAGGGTGCAAACGTTGACCGTACGAAGATCCAGACTGAAATCGGTGAGATTCGTGAAAACATCAGCTCCGTTGTTGGCGCTGCCCAGTTCAATGGCCTGAACCTGGTTGACGGTTCTTCCTCAGCCGACATGAAGATCCTGTCTTCGCTTGACCGCAGCTCTTCGGGCACCGTTTCGGCAGCCTTCATCGATGTTGCACGTCATGACCTGTCGATCAGCAACTCCGCAACGGGCGCAACCTTCGGCGGCACCGCTGTTACCGACACGTCGATCATCGACAATGGTGGTACGAATGCCGGTACGGCAGCGACAGTTGCTGATGGCGGTTCCCAGGCGATCACGATTGCTTCGGTGGCCGACGGCAATTCTTATCGCCTCGTCCTGGACGACTCGGGTGCTGCCAATGACCTTGGCCAGCGTACGTTCGAATATGTGGCCGGTACGGATGACAGCGCCAACTCGGTTGCTGCGAACCTGGCAAATCAGGTCAGCACCTTCTTTGCTGCCACGGGCGAGACCAACTACACGGTTTCCCGCGCCGACGACGTGATCACGATCACCAACAACTCGGGCGATGATCTGACGCTGACGGCTGCTTCCGCCACCGGTGGTACGGCTGGCACGAGCGCTGGCGGTCTTGGCAACGTCTCTTCGATCGACGTGACCACAGATGCCGGTGCAACGGCTGCTCTGACCTCAATCGAATCCCTGCTTCAGACGTCGATTGATGCTGCAGCTGGCTTCGGTTCTTCGCAGACCCGTATCGAAAACCAGACTGACTTTGTCAGCTCCCTGGTCGACTCCATGACTTCCGGTATCGGTGGTCTGGTGGACGCAGACATGGAAGCTGCCTCGGCCAAACTGCAGGCCCTTCAGGTCCAGCAGCAGCTGGGTGTCCAGTCTCTGTCCATTGCTAACCAGGCGCCGCAGACTCTGCTGTCGCTGTTCCGCTAATATAACAGATAGCCCGGGAGCCAACGGAGGTTCCCGGGCTATTACTTCTACAAACCCGGGGAGGGTGTTTTGCAGTCACTGGCTTTCAAGGCGTATGGTGAGGTCAAGCAACGCACCGCGGGGGAGAAAGAAATTGAATTTGCGTTGTTTCGTCAGATTACGGACGCGCTCAAAGAGGTTTCTGACACGGAAGATGTCCAGCCAACTGACTGGGCAGAAGCCATTCACAGGAACCAGCAATTGTGGACAACGATTGCAATCGACTTGCTTCAACCTGGCAACGCCCTGCCGGACGAGATGAAGCGAAGCCTTCTGTACCTCGCAGAATTTGTCCGTCAGACCAGCATGAAAATCATGGCAGGCGACGGCGACATCGCTGACCTGATTGAAATCAACCAGTCCATTATGAATGGTCTTGGCGGTGCCGTTTCCAGCGACATAGCCGGGGAGGACGTCTGATTGTCGGGTCTCGTATTTAAAGTGGCACCGGGTGAGCGATTCATCATCAATGGTGCGACCCTCGAAAATGGTGACAAACCCGCTCGCATCCGTGTGGTCGAAGGGGATGCCCGCGTACTTCGCTGCCGCGATGCCATGCATCCAACGGAAGTCGATACGCCGGTCAAGCAGATCTACTACGCGATCCAGCTTCTGGTGACCGGTGATCTCTCGGAAGATGAGACGGTGCCAGCAATTGATGCTGAATGCGCGCGCCTTGAAGAAGTTTTTGATCACATAGACCCGGAACTGATCCCAGTCCTTCGTTCCATGATTGGCCGGGCCAACTATTATTCAGCCATGTGCCACCTGCGCCAGATCATGCCGATCGAGGCGGAACTCCTGGCCTTGCCCGGAAATGGCGCAGCGCCATTGCGTCAGGCAAAGGTCGCCTGACATCATGTTCCAGCCTGCCATCCCGTTGTCAGGAATTGGTGGATGGAAATTCCTGCAGGCGACGTATTCGCGCCAGTTGGAATCTTTCACTGATTCTCCCCAGGTCCGGAATGACCGGGATTACATGCTGGATAAGCTGTCCCAGACCATGAGTGTCGACGATTTCATGGCGGACAGGCGATTGCTGCGCGTCACCATGACGGCTTTCGGCCTGGGTGGTGAAGAGTGGAAAGGCGGATTTATCCGAAAGGCGCTGGAAGAGGTCGGAGACCCCGAAAGCACGTTCCTGCCGCGTCTTAACAATCCAAAGTACACAAAATTTGCTGAGGCGTTGTCCCCGATTGATGGCAAGATCATCACGTCATCGTCACAGCGGGCGAAGATGGCCGTCAATTTCGAAGCGGAGTCGTTCCGGACAGCTGTCGGCGATGTCGATGATTCCATGCGCCTTGCGTTGAACTACCAGTCCGAGATTGCCGAAATTGCTGGGAAGGAGTCCAGCGACAAGGCAATCCTTTACCGGATACTTGGGGATGTGCCGGTTCGCACAGTCATGCAGACCGCCTTCAATCTGCCGGATGGGCTCAGCAGTCTCGATCTTGATCGGCAAGCGGACATTTTCAAGGAAAAGATCCAATCGGTTCTGGGGGTCAGCGACCTTTCGGATCTGGGAAAACCCGAAGTGACGGAAAAGATGATCCATCGTTTTCTGGCCATGGAAACCATCGAGAACGGGTCTACATCCTATTCGTCGGCCTCCGCCGCCCTGACCTTGCTCAGCAACGGGGTTGGCAGCCAGGCGAGCCAGAATCTTTTCCTCAGCCTTCTGTCTTGATTTCTTCTTCCGGGATGGAGGCTTGCCCATCCGGGCCGAGGATGGACAGCAATGCCTCAAAGGCTGCAGCAATTCCGTCCGGGCTCTTTGTGCCCATGAAGGCGTCGAGTGCTGGAAAGAGGGCGATAGAATTGTCACCGTCTGCGTCTTTGCCGAACTCATAGAGGTTCGCCCTCAGCATGGGCTCGAGTTCTTCGTAAAGCGCGAGTGTCTTCCGGCAGCGGCGAATGAGAGCGTTTTCGTCATCAGTTGCGGCGTGTGGCAAGGCACGGGAAACTGATCGCAATACGTCGATCGCCGGATAGCGCTGCCGCTCGGCAATCTGGCGCGACAGGATGATGTGGCCATCCAGGATGCCGCGGATCATGTCGGCGACTGGCTCTTCCATGTCAGATCCGGCGACGAGTACGGAATAAATCGCTGTAATATCGCCCTTGTTGCCAAGGCCTGGTCCGGCCCGCTCGGCAAGTTCGGAAATGACCCGGACCGTCGAGGGCGGGAAGGCATTCAGCGCCGGCGTCTCGCCAGCCATGAGGGCGGTTTCCCGATGCGCTTCGGCAAATCGTGTGATGGAGTCGAAGAGGAAGAGTACATTGTGCCCTTCATCCCGGAAATGTTCGGCGGCTGTGATAGCGCAATAAGCCGCTCTTTTCTTGGCGCCCGGCGGTTCGCTGGCGGTTGCGGCAATTACGACGGTCTTGGACATGATCGATTGCGGCAGCACGTTGCGGACAAACTCGTTCACTTCGCGAGAGCGTTCGCCGATAAGCGCGATGACGACCCGGTCGGCTTCCAGTCCGGCTGCGAGTGAGCCGAGGAAGGTCGACTTGCCCACGCCCGAACCCGCAAACAGGCCCAGCCGCTGGCCCTGGCAAATCGGCAGCATCGTATCGGTCACCATCCAGCCTGTTGCCAACCGGTCACCGATACCCCGGCGGGCATGCGCGGGCAGGGGGGCCGTGTTCAGGCGGCGATTTGTGGCGCGTAGCGGAACGACCGGTGCCGTCGCGCCGGTAATGTCGCCGCGATAGTTGATGATTTGGCCAAGCCAATGATCGCCGGGTTCGATCCGGGGTTCCTGCTGAATCTGGACAGCATCCCCGATCCGGATTGCGTCGCAGGGCGAATAAAGGAGTGCGGTGACACTCTCTCCGGAAATTGAAAGGATTTCCCCGAGAATGCTTGTGCCCTGTTTTTCGATGACGATTTCATTGCCGACACCAGCAAGTTCGCTGATACCGGCAATGCGGACCATGCCAGGGGCGACGTCTGTGATGGTGCCCCAAAGACTAAAAAGTGTGAACGAAGGTGAGGCCGTCCCCATCGGCATGGTGTAAATCCTAACAAAACGCGTCGATCGGTTAACTATTTCTTCAACTTATCGCTTGAAGTCTTGTTAACGAGTTAACCAAGACGAGTCTGTCATGATTTCCCAGCTTCCGCTTTTTGAAATCTACGGCGCAATGGCACGTTACGCCGCGGAGAGCCAGAAGGTCAGCGCGACCAATATCGCGCATGCCGACGAACCCGGCTACAAGGCCAAACAACTTGAGTCTTTCGAGTCCTATCTTGCGCGCGCCTCCAATAGCGCTGCGCACACAGGGCTGAATACGTCATTTAAAGTCGTCGAGACGAACGGACCCGTCTCGCCCAGCGGCAATTCGGTCAGCATCGAGATGGAAATGTTCAAATCGGCTGAGGCGGCCGGTCAACACGAACAGGCGATGACGGTCTATTCCAAGTCGCTTGAGTTGCTGCGTACCGCGCTCGGAAAGTATTGAGGGAGGTCTGAATGAACCCACTCAAACAAATCATGATGCAGGCCGTTTCCGGCATGTCGCTGGAACAGCAGCGTGTCACGGTGGCGTCGGAGAACATCTCGAACGTCGACACCCCCGGATACCGCCGCAAACTTTTGCTGCAGGAAGCGCTCCCCGGGACGGGGGCGGATTTTGCGGCGACCAAGGTCATGCTGGATGAGACACCGGGTCAGAGGGAGTATGACCCGTCCAATCCGATGGCCGATGACGACGGTTACGTCACCATGTCCAACGTTTCCCTGATTACGGAAATGGCGGACTTGCGTGATGCCAACCGCACCTACGAGGCCAATCTGAACTCGTTTCAGCAGGCCCGCACGATGTACCAGTCATTGCTGGATGTTCTACGCCGCTGATGCGGTAAGAGGGGAGATGGGTTATGTCGACAGTGGGGTTCAACGCCTATACGGCGCTTAATACCGCGCGCCCTGCAGACGCCGCCGGTTCGGCTGGCGCTGCCGCGAAAACAGGCGACGACAAGAATGTCGTAGCGGAGGGAATTTCCGACTTCCGTGCGGCGCTGCAGCAGGCGGAAGGCGCCGCGGTGGACACGGCTGTGTCCGGTGCCGATCCGCATGCCATGGTTGCTGCGCTCGCCAATGCCGAGATGATGCTCGACGCTGCCGTGACGATCCGTGACAAAGTGGTCGAGGCTTACCAGGAACTGCTGCGGATGCCGGTCTGAGGCCGGAGGGTGCGGCATGTCTGAAGCGGAAATCTTCGAGGTTCTCAGGGCGCATATATGGGGCGCCGCCATGATGGCTCTGCCGATCCTGGTGACGACGCTGATCCTTGGGTTTGTGATCGGTCTTCTGCAGGCGCTGACCTCCATCCAGGAGATGACGCTGACCTTCATTCCCAAGATCTTTGCTGTCGTCGTCGTGTTTTTCCTGTCGCTTGGTTACATGACCCGCATCGCACTTGATCTTTTTAACAATTACGTCCTGCCGCTCATTTCAGAATAGGCCCCGCCGTGGATACAAAGAAACTTTTCGGGCTGTCGAACCCAACCGCGCTTCTGGCAATCGGTCTGATGATGGTCATCCTGGTGATGGTGCTGCCTGTACCGGCCTGGGTGATGGACATTGGACTGACCTGTTCGTTTGCTTTCGCGATCCTGATTTTCACGACATCGATCTTCATCGAGAAGCCTTTGGACTTCTCATCCTTTCCCAGCGTGTTGCTTGCCTCGCTGATCCTGCGGCTTGCATTGAACGTGTCTTCGACCAAGCTGATCATCGGCGATGGTCATACGGGTACGGATGCTGCTGGCGGCGTGATCCAGGGCTTCGCCATGTTCATCATGGGCGGCAATCTGTTTGTGGGCCTCGTTGTCTTCGGCGTTTTGGTGATCGTGAACTTCATGGTTATCACCAAGGGCGCAGGCCGTATGGCCGAAGTCGGCGCCCGCTTCGCCCTTGACGCCATGCCAGGCAAGCAGCTGGCCATCGACTCAGACCTTGCTGTTGGGGCCATTTCGCACGAAGAGGCCAAGCAGCGCCGGCAGAAAGAACAGGAAGAAGCCGCATTCCTCGGCTCTCTGGATGGTGCTTCAAAGTTCGTGAAGGGCGACGCCATCGCGGGCCTGCTGATTACCGCGCTGAACCTGCTGGCAGGTATCGGTATCGGTTTGACCGTGCACCATCTCAGCTTCTCTGAAGCCCTCAGCAATTACTCGATCCTGACCGTCGGTGATGGTCTTGTTTCCCAGATCCCGGCCGTGATCGTCTCCGTCGCTGCCGCGCTCCTTCTGTCGAAGGGGAGGGAAGACGGCGCCATCGATCTCGCGCTGGTGGCGCAACTGGGCGCCAACGCAACGGCGCTTTTCATCGTTTCCGGCATTCTTGGCGTGTTTGCGCTGTTCCCGGGGCTGCCCTTCATTCCATTCATGCTGGCTGCAATCGGCTTCGCGACGGCTGCCTGGTTCATTCACCAGAAGCACCAGAAAGTGGAAGCCGACAAGGAACTGGCGCTGGAGGAGAACGTTCCTGAGCCGATCAAGTTTGGCGACTCCATTCACTCCGATGAGATCCACCTCGAAGTCGCGCCGGATCTCGTGAACCTTGTCCTCCTGGGCGACAACGGATTTGAAAGCAGGATCCAGAAGATCAGGCGGTACATTGCCGAGGAATACGGCTTTGTCCTTCCGCCGATCCGGATGACGGACAATCCGATCCTGAAAAAGAACGAGTACCGCATCCGCATTCAGGGCGTCAGGATCGATTCCGGCTTCTTGCGGCCGGGCTCCGTTCTGGCGCTGCTCGAAGATGACCAACTGCCGCATCTCGATGGCGAGAAAGTCAAGGAACCGGTCTACAAGGCGGCTGCACGGTGGCTCTCCTCCGGTAAGAAACAGGAACTGGCCGCCTCCGGAATCCCCGCTGTCGACCCGATCGAAGTGCTTGCCACGCACATGTTGGAAGTGATCCAGTCGAACTTCTCATTGATCTTCACCCGCATGGTGATGCTCGACACGCTGGACGCGCTGACCAAGGTGTCCGACCCTGAGCGTGCCGCTTCCAATCGCCGGTTCCTGGACGAGTACATCCCCGGCAAGGTTACACCGGAGCTGCTGCTGTCTGTTATCCGTCTGCTGCTGGAAGAGCGCGTCTCGATCCGCAATCTGTTCCTCATCGTCGAGACCCTGGCCGAAGCCAAGCAGGCGGGCGCGAACATCCAGAAGTCTGTCGAAATGGTGCGCCAGCGGCTCGCCTTCCAGATTGTCGACCGCCTCCAGGACGAGCAGGGCCGCCTCCCGCTGGTCCAGCTTTCCACCAATTGGGAGCAGAAATTTGCCCAGTACGAAATCACAAATGAAAACGGTAACAGCGACATTGCGTTGCCGCCGGAACTGTTTGGTGAGCTGACGAATCTGGTCCAGACAAAACTGAATGAAGCGGCCCGCAAAGGTGTGATTGCATCTGTCGCGACAACTTCGCGCCGGCGCCGCTTCCTGCAGACCGTGCTCGTCAGCAAAGGCATTCGCAATGCCGTGTTGGCCTATGAGGAAATCAACGCCAAGACGAAGCCCTATATCATCGGCGTTGTCTGATGCTGGGGGGCTTGCCCGTCCCGGACGCATTATCCACCTGGATCGCACTGGTCATGGTGATTGTCGCCCGGCTGAGCTTTATCGTCTTCTTCATGCCGGGCATCGGCGAACAGACGGTTCCGCTTCAGATGCGGGTGATGATCCTGCTCGCGCTCTCCGCCATGTTTTCGATATCCGGGTTCATTGCGCCACCGCCGGCCGATTCATTCGCTTCATATGCGGGCGTGCTGGCAACGGAGGTGGCTATCGGTTTCTCCCTTGGCGTGGTGATGCGGGTCACCATCTGGATGCTCAGCATTGCCGGCACCGTGATTTCACAATCCATTGGATTGTCACAGCTCCTGGGGATTGCGCTGGAGCATGAACAGCAGACCATGACGGCCAATTTGCTGTCGATGGCAGGGGCGGCGCTTTTGCTGTCAGCAGATTTTCATATCAAGGCGATTGCGAGCCTGCTGCGTCTTTATACGGATGTGCCGATCGGGGCGCTGGAAGCAATGAACCAGGATATGCTGGTCCAGGCGTTCCTGTCGGCTTTCGGGCTTGCGATCATGCTGGCCTGGCCGTTTGTGGCAGTGAACCTGCTGTACAATATTTGCCTTGGTTTCATCAACAAGGCGCTGCCTTCGCTGATGGTGGCATTTGTCGGCGCGCCGCTGATGATCGGCGCCGGTATTATCCTTCTGGCGTTGTCGATCATGGGCATGCTGGTGGTGTGGGAAGGCCGCATACCTGATATCGTCGTCTGGCAGTGAGGTAGATCATGGCCGAGCAGGAATCAGACAGCGGCGAAAAGGAATTCGAGGCCACCGAGCAGCGCCGCCAGCAGGCGCGTGAGGAAGGCAATGTTCCGCAGTCGAAGGAAGCCAATACTCTGGCATTGATCGTCGGCACCATGGTGGCGGCAGTCGTCCTGCAGTTGGCCATCGGCAATTCGGTGTTCCAGGACTTTTCGTCGATGTTGTACCACGCGGATTCCTTCTCGGAAGACATCTTCGATTCGGGAGGGAGCGAGACCCGCAGCTGGCTGTCCACGACCCTCATCAAGTTTGCCCCGGTGCTTCTCATCCTTGGCGCGATTGTCATGCTGGCGCTCATTGCCCAGCGCTCCATCTCTTTTTCAGCAAAGAAGATTCAGGCGGATCCAAAAAAACTGTCACCCTTCGAAAACATCAAGAAAAAGTATGGCGCGAAAGGCTTGCTGGATTTCCTGAAAGACACGGTAAAACTGATATTTGCGGCGACCATTGCCATCGTCTTTCTCGTGCAGCTCGCCCAGGACTATTACGCCTCCAGCGCCATTCAGCAGGGCCAGTTCGCCGAATTCACGTTTGCGCAGGTGCTCAAACTTATCTTTTGGTTCCTCTTGTTCCAGTTCGTGCTCGCGGCAATTGACCTGCCACTGCAGCGCCGGCTTCACGCCAACCAACTGAAGATGACGCGTGAGGACATGAAAAAGGAACTCAAACAGTCCGAGGGGGATCCCCAACTTAAGCAGCAACGCCGCCAGAAAGCACAGAAAATATCGCGCGGCCAAATGCTGACCAATGTGAAGGATGCGACTGTGGTCATGGTCAACCCGGAGCATTATGCCGTCGCGCTGAAATGGGACCCTGACTCCAGCAAGGCACCTGTCTGCGTGGCCAAGGGTGTCGACCATCTCGCGGCGCGCATCCGTGAGGTTGCCACAGCGAACAACGTGCCGATCTATCGGGATCCGCCAGCTGCCCGGTCGATGTACGGCCTTGTCGAGGTGGACGAAGAAATCCGCCCCGAACACTTTGCCGCTGTGGCTGCCGCGATCAATTTCGTCGAACGTGTGAAAAGGCACATGGAGTAGGGGATGGCGCAAAAAGGCCCGCCCCTTCAGAAGCTTGTTGCCCTCAAACGCCAGCGGGCCGAGCAGCACCTGCTCAGCGTGCAGCAGGAGCTCACCGCGCTGAAGACAGACTTGCAGCGGCTCGAAGCGGACCTGGCCTCACTCAATGGCGAGGCGGGCGGGATCGAGTCGCATATCCTGTCCTATGAGCACGGATACGCGCAGCGCCAGACCTTCGCCATTCAGGCCTGCCGCGCGAAGATCGCCGAGAAGGAAACGGAATTCAGTGCCGCCCGCGAAGCTCTGAAACGGGCCTTCGATTCCGAAGACCGCCTGCGCCGGGAGGGCGGCCGACCCTGACCGCGGTGCTTGATCTTTGACAGCCAGCTCGCCACAAGACCGCCCATGATCGACTATCGTTTCTCCGTGGCCCCCATGATGGACTGGACCGATCGGCATTGCCGGGCATTTCACCGGTGCCTGTCGAAACGGGCCTTGCTCTGGACGGAGATGGTGACGGCGGATGCCGTGATCCATGGCAACCGGCAACGCTTGATTGGCTTCAGTGAGGCCGAGCACCTGCTTGTCCTGCAGCTCGGCGGGAGCGACCCGCAGAAGCTGGCCGAGGCGGCGCGCATCGCCGAAGGCTTCGGCTATAACGAGGTAAACCTCAATTGCGGGTGCCCGTCCGACCGGGTGCAGTCGGGCGCGTTCGGCGCGTGCCTGATGGCGCAGCCGGATCTCGTGGCAGACTGCGTGGCCGCAATGAAGGCGGCGGTGTCCATTCCTGTCACCGTGAAGTGCCGGATCGCCATTGACGATTTGCCGGCGCGCGAGACCCTGTTCACCTTTATCGACAAGGTGTCTGCGGCCGGGTGCGAGGTCTTCACCGTGCATGCCCGGAAGGCCTGGCTGAAAGGGCTTTCGCCGAAAGAGAACCGGGACATTCCCCCGCTCGATTATGAGCTGGTCGCCGATCTGAAAACGGCCCGGCCGGACCTGACCATCATTCTGAATGGCGGCATTCCTGACATTGCGGCGTGTGCGGAGCATCTGAAGCGCTTCGATGGCGTCATGCTTGGACGGGCAGCTTACCAGACGCCCGCCATTCTGGGGGAGGTCGATGCAACCCTCTTCGGGCAGGGGGAGGTCGTTTCGCCGTTCGAGGCGGTGGAGGCTTATCGCCCCTATATGGCGGCACGCCTGGACGCAGGGGACGGACTGCATGGCATGACCCGTCACATGCTGGGTCTCTTCAATGGCCGGCCGGGCGCGCGCCTGTGGCGGCGGACCCTGTCGGAACGGGCGCCGCGTGATGGGGCGGGGCTGGACGTGCTCGATGCCGCGCTGGACGCCGTGAAGGATCGCGCCCCGGCCTGACACCAAATTTGTTCTTTATTTGTTCGGGTCTGCGTGTTAACCATTTTCCCGCTGGAAGGGAAACGGGCGATGGTCTGCAGGGTCACCACATTTGCATTTGAGGGCGTGGATGCGCAGCCCGTTGATGTTCAGGTACAACTCACGGGCGGAAATCCGAATTTCCATATTGTCGGCCTGCCGGACAAGGCCGTTGGCGAAAGCCGGGAGCGTGTGCGCGCCGCTTTTGCGTCGCTTGGGCTCGCTTTGCCGCCGAAGCGTGTAATCGTAAATCTTGCCCCTGCGGACCTGCCCAAGGAGGGCAGCCATTACGACCTTGCCATCGCGCTCGC
Organism: Hyphomonas adhaerens MHS-3; assembly: GCF_000685235.1. NCBI lineage: Bacteria > Pseudomonadati > Pseudomonadota > Alphaproteobacteria > Hyphomonadales > Hyphomonadaceae > Hyphomonas > Hyphomonas adhaerens. The sequence goes on from NZ_ARYH01000001.1 coordinate 1,298,382, forward strand.
CATGCTGGCCATCATGGGGGTGATCCCGGCCGACCAGCTGGACGGTTATGCCGCCATAGGGGAACTGTCGCTCGATGGCGGCCTTGGGGAAACGGTTGGCGTCCTGCCTGCTGCCATGGCGGCGGAGTCGATGGATTTGCGGCTGATCTGCCCGGAAATCTGCGGTGCCGAGGCCGCCTGGGCCGGGGGCAGCGTGATTGCCGCGCGCAGCCTGATCGCCCTGATAAATCATTTTACCGGACGTGAAGCCATCGGAGCGCCCAAGGCGGGCCTGCTGGCTGAGCCGCCGCCCGGTCCTGACCTCAAAGATGTCAAAGGGCAGGAGGGCGCCAAGCGGGTATTGGAGATCGCCGCGGCGGGCGGGCACAACCTGCTGTTCTGCGGTCCGCCCGGTTCGGGCAAGTCGATGCTGGCCCAGCGCCTGCCGGGTCTGTTGCCGCCACTCAGTGCGCGGGAGCTGCTGGAGGTTTCGCAAATCCAGTCGATCTCCGGCCTGCTGGAACGTGGACGCCTGTCGCGCACGCGGCCTTTCCGGGCGCCGCACCATTCGGCCTCGATGGCGGCGCTGGTCGGCGGCGGGATCAAGGCGAAGCCGGGAGAGGTCTCGCTGGCGCATCATGGTGTCCTGTTTCTGGATGAGCTGCCGGAATTTCCAGCCAATGTGCTCGATAGCCTGCGCCAGCCATTGGAGGCGGGGGAGGCTGTGGTGGCCAGGGCGAACCGGCATGTGCGGTATCCCGCGCGGTTTCAGCTGATCGCGGCGATGAACCCGTGCCGGTGCGGGGGCGGCCCGGGGGCGGCTGCGTGTACGCGCGGACCCAGATGCGCACAGCAATACCAGTCCCGCCTGTCAGGCCCGTTCCTCGACCGGATTGATCTTTACTTCGACACGCCGCCCGTCACCGCCGTGGACCTCGCCTTGCCGCCGCCTTCCGAAGGCACTGCGAAAGCCCGCGCCCGTGTGGCGGTAGCGCGGAATATCCAGGCCGACCGGTTCGGCGAGACAGGGGACGATACGCGCCGGCCCGTCAACGCCGACGCCCCGCTGCCGGAACTGGAAAAAGTCGCCCGGCCCGACCCGCCGGGGGGCGCGTTGCTGGCGGATGCCGCAGGACGGCTGAACCTGACGGCGCGGGGCTATTCCCGCGTGCTGAAAGTCGCGCGAACGATTGCAGACCTCGACGGATCAGATGGTGTACGCCGCGTTCACATTGCCGAAGCCCTCTCTTACCGCCAGCGTCCGGCCGGGCAGGGGGAAGGGGTCAACGCGCAGGCCATGGCCCGTTAGGAAACCGGCCGCGAAACGTGTGGCCGATTTAAACAATTCCTAAAGCGTCTGCTGCAGGATGCCTCCATGACCAAGCCACCCCTGCTGCCGGGCGAGCCGCGCCCGGAAGAGACATTCCTCGCTGCGGCGAGCCATGAAATCCGCACGCCGCTGAACGGGATTCTCGGCACGGTTTCGCTGTTGCTGGAAACCGAGCTGGAGCCGTCCCAACGGGAATATGCCGAAGCCATCCGGCTCAGCGGTTCCCGGCTGCTGGATCTCCTGAACAATGTGCTCGATTATGCGCGCCTTGATGCCTCGACCATCGAACTGGAGGCCGAGGCTTTCTGTCCGGTCCGTCTTGGCCGCGAAGTGGTGGAACTGCTCAGCCCGCGCGCCCACGCCGCCGGGCTCGATATTGCGGCACGTGCATCTGACCTGCCGATGCCGTCTTATTCCGGCGATGCGGGGCGCATCCGGCAGATCCTGTTCAACCTGGTCGGCAATGCCCTGAAATTCACCGAAACCGGCGCCGTCCTGCTGGATATATGCGCTCAACCGGATGGACTGGAATACCGGATCATCGATACCGGCCCCGGCATTGCGCCTGCCGATCGCGAGCGGCTTTTCGAAGCGTTCCGTCAGTCCAGCCGCCAGGATGCCTACAAGGATGGCGGCGTTGGCCTCGGCCTCGCCATTGTGAAGCGCCTGACAGACCTGCTCGGCGGACACATCGAAGTGACGGGGGAGCCAGGCCTCGGCACGTGCTTCTCCGTGCGTCTGCCGCTGAAAAAGGCCGACTTGCCGGCAACGCATGACCTGCCGGTCCTGGATGCGGTGGTGGGGCTCGCCGGTCTGCCGCCGGCAACGTGCCTGTCGACAACCGCCGCCCTGATGGATGCATCGGCCCGGCCGGTTCGCATTGATGTGTCGTCTGGCCACGTCCCGCCGGAGGTCGATGTCCTGCTGATCGGGGCGGAGCAGTCGGAAGAAACCATCCGCGCGCTCGCCCGCAAGGCACCTGCGCTGATCGTTCTGCGTCCGGAAGACCGGGGCGCCATCGCCCGCTTCAAGGCGATGGGCTGTGTCGGCTGGCTTGTGCGGCCGCTGCGGGCCTCCTCGCTGGTCGAACGTGTGTTCGTCGTGAAAGCGGGCGGCCTGCCGGCGGACGAACCTGAAAAGCTGACGGGCGCCGGGCGCGTGCTGATCGCGGATGACAATCCGGTCAATGCGATGATTGCACGGCGTGCCTTGGAATCGGCCGGATTTACCGTCACAGTCGCCTCGACAGGTATTGAAGCGCTGGAGGCCGCGAAGAGCATGAATCCCGCCCTGGTCCTGATGGATCTCCGCATGCCCGAGATGGATGGATTTGAAGCCATGCGCCGGTTGCGCGCCGAAGGGGCGGATGTGCCCGTGATCGCCGTGTCTGCCGAAGTGAATGCCGATATCGAGCGTCAGGCAATCACAGCCGGCGCCAATGAAGTGGTCGCCAAGCCGATTGAACCGCAGGCCCTGCGGGCGCTGGCCATCCGCTGGACCGGCGCAACAGGCAAGGCCGGCGCCGCATGAGCGGTGAAGCCGCGCTACCGGCGAAGAAACCCTCCCGGGCCGTCCGCGCCCTCCGGGCCCTGAAAGACCGCCGCATGGCGGCGATGCTGATGCTCTCCTTTGCGGCCGGATTGCCTTACGGCGCCGTGCTCGGGACGCTGAATGCCTGGCTGACCCAGGAGGGTATCAAGCCGTCCACCATCGGCACATTGTCGATCATCACGCTTGGCTATTCCTTCAAATATCTCTGGGCTCCGGCGTTCCAGGACGCGTCCTTTCCTGTCCGGTGGCTGGGGCCGCGGCGGATGTGGCTACTGGCCTTCCAGGTCCCGATTGCCATCCTGCTTGGCGTTCTGGCGTTCAGCGATCCGTCCAACGCAATCGGCCTGGTTGCGCTGGTCGCCCTGAGCGCGGCGCTCCTGTCGGCAACGCATGACATCGTGCTGGATGCCTGGCGGATCGAAGTGGCGCGTTCGGACGAAGACAAGGATTTGATGTCCGCCATCTACCAGCTTGGCTACCGGGCGTCTGGCTTCGTGACCGGCTTCGTCGCCCTGTTGCTTGTCGGATATATCGGCTGGCCGCTGGTCTACGGCATGATTGCCCTGATGATGCTGTTTGCCGTGGCCGGGACGTTTGTGGCGCCCGAGCCGGAGCGCTCCGACGATCCGGCACATGCCCGGCCCAGCTATCAGTCGAACCTGCCGGAATCGGAACGAAACCTTGTCACCTGGGGGATCGCAACCGGTTGGCTGATCGCTCTGTGCATGATCATCTGGTTTGTCTTTGGCGCCCTGACACAGGACCCGCCGCCAAGCGCACGGGCCTTTGTGACCCAGCAGGGACCGGTCATCGTGGCGTTTACGGTTCTGTTCCCGGCCTTGATCGCGGCCACGCTTCTGGCGCGGCATGGGCGCGAGCCGGGCACCGTGCTGATCGATGCGCCGGGCACCAGCCGCCTGACCCGGGCGGTCCGGGTCCTGTTCCGGGCCATTTTCGATCCGCTGATGGACCTGATTGGCCGGCTCGGCTGGGGCGCGCTGTTCGTGTTGCTGCTGGCGCTGACCTACCGGTTTACCGATGCGGTCTGGGGCGCCTTTGCCTATCCATTCTATCTCGATGACCGGTTCGGCGCGCTGCATCACTCCACGGCGGATGTCGCGATTGCCTCGAAATTCTTCGGCATCCTGATGATCATGGCCGGGGCCGCACTTGGCGGCGTCGTCATGGGCATTGTCGGCCGCATGCCTGTCCTGGTGGCAGGGGCTGTGCTGGCCGCGGTCACCAACCTCCTGTTCGCAGACCTTGCGGCGGGCGGTGTGGCCATCGATGCCTTCCTCGATTTTACCCACCTCGGAGAGCCGTTGCGGGCCTTTGCTGCGGTTGCCGCAGACATTTCGCCAGACGCACATGGCGCGGATGCGGGGCCACGTCTGGCGCGCCTGATGATGGCGATTGCCGGGGAGAACCTGGCCGGAGGTTTCGCCAGTGTCGCGATCGTGGCGTATCTCACATCTGTCGTGAACCCGCGCTTTGCGGCGGTCCAGTATGCCTTGCTCGGGTCCCTGACGATGCTGATCGGGACGTTGGGCCGGCCCTGGCTGGGTGAGATCATCGAACAACAGGGCTATTATACGGTCTTCATCATCACGTTCTGGCTCGGGGGTGTTGCCGTCGTGCTCAGCATTCTGGAATGGTGGCGGCAGGCACGGGAAGCCCGTGCAGCAAAGCAAGGAGACGCCTGATGGAAAACCAACGTCCCAAAGGTCTTGGCGGCCACTGGCGGCTTTATGTGGCGATGGGCGTGCTGTCGCTGCTAGGCGGCCTGTTCGCCCTTCTGAATCCTGTTGCCGCTTCATTCTTTGTCCTGCAGATCGTGGCCTTCCTGTTTATCCTGCTGGGCGGGATGCAGGTGGCTTTCACGCTGCGCTCGCCATTCGGCTTGTCCTGGTTCGACCTTGGTATGGGCGTCCTCCAGATCCTTCTGGGCGTCATGCTGCTGGCGAATCAGTTGGGCGGGCTCGTCTCTCTGACGCTGATCCTGGCGTTCCTGTTCATGCTGGAAGGCGTGATCCTGGTGCTGGCGGGGACAAATTTGCGCCCGTTCCGCCCCTGGCTCTGGCTGGTGGTCGGCGGGACGATCTCGATCCTGCTGGCCGTGTTCGTGCTGATGAACCTGCCGGAAGCGGCAGCCACGCTGCTCGGCCTGCTGCTGGGGATCGATCTTATGTCGAACGGACTCTGGCTCGTTGCGGCGGGCCTGATGCTCCGCGACGTCAAGGACTGAACGGGCAGGGGCTGGCCCCCCGAAGCGGCGCGCTCTAGGCTCGGTACACCCGCAACCGACCGGAGCCGTCCCATGAAATCCTTTTTCGCTGCCGCCGCCGTCGCCTGCCTGCCGCTGGTGGCTTGTACCACGCAGGACGCCGCGCCGATCGCTGCCATCAACGCCCAGAGCGAGGCGGAGACCGCTGCGATCACGGCCATGCTTGAAGCGCAGGATGCGGCCTGGAACCGGGGCGACATTGATGGCTTCATGGACGGCTACTGGAAGTCGCCTGAGCTGCGCTTTGCGTCCGGCGGCAAGGTCACGCGCGGCTGGGACGAGACCAATGCCCGCTACCACAATACTTATGGCGGTCCGGAGACGATGGGCACGCTGGTGACCGACGATTACGAGATCGTGCTGCTGGGTCCGGATGCCGCCGTCGCGCACGGACGGTGGAAGCTGACAGGACGCGAAGGGACGCCGTGGGGGCTCTACACGCTGGTCCTGCGCAAGATGGGCGGTACGTGGAAGATCGTTTCCGACACGACCACGTCTGCCGGTTAAGGCCATCGGTCTGCCATGAAATGACCTCGGGCCTGCGGCTTGGCAGGCCCGGACTTTGGCGGCAAAAGCAGGCAGGGGCCCCTGTGGCCGCAGTGTCAGGGGACCGGCATGAAACGAGCGACACTCGACCAGACGACGGCGAATTTTGCGTTGGAACGCTCGATCGAGCGGCCATGGTTCCGCAGTTTCATCACCGGCCTCATCATCTTCAACGCCGTGATCCTGGGCATCCTGACCTACCGGCATTCCCTGCCGGCGGAACTGGTCCTGACGCTGGAGGTCATGGACCATGGGATCACCTATGTCTTCGCGGTGGAGATCCTGCTGAAGCTGGTGGTCTACCGGCTCCAGTTCTTCCGGGTGGGCTGGAACTGGTTCGACTTCATCGTCGTCGGTATTTCGCTGATCCCGGGCGGGGGCGCGTTCAGCGTCCTGCGGGCCCTGCGCGTGTTGCGAGTGCTGCGCCTGCTGCATGTCGTGCCGGTGATGCGCCGGATTACCGAAGCCTTGCTCAAGGCCCTGCCGGGCATGGGGGCGATTGTCGCCGTGCTGGCGCTGGTGACCTATGTCGCTGCGGTGATGGCCACCAACATGTTCGGCAATACCGAGACCGAGGAAGTCCGCCAATTGTTCGGGGACCTGCCAAGCTCGGCCCTGTCCCTGTTCCAGGTAATGACCATGGATGGCTGGCGGTTTGAAGTCATGCAGAAGGTGATCGATGACGGCCACCCGATGGCGTGGCTGTTCTTCCTGATCTTCATCTTCGTGGCCAGTTTCGCCATCCTCAACCTGTTCATCGCCCTGGTCGTGGATTCGCTGGCAGCCGAGCAGAAAGCGGTGCTCGAAGAAGGGCTTGAGGACCTGGAGGAGGAGTTCGAGGAAGAGCGCGGCGAGGCCGATGATGCGCGACACGAAGTCCTGGCTGTTCTGAAGCAATTGCAACAGGAAATGGCGGAGCTTAAAGCAGCGGTCGCCGCCCGGCCCGGCCCCGGCGAGTAGAAATGCATTAAGCGTGCTTCACGCAACTGTCAGCAACCCGGCCTCCCAAGATTTGAAAATTCTGCTATAAGGCGGCAACGATGAGCCTGTGGACGCGACTTCTTGAAGGCGGCAGACGCCTTTTTGATCCCGACATCACGCATGAGGACGAAGCCCGCGACCCGGGGGAGGTTCCGTGCGCGCCGGACCCGAACGATGTGGGCTTTACTGCAGCGGTTGTTGGCCTCGGCGCCAAGCTCGCCAAGGCGGACGGCACCGTTTCCGACAAGGAAATCATGGTGTTCTCCCGCGTCTTCCGTGCCCCGCCGGAAGAGGCCGACAATGTACGCCGGGTGTTCAATCTCGCCCGCCAGACGGTGCGGGGCTATGAGGGCTATGCCCGCCGGATCGGCCGGCGCTACCATGACCGGCCCTGCCTGCTGGAAGGCGTGATGGACGGCCTGTTCCAGATCGCGGGCGCGGACGGCGTCATTACACAGGACGAGCTGACCTATCTGCAGAATGTGTCGGAGGCCTTCGGCTTCAGCGAAGCGACGTTCCGCCGGATCAAGGCCGCCCATATGGGGCCGGACCGGAACGATCCCTATCACGTTCTGGGTGTGGCCCACGACGCCGAGTTCGATGTCATCCGCGCGGCCTATCGGCGCCTGATGGCGGATCACCACCCCGACCGGGTGATCCAGATGGGCGCGCCGCGGGAATTCGAGGATGCCGCCCATGCCAAGGCTGCAGCGATCACCGCCGCCTATGCGCAGATCCGGACCGAGCGGGGCCTGCTGATCCGGCAGGAATATTGAGCAGGCTGAAGCTTTTTGTGAGGTACCGCCTGCGTCTCGTTGACGGGCGGCCATGATGCCGCCATGTTGAAAGGGCATAAGGAATTGCCATGACACAGACCGCTCCCCATCCCGCCGGATTTGATTTCGCCGCTGCCCTCCGGGCCGGACTTGCCCTGTTTCTTCAGGTGATGATCGGGATGATGCTGGTCCTGACAGCTGGCATCGTCGCCGTGATGACAGCGATTGCGGGCGTGCTTCTGGGCGCGGCGGCTCTGGTCATGCGCTTTGCCGGGGCCCGCCGCACACGTCGCCAGGCGGAAGACGCCGGCGAGGAGACTGTGACGCTGGAAGCCCGGCGCACACCGCGCGGCTGGACGGTGGAATAAAAGTCCCTCCGGGACCCTCAACAACACCCTCTATAGACCGTCTATACACCCTCAACACGGCCCGTTTCCCGCGGGCCGTTTGCTTTTGCGCGCATGTCACTTGACGCGAATGCGCTACAAGTGTAGTGAGTTGGTGACCTTGATAGTGACCCCGGCACAGGTGAAGCCATGTCCCAGCCCAATTCCTCCGAACTCATCGTGTTGAAGCACCTCTGGTCCGCCGGGCCGCAGAGCGCGCGCGAAGTGCATCAGGCCGTCGGTCCGGGGCAGGGGTGGAAGCCGTCCACCACGCGCACCGTGATCGCCCGGATGGAAGAGAAGGGGTGGGTGGAACGCCAGGACATGCATGGCATGGCCGTCTTCTCCGCCGTGCTGGACCGCACCGCCACGCTGGGCGGGCTTGTCCGCCATCTGGCCCGGCAAGTGCTCGACATGGACGGGCCGATCCCGGCCGCCCTGTTTGCCGAAAGCCCGCATCTGTCCGATGCCGAACTGGACGAACTGGACGCCATCATCAACGCCGCCGAGGATGAGACGAAAGGGGGCAAGTCATGAGCCCGCTGGGTCTTGTCCTGCTCGCGCTGGGCTGGAGCGCGGCCGTCTGGGCCGGTGCCAGCCTGATCTGCCGGAAACAGCCGCCGCCGAAAGTGGCGCAGGCCATCTGGCGCGGGGCAGGGCTTGCGCTCGCCGCGCCGTTTGCCGCCTCGCTGGTCGTGCCGGGATTTTCTGCCGACATCGCCGCGCCGCTGGCCGAGCTGCCACTGCTGGAGCCGGTTATGGCCGTACCGCCGCAAGGCACTGGCGCCGCCGCACCGGCCGCCGGGCTTAGAATGCCGGACATTGGCACGCTGATCCTGGCCGTCATCGCGGCGGGCTGGGCCGTCCGCTTTCTGCTGTGGGCGATCAGCCAGGTGCGCTTGCAGCGGCTGAAGGCGCGCGCCATGCGCACCCGCCGCCCGATTGGCCATTGGGCGGAAGCCGTCGGCCTCGCCCGCACGCCGCATGTGCAGGTCATCCCGCGCGGGGCGCCGTTCCTTGCAGGCATCCTGAAACGATCCGTCTACGTCCCGGCTGCCCTGATCAATGGGGCAGGGGCGAGCGAGGTCATCGTGCACGAACTGGTTCACCTGAAACGGGGCGACCTGATTGCACGGCCGCTTGAGCGGATCGTGGCGGACATCTTCTGGTTCTCCCCCTTTGCCTGGTGGATTCGCGGCCAGCTCGATTTCTGGCGCGAAGCGGTTGTCGATGAAGACACGGTCGAATTGACGGGCGACCGGATCGCCTATGCCCGGACCCTGACGTCTGCTGCGCGCGTGTCGCGCGATGAGGCGGTGCTGCCTGTGGCGGCATTCATCCTCCGGAAGAAAGGAACCCTGAAGATGCGTCTCAACCAATTGCTGACAGAAAAAACCCGTCCGCGCCGTCTTGGCCTTGTCATGGCACTTGCGCTTGCCTGCGCCGCCCCGATGGCGATTGCGCAGGGCATGCTGATAAAGGGCGCTGCCGCTGCGCCCGGCGCAGCCATCACCTACAGCCATGCCGTGCTGGACAAGGCCCGCCTGACGAGCGCGTTCGGCCCGCGTAAACATCCGATCACGGGCGAAATGAAAACGCATAATGGCGTCGACCTCGCCGATGCATCGGGCGTAGCCGTCTATGCGCCATCGGCCGGCGTGATCACATCGGCAACCAAAAAAGACGCCTATGGAAACCTTGTGGAGATGCAGGCCGGCGGCGACACCGTGCTGCGCTTTGCCCAGCTGAAATCCATGAAGGTGAAGGCAGGGGACACGGTAAAGCCGGGCGATGTCATCGGCACGCTTGGCGAGTCCGGACAGGCCACCGGCCCGCACCTGCATCTTGAAGTCCTGCGCGGCGGTGTTGCTGTCGATCCGCAGGCGGAGGAGGGCCTCGTTCTGGCAGACGATCTGAAACTTCCTGCCGCCAACCCCTGAGGGCGGTCGCGAAGACTGATCCTCATCCCCCAAACAAAAAGCCCGCAGCAATGCTGCGGGCTTTTTCGTTCCGGATGGCCGGGTCTTAGCGGTCGAAGAGTTTCGAGACGCTTTCCTCGTTCGCGATGCGGCGGATGGCTTCGCCCAGCAGCGGCGCGATCGGCAGGATGCGGATGGATTTGGATTTCTTCGCTTCGTCCGACGGGGCGATCGTGTCGGTCATCACCAGTTCGTCGAGCACCGATTTTTCGATCCGGTCGACGGCCTTGCCGGACAGGACGCCGTGGCTGACATAGGCCGAGACCGATTTCGCACCGGCTTCCTTCAGGGCTGCAGCAGCATTTGCCAACGTGCCGCCCGAGTCGCACATGTCGTCCAGCATGATGCAGCGCTTGCCGCTCACATCACCGATGATGTTCATCACTTCTGACTTGCCGGCTTCGGGGCGGCGCTTGTCGACGATGGCGAGATCTGCATCGTCGAGCCGCTTGGCGAGGGACCGCGCGCGCACCACGCCGCCGACGTCCGGCGAGACGACCACGATCTTGTCCTTGCCGTAGCGTTCCTTGATATCGTCGATCATCACCGGGCTGCCGAAGAGGTTATCGGTCGGGATGTCGAAGAAGCCCTGGATCTGGCCGGCGTGCAGGTCGACGGTCAGGACGCGGTCGGCGCCGGCCGAGGAGATCAGATTGGCAACCAGCTTGGCCGAGATCGGCGTGCGCCCGTCGGTCTTCCGGTCCTGCCGGGCATAGCCGAAATAGGGGATCACCGCCGTGATGCGCCGGGCCGAGGCGCGCTTCAGCGCATCCATCATGATCAGCAGCTGCATCAGATTGTCATTGGCCGGGTGAGAGGTCGACTGAATGACGAAGACGTCCTCGCCGCGGACGTTCTCATCGATGCGGACGAAGATTTCCTCGTCTGCGAAGGATTTCACCTCCGAGCGGGTCAGTCTCATGTCCAGATAGTCGGCAATGGCCTCGGCCAACGGGCGGTTCGCGTTGCAAGCGAGAAGTTTCATGTTGGCTGTGACCCTGTGCTGCCCCGGATGGCGATGCTTTTGTAACAGTGAGCGGCGAGTCGCAACCGGACTCTGGCACCCAAGGCCACTTTTTACGGTGCAAGCATAATGACTGAGGCATTTCGGCCATAGTCCGGCTCGCCGCGATGATTGCGGCGCCGGTTGGAGAAATAGGCGTCTTCCAGGGCGCAGGTGTCGAGGTCGAGATTGACGATGTGGCCGATGTCCATGGCGACGAGACTGGCGCTGCAATAGCCGGGCAGGTCGAAATGATAGCGGTCTCCCTGGCCGGGACCGAACAGGTGCTCGCTGGCGGGGGAGGCCTCCAGGAAGGTGTCGCGGAATTCCGGGCCGACCTCATAGCTGGCCTGGCCGATCGTCGGCCCGATGGCCGCGTGGATGCGGCCCGGCCGGGCGCCGAGCTCGGTCATAGAGGCGACCGTTGCCTCCAGCACGCCGCCAAGGGCGCCTTTCCAGCCGGCATGCGCCGCCCCGATCACGCCCGCTTCGGCGTCCGCGAAGAGGACCGGCGTACAGTCCGCCGTCAGGATGCAGAGGCCAAAGCCCGGCAGCGTGGTGACCATGGCGTCGGCCTGCGGGCGGTCTGTGTCCCAGGCGTCCGTGACGTGGACCACCTGCGCCGAATGGATCTGGTGGCAGGACAGCAGGACGTCCGCGCCCATGGCCTGGCGGATGATGTCCCGGTTCTGCGCCACCGCGGCCGGGTCGTCGCCCGAGCCCGGCCCGGCATTGAGGCTGGCATAGAGCCCGGTGGAGACTCCGCCGGCCCGCCCGAAGAATCCGTGGCGGATGCCTTTCAGGCCGGCAAGGCCGGGGGCGGTTTCGAAAGGGGGCAGGGCAGTCTCTGGCATGGTTCAGGCGTGCTGTGCCCCGACCGCCCTGTCAAGTTACCGGGCCGCGCCGCCTATTGGTGATAAGCGGTTTCGCCATGCGTGGCGGAATCGAGCCCGGCCTCTTCATCCTCCGGTGAAACACGCAGCGGGATCACGGTGCGGATGGCGTAGAGCAGGCCTGCGGTGACCACTGCCGACAGGAGCGCGACCACCGCGACGCCCAGCAGCTGGATCCCGAACTGGGTGAAGACCGGCTTTGACAGGCCCGGCGCCAGCGGGCCGAACGCGGCCAGGAAGGGCAGGGAGAGACTGCCGAGAATGCCGCCGACGCCATGCACGGCGAACACGTCGAGACTGTCGTCGATCTGCAGTTTCTGCCGGATCAGCACCACCGCGCCATAACAGACCAGCGCGCTGGCCGCCCCGATGACGATCGCTCCGGCCGGGCCGACAGAGCCGGCCGCAGGCGTGATCGTGGCAAGGCCGGCCACCATGCCGGTCGCGATACCGACCAGCGTGGGCTTGCGGAAGCTGACCCATTCGATGCCCATCCAGACGAGGGACGCGGTGGCGGCCGAGGTGTGCGTCACCAGCATGGCGCGGGCGGCGTCCCCATTGGCGCCGAGGGCCGAGCCGGCATTGAAGCCGAACCAGCCGACCCACAGCATGGCCGCGCCCAGCATGACGAAGCCGGGGCTGTGCGGCGGATGCATGTCCTTGGGGAAGTGCGCCCGCTTGCCGATGATCAGGGCAAAGACGAGAGCGGACACGCCGGCCGTGGTGTGCACGACGATGCCGCCCGCAAAGTCGATGACGCCCATGCCGGCCAGCCAGCCGCCGCCCCACACCCAGTGCGCGGCCGGCGCGTAGCACAGCAGCAGCCACAGCGCGCAGAAGACCAGCATCGCCCCGAAATTCACCCGCTCCACAAAGGCCCCCACGATCAGTGCCGGGGTGATGATCGCAAAGGTCATCTGGAACATCATGAAGAGCGGTTCGGGAATGGACTGGCCGTCCAGCGGCGCCGCGGTGACCCCTGCGGCGAAGGATTTCGCAAAGCCGCCGATGATGCCGCCATCGCCCGGCCCGAAGGCGAGGGAATATCCGCAAACCAGCCAGACGATGCTCATCAGCGCGGCGATCGCCATGCACTGCATCAGCACCGAGAGCAGGTTCTTGGCCTGAACCAGGCCGCCATAGAACAGGGCGAGGCCGGGCAGGGTCATGAACAGGACGAGCGCGGTGGCGGTGAGGATCCAGGCGGTGTCCCCCGCGCTGGTGCCCATGTCTGCAAAGGCTGGCGCAGAAAATACCGCGCACAGCAGCGAGAGCACGCCGAAGCGCGCCGCAGTTGAATTGTGTCCCAATGTCAGCTCCCTCATTCAGTTCACGCGTGTGAACTTGCCCTCCACTCGCGTCTATTGGTTTGGGAAAAACAGGGTCCGAGTGCGCCGGACCGCCAAGTTATTTAAGGGCGCGGGTCACCCGTGTGATCAATTATGCCTAATATATAGGCTGGTTTGAGCGAGAAGCGTGCAAGTTTTGAGCGATTTCGGGGCGTTTTGGCGCGATGTCTGATCGCTATGTGATCGCGTCTGCATTCTTTCTGGGCGCCCCGTCTGACGCAGGGCGTTCCGGAGAGGGGGGGAAGCCCCGAGCGAAAATGAAGAGACAGAAGAGTTGTTCAGGTAGAATTGCCGGATAGGATCGCCGGCATGATCCGCGCCGATATTGCCCGCCCGCCCGTTCCGTCCGTCCCGCTCCATGGCGGCTGCCATTGCGGCGCCGTCCGGTATGAGATCACCGCGCGCCCGAAGGCGGTGAACGCCTGCCATTGCGATGATTGCAAACGCCTGTCAGGCGCGACCTTCGGCGTCTATCTGCATGTTCCGAAACCTGCGCTGGCCGTGACGTCCGGGACATTCGACACATTCCGGCGCACCGGCGGAAGCGGGCACACGATCCCGATCGAGCGGTGTACGGAATGCGGCACGCGGATGTGGCACCTGCCGGACGCCGCGCCGGATCTCGTCATCCTGTGCGCGGGCACGCTGGACGATCCGTCCTGGGCGGTGCCGACCTCCCACATCTTCACCGAAGAAGCCGCCCCCGACGCCGTCGCCGCCAGCGACGCCCTCGTCATCGAAGCCTTCAACTCCACCCGCCGGGCGCTCTGGGCCCATTTCGACCGGATTTACTCAGTGTCGAGTTGAAGACGGCATTACCCCTGAGCGGGGGCCCTGCGGTTTACCTGTTCACCTAATGGGGGAGTTCTGGAAGTTTGTTCGGAGTTTCCAGCAATTAGGGGTTGCTGTTTGGGGCTTCAGTGTTGAAGTCTGCTGCTTCCAACGGAGGGGTGAAATGGCGAAGCAGAGGCTTGCTGCGGCGATAGCGGCATTGATGTGGGTTGCCGCGTGTGGTGGGGGTGGCGGTTCAGGATCCGGAACATCTGCGCCAGCATCTTCGCCGAACCAGGCCCCTGTATCTGCCGCCGGTGAAAGTTTTTCCGCCCATATTGAAGCTGACGGCACGCCGCTGGACGGCAGCCAGAGTTGGGATCCGGACAGCGATGCATTGAGTTTTGAATGGGTCATCGTATCGGAACCTGAGGGCGCAGGCGCGCAATTCAATGATGCGACAGATGTGCGGCCAAAGCTGCAGGCACGGGCGCCCGGGACTTATGAAATAGAGCTGACCGTCACGGACCCCGCAGGCGCATCGGGACATGACACGATTGTGGTCAGCCTTGAAAACGATGCGCCCGAGCCGAAGGCAGCTGTCTCACTTTCTATGCCTGCGCTTGGAGAAGACATCGAACTGACTGCGGTGGAAACGACGGATATCAACGGCCAGCCGCTGACATATACGTGGACCCTGGAGACGGCTCCGGCGGGTGTGATGGTTGGCACGACATATGACGGCGTCATCCAAACGACCTCTTTCGACGTGGAAGGGGCGTACGGCTTCTCCCTGACCGTATCGGACGGGTACGATACGGTCACCGTCGATATTCCTGTGATCTTTGCCAGCAAATTTTCTGTCCGTAAGCTGCCCGTCGGGTTCGGGGCGATGGGGGTGCAACCTGGTGGCGGCCGGTTGGTGGTCAGACTGCAGCGCCAAATAGCAATCTTCGATGAAGGGGTGAGAGAACCGAAACTGGTCTCTGTTCCGGGCGACGGTGTGATAGGCGTGGCCGTATCACCGAACGGACACCTCGCTGCGCTGGGATCTTATCACGCCGTGACCTTTGTTGATCTCGACAAAGCCGAGGTCGTCGCCACATGGCCTGTGGGCGCCTCTCCCGTTAACCTCGTCGTGTCCGACGAGGGGATCGCCTACATAACAGACCAGCGGGATGGCAGTACCGATCTGGTGTCGGTAAACATGGAAAATGGCGAGAGCATAACAACTCCGGGCCGGTATCCGGACTCGAGGGGGTACATGCCTCCCTCCGGTGACAAATTGTATTTCATGGCGAATGTGTCTCCGGATGTGCTTGGCCGGTACACGATCTCGGATGGGGTGTTTTCCGACTATCGTGAGGCGGCCGACGCAAGCGGTACTTGCGGAACCGGTTGGATAAGCGGCGACGGAAGCGCGATGCTGACCAATTGCGGGCGGGTCGTACGGCTTTCCGATGATCCGGCAACGGATATGACCACGATCGGAAAGATCTACAATCTGGGTGCCGTGCAGAGTGCGACGTATAGCCCGATTACAAAATACTGGTATGTGCTGGGCCCCCCGAATGACGCGTATCAGAGTAAGATTCTGGTGTATGACTCCAGGAACTTTGAGCTGATCCATACGATCGAGATGCCGTTGGAGCATGGGTCAAGCGGCAACCAGTTGGTTGTGCGAGACATTATTGCGAGTCAGACGGATCTTTCGCTCCGCATTCTGGCAACAGATCATCTGACAATGAATGTGGATCACTACATACTGGTGACGGCGCTTGAATATCCGGCGGGTGCGAACCTGCCACCGGAAGTGTCCGTGCAGAAATATTCCGCAACATATGCCGGGAAGGCTGTTACCGTCGACGCGAGCGATACCTTGGACCCAGAGGGGCTGCCTCTGACCTATAGTTGGCGCGTTGCAGCCGAACCTTCCCCTGGATGGGCGACTCTGGAAAACGCAGACACAGCGGTCGTCCGCATGACGCCTGCCATGGAAGGCGAGTACACGCTGGAGCTGACGGTGAGTGATGGCGTCCATAAGGTCGTTCGGCAGATCGGGGTCCTAGTCTCTCCCGGAAAAGATGCCGTATTCTACAGGTTGCCAGGGGACATTCTTGATGCAGAGTACTCGAAACCACTTTCGACGCTCGCCTATATTGTGGACGGGGAGTCTTCGATCCATCTCGTCAATCTTCTGACCTTCAAGGAGGAAATCGTTCCACTAGAGCGGCAGGCATACCGGATCGGGATTGGTCCTGACGGTCTGCAGGCGGCCCTCTCTCTCTCGGGTCTTCTAAATCTTGTCGACCTCCAGACAGCCAAAGTCGTCGACAGCGCGCCGACTGCCTGGGACTGGGGCGATATCGTTCTGGACCGGAACGGGCGCGCTCACATGAATACGGAGCGCGGCAACACTGGTCCTCTCGTCACGGTTGACTTCGGATCAGACCAGGTCAGTCTCAATTATAGCGTCTCTCTCGGCACGCTGCTGCGCATGCATCCGCTGGAAAACTGGATTTATGGTGTCACGACGAGGCAAACGCCCGCCATTCTCCGGAAATGGGACGCGACGACTCTGCCCGTTCAATCGATCCGGTCAGAAACGATCGGTGTCGACAAGGATGAGCTGGGTGGAAATATCTGGTTCAGCGAAGACGGGCAGCGGATGCTGACCGCGACCGGCAAGCTATTCACAGTCTCAGGCAATGACAGTGAGGATTTGCTGCTCGATAAGACAATTCAGGACGGTATCTTCGCGGCCTGGGCGGATCACTCCAGCGAGACAGGGGAGTGGGCCGTGGTCATCGGTAATTCGGCGAACGTGCCGAGCCTGAATGGAAAAGTCGCATTCTATGATGATCAGACTCTCACCCGGAAATCTGCCGCCGAATTGCGTGACGTGCCCATAGGCGGCACACTTTATCCCGTTCTGGCCGCACGGATATTCTATTCTGAAGATGGCTCCGGCCAGGTGATCATGACATCCAATTTGGGGGCCACAGCGGATCCCATCACCGTTCAGGTGTTGAACCTGTTGAAATGATGGCGTCCGCCTACTCCACCTGATCGGTGTAGGCGCCTTCTTCGAAGGCTTCGGCGAGTTTGAAGCGCTGGATCTTGCCGGAGCCGGTGAGGGGCCAGCCGTCGACCCAGATCCAGTAGGCGGGTGTCTTCTGCGGTGACAGGCGCTCGCGGATGAAGCGTTTGAGTTCCGCATCGTCCGGGCGCGGCTTTGAATTGCCGCGCATGAAGCAGGCGACCTGTTCGCCCCATTTCTCGTCCGGAATGCCGACAATGGCGATTTCGGAAATCGCTTCGTGTTCCAGCAGGGCATTCTCGATCTCTGCCGGGAACAGATTTTCGCCGCCGCGGATGATCATCTCTTTCACCCGGCCGGTGATCTTTACATAGCCGCGTTCATCCATGCGGCCGAGGTCGCCGGTGTGCAGCCAGTTGTCGGTGTCGATGGTGGCAGCGGTTGCGTCCGGATTGTCATTGTAGCCGAGCATGACGGAATAGGCGCGGGCGCAGATCTCGCCCTGTTCGCCGATGGGCATCACCTCGCTGGTGGCCGGGTCGCGGATCGAGATTTCCGTATACGGCACAGGCTGGCCGATGGTTTGGGTCAGATCTTCTTCGCTGTCTTCATACCAGGCCTGTGTCAGGGCAGGGGAGGTTTCGGTCTGGCCATAGATGATCTGGATCGGGGCACCGAGCACTTTACGGGCCTTGCGGCACAGTTCCGGTGGCACCATCGACCCGCCGGACATGATCCGCCGGGTGGAGGAAACGTCGCGTCCGGATGTCTCCACTTCCTCGATCAGGGCGACCAGCATGGTCGGCACGCCGAGAATGAACCGGGTCCGCTCGCGCTCCATGACCTTCACGACCATGGCCGGATCGAAAACCGGTGCCAGCAGCATGGTCGCGCCAACACCGAGGCCGCCCAGTGCGAGAATGGCGCAGCCGGTCGTATGGAAGAGAGGCATATGGTGCACGAAGACATCGCCCTGGTTCACACCGGCGCGCTTCATGGCCTCGATCCCATTCGTGACGAGGCCGTTGTGGTGGAGCAGGGCCCCCTTGGGAAAGCCGGTCGTGCCGGACGTGTACTGGATCTGTGTCGGGTCGCGCGGGCCGGGATTGCGCAATTCGCCTTTGTCTTCGCCGTCGAACAGGGCCGCGCGGTCGGTCAGCAGGATGCGGTGGCGGATGGCCGGGATTTCGTTGCAGACTTCATCTGCGATCTGCTGCATCGGATTGCCCCGGAAATCGGCGACATAATAGATTGCTTCGGACCGGGACTGTTCGAGCACGTATTTCAGTTCGCGCTTCTGATAGGCCGGGTTCACCGTGACGAGGATGACGCCGGCGAGGCCGCAGGCCAGTTCCAGCAGCACCCATTCGGGCACATTGTTGGCGTAGACCGCGACGCGGGCGCCTTCCTCATGGCGGTTGGCGAGGGCCCGGGCGAGGCGTTCCACATCGAACAGGAGTTCGGAATAGGACCAGCTGCGAACGATGCTGCCGTCATAGTCCAGCGCTTTCAGGGCGGGCTGGTCAGGCTTGCGGGCGGTCGAGGCGCGCAGCATGTCCCCGATTGTACGTGGGGCCGGTTCGGGGCCTCCGTGAGCCGGAAAATAGGATTCCGTCAGCGAAACCTGGTACATGCGTGCCTCCCAACACTCATTCAGTCTTGGGACGTTACAGGCAAAATATCCGCGCCGCTACGGGCGTTTCTGATGCAGGTGCAACGGTTTCACCTAGTAGGCGTAATGTCCGTGGCGGCGCAGGTATCCGGCCATGCGGGCGCGCTTGTTGTCGAGATCGTCTTCGATGATCGACGGGATCAGGAAGAAATCCAGGACCCACCAGACGAAACCGATGAGAATGAAATAGGACAGGATCTGCAGGATCGCGCTGATCGGCTTGCCCAGATAGAAGCGATGGGCCGACAGGAATCCGAGGAAAAACCAGAGCAGGTAAGCCGCGCCAGCGCTCTTGCGCTCATTGGCAACGCGTTGCTCGATCAGGATCATGTCGTCGGTCGTGAGGCTCATGGCCCGGGGTCTCCTTCTTATCGAATAACAATATATGTCGGGTTCGGCGGGATTCCAAGGGCAGCGGCAAAAAACATGCGTTATTGAGCCCGGGCGCAGGCCCTGCTAAGCGCCGCTGATGTACCAGATATCGGCAAGAGGCGCGCGGGCGCCGGTGGAAGCAGCATGGGATGCCCTGGCATGGGCAGACCCGTCGCCTGCAGGCGCAGTGGACTGCAAGGAAGACGGGCGGGGCGTCTGGCGCCTCGACGCCTTCGCGGAGACGCAGGACGACGCGGACGCCTGCGTCGCCATCATCGCGGAGACCAGCCCGGAGCTGAATGCGCGGGTGGAAGAAGTGATCGAGCGCGACTGGGTGACGATGTCACTTGAAGGCCTGCCGCCGGTCTCTGCGGGTCCGTTCTTCGTCGCCGGCAGTCATGCCATCGCCCGGCATGCACCGGGCAAGATCGCCGTCTTGATCGAGGCGGGCCCGGCCTTTGGCACGGGCCATCACGGCACGACGCTTGGCTGCCTGCTGGCGCTGGACGGGGTGCGCCGCCGCCGTGCCATCGGCAAGGTGCTGGACCTCGGCACGGGGTCGGGCGTGCTGGCGATCGCAGCCCTGAAGGCCGGGGCGAGCATGGCGCTCGGCACCGATATCGACTTCGACAGCGTGCCCGTGGCGAACGAGAACGCGAAAAAGAACAATGTGACGGGCTTTACCGCCATGCATGTGACGGGCGCGAACCATCCGCGTATCCGCGCGGCGGCGCCCTATGACACCGTGTTCGCCAACATCCTGATGAAGCCGCTGATCGGCCTCGCACCGGAGATCGCGCGTCTCACGGCGCCCGGCGGCACAGTTATCCTGTCAGGTCTGCTGCACCATCAGGCGGGCCAGGTGCGCCAGGCCTTTGAAGGCCATGGCATCCTGTTCGAGCGCCGTATCCGAAAGGATGGCTGGTCGACGCTGGTCATGCGCCAGCGGGACTGAAGCCGAACCTGAACCCTGCGCGCAAATAAAAATCTCCCGCCGCATCCCGGAAAGGATGGGCGGGAGAAGGGTACGCTACACTCAGGGATGGGCCGGCTCAGGAGGTGAGGGCGCGGCCCTAAAGATCTCTGAAGAGATCAGGGTGATCAGGCGTGGGTGGCGCGGCGCGACCAGCGGGCCATGCGGCGGGCCAGGATACGCGGACGGTTCACCGGCATTTGCACGGCTTCGCCGGCAATGATGGCGCGGGTGATGTCTTTGACTTCCGGAGCGCGAATGTCGTCGGCGTCGGTGCGGGTGGAAGTCGTCAGGTCGGTGTTCATCAGTTTTGCTTTCGTTGTTCTTGCAATTTTTATTTGTGCGTTCTTTTTCCGAACTCAAAGTTTCTGGAACAATGACATCGGAGGGCCGCCATATATGCCTCAGAGGTAAACAAAAAAGAGGCAAAGTCTTTAAAAGTGCATGCTGAAATGCATAGCTCAAATGCGCTTTCCTCAAGGCAGGCGCAGCGGTAAGACTCCGCCATGAGACAAACCTTCGATATCAAGGGCGGCCCCCAGGACGGGCGCGCGCACCTTCCGCTGCTCCGCAAGGCACTTGAAAACATGGGCCTCGACGGCTTTTACGTGCCTCACGACGACGAATACCAGAACGAGTACCTGCCGGACGCGAACGAGCGTCTGGCCTGGGTGTCGGGTTTTACCGGCTCGTTCGGGTCTGCGTTCGTCTTCACCGACAAGGCCGTGATCTTCGCCGATGGGCGCTACACCATTCAGGCGGCCGACCAGACGGCCCCGGAATTGTGGGACCGGGAAGCCATTCCGGAGCCGGGCGCGTTCGGCTGGCTGGCGAAGCAGGACTTGCGTGGCAAGACGGTCGGCTATGACCCGCGCCTGATGAGCCCCAATGATGTGGCGCTGCTGCAGGCCGCGGCGAAGAAATCCGGCGCCATGCTGGTCGCCGTGGACGAAAACCCGATCGACACAGCCTGGACGGACCGTCCGCCGCAGCCGATGGCGGAGGTCGCGCCTTATCACGTGAAATATGCCGGCGTTGCGCATGACGAAAAACGCGCAGACATCGGCAAGGCACTGGAAGAAGACGGCATTGATGCGGCCGTGCTGACCTCGCCGTCTTCGCTGGCCTGGGCATTCAACATCCGGGGCGGGGACGTGATGTGTACGCCGCTGCCGCTGGGCCGCGCCATCCTGCACAAGGACGGCACCGCAGACCTGTTCCTCGACGAGGCCAAGGTCTCGCCGAAACTGCGCAAGCATCTCGGCAATACGGTCACCGTCCGTCCTTTGTCTGACATCGACGAAGGGCTGAGCGAACTTTCCGGCAAGACCGTCAGTCTCGATCCGGACCTTGCTTCGGCCTGGTTCTTCGACACGGTAGAAGCCGCCGGCGGGACAATCGTGCGCCAGCGCGACCCTGTGGCCCTGCCGCGTGCCTGCAAGAACGAAGCGGAGATCAAGGGCACGACCGCTGCGCACATCCGCGACGGGGTGGCGCTGACGCGCTTCCTGCACTGGCTGGATACCGAAGGGCAGAGCGGGAAGGTGACCGAGATCGAAGCGGCGATCCGGCTGGAGAATTTCCGCGACGAATATGACTCGCTGAAGGATCTGTCTTTCCCGTCCATCTCCGGCGCCGTGGAGCATGGCGCGCTGCCGCACTACCGCGTGTCGGAAGCCTCCGACCGGACGCTGGAGCTCGGCTCGCTCTACCTGATCGATTCCGGTGGTCAGTATCCGGACGGGACGACGGATGTGACCCGCACCGTGCCGATCGGTGAGCCGACGGCGGACATGATCCGCCACTATACGCTCGTGCTGAAAGGTCATATCGCGCTGGCCATTGTGCGTTTCCCGGAGGGCACGACGGGCACGCATCTGGATGTGCTGGCGCGTCATGCGCTGTGGCAGGCCGGGCTCGATTACCAGCACGGCACGGGCCATGGCGTCGGCGTTTATCTCGGCGTGCATGAAGGCCCGCACCGGATCGCCAAGGCCTGGAACGCCGTGCCGCTGATGCCGGGCATGATCGTCTCGAACGAGCCCGGCTATTACCGGGAAGGGCAGTACGGCATCCGTATCGAGAATTTGCAATACATCACGCCGCCAGCGCCCATCGAAGGCGGCGAGATCGACATGCTCGGCTTTGAATGCCTGACCTTCGCCCCGCTTGCGCGTGACCTGATCGACGTGAAGCTGCTGACCAAGGAAGAGCGCAAATACGTCAACGACTATCACAAGCTCGTCTGGAAACGGCTGAACCGCAAACTGCCGGACGATGCGAAAGCCTGGCTGAAAGAGGCCACGAAGCGGATCTAGACGGCATAATAGATAATGGTCTTGAGGGCCGGGTTTTCGATGACCTGAAGGGCGACATATTCGTATTTCGTCCTGCCGCCGCCTGGCGGGTAGAGCGTCTTGCGCCCGGCGCCCCCGGCCTTGATGCCATGCTGGCGCCACCATTTTGCGAACAAAGCGCTCTCTGCCTGAAGCCGGCCCGTCAGCTTCACAAAGCGGGGATCGGCGGCGTTGATGTCATGAACGGGCCGGAATTCGGCCAGCATGCGTTTTGCTTCGGCTTCCCAGCCCGTCCCGAACAGCTTGCGTGAGGCGGGGCGGAGGAACATGCCGATAAAGACATTCCTGTCTGCCTCCCCAACATCGCCGAACCCGAACAAGGCATCGGCTGCAAGGTTCCAGTGCAGCACATCGCCCAGCCTGTTGGTGATGTAAGCTGGCTGGGCCAGTCGGTCGATCATGCGCTGCACAGTGGACGGAACAATTTCGTCACTAGCGGCCTGGGGCAGGGCGATACCCGACAGGGCGTAAAGGTGCGCCGTCTCGACCATGTCGAGCCGCAAGGCCCGGGCAATCGCGTCAACGGTCTGCCGGGACGGTGTGACCGGCCGCCCCTGTTCCAGCCGGATGTACCAGTCGACAGAAATATCTGCGAGCTCGGCCACCTCATCGCGGCGAAGCCCCGGCGTGCGGCGCCGTCCGCCTTCCGGCAGGCCAAGGGTCTCCGGCCGGATCGCCTCGCGCCGGGAGCGGAGGAACCGGCCAAGTTCGTTGCGGGCGTGGCGCAGAGGGGCGGGCGTCGTCGTTTGCATCTCAGGGTGGGCCTATTTTATCCTATGATAATCCTAGTCCTGTTTGCGGCATGGCGTTCACCCTAGTCTCGATAAACGATCCGTCAACTGCGGGTCGAAAGAGAAAGGAAAATCCCATGCCAATGATTCAAGTCTGGATGCGTTCCGGGAAAGACAAGGCCTACAGGGCGGCTGTTTCGGAAAGCATCCATCAGGCGATGATGTCGGTCATGAACCTGCCGGAAGACGATTATTTCCAGGTCACGCACGAACTGGAAAAAGAAGAGAACTACATCTTTGACCCGAACTATTTCGGTATGCCGCGCAGCCCGGACTTCCTGATGATCCGGCTGTCATTCAATGCCCGGCCGGCCGCTGTGAAACAGCGCCTGTTCGAGACGATTGCGGACAATCTCGTGAAATCTCCCGGCCTCCGCCGCGAGGACCTCGGCATGAGTATCATCGAGACCAATTTCGAGAACTGGTGGGCCCATGGCCGCCGGGTGGACAAGGAGACGGGCACGGACGCGCGGATGAGTGGGGGCGACTAGCTTTCGCTAGAACTCCCGCTCTCTCCCGGTCCACTCGATAAACCGGCCCGTGCGGGCAAGGGTGAGCCCGTCTGCGACCGCAACAATCCCTTTCGCGACTTCGTCCGGGGAGAGGGTCGCGCCGGGTCCGCCCATGTCCGTGCGGACCCAGCCGGGATCGATCAGGCAGACGGAAATACCTTCCGGCGCGAGGTCTGTCGCAAGGCCCTGCATCACCTTGTTCACAGCGGCTTTGGATGCGCGGTAGGCGATCCGGTCGGATTTCGCATACCCCATCCATGCCATCTGGCTGGAAACGGTCAGGATACGGCCGTTCTCCGATTTACGCAGATGAGGCAGGAAGGCCTGTGCGACGGCCAGCGGCGCGAGCGTGTTGATTTCCAATGTCCTGGCAAAGCCGCCGAAATCCATGTTCAGCGTGGTCTGGTCGGCATCCGGCGGGCCGATCGTGCCAGCATTGTTGATCAGGATGTCGATGGGCGCATCGAGCGACGCGGCCGCGGCAGACACGGCCGTCCGGTCCGTCACGTCGAAGACGAGCGGCGTGAAGCCGGAGCCCAGTTCGGCCGCCGTTTGCTCCGCCTGCGCTTCGGTCCGCACGCTGCCATAGACCTGCCAGCCCTTGTTCAGGGCTGCGCGGGCGAGATCAAAGCCAATGCCGCGATTGGCGCCGGTGATCAGTATGGTCGTCATGTCAGCTCATTCCAGATTATGTCAGGCCCAATTGCTTCAGCGCATCCTGCACACCATCGAACCGGGGGCGGATGTCGTCTCCGATATGGGCATGGGTGGGGATGTAGAACAGGCCGAGGTCCAGGCCTTTCAGGGCGATTTCGGCGCACTGCTCCGGCATGATGACATTGAATTCGGGGGGGATCATGGCCGGGTCGGGAATGCCGCTGGCGATCAGCGGCGTGTAGACCCCGCCCGGCATCAGCACGTGCACATCCATCAGTTCGCCGCCAAGGTCCTCGCGCAGCCATTCGGCCATGATCAGCACACCATGCTTGGTCGCGCCGTATGCGCCGATATGGGTACGCTTCACGGCGTGCGGCAGGCTGAGGGAATTTTCAGACCCCGTGATCATCAGCCGCCCCCGCACGTCCGAGCCTGTCAGGACGGCGGCATAGGCCTGCGCCACGCGGAAGGGGGCGAACATGTTCACTTCGAACATGCGCATCGTCTCCGGCCCGAAATCCTCTTTCGTCATCCGCTTGTGCCGGTCGATACCGGCATTGGCGCAGACGAGATCCAACCGGCCTTTCCAGTCAAACGCCTCTTTCAAGAGCGGGGCAGATGCGTCCGGTTTTGACAGATCGCAGGGGATGGCAAGGCCGGGGCGGGGAA
Organism: Hyphomonas adhaerens MHS-3; assembly: GCF_000685235.1. Lineage (NCBI taxonomy): Bacteria > Pseudomonadati > Pseudomonadota > Alphaproteobacteria > Hyphomonadales > Hyphomonadaceae > Hyphomonas > Hyphomonas adhaerens. Next base: position 1,323,253 of record NZ_ARYH01000001.1, read on the forward strand.
GGTTTGCGGCGACCTCTTTGGCGAGCTCTTCCTGGATGTCTGCCACCACGACATCCGCGCCGCGTTCGCTGAGAGCCATCGCCAGCGCCTTGCCGATGCCGGACGCCCCGCCGGTGATCAGCGCCACCTTGCCTGTGTAATCGATCATGTTTGAGGCCTCCCGGAATTTTGCCGTTTTTGGCAGGCTATACTGAAAGCGTGGCCGGGCAGAGGCCCCAGACAAAAACTGCCGGAAATTCTGTCCGTGCAGATTCTATTTGTTCTGTTTTTGTTCTCGTGGTAGGAACACCCTCCGTAGAGTTGGGAGTGTTTCCATGATCCTTGCTTTGTCTATTCGTGATTTCGTCCTGATCGATCGTCTCGATATCGAGCCGGGCAACGGCTTTACCGCGCTGACCGGCGAGACCGGGGCCGGCAAGTCCATCATTCTCGATGCGCTCGCCTTGACGCTGGGTGCCGCCGCAGACCGGGCCTTTGTCCGCGCCGGGGCGGCGCAGGCAAGCGTCGCGGCGGAATTTGCTGCCGTGCCGGGCCATCCTGTCTGGGAGGTGCTGGCAGAGCACGGTTTCGAGGCTGGCCCGGATGAAACGCTGACCCTGAAACGTATCGTGCGGGCCAGCGGGCCCGCGCGGGCCTTTATCAACGACCAGCCGGTGAGCGCGGCCCTTCTGGCGGAGGCGGGCGAGACGCTGGTGGAGATCCACGGCCAGCATGCCGCCTCGGCGCTGTTGCGGCCGTCCGCCCATCGCAAGATGCTGGACCTGTTTGCAGGCAATGAGGCCCTGCTGGACGCGTGCGCGGCGGCCCATGCGGCGCGGGTCGAAGCGCGTGAGACACGGGAACGGCTGGAGGCTGAAACCGAGGAAGCCCTGCGCACGCGGGAATGGCTGGCCGGCGCGGTGGAGGAGCTCGACACGCTTGCCCCGCAGGCCGGGGAGGCGGGCAGCCTGACGGAAACCCGCACGCGGCTGATGCAGTCCGAGCGCGTCACAGAGGCCATCACCGAAGCGGAAGAGGCGCTCGCCGATGCCGAGATCGAGACGGCCCTGTCGAAAGCCTCCCGCGCGGCCGAGCGGATCTGCCGCCTGCCGGGCTTCGATGGCGCCGATCACCCGATGGCCCATGCCGCCCGCTCCGCCGCCGAAGCGCTGGAACGGGCCCTGATCGAAACGGGGGAGGCGGAAGCCGCCATCGCCGCACTCGAAAGCCTGGTCGAGCATGACACGAGCGCGCTGGAGTCCGCCGAAGCCCGCCTCTTTGCGCTCCGGGCGGTGGCCCGCAAGCATATGGTCGACCCCGACATGCTGCCGGACGTGCTGGAAACCCTGCAGGAACGGCTGAACCTGGTTGAAGCCGGCGAGGATGCCCTGATCCGCGCCCGGAAGGCCGAAAGCGTTGCCAATGCCGCCTGGCATGACGCGGCGGAGAAACTGACGGCCGCCCGGACCGCGGCGGCCGCGCAGCTCGAAAAGGCCATCGCCAAGGAACTCGCCCCATTGAAGCTCGGCCGCGCGGTGATCCGCGTGTCTGTTGCGCCGCTGGGCGAAGACGGCGGGGCCCATGGCGCCGACCGGGTGGAGTTCGATGCCGAGACCAATCCCGGCGCGGGCTTTGGGCCTTTGCGCAAGATCGCCTCGGGCGGCGAACTCGCCCGTGTCTCGCTGGCCCTGAAATGCGCCCTTGCCGAAGCGGGCAGCGCCGGCACGCTGATCTTCGACGAGGCCGACCAGGGTGTCGGCGGCGCCGTCGCGGCGGCGATTGGCGAACGGCTGATCCGGCTGGGGCGCACGCGGCAGGTCTTCGCCATCACGCACAGCCCGCAGGTCGCCGCGGCCGCGCGGTCGCAGTGGCTTGTGGAAAAGGGCAGGAGCAAGTCTGGTGGCACGCGCCTGCGCGGGCTAGATGAGTCGGACAGGCAGGAAGAAATTGCCCGCATGCTGTCCGGCGCCGAGATTACCGAAGAGGCACGGGCAGCGGCCGGGAGGCTGTTGGAGGATGCATGAGCGAGGCGACCCCGGTCGAAGACCTGACGCGCGACGAGGCTGCGGTCGAACTTGAACGCCTGGCTGGCCTGATCGCCGAGGCGGACGCGGCGTATTACCAGGAAGACGCCCCGCTGATGACCGATGCGGAATACGATGCCGCGCGCCTGCGCAATGCGGCCATCGAAACCCGTTTCCCGGACCTTAAGCGGGAGGACAGCCCCTCTGACCGGGTTGGAGCCGTTGCGCATGAGGGCTTCGCCAAGGCGGCGCACGCGGCGCCCATGCTGTCGCTGGACAATGCATTTTCGGATGAGGACGTCAGCGATTTTGCCGACCGGATCCGGCGCTTCCTCGGCCTTGACGCCGATGAGGAAGTCGCGATCACGGCGGAACCGAAGATCGACGGCCTCTCCCTCAGCCTCACCTATGAAAAGGGCCGGCTGAAACGCGCCGCCACGCGGGGCAATGGCGAGGTTGGCGAAGACGTCACCGCCAATGCCCGCACGCTGGACGATATTCCGGAAAAACTCGGCGGCAAGGGCTGGCCGGATGTGATCGAAATCCGGGGCGAGGTCTATATGAGCAAGCCGGACTTCGCGGCCCTTAATGCGCGCGAAGAGGCCGCGGGGCGGAAGGTCTTTGCCAATCCGCGCAATGCGGCGGCGGGCAGTCTTCGCCAGCTGGATGTCGGGATCACGAAATCCCGCCCTCTGCGTTTCTTTGCCTATGCCTGGGCCGCCGAAAGCGCGCCCTTCGCAGCGACGCAGCACGAGGCTGTAGAGAAGTTTGCGGACTGGGGGTTTTCGACAAACCCGATGATGATCCGTGCCGGGACGGTAGAGGAATTGCTCGCCGCCTATCGCGATATCGAAACGCAACGCGCAGACCTGCCTTATGATATTGACGGCGTTGTCTACAAGGTGGATCGGCTGGACTGGCAGCAGCGCCTCGGCTTTGTCTCCCGCGCGCCGCGCTGGGCCATTGCGCACAAATTCCCGGCGGAGAAGGCGACCACCGAATTGCTGGGAATCGACATTCAGGTCGGCCGCACGGGGTCTCTGACGCCGGTCGCGCGATTGCAGCCGGTGACGGTCGGCGGCGTCGTCGTCTCGAACGCCACGCTGCACAATGAAGACGAGATCGCGCGCCTTGGAGTAAAGCCCGGCGACACGGTGGAAGTCCAGCGGGCGGGCGATGTCATCCCGCAGGTCCTCCGTGTCGTGAAGGATGGCGGCGGCGCGACTTGGTCAATGCCGCATCAATGCCCGATCTGCGGATCGGACGCCGTGCGGGAAATCGATGCCAAGGGCGAGGAAGACGTGCGCCGGCGCTGTACGGGCGGCCTGGTCTGCCCGGCGCAGGCGGTGGAACGGCTGAAGCATTTCGTCTCCCGCAAGGCGCTGGACATTGATGGCCTTGGCGCAAAGCAGATCCAGCTGTTCCACGAGAAGGGCGTGCTGAAAGGTCCGCAGGATATCTTCCGCCTCGCTGAGGCGATCGAGGCGGCGGGCCTGCCGCCGCTGGAAGAATGGGATGGCTTCGGCAAAGTCTCGGCGCGGAAGCTGTTCGACGCCATAGACGCGCACCGGACTGTGCCGTTTGCGCGCTTTCTCAACGGGCTGGGCATCCGCCATGTCGGCCAGACAACGTCTCAGCTGTTCGCGCGGACCTTCCTGGCGTGGGACGCGTTCTGGACGACTGTGGTGTCCGCCGCTGAAGAGGGGGAGGGCAGCGAAGCCTGGGAGGCGCTGGCCGGTATTGACGGCATCGGCGCCACGGCGGTCAACGCGCTCTGCGATTTTGAACGCGAGGTGCACAATCGCGAGATGCTTGCTGCCTTGCTCTCGGAACTGACAATCGAGGATGAAGCCAAGGCGGCGTCTGACAGCCCGGTTGCGGGAAAGACCATCGTCTTTACCGGCACGCTGGAACGCATGACGCGGGATGAGGCAAAGGCCCGGGCCGGGGCTTTGGGGGCCAAAGTCTCAGGGTCTGTTTCGAAGAAGACAGATCTCATCGTCGCCGGGCCGGGGGCCGGATCGAAACTCAAGAAAGCGGCGGAGCTCGGTATCCAGACGATGACCGAGGATGAATGGTTTGATCTGATCGGCGGCGCGTGAGCCGCCTGCCGGTTACTTCCCGCCGGGGATCAGCCGTTGCAGCAGGGTGCGCTTCGGCGCCGACGTATCCAGCATGACGCCTTCCGACGTCATCAGGTTGTAGGCCATCTTGTACCAGTCAGAATCCGGATAGTTGTAGCCGAGCGTTGCGGCAGCCTCGGTCGCTTGCGGGCGCATGCCCAGCGAGAGATAGGCCTCGACAAGGCGGTAGAGCGCTTCCTCGGAATGCGAGGTCGTGTCGTAGTCCTGCACAACGGTGCGGAACCGGTTGATCGCGGCGAGCGTCTGGTTGGACCGCAGGTACCAGCGGCCAACTTCCATTTCCTTGCCGGCCAGCTGGTCGTTGACCATATCCAGCTTCACCTCGGCATCGCGGGCGTATTCGCTGTTCGGGAAACGGCGCAGCACGTCCTGCAGGGAGGCTTTGGTCTGTTCGGTCATGCCCTGGTCGCGGCCGACATCGACGATCTGTTCGAATTGGCTGATGGCGATCAGATAGTAGGCGTATGCCGCCTCGCTGCCGCCGGGGTGGAGCGAGATGTAGCGCTGCGCCGCGGAAATGGCCTCGTCATAATTGTGGCGCTCATAGTGGGCGTACGCCGTCATCACCATCGCCTTGCGGGCCCATTCGGAATAGGGATGCTGGCGTTCGACTTCGTTGAACAGCAGGATCGCGGTCTCAAAATCGCGGCTGTCCAGTTCGCGGCCAGCCTGATTGTAGAGCTGCTCGACCGGACGTTCGACATAGGCCAGTTCGCGCTGGCGCTTTTCCCGGCTCTGGCAGGCTGTGAGACTGACAGCCACGGCAATCAGGGCGAGGGCGAGGGGCTTGGAAGGCTTCATGGGCTCCGGCGCGCTTTCTGCAATTCTTGTCGCCCTTTGATTAGCGCGAACCCCGCCTGAAATCCAAGGAACTTTCACATGCCGTAAACCCTGAACGGGTTCAGGCGGGCGAGTCTTACAGGCTTTTTAGGGGAGCGCGGCGATAACGGCCTAGAGCGCAACGCCGGCGCGGATTGTCCGGGTGACGAGATCGGTGTCCGCGTCGCTTTCCCAGCACCAGGCTTCCGGCGATTCCAGCAGCTTGCGTACCAGCATGTTGTTCAGCGCATGGCCTGGCTGCACGGCATCATAGGCCCCGGCAATCGGGGCGCCGGCCAGCATGAGGTCGCCGACCGCGTCCAGCATCTTGTGGCGCACGAATTCGTCTTCGATGCGCAGGCCTTCCGGGTTCATGATCGCGTCGTCCTCATCAATCACGACGACATTGTCGAGCGAGCCGCCACGGGCAAGGCCCATGGAGCGCAGCATTTCGACATCGCGGGCGAAGCCATAAGTGCGGGCAAAGGCCAGATCGCGGGCAAACATGCCGGGGGCGAGGCGCAGGGCCATCTGCTGCACGCCGATGACATTGTTGTCGTATTCGATGCGCGCGCGCATCGTGAGGTGGTTATCCTCTGAAGGGGACAGCGTCGCGCGTTTCGGCCCGTCGACGACTTCGATGGTTTCGAGAATGCGGATGCGGCGGCGCGGGACCGCCTGTTGCTTAAGGCCGGCTTGCAGCAGCAGCTCGCAATAAACGGCGGAGGAGCCGTCCATGATCGGCACTTCAGGACCGTCGATCTCAACCAGAAGGTTGTCGATGCCGAGGCCGGACACAGCGGCCATAAGATGCTCAACCACAGCAACGGAGATACCAGCCTCATTGCTCAGCGTCGTATTCATCTGCGTGTCGGAGACATTGGCAGCATGGGCGAGGATGCTGGCATTCTTCAGGCCAAGGTCCGTACGGCGGAACACAACGCCGGTGCCAACCGGGGCCGGTTTCAACACCAGGCGGGCCTTCTCGCCGCTATGCACGCCGACGCCGGCGCACATGGCGGGCCGCTCGATGGTCTGCTGCATTTCCATGCTAAATCTACTCACAACTGCCCCATGACAACGGATGTCTTTGTGGGGGCAGGGGGCGGAAGGGGCAAAACACGGCTTGTTTCGCCGTGTTACAAAACGGGCCATATCATCAGATATGGCCCTGTTTATATTGGATTTTTAATGTAACAGGTTAACCCTGCCTGACTGTTTTTTCACGTCTCCGGCGGGCCGGTTCAGTGATTGGCAGACCGGCGCAGGAACGCGGGAATCTCAAGGTCCGCATCGTCGAAGGGGGCGGGCTCCGGATGGTCGTCCGGCGAGGACACGATCGGGGCCGGCTCTGCGGCATCATCGTTTTCGCCCTGCGGGGTGTTGCGGCGCCAGCCAAACAGGTTGGCAAAGCCGGATCCGCCCTGATCGGCTTTCGGCTTGTCGGCAACCGGCGTGTCGCGGTGAGCGGAGAATACGGAATCTGCTGACACTTCTTCGTCTCCTTCTGCGCCTTGGTAGTGATCGTCTTCCACCGCGGCCGTTTCCGCTTCGGCGGCGGCCGGGCGATGGGTAATGATGGCCGGGCGGTCTTCGTCCGGGGCAGGGGCTTCGGCGGCCACTTCCTCGACAGCCGCTTCCTCGGGCTCAGCGGTTTCCGCTTCCATTTCAGGCTCCGGCTCTTCAACCGGCGCCGCAATCGGCTGGCGGACAGTGGCTTGCGCCTCGTCGGGCTGTGCCGGCCGGGATGCAAAGCCTGCTTCGACGCCGGCCGCGATGACCGAGACGCGAAGGCGGCCTTCCAGTTCGGTGTCGAAGGCCGACCCGAGGATGATGTTGGCATCCGGGTCCACCTCGCGGCGGATTTCGTTGGCGGCCTCGTCCAGCTCGAACAGGGTCATGTCATACCCGCCGGTGATGTTGATGAGCACGCCCTTGGCGCCTTTCATCGAAATATCGTCCAGCAGCGGATTGTCGATGGCCTGGCGGGCCGCTTCAAGGGCGCGGTTATCGCCGGTGGCTTCGCCCATGCCCATCATCGCCGTTCCCATGCCATGCATGATGGAGCTGACATCGGCAAAGTCGAGATTGATCAGGCCGGGCATGACCATCAGGTCGGTAATGCCGCGCACGCCGGAATAGAGCACGTCGTCGGCCATGCGGAAGGCTTCGGCGAAGGTCGTGCGGTCATTGGCGATACGGAAAAGATTCTGGTTCGGGACCACAATCATCGTGTCGACATGGCTGCGGATCAGGTCCAGCCCGCTTTCAGCGACATGCATGCGGCGGTTGCCTTCGAAGCCGAACGGCTTGGTCACGACGGCAACGGTGAGGATGTCCATCTCGCGGGCTGCGCGGGCGATGACCGGGGCAGCGCCGGTGCCGGTGCCGCCACCCATGCCGGCGGCGATGAACACCATGTGGGCGCCTTCGAGATGCTGCTTGATCTCGTCGATGGATTCTTCGGCAGCCTTTTCACCGATCTGAGGCTGCGCGCCTGCGCCGAGGCCGGACGTGGTGACCGGGCCAAGCTGGACCTGCGTCTCTGCCTTGGAACGTGAAAGGGCCTGCGCGTCCGTGTTGGCCGCAATGAACTCGACGCCCTGCAGGTTCGCCTCGATCATGTTGTCGACAGCGTTGCCACCGGCTCCGCCGACGCCAAAGACCAGGATCCTGGGCTTCAGTTCATAATTCATTGCTTCCCTCACTTCACTCTACTTGCGGACCCCTGCCGTGGAGCAAGATGGCGTGATGCGGCTAAGAAGCAGTTAAGTGGAGTGAAATTGGCTCAGAAATTTTCTTCGAGCCAATGGAACACCTTGTTCACCACGCCGCTTCTCGACTCAGGTCCGTCCTGGCGCGAAGCAGTTGCCCTTACTGCGTCCGCAAACCCCAACTCGGAGTATAGTAGCAGACCGGAGGCTGTGGAGAAAGCTGGCGTTGCCAGTGTCTCGCCGAGAAATTCGGCGATGGTTGGCCGGCCGAGACGCACTGGCGCCTGCAGGATACGGCTGGCCACGTCGCGCACGCCTGACAGCTGCGATGCGCCGCCCGTCAGCACGACCCGGTGGGGGAGTACTTTGCGTACACCACTGGAATCGAGCGTCTTCCGCACGAATTCAAATGTTTCTTCGACCCGGGGGGCGATGATTTCTGCCAGCTGGCCGCGTTCCATGCGGGCTGCCTGCAGGCGGCCGTCATCGCCAAGGCGCGGCACTTCGATCCGCTCGGCGAGGCCGGGGCCTTCGAGGTTGGCGGTGCCATAGACGCTTTTCAGCCGCTCGGCAGCGGCGAACGTGGTGCCGAGGCCTTGGGCGAGGTCGGAGGTGACATGCGACCCGCCCGCCGGAACAAGGCCCAGCCAGGCCGGGGAACCGTTCAGGTAGACCGAGACGGCCGTCACGCCGGCGCCCATATCGATACAGATGGCGCCGTTTTCGATTTCATCGTCGATCAGCGTGCCCGCTCCGCTGGCGATGGAGGAGGGGATTAGGGCCGTGACACCGATATGCGCCCGGCCGACACATTCGACGAGGTTCTTCACCACGGATTTCGGTGCGGTGACGACCGACAACAGCAGGCTCAGCTCGCTGGCATACATGCCCTGCGGTTCGCGGACACCTTCCTGTTCGTCGACCCGGTAAGCGACTGGCCAGGCGGCCAGGGTTTCCTCGCCCCGGGCAGGCATCTTGCCCAGCGCCTGGGCCTGGATGCGGCGCACGTCTTTCTGGTTGATCTCGCGCCCGCCGATGTCGATGCGGGCGGTGACCAGCGTGGAGGCCAGTTTCTGGCCCGTGATGCCGAGCATCACATTGGAGATCTGTTCACCGGCCTCGCGTTCGGCATCTTCCACGGCAAGGCGGATGGCGCGTTCCAGGCCTTCCATGTCTGTGATGGTGCCGCCGGTGAAACCGCGCGACTGCTGGCGCCCGGCGCCGAGAATGCGGAAGCTGCGCGGGCCGGCGCCGTCATTGCGGCCGATCAGGCAGGTGATCTTCGAGCAGCCAATATCGAGCGCTGCGACCGTGCCGGTCTGCGAGCGGCCCATACGCGGGGCACGGCGGGACTGTGCATTGGCCATCAGGACCGCGCCGCGATTTCACGCGCCTTGAAGTTCGGCGGGTTGACCGGGCCGAGATAGACGCGGCCGGCATTGCGCAGGTCGATCATTTTCAGCGGGCGCTGCATCAGGGCCGTGCGCACCTGCAGGTCGGTCAGGCGGCCGAGGGCGGCGGTCAGTTCGACATCCTCCGGCAGGCGGACCGTGGCGCCGGAAATCAGGCGCATGTCCCAGCGGCGGTCGTTGATGCGGGTTGCGATGGCAAGGTCGCCGGTCACGTCCGGGGCGTCGGCCAGCGCATTGACGAGGGCAGGGGCGGCCTCCGGTGCGCCCCGCCCGGCGACGCGGACCAGATCGGGATGATCGCCGGCGCGTTCGTCCGGGATGACCCGGCCGAGGCCGTCCACAACAGTCCATTCCTTGCCGTCATGCCAGACGGCCACGGGCTCGGCCGCGTCCGCGATGATGACAACCTGGTCTGGCCAGAGACGGTGCACGCGCACGTTCAGCACCTTGTGTGTGCCTTCAACGCGGCGGCGGATGATGTAGGGATCGGCGCGGAACATGTTCTCGCCCGGCTCGATCATGGCGGCGGCGCGGATTTCCTGCTGCAGGCCGGGGTCCTGCTCGAGCCCCAGCACGGAGACTTCGTTCACGGAGACGCCGGCCATCCGGGCCGTGTCGTCCATGAAGCCGGCAAACCGGCTTTCGATCTGCGACATGGATCCGCCCATCCAGGCCGCGAGTGCCACGATGATGGCGATCAGCATGACGAAACCGAACAGGACGGACGAGACGCGGACTTCCTCGCCTGTCACCTCATCGACAAAGGTGACCGGTTCGCGTTTGCGTTTCTTGGCGGGCTGGTTGCGGCTTATCTTCGGCATGAAGCGTCCTCAATCATCCATGCGACCAGTTCTTCGAAGGACATTCCTGCGAAAGCGGCCTGTTCGGGGACAAGTGAGGTGGGCGTCATGCCGGGCTGGGTATTGGTCTCTAGGATCACGAGCCGGTCTCTCTTGTCGTCGTAGCGAAAGTCGGATCGTGTCGCGCCCCGGCAGCCAAGGACCTGATGTGCCCGCACGGCGAAATCCATCGCCATGGCGGTGATGTGCTCAGGCACGTCTGCCGGGATCACATGACGTGATCCACCAGCTGAATATTTTGCATCGAAATCGTAATAGTCCCTTAAGGTCGTGATCTCTGTCACGGCTAAAGGCCGGTCGCCCAGCACGGCGACGGTCAGTTCCCGGCCGGGAATGAACTCCTCGGCCATCAGGTAGTCGCCATAATGCCAGCTCTCGTCCAGCAGGTCCTGCGGCGGGCCATTGGTGCCTTCGCGCACGATCAGGACACCGAAACTGGAGCCTTCATTGACTGGTTTGATCACGTAAGGCGGGTCCAGCGCGTGGGCGGCGGCGGCTTCGGCCCGGGTGACTTGCTTGTCCTCGGCCACCGGCAGGCCGGCGGAACGGTAGACGGCTTTCGATTTCAGCTTGTCCATTGCCAGGGCAGAGGCCAGCACGCCGGAATGGGAATAGGGCACGTCCATGATCTCCAGCAGGCCCTGCACACAGCCATCCTCGCCCCACGGTCCGTGTAGACCGTTCAGCACCACATCCGGCTTTGCCTCAGTCAGCTGGGCGGCCAGGTTCCGGCCGGCATCAATGCCGACCGCGTCATAGCCGGCAGCCTCAGCCGCGCGCAGCATCTGCGTGCCAGAGGAGATCGAGACCTCCCGTTCGGAGGACCAGCCGCCATAGATCACTGCCACGCGCTTCATTCTGAATGTCCTTCCTGCCCGGCGGCGCTCGACCCGCGCCCCCGGCGTTCAATCGTCTTTTCTGCTTGGTGCCGGTGAATAGGGGCTTAAGCGAGGCAATCCGGCGGCAGGGCGAAGATTACGAAAAAGTCATCTCGGTAGCCTATTGCGCTCGACTGACTACAACAGTAGTCAATATTGAATAACGGAAAGATGAGTCGCTGGCGGGGGCGCCGGTTTCTCTTCACGAAAGCGAAGAAGCAGGAGGCGCCCCGTGGCTGTCAGCCATACCCTATTGTCGAGTTTTGCCGCCCTGACGGCAGCCAGTCTTACCGCAATCCCAGCCATGGCCGAGCCTGACGCCGGCTCGCCCGCATCTGCCGGCATCGATTATGCGCCCGCCGATTTCGCGCAATACAATCCGCAAACCGCGCTGGACATGGTGAACCGGATTCCCGGCTTTTCCATCCAGGGCGACGATGACGGATCGCGCGGCTTTGGCCAGGCCAGTGGCAATGTCCTGATCAATGGCCAGCGGGTTTCCGGAAAATCAAACGGGGCCGAAGCGACGCTCGGGCGGATTTCCGCCACGCGGGTTGTCCGGATCGAAGTGGTCGACGGCACCATGCTGGATATTCCGGGCCTGTCCGGGCAGGTGGTGAATGTCACGACCGACGGGGAAGGGGGCATGTCCGGCACCTGGCGCTGGAAATCCCGCTTCCGGGAAAACCTGACGCCCTACTTCCATGAGGGTGTGGTCGCCCTGTCCGGCGGCGGCGAACGCCTGAACTGGAGCGTGGAGGCAAGCAGCCTGCCGGAACGCGGCGCCCATGCAGGATGGGAAACCATCACCTCGGCGGATGGTGCGTTGCTGGAACGCCGCAAGGAAGATTTGACCAATATTGCCGACAATGCATCCGTGTCCGGATCGCTCTCCTGGACACCGCCGAGCGGTGTGGTGGCGAACCTCAATGGGCAGGTCGGCATCTATCAGTTCGACCGGAAGGAAGTTTCGAAGACCTTCCCGGTCGATGCGCTGGAAGGCCGACGCCTTTTCCTGAGCGGAGAGGACGAGTGGAATGCCGAGTTCGGAGGCGACTATGAATTCGGCTTCGGGCCGGGACGCCTGAAGGCGATCGGGCTGATCCGGCGCGAAAACAGCCCGGTGAATGATTCGGTCCTTATCGGCGCGGTGGACGGAACGGACCTGACCGAAACCCGCTTCAGCCAGACCGTGGATGAAGGCGAATATATCGGCCGGGGCGAATATGCCTGGGCAGCGGGGCAGGGAAGCGATTGGCAGGTCTCCGTCGAGAATGCCTTCAACTTCCTCGAAGCCGAAGCCGGGCTGAGCATTGCCCGGGACGGCCAGCCCTTCGAGATCATTCCTTTGCCGGGTGCGAACTCCCGCGTTGAGGAGACCCGCTGGGAAGCGGCCATCACGCATGGGCGCGCCCTGACGGAGGCGCTGCGGCTGCAGGTTTCTCTCGGGGCGGAATATTCGGAGCTCACGCAATCGGGCGACAATACCAATGCGCGGGAATTCACCCGGCCGAAGGGCTTTGTCAGCCTGTCCTGGCAGGCCGATCCGAAGCTGAAGCTGACGGCACGGCTGGACCGGGAAGTCGGCCAGCTGGATTTCTTCGACTTTGTTTCGTCGGTGAACCTCAATGCCGACAATGGCAATTCCGGCAATGCCGAAATCGTGCCGCAACAGGCCTGGAAGTGGAGCCTGCAGGCGGAGAAGGATTTCGGCGCCTGGGGAGCAGCAACGCTGAACACCTATTTTTCCGACATTGAAGACATCGTCGACCGTGTTCCGCTCGGCACCGGCGACGGGCCGGGAAATCTCGACACGGCGTGGGAATTCGGCATGACACTCGACACAACGCTCAGTTTTGACAGACTGGGCATTCCCGGCGGCGAATTGACGAGTTTCGCCGAAGTGTATGATTCCGAGGTCACCGATCCGCTGACCGGTGAGGTCCGCCGATTCAATGACAGCCAACTATACTATGTGAACATGGAGTTCCGGCAGGATGTTCCGGACACGGATTGGACCTGGGGTATCTTTGCGGAGAAATTCGAAGATAACCTGTATTACCAGCTTGCCGAGCAGGGCGTGCAAAACTCCACACCCGGTTACGTTTATGCCTTTGTCGAGCACAAGAATGTGTTCGGCCTGACGGCCATGCTGGGGATCGGGAACCTCCTGAACCAGAAAGACAATTTCCGGCGGGAGATTTACGAGACCAACAGGCTGGGCCCGCTCGCATCGATCGAAGACCGCAATCGCCGCTTTGGCCCGGTCGCCGTTTTTGAATTGCGCGGAACGCTCTAGGCGGTTTCGCTGGCAAGCTGCCCGATGCGGCGCACTTCCCAGCGAAGTTCCACGCCCTGTGTTTCCAGCACACGGCGGCGGACGAGTTCGCCCAGCGCTTCCAGGTCTGCGGCGGTCGCGTCGCCGGTATTGATCAGGAAGTTGCAGTGCTTGGGGGAGACCTGCGCCCCGCCGACTTTCAGGCCCCGGCAGCCGGCCGCGTCGATCAGCTTCCAGGCAGAGCGCTGGTCCGGCGTTCCCGGCGGATCGGGATTGGCGAAGGTGGAGCCGGAGGTCTTTTCCTTGATCGGCTGCGTCTCGGCGCGGCGTGCCTGCAGCTGTTCGATATCGGAGAGGATCTTGTCCGGCGCATCCGTCCCGGTGCCCTCCAGGATGAGGCGGGTGACGATCAGGTCTTCCGGCAGGTCTGTGTGGCGATAGGAGAAATGGGCTTCGGGCAGGTCGCCGGAATGGGCCGGGCCGCGATAGGCGGCCTGGGTGCCGTCGCGCCGGAAGCCGTGCAGGCTGACCAGAACGTCACGCAGTTCCCGGCCGTAACAGCCGGCATTCGTCCGCGTGGCGCCGCCAACGGACCCCGGAATGCCGGACAGGAATTCGAGCCCGCGTATGCCATTCGTGGCAGCGGTCTTCGCCACGGAGAGGTCCAGTGCGCCGGTGCGGGCGGACAGGCGGGCCCCGTCCAGCGCGTCCACGTCCCCCCAATACCGCCCCATCAGGCGGATCACGACCCCCCTTATGCCGCCGTCGCGCACGATGACATTCGAGCCGACGCCCAGCACCGTGACCGGCACCTCCGGATCAAGCGCCTTCAGGAAGGCTTCGAGGTCTTCCTCGTCTGCGGGCAGGAACAGGGCGTCCGCCGGTCCGCCCACGCGGAACCAGGTGTAGGGGGCAAGCGGGGCGTTCTCGATCAGCTTGCCGCGCACGGGGGGGAGGGGGAATGCCGTCATGCCTTGGCGTTCTCCCGACTTGCGCATGAAGTCAAGCGGCGTGCCCCGGCGCGGCTTTGCCGTCGAGGGGCTCTTGTGGGTGGGCTCGCTGAAAAAAGCGGCACCGGAATGCCCGAAGGGCGATTTTTCCCAAATCCCTTGGACATGTTGCAGCTTCTGTTGAACCAGTGTGCCTCCCTTCTGTCACCTGCATTGGAGTTGCTGACATGTCCTTGTCCCTGAAAACACGTCTGGCCCGCGCGGGCCTCACAAGCCTGATGGTGCTGGCCACGTTCTCGGCACCGGCGAGTGCGAAACCGTCGGATATCAACAGCCGCTTCAAATCCACCTTGTCCGAAATGGTGGATGAAAACCTCGATGAATGGGTCGATGTTTACAAGGACTTTCATGCCAACCCGGAGCTGGGCCTGCAGGAAACCCGGTCTGCCGGGATCATTGCGGCACGGTTGAAAGAGCTTGGTTTTGAAGTGACCGAAGGTATCGGTCAGACCGGCGTGGTCGGCATCCTGAAGAATGGCAAGGGGCCGCTGGTTATGGTGCGGGCGGATATGGACGGCCTGCCTGTGCAGGAGAAGACCGGGCTTGATTATGCCAGCACGGTGCAGACGGAATGGAATGGCGAACCCAAATACGTGATGCATGCCTGCGGCCATGATGCGCATATGGCGATTTTCCTCGCCACGGCGCAGACGCTTGTCGAGATGAAGAAAGACTGGAAGGGCACGCTGATGTTGGTGGCCCAGCCTGCCGAGGAAGGTGGCGGCGGTGCCAGCAAGATGATGGCGGACGGTATTTTCGACCAGTTCGGCGTGCCGGATTACGGCTTCGCCCTGCATGTGACGCCTGCGGCCTATGATTCGGTTCAGATCGTGAAGGGACAGATGAATTCTTATGCAGGCGGGTTCGACATCGTGTTCAATGGCGTCGGCGGCCACGGCTCGCGCCCCAGCACCACGATCGACCCGGTGATGATGGCCTCCAAATTCGTGGTAGACCTGCAAAGTGTGGTCAGCCGTGAGAAGCCGGAGCAGGAATTCGGTGTGATCAGTGTCGGCGCCATTCAGGGCGGCTCGGCTGGCAACATCATTCCGGACTCTGTGCGCGTGCGCGGAACCGTCCGCTGGTACAAGCCGGAAGTCGGCGAGAAGCTGCTGGAAGGCGTCCGCCGCACGGCAGATGCCATCGTTTCCATGGCCGGGGCACCAGAGGCAGACATCAGTATCCGCAGCGGCGGCACGGCCGTCTACAACGATCCTGACTTGTCGCAGAACACGCTGGACGCGATGAGCCGGGTCTTCCCGGAAGGCAAGGTCACGTTTGCCGCGCCGACCACGGGCAGCGAAGACTATGGCGAATTCCTGAAATCGTTCAGCAGTTCGGTCTATTTCCGCGTCGGCGTCTACGACCCGGCCCTGTTCGACGAGAACGGCAAAACGATCGATTTCATGCGGACCCCGGGCAACCACTCGCCCTTCTTCGCACCGGTCCCTGCGCCGACAATCGGCACCGGCGTGAAAGCCATGACGACGGCCGTGATGAACGTCATGGAGAATTAGGCCGCGTTGCGGGCATCCTGCTTGCATTGTGCACTGATGAAAAGAAAAGGGCGCCTCCGTATCGGGGCGCCCTTCTGATTTTGTGTTTTATACCCGCTGGGTGCTCAGGGCGCCGTGGCAGTGCTTGTATTTCTTGCCGGAGCCGCATGGGCAGGGCGAGTTGCGCGGCGTGTTCGACCAGTCGTCTTCGGCCTGTTGCAGTTCCGGGCCGGGTGGCCTGGACGTGTCGGCCGGGTCCATCTCGTTGACGCCGGTATCGGGGTCGAGGTGTGTTTCGTGCGCCGGTACCTGTGGCGGCTGTGGTGCCGGCATCTGCGCGGGTGCGGGCCGTTGCGGCATCTGGGCCGGGGCAGGGCGCTGCTGCGCCTGTTCCGGAGGTGCCTGCTGCACACGGACATGCATCAGCGAGCGGGTGACCGTCGCGCGCAGTTCTTCCAGCAGGTTGTGGAACAGGTTGAAGGCTTCGGACTTGAATTCGTTCAGCGGGTCGCGCTGGCCGTAGGAGCGCAGGTGGATGACCGAGCGCAGCTGGTCGATCAATTGCAGGTGTTCGCGCCAGCGCATGTCCAGCACCTGGAGCAGAATCTGCTTCTCGATCCGGTGCATCTGGTCAGCGCCGACCGTGGTGGTGATCGCTTCATAGACCTTGTCCACGGCATCGCGGATGCGCTGGACGACTTCCTTGTTGGCAACGCCTTCTTCGGCGGCCCATTCGTCGACCGGCAGGTCGATCGCGAATTCGTTGCGCAAGGCTTCGCGCAGGCCGGCCACATCCCATTGCTCCGCATACGCCTTTTCCGGCATGGTGCGGGCGACGAGCGCATCGATCACATGTTCGCGCATTTCCACGATCACGTCGGACACGTCCTCGGCACGCATGAACTCCATGCGCTGTTCGAAGATGGCTTTGCGCTGGTCGTTGATCACGTCATCGTATTTGAGGACGTTCTTGCGGATCTCGAAATTGCGCTGTTCGATCTTGCGCTGCGAGGTTTCCATCGCCTTGTTCATCCAGGGATGGGTGATGCCCTCGTCTTCCTTGATGCCGAGGCGGCGCATCACGGCGTCCATGCGCTCGGCAGCAAAGATGCGCATCAGGTCATCTTCGATGGAGATATAGAATTTCGATTTGCCGGGGTCGCCCTGGCGCCCCGTCCGGCCGCGCAGCTGGTTGTCGATGCGGCGGCTTTCGTGACGCTCTGTCCCCAGAACATACAGGCCGCCCGCATCCAGCGCGCGCTTTTTCTTGACTTCGATGTCTGCCTTGATCTGCGAGGTGAGCAGGGAGGCTTCGCCCTCGGTCAGTTCCCGGCCGAGCTCGGCCTCTTTCTTGTCCTTTTCCTGCTCGAAGCGCAGGTCGAAATTGCCGCCGAGCTGGATGTCGGTGCCGCGGCCGGCCATGTTCGTCGCAACGGTAACGGCGCCAGGCACACCGGCATCAGCCACGATGAGGGCTTCCTGTTCGTGGTGGCGGGCGTTCAGCACCTTGTGCGGGATCTTCGCGGCGGTCAGCAGATTGTCGAGGATTTCGGACTTCTCGATCGAGGCGGTGCCGAGCAGGATCGGTTGGCCCTTGGCGTGGCACTCGCGCACTTCCTTGACGATCTCGGCATATTTCGCCTTGGCCGTCCGGTAGACGACGTCGTCTTCGTCGATCCGCTGGATCGGCTTGTTGGTCGGAAGGTCGATGACTTCCAGCTTGTAGATGTCCGCAAATTCGTCGGCCTCGGTCAGGGCCGTGCCGGTCATGCCGGACAGCTTGTCATAGAGGCGGAAATAGTTCTGGAAGGTGATCGAGGCCAGCGTCTGGTTCTCGGGCTTGATGTCGGTGCGTTCCTTGGCCTCGATGGCCTGGTGCAGGCCTTCGGACAGGCGGCGGCCTTCCATCATCCGGCCGGTGAACTCATCAATCAGCATCACCTCGCCGCCCTTGACGATATAATCCTTGTCACGGGCGTAGAGCTTGTGGGCGCGCAGGGCCTGGTTGGCGTGATGGACCAGGGTGATGTTGTGCGGCTCCCACAGGGACCCTTCCAGTAGGCCTTCTTCTTCCAGCCAGGTTTCGATCTTTTCCATGCCGCCTTCGGCATAGGTGACCGAGCGCTGCTTTTCGTCGAGCTCGTAGTCGTCTTCCTCCAGACGCGGGATCATCGCGTCGATCTTGATGTAGAGGTCGGAGCGGTCGTCGGTCGGGCCGGAAATGATCAGCGGTGTCCGGGCTTCGTCGATCAGGATGGAGTCCACCTCGTCGACGATCGCGAAATGGTGTCCGCGCTGGGCCATCTGGTCCAGCGAGTATTTCATGTTGTCGCGCAGATAGTCGAAGCCGAATTCGTTGTTCGTGCCGTAGGTAATGTCTGACGCGTAGGCGGCCTTGCGCTCCTCATCCGTGATGCCGTGCACGATGATGCCGGTCGTCATGCCGAGGAAGCCATAGATCTGGCCCATCCATTCGGCGTCACGCTTGGCGAGATAGTCGTTCACGGTCACGACATGCACGCCCTTGCCCTCAAGGGCGTTCAGGTAGGCGGCGAGCGTGGCGACCAGCGTCTTGCCCTCACCGGTACGCATCTCGGCGATCGCGCCGGAGTGCAGGATCATGCCGCCCATCAGCTGGACATCGAAATGGCGCATGCCTGTGGCGCGCCGTGCAGCCTCGCGGGTGACGGCGAAGGCCTCTTCGAGCAGTGAGTCGAGCGTGGCGCCGTCGGCGAGCCGCTTGCGGAATTCCGCCGTCTTGCCTTTGAGTGCGCTGTCTGAAAGCGCTTCCATCATGGGCTCGAGGGCATTGATGCGGTTGACGCGGGCGCGCAGGGGTTTCAGCTTACGGTCATTAGCGGAACCGAAAATCTTGCGGGCGACGGAAAACATATCAGGCTGCACCAATCAGGTCTGGGGCGAAGAAACTGTGATCCTGACCGTGTGACCGCACAGGAATACGCGGGTTCTCCCACCGTGATTACACCAGCCAAACGTACTCGACCAGCGCGCGGGTGAGACTTAAGAACGCCGCATTGGGGTGTCAATGCGGCGCCATCAGACAGCTGGAGTGATGACTGTGTTGAATCTGAAGGCGTTGCGGGTCAGTCCGCGTATCCTGTTTGCCGGCCTCGTTGCTAGTCTGGCGATCTTCATGGCGGCTGCCTGCAGTGCGCCGCCGGAGGAAGAAGTGCCTGTTCGCGTTGAAGGCGCAACAGCCGCCACCGTGAATGGCGAGAAAATCTATGTCAGCGATGTGGAGCTGGAGGCGGTTGCCCGCGGGCTTGTTCCGGCAGGGACAAAGGTCAAGGCAGGGGATACGGAATACGACACCGTCCTGAGCCAGCTGATCGAACAGAAGCTGATGTCTCAGGAAGCGATTCGGCGCGGACTGGACAAGGATCCGGCCGGGCGCCGCCGGCTGGAAATGGCCAGGGAACGCATTCTAGGCAACCTGCTGGTCGAAAACCTCGTCGCCGAGGATGTCACCGAAGACCAGATCGAGGCGATGTACCAGAAGCAGGTCGCCCTGCAGCAGGACGATGACGAGGTGCGAATCTCGCACATCCTGGTCGCCACTAAGGAAGACGCGCAGGCCCTGTTCGACCGGATCCAGGCCGGCGAAAGCTTCGAGAGCCTTGTTAGTGCCAACTCGCTCGACAGTGCCACGCGCATGGAGCAGGGGGACCTTGGTTATGTGTCCCCCAATGACGAGCCGGCGCCGTTTCCGCTGGTGATCGCCAATACGGGCGAAGGGGAGGTTGCCCCGCCATTCGAGTCCGCCGACGGCTGGCACATCCTGAAAGTGAAGGACCGCCGCTCGCGGGCCCCCAAGACGCGTGAGGAAATGCGGCCCGACATCGTCACCTTCCTGACGCTGGAACAGGTCGCCAAGATTGTCCGGCGTCTCAAGGCGGAAGCACAGATCCAGCAGGGTGAACCGGGGCTCGACGACGACGGTTCGACGCCTTACAGGCTTCCGGACATGGATACCGGCTCTGACACGCCGGAAGACCCGTCCGCTCCGGCTTCTGAAGGAACTGAACTTTGAATCTGACGCCCTCGCCCTTTGCTGCGCCTTTTCCGAAATTGCCTGACGTGAAAGGCGTGCGCGCCGCCACCGGCTCGCGTGGCTTTTATGCCAAGCGCGGCGAGACGCGCGACGATGTCTTCCTGTTCGCCTTCGACGAAGGCACGACATGCGCCGGTGTCTACACAATTTCACGAACTGCATCGGCAGACGTGTTGTGGTGCCGGCAGGCGCTGGAGACGGGCCGCGGTGTGGCCCGTGCCCTGATTGCCAATTCGGGCAATTCCAACGCCTTCACCGGTCCGAAAGGCCATGAGAAGAACGAGGCAACGCTGAAAGCCGTGACCGGCGCGCTGGGCGTCGCAAAGGAACACTGCTTCCTGGCCGCGACGGGCGTCATCGGCGAGCCGCTGGCCGATCCGAACTATGTCGGCGCGTTCGTGCCGGAACTGGCGGGCAAGCTCGGGCCACCGGACTGGGAAGCCGCGACCCGTGCCTTCATGACCACCGACACGTTCGCCAAGGGCGCCGGCACGTCGATGGACATTGGCGGGCACGATGTGAACTTTGCCGGGATCGTGAAAGGCTCCGGCATGATCGCGCCGAACATGGCCACGATGCTGGCCTATGTCTTTACCGATGCCGCCATCGCCCATGACGTGCTGCAGGAATTGCTCGAAGAGATCACAAGCGAGACGTTCAATTCGATCACCGTGGATGGCGACACATCCACGTCCGACACGTTGATGGTGTTTGCGACCGGCCAGTCGGGCATGGACCCGATCACCTCGAAGGACGATCCGCGTCTCG
Source organism: Hyphomonas adhaerens MHS-3 (assembly GCF_000685235.1). Taxonomy (NCBI): domain Bacteria; kingdom Pseudomonadati; phylum Pseudomonadota; class Alphaproteobacteria; order Hyphomonadales; family Hyphomonadaceae; genus Hyphomonas; species Hyphomonas adhaerens. Next base: position 1,343,707 of record NZ_ARYH01000001.1, read on the forward strand.
ATTCCGTGGCGATGGCCCTGCACTCTGTCTGTCTGGAACTTGCCCAACTGGTGGTGAAGGATGGGGAAGGGGCGCAAAAATTCGTCACCATCCAGGTGGATAGCGCTGCGTCTCATCTTTCCGCAAAGATCATCGCCTGCGAGATTGCCAATTCACCGCTGATCAAGACAGCGATGGCGGCGGGCGATGCGAATTGGGGGCGTATCGTGATGGCGGTCGGAAAATCGCTGGAGCCGATCAAGGCGGAGGCGCTCGCGATCTGGTTCGACGATATTCAGGTCGCCAAGGATGGCGCACGCATGCCTGACTATGATGAAGAGGCTGCGAGCGCCGTGTTTGCGCAGCCGGAATTCACGATTCGTGTGGATGTTGCCGCGGGCGATCATTCGGCCACCGTCTGGACGTGCGACCTGACGCACGGCTATGTCGACATCAACGGCGCCTACCGCACATGAGCCCCAAATGAGCCATCGACTCGTTCTGGTCGTCGCCGCAGCATTGTACAATGACAAGGGCGAGATCCTTCTGGCGCAGCGCCCGGAAGGCAAGCAGCTGGCTGGCCTGTGGGAATTTCCGGGCGGCAAGGTAGAGCCGGGCGAAACGCCGGAGGCTGCCCTGGTGCGCGAGCTGTACGAGGAGTTGTCGATCACGGTTAAGGAATCGGAACTCCAGCCCCTCACTTTTGCGAGTTTCACTTACCCCGACTTTCATCTTCTCATGCCACTTTACAAGTGTCAGGCATGGTCAGACGAAGTGCATCCGCGTGAAGGCCAGGCCATCGCATGGGTTCCTCCGGCAAATCTGTCTGATTACCCGGCCCCTCCGGCGGATATTCCGTTGTTTGAGGTTCTTTCGGGAGGACACGCGACGGAGGGGTCATGAGAGCCGCACGTGAACTGTTTCAGACGTTTCTCGGCAACGAGAATGGCGCAACTGCCATCGAATACGCTCTGATTGCCGGCATGATCTGCCTGGCGATTGTTGGCGGGGCGACGGCTGTCGGAACGACGACCAATGACTCTTTCACCAAGGCTGCAGACGGCTTCCCGGACTGATCCTTTGGTTTAATCGCGCTTGGCTTGCTGGCGCACTGCGTCGGCGAGGCTCGCCTTGGCAGAGCCGGGCCGCAAGGGCTGCGGCTGGCCGGGGGCCGGCGCCCAGCCGGATACGTGAACAATTTCGAAACTTGCCCGCACGCGCCCGTCCGGGTCGGCATGGCGTTCGCGATACAGGCTGAGTGCCCTGTCCAGCACAGCGCGTGGCAGCGGCCGGATCATGCCCGGCGCCAGCGCGCTTTGCTCTCCCATGCCTTTCAGGTCGGCCAGCAGGCGCGCGGGATCGCGGTAGCGCACCACCACACTATCCCGGTCTGCCACGGGCAGGGCGAAGCCCGCCCGCTGCATCAGGTTCGCCATGTCCTTCAGGCCGGGCAGCGGGGACAGGCGCGGGGACACACCCCCCGACACCTCCGTTTCCGCTTCCATCAGGCAGTCCCGCAGCTCCGCCAGCGTGCCCGCGCCAAACAGGGCGCCGAGGAACAGGCCGTCCGGTTTCAGGCTCTGGCGCAACCGCACCAGCGTGCCCGGCAGGTCGTTCACCCAGTGCAGGGACAGGGCCGAGACGATGAGGTCGAAACGGTTTTCGGGGAGGGACGGGGTTTCCTCGTCCAGCACGCGGGCGTCCGTGCCTGCGGCGCGTGCCGCATCAACCATGGCCGGGGAGAGATCGCTGGCCTCGACAGCGCCGACCCGGCCGGTGCCGGACAGGATGCGGGCCAGCCGCCCGTCATGGCAGCCAAGGTCCAGTGCGCGCTCGAACCTGCGGGGCGTATCCTGCACGCGATCGGCGATGTCCCTCGACACGTGCTCCTTGAGGAACGCATAATCCTCATAGCGGGGTGCGGCCCGGTCACGGTTTCGCGCAACACGGGCACGGTCGAACAGGCGCGGGGGAGCGGCAGGCGTCATGGCACGCGATATGGAGCAGCAGCAGAGCCGTTCAAAGGCCTTTCTGCGTATTGCCGCTGATTTCCTGTGGCCGCCCCGCTCGCTGGTCAGCCGGGAACGCGGCCTCGGCAAGGGGCCGCTCGCCCCGCATGAATTCGGGCGGATCCATTTTCTGAGCGGCGCGGTCTGCAACCGGTGCGGGATGCCTTTGGGTGCCGAACTGGACGATGGTGCGACGTGCGCGGCGTGTATCGCCCGCCCGCCGCGTTGGGACCGGGCGCGTGCGGCATTCGTCTACGAGGCGGCCTCCCGGCGGCTGGTGCTGGACCTCAAACGGTCGGGTCGGCGCGACGGGCTCGGCACATTTTCAGGCTGGATGGCCCAGGCAGGCAGGACGCTGCTGGATGAAGCCGATGTAATCGTTCCGGTGCCGCTGCACTACACCCGGCTCGCCAGCCGCGGGTTCAACCAGTCGGCTTGGCTGGCGGATGCCGTTTCACGGCGGACCGGGGTCCCGGTCTCGGTCGACGCATTGAAGCGGACCCGCCGCACGCCGACCCAGGGCGGGCTCTCCGCCAAGGCCCGTCGCCGTAATATGGCAGGCGCGTTCGCACCGCATCCCAAGCGGACCGGGCATGTTCAGGGTAAACGTGTCCTTCTGATCGATGACGTGCTGACCACGGGCGCGACGCTCAGCGCGTGCACGCGTGCCCTCAAACGGGCAGGGGCGCGGCATGTGGACGTCCTGGTGCTTGCGCGCGTTGTACGGGAAACCGACGTCACCATATAATTCCTGTAACGGTTCCAAGGAGCTTTTTTATGACGAAAGTCACGATCTATACCCGGGCCTTCTGCCCGTATTGCTCGCGCGCTGTGTCCCTGCTGAAGGAGAAGCAGGTGGCCTTCGAAGAGATCGACGCCGGCATGAGCCCGGACAAGAAAGCGGAGATGATCCAGCGCGCCAATGGCGGGCGGACCTTCCCGCAGATCTTCATCGGAGAGCATCACATCGGCGGGTGCGACGAGATGATGGCGCTCGAACGGGCCGGCAAGCTCGACCCGATGCTGGCGCAGCCCTGAGGCGGGGAGGGCTGACCAGTGATCCGCTACGCGCTCCATTGCCAGGCCTGTGACCAGGACTTCGAAGCCTGGTTCGCCTCGTCGTCGGCCTATGAAAAGCTGAAAGAAAAGCGCCAGGTGCGCTGTACGGCGTGCAATTCCTCCCGCGTGGACAAGCAGATCATGGCGCCTGCGGTGAAATCGGCGAAGAAAAAAGACGCCTCCGCCGATCCGGAGAAGATGTTTGCCGCCTTTGCCGAGAAGGCTCGCCAGCATGTGGCCGAAAATTTCGACTATGTTGGCGGCGATTTTGCCGAAGAGGCCCGGTCCATGTTCTACGGCGAAAAGGATGAGCGCCCCATTTGGGGGGAGACCACCGAGGATGAGCGCGAGGCCCTGAAGGAAGAGGGCGTTCCGGCTGCCCCGCTGCCTGAGCCGTTCACGCCGCCTGTGCCAAAGCCAAAGGGCCAGCTGAACTGACGCAGCCATTGGCGGCTGACATCTGCGGCAATACGGGCGCCATCATCCGCTTGACCCTTCGCCTGCCTTCGATAATACGGCAGGCAGCAATGATTTCACGGGGAGAGCCCTCAAATGGCTGCCAGCGAATACCACCACGGCGATATGGATATCCACGATCAGGAAGCCACCTGGGACGGCTTCATCAAGGGAACCACTTGGGGCAGCCTGATTCTGGCGCTGATCCTCGGTCATGCCGTCCTTGCGGTGGCCATCGGCATTCACTGGGCGGTCTCACTTGGCCTGATGACGATCGTCGGCATCGGGTCCGGTATTGTGCTGAACCTGGGCGGCCGCTGGTATGCGACCCTGGTGATCCTGCTGCTCACCGGCGTGTTCGTTCAGCTGATGATCTGGCTTTTCGGCGCGCTTATCTGACGCTGTCTCTACCAATATCGCAGGTTTCGCACATTGCCTCGGCCGGGTCGGCCTCGAGGCGAAGTAGCCCTATGCGGCCCTCACAGGTCAGACAAAACCCGTAGCAACCCTTCTCCATCCGGGCGAGCGCGGCTTCGATCCGCGCGAGCTTTTGTGCATAAGTGTACAGCCGGGCGCGCGCAGCCTGTCCGCACTCTTCTGCCGTCAGCCCCGGGCTTGACGGTGCAAGGGGGTGTAGGTCCGTCTTCATTCGAAATCATGCTGCGTCGGCTTTAAGGGGTTGGCAAGACGCACCGGGCCAAAGAGTAGGCAGCCATATCGACTCTCGTGAAAAGCGAGCGATTTTCAGACGGATTCGGAGATACGGATGGCCCAGTCCCCGCTCACCCTGACGGATGTGACCAAGCGTTTCGGCGGCTTCACAGCTGTTGAGGGCCTGTCGCTGGATGTCCCGGAAGGGCGGATTATCGGCTTTCTGGGGCCGAATGGCGCCGGCAAGTCGACCAGTTTGCGTGTTTCGCTGGGCGTTATCCCGCCGGACGAAGGCATGGTGCGCCTGTTTGGGGCGCCGCCGAACATCTTGTCCCTGCGCCGGGTCGGCTTCCTGCCGGAGGAGCGCGGCCTCTACAAGAAAATGACCGCCCGGGAGACGATTGCCTATTTCGCCCGCCTCAAGGGCCTGACTGCCGGGGAGGCGAAGGCCCGTGCAGACGAGTTGATGGAATCGACCGGGCTGGGGGAGTTCCGCAATACGCGCGTGTCCAAACTATCCAAGGGCATGGCGCAAAAGGTCCAGATTCTTTCGACCCTCGCGCACAAGCCGGACTTCCTGATCCTCGACGAGCCATTCTCCGGGCTCGATCCCGTAAACCAGCAGGCGCTGGAAGAGCTGATCCGCGACGAACATGCGCGCGGGGCGACGATCCTGTTCTCCACCCATGTCATGGAGCATGCCGAACGCCTGTGCGACCGGATCGTGATGATGGCGCGCGGACGCAAGGTCTTCGACGGCACGTTGCCGGAGGCGTTTGCCACACTGGACAAGGGCGCCAGCCTGGAAGTGGAGGAAGGCTTCGACCTGGCCGCCGCGCTCGCTCCGAAAGGCTTTGAGGCCCAGCGTGCCGCGGACAGGGGCCATGGCGATGCCTGGCGCATCGCCTTGCCGAAAGGCGTTGGTCCGCAGGACGCGCTGCGCGCGGCCATTGAGGCCGGGGCACCGATCACCGGTTTCGCGCCGGACGAGGCCCGTTTACGGGATGTGTTCGTCTCGCTGGTCGGGGAGGCCGAAGCGGCCGCGCTGAATGATCCGCTGGCGGAACAGGCAGAGGGAGCGCTGGCAGAATGAGGAATATCTATCTCATCTTCCGCCGGGACTATCTCGGCTATGTGAAAGCCTGGGGGTTCTGGCTGAGCCTTGCCGCCGTGCCCGCCTTGATGCTGATCGGCTCCATGTTCGCGCTGTTCGCAGCGCAGTCCTCGCCGGTCCGCTATTATACGGTGATCGAGCCGAGACAGGTCTATGCCGAGGCGATCGATACCGAACTCGCCCGCAATGAGACGGCCGCCATGGCGCAGGAGCTGTCAGACCAGATGCAATTGCCGGAAGGCGCCATGAATACCGGGGCGATGCAGACGCTCCGGGATCGGAAATTCATCGAGGTGACGCCGCCTGCGCGCGACCTGGACAGCCTGCGGCCTTATCTTCTGGGCCAGCAGCTCGTGTCCGGCCCGCTCGGAGACAAGCCGCTGTTTGCGGCCTTCATCCTGTCGGAAGACGGCAAGTCGCTCGAATACTGGAGCGATGACGTCAACATCAACACGTTGCGCTTTGAGGCCGAGGATGCCGTACGCCGCCTTGCCCGCAAGCATGCGCTGGAGGCGGCCGGTCTTGGCCCGGATTTTATCCAGGAAGCCGATGACGCGGCCGTGCAGGTGCCCGCCCGGCGCATCCGCAGCGTCGCGGAGCAGGAATCGGCCGGGGCGGAAGTCACGCTGGCCGACAGGGCGCCCGTCTTCGTCGCTGGGGCGCTCGCCTATTTCCTGTGGCTGATGGTGTTCTCGATCATCCAGTACCTGCTGATGGGCACGATCGAGGAACGCTCCAACAAGATCTTCGACACGCTGCTGACATCTGTGCGCATGCCGGAATTGCTGGCAGGCAAGCTGCTCGCCGTGTTCGCGGTGACCTCCACCATGATGCTGGTCTGGGGCCTGTTCGCGCTGTCGGGCTCTGCTTTTCTCGCAACGCAGGTGCCGGGGGCAGGGAGCATGATCACGCCGTTCCTGGCAGCGGCGGGCAGCCCGCAGATCCTGATCCCGGCGCTGGTCAGCTTCGTGCTCGGCTATATCATGTACGGCATGATCTTCATGGCGCTCGGCTCCCTCTGCGACACGATCCAGGAGGCGCAGACGCTGCTCAGCCCGATGATGATCCTGCTGATGCTGCCCATGTTCGCAATCTTCATTGCCTTTCAGGATCCAGGCTCTCCGGTGGTGGACATTGCCACCTGGGTGCCGGTGTTCACGCCCTTCCTGCTGATCCTGCGCATGCCGCATGATCCGCCGATGTGGGAAGTCGGCCTGCAGATGGGCCTGATGGTGGTGACGACGCTGGCCGTGCTCTGGATCTCCGTCCGCGTTTACCGGGCAGGGGCCGTCAACGGCGCCAGCATCGGCGACCTCGGCAAGATGCTGAAAGGCATGTTCCGGAAGAAGGCGGTTTAGCCTTCGGCGATTCCGCTGGTACGATGTCCCCACAAAATGAAGAGGTGGGGAAATGAGCAAAACGTTTTTTGAGGCGTCCGTCCTCCTGGTGGGGGCGGCCTTCACGATTGCCTTTGGCGTGATTGTTGTCCCGGCCCTGATCGAGAGCGGGGATATTGCCGGGGCCTTTGCGGCGGGCTTCGTCAATCCGTTTGCGTCCGGCTATTCGCTGGACACGATTCTCTGCGCGGTCATTCTGATGGTCTGGGTGCTCCATGAGCGAAGCGCGCTGGGCATCCGGCACGGCTGGGTCGCGATCCCGCTCTCCATCATCCCCGGCGTCGCCTCGGCCTTCGCTGTGTATCTTGTGATCCGGTCCAGGCAGCTCAACGCACGCTCTTAAACAAAAACCCCGCCAGATCGCTCTGACGGGGTTTTGATTATCTTGCGATAAGAGGCAGCCTAGATGATGCCTTCGCGCTGGGCGCGCTTGCGGGCCAGTTTGCGGGCGCGGCGGACGGCCTCTGCGCGCTGGCGGGCTTTCTTCTCGGACGGCTTCTCGAAATGCTGGCGGGCCTTCATTTCGCGGAACAGGCCTTCACGCTGCATTTTCTTCTTCAGAGCGCGCAGGGCTTGCTCGACATTGTTATCGCGGACGACGATCTGTACGATGGTACTCTCCATTGGCTGGGGGCGTCGCCCCGATTGTGACCTTGTGTCGGCCAGACAGGCCGGAAAGCGCGCGCTATATCACGTGAAAAGGGATTTGGCCAAGCCCCCCTTTGCCATGGAGTTCAGTCATGACTGTCACACCTTCCCGAAAACTTCGCCGCCGCTGGCTGGAAAAGCTGCTTCCGGAGGTCGCTTTTGACGGCTGGACGGACGCCGCTGCAGCCCGAGCGGCCAATGACGCCGGGCTTGATGAGGGTGAACAGGCCCTTGCGGCCCCGCGCGGCGTGATCGACCTGATTGACGGATTCTTCGAGGAAGCAGGGGAGGCGGCAAAGGCAGACCTTGCTGCACAAGACCTGTCCGCCATGCGCGTGCCGGACAAGGTGAAGGCCGGGGTGCTGGCCTGGCTGAAGGCGCTGGAGCCCAACCGGGAGGCCGTCCGCCGGGCTGTCTCACGCGGCATGGTGCCGTGGAATGCGGGGCCTGCGCTGCAGCGCGGCTGGGCCGTGGCCGATTTTGTCTGGGACGCGGCCGGTGACACGGCCGAGGATTACAACCGCTACTCCAAGCGGGGGCTGCTCACCGCCATCCTGCCGCCGATCGTGCTGTACTGGCTGGATAACCCCTCCCAGGAAGATCTCGACGACTATGTTTCCCGCCGCCTCGCCCAGGCCTCGGGCGCCGGGCGTACGGCCGGCAAGATCCTTGGCCCCCTTCTTGACGCCATCGGGTCAAAAAGGCCCAATAGCGGAAAGGCGCCAGACGCGCGCAACTGAGCGGAGACGGCTTGCTGTCGATTTTTGAGGAAGTGTGTCGGACGAAAGTTGATCAAGCGCCCCAGGGGGCTGGGGGGGCTGATGGGTCCGGGGTGCGTGATGTTCACCTCCGTCCGACAAGTCAAAGATGGCCGGGTGCGGGGGCGCAAGCAAGACCGAAAGGTGGCCGTATTGCCGCAATTCCTGCTGTTTCAGCTGAAAATCGGATTAAAAGACGTTTAGGCGAGCTTTCCCGCCCCCAATTCGCATTACAGGGGAGTCATAAACAGAGAAAATGAGCGAATTTCCGTCCCGTCGGGCCCCAAGCGAGCCGCGAATCGCTTTCCACAAAACCGAGATGCGTCCGATTCTCGACGTCTACGGACGTTTGGTCATGGCGGGTGAGGCCCGCGACTATGCGATCGGCATGCACAAGGACCACGCCATCTTTGCGATCTTCCGCCGCCACGCGGAAAATCCGACCTGGCGGATCGAGAAACAGCCCCACCTTGCCAACATGCAGGGCCAGTATGTGGTGTACGGACAGGCCGGCCAGGTCCTGCGCCGCGGGCGCGATCTGCAGCAGGTCTTGCGGGTTTTCGACCGCAAGCGCTTCACCGTCGTGAAGTAATTCCACAGGCGCGGCGTTAACCCTTTGTTTACTAAAAACTTCTTGCGAACAGGAAGAGAACAAGTTAGGAACATGCTCATTGGAACGGAGCATGAACATGAACATCTCAGTCAGTTTTCGGGGACGCTCTGGCAAGGCTTGGGACTTCCAGCGTGTTCCAAAAGACGCCGCATGGGCCCGCAGCCCGGGCGCCGTCATCTTCGCAGCCCCCGACTCGTACGGCTGGCGCATCATCCGCGTGATGGAGCTGACCGGCCGGCCGCATGACCTGCAGCCCATCTGGGCGCTGGCAGAGGCGGAACGCTACGGCGCCACGGCCGTGTTCCTTGCCCTCGAATTCGACGCCCGTGAGCGCAAATGCCTGGTCGCCGACATCGAGGAGGGCTTCAGCCCGGTCTGCCTCAACCCGCGCGACATGGCAGAAGCGCCGGTCGCGGCAGAGCTGGCGGCCTGATCCTGGCTGTTCGGGCCTTTATTGTTCTGGCCCCTATTGTTCGGGCGCAGGCCGGTTCAGCGCCGCCTGCGCCTCAGCCGTTTCGGCCAGCCGGGTCAGCTCAATGAATTCCGCCCGGTAGCCAAACTCATCCTTACCCTTCGCCCCGGCGGCGAGATTGCGGATGTCTTTCCAGCTGAAGCCGGCGCCGAGATCTTCGCCGCCGCGCAGCATTTCACCGAACCCGGCCACCGCCGTTGCGAAGCGCACCCATTGCGGGGCCGCATCCAGGCTGTCGACCTTGTCCGAATCTGTCACCGCATGGGTCAGCAGGATGGAGTCCGGCGCGCCCGGCGGCTTGTAGCGCAGCTTCACGAACGCGTATTCGCCGGACTTCCGGTCGCTGGCATTGGCGGCATCGCCGTAGCGCAGCGGGTCGATCTGGGCGGCGGCCGATCCGACCGGCGTGATGTCGTAGATGGCGGTCACACTGGCGCCTGCGCCGATGTCCCCGGCATCCACCTTGTCATTGTTGAAGTCTGCCCGGTCGAGCATGCGGGTTTCATAGCCGATCAGGCGATATTCCGCGATACGGGCCGGATTGAACTCGACCTGGATTTTCACATCGTCGGCAATCGGGAACAGATTGCCGCCAAGGTCGTCGGCCAGCACTTTGCGGGCCTCGCTCAGCGTGTCGACATAGGCGGCGGTGCCATTGCCCGTCTGGGCGATCTTCTGCATCAGCGCATCATTGTAATTGCCGCGCCCGAAGCCGAGGACAGAGAGGTAGATGCCGCTTTCGCGTTTACGGGACACGAAGTCTTCCAGCTGTTCGGAGTCCGTGATGCCGACATTGAAGTCGCCATCGGTCAGCAGCATGACGCGGTTCACGGCGTCTTTCTTCAGGCCCTGTTCGGCCAGCGAATAGGCAAGGCGAAGGCCTTCGCCGCCTGCGGTCGAGCCGCCGGCTCGCAGATTTTCAAGGGCGGCGTAGATCTTGCGCTTTTCGCTGACAGGCGTCGGTTCCAGCACTTCACCGGCCGCACCGGCATAAACCGCGATGGAGATCGTGTCGTCCGGGTCCATCTGGTCCAGCATCAGCTTCAGCGCCTGCTTGGCCAGCGGCAGCTTGTCTTCTGAATGCATGGAGCCGGACACATCGACCAGCAGGGTCAGATTGACCGGCGGACGGGCGTCGCGGTCGATGTCACGGCCCTGAATGCCGATCTGCATCAACTGGCGCCCCTCGGCGAAGGGGGAGGGGGCGAGTGTGACATAGGTGGCGAACGGGTCGGCGCCCGCTTCCGGCTGCGGATAGGTATAGTCGAAATAATTGACCATCTCCTCGATCCGCACCGCGTCTTTCGGCGGCAGCACACCGCTTTTCAGGAACCGGCGGACATTGGCATAGGACGCGGTATCGACATCAATCGAGAAGGTCGAAACCGGTTCCTCGCTGGTCAGTTTGACCGGGTTCGGATCGACGTCTTCATACTTGTCGCGGAACTCCGGTTCCGGCGCCATCATCATTGGTGGCGGCGGGGCGGCCGCATAGGCGTCCATGGCACCGCTTGCGGCCATCTCCTTTTGCTGCCTTGCCTCGGCTTGCGGAGGTGGTGGAGGGGCGGGCGGTGCCGGGATTTCCGCCGCGGTCTCGTCGCTGCTCCCGCCCGCTTCGTTGGCACATCCTGTCAGCAGCGCAGCCGCTGCCGCGCTTGCCATGATCAGTCCCAGTGTCCTGTTGCGCATGATCGTCCTCCACCTGCGTTCTGTTCATGACAGAATGGCAAGATGGTCATGGCGGGAATTGGGCGGCGGCGGGACGATTCGGGCTCAAACCGGATTTTCCGGGGCGAAGAAAAGGCTCAGTTCCGGATCTTCGCTGTGTACCAGCGCTCGATATCCTGTTCGAGGATCGACAGTGGCCGCGGGCCGCCGGTGAGGATCGTGTCATGGAATTCCACGAAGTCGAAGTCGGGGCCCAGCACCCGCTCGGCCCGCTCGCGCAGGTCCAGCATTCGCTTGCGTCCGATCCAGTATGCCGCCGCCTGGCCGGGCCAGACCGCGTAACGGTCCACTTCCTGCGCCATCGGGCCTTCCGGCTGCCCTGTGACGGAGACGAGATAGTCGATCGCTTCCTGCCGGCTCCAGTGCATGCTGTGAATGCCGGTATCGGCCACCAGGCGGGCGGCCCGGAACAGCAGAGACTGGAGATAGCCAATCCTGGCCAGCGGATCGTCATGGTATAGTCCGATATCGTCCGCCAGGGTCTCGGCATAAACGCCCCAGCCCTCGCCATAGGCAACGTTCCAGATCATCTGGCGGATCAGGGGCAGGCGGGCTGTCTCCGCCGTCAGCGCGCTTTCCAGATGGTGGCCGGGCACGGTCTCGTGGAACACCAGCGTCGCCAGCGTGAAGGCCGGCCAGTCCGTCATGTCGGAGAGATTGATTTCGAACAGGCCCGGCGCGGACCCGTTCGCCGGGGCGGCGGAATAGAAGGCTGACGGGGCGGACGCTTCCAGGAATTCCGGCACGGCGCGCAAGGCGACTTTCGTGCGCGGCACGGTCGATACGACGTGGGGCAGGGCGGCTTCGGCCTTGTCCAGATAGGTCTGCATCAGGGCCAGCAGGGCGGCATGGCCCTCCGGCGTTGCCTCGAAGATCTGGTCCGGTTCGGCCGACAGCAGCGTCAGCCGCTCCGCTGCGCTGCCTTCGGTCAGGCCCGCCTCGAACAGAGCGAGTTCAAGTTCCGCCGTCAGCCGGTCCACTTCGGTGAGGCCCAGCGCATGCAGGGTTTCGGCGGAGACGCCTTGGTCGGTATAGGCCTGCAGCGCAGCCTGGTAATAGGCGGCACCATCCGGTTGCTGCCACACGCCCGGCTGGGATGGCGCGTTGGCCTGCAGGCTGGTGAACGCCTCGGCGAGGTGCAGGTAGGCGGGCTGGATTTCTTCCCGGACAAGGCGTTTCGCGCGGACCAGAATGTCCCCGGCCTCTTCGAGGCTGAGATCCTCCGGCCCTGCGAGCTGACTTTCCAGTGTCGTGATCAGAACATGCGTATCGGTTGGCCCTTCGGCGAATTTCAGGGCGACGTCCTTCATGCGCGCGAGAATGAAGTCCGGCGGCAGGATTCCGGATTTCGCGTCAGCTTCCAGGCGCCGGCGCTCGTCTTCCATCGCGTCTGCAAACTGGGCGAGCCGGTCGACATAGGCGCGCGCTTCGGCGGCGGTCCGCACCGGGTGGGCACGGCTGAGCAGGTCCGGCACGTCGATATAGGCGCCGCGCATATGGTCCATCACATAGGGGTAGGAAACGCCGAGCCCGGTCTGGCCGTGCCCTGACACGAACAGGGATTCCGCGGTCTCGTACGCTGCTGTCACGGTATCCAGATGACGGGCCTGCGGGCTGCCTTCGGCGGGGCGGGGCGTTGCGGCCAGCGCTTCCAGGATTTCCAGACGGCTGACCCGGCGGCGCTCATAGGCAGCCTGCGACCGGTCCGTCAGGTAGCGGTTGAAGGGGTAACCGACAGCATCTTCGGTCAGGCCCAGCCGGGTGGCGAGTTCCGGGTCGGCCGCCAGTTCCGTCATGGCGATGGATTGCAGAGTCTGATCCACTTCGCGCGCGATGCGCCGGGGCGTACCCGCATCGTCGACCTGCGGGCCGCAGGCCGCAAGTGAGGCCCCGGCGGCGAGGCCCGCCAGCACGGTGCGGCGCCGGATGAGAAAACGCGTGTCAGACGTGGATTTCATGACGGTTTCTTCACTCCGTAATGACTGCAGTTCAGGCTGGTTCGGGAGTTGTAGCCAGTGTTTATTTCCGGTAGGCAAACGCCCACCTATCTCAGATCGGAGAGACACACGTGAACACGCCTCCCGCAGCAGGCCAGCCGGCCCTTACTGGCCAGGTCCTATTCTACAAGCAGCCTCAGCCGCTGTCTCTGGAAGATCATGCCGGTCTCGGCGTCAAGCAGATCGACCAGCCATTCAATTTCATGCGCGAAGCGCACGCCATGCCGGTCACTGTGACGGAATTCGGCATGTGTGCCAGCTCCTACCCGGTGATCTTCGTCGGTGATGAGCGGACTCCGGTCGCTGTCATGGGCATCCGTCAGGGCCAGAACCTCTATGTGAATGAAGACGGCCGCGTGGCGGACGACTATTACGTGCCGGCCTTTGCCCGCCGGTATCCGTTCGTATTTGCGTCGGACGACAATTCCGACCGGCTGGTCCTGTGCGTCGACCGCGAGGCACCGATGGTGACCAACCAGCCGGAAGTGCCTTTCTTTGAAAACGGCGAGCCGAGCAAGTTCACCAACGACGCCATTGAATTCTGCAAGGAATTCGAACGCCAGCGCCGCGCGACGACTGATTTCGTCAAGCTGCTCCGTGATTTCGACCTGTTCGAGCAGAAAACGGTCAACTTCCAGCCGCGCAACCCGGATGGCACCGAAGCTGGCCCGCAGCAGAAGATTGCCGACTACTGGGCGGTCTCTGAAGAGCGCCTGAACCAGCTTCCGGACGAAAAATACCTCGAATTGCGGGCCAGTGGCGCGCTTGGCGCGATTTACGCGCAAATGGTTTCGCTGCTGAACTGGCAGCGGGTCATCCAGCGCGCCATGCGTATGCCTGGGCCTGCGCCAACGGCGCCGCAGCCAGCCAACGCCTGATCCCTGCGGTCTGTGCAACAGTTTGAAGGCGGCCTCCGGGCCGCCTTTTTCTTGCGGTGTCGTTTTTTAGCAGGGGAGGGGAATTGGAATAGATTTGCCTTCACGCTTCCGCGAGGCCCTTCTTTAGACGGGCGATTGAGGGCATATGGGCCTCAACTCCAAGAAACCGGACCTGCCCGATGAAGTTATCCGCCTGTCTTACCGCGCTGTTCGGCGCCATTCTGTTCATGCTGCCGGCTGCAGCGGCCCCGGTTGATGCGGGTCATGCGCGGGTTGAGCTGATCTCGGAACGCGATGCCGCTCTGCCGGGCGAGACGATCTATGCCGCGCTGAAAATGGACCTCGACAATGGCTGGCATGTCTACTGGCTGAATGCCGGGGATGCGGGCCTGCCGCCGCAGCTCATCGCTCAGCCGGGCAGCGATATCGAAGCCGATGCCATTGGCAAAATTGTCTGGCCGCTACCGCACCTTCTCCCGGTCGTCGAAGGGGAGATCATGGATTATGGCTACAATAACGAGGTCGTTTTTCCGTTCCCGATCACCATTCCCGAAGATGCGATGGGGCCGGTCACGCTGGATGTCATGGCCGACTATCTGATCTGCGAAGATACCTGTGTGCCTGAACAGGCGCATGTGAAGCTGAAGCTGGAAACCGACCAGTCCGCGGCGAACACCCGCGATGGTGAACTGATCGGCAAGTGGATCGCGAAAAGCGATGTGCCGTTCCCGGGCGAGGCGCGGGTTCTGAAGAAGAATCTCGACTGGACGCTCAGCCTCCGTCTCGATGGTGGTTTCGGCAAGGTTCACTCGATCCGCTTCTTCCCGTTCGGGCATGATATCCTGCACCCGGCTGCCCAGCCGGTGGAGCTTGGCCGTCACGGGGCCACCTTGTCGCTCAGCGCAGCGGACATCACCGCCGTCTCGAAGCCGCTGGAAGGCGTCGTCGTGATCGAGCAGGAGGACGGTACCCGCACCGGTTACGAGATCAGTGCGGCCGAAGGTTCGCCGCTGCCGGATACGTCCGGCCTCGGCCCGGCAGGGGGCATGGCCGGGCTTCAGGTCGCGGCCTGGAAACTGATCCTGCTGGCCATCCTGGGTGGCCTGATCCTCAATCTGATGCCGTGTGTGCTGCCCGTCCTGTCGATGAAGGCATTCGGCATGGTGTCGGCCGTGTCGGGCGGCCATGCCGGGGAAGTTCGCCGCCATGGCATCTGGTACACGGCAGGCGTCCTGGTTTCCTTTGGCGTACTGGCGGCGATCATCGTTGCCCTGCGTGCCGCGACGGGGCCGGTGACACTGGGCTTCCAGCTGCAGAACGCGCCTGTTGTCGCCATCCTTGTCCTTGTCATGTTTGCTGTCGGCCTTTGGCTGATGGGCATGTTCGAGCTGGGAACATCGCTGCAGAATCTGGGTTCCGGTCTGGCTGACCGGGATGGGGATGCGGGGGCCTTTTTCACCGGCGTGCTGGCTGCTGTGGTTGGCTCTCCCTGCGTCGGGCCGTTCCTTGGCGCGGCGCTCGGTGCGGTGATGGGGCATTCCGCTCCGGTCGTGTTTACCTTCTTCCTTGCCATGGGCTTTGGCCTGGCATTGCCCTTCCTTGTGCTGAGCTTCGTGCCGAACCTCTACAAATTGCTGCCGCGGCCGGGGAAATGGATGGACACGCTGAAGCAGTTCTTCGCGTTCCCGATGTTCCTGACAGCCGCGTGGCTCGCCAAAGTGTTGGGCGATCTGGCCGGTTCGGGCGCCGTTGCCTGGACAGCGACGGGCGCTGTCGCGATCGCATTCGCTGCATGGCTGTGGCAACGCGAAGCGCGTCTTCCGCGCATTCTGGCCGTGGTGACCCTGGCGCTTTCTGTCTTTGGCGTTGCGGAGCGGGCCATGGCGCCTGCGCCGGCCCTGGGCGCATCGTCCGCCTATGCCGCAAAATATGAGGCCGAACCGTGGAGCGCGGGCCGGGTGCAGTCTCTGGTCGCCGAGGGCCGGCCGGTCTTCATCGACTTTACGGCCAGCTGGTGCGCCACCTGCCAGGTGAACAAGGCAACGACCTTGAAATCCAGGGCCGTGCACGATTTCTTCGCGGCCAATGATGTTGCCTTCCTTGTCGCCGACTTCACCCGCAAGGATCCGGCCATCGCCGCAGAGCTGGCGCGGCATCAGCGCGCAGGCGTTCCGATGTATCTGTGGTATCCTGCCGGTTCGGACGTGCCGCAGGTCCTGCCTGAGATCCTCAATCAGGGCCTTGTCACCAGCTTGCCGCTTACCCCCTGAGGCCGGCCCGGACACGAGGGAAGACATAGACGGATGATCACGATCAATCGGCGAAACCTGTCGCTGGCGGCTGGTATGGCGGCCGCCGTCGCATTGACGGCCGGGGCATTGATTGCCTCCACCGCGCAGGCGGATTCCGGCCTGCCGATCGGTCGCCCTGCACCTGATTTCACGACCATGGATTCCAATGGAGACCCGGTCTCCCTGTCCGATTTCGCCGGCCGTACTGTTGTGCTGGAATGGACGAATGAGGGCTGTCCCTTCGTGCGCAAGCACTATGCTCAGCCGCCGGGTAACATGCAGGGTCTGCAGGCTGATGCCGATGCAGACGGGACGGTCTGGCTGACGGTGATTTCATCGGCGCCTGGCAAACAGGGCCATGTCGACGGCGCAGCAGCAAATCAGTGGGCGGAAGAACACGATGCGAGTCCAGCGCATGTGCTGCTGGACCCGGATGGCACACTCGGGCGGCTCTATCAGGCGAAGACCACGCCGCACATGTACATCATCGGTCCGAAGGGCCAGGTCGCCTATCAGGGGGCAATCGACTCGGTGGCCTCAGCCAATGTGGCGGACATTGCATCGGCCACCAATTATGTCCGCGAAGCGCTGACCAGCCTGTCTGCGGCAGAGCCAATCGGTGTCAGCTCCACAAAACCCTATGGCTGTTCGGTGAAATATTAGGGCCTCCGGGCGCAATTACCCCATTGATCCATGCGGCACACCGCCCTAAAGGCGCGCCTCATGCTCCAGATTGTGCCCGAAACCCCAGCCCTCCATGCCGAAGCGATCGAAGACCTCTTCGACCGGACCTTCGGCCCCGGCCACTTTGCCAAGACCGCCGAGCGGCTGCGCGAATACTCGCACTCGCTGCCGGAGATCAATCGCGTGGCCGTGCTGGACGGGCAGGTGATTGCGGTCTGCCGCGTCTGGCCGCTGGTCGTTGGGGCTGCCCGGGACCGGGCGTTGTTTTACGGGCCGGTTGCCGTGGCCCCGTCTCACCGGGGCAGCCGTCTTGGCCTGACCGTGACGGGCGAGGCGCTGGAGGCCGGCAAGGCCGCCGGCTGGCCTGCCGCCATCCTGATCGGCGTGCCGGCCTATTTTGGCGAGATCGGCTTTACCGTGACCCCGAGGAACCAGCTGACGTTTCCTGGCCCGCAGGACCAGGCTCGCGTCATGGTGAAAGACCTCGCCGGGGATGCCAGCAAACTGTCCGGTATGGTCAGCGGGTTGGTGGCGGCGCCTTAAGTCAGCGCATACCAGGCACATGACCCTGCCGTGACCAGCATGACCAGCGCCGTGATCAGCGTGCCGACGCTGCGTCCGAAACTGCTGCCGGAAGAGCCGCCAAGACCGAACGCATGCAGGATCCGTCCGATCAGGAAACTGCCGCCGATGCCGTGGATCAGCAGGGCGGGGGCCGCCAGCGCACCGAGGCCCAGCAATCCGAACAGCACGACCGGCACATCTTCCACCGCATTGCCCTGCACGCGCAGGCTGCGTTGCAGCGGCTGGTTCCCGCCATCGCCGAAGCCGACCTTGTGCTGTGTCCTTACGCGCCCGACATTTGCCTTCAATACCAGCATGAACAGGCAGAATAGGCCCGCATAGAGTGTGGCCGCTTGCATGGATGTCATGGATTAGTCCTCCCTTTGTCGGGAGAGCATAAGCCGGTTTGCTGCGCTTACGGAAGTGACTTCAGAAACAGTCCGCCACGTCGGCGATCCAGGCTTGCACCGCGTCCTTCGCTTCCAGCGGGGATTTTCCATGGCGAACGAGGATCAGATCCTTCTCCGGCACCAGGACCGTGTACTGACCTTCATACCCGTTGCAGGAGAAGCTGCCGGGACCTGCCATGTCCAGCCACCAATGGGCGCCATAGCCGAGCGTTTCGGTATCCGGCACGGCGGGCGTCGGCGTCCGGGCATAGTCGGCCCAGCCTTCCGGCAGGATGCGTGTGCCATCCCAGACCCCGTCGCGCAGGTAGAGCAGGCCGAAGCGGGCAAAGTCCCGCGCGGTGCAATAGCAGAAGGACGAGCCGATGAAGGTGCCGGCTGCGTCGAACTTCGGAAGGGGGGAGCGCATGCCGATGGGGGAGAACAGCTCCCAGAACATGAACTCGCGGAACGTATCCGCGTCGGCGCCGAGCGCCCGGGCAGCGCAGCGGGCGACGATGTTCGACGTGCCGCTCGAATAGCTCCAGAATGTGTCCGGCTCATGCTCCAGTGGTTGGCTTGCGGCGTAGGCGGCGACGTCCAGCTGTCCGCTGCCGAACAGCATTTCGATGACGTCGGAGACGGAGCCCGGCACATAGTCCTCGATGAATTTCAGCCCGCTCGACATACGCAGCAACATGTCCAGCGTGATCGCGCGGCGCGGGTCGTCTGCCTCCTGCCATTCCGGGACGTCGGCCGGGGCGTGAATGTCGATCTTGCCGTCGCGCACGAGGATGCCAATGAGCGCCTGGGTGATCGATTTCGCTTCCGACCAGGACGGAAAGGTGCTGCCGGGCGTGAAATCCCGCCAATAGCGCTCCGCCACGATCTGGCCGCCCTGAACGGCAAGGAAGGCATGGGTCTCGCCCATTGTCTCCGGGGCTGGGTCCGTAAAGGCGCGGTCCAGCAGGCGGTTCAACCGCGCGGTGTCAGTGTCCGGGGCGGGGGGGCTTTCCGGCCAGGCCTTCGTCGGCCAGGCAACACCGTCTGGCTGGACCGGCAGGGGAGGCAGGGGATGATCGAACGGCATGGTGGAAGTCTCCCGGCGTTTTTTGTGTTCCGGACAGCTAAACAGACGCCCGGGGCCAAGCGCAAGAAGGGGGCTTGCCTACCTTAGGGTCATGCGCCGATAAATGTGTAATGCGGAATACAGAGACGGTTCAGAAACCGTCCACATGGGCCGCAAGGGAGCGAAACGGACAGGGCCGCAAGGCCCCGGCAAGAGGCATGGACGGAAACACACAGGTTACACCGGACATTGAAACAATCCAGCCGGCGCACACGCCGTTGCGGGCGCATCTGCGCAATCCGCGCGTTCGCCTGGGCCTCATCGCCGGGCTTGTTCTGCTGGTTCTGCTGGGGCTTGCCCGCTTCATAACGGACCGGGCCGCCTATGTTTCGACCTCCGATGCGCGGATAGCGGCGGACATGATTGCCGTATCGACAGACATATCCGGCAAGATCACGTCCCAACGCGTCTCGGCGGGTGACATGGTGAAAGCTGGCGACATCCTGTACACGATCGACGAGCGGGAAGCCGCCTACACATTGGCCGAATACCAGGCCGAAGCGAACCGGTTGCGGGCACAGATTGCGCGTGAAGAGGCCCGGGTCGGGCTCGCATCATCCAAAGCCGGCAGTGAGGTTGCCGCCAGACGCGCAGGCACGCAGTCTGCGTCTGCCTCGGTTGAAGCGGCCCGCTCCAATCTGGAGACCGCCCAGCGGGATTACGACCGGACCAAGGGCCTGTTCGACCGGGGCCTACTGCCACAAAGCGCGCTGGACCAGTCTCTCAACGCGCTCGACACGGCGCGGCAGGGATTGCTGCGGGCCGAAGCCGACCGTGACAGCGCCCGGGCTGAACAGCGCACGGCATCCATCCAGGGCAAGGAAGTGCGCCTGATCGAATTGGACCTTGGCGTCCTGCGCGCGTCGCTCCAACAGGCCGAGGCCCGCGTCGATGCCCAACGTGTCGTGGTGGAACAGCACACGATCCGTGCGCCCATCGACGGTGTGATCGACGAGCTGTTCTATGACACGGGCGAGCATTCGCTCCGCGGATTCCGGGTGGCGCTGATGCATGACCCGGATGCGGTCTGGGTGTCTGCGAACATCAAGGAAACCGATATCCGCAAGATCGAAACCGGCGCAGACGTGCGTGTGAAGGTCGACAGCCATCCCGGTACGAAGATCACCGGCCATGTCACCCGGATCCACAATGCCACGCTTGCCGAGTCTGCGCTGATGCCGAACCCGAACGCCAATGGCGTGTTCACCAAGATCACCCAGCGCATTACGGTGCGCATCGACCTCGACGATCCGGGTCTGCGCCTGCGGCCGGGCACGATGGTCACGGTCCGCATCCGCAAGCAGGCCGCTGAAGACCCGGCGTGAGTACGGCAGCCGCCACATCCGGAGATATTCCGGTCCATGACATTCCGGACATGGCCGGATCCGCCGTCCGCCGGCGCTTTGCCCAGTTCGGCCCGAATTACCGCTGGATCCTGCTGGGGGCGATGCTCACCGGATCGCTGTCCACCATGCTGGCCGCGACCACGGTGAATGTCGCCTTGCCGGCCATTATCGGCGCTTTCGGCCTCGGGCAGGACCAGGCGCAATGGATGTCCACGGCTTTCCTGGCGTCTTCCACCATCGCCATGCTGGCCAATGCCTGGGCGATGCATACTTACGGGCCGCGGGCGACCTATGTGGCTGGCATGTGTCTGTTCGTTGTCGGCTCGCTGCTGGGATCGGTGTCGACCTCGCTGGAAATGCTGATCCTGTCGCGCGCGCTGCAAGGTGTTTCCGCCGGGCTGCTGCAGCCCATGTCCATGTTCCTGATCTTCCAGACCTTCCCGGACAACCGGCGCGGGACGGCCATGGGCATCTTCTCCATCGGTGTCGTGCTCGCACCGGCTTTCGGCCCGGCGCTGGGCGGGATTGCCGTGGACCTTGCCAGCTGGCGGCTGGTCTTCATCGCGACGCTTCCGCTGGCCTTCGTGGCCCTGAGCGTCGCGCCATTCCTGATGCCGACAGGGGAGGATGCGAACCTGCGCACCCGGCCGCCGCTCGACTGGCAAGGCCTTGGCCTGCTGACGGTTGCGGTTGTCAGCCTGCTGTCGGCCTTCGCCGGCGCGAACCGGGATGGCTGGGATTCTGACATCACTTATCTGAAATTTGCCATCGGCCTGATCGGCGGGGTTTGTTTCGTCATTTGGGAATTGCGGCACCCGTTTCCCGCGCTGAACCCAGCGATCTTCATGTACCGGCAGTTCTGGTCCGCGGGGCTGATCATCTCGGCCACCGGCATTGCGATCTATTCCTCCACCTATCTGATCCCGCTGTTCGTGCAGATGGTGCAGCATTATTCGCCGACGGCAGCCGGCGTGATGATGATCCCGGCAGGCCTGGCCATGGTGGTGGGCTTTCCCATTGCCGGACGGCTGACGGACCGGGTGGATGCGCGTTTCCTGCTGGCTTTCGGCCTTATCAGCTTTGCCACTTCGGCCTACCTGCTGGCAGGGGTTACGGCGCTGACGCCTTACTGGGTGCTGATCGGCTGGATTTTTCTGTCACGCGTAGGCATCAGCTTCTGCATGCCGCCGGCCAACACGACCGCCGTGCGGGCCTCGCCGCCGCACCTTCTGGCCTCGGCGACGGGGGGCGTGTCCTTCCTGATGCAGGTCGGCGGGGCCTTTGGTGTGAACCTGCTGGCGATCCTCCTTCAGCGCCGGCTCATTTTCCATGGCAACCATCTGTCTGTCGCCATGAACGAGAAGAATGCCGAAATGCTCTACCAGCATGCGATCTATGCGCAGGAACTGGAACGGTCGGGCATGGCGGTTCTGCCCGCTTTCCAGAATGCATTTGGCGTGATCGGGCGGCAGGTCTCCGCAGAGGCGCAGGTGCTGGCGTTCCGCGATTGTTTCCACGTAATTTCCATCTGGTTCGTGCTCGTCTTCTTTGCGCTGTTCCTGATGCCGAAGCCGAAACTGGAAGGCGCCGCACCGCCGGCGGCTCGCATGGCGATCAATCCGGACGCGGCATAGGCCGGCGCCTGTCCAACAGGGCAGGGGGCAAGCCTATTCTGCCGTCTCGGGCGCCATTTCGCGCATCCGCTTCAGCGCATTGTCCACGAGGGTGAGCTTACTGCGGTCCGCGGCGGTATTCTTGGCGAGGCTGCGGAAGAGCTCATATTGGGTGATGGCATCGGCGGCATAGCCTGCGGCTGAGTCGTCAATGTTGAATTCATAAGCCGTTTCGGCCGCGTGCGCGTAGAGTGTCGCAGACTCGAAGACGATCGCTTTGCGGGCGTTCGGGCAAGCGGCGGCGAGAAATTCCAGCCGATCGACAGAGCCCATGATGTTGGGCAACTGATCGCCAGTGGAATAATACTGCACAAACGTGTCCTGCCCGATAACATGCCCACGGGCCTCGGCGATGGCCATTTCCGGGCGGTGCCATGGGCAGGGGGACTCCTCGGTTTGTCCTTTGCCGGACATTATGTCGTGAAACAGGCCGCCGGCTTCAAAGACGACGACCATCGGCACCAGCTTGCTTTCCAGAAGCGACGTGCTTTTCGTTCCGGTGAAGACCGTTATGTCGGCGCCGTTCCCCGGTTCGACCGGCATGGTCCAGATCAGATCTCTGTTCAGGTTTTCCCAGGCGGCGTCATAGACATGAAGCGCGTCGATGGCGGCGCTCATCAATTGGAATTGCTGCCCCGGATCGGCGATTTTCTCTGCAAGCCGATAAAAGGAAAGGGCGACGAAATATTGAGTGTACGCATCTTCGGGGCAGGCCGCGGCGTAACTGGTGGTGTAGTTGTAACCGTTGGAAACCTGTTCCATCGTCGTCGCACCCGGCAGGGCTTCGGAGACCTGGTACATCGCCTGCGCCGCATTAACCGGGCAGGCCACCGCTTCTTCCGCCGCAGCGCTAAAGCTGACCGCACCGGCCAGCAGGGCAATGAGCCCGATCTGTTTGAGTGTTTTCATCTCGCGTCCCCTCGAGTTGAGTTTGTTTCTAACGTCCTTCGCGCCGCCACGCCAATAGCAGAAGCAGCACCAGGAAACCTGCCGCAAGAATGCCCGGTAACAGGGCCTGACTTGAAGAAGACCGCACGGCATAGGCGCCGCGTTCGCGCAGGCCCAGCCAGTTGCCGCCCGCCGACAGGCCGCGCTGGCCGGACCGGCGGATATCCGGCAGGCCCGACCCGTCTGCGTTCAGCCGGAACACACCGCCCCCCGTGGCGCGGGCCAGCGGTTGCAGCACTTTGATCGTAGACTGAAGATCAGCATATTCCTTGGGATTGGCGGGGCCATTCAGGGCCACCGTTTCAAGGCCGCCGGCGCGGGCGCGGTACAGTCCCAGCTGGTCAATAGGCGTTTCAGCGGCAAACATGCCGGGGCCGGTTTCCGTCCAGGCCGGCTCGATTGTCTCGCCTTCCGGTGTCTCGATCTGAAGGGGCGGGGCGGTATCCATCAGGCTGCGCAGCTCGACATGCGCCGTGTTCCCTTCGGCCGTGAGTTTCAGGCGCCGCTCTTCGAGTTCCGGTTCCTTCATCAGCCAGTGGACGACCCGGCGGATCATCTCGGCAAACGGGCCACCGCCATCATAGCCGCGTGCCCACAGCCAGATCTGGTCGGACATCAGCATTCCGACGCGGCCCTTGTCGACGCGGTCCAGCACCAGCAGCGGTTTGCCGTCCGGCGCGGCAAGAACCGTATCGCCCGTTTCGGCGGTCGATTCGATATAGCGCATCCAGCCGCCCCATTTGCGCCCTTCCAGCGGGGCGGTGACGGCGTGGCGTTTACCCGCTTCCGTGAGCATGGGAACGAACTCGCCCGTCCGCACAACACCGGTCGGTGCCGCGGGCAGGACAGAGGCAAGCGGTGACCGGGCGAGGCTGGCCGGACCGGCAAAATCCTCGCCAGCTGCAATCAGCAGCGCGCCGCCCTCCGTGACATAGCGCGCCATGTTGGCGAGGTAGGTCTGCGTGATCACGCCCCGGCGCTCATACTGGTCGAAGATGATGAGATCGAATTCCTTCAGCTTCGCTTCGAACAGTTCTTCGGTCGGGAAGGCAATCAGCGCCAGCTCATCCTCGGTGGCATTGTCGCTCTTGTAAGGGGGGCGGAGAATTGTGAAGTGGACGAGGTCCACGGACGGGTCGGATTTCAGCAGGTCCCGCCAGGTGCGGCCTGCCTGGTTCGGCTTGCCGGTCACCAGCAGGACGCGGAGCCGGTCGCGCACACCGGCAAGACTCGCGGCGGTGCGGTTGTTCGCCATTGTCAGCTCCTGCCGTCCGGGCGGGGCTTCGACCACGACGATATTTTCGCCGCGCCGTTCGATCTTGATCGGCAGTGGGGTTGGTTCACCGGCTGTCACCCGCACGCGCTCCGGGATCCCGCCATTGACGGAGACGTCGAGATCGATCTCCCCGCCATCCGGGTCTTCCACCTTTACGATGAGGTCGGCCGTTTCGCCGACGATGCCGAAGCTGGGCGCTTCGACCAGCTCCACCCGGCGGTCACCCCGGTCCGGATCGCCAACGATCAGGCCGTGAACCGGACCGATCACACCTTCGGCGTCGGGTTTCTCCGGCACATCGTGCACCTGGCCGTCGGTGATCAGGATCGCCCCGGCGATCCGGTCACGCGGCACATCGGCCATCAGGCCTTCCAGCGCGCTATAGAGATGCGAGCCGTCATCATTCGGATCGCTTTCCAGCACGCGGACTTCAAGGCTCGGGTCTTCGGCCAGCCGGGCCTGCACCTCATCATAGGCCTTGCGGGCCGCTTCTGCCCGGTCACCGATGTCCATGCTTTCGGACCGGTCCAGAACGACAGCCGCCACGGACGGCAGGGGTTCGCGTTCCTCGTGCACAAGGCTGGGGTTTGACAGAGCTGCGGCCAGGAGTGTCAGGCCAAGCCCTCGGGTCAGCCAGGCACGGCCGCGCAGGAAAACATAAGCCAGCCAAGCCAGGGCAGCCACGGCAACAACTGCCCAGAGGACGGGCCAGCCGAGAAAGGGATCGAACCCGATGCGGACGGCTTCGATCATTGCGGCACCCCATTCGGCAGGAATTGCGGGACGTCGTTCTCGCGCGTGTTGTTGGGCGGACGCGGACCGGGACCGAAGGCGCCGCCATCGGCGTCCCCTTCGCCGAGACGCTCCAGCAGGGCTGGCAGGTGAACCTGGTCGTCCTTGTAGCTGCCCGTCAGGATATACATCACGAGATTGACGCCGAAGCGCCGGGCCATTTCCCGCTGGTCTGCGCCGCCATCCACGGAATAGAGGTCACGCCCCCGGTCGTCGATCGCCCAGGCGGAAATCCAGTCGGCATCGCCGATGAAGAGACCGGAAACACCATCCCCACGCGGCGCCGAAGCAGATCCGGCCTGTTCGATCCAGAGCTGGCGATCGGCATAGCGGCCGGGAAAGCCGTCCAGCAGGTAAAAGGACCGGGTCAGGACATGGCCTGAAGGAACCGGCTGTAATGGCGGGGCGTCCAGGCCTTCAAGCAGGCTTTCCAGACGGGTGATCTCGGTTGACCCGGGCGTATCGCCGTCCCGCGTGTCGATAACCAGCGCGCCGCCGGAACGGAGATAGGCGTTCAGCCGTGCAATGGCTTTCTCGGACAAAGGGGCGGCGCCTTGGGGCACGGCAAAATAGATGAGCGGATAAAGTTCCAGCGGGCTGGTTTCGAGGTCCAGTTCATCGGGCGCTTCCGGTTCGACGGAGGTGCGGTTGTACAGGGTTGTTGCCAGGCCGAAGAGACCGGCGCGCGCCCGCTCGTTTATGGCGACATCCGGCGTCTTCACATAGCCGAACCGCATCAGCAGGGCGGCATCGACGTCCGATTGCGGCGCCTTGCCTTTCGGTAGCGGGATGATTGTCGGCCCGGTCGCGATCCGGCGGTAAGTTCCGTCCTGCATCAGACGATACTGGTATTCCTGCGCATTGGCGCCGGGGGAGGGCGCGAGGAACGTGGCTGCCAGCAGGACGACCGCCGCCGTGCCGGTCTTGCGGCCAATGCGCGGCAGATGGCCGGCAACAAGCAGGGCAATGAACAGGTCCAGCGCGAGGAGGAAGGCTGCGAATGTCAGCAGCGGCCCGGCAAGGCGCATCGCACGGGCTTCGGCATCGCCCAGCAGGCGGGCGGCAGGCGGCCAAGTCTGGATCAAGGTGGGCGTCGCCTTGCGGGCTGCATTCAGCGCGCGGGTGCCGCCCGGGCCCTGATAGAGTCCCGGCGGGTGCGCTTCGGACGGCTCAACCGTTGCGAAGTCCGCCGCCTTGAGCGGCGCGGCCGCCGGGCCGGGCGATTGCAGCCGTCCGTACCCGTCCAGAACCAGTTTCGGGGAATAGGCGCCTTCTTCAGCATTGACGGACTCGCCCCGGCCTGCCGCGATGCAGCGCCGCAACATTTGCGGGAAGAGGTCGGAATAGGCGAGGTTCGCCCAGTCCGGTCCGGCCGTGATGTGGAACAGGATGATCATGCCGGAGCCACGCGCATCAGCCGTCACCAGCGGGGACCCGTCCGCGAGGCGGGCCCAGGTGTGGCTTGAAAGCTCTGGCCCTGGCCGCGCGAGCACTTGCTGGGTGATCCGCACATCCGGCGGGACGTTCAGACCGTCGAAGGGAGAGGTTTCTGCAAACGGGGCAAGGGCCTGCGGTTCGTCCCAGGCGAGGGCGCCGCCAAGCGCACGGGAGGCCCGGCGGAGTGGAACCGGCAGCAGGTCGTCGCCCTGCGCAGCCAGGCGCGGTCCGGCGAACCGGATCAGCGCGCCGCCGCTTTCCACCCAGTCCGCCAGACGCTTTTCGTCTTCCGGCAGGATCTGTCCGACATCGGTGAGGATGATGGCATCGGGCGACTCTGCAACAAGCGTTTCCACCGTGCCTTCCGTGATCGACGCAAAGGGTTCCAGAGCCTTGCGGACATAGTGCATGTCCGAGAGCAGCGGCTGGGCGATGGCGCCGGCATCGACAAGCCCGACCCGCCGGGACCGGTCTGAGGAATCCCACAGCCAGACCGTGCCGGCGCCCTGCCGGCCGGTAACCGTGAAACGGGCGATGCGGGCCAGCGCCGCTGCGGGGATCGTGAAGTCGGCGGCCGCTTCATTCTCTCCATCTGGAAAGGTTGCCTCGGATGTGGCCAGCGCAGAGCCATCGAGCGTCAGAGCCGAGACATAGGCGCTTTCTTCTCCGCGCGCTTCGAGGCGGCGGAGCGTGACAGAGACCGAGTCGGTTTCAGAGTTCAGCTTCGTAATCGCCGCCGGGGTGTGAGGCGGGGCCGCAAAGACCGTGAGCGGGGCGCGGGCGGAAAGGTCCGCGGCGAAAGCCCGCCCGCCATTGTTTTCCAGCCCGTCGCTGGCCCAGAAGATACGGCCGGGTTTCAGGCCGGAGTCGTCCAGGCGGGTGATGGCATCGGCGCGGTCCGTATTCCAGGCTTGCGGCCGCAGGGATGAGATCCGCTTGGCCGCATCGGCGGTGCTGAGCCGTTCGGACGGGTCGCTGTTCAGTTGTTGCGGCGCGGTCAGCAGCAAGTGGACCGGCATGTCGCGGCTGCCGGTGTCCAGCGTGGCGGTCGCGGCATTGACCAGTTCGCTCCAGCGCGGAGCCGATGGCCACCCATTGTCGATCACGATCAGGAGCGGGCCGGATCCTTCCACGGACTCTGTCTTTGCGCCGGGCGCGTAGACCGGCTGGGACAGGCCGACGATGGCGGCGGTGACCGCCAGGGTCCGGATCAGCCAGACCCACCAGGGCGTGCGGGCCGGGGTTTCTTCCTTCGGCTCCATCCCTTCGAGAATACGCATGGATGGCAGTTCGACGTCCTTCGGAGCAGGCGGCGTCGCGCGCAGGATCCACCAGATCACCGGCAGGGCGATCAGGGCGGCCAGCGCCCAGGGCGCGCCGAACAGGAAAGGGCCGAGCGCGGTCATAGCTTCGCCCCGAAGCTTTCAAGTTGGGCCTTCAGGCGGGCGGCGCTTTGCAGCAGGGGCTGGCCGGAAACATGGGAGACGAAGCGCCAGCCCATCCGGTTCGTCAGCTCACTGAGCGCGTCGCGCTGGGCCGCGAACCGTTGGTGGTATTCCTCGCGGATCGTCTCGGCCCGGCCGAAGATGCGGGAGAGCGCCGCCCCCGGCCGGTGAAGTTTCACACGGCCCTCGAACGGGAAGTCCACTTCGATGGGAGAGGAGACGGCCAAAAGGATGCCTTCCGGGCATTTGCCTGCCAGCGGTGCCAGCCGCGCCCGCCATTCCGGGATCGGATCATAGAAATCGGAGGCGACAATGAGTGTGGCTGAACTGCGCGGCGGGGCAGGAAAATTGCCGCCGGTGCCGCGGCCGAGTTCTTCGGAAAGCCGGTCCACCGCCCGTTTGCCGAAGCTTGCGCCGCGCCCGCCGCCGAGGGCGCCGATCCGCTCGCCATCCTTCGACAGCATGATCGCAAGCGACAGCATCAGGACGGTCGCTTCCTCGGCTTTAGTGCGCAGGTCATCCTTGGCTTTCCAACGGAAGCCCGGATCGTCGTCACACCAGAAGAGGACTGTGCGGGCGGTCTCAAGTTCGGTCTCGCGGACGAACAGGTCGTGGCCCTTGGCGGAGCGGCGCCAGTCGACCCGGTCGGCGGCGTCTTCCTGCGCATAGCGCCGGTATTGCCAGAAATGCTCGCCCGTGCCGGGGCGGCGCCGGCCGGCCGAGCCGATATGCGCCGCTTCGCTGGCCTCGGCCTTGAAGTTCAGGCCGGGCAGCTGGCGGGCAAGGGCTTCGGCTTCGGCACGAAGATCGGCAGCGGGAGTCATCGGGCTGCGCTACGCCACCTTCCGCGCGAGGTCGTTGATGAGTTCGGCAAGGCCGGGCGCTTCGCCGGTCGGGTCGTAGCGCATCGCCATGCGGTGCCCGAGGCAGGGTTCGGCGAGCGCTTCGACGTCTTCGAGGCTCGGCGCGAACCGGCCGCGAAGGAGGGCGCGGGAGCGGGCGGCCAGCATCAGCGCCTGTCCGGCGCGCGGGGAAGGGCCCCAGTCGACGAGGCGTTTCACATGCGGGTCGGAGGTCTGCTCCGGCCGCGCCTCGCGCACAAGGTCCAGGATCGCCGAGACGATCTTCTCGCCGACCGGCATTTTCCGGACGAGGGCCTGCAGCGCCATCAGGCGTTCGGCATCAAGCGCCGGACGCACGGTCTGGTCGGCGCCGCCAGTCGTCTCGATCAGGATGCGGCGCTCGGTGTCGAGGTCCGGATAGTTGACGTCCACTTTCAGAAGGAAGCGGTCGAGCTGGGCTTCGGGCAGCGGATAGGTGCCTTCCTGCTCGATCGGGTTCTGGGTGGCGAGCACATGGAAAGGCGCGGGCAAGTCATGCCGGACACCTGCCACAGTCACATGGCGTTCCTGCATGGCCTGCAGAAGCGCAGACTGAGTCCGCGGGGAGGCGCGGTTGATCTCGTCCGCCATCAGGAGCTGGGTGAAGATGGGGCCGCGCAGGAAGCGGAAACTCCGCTGGCCGCCGGCGCTCTCATCCAGAACTTCAGAGCCGAGGATATCCGACGGCATCAGGTCCGGCGTGAACTGGATGCGCTGATTGGTCAGGCCAAGCGCAGTGCCCATCGCCTCGACAAGGCGCGTCTTGGCAAGACCCGGCGCCCCGATCAGAAGGGCATGGCCACCCGCCAGAACAGCGGCCAGCGACAGCTCCACCACGCGCTCCTGGCCGAACACGGCCTTGGCGATTTCGGCTTTCACCTGTTGCAGGGTTTCGGCGGCGGCCTCGGCATCGGCGACAATCGCCTCGGCAGTCACATCAGTATCAGCCATATTCTAAAAGCGTCTCCGGGTTTGCGTCATGTGCAATCAGACCTATTTGTAAGGCCTCTTCAAGGCGGAGGAAGGTGTGACATCCAGTTCAACAACCACAATCAGCCTTGAAGAAACGCTGAAGTCCATTCTGCCCGAGGGCAAGCTGGATGGAAAGCTGCCGCCTGTGCATCTCTGGAACCCGGAGCACAGCGCCGATATCGGTATGGAGATTCGGGCTGACGGCGCCTGGTGGCATGATGGATCCCGCATTAACCGTGAGCGTCTCGTAAAGCTCTTTTCCCGCATCCTGCGCAAGGATGAGGACGGGCAGACCTGGCTGGTCACGCCCTACGAAAAAGTGATCGTGAAGGTCGAGGACGCCCCCTTCCTGGCCGTCCGGGTTGACCGTGTCGGCGAGCCGGGCCGGGATCAGACGCTGGCCTTCCTGACCAATCTGGACGACATCACCCTTGCCGGTCCGGAGGCGCCGGTCCGCGTCGAGACCGACCCGGACACGGGCGAGCCGTCTCCCTATGTGCTGGTGCGCGGGCGCCTCGAAGCGAAACTGACGCGCGCGGCATTTTACGAGCTTGTCGAAATGGCTGAACCGTCACCGGAGGACCCTGACATTCTGGGTGTCTGGAGCCAGGGAAGATTCTTTCCCATCGGCCCGGCGGCCTGAGGATAACGGGATGTCCTGGCAAGGCCTTGAAGACTTCATCGCGCGCGTCGAAACGCGGCTCGACCCGCCGGTCGGCAATGGCCGGCTGGGGGAGACGGGCGACATGGATTTCCTGTCGCCGGAGGAAGTGGCGATTATCCGCCCCGCGGCGGTGCTGGTTGGCGTCATCCCGCGCGTGTCCGGGGCCACGACTCTGTTGACGGTGCGGCCGACCACCATGGCCGATCATGCCGGACAGGTCGCGTTTCCCGGCGGCAAGGTGGACCCGATCGATCTCGACGAAGTGGCCGCCGCCTTGCGCGAATCGGAAGAGGAAGTCGGCGTCGGGCCGGACGATGTGGAAGTCCTCGGCAAGGCTGCGCCTTATGTGACCGGCACGCGTTACCGCATCACGCCGGTCGTTGGCTTGCTGCCAGCGGACTTCCAGCCTGTGCCCGACCCGACCGAAGTGGCCGACGTATTCGAAACCCCGCTCGACTTCCTGATGGACGCCCGCAACCACCGGGTGGGGGAGGCCATCTACCGGGGCAAGCCGCGCCGCTATTACGAGATGCCGCATAATGGCTACCGCATCTGGGGCGTGACAGCGGGAATTATCCAGAGGCTCTACGAAACGCTCTACGAAGCGTAAGGCATTCATGTGTTAAGGGTTTCGCGGATTTCAGCATCTGCCTATCCTGAACATCATCATTAGAGAGGAACCGGAACATTGGCCGGACGGATACTCTTCGAACTCTTTTTCTTCTCGATCCCGTTCATGGTGTTCGGGCTCTACGTGCTGGCCACAACGACCGCCGAGCATGAGGGGCGACGGCAATGGCCGGTCAACATGCTGTTCCTGATCGGTCTCGGCCTCGCTGTCGTGGGCTTTTTCGCCATGACCTTCCTGGAAAAGCGCCAGCCGGAAATGTGCCAGAAGCCGACCCGCTATGTGGACGGCAAGCTGGTGCCGGGTGAGCTCTACCCGTGTGAGCACGATCTCAAGGATGCCGGACGGGCGGGGAGTGACGACCCCGGCGGCACGGTCGAATTGCCCGCCGCCGGGACGGACACCACGGGCGATGGCACAGACTGAACGGATCGAAGCGGACTGGCTGACTGCGCCCGGCACACAAGCCGTGATGGCGGCGCTGGAGGCGGCGCGCCCCGATGGCTCGCGTTTCGTGGGCGGCTGCGTGCGCAATACGCTGCGCGGCATTCCCGCGGA
Organism: Hyphomonas adhaerens MHS-3; assembly: GCF_000685235.1. Taxonomy (NCBI): domain Bacteria; kingdom Pseudomonadati; phylum Pseudomonadota; class Alphaproteobacteria; order Hyphomonadales; family Hyphomonadaceae; genus Hyphomonas; species Hyphomonas adhaerens. The sequence continues at coordinate 1,375,140 of NZ_ARYH01000001.1, forward strand.
TGATGTCGACATCGCAACCCAGATCCTGCCGGAAAACGTCCTGAACGCCATGAAAGTGGCGGGCATCCGCGCCCTGCCGACCGGGATCGAGCATGGCACAGTCACAGCGATCATCGACGGTGAACCCTTCGAGATCACCAGCCTGCGCCGGGATGTGGAGACCGATGGCCGCCGCGCCGTCGTCGCCTTTACGGAAGATTGGGCAGAGGATGCCCAGCGGCGGGACTTCCGGCTCAACGCCATCTATGCCGGGCCGGATGGGACTCTGCATGAAGTTGTCCCCGGCAGCATTGAGGATGCGCTGTCTGGCCGGGTGATTTTCATTGGCGATGGCGACCAGCGCCTGAAGGAAGACTATCTGCGTATCCTGCGCTTCTTCCGTTTCAATGCCTGGTATGGCGCCGAAGTGGATGCGGAAGGGCTGGCCGCCTGTACCCGGCAGAAGGATGGCCTCGCCAAAATCGCGCGCGAGCGGATCTGGAAAGAGTTGAAACGCCTGTTGGAGGCGCCCGACCCGTCCGATGCCATGCTGGCCATGGAAGAGAGCGGCGTGTTGGCGGCTATTCTTCCGGAAGCTTCGGCCGGGGCCTTGCCGGCGCTGGTCGCGGCCGAGCACGCGGCCGGCCTCGCGCCGGATTCGCTGCAGCGGCTGATGGCACTGCTGCCGCGCCGTCTGAGGGAGGTCCGTGAAGTGGGCCGCATCCTGCGCCTTTCGAATGCCGAGCAGGACAGGCTGGCCGCCTGGGCCGATCCGGCGCTCGGCCATGTGGAAACGCTGAGCCCGGCAGAACTGGCGGAAGCCTTCTACCGGCATGGCGCCGAAGCGGTTTGCGACCGGGCGCTGGTGGAAGCGGCTGGCGGGGCAGGGGACGGCCTGAAGCTTGTGCTGGCCGCCGCCGCACGTTGGTCACGGCCGCAGCTTCCTGTTGGCGGAGCGGATGCATTGGCGGCGGGCTTGTCCGGGCCGGCTGTGGGCAAGGCGCTGGCGCAGGCAGAGGAAGCGTGGATTGCCTCCGGCTTCACGCTGCCGCGCAAGGCGCTGCTGGCCCGGCTCAGCCAGCCGGATTAGCGGACCAGATATAAAGGTTCAGATAGCCGGCGAAGGTGACCCAGACCAGATAGGGCAGCTGCAGCCAGGCGGCGGGCTTCGAGATGCGGGAAAATTCTCCCATCATGGCCAGGATCAATAGCCAGAGCGCCGCCAACACGCCGAGGGATAGCGGAACCTGCTTCAGGCCGAAGAAAAACAGGCTCCAGCCGATATTCACCATCAGCATGGCGAAATAGATGCCGAGTGCCCGGCTGGCGGCATTGGAACTTCCGGCCCGCCAGAGAACGAGCAAGGCGCTCAGCGTCATCAGGGAGAACAGGCTCGGCCAGACGATCCCGAACACCCAGTCCGGTGGCGTGAGGGAAGATTTGTCGAGCTGCGAGTACCAGGGTTCTTTGCCAGACCGGGTGACAATTCCGCCCATAGCGCCGGCCAGAGCCGTCGCCAGCACCAGCACCAGGCTGGCACCCCAGGGAGGGGCCCGGCTGTTATCCACCATCAGGTCTGAGAGTATATCGGGAATTTACCAAGCCGTCTGCGGCGTACTCCAAGCGCGGGAATCCTGGCCCGCTGAGGTGGACGGGGTGACCGCGGATCGGGCGCGAATGCCGGAATTACGGGCCGGTCAGGGCCATTTCACGACAGGTGGCATCGACGAGAGGATGCTGGTGACATTGCCGCCGGTCTTCAGGCCGAAGGTCGTACCGCGGTCGTACAGCAGATTGAACTCCACATAGCGGCCGCGCTGGATCAGCTGTTCCTCCCGCTCGGCTTCGTTCCAGGCATGCTGGAAGCGCTTGCGGACGAGGTCCGGATAGATGTCAGCGAATTGTTTGCCGACTTCCCGTGTGAAGGCGAAGTCTGCGTCCCAGTCACCGCTGTTGAAGCGGTCGTAAAAAATGCCGCCCGTGCCGCGCGGCTCGTCCCGGTGGGGCAGGTTGAAGTAAGTGTCGCAGGTTTCCTTCATCTGCGCATAGTCAGCGCCGGGGTGAATATCGCAGGCCGCTTTCATGGCGGCGTGGAATTCCACAGAATCTTCGAAGGCCTGATCGCGCTGGTAGGCGAGAAGGGGATTGAGGTCTCCGCCGCCACCGAACCAGCTCTGACTGGTCACCAGCATGCGTGTATTCATGTGAGCGGCGGGCACATGCGGATTGCGCGGGTGGGCAATAAGCGAGAGGCCAGATGCCCAGAATCGTCCATCTGACTGGTCTGCGCCGGGGATTTGTGCAGCGAAGCCTTCAGAAAAAGTGCCGTGAACCTCTGAAAAATGGACACCAACCTTCTCGAACACCTTGCCGCGCATCAGGCCCATGCGTCCGCCGCCAAGATCTTCGGTGCCGTCGCCGCGTTTCCATTCCGTCAGGTCGAATTTGCCCGGATCGCCCCGGTACAAGGGCGGTTCGGCCGCGAGTTCGATGGCTTCGAAGCGGCTGCAGATGTCTTCCTGAAGGGCGCGGAACCAGTCCCGCGCGCGCATTTTCTGGGTATCGAGGTCGGTGATCGTCATGGGCTTTGTCTTGCGGCCTAAGCTGCACAGCTTGCAAGCCCCCTGTTGTCACAGGGCTCAAGTCAGGATAACGCCCTTTTTCAGTGTATCTCAGGGGGCTGGCCCCGCGCCCACTTGCCGCAATGTGCGAGAGGGCGGGGTTCTGTAATTAGGGGCCAGAACTCTGCCTGTTGAGGACGGGAAAAGCGTGACCGATCAGACATCACTTGAGCACGGCGGTGCCGTTGACGAGGACCGCCGCAATTTTATTCACATCGCGACGGGAGCTGCGGCTTTCGGCGGTGCTGCCATGTTCGCCTGGGTCGCTGTCGACCAGTGGAACCCGGCAGCCGATACCAAGGCCGCATCGGCCCTGGACGTCGATATCTCCAAAGTCCCGCTGGGCAGCGAAATTCGCGTGCTCATCGGCGGCAAGCCATTCTTCATCCGACACCGCACGCCGGCAGAGATTGCTGCCGCTGAAGCGGTGGACGTCAAAACCCTGCGTGACCCGCAGACGGATGACGAGCGCCTGCGCCCGATGCAGAACGGCGAGCTTAACCGCGCCATCCTGATCACATCAGGCGCCTGTACGCACCTTGGCTGCGTGCCCGTCGGGCCGGCTCAGGGCAATACAGGCGAATATGGCGGCTGGTACTGCCCTTGCCACGGTTCGGAATACGATACGTCCGGCCGCATCCGCAAAGGCCCTGCGCCTCTCAATCTCCCGGTTCCGAACTACACCTATGTGTCGGACACCGTGGTCAACATCTCGCTGTAAGGACGGTAGGACATGAGCGGACACGAATCCTCCTACACCCCGACCAACGGGTTTACCCGCTGGCTCGATTCGCGCTTGCCGATCATCCGGTTTGCCCAGGACACGGCGATCAATTTCCCGACCCCGAAGAACCTGAACTACTGGTACACGTTCGGTGGCATTCTGGCGGTCTGCCTTGCTGTGCAGATCATCACCGGCATCATTCTGGCCATGCACTATGAAGCCAGCGTCGACGGCGCTTTTGCTTCGGTCGAGCGCATCATGCGCGATGTGCCTTATGGCTGGCTGCTTCGTTACATCCACGCCAACGGCGCTTCGATGTTCTTCCTCGCGGTCTATATCCACATGTTCCGCGGTCTCTATTACGGATCATACAAAGCGCCCCGCGAGATTCTCTGGATCCTCGGTTGCGTGATCTACCTTCTGATGATGGCCACGGCCTTCCTCGGCTACATGCTGCCATGGGGCCAGATGTCCTTCCACGGCGCCAACGTGATCACCGGCCTGTTCGGTGCGATCCCGCTGATCGGCGAAAGCCTGCAGACCTGGATCCTTGGCGGACCGTCGATCGGTAACCAGACGCTGCAGCGCTTCTTCTCGCTGCACTATCTGCTGCCGTTCATGATTGCCGCTGTCGTGATCCTGCACATCTGGGCGCTGCACGTGCCGGGCAACAACAACCCGACCGGTGTTGAAGTTCAGGATGTCGAGAAGGAAACTGTTCCGTTCCACCCGTACTATACGGTCAAGGACGCCTTCGCGATCGTCATCTTCCTCATCATGTTCGCTGTGTTCGTCTTCTACGCGCCGAACGTTCTGGGCCACGCTGACAACTATATCGAAGCCAACCCGCTGGTGACGCCTGCGCACATCGTGCCGGAATGGTACCTGCTGCCGTTCTACGCCATCCTGCGCGCCATCACCTTCGATCTCGGCCCGATCCCGGCCAAGCTGCTCGGCGTGATCTTCATGTTCGCAGCGATCGCCGTTCTGTTCGTGCTGCCATGGCTCGACACGTCGAAAGTGAAGTCCATGCGCTACCGTCCGGTGGCCAAGCAGTTCTTCTTCGGTTTCGTGGCGACCTGCATGTTGCTCGGCTGGTGCGGTGCATCCGTGCCGACAGATCCGGTGATCAAGGCGCTTCAGGGCGAGCCGACACTGGTTGTGAGCTATACCGAGAACGGTTCGGAAGTGACGAGCGAGTACAAAGGCGGCGGTGAAGCCTATGAAGACGCGAAAAGCTTCATGGAAACGCTGCCGGCCGATGCCAGCCCGTCGCTGTCGGCCGTGCCGGCACCGACCTTCCAGTTCAAGCATCTCTCGCTGATCCTGACCTTCTGCTACTTCGGCTACTTCATCATCCTGTTCTTCATCGGTCTGACCGAGAAGCCGAAAGACGTGCCGGAATCCATCCACAAATCGATCCTGAAACGCCACAAGGCGTCGACGGCGACCGCCATTCCGGCGGAATAGGGAGCCAGGGGAACCATGAAAGCGCTTCGACTCCTCACTGCCGGCCTGGCCGGACTCATCTTCACCGCCGCAGCACACGCTGCCGGGGGCGCGGAACACCCGCACCCGCCTGAAGGCGGCTGGCCGTTCGAAGGTCCGACGGGCCAGTTCGATCAGGCTTCGCTGCAGCGCGGTTATCAGGTGTATCATCAGGTCTGTTCCTCGTGTCACTCGATGAAGCTGATGAGCTACCGTAACCTCGGCGAACCGGGTGGCCCGTTCTACGATCCGGCCTATCCGAACCCGAACGACAACCCGTTTGTGAAAGCACTGGCCGCAGAGAACGAAATTCTCAGCCCGACGCCGAATGACATCGGGGATTTCGATTATCGTCCGGCGACGCCTGCTGACACGTTCCGCAGCCCGTATCCGAACGTACAGGCAGCCCGCGCAGCCAATGGCGGCGCGGCTCCGCCGGACCTGTCGGTCATCACCAAGGCCCGCCACGGCGGCGCCAGCTACGTCTTCCACCTCCTGTCGGGCTATCCGGACAACGAAGCGTTCGTGAAGCGTGAAGTCGATGGCGAGACGGCCAACTATCTCGACATGTCGAAAGTCGGCGGCCATGGCGGCGAGCACGGTGAAGGCTTCCTGAAGATCAATGCAGGCCAGTACTACAACCCGTACATGGCCGGTGACACGACGCCGAACTATGAAGGCGACCCGCGGCATCCGCCGAAGGGTGGCTTCCTGGCCATGCCTCCGCAGCTGATCGAAGGCCGGGTCGAGTATATGGACGGCACTGAAGCGACAGTTGAGCAGATGGCTTATGACGTCGCTCAGTTCCTCGCCTGGGCCGGTGAGCCGAAGCAGGAACACCGCAAGTCGCTGGGCCTGGCGGTCATGGCCTATCTGCTGATCCTCGCAGTGCTGCTGTGGTTCTCCTACAAGCAGATCTGGCGGAAGATCGAGCACTAAGGCGCGTCTCACCAGACCCAAGAAATTGAGAAAGCCCCGGTTTTTCCGGGGCTTTTTTCTTGCGGCGCTGGCAATCTGGCTTTTATCTTTCCTGCCCTCAGGTGGAGGGAAGAATGGCAGATGGAAAATTCTTGAGCATTGCGAATGCCGCCGGGGCGATCGGCGGCGCTGTCGTAGGTGGTCTGGGCGTGATGTTCGCGCTGGGGGATACCTCCCCCAAATCGCTGTCGGGCATGGCGTCTTCGCTCGACCGGATCGCTGAAAATCTTGAAAAAATACAGGATATTGACCCGTCTTCCGCCGGGGAGGCGGCCGATGTTCTGAAGCGGGCCGACCAGATCAGCCGCAAGGTCGTGGAGAAAGCTGCCGGTCTGGAATTGCCCAATGTGGACGGCGTGCTGCTGACGGATGACGGCGTGGCGATCCCCGCCGGGGAGACCAAAACCATTGTGATGGGCAATGGCGACCGGGTGAGCATGAGCTACCTCGACCGGACCACGAAGGGCTATAGCATGACGATAAATGGTCAGGAGGGACTATTCCCGATCGGTGCCCATATCCACACGTCCGAAGATGGAGCCTGCTTCGTGGAGTTTCTGCGAACCGAGGACCATTTCTCGAAAGTCGTTGTCAGGGCCGTCTGCGAGTGAGCCTGGGACCACCGGCATGTCCGGTGTCAGTCTCCGCAAGGCAGGGCAGGCGAATGGCGCACTTGTTGGGCATCCGCCGCGCAACTCGCGATTCGTCACGACGAGGTGAGGCTGGTCGACTTCTATGCCGGGCCTGGTTACGTGCTGGCAGATGATGTGGAACTGACCACGCCCAACCCGCGTTCACCGCCGCCCATCGGCATGCGCAAAGACCTCAGGACGAATAGATGAGTAAATGGACCCTCGGCATCATTGGCGGCTCTGGCCTGTACGAAATTGACGGACTGGAAGATCGCCGCGAGGAGACCGTCGAAACACCCTGGGGCGCACCGTCCGATGCGCTGGTCCATGGCCGGATCGGCGATGTGAAGCTGGTTTTCCTTCCGCGCCATGGCCGTGGCCACCGGCTGTCGCCCAGTGAAGTGCCTTACCAGGCCAATATCGCTGCCCTGAAAATGGCCGGCGTGACGGATGTGCTGGCGATTTCAGCCTGCGGCAGCCTTCAGGAAGCCTATGCGCCGGGCGATTTCCTGGCCGCCGACCAGTTCATCGACCGGACATTCGCCCGGGCCAAGACGTTCTTCGGCGAGGGGATGGTGGCGCATGTCTCCATGGCGCACCCGGTCTGTTCCCGGTTTAGCGCGATGGCTGCGGATGTGGCCGAAGCGGTTGGGGCCAGGGTCCATCGCGGCGGCACCTATATCGCCATGGAAGGCCCGCAATTCTCGTCGCTTGCCGAATCGAAACTCTATCGCCAGTGGGGATGTGACGTGATCGGCATGACCGCAATGCCGGAAGCCAAGCTCGCGCGGGAGGCAGAGCTGCCCTATGCGGTGCTCGGCATGGTGACGGATTATGACTGCTGGCGCGAGGAAGAGGAGGCGGTGACCGTCACCAATGTTCTGGAAGTCATGGCGCGGAACAGTGCGCTCGGCCGGAAAGCCGTTGTAAAGCTGGCGGAAAATCTGAGTGGTACGGAGCGTACCCCGAGTCCGGACGGAATCGATACCTGCCTCGACTATGCCTTGATCACCGCAGAGGCCGCGCGAAACCCGGAAACGATCCACAAGTTGCGGGCGATTGCGGGACGCGCCCTGGGCGGCTAAGGTTTCCGCTCCATTAACCTGAATCGTCGCGGGGCTGGCGTTTTCGGGCTGATCGGAGGGGAGCTCAGAATGAGTGAGTCGCAATTCTACACGTTCATTACCGGCGGGGTCTCATTGATGATCGCCGCCGGACTGCTGGTTGCCTGGCATCTCTGGCGCATGCGCGAAGAGCATCAGGCGGGCATCGTGTCGGCCCTGGACGGAATAAGCCACGAATTGAGGATCAATCTCCAGCGCTTCGTTTCGGAGCTGGGGCAGATCCACGCCATTCAGGAGGCCGGGCCGGATCTCCTGCTGCCGGTGCGCCACCCGCAGCTGGACGGCGTCAACGCCTCGATGATCCGCGCCAACCGCAATGCCCTGGCCGTAATCGGCAACACCTATCAGGAGCTTGAGGCCCGCAAGATGGCGCTGCGTGCCGCGCTGGCCCAGAGACGCGACCCGGTCGATTCCATGGATGATGCGATGGACGCCACGATCAACGGCATCGCGACACTCTATATGTGGGAAGTCCATGGCGGCGCCCGGCCGTCAGAAGTCGGCCGCGTCCGCTCATGGGACGTACGCGACTGGATGAAGGGGCATAATTTCAGCCAGCAATCGCTGCCCGGCCTGTACCTTCGCGATGAAGTGGTTGAGCGTCTGCGCGCCTACGGCCTGCATCTCACGCCGCGGCCTCTGACCCATACGGCCCACGAATACTATTCCATGCAGTATGACCGGAAAGCCGATGTCCATGCGCCCTTCGGGCGGCGCAAGACACCGGAACAACTGGAAGAGGCTGCCCGCAAGGCCGAGGAAAAGGCTGCGAAGAAGGCCGCCAAGCAGGCTGAGAAAGAGGCCCGCAAAGCGGCCAAGGCTGCGGAAAAGGCTGAAAAGGAAGCCGCTGCGCAGGCTGAGCAAGACGCAAAGACGGCCGCCTCGCTTGCTGCCGCAGATACCCTCACCGACGAGAGCCCGGCCTTTGCAGATCAGCCTGCCGACGACACTTATGAAGAAGGCCAGGTCTTCCAGTCATCCGGGGACGAACCGTCCGACATGACGGATGAGGATGATGATGAGCTGGGCATGCTGGAAGATGCCGAGTCGAACACGCGGCCGAACTAGCGCCCCTGGTAACAGGCTTACCTGACAGGCCTGTCTGACCAGTCGGGTCAGCGGCGTTTCATGCTGCCCAGAATGCCACGAAGAATATAGCGGGTGAATTCGCGGGCCGCCGAACGGGCCGCCTGATTGCCGGCCTTTTGCAGCGGAGACATGCGGCGGGAGCGGCTCGACCGTGTCTTCTTTGCCCGGGCTTTCTTTTTGGCCAGCTCTTTTGCGGCCTTTTCTTCCTCTTTGGCGAGGCGCTCGGCTTCCTTTTCAGCTTTGGCTTCCTTGGCTTCAAGGATTTCATAGGCTGACTGCCGGTCGACGATGCCTTCATATTTCCCGGCAATGGGGCTTTCGTTGATCACCTTCTTGCGTTCGGCATCTTCCGCCGGACCGAGCCGCGAGGCAGGCGGGCGGACCACCGTGTGCTGAACGACGCTCGGGGCGCCTTTGGTATCCAGCGTCGAAACGAGCGCTTCACCAACGCCGAGCGTGGTAATCACTTCCTCCGTGTCGAAGGCCGGGTTCGGGCGGAAGGAATCGGCCGCGGCCCGAACCCCTTTGCGTTCGGCCGGCGTGTAGGCGCGCAGGGCGTGCTGGAACCGGTTGCCCAGCTGGGCGAGCACGCTTTCCGGCAGGTCGCGCGGGTTCTGTGTCACGAAGAAAACACCGACGCCTTTCGAGCGGATGAGGCGCACGACCTGTTCGATCTTCTGCAGCAGGGCAGAGGGCGTATCGTCGAACAGGAGGTGGGCTTCGTCGAAGAAGAAGACGAGCTTGGGCTTGTCCGGGTCGCCGACTTCCGGAAGCTGCTCGAACAGTTCCGACAAGAGCCAGAGCAGGAAGGTGGAGTAGAGTTTGGGGCTGTTGATGAGGCGGGTTGAATCCAGCACGCTGACGATGCCGCGGCCGTCTGTCGTTGTCCGCATCATGTCCGGCAGTTCCAGGGCAGGCTCCCCGAAGAAATGCTCGGCCCCTTCGCGTTCCATGACCAGCAGGTTGCGCTGCAGGGCGCCGAGCGAGGCCGAGGCGATGTTGCCGTATTCCTTGCTCAGCTCGTCGCGGATTTCCTTGTCGCCCATATGGGCGAGCAGTTTGCGGAGGTCTTTGAGGTCCAGCAGCAGGAGGCCGTTGTCGTCAGCATATTCGAACGCGATGTTCAGCACGCCTTCCTGTGCATCGGTCAGCCCCATCAGGCGCGACAGCAAGAGCGGGCCCATTTCCGAAATGGTCGTGCGGACAGGGTGGCCTTTCTCGCCGAACAGGTCCCAGAAAATCGTCGGTGCGCCGGAATAGGAATAGTCGGCCAGGCCGATCTTCTCAGCGCGGGAGACGAGTTTCGGGTGCAGCGGGTGTTTTTCGCTGCCCGGCACGCAGATGCCCGACAGGTCGCCTTTCACATCGGCGCAGAACACCGGGACGCCGGCATCGGAAAAGCCCTGGGCGAGAATCTGGAGCGTCACAGTCTTGCCGGTGCCCGTCGCGCCAGCGACAAGGCCATGCCGGTTGGCGATCTTCAGCAGCAATTCCTGCGCGACATCCGGTTTGCCTGTCCCGTTCGCGTCCGCACCGCCGATGAAAATGGAGTCTGCCATGAATGCCCCGCCTCTTTTGTTCCAGCCGGGACGCTAGAGAATTCATCGGATTCGGCAAGGCCCGGGGTGTAAAGGCACTGGCGGACGGCGCCCTGCTTGACGCCGGGCAGGGCTGGCGCCACGCTTGCCACAGGCAGAAGAGGGAACCGGATATGAGCCGCGCCGCCACAACCGGGATCTGGATCATCGCGACGGGTGTCATCATCGCGTTCCTTTACTGGACACGCGCCATCCTTGCGCCGTTTGCGCTGGCGGTTTTCCTGTTCCTGACCATCGAGGGCTTCGCCACGATGATCGACAACTGGACCCGCTTCCTGAAGATCGGCCACGCCCGGATCATCGCGATCCTGCTGGTCCTGGGCGGCTTTATCGGGTTCATCGGACTTATGGCCAACGGCATTGCCGAGTTCGGGCGCGATGCGGGCGAGTATGAAAACAAGATCAATGGCCTGATCCAGGAGGCCTATGATGTGGTCCATATGACCGGCGCGCCGACGCTGCAGGAATTGCTGTTCAATGAGACCGGCCAGCGCTTCTTCGCCACCATCGCGAATGCCACCGGCGACTTGTCCGGCGATGTCGTGCTGATCCTGATCTATGTTGCGTTCCTGTTCCTGGCGCAGTCCGGCTGGACGCGGAAGCTCGACAACATATTCCCGGAAGTCGAAGCACGGACACAGGTGCGCGAAGTGGGAGACGAGGCACGCCGCGGCATCGAGAGCTATCTGTGGACTCAGACGGTCATCTCGGCCCTCATCACAGTGCTCACCTATTTTTCATTGCTGGCGCTGGGCGTGAAGAATGCCCTGTTCCTGTCAGCGCTGATTTTCGTGCTGAACTATATCCCCACGGTCGGGTCCATCGTTGCGGCTTTGGTGCCGCCGCTGTTCGCGCTGGTTCAGCCGAGCATGCCGGCCTGGGTGCCGGGCGTCCCGCCGCAGGACACTTATATCTATGCCGGTTTCGTTCTGGCGGTGGTCAGTTTCTGGCAATTCTCGATCGGCAATTTCATCCAGCCGCGCATGATGGGGGAATCGCTCAACCTGTCGTCGCTGGTCGTGCTGCTCGCACTGGCAGTCTGGGGTGTGGTTTGGGGCATCCCCGGCATGTTCCTGTCAGCCCCACTGACTGTGTTGATGATGGTATTGTTTGCGCAGTCCGACGGAACGCGCTGGATCGCGATCCTTCTGTCTTCAGATGGCAACCCGCAGGGCAAGGGAGGGCTTCAGGGGGAGCGACTTACAGCGGACGCTGCACAAGATGGTGGAGCATGAGACCAATTCATGGCAATCCACAACTACACCGCGATATGAGTGACTCGGGCTGCTGGTATTTCAGGAATTTACAAGTGGACTGAAACGCATCTCTTGCGGATAAAATATTTGATACGAAATATGGAATCAGGCCTCCGCGTGCGTCCCCCCACCCAGCCTGCGGATCAAGGCCTGTAGGGCCCGCCGGACACGTCCCCGTTCGGCGGGCCCGTTCATTTCGGGAAGACATCCTGCTTCTCGCCAGTGCAGCACAGAAGTTTCATTTGAAGCGACAAAGTTGAAGCACTAGGTGACCCGCGTTAAACCGAACCGTCACCGAATCCTTCCTTTCTCCGTGTGAGTCACTCTCATGAACAATCAGACTGTTGCCGCCGATCCGCTTGATCAGGTGCTGACTCAGGTCAGCCTGGAATCTGGCAATGAGGACCTGAGCGGTCTCGAGCCGGCCGATATCGACACGCTGGCCCGGGGATTGTGGGCCTGGGCATCCGAACTGCCGGCCGGCGAACAGGATGCGCGCATCCTTGCGGATGCGGAGGGCGCTTCGGGGCCCCTGGGCCGCAGTGTCCTGGAAACGGCCGGGCCGGATATGCCTTTCCTGGTCGATTCCCTGTTGGGGGAGTGTGCGGATCAGGGCTTTGAAGTGCGCACGCTGTTCCACCCGGTCGTCCGCCTGGCCGATGGCCGCATGATGTCGGTGATCCAGATCCACCTGCCGCGCCTGACAGACCGGGAGGCTGAGCGCCTGCTTGAGGGGGCACGCCAGACGCTGAAAGACACAGCGGGCGCCGTTGCGGACTTCAAACAGATGAAGGAGCGGATGCGTCAGGAGATTCGCCGCCTGTCCCTTCTGGAGGAGCCGAAGCACGCCGATACGCATGAAGCCGTCGCGTTCCTTGAATGGCTGACGAAGAATCACTTCGTCTTCCTCGGCTGCCGCGAATACCGCTTCGAAACCGATGAGGAAGGCCGTGTCCTGGCCGAAGAACCCATCATGATCGAGGGCAGCAATCTGGGCCTCCTGCGAGATGAGGACCTCAACGTCCTGTCGCGCGATGCAGAGCCTTTGGTTCTGACGCCTCAGATCGGTGAGTTGCTGGAAGAGCCGTTCCCGCTGATCGTGGCGAAGTCGACGCTGGTCAGCCGCATCCATCGCCGTGTCGCCTGTGACTATGTCGGTGTGAAACAGTACGACCCGCAGGGGCGCGTGAACGGCGAGGTACGGTTCCTTGGCCTGTTTACCGCCGAAGCCTATGACGAGACTGCGCGGTCCATCCCGTTCATCCGGCGCCGTGTGCTGAAGGTCATTGCGTCCTCGGGGGCAATGCCCGGCGGGCATACGGAGAAGGCCATCGCCAACCTGCTGGAAACCTGGCCGCGCGACGAGCTGTTGCAGACCAGTTCGAAAACGCTGGTCCCGATGATCATGGGTGCCCTGCACCTGATCGGCCGCCCGCGCACGCGCCTGTTCCTGCGCCGGGACCAGTTTGACCGGTTCGTCTCGGCGATCGTTTATGTGCCGCGCGAGGCATATGACACGACGCTCCGGGAGCGGATCACGGAAACATTGGTGAAGGCCTATAATGGCCGGCTCACACGGTTCCAGCCCTATTTCGATACCGGGCCACTGGCGCGTGTCCACTTCCAGATCGCCATAGACCGGAACCATCCGGAACCGGATGTCGATGAACTTGAAGCGGAAATCACCCGGCTCGCCCGGACGTGGGACCAAGCCCTGCGCGATGCGATGGTGCAATCCGATTCCTACGGGACGGACGGGGAAGGGGCGCGCGCGTTCATCGGGGCCTTCAATGCGGCCTACCGCGAGGCGTTTTCGCCCGAAGAGGCGATGCGTGATGTTGCCATGATGGCGCGTCTCAGCGCCAGCGCTCCGATTGTGGCCCGGGCCTACCGGGCTGCCGATGAAGACCCGGACAAGATCCGCATGAAGATCTATTCCCGCAATGGCGCGATTCCGCTGTCGCGCTGTGTGCCGGTGTTCGAGAAGATGGGCCTGTTTGCGGCCTTTGAAACCGGGTTTCCCGTGCGGCCACGCGAAAAGCCGGCCTCCGATGCGCCGGATGTCTACTGGGTGCATGACCTTTCCATGCGGTCGGAAAGCGGCGCACCGATCGATCTGGAAGAAGTGGCGCACCGTCTCGAAGAGGCCTTCGTCGCCGTCTGGAGCGGCTATGCGGAAAATGACGGGTTCAACCGCCTGATCCTGGTCGCGGGCACCACATGGCGCGAGGCTGCCCTCATCCGGACGCTCTGTGCCTATCGCCGTCAGACCGGCCTGGACCAGCCGCAGGATGTTCAGGAGGCCGCTCTGGCCCGCTATCCGGCCATGACGGGCCTGTTGATCGAACTCTTCACCTGCCGCTTCGACCCGTCGCAGGATCTCAGCCTGCGCCAACGCGAAGACGCCTGCCGGGAAATCTGTGACAAGATCGAAGTCAGCCTGCGGGATGTGTCCGCCCTGGCAGACGATCAGGTTCTGCGCCGCCTGACGGATCTGATCCTGGGGGTGCAGCGGAGCAATTTCTATCAGACAGCCGCGGATGGCGGCCCGCACAGTTTCGTCAGCCTGAAGATCGCAAGCCGTGTGTTGCGCGACGTGCCGGAGCCCAAACCGTTCCGCGAAATCTTCATGTCCAGTCCGAAAGTCGAAGGCGTTCACATCCGGTTCGGACCGGTTGCGCGCGGCGGCTTGCGCTGGTCGGACCGGGCGGCGGACTACCGCACCGAAGTTCTGGGTCTGGTGAAGGCGCAGCAGGTGAAGAATGCGGTGATTGTGCCTGTCGGCTCCAAAGGGGGCTTTTATCCCAAGCAATTGCCCGACAGGTCAGACCGCAACGCCTGGTTCGAGGCCGGGCGGGACGCCTACAAGGAGTTCATCGCGGCCTTGCTGGAACTGACAGACAATCTGGTCGATGGCGAAGTCACCCACCCGCCCGATACGGTTGTGTGGGATGGAGAGGATCCGTACCTCGTCGTTGCCGCAGACAAGGGCACCGCGACCTTTTCCGATACCGCCAACGCCATCAGCCTTGAAAAAGGCCACTGGCTGGGTGACGCGTTCGCCTCCGGCGGGTCGGCCGGGTATGACCACAAGAAGATGGGCATCACGGCGCGCGGCGCCTGGGAGGCGGTCAAGCGGCACTTCCGCGAAATGGGAAAGGACATCCAGTCCGACCCCTTCACCGTGATCGGTGTCGGCGACATGAGCGGCGACGTGTTCGGCAATGGCATGCTGCTGTCGCCGGAAATCCGCCTCGTGGCGGCGTTCAATCACATGCATGTCTTTGTCGATCCGGACCCGGTCGATTCCGCGAAGAACCTTGCCGAGCGCCAGCGCCTGTTCGACCTGCCGCAATCGAGCTGGGAAGACTATGACACCAGCCTGATCTCCAAAGGCGGCGGTATATTTGCACGGTCGGCCAAGTCGATCGAACTGAGCGACGAGATCAAGACGCTGACCGGCCTGAGTGCGGAAACGGTCACGCCGGACCAGTTGATCAATGCCTTGCTGAAGTCCAAGGCGGACCTGCTCTGGTTTGGCGGTATCGGCACCTATGTGAAGGCCGATAATGAAACCAATGGCGAAGTGGGCGACCGCGCCAATGATGCCATCCGGATCGGCGCTCACCAGCTGCGTGTGAAAGTCGTCGGGGAGGGGGCCAATCTGGGGCTCACCCAAGCCGCCCGGATCGAGTTTGCCCTGTCGGGTGGACGGATCAATACCGACGCCATCGACAATTCGGCCGGCGTCGATTCCTCGGACCACGAAGTGAACATCAAGATTCTCGCGGCGGAAGCGATCCGCCTTGGCAATCTGGAGGAAGACAGCCGGAATGACCTGCTGGCGAGCATGACAGATGATGTGGCGCACCATGTTCTGCGCCACAATTACGATCAGACCGCCGCGCTCACCCTGGCCGAGGCAACGGCGAAGCAGGACCATGAGGCGCTGGAGCGATTGATGGTGCACCTGGAAAGCCGGGGCGTGCTGGACCGAGCACTGGAAGGTCTGCCCGATACCGGCCACATGAAAGTGCGGGCCGAGCACGGGCAGGGGCTGAGCCGTCCGGAGCTGGCCGTGCTGCTGGCCTGGTCGAAGATCACCCTGTTCGACGATCTCGTTGCATCCGACTTGCCGGACGATCCGTATCTGGAAAGTGTGTTGAGGGCCTATTTCCCGAGCCCGATCGACTCCTATGGCGAGGCAATGGACAATCACCGCCTGAAGCGGGAGATCATTGCCACGGTGCTGGCAAACCGGTCCCTGGACATGGGCGGGGCGATCCCGGTCTTCCGCCTGCGGGAGATGACAGACACCACCGACATGGCCGCCATCGTACGCGGTCTGGAGGCGGCCCGCGTCGTGCTGGACTTCGAAGGTTTCCAGCGTGAGGTCGATGCCCTCGACAATGTCGTCCATGCGGATGTGCAGACCGATCTGCGGCTGCTGGCGGCGCAGGCCGTGAGCACCGCTGCGGCGTGGTTCGTGACGACCATGCCGAAGGGCACATTGCAGGAACTTGTCGACGCAACCCACGCGCCGCTGAACGAGTTCAAGGCGGCCCTTGCGGACATCCACACGCATTTCCCTGCCGCGCAAATCGAGCGGTCGACCCGCACCCTGATGCGGCGCGGTGCACCGGAAGAACTGGCGCGCTGGGCGTCTGCCATGGGGATTTTCGCCCAGGGGCTCGTCGTCGTGGACCTTGCCAGCTCCACGGGCAAGAAAGTGCCCGAGGCGGGCGAATGTTTCTTCCAGATCGGTGAGGCCCTGCGCCTCGACCGCCTGCGTGTCACAGCGCTGGACGGCCTCTCCAAGGCAGGGTTCTGGGATCGCGTTGCGGGACGCCGCCTGATCGTCGAACTGGTCCAGACCCAGGCGGATGCCGCCCGCGATGCCCTCGCGGTTGGCGGGGCAGGGCCGTGGCTTTCCCATCACCAGGATGGCCGCAAGGACCTGCTGGCGACGCTGGCAGAGCTCGGCAAGGAAAAGGCCTGGAGCTTTGCGAAGTTTGCGCTGGCCGCCGATGCGGTGCGCCATTTCATGAAGCGTTAGACGTATTCACCACGCGAAATGAAAAGTCCCGCACCCGGCCACCGGGTGCGGGACTTTTGTATGTGGGCGTCAGATGATCAATCTTCGGCGAAGATCACTTGCACCTGTTCTGCGGCATTGGCTCTGAGCGCGCTGCAATTTTCGCCGCGTTCAACCCCCTGAGCCAGCGAGCGTTCATAGCCCGGGATCATACCGGCTTTGCTTTCAAAGAAGGATTTCGCGTCGGCCACTCCGTCTGCCGTGCAGAACGCGCCGGCGGCTTTCGCCGTCTGCGGCTTCCGGATCACCGGGATCTTCGCCAGGATGTTTTCGAAATTGTCCTTGACCATCGGCCAGATGGTCGACTGGGCCTTCGGGTTGGCAATTGAGTAGTTGTAGATCGAGTACAATTCGTTGCCTGAGATATCATCGCCCAGGGACAGTTTGAACAGGTCGGTCACGATCTCTGGCGTGCCTTCCCCTGCAATGGCAGACAGGATGGTGGCCCGTTCGGTCTGGTTCTCCGAATTCCGGACAAAGTCGATCGCACCCTGATAGAAGTCCCGGTCGCCGTTCTCCACGCCGGCGGCGACGGCGGCGTAGAGGTCTTCCGCAGGCAAGGCGGCCGGATCGGCGTCCTGGCCGATGCCCAGATAGGCCTTGGCACGGCCGGCAATCTCTGCACGGTCATCGGCCCGGTTGCCGTCTTCCAGAAGCAGGTTCCAGAGCGCAGGCGCGAGCAGGTGCTCGGACGTCGAAAGCGCTGTTGCCGGACGTTCGGACAGATAGGTCCAGACCGGGCCGTAGGTCGTCTCGATCCAGTTGGCGAGCTGGGCCTTTCCATCCTCGTCCAGCATCGCCTTCAGTGGTGCGATCATGTCGATCGAGGAGTACATCGCCGCAGCCGATCCTCCGGCCGACGTTTCCAGACTGGCGACCAGATCGGCGGCGGTCAGCTTGCCGGCGTCGAATCCGGCGCCGATGGAATCGAGCAGCATCATCTGCTCCGCCGGGCTCAGCGAGGCGTAATTGGCCTGCAGGGCGGCCGCATTGTCCGCATCGGTTCCAAATCGCCAGTAACCGGCGCCGCCGGCATTTGGCATCACCCAGTCCGGGCAAGCATCAAGGGCGATCGTGGTCGTCTTGTCTGACAGTATCTGGCGAACGACATGATCGCCGGATGCGTCGTGCACGCGGGCGGCAAACGGAATTTCCCAGGTCTGGGCTTCCGTATCGATCCGCGAGCCCAGCGGCGCGTAACGGCTTTGCGTGACCGTCAATTCGCCGCCGGTTGCCGCCGAGCAGGTCACATCAACGTCCAGGAAGGGAATGCCCGGCTGGGAAATGAAGGAGGTAAACGAGGAGGCGACGTCTGGTTGGCCCGAGCCGTCGGCCAGGCTTTGCATGAAGTCTTCGGTTGTTGCGACCCCATCTTCGAACCGGCGCATGTGCAGGCGGATGCCATCGCGGAATGTCTCTTCGCCGAGATAGGTCTCGAACATGTTCAGCACGCTGCCGCCCTTGCGGTAGGTGATGGAGTCGAACGCGTCGCCAATGTCGCCCGTGGTCAGGATGGGATTGCGAACCTGGCGTGTCGAGAGGAGGCTGTCGGTCGGCATCGCCTCCAGGCTCGACAGAATGGGGCCGAGTGTCCAATCGCCATCGGGTTCAATGGCGGCCATTGTTTTGGTGCTGATCCAGGTCGCAAATGCCTCGTTCAGCCAGATATCGTTCCACCAGGCTGGCGTGACGAGATTACCGAACCATTGGTGGCCAAGCTCGTGCGCATGCGTGCTGTAGATCGCGAGGCGCCGGGCAAGCGAGGTCCGGTCATCGATCAGCAAGGCTGATTCGCGGTAAACGATCGCCCCCGCATTTTCCATTGCGCCATACGCAAAGTCGGCTGCGGCGATCAGGTCCAGTTTTCCGTATGGGTACGGATAATCGAAGTAGGATTCCTGCCATTCGACCATCTCGTCGGTGATGTCGAGGGCGGCTGCGAGTTTCTCACCTTTGCCGGCAGGCGCAAACCCGCGCAGCGGCACCGCTTCCGGGCGAAGGTCCGTTGCCGGGATCGGTTCGCCAATGACTTTGTCATACGGGCCGACCATCAGCGCGACGAGATATGACTGGATCGGCCGGGTGGTTGCAAAATGGTGGCGGACCATGCCGTCACCGAGGTCTTCAGCTTCGGTTTCCGCCCCGTTGGCGGCGACTTCCATTGCCGCCGGCGCAGTGACCGTCAGCGTGTAGGGGGTCTTGAAGCGCGGCTCGTCGAAGGACAGGAACATGCGGCGCGCATCGATGTCTTCGAACTGGGTGACGAGATAGGGGAGGCCGCCCTGTTCGACCTTGTAGAGACCGGCGAGGTGATGGTTGTACGGTGCTTCGTATTCGGCGATCAGCGTCGCTTCCCCGGCGGGGAGCGGTGCATCGAAATCGACGCGTGCAACACCGTCAGGCGTTTCGTTTGGCGTGAAGGTGGCGGCGATTTCCATCCCGTCCGGCAGGACAGCCTTGATCGCGGAGACGTCCGGGCCAAGGGCGTGCAGCCAGATGCGCGAATGTGGCTTGTCCAGATTGAGATCGATCTCTTCGTATCCGGTGAACGTGTCAGCATACGGATCCGTCACCAGGTCCAGCCGGTAAGCCGCCGGACGGACGCCGGTGGGCAGCTGGCCCTTCGGGATTTCGGCCTGGAGAACGGGCGCCTGCGCCGCCGTTGCAACAGGTTCGGCAGCAGACGCGACCGTATCGGTTGGTGTGCTGCAGGCAGACACCAAAACAAAGGCGGCGGCACTTGCAAGGAGAGCGGACGAGAATCTGGATTTCATATGGGAGGCTCTTCGATCAATAATCGGGGTATTTTTGAACCATATCTTTTTCCGTTCGGATAGATGTTCTTTACTCCTCTGGACTAAAAGTGAACGGCAGACCGCAGGAGGCTCGCCTGCCGATGATCCGACTTTATCACTGGTGCCTTGATCCGGCCGGACGGCTGGTTCGACTCTGCCTGGCCGAAAAAGGTCTGGGTTTTGAAACAGTTGAGTCCTCGCCCTGGGCGCCGCATCCGGATCTCAAATTGCTCGGTCCGGGCGCCGTGGCGCCAGCCCTGCTCCAGGAAGGGACCGGCGGACGGATCGTCGCGGTCGGCACGCGGGCGATCTGCGAATTCCTCGAAGAATCGGTAGAGGGTGAGCATCTGCTGCCTCTCCATCCCGGACAGCGTGCGGAGGCGCGGCGCCTCTGGGCCTGGGTGGAGCAGGGGTTCGAGGAAGTGACCGACACATTGCTGACGGAACGCGTGATGCAATGGGTGCGGCGCGACCGGCAGCCGGATTCGGAGAAACTCCGCCGGGGTGCGCACACGCTGCGCGGGCGGCTGACATTCCTCAACGCACTGGTGGAAACCCATGGCTTCATCGCCGGGCGGGACCTGACGCTGGCAGATCTTGCGGCGGCGGCGCATCTTTCGGCCTGCGATTACTTCGGAGACATCCAGTGGGAAGCCGTGCCGGACCTTCGCACCTGGTATGCGCGGATAAAGTCGCGGCCGAGCTTCCGTCCGCTGCTTGCCGACCGGCTGGACGCCGTGCGACCTTCTCCGCACTATGCCGACCTTGATTTCTGACCCGGCCGACCGCGCCACATTTGCCAGGCAGCATGCCCTTTCGCTCGGTTTCGATGCGGTGGGCATTGCGCGGGCTGATGAAGCCTGGGCGGCGTCGGAGCGGCTGGAGGCCTTTGTCGCGGCGGGCCATCACGGCACGATGGAGTGGATGGAGACGACGCTGGAACGGCGCCGGACGCCGGTCTCCATGTGGGTGGGCGCAAAGTCCGCCGTCACCGTCGCGCTGAATTATGGCCCCGATCATGACCCGATGGAGACGCTGAAGCAGCGTGAGGCCGGGAACATCTCCGTCTATGCGCGGGGGAAGGATTATCACGACACGCTGAAATCCCGCCTGAAACAGTTCGCCAGGGAATTCGTGGCGAAGACCGGCGCGGAGGTGAAGGTCTTTGTCGACACCGCCCCGCTGATGGAGAAGCCGCTGGCGGCGAAGGCCGGGCTTGGCTGGCAGGGCAAACATACGAACCTTGTCAGCCGGGAGCTGGGCTCGTGGTTCTTCCTCGGTGTGATGCTGACGGACGCGGAACTCCCCCCCGATACGCCAGAGACAGACCATTGCGGCAGCTGCCGGAACTGTCTCGACATCTGCCCGACCCGGGCCTTTCCGGCGCCGTACCAGCTCGATGCGCGGCGGTGCATTTCGTATCTCACCATCGAGCACAAGGGCCCGATCCCGGAAGAATTTCGTACGGCGATGGGCAACCGGATATATGGCTGTGACGATTGTCTCGCCGTCTGCCCCTGGAACAAGTTTGCCAGCGCTGCCCGCGAGGCGGCCTTTCATGCGCGGGCCGAGCTGAAGCTGCCGGGCCTCGACGAACTGGCGGCGCTGGACGACGCGGCTTTCCGCGAAGTCTTCTCCGGATCACCCATCAAACGCATCGGGCGGGACCGGTTTGTGCGCAATGTCTGCATTGCGATCGGGAACTCGGATGCGCCCCGGTTCGTTCCCCTGCTCGAAGGCCTGACGCGGGATACGTCTGCGCTTGTGCGCGGGGCGGCTGCATGGGCCCTCTTGCAACTGGATGCGGAGCGGTTCTCTCTCGCCCGTTCGCAGAACGCGTCCGGGGAAACCGACCCCGATGTGCTGAGGGAATGGAACAGAGGCGCATGAAGAAGAAGCCGACGGCAAAGCCGCCCGCAAAGCCTCCAGAAATGTCTCAGGGCCGCGGCCTGATGACCTATCTGGGCTGGGCGCTGAAATTCGCGCTCGGCCTGTTCGTGGGCGTGCATATCTATGCGCTAGTGCTGAAGGCCGCGCCGGTGCCGGGCACGATGCTGATGGCCCAGCGGGCGATCGGCGGCGAGAAGATCCGGCGGCAGATGGTTTCCATCGACGATATTTCTCCCAATCTGGTCCTCGCCGTGATCGCGGCGGAGGATTCGCGCTTCTGCCAGCATACCGGCGTCGATCCGGATGCGATCGAGCAGGCGATCAGCGACTACAAGCAGGGCAAAGGCCTGCGCGGGGCGTCCACCATCACCCAGCAGACGGCGAAAAACGTCTTCCTCTGGAATGGCGGCGGCTTTGCCCGCAAGGCGGTCGAGGCCTGGTTTGCGACGTTTATCGACGGCATGTGGGGCAAGCGCCGGGTGATGGAAGCCTATCTGAACGTCGCCGAATGGGGCGACGGGATTTTCGGGGCCGAAGCGGCGGCAGAGGCCCGGTTCGGCAAATCGGCCGCCGACCTCACAGAGCGCGAAGCGGCGCTGCTGGCGGCCGTGCTGCCCAGCCCGAACAAATGGCGCCTCGATCCGCCGGGGCCGTATGTCTCCAAACGTGCCAGCACGCTGCAGGCCCGCATGCGGGTCGTCCGCTCCGAAGGGCTGGCCGCCTGCGTGCTGGACGCGCAGGACGTGCGCCGGTCCGCGCCGAAACGTCCGGCAAAGCCGCAAGCCCCCGCACCGCAGGAGCCCCGTCCGCAGGTCCAGCCGGAAACCCCTGCCGCGCGGCCCTCGCTGCCGGCCCTGCCGCCACCTCCGGAAGAGGGGGCGGGAAACCTGCCGGAGACGGCGCCGCAGGATGAGGCGGTGACAGAGAGCCCGGATGAGTTCGACAGTTTCCTGCAGGACGCCGAAGACCGTTTCCGGGAGCAGGAGACACCGCCGGCGCCCGCAGAAGACCCCACACCAGACGCCTCCTCAGACCCAGGCCCTGAACCGGCAGACACAGACGAGGCGCCAGCATCCGGGCCAACGGATTTGCGCCCCCGGGACGGCACGCCCGGATAATCGCGTCCGCCAGCACCGGCGGCGCCCGTAAAGGCGCTTGGTCGGTGGGCTGAGTTTTCAGGGAAGGGGCGGTGTCACGTTTCCGGCAGGGGAAGGTTTCCTGCACAGGCGTGCACGACGTTGCGAGACGGCACCTGTGTATGGTCAGGGCAGGGCACGGCCCAGATGCGCGCATAAGCCGGCAAAGCGGCCCGCCCGTCGCAAGCTGCGGCGAGGCGATCGCTGGCATGGGGGGCAGGTTTCAGCCAGGCCCGGTCCGCTTTCTGGGATGGCATCCAGTCGATGCTTGTGAGGAAGACCCGTCCGTTCGGTGTCACGCTCCAATGATACTGCACGCCGCGCCCATAGGCGGCCCGCACCGCGGCGCGGAGCAGCAGCACCTGGCACCAGATGAGCGGCCAGAAACAGGCAAGGTGCGGCGGGAAGCCTGCGGGTGGATGGAAGAGTGACATGTGCCGGAGTATACGTCAGGGCACAGAGGTGTCGGATGGATTTCTTTTTTCGGCAATGATTGCGGCAGGATGAGGCGGCTGGGCTGGTGGATAGCCTGCGCTTGTGCTGAGCGGCACCAGCGCATGACGGCACGCGCACAAAGCCTGTCTACGTCATGATCATGCATGACCCGCCATGATCATACCGGACCAAGCCGGACCAGAAGGGGCTTCACGCCCCGGCGCGGGGCAGGGGCGTGAAGCGGGAGAGGTCTAGATCGGGTCGTACGGGAAGACGCTGGACGTCGGGCCCATGTCGGTGAAGTCGGCCTGCATGGCCGGCATGCACTGGTCGATCAGCGATTCCGGATCCCAGCCTTCGAGGCGGGCGACGGATTTCACCGGGCGCGGCTGGCTGAACAGCACGACTTCATTGCCGCGCACACCGAAGATCTGGCCGGACACGTTCTTGGCCTTGTCGGCGCAGAGGGCGACGGCGACCTGGGCGACCTGGTCGGCCCGCATGCCTTCCTTCATCCGGTTGACGCGCTGGGCGCCGGCCTCGTCCTTCACCGGGATGGATGCGATCATGCGCGTCCAGGCGAAGGGGGCGATGACGTTCGAGCGGACATTCTTGCGCTCGCCTTCCATGGCGATGATGCGCGACAGGCCGACAATGCCGAGCTTGGCCGCGGCATAGTTCGCCTGGCCGACATTGCCGATCAGGCCGGTGGTGGAGGTGAACAGCACGAAGGCGCCATCTTCCTTCTCGCGGAAGAGTTCAACGGCGGCGCGGGTGACGTTGAAGCTGCCGCGCAGGTGCACGTCGATCACGGCATCCCAGTCGTCTTCGGACATCTTGTGGAACATCTTGTCCCGCAGGATCCCGGCCGGGTTGATGACGGCGTTCAGGTCACCGAACGTGTCCTTGGCCTGTTCGATCATGCCTTCGACGGCTTTGAAGTCGGTGACGCTGTCGGAGTTGGAGACCGCTTCACCGCCGGCTGCGCGGATCTCTGCCGCGACTTTCTCGGCCGGGCCGGCATCACCCGGATCATCGCCCGACAGGCTGCCGCCGAGGTCGTTGACGACGACTTTCGCGCCTTCCTTTGCGGCGAGAAGTGCCGTTTCCTTGCCAATTCCGTTGCCGCCGCCGGTCACCAGGACCACTTTGCCCTCAAGCACGCCCATCTGCTGTTTCTCCTCTGAATGTTGTGTCTAATGTCTGGTCTGGCGCCACCCTAAGACCGGGTGGGCAATCTTCAAGGTTTGAAAACTGCCTCAGGCGCGGCTAGACGTCTCGCATGACAAAGATTTTCAAGGCCGTAATCTGGGATTTCGGGGGCGTTTTTACCTCCTCACCCTTCGACGCATTCGCCCGCTATGAAGCCGAACAGGGGCTCCCCCAGAACTTCATCCGCACGGTCAATGCCACCAATCCGCTGGACAATGCCTGGGCCAAGCTGGAACAGAGCAAGGTCGACGCGGCCGAGTTCGACGGCCTGTTCCGTGCGGAATCGAAGGCCCTTGGCCATGAAGTGCCCGGCGCCGACGTGCTGAAGCTGCTGTCGGGGTCGCTCCGCCCGCGCGTCGTGGAGGCGCTGAAAGTCTGCAAGTCGCACGGCAAGGTCGGGTGCATCACCAACAATGCGCCCATCGGGAAGGGCGCCTCGATGACCAATGACGAGAAGAAGGCCGCAGACCTTGCCCATGTGTTCGATCAGTTCGACCATCTGATCGAAAGCTCCAAGCTCGGCATCCGCAAGCCCGATCCGCGGATCTACGCCCTGATGTGCGAGGCGCTGGAGGTCGACCCGTCCGATTGCGTCTATCTCGACGATCTCGGCATCAATCTGAAACCGGCCCGCGCCATGGGCATGACCACGATCAAGGTGCTGGGCGAAGACCAGCTGCTCGAAGATCTCAAATCGGCGACGGGATATGCGGTCGTCTAGCGTGCGGCACGCGTTTCTGGCGGCGGGGGTCGTGCTGGGAGTGGCGGCGTGTTCGCCGGCCCCGCAAGAACCTGTCTATCCGCCGGAATCGCTGTCGCAGGATCCGCAGGCACCGGAACCGGTGGAGATTCCGGAGGCCGTGGCGGCGACGCAGGACGAGATGCTGAAATATGCGCGGCGCGGCTCGCTGTCGGGCCTGTCGCGCATGGCCCGGGAGAACCCGGCCTTCGTCTCGAATCTCGGCGGAGAGGATCACCGGGCCTATTGGGACCTGATGCGCCGGATCGGGGTGGACCCGAACCGCAAGCTGCGTGCACTGATGGACCTGCCGGTCGGCGTGCGCGAAGTCGATGGCGTGAAATGGTATGTCTGGCCGGACCTGGCCGCCAAGCCGGCGGCGGACCTGATCCCGGAGAAGCTCTCCTTCCGCGACCGCAAGCGGCTGCAGGATCTGGTCGGCGATGACGGGATCGAGAAGATCCGGGCCGGCAAGGGCTATCCAGGCATGCGGACGGCAATTACCGAGAATGGGCGCTGGGTCTATTTCGTGCTCGGCCAGGATGCGGAGGAGTAGATGATGACCAAGACAATTGGCGCCGAAGCGGCCCTGACCGCCCTCAAGGGCTGGACGAAAGGGGAGGGCGAACGCGACGAAATCGCCAAGACCTTCCGGTTCGACGATTTCAAGCAGGCCTTCGCCTTCATGACAGCCACCGCCCTGAAAGCCGAGCAGATGGATCACCACCCGGAATGGTCCAATGTCTACAACCGCGTCGAGGTTGTGCTGACCACGCATGACGCCGACGGCGTGACAACGCGCGACCTGGAGCTGGCAGGGTTTATGGACGCGCTGGCGGCCAGGCTGGGCTGACCGCGCCACAGGCGTCAGACATGCCGGATTCCTGCGTGCGTTTGCCGTTATCGGCGGTCTGCGGCACGGGGCGTCTTCTCTGTCGGAATGGGACAGATTGCTACTAAAAGCAGTAATTTCTGCTATTTGTACCCGTTTTATGGACTGTTTTCAGTAAATGTCCCCCGGTCACGTGACAGACGGGATCGGGAATCCCGTTTAGGGACTGCGGATGATCTTAGCCCAGGCCTATGAAACCAATCTGGACCGTCTCCGGCGCTATGCGGCATTTTCGTGCGGCAGCGAGGGGCTGGGCGATGGGGTTGTGTCTGAAGCCCTGGAAGATGTGCTGACCACGGTTTCCTCCGCAGAAAACGCCAATCTCATCGCGCTGTTCCAGAAGCTGGATGCAACCTTGCGGAACACGCCGCATGGCGAAGGCTCCATGTTTGCCGAACTGGGGCGCTGGCGGCAACTGACTCCGCGGGAGCGGCGGGTCATCATGCTTTACATCCTCGAAGGGTTCTCCAGCCGGGACGTTGTGCGGATCACCGGCATGGGCCGCGGGGAAGTGAAGGCGATCATTGCCCGGGCCCGCATGATTTACGCGGACCGGTTTCCGGTCCGGATTGGCCTGATCGGCGGCGATGCCGAGCTGCGCGAGACCATCGAGGCCGCGCTCTTGCCGGTCGGCCACAGACTGCTCTGGGCCGTGACGCCGGAGGATGCGGCAGACCCGGCCGCGCTTCCGCCCGCCAGCCTGGTCGTGATCGCCCATGAAGGCGACACGCCGGAAAAGGGGCCGCAAAGCGCGCTCGACCTTTGCAGCGGCCATGCCTGTCCGGTCATCCTGGCGTTTGATGGGGCAACGGAAGACCGGCTGAACAGCCGCTACTGGACGATGCCGCTGGACGGGCTGGACGATGCCACGCTGTTCAACAGCATACTGGTCCGCGCGCTGCTTTTTTCCGGCTGAGCCGGCCGGTTTCCCCTAAGACTGCCTTGGCGGGGCGACCTGCCTCCTGTTAGCTGCGCCCAAGACAAACGGGCTAAGATAATCAGGAGGATACCGGCATGGGACGGGTTTCAGGAAAAATGGCGCTAATCACCGGCGGCGCACAGGGGCTGGGCGAAGCGACCGCCCGCATGTTTGCGCGCGAAGGGGCGAAGGTCGCCGTGACCGACGTCAATGGCGCAGGCGCCGAAGCTGTCGCGGCCTCCATCAATGAAGAACATGGGGCCGGCACCGCCTTCGCCTGGCAACATGACGTGACCGATGCCGCCCGCTGGCAGGACGTGCTGAAAGAGGCCCATGCCGCGATGGGCGGGCTCAACGTTCTGGTCAACAATGCGGGTATCGGCTCGCTCGGCTCGGTCGAGGACGAAGACTATGAGACCTTCAAGAAGGTGCAGGCCGTCGACGTCGACTCGATCTTCCTCGGCTGCAAGTACGCGATCCCGCTGATGCGCGACCATGGCCTCGGTTCGATCATCAACATTTCCTCCATCGCGGGCATCATCGCCAGCGCGAATTATGTTTCCTACAACACGGCCAAGGCGGCGGTGCGGCACATTTCGAAGTCGATTGCCCTGCATTGCGCAAAGTCGACCGGCGGCCAGATCCGCTGCAACTCGGTGCACCCAGTCTTCATCAACACGCCGATCCTGGACCGGACCAAGGAAATGTTCGGCGAGGAAGAAGCCCTTGCGAAACTCGGCCGCCAGATCCCGCTCGGCAAGGTCGGTGAGCCGGACGATATCGCCTATGCCGTGCTGTATCTCGCTTCTGACGAGAGCAAGCTGGTCACCGGGATTGAGCTGAAAGTGGATGGCGGCATCTCGGCGATGTAAGCCGGCCCCCGGTCTGCCCGGCGCCGGCGCAGGCCGGTTCCCGCGATCGGAAATCCACAAGCTTTTGGCTTGCCGGGAAACAATGTTCACGTTATGTTCCAGTCTCAAGCAAGGAGGCTGGAACATGATTGGATATGTAACCCTGGGAACAACGGATTTGGCGCGCGGCGCGAAATTCTACGATGCCATCGCAAAAGAGATGGGCACCGGGCGCATGATGGAGGTCGACCAATTCATCGCCTGGGGCACACCGGACGGACCCGCCGGCGTGGCCCTCACCTATCCGTGGGACCAGAACCCGGCCTCGGTCGGCAATGGCACGATGGTCGCGCTGCAGGCCGACAGCAAGGCGCAGGTCGACCGGATCTATGACATCGCAATGGCGAATGGCGGCAAGGACGAAGGCGCGCCGGGCCAGCGGTCCGAAGCATTCTATGCGGGCTATTTCCGGGATCCGGATGGCAACAAGCTGAACGCTTTCTTCACCGGCTGATAGCGGGTGTCCCGGTTGGTCACCCTGGACTGAGTGGCCGCTTGCCGGTCACCAGCAGGGCGTAGGCACTCAGTATACAGAAGACAGCGGCCGAGGCCAGGAAAGGCAGGCTGGGGTTCGTCATGTAGAGGACTGAGCCGAGCAGGGGCCCGACGACAAATCCGGCCGGCGGGGCAGAGGCCAGCAAGGCGGCCGCGCCGGCCTGTTCGGACCGGCCCACGGACAGGCTGCCGAGGGCATTGGCGGACGGTACGGCCAGTGCAGCGCCGATCCCCACAATGCCGAAGGCCATCATCACCATCCAGAAGGGGTGGAACAGGTCCGCCGAGATATAGCCGACCGCCAGCAGGCCGAGGCCGATGGGCAGGATGCGCCGCGGATCGGGCTGGCGCCGGGAGACGTAGCCGAACTGGACCACGATGATGGCGACTGAAGTGCACGCCATGGTCAGGCCGGTATACAGCACCACCGCCTGTTTGGCCGTCTGGGCAGGTGTATCAACGAACTGGTAGCGGTCGGCGATGAACCAGCCGATCGTCTGCTGGATCATGCCGACGGCGACGAAGTAGACGAACAGGAAGGCAAGGTGCGGGAAGACCCGCGGGTCGCGCATCGACAGAGGCGGCGGACGTTTGTGCTCATGCGGCAGGGGCCGCGTCGCCGGCAGCGCCACGGCGATAAGCACCGCGACGATCAGGTTGAACACGATGGTGCCCCACAGCGGCGCCAGGGCCCCGATCCGGGCAAGGACGGCGGCGCCTGCCGGGCCGAGAATGGAGCCGAGGCTCATCGCGGCGCCCAGCATGCCGAGCCCGCCTGCGCGGGTGGCCGGTGTGGTGGCATCGGTCATCGCGGCCATCGCCGCAGGCTGCAGGCCGGGCGCGAGAAAACCGAACCATGTCCTGACAAAGGCCAGCAGGGCGAAGGCGCCGAGGCCCGTCACCAGGCCGGCGAGGGCGGCGTTCAGCGCAAACAGGAAGGCCATATTGGCCAGCCCCATGGCGGTCAGCGAAAACACCATGACCCGCTTGCGGCCCACCCGGTCGGCAATCCGGCCCCAGACCGGCGTGAACACCGTGTAGAGGACGGATGAGAAGGTCAGGATACCCGCGATCTGGATCTCGGTGAGGCCGGCTTCGCGGGCCAGCGGGGCGACGACGACGAAA
Organism: Hyphomonas adhaerens MHS-3; assembly: GCF_000685235.1. Taxonomy (NCBI): domain Bacteria; kingdom Pseudomonadati; phylum Pseudomonadota; class Alphaproteobacteria; order Hyphomonadales; family Hyphomonadaceae; genus Hyphomonas; species Hyphomonas adhaerens. The sequence continues at coordinate 1,404,273 of NZ_ARYH01000001.1, forward strand.
TTGATCGTCATGCCCGCGCCCATCGACACGGTGCCCAGCGCGATCATCATTTTCTGGAACCTGGTGAGAGGCAACAGGGGGGTATCGGAGTCCATGTTTTCCGTCACCCGCTGCCCTCGCCTCCCTCACAACCGGTCAACGCTAGAACGCTCTGTGCAGCTTGCCAAACGCTTTTCCTGCATGCGGCTGCAACAGGGGCTGGCTTGCCGGGGAGGGGCACACCAGTTTAAGGACAGATCAAACCCGGCTGAAACCACGGACCCCTGCGCATGCATTCCTTTCTTGTGGCGATCTACTCGTATTTCCTGAGCCCGCTTCTCACGCTGCTCCTGTTCCTGATCTTTGGTTATGTGATCATGAGCTGGCTGATCGCGTTCGGCGTCGTGTCGACGCGCAACCAGACCGTCCGGCAGATCCAGTATGCGCTGGACAGCGTGATGTTGCCGCTGCTGCGGCCGATCCAGCGTTATGTGCCGCCGCTCGGCCAGCTGGACCTGTCTGTTTTCCTGCTCGCGCTTGGCATCCTGTTCACGCGCGACTGGCTGTTGCCGATGATCATCGGCCTGACTCGGCCCACGCTCGGATACTGAGGCCGGATTGCAGCATCGCCTCACCGTTCGCGTCCAGCCCAAGGCCTCGGCCGACCGGATCGAGGACTGGGCGGAGGACGATTCCGGGCGGAAATTCCTGAAAGTGCGGGTGCGCGCGGTGCCGGAAGACGGCAAGGCGAATAGTGCTGTCCAGAAATTGGTCGCCAAGTGGCTTGGACTGCCCAAGTCTGCGGTCAGAGTCGTGACAGGCGGCAAGACTCGGCTAAAAGGCCTCGAAATCGATGGGCCGCCGGACCTCGCGGCCCGGCTCAGCGGGGACGAAAGATGACCGCCATCCGGATCAGTGGAAAAGACATCGCGGCGGATGTCCGTGCCAAAGTGGCGGCCGTGGTCGCAGGCCTGCCGGAGAAACCCAGCCTGGCGGTGATCCTGGTTGGCGAAGACCCGGCCAGTGAAGTCTATGTCCGCGGCAAGCTGAAGGACACCGAAGAGGCCGGCATGATCTCGGTGCACCATCGCCTTCCGGCGACGGCCTCCCAGACAGAAATCGAAGACCTGATCGCCAGCCTCAATGGCGATGACTCCGTCGATGGCATCCTGCTGCAGCTGCCGCTGCCGAAGGGCCTCGATGCGGATGCCGCGATCGAGCGGATCGACCCGTCCAAGGATGTCGACGGCCTGACCGAAGTGTCCGCCGGGCGCTTGTCGCTGGGCAAGCCGGGGCTGCGCTCGTGCACGCCATCCGGCTGTGTGATCATGGCGAAGCGCGCCCTCGGCGACGACCTCTCCGGCAAGCATGTCGTGGTGATCGGCCGCTCGATCCTGGTCGGCAAGCCGGCCGCGCTCCTGTTCCTGGCCGAGAACTGCACCGTCACCATCGCCCATTCGCGAACGAAAGACCTGCCGGCGGTGTGCCGCGAGGCCGACATTCTCGTGCCGGCGGTGGGGCGCCCGCAAATGGTGAAAGGCGACTGGCTCAAGCCCGGCGCCATGGTCATCGATGTCGGCATCAACCGTATTCCCGCCCCCGAGAAAGGGGAGGGCAAGACACGCCTCGTCGGCGATGCGGACTATGATAGCTGCGCTGAAGTCGCCGGGCACATGACGCCGGTGCCGGGCGGCGTGGGCCTGATGACGCGGGCCTGTCTGCTGGTGAATACGCTGTATGCGGCCTGTGCGCGGCGTGGCTGGCAGGCGCCGGAAATCGGATGAGCCAGCCTTACGCCCCGACCGAGACGCCGCTGTTCAAGGCCTTGTGGGAAGCTCAGGACGGATGTTGCGCGCTGTGCGGGCAGACCATGCCGTCCAGCCGGTTCGATGTAGCCCATTCCACGCTCTGGAAACATCAGCGCCCGACCTATGACCACATCATCGCCGTGGCCCGTGGCGGTCCGGATACGGCCGACAACCTCCAGCTGGCGCATGCGCGCTGCAACAAGGTGAAGGGCATGGGCAATGTCCGCCCGCCGGTCCGCAAGGGCTAGGCAAGCCCGGCCTCTATCGCAGCGGCCTGATAGGTGCGGGAAACCGGCACGTCGGTGCCGTTCTTCAGGACCAGCACAAGTTTGCCATTCTCGCGCCGGGCATCGCTGACGCCGTCCTTCGCGACCCACCAGGACCGGTGGACCTGACCGCCCGCGGCGCCCTCCAGTTCGCGGACCGCATCCGCCAGCCGCATCAGGATCAGCTCCTCGCCGAGATTTGTGTGGACCCGCAGATAATGGTCTTCCGATGAGACGGCCCATAATTCGGCCTGCCGGAACCTGACCGGCAGGCGATCGAGGAAGCGCTGAACCGCGTCGGACGCGGCGGGCCGGTTCGCTGCGGCGGACGACCGGCTGGCCTTGCCGATCAGGAAGCCGGCCAGGGTCAGCACCAGCGACATGGCAAAGACATAGACATATTGCATCGGCAGCAGGTGCATCGGCACCCAGGTCCCGAACAGGCCCATGTACAGATAGAGGGACAGCAGCACCGGAACCGAGATGATGGCCGCGGTGATCGCGACCTTCACCGGCACAAGCTTGCCCACGATCTCCCGCACGAAAACAGCCGGCGCGACAAATTCGGCGGTGGTGATGCCGACCGCGCAGGTGACGACCCACATCAGGAAACGCACCCAGACCGGGGAGTCATGGTCATAGACACCGAAAAAGGTGAGCATCGCCGCGATCCCGAGGATCACCGCCGCATCGCGCAGCCGGGTCTTCAGGTATTGCGGCATGACATCTCCCTGCAATTCGCGCTTCGTGAAGCGTTCTGGCCGTATTTCGCGAAGGATTCCAGCTTCTCCGCGTAGATCGCGTGGCGGCGCCAGCGGCTGCTCGCCAATGTCTCCTCATCGAACGCCGGACAGTCCCGACAGACTGGCCTCATTTCAATGAAGGAACAAATCCTCATGACCGACCTCGCCCAGACTTTCCGCCGCATCAGCCTGCCCAGGCGGGTGCGCCGCAACACGATCCTGCTGATCGCCGCGCCCGTCGTTTACGGGATCATCAGCTGGCTCATCCTGAAATCAGCCGGCAATCCGCCGGTCCACTTCCGGATCGACATCGCGCCCCTCGTCGAGGCTGCCTTTGTGGTGAAGCTTCATGTCCTGGGGGCGGTGGTTGCCTTCGTGACCGGCATCATCCTCCTGCGCGGGGTGAAAGGGTCGGGCTTGCATCGCAAGCTCGGCTACACCTGGGTCGCGGCGATGGCGCTGGCGGCGATCAGCTCTTTCTTCATCACCGGACTGAACGGCAGCCACTTCAGCTGGATCCACGGCATCTCGGCCTGGACGGTCGTCGCGTTGCCCATGGCCGTCGCTGCCGCCCGCCGCCGGAACATCGCCAAACACGCCAGAGGCATGACCAGTGCCTTCGTCGGAGGCTTGCTGGTCGCCGGATTGTTCACTTTCCTGCCCGGAAGGATGCTCTGGTCCATTTTCTTTGCAGTGTGACGGTGTGAGCCCTTACCGCCCTGCCGAAAGGCCGCTACACGAAGGTGTAACCAGAAAAGAGAGCGGGAGATGAAAAGGGCAGCCCTTTTGATATCATTGATCGGTCTCGCCGCCTGTCAGGCGCCGGGGCCGATTTCCATTCCTGGGATTACGCGCGCACCACAGAGTGCCGAAGAAGCCCTGGAGCCGTATTATCGCGGACTGCCGGATGACTATTATCCCGAGGCGCCTCCCGGCCTGCCGCTGCCTTCTGCCGATACGCCCCTGACGCGGATCCTGGTCGGGTCCTGCCTGGATGAAGAGAAGGGGGACAGCGAGAGCCTGCGCTCCGTCGCGGCGACGCCTGCCGACCTGTTCCTGATGATTGGCGACAATGTCTATGGTGACAAGGACGGGAACGCCTATCGCACCGGCGATGCCGACCTGACTGAACTGCGCGAGAGTTTTTCAGACCTTGCCGCCCGGCCGGATTTCCAGGCGGTGCGCGCATCGCATCCGATGATGGTGGCGTGGGACGATCACGATTACGGCCTGAATGACGGCGGCAAGCATTTCGCCTTCCGCCGCCAGTCGGAGCGGATCCATGAGCGTTTCTGGGGCCTGCGCAACCAGGATGTCGGCGCCTGGCCCGGCACCTATTATGCCCGCACATTCGGCCCGGAAGGCCAGCGTACGCAGATCATCATGCTGGATACGCGCTTCTTCCGCTCAGACCTGACCGACACCGACGATTCCAGCGTGAAGGGCCAGGAACGCTACATGCCGTCCAGCGACCCCAATCAGGACATGCTGGGCAACGACCAGTGGACCTGGCTGGAAAACGAGCTGCAGAAACCGGCGGACCTGCGCCTGATCGTGTCTTCGGTCCAGGTGATGCCGGATGTCCATGGCTGGGAAGCCTGGTCACGCCTGCCGGCGGAACGGACCCGGCTGTACAGCCTGATCAACGAGACCGGTGCCAACGGGGTCGTGTTCGTGTCGGGCGACCGGCATGCCGGCTATCTCTACCGGGCAGACGACCTGTTGCCTTACCCGGTCTATGAGATCACGGCCTCCTCGTTCAATGTCTCTTACGGGGACACGACCGACGAGATGGACGCAGCCCAGATCGGCGAAGGCTATGCCAAACCGAATTTTGGATCACTGGATATTAACTGGAATGAGGGTAGCGTGACGCTTTCAATCCACGCCAGTGACGGTGCAACTGTCGAGGAAGCAACCGACAAATTCAGGTAGGCAGAATGCCTCTCAGCCCCTCGATGTCTGACACACGCAATGTGATTGTCCTCATCATCGCCGTGATGATCCTGCAGGTCGCCGGCGGGTTGATCAGCGTGCTGACACCTCTCGGTCTTGAAGCGATGGGCACGCCGCCGGAGGCGATCGGCCTGATCGCCGCGCTGTATGCTGCCGGGTTCATGCTGGGCGCGTGGCTGGCCCCGCGCACGCTGGCCACCATCGGACATATCCGCCTGTTCGCCGCCGCGTCTGCGACCAACGCCGTCAGCGTGCTGTCGCTGTCGCTGGTGCATGACGAGCTGTTCTGGGCACCGGTCCGGGTGATCATGGGCATGTCGCTGGCTTTCAGCTTCACCAGTATCGAAAGCTGGCTCGGCAGCGTGGTTCCGGAGAAGTCTCGCGGAAATGTGATGGGCATTTATCACACCGGGGCGAAGCTCTCCCTGATCATCGGTCCGTTCTTCGTGGCGGGCCTGTCACCGCTGGACACGCGGGCCTACACCTGGGCGGCGCTGTTCCTGTCGCTGGCCCTCGTGCCGGTCTGCCTGACACGCAAGGAACAGCCTGTCCTGCCCGAGCGCCGGTCGATGCCGCTGATGGCGCTGTACCAGCTGGCCCCGGCGGCTGTGCTTGGCGCGCTGATTGCCGGAATCGTGAACACGGGCACCCAGTCGCTGCTGCCGATCTATTTCGAGGGCTTCAAGATCGGGGGAGGGGGCACCGCCGCCGCCGCCATCGCCAGTGGCGCCGCATGGACCGGCGGGCTGCTGCTGCAATGGCCGGCCGGGCGCCTGTCCGACCGAATCGAACGCCGTCTCGTGATTGCCGGCCTGGGCGGCATGTCGGCCCTCGCGGCCCTGTTCATTGCAATTTTCGGGACCCGGCTGAGCGAGATCTCTGTCATTATCGCGCTCGGTTTCTGGGGCGCCGGGGCGCTGTCCTTCTTCAGCCTGTGCGTGGCCCACGCGATCGACCGGACGCCCAAGGTTCTGATCCCGCAGGTCATGTCAGGCCTGCTGTTTGTCTGGGCCGGCGGGTCGATCATCGGGCCGCTCCTGTCAGGCTTCGCCATGCGGGCGGATGGCGAGTTCGGCCTGTTCGGCCTGGCGGGCGTTCTGTTGATCGTGCTGACCATTGTGATGATCATGCGCGTGCGCTCCAAACCCGTCGCGATCGAGGACAAGCTGGCCGAATGGAGCCCTGTGCTGCCGACCCCGCTGGCCAGTGTGAAGCTCGACCCGCGCATGTCGGACCGGGACGAGAATCCGGCAGAGGAAACCGCTGCGGAAGAGGCCCAGGAAGAGGCAACCGGAGACGCGACGGAAGAGGGACCGGATTCGCAGACGGATACTGAGGCTGCGCCTGAGTCCAAAGTTTAGTACCCAGCTGGTTGCAGCGGCAGTCAGGACTGTTATACAGCCCCCCACCACGCTGGGCAGTGACCCTGCCGGGGCGGACCAGGCAAACAAGGCAAGAGCAGAATGAACATCCACGAATACCAGGCCAAAGCCGTGCTGAAATCTTTCGGCGCGCCGGTCGCGGACGGCGTTCCCGTCCTGTCTCTGGACGATGTCCAGAAAGCTGTCGACTCACTTCCCGGACCGCTCTGGGTCGTTAAATCGCAGATCCACGCTGGCGGCCGCGGCAAAGGCAAATTCGTGGAAGCGGAAGCCGGCGAAAAAGGCGGTGTCCGCCTCGCGTTCAGCAAGGAAGACGTGATGACCTACGCCAAGCAGATGCTTGGCAACCACCTCGTCACCGCCCAGACCGGCGCAGACGGCAAGCAGGTCAACCGCCTCTACATCGAAGACGGCGCCGACATTGATCGCGAACTTTACCTCTCCATGCTGGTTGACCGCTCCACCTCGCGCGTCGCCTTCATGGTCTCCACCGAAGGCGGCATGGACATCGAACAGGTGGCCCACGATACGCCGGAGAAAATCCTTACCCTCAGCATCGACCCGGAAACCGGCGTGACCGATGCGGACATTGCCAAACTCAATGAAGCGCTGAAGCTGGAAGGCACGGCGGCTGAAGACGGCAAGACACTGTTCCCGATCCTCTACAAGGCATTCACCGAGAAGGACATGAGCCTCCTCGAAGTGAACCCGCTGATCGTGATGGAAAACGGCCACCTGCGCGTCCTCGACGCCAAGGTCTCCTTCGACGGCAACGCCCTGTTCCGTCACCCGGACATCGTGGACCTCCGCGACAAGACCGAGGAAGACGAGAAGGAAATCGAGGCCTCCGAATGGGACCTCGCCTATATCGCCCTCGACGGCACCATCGGCTGCATGGTCAACGGTGCGGGCCTCGCCATGGCGACGATGGACATCATCAAGCTGTATGGCGAAGAGCCGGCCAACTTCTGTGACGTCGGCGGCGGCGCCGGCAAGGAGAAAGTGGCAGCCGCCTTCAAGATCATCATGAAGGACCCGAACGTGAAGGGCATCCTCGTAAACATCTTCGGCGGCATCATGAAATGCGACGTGATCGCCGAAGGCGTGATCGCAGCCGTGAAAGAAACCAATCTGGCGGTTCCGCTGGTCGTTCGCCTCGAAGGCACGAATGTCGACCTCGGCAAGAAAATCATCGCCGAGTCCGGCCTGAATGTCATTCCGGCCGATGACCTCGACGATGCCGCCCAGAAAATCGTGAACGCAGTTAAAGGCGCCTGAGACCAGATATGTCCATTCTCATCGACAAGAACACCAAGGTCCTCACGCAGGGCATGACCGGCAACACCGGTTCGTTCCACACCAACCAGGCGCTGGCTTATTTCGGCACGCAAATGGTCGGCGGTATCCACCCGAAGAAGGGCGGCACCAACTGGACCGCCGATAACGGCCAGGAACTGCCGATCTTCGCATCGGTTGCCGAAGGCAAGGAAAAGACCGGCGCAGACGCGTCCGTGGTCTATGTGCCGCCAGCCGGTGCTGCAGCCGCCATCGAAGAAGCCATCGACGCGGAAATCCCGCTGATCGTGTGCATCACGGAAGGCGTTCCGGTGCTCGACATGGTGCGCGTGAAGGCGAAGCTGGAGAAATCCAAGTCGCGCCTGATCGGGCCGAACTGCCCGGGTCTCATCACCTCAAACGAGTGCAAGATCGGCATCATGCCGGGCTCCATCTTCAAGAAGGGCTCTGTCGGCGTCGTCTCGCGTTCGGGCACGCTGACCTATGAAGCCGTGTTCCAGACCACCCAGGTGGGCCTCGGACAGACATCCGCTGTCGGAATCGGCGGCGACCCGGTCAAAGGCACGGAATTTATCGACATCCTCGAAATGTTCCTTGCTGATGACGAAACCGAGTCCATCATCATGATCGGTGAGATCGGCGGCAGCGCGGAAGAAGAAGCCGCGCAGTTCCTGATCGACGAGGCCAAGAAAGGCCGCAAGAAGCCGATGGTTGGCTTTATTGCCGGCCGTACCGCGCCTCCGGGCCGGACGATGGGCCATGCTGGTGCCATCGTGTCGGGCGGCAAAGGCGATGCGGAGAGCAAGATTGCTGCAATGGAAGCAGCCGGCATCCGTGTCTCGCCGTCGCCGGCACGCCTTGGTACGACCATGGTCGAGGTACTTAAGGGCTAGAAGGCCCGGATACATTAGCCAGGACGGCCCGTGGCGGGCCAGCTCTTGGCGTGGCCAGGATCTGTCCCCGCCCAGGCCGTCCTCTCATATGCACCCGGTAGGTTCCGGGAAACCATTACGTTCCTAAATAGTGGGAACGGAAATGTCCCAGAGGACGGAATGGACATGGCAGACGACGGCAGCCCGATGAATGATGCGCGCAGCAAAGGCAATGCGGCCTTGCTGGACACAGCCTTCCTGTATGGCGGCTCGGCCCAGTGGATCGAGCAGATGCAGGCGGCTTATGCGAAGAATCCCAACTCTGTCCCTGAGAGTTGGCGGGCCTTCTTCGCAGACATGGGCGATGATTCATCGAGCGCAGAGCGCAATGCCGAAGGCGCGACCTGGAAGCGCAGCGACTGGCCCCGCCCGGCGCTGGACGAACAGGTCGCTGCCTTTGACGGCAACTGGGCGCTGCTGGAACCGAAACTCGAGAAAAAGATCAAGGGCGCCCGCCCGGCAGCGTCCGACGAGGATGTGCACCGTGCGGTGAAGGATTCGATCCACGCGATCATGATGATCCGTGCCTACCGCATGCGGGGCCACCTCGCCGCCCAGCTCGACCCGTTGCGCCTCGACGCCCCCGGCAGCCAGCCGGAACTCGCGCCGGCCACCTATGGCTTCGGCGACGGGGACATGGACCGCAAGATCTTCATCGATGGCTATCTCGGCCTCGACATGGCGACGGTTCCGGAAATGCTGGAGATCCTGCAGCGGACCTACTGCTCCACGATCGGCATCGAGTTCATGCATATCTCCGATCCGGAGGAAAAATCCTGGCTTCAGGAACGGATCGAAGGCCCGGACAAGGGCGTTGCGTTTACCGACCAGGGCAAGAAGGCGATCCTGGCCAAGCTAATCGAAGCGGAAACCTTCGAACGCTTCCTGCACAAGCGCTATCCGGGCACCAAGCGTTTCGGCCTCGATGGCGGGGAAGCCGCCGTGCCGGCGCTGGAACAGATCATCAAGCGCGGCGGCGCGCTGGGCGTGAAGGAAATCGTGGTCGGCATGCCGCACCGCGGACGCCTCAACATGCTGGCCGCCGTGATGGGCAAGCCCTACGAGCAGATCTTCCACGAATTCCAGGGTGGCAACACGCAGGGCGCCGACGCATTCGGCTCCGGCGACGTGAAATACCACCTCGGTGCCTCCTCCGACCGTGAGTTCGACGGCAACAAGGTGCACCTGTCGATGAACGCCAACCCGTCTCACCTCGAGGCGGTGGATCCGGTCGTGCTCGGCAAGTCCCGCTCCAAGCAGGAGATGAGCCACCGGGAAACCGGCACGCTGGACCGTTCGATCGTCCTGCCGCTGCTGCTGCATGGCGACGCCGCCTTTGCAGGGCAGGGGGTCGTGTCCGAATGTTTCGCCCTGTCAGGCCTTCAGGGCTACCGCACCGGCGGTACGATCCACTTCATCGTGAACAACCAGATCGGCTTCACCACCAGCCCGATGTATTCGCGGTCCTCTCCGTACCCGTCCGATGTGGCGCTGATGGTCCAGGCCCCGATCTTCCACGTCAATGGCGATGACCCCGAAGCGGTGACCTATGCCGCCAAGGTGGCGACCGAGTACCGGCAGAAGTTCCACAAGGATGTCGTCATCGACATGTTCTGCTACCGGCGCTTCGGTCACAATGAGGGCGACGAGCCCATGTTCACCCAGCCGGTGATGTACAAGAAGATCAAGAACCACGTCTCGACGCGCGAAATCTACGCCAAGCGCCTCGTCGAAGAGGGTCTTCTGACGGCGGAGCAAGTCGAGCAGCAGGTGACGGATTTCGAAGTCTATCTCGATCGCGAGTTTGACGCCGGCAAGAATTTCAAGGCCAAGAAAGCCGACTGGCTGGACGGCGAATGGAAAGGCCTCGGCCTGCCGCATGACGACGAACGCCGCGGCAAGACCGGCGTCGCCAAGAAGCGGCTCCAGTCGATCGGCCAGTCCATCACGACGGTGCCGGAAGGCGTCGACATTCACCGCACGCTGGCCCGTGTCATCGACAACCGGTCCCAGACCATCTCGAAGGGGCAGGGGCTCGACTGGGCCACGGCCGAGCATCTCGCCTTTGCGACGCTGGTGGATGAAGGTTTCCCGGTGCGTCTCTCCGGCCAGGATTGCGGCCGCGGCACGTTCTCCCAGCGCCACAGCCACATTGTCGACCAGACAACGGGCGAGAAGTACACGCCGCTCAACAATATCCGTGACGGCCAGGCCCAGTATGAAGTGATCGACTCGCTGCTCTCGGAAGAGGCGGTGCTCGGTTACGAATACGGCTACTCGCTGGCCGACCCGAACACGCTGACCATGTGGGAAGCCCAGTTCGGCGACTTCTCGAACGGGGCGCAGGTCTTCTTCGACCAGTTCATCTCCTCGGCAGAGCGCAAATGGCTGCGGATGAGCGGCCTGACCGTCCTGCTTCCGCACGGCTATGAGGGACAGGGGCCGGAGCACTCCTCCGCACGCCTCGAACGCTTCCTGCAGATGTGCGCCGAAGACAATTGGCAGGTCTGCAACCTGACGACGCCGGCGAACTATTTCCATGCCCTGCGCCGCCAGATCCACCGCGACTTCCGCAAGCCGCTGATCATCATGACGCCGAAATCGCTGCTGCGTCACAAGCTGGCGACGTCCTCGCTGGACGACATGAGCTCGAAGACGTCGTTCCACCGCGTCCTCTGGGACGATGCGGAGACCGAAGGCCGCGAAGGCAAGGTCAAGCTGGTCAAAGACAACAAGGTGCGCCGCGTCGTGCTCTGCTCGGGCAAGGTCTATTACGACCTGTTCGAGAAGCGCGAGGAACTGGGCATCGACGATGTCTACCTGATGCGGATCGAGCAATTCTATCCGGTGCCGCGCAAATCCATGATGAAGGAAATGTCCCGCTTCAAGCAGGCTGAATTCGTCTGGTGCCAGGAAGAACCGCGCAATATGGGCGGCTGGACCTTCATCCGCGACGAGATCGAATGGTGCGCTGCGCAGATTGGTGCAAAGATCCCGCGTCCGCGCTATGCTGGGCGCGCGCCTTCGGCAGCCACGGCAACCGGCCTTCTGTCGAAGCACAATGCAGAGCAGAACGCCCTCGTCACGACAGCCTTGTCACCCGATCCGGTCGATGACCGTATCGTTTCGCCCTGACTTTCAGAAACATAATAACGCATACGGATCATCTCATGACCGACATTACAGTCCCTACGCTTGGCGAAAGCATCACAGAGGCCACGGTTGGCCAGTGGCTGAAAGCCAAGGGCGATACTGTGAAGAAAGACGACGTGCTCGTTGAGCTCGAGACCGACAAGGTCTCCGTCGAAGTTTCCGCCACAGAAGACGGCGTGCTGGGCGAAATTCTCGCCGAGCCGGGCGACACGGTTGAAATCGGCGCGCTCCTGGGCCGTCTCGAAGGCGGGGCAGGCGGTGCGAAACCGGCCGCCGCTGCCGCGCCCGCGAAAAAGGAAGAAGAAAAGCCCGCCGCTGCGCCGGCAGCATCCGGTGGCGGCTCGACCGACATCGTGGTGCCGGTCATGGGCGAAAGCGTCGCCGAGGGCACGCTCTCCACCTTCCTCAAACAGCCGGGCGACGCGGTGAAGAAGGACGAGACCATTGCCGAGATCGAAACCGACAAGGTGGCCCTGGAAGTGCCGGCTCCGGCCGATGGCGTGATCGCCGAATGGACCGTGTCCGAAGGCACGTCCGTGACGCCAGGCTCCGTGATCGGACGGGTCAGCGCATCCGGCGCAGGCGCGTCTTCCAAACCCGCCGCGGCGCCAGCGCCGAAGGCCGCTCCGGCGGCCGCCTCGGAGGAGCGTCCGGTCGCCCCGTCGGTCCGCCGTATCTCGGCAGAGGCCGGGGTCGATCCGCAGAATATTCCAGGCACCGGCCGTGACGGCCGCGCAACGAAGGCTGACGCCATGGCTTATGTGAATGCCCCCAAGGCTCCGGCCGCCGCACCGGCGCCGAGCGCCCCGCGCGAGACCGGTCCGCGGGAAGAGCGTGTGCGGATGACCCGCCTGCGCCAGACCATCGCCCGCCGCCTGAAAGAAGCCCAGGACACGGCGGCCATGCTGACGACATTCAACGATGTCGACATGGGCGCCATCATGGACCTGCGGAAGAAGCACCAGGAAAGCTTCGTCGCCAAGCACGGCATCAAGTTGGGCTTCATGAGCTTCTTCGTGAAAGCCTGTGTGAACGCGCTGAAGGAAGTTCCGGCGGTCAATGCCGAGATCGATGGCCAGGACATCATCTACAAGAACTTCTATGACATCGGCGTCGCAGTGGGGACCGAAAAGGGCCTCGTCGTGCCGGTCGTGCGCGACTCCGACGACCTGTCTCTCGCGGGTATCGAGAAGGCGATTGCCGAGCTCGGCCGCAAGGCCCGCGACGGCGAGCTGACCATCGGCGACATGCAGGGCGGCACGTTCACCATTTCGAACGGCGGCATCTATGGCTCGCTGATGTCGACGCCCATCCTCAACCCGCCGCAGTCCGGCGTGCTGGGCATGCACCGCATCGAACAGCGCCCGGTTGCCGTGAGTGGCGAGGTCAAGATCCGTCCCATGATGTATCTCGCGCTCTCCTATGACCACCGCATCGTCGACGGCAAGGAGGCGGTGACCTTCCTCGTCCGCGTCAAGGAAGCGCTGGAAGATCCGGAGCGCATGCTGCTGGAAGTCTGATCCATCCGGCACAGATGATTTCAAAAAGCCCTCCCGCGCCGGGAGGGCTTTTTCATTATCAGGCCGTCTTCACGATAGGTTGAGCGGGCCTCTTTGCGCGAGCCCTTGCATTGCGCGCCGCGCGCCACAGCTTAAGCTGAACCAAAACGCAGGAAGGAACGCCATGACCGATCCCACTTACACCCCGCCGAAAGTCTGGACCTGGGACAAAGAGAGCGGCGGCCGCTTCGCCAGCATCAACCGGCCCATTGCCGGGCCGACGCATGACAAGGAGCTGCCGGTCGGCAAGCATCCCTTCCAGCTCTACTCCCTCGGTACGCCGAATGGGGTGAAGGTGACGATCATGTTCGAGGAGCTGCTCGCCGCCGGGCACAAGGATGCCGAATATGATGCCTGGCTGATCAATATCGGGGAAGGGGACCAGTTCGGCTCCGGATTCGTCGATATCAATCCGAACTCCAAGATCCCGGCACTGATGGACCATTCCACCAATCCGCCGACCCGTCTGTTCGAATCCGGATCGATGCTGCTGTATCTCGCCGAGAAGTTCGGCGCTTTCCTGCCGACGGATCATTACAAGCGGACCGAAGCGATCAACTGGCTGATGTGGCAGATGGCCTCCGCGCCCTTCCTTGGTGGCGGATTCGGCCATTTCTACGCCTATGCGCCGGAGAAATACGAATACCCGATCAACCGCTATGCGATGGAAGTGAAGCGCCAGCTGGACGTGCTGGACCGCCGCCTCAAGGACAATGAATACCTTGCCGGTGACGAATACTCGATTGCCGACATGGCTGTCTGGCCCTGGTATGGTGCCCTCGTGACCGGCGCGGTTTATGATGCGGGCGAGTTCCTGCAGGTGCAGGACTATACGAACGTCATCCGCTGGATGAAGCAGGTCGGCGCCCGGCCGGCCGTTAGACGCGGCCAGATGGTCAACCGCACTTTCGGCAAGCCGGAATCCCAGCTGCGCGAGCGCCATGACGCCAGCGACTTCGACACGAAGACGCAGGACAAACTGGAAGCAGAAAGCAACTGACGGGTGCCGCGAGGCAAATCACAGTGACGGACTGCGGCTTCTCAGCGCCTTTGCTTGCGGGCAGCGCAAAGCCCATATAGGGCAGGGCGATCACACCTGAGAGGCCGCATGACGACCTATAAATCAGACCCCCGCCGCCACACGGCGGAAACCGCAGAAACGATGACGGACGTCCGTTATGAGGTCGACCGGATTGACCGGCTGCTGGTGGAAATCCTGGCCGAGCGCCAGTCCTTCATGGACGCTGCCGCCCGCATCAAGGGTGACCGCAACATTGTGCATGACCGGGCGCGAATCGAGGATGTTGTGGCAAAGGTGAAGGCAGCCTGCGAGGCGGCCGGCCTGTCTCCGGCCATTGCAGAGCCTGTCTGGCGGACCCTGATCGACCGCTGCATCGCCTATGAATTCGAAAGCTACGACGCTTTGAGGGCGCCTTTTCCGGCCAGTTCGTGAGAGGCTTTCGCCACTTCTTCCATCGTTTCCGTCAGGCAATCGCGCACATCGCCCAGCAGAACGGCGGCGGCGGTAATGCTGGGCGGGGTCTCGGAACGGCCGGCTTTTTCGGCCAGTTCACAACACCTGGCGAGCCGCAGCGCGCCGAGTGAGAGGCAGGCGCCTTTCAGCGTATGGGCCGCATCGGCCCATTGCTTCGGATCGGCCTTCGGATCCATCAGGCGCATCCAGAGCCCTGTTTGTTCGCGGAAAATATCGATCACTTCGAGCGCGAGGCTCCTGTCGCCACCGGTCATGGCATTGAGATGGTCACGGTCGAGCAGGGCAAGTGTGGAAGACATTTTCTGGAATCTCCGGCAATTGCAGAAATTATTGCACATCCGCTTTGTGACGAGGTTAATGCGCAAAAAACCGTTACCATTAAGGGTTTGTCGGAGAATGGATTCCGCGATATACACCCCGGAAACGGGGCAAAATTGCTTCTGATCCGAACATTTCTGACCTCATGGGGGCCGCAATGACGTTCATCGTCGTAATCCGAAATCTGGTCATTGCCGGCGTGCTGGCCTGGCTTGGCATCGAATATGCGCCGGATGACAATTCGGATAAGTCGGTGTCTGGCCCTGAAAGCGCCTTGATTCCCGGAAATCCTTTTAACTAACGTTCTGGCACGGCCCGCTGCTGTTAAGCATTCTGGTCTCGCGCCAGAAGCTATGACGCGGTATAAGGGTGGTATGAGCGAAAATCCCGAAGCTCGGCCCTCTGGCCGGGATTTGCTGGCCAGGCAAGAGGCATCGGAATATTTCGAGCTGGCACAAAGTGGTGGCAGCTGGATGGTCGTGGGCGGATTTGTCGCCGCGTCCATGTGGATCGGTGCGGCCGCTGGCGTAATCCTCGGCTTTTATGGCGTGCCTGCGCTGATGGCGCTGAACCCCTTCATATTGGCGGGCGGTGCGATGGGCATTGCTGTGCCAGCCCTGCTGCTTGTCATGGCCGGATATATGGGGCGCACCAATCGCCGGGCCAGCGCGGCCAATGCGCTGGTCATGTCGGCCGCAACCCGCCTGATGGCCCCCGCGCGTGAGGCCGGCACCGAAGGCATCACCTTTGCCGAACAGATGAAACAGGCCGCCGCCGAGATCGATCACGCCATGGCGCATGCCCTGACGGCGATGAAAGCCATGTCGGGCGAGATTGGCGACGAGCGCATGCGCCTTGAATCCGTGGCCTATGCCAGCGCCGACAATGCGCGCGACCTGACCGAGCGCCTGTCCGCTGAGCGCCAGGCGCTGGAAGGCCTTGCCCGGGACCTGCGCGGCCAGCTGAGCGAAATGAACGATGCGATCCCGCGCCAGGCCGAGGCCATGGTTGCGGCAGCGCGTGCAGCCACCACCGAAATCGGACAGGCCGACGAGATGCTGGACAACCAGCTCGAAGCCATGCGCTCTGCCAGCGAGGCACTGGCGGCACGGCTGGTCGATCTGGACAATCTGACCCGCGAAGCCGGGGCCCGCACCGAGACGCTGACCTTCGCGATCAGCCGGATCGAGGAGAAGCTCGACCAGTCCCGCCGCACCGTCGACACGGCCGTCCGGGCAGGGGAGATCGCCGCGGCGGCTGCGATGACGACCGGCGATGCGCTGAAAGATGCTGTTTCGTCCGCCATCGAAGGCGCCCGGCAGGCCAATAACGAAATCAACCAGTCGACCCGCGCCGCTGCGGAAGAGGCGGCCCAGGCGCTGGCCCGGTTGCGCCAGGCCGGACAGGAAACGGCTGCCTCGCTGCGCAGCACCGAGTTCGCTGCCCGCGCTGAAGTGGCCCGGATCGACCGCACTGCCGTGCTGGAAGGCCAGAAGCCGAAACCGCCGGCTGCTGACCCGCCGCCAGTTGTGCAGCAGGCCGCGCCTGCCCCGGCACCCGCACAGGAACAGGCTGCCCCGGCGCCGACGGTCACACCGCCTCCGCGGACAGAGCCTCCGCCGGCCCCATCCACCAGAGGCCAGGTGAATGGCGGACAGGTGAACGGAAAGAGCCAGACGAACGGCCATTCCATCACCAATGGGCATTCCCTGAAGGACGACGCCCCGAAACGCCCGCCGCCGCGCCGCGCGACCGATCCGGATGAAGACCTGTTCGATGCCGCCGCAGAAGTGCTGGCCTCGGCTGGCCAGAACGAGACGGCAGACAAGACGCCGGACAAAACGCCAGACAAGACGCCTGAGCCGGAGGTGAAGGATACGCCGCTGGAGCTTGGCAAAACGGTCGATCCCAAGGATCGGGAACCGGTCACGCTGCGCCGCCGGTTTGACGATGTGAAAGAAGAGCCTGAACCCCCGCCGCATCCGCTGCGCCGGGCGACGGACTTCCCGCAGGCCGGGGTAGGGGCAGGCACTGAAGCGGTGCCGGACACGCCCGCGGCCGCTGAACCGCCGCCCTCCGTTGTCACGCCGCCTACACCCAAAGGGGAACAGGCTGGCGAAATGGGCTGGCGCGACATCATTTCCGACATGAGCCGGGATGACCCGATGCCTCGTGACCGCGAGGAAGTGGCCGACCGCCTGATCTCGCGGCTGCAGTCCTCGGGCATTCAGCTGCCGGAAGCGTTCAAGCCGAAGATGAAACGCAAGATCGCCGAGGCGGCCCGCAAGGGTGAGCAACAGCGCAAGGCCGCGATCCTGGAACATGCAGGCCGGCAGGTGGAGCGGGTGACGCAACGCCTGCGCAATGACGATGATTTACGCGAACTGGCCGCCAGCTTCATTGAGCTGGAGCAGGACGATGCGCTGAACGCGCTGGAACAGACCCAGCGCACCAGCCGGAATGCCAGCCCGCGCCTCGCGGCCTATCTGCTGCTCGACGCGGCGCTTTAGATCAGACGCCGACGACTTCTGTCTCGGCGGCTTCTGCCTTGATCCATTTGATGAATTCCCGGACATCCGGGCTGAGGTGGCGGCCTTTGGGCCAGACCAGCCAGTAGCCGAAATCGATGCTGGTCGACCCGTCTGCAAACGGCGCGACGAGCCGGCCTGAGGCGAGGTCGGAGGCGGCGATGGCCTGTTTGGCCAGCGCCACGCCGCGCCCGGCGGCCGCGGCTTCGATCACGAGAATGGCCTGGTTGAAGCGCGGCCCGCGGCTGGCATCGACGCCGTCCACCTTGCGCGCGCGCAGCCAGCTGGCCCAGTCGGGGCAGGAGGGGTCAACTTCGGTGCTCTCATCGTGCAGCAGCGTGTGGTTCTTCAGGTCTTCCGGCCGGCGGATCGCGTCCGGCCCGTCCAGCATGGCGGGCGAGCAGACGGGAAGCACGGTTTCATCGAGCAGTTTTTCCGATTTCAGCCCGTCATAGCTGCCCCGGCCATAGCGGATGGCGAAGTCAGCATCGGCGGCGGTGAAGTCCGTCAGGCCGGTGTCGGCGCTGATCCAGGCCTCGGTTCCGCTGTGGAGCTGGTGGAATTTGTCGAGACGGGGCGCCAGCCATTTGGCGGCGAAGCTGGGGGCGCAGGAGACCATGACCCGGCCTTTGCGGGCAGGGGATTGCATGATGCGGCCAGCTTCAGAAATTCTCTCGAACGCCTCACGCACCAGCGGCAGGCTCGCCTGCGCGGCATCTGTGAGCAAAACTGAACGCCCGGTCCGCTTGAACAGGGGCGTTCCGGCATAGTCTTCCAGCTGCCGGATCTGCTGGGAGATGGCGCCCGGGGTCACATTTAGTTCATCGGCGGCCTGTGTGAATGACAGGCGCCGGGCGGCGGCTTCGAAGGCACGCAGGGCATTCAGCGGGGGCAAACGGTCTGTTGGTTCGGCCATAAATAGTTTCTCTAAAGCATCGCTGTAGGGGTTGCCAGTTGTGTCTCTCCCGTCAAGAGCCATTTTGGCAGCGTGTTGATCAGCTTAGCTAAATAGGGGCTCTGTGCGCATGCGCCAGTTTCCAGCGTTTTTTAATTTGTCCGGCCAGCGCGTGGTCATCGTCGGCAGCGGCGAGGAAGCCCTGCGCAAGCTGCGCCTGTTCGTGTCTGCCGGCGCCTTGCCCGTGATCATATCGGATCATGCCGGACCAGCGCATGATCATGCGGTTGCCTCGAAGGCGACCGCCATGACCATGGATGACCTGCCGACCGCCCTCGAAACCGCCCGCCTTGCCATCGTCGCCGAGGACAATCCGGACGCGATCGCAGCCATCCGCGCCGCGCGGGTTCCGCTGAACGTGGTCGACCGGCCAGAGCTGTGCGATTTCACCGTGCCCTCCATTCTGGACCGGGGCGACATTGTCGCCGCCATCGGCTCCAACGGCACGGCGCCGGTGCTGGCGAAATCCATTCGTACCAAGCTTGAGGCGCTGCTGCCCGCCCGCATCGGAGACCTTGCCGCGCTGGCAGGCCGCCTGCGCGAGACGGTGAAAGCTGCGCTGCCGGACTTTTCCGCCCGCCGCAAATTCTGGGAGCGCACGCTGACGGGCCGCGCCGCAGAGCTTGCCTATGCCGGAGACCTGACCGGTGCCGAAGCCGCGATGCGCGCCGAGCTTTTCGCGCCAACGGGGCAGGGCGTCGTGCACATTGTCGGCGCCGGCCCCGGCGATCCGGAACTCCTGACCCTGAAGGCCCTTCGTCTGATCCAGGAAGCGGACATCGTATATTACGACCGCCTCGTGTCGGATGGGATACTCTCCCTCATCCGCCGCGATGCTGACCGCGTCTCCGTGGGGAAGGCGAAGGGCAACCATTCCGTGCCGCAAGGCCAGATCCATGAGCTGCTCATCGCGTCCGCCCGCGAAGGCAAGCGCGTCGTGCGCCTGAAGGGCGGTGACCCATTCGTCTTCGGACGGGGCGGGGAGGAGCTGGACGCCGTCGAGGCAGCGGGCGTCGAGGCGTTCGTCGTGCCGGGCATTTCCTCCGCGCTCGGATGTGCGGCCAGTGCCGGTATCCCGCTGACCCACCGCGATCATGCCCAGGCCGTGACCTTCGTGACCGGCCACGCCAAGGCTGGCGGCGTGCCGGACCTCGACTGGCCGTCCCTTGCCAAGCGCGGGCAGACCGTCAGCGTCTATATGGGCGTCGGCACGGCGGGCACGATTGCCGAGAAGCTGATCGAGGCTGGCCGGGCGCCGCAGACGCCGGTGGCCGTGATCGAGAACGGCACACGGGAAAATGAAGTCCGCGCCTATGGCATGCTGGAGGAACTGCCCCAGCTGATCGAGGCCCATGGCATCAAGGGCCCCGCGCTGCTGATCATCGGCGAAGTGGCGGGCCTGCGTGCTGGCCCGGTCACCACCCGTGTTTCCATTGAAGAACCTGCTCCTGCCAAAGAGGTCACCTCCGCATGACGTCCGTCCGCCCGAAACTGAAGCCTGAAACACCGAAGGCCGTCACCGCCTGGGAAACGGCCACCGGCAAGTCCGTCTGGATGACGGAGGTCGGCACCTGGTCTGAAGATGCCAGCAAGGCCGCGGCCTTTACCGGCGAGATCGCCGAGGCACGCCTTGCCGAAGCCTTCAAGCAGGAAGGCAAGGTGACCGACCCATACTTCATGGAAGTGACGGAAACCGGCGGGATCACCGGACGCGAGACCATCCGTGAGACCATCCGCGCCACCGGCCCGACCGTGGCCTATGGAGAGGGCGCCTGATGCCGACCCGTGAGATCACCCGCCTGACGCTGTATGGCGACTCCATTTCCGGCAATTGCCAGAAGCCGAAATGGACGGCCGACTTTCTGGGCATTCCCTTCGACTGGGTTGAAGTGGATATCCTGAAGGGCGGCACACAGACGGAAGACTTCCTGGCCGTGAACCCGGTGGGGCAGGTGCCTGTGGCGCGCTGGCCGGACGGGCGGACGCTCGCCCAGTCGAACGCCATCATGCTGTACCTTGCCGAAGAGGCCGGCAGCGACCTGATCCCCGAGGACAGCTTCCGCCGGGCGCAGATGATGAGCTGGCTGTTCTGGGAGCAATACTCCCACGAGACCGCCATCGCCGTGCGCCGGTTCCACAAGCATTACCTGAAGAAATCCGAAGACGAGATCGACCCGAACCTGATGGCCAAGGGCCGCCGGGCCCTCGGCGTGATGGAGATGCAGCTGACCTTCACCGACTGGATTGTCGGGGAACGGATGACGCTGGCCGATATTGCGCTGGTTGCCTATACGCGCCTCGCCCATGAAGGCGGCTTCGATCTTTCCGAGTTCCCGTCGGTTGAGCGCTGGGTCAGCCGCACCGAAGCGGCGCTCGGCATTCCCCACGCCAGAGAAGCGGCTTAGGCAGGTTAGAGAGTATGACTGATTTGTTCGGCTATACGTTTCCAGACAATCTGGCCTGCGCCGTCTGCGAGCATGTTTTCGCAGGCGACCGGATCTCCGTGGTTTGTCATGACCAAGACGGTGGGCTGCAGTTCCTTTGCGGGGCTTCAGGTCATCAGCCGGAAAACGCGAAGATCGTGGGGTTAGGGCAACTGGCAGAGTGGCATGACCTGAAGGTCTTGCCCGCCCTTTTGCATCCTGGCTTTACCGCCGAACTGTCTGACGCTGGCGAATGGGAAATTTTAGACACCCGTGAGGAGTCCTGATGTACAGATATGACGAATTCGATGCCCGGCTCGTGAAGGACCGGGTGGAACAGTTCCGGGGGCAGGTGACCCGGCGTCTCTCCGGCGAATTGCTGGAAGATGAGTTCAAGCCGCTGCGCCTGCAGAATGGCGTGTACCTGCAGCTGCACGCCTACATGCTGCGCGTGGCCATTCCCTATGGCCAGCTGAACGGCGAGAAACTGCGCCGCATGGCGGAGATCGCGCGCAAATATGACCGCGGCTATGGCCATTTCACGACGCGCCAGAACATCCAGTACAATTGGGTGGGCCTGAAGGATATTCCGGATGCGCTGAATGATCTGGCCGAGGTGGAGATGCATGCCATCCAGACCTCCGGCAATTGTATCCGCAACGTGACCAGCGACCATTTCGCCGGTGCGGCGGCGGATGAAGTGATGGACCCGCGGCCCTGGTGCGAGATCATCCGCCAGTGGAGCACCTTCCATCCGGAATTTGCCTTCCTGCCACGCAAGTTCAAATTCGCCGTGACGGCCGCCGCGCATGACCGGGCCGCGATTGCCGTGCATGACATCGGCCTGCGCATCGTGAAGCGCGGTGAGCAAGTCGGCTTTGAGGTCTATGTCGGCGGCGGGCAGGGGCGGACCCCGCATCTTGCCGCGCTGGTCAATGACTTTGTTCCGGAGGCGGAGCTTCTCGACTATGCCGAAGCCATCATGCGCGTCTACAACCGCCATGGCCGCCGGGACAACAAGTACAAGGCGCGGATCAAGATCCTCGTTGCTGAGCTTGGCGCGGAAGAATTCACACGCCAGGTGGAGGCCGAATATGCCGCCCAGCGCAGCCACGAAAAGATCGACCTGCCGCAGGCGGAGATCGACCGCATCCATGCCTATTTCGCCCCGCCTGCCTTTGATGGCGAGGATGGCACCGCGGCCTTCGAAGCCGCCAAGGCGGCAGAGCCGGCCTTTGCCGAATGGGCGGAGGTGAATTTGCATCCGCACAAGCAGGCGGGCCATGCCTCGGTCACCGTCAGCCTGAAGCCCATCGGCGGCGCGGCGGGCGATGCGACTGACCGGCAGATGGAGATCGTTGCCGACCTCGCTGAGCGCTATGCCTATGACGACATCCGCGTCTCCCATGCACAGAACCTCGTCCTGCCGCATGTGCCGGCGAAGCATCTCTACGCGATCTGGCAGGCGCTGGACGCCGCGGGGCTCGCCACGCCGAATGAGAGCCTGATCACCGACCTGATCGTCTGCCCGGGCCTCGATTACTGCAACCTCGCCAATGCCCGCTCCATCCCGATCGGGCAGGCGGTGCAGGAAGTGTTCGCGGACCCGAAATACCAGCGCGAGATCGGTCGGCTGCACATCAACATCTCCGGCTGCATCAATGCATGCGGCCATCACCATGTCGGCCATATCGGCATTCTCGGCGTCGACCGGAAAGGCGAGGAGTTCTACCAGATCAGCCTCGGCGGACGGGCCGACGAAAAGGCCGCCATCGGCTCCATCGCCGGGCCCGCCCTGAAAGGGGAGGACGTGCCGGAGGCCGTGAAGCGGATCGTCGATACCTATATGGCGCTGCGCACCTCGCCCGATGAGCTGTTCATCGACACGCTGGAGCGCGCAGGCGCAGACCCGTTCAAGGAGGCGCTCTATGCCACTGCTTAAGGATGGTGCAGAAATCGAGAATGTCTGGCTGTTTCTCGATCAGGATAGTGAAGCAGAACTAAAGCCTGACCAGGCGGTGACCTTACCTCTGGACCGTTTCCTGGAACTGGCCGAAAGCCTCGCCGGGCGGAATACCCCGGTGGGTGTACGCCTCGTTCCGGAAGACGATCCGGGGCTTTTGGAGCCATTTCTTGAATGGATTCAATTGGTTGAGGTCTCGTTTCCCAAATATACCGATGGCCGGGGATACTCCCAGGCTCAGCTCCTGCGCCGCCGTCATGGCTATGAAGGCGAGTTGCGCGCGGTAGGACACGTGCTGCGCGATCAGATTTTCTACATGAACCGTTCAGGCTTCGACGCTTACGAGACGGCCCGCGCTGACCTACCTAGTGTTCTGGAAGCCCTGAATGAATTCCGGGACACCTACCAGCCCGCCGCCGATGGCCGGGTGTCGGTGTTCCACGCAAGACACGGAAACTGACCTGATGCCCTATGGCGATATCAAACTCCGCCAGCTTGAGTCGACGGATGCGCGTCTCGCGCGTCTGAACGGCGAGCTGCGCGAAGCGTCTGCCCAGACCATCCTGCGCGTCGCCATGGTGCGCGAATGGCCTGAGCAGCTGACCTATGTGTCGAGCTTCGGGGCGGAAAGCGTCGCCATGCTGTCGCTGATCGCCGAAGTGGACCCGAGCCTGCCGGTGGTCTTCCTCGATACCGGCATGCACTTCCCGCAGACGCTGGACTATCGCGACGAGGTGATCGAGCGGCTGGGCCTGACCGGTGTGCGGTCGATCCCGCCGAACGAAACCGAACGCAAGGTCCTCGATCCGGACAACAAGCTCTGGCAGAGCGAGCCCGACGCCTGCTGCGCCCTGCGCAAGGTGCGTCCGCTGGAACCGGCGCTGGAAGGGTTCGACGCCTGGATCACCGGCCGCAAGCGCTTCCATGGCGGCGAGCGGATGAAGCTGCCGGTCTTCGAATTCGCGAACGGCCGCTACAAGGTGAACCCGATGGCAGGCTGGACGGCCGACGACGTCGACCTGTTCATGAAGCAGCGCAATCTGCCGCGCCATCCGCTGGTCGATCAGGGCTATCCCTCCATCGGCTGCTGGCCGTGTACCCGCCCGGCATCGGACCCGCTGGATCCGCGCTCCGGCCGCTGGGCAGGGCAGGACAAGACCGAGTGCGGTCTCCATCTCGACAAGACGGAACGTCCGCGGGTATTCTAAGGCTCTCTCGGGGCGGCTCTATCACACCAGGGGGTCCCCCATACGCCCTTCCCGGCACAATCGGGGAGGGCGTTTTCTTGAGTCGGATCAGCCCTGTTTTTCCCCAAATACGTGTGCCAGCGCGATCGCCCCGGCGGTGGCGACATTGATGCTGTCGAACCCTCCGGACATGGGGATGCGCACCGGCGTGGCCGCCGCGATGATGTCATCTGGCAGGCCCGGTCCCTCGGCGCCGAGCAGGATGGCGAGCTTGTCCGGCACGGGCAGGGATTGCATCGGCGCGGCCTCTGCGCGGGGCGTCATGGCCCAGACGGTATAGCCCGCGCTTAAGACGGCATTTACCATGTCCAAGCCCGTTCCGCCTTGGGCATAGGGCAGGAACAGGCTCGCCCCGGACGAGACGCGGATGGCCTTCCGGTAGAGCGGATCGCAGCAGCGTTCGTCCAGCAATATGCCACCCGCGCCGAAGGCTGCCGCATTGCGGAAACAGGCGCCGGTATTGTCGTGGTTCGAAATGTCGGACAGCAGGAGGAGCGGGCCTGAGCGCGGCTCATCCTTCGCAAGAAATTCGCCTGGTTGGGGAATGTTTCCTTTCAGCCCGCAGGCGAGTACGCCGCGATGCATGGGGAAGCCGGCCACCTGATCCATCACGTCCTGCGGGGCGGTATAGACGGGTACACCGGCAGGTACTTTTGACAGTAAGCCCTTCAGCGGCTCCAGCCGGGACTCGGCCAGAAACAGGCTCTCCACTGCAAAACGCAACCGCGTCAGCAGCGTCTCCAGCGTCACCTTGCCCTCGACAATGAACCGCCCGCCATGGCCGGAGGTCAGGTCCTTCTCACGGATGGACGTGTAGGCCGCAACGCGCGGATCGGCCGGGTCAGAAACGGAAAAAACGGGCATGGGAAAACCCATGCCCGTTCCGTCTGCTGCGATCAATCGCTTGGGGTTTACGATCAGTCGAGCAGATCTATGACGGCGTTGGCGACGAGGCCGGTGGTGACCTGCATCAGGTAGGCGTCTTCATCGACCACGACCCAGCGATAGCCCGGAGGGGCCGGTTCCAGGTCATAGCGGCGCCAGTCTTCGAATTCGTGGCCGGTGCGATAGTCCACCGGCAGGTATTCGCCCTGTTTCCACATTTTCTTGGCGTGGCCCGGCGGGATCTTGCCCTGCTTGGCCAGGCCCGGCGGCAGGTCGCCCGGGCGGGCGTGCGGCGGGTCGGCATACGCCATGAGGCCTGCGCTCATCACGGCGGCGAGTGAGAGGGGGACGAGTCTGAAAGTCATTTCAAGGCTCCTTCTGAGGCTTGGGGGCAAGGCTTGCGGGAGGGTTCTGGGGGATCAACGGCTGACGGAGCCGGCCGGTTCCCGGAAATCGGCCGCGATACGGGCGATCAAATCCGTTGTGTTGTATGCGCTGGCGATTGCGGTAGGAGTAAGGCACCGCCAAAAGCGCCAAAGGCGGAAGGGGAGATCCGCGCATGACGAAGACGCATTTTGCCACTCGGGTGGCTGTGACCATCGTGTTTGCCCTTCTGTACCTCGCCTTCCTGACGGAGACCGGCGTGCTGGTGCAGGAGTTCGGCGCCTCGGGGCTCGCCCTGCGGCTGGCGTCTCTGGATTCCCAGAATTTCATCTTCTTCCCGGTCGCGGGCCTGCTGGCGCTGGTCGCGTTCTGGCAGCCGGCCGTGCTGCTGGTGGATGCCATGTGGCGCGGGCAGCTGAAATTCGGGCGGATCGTGCTGGGCGGCAGCCTCGTGGTCGCCCTGATCGGGGCATGGCTCATTTCCGGCGCGTTTGAATCGTCTGAAGCCCGGTCCGTCTTCGAGATCTCGCCGAAAGCCCTTGCGGCGGATGATGGCGCGCCCGCGACGGCAGAGGCTCCGCCGCTTGCGCCGGTGACCGAAGTGCTGGCCCGCATGCGCATCCTGTCCGGTGTCGACCGCGGCCTCGGGGAATACCAGGCCCAGTGCGACCGGGAATGGCTGCAATATTCCGTCGCGGCCGAGGTCGAGATGTTGTGCTTCCCGTCAGGTGAGCGTCTGAGCGTGCGGGCCTGCTGCACGGCCAAGGCCGCGTTCCGCCAGCACCTGAACCGGCTGGCGGCCGAGGCGCCGTCGCGCACGGGCGCCGTGCACCGCTGGGTGATGCCGGTGAAGATTTTCTTCCTGCTGCTCTTGCTCGGTATCGGCATCCTGCTGGTGCAGTACCGCAAGGGTCTGGAGCGTCTGCACGGGATGACGCCGTCCGGCATCTCGTTCGGCCTGGCGCTGGGCGGGGCGGTGATGCTGATCTGGCCGCTGCTGAACGCCGCTTACCTGCAGACCATGGCGCTGCTGACCGGGTCCGGCTCAGCCAGTGCCTATACGATCGTTGCACCGCTCATCGCGCTCGGTTTCGGCGTGTGGACGCTGCTGCTCGTCTTCTTCCACCTGCGGTCCTATCCCAGCCAGATCGAATACGCCGCCAAGGTCGGCGGCTTCATCGCGGCGGCGATTGGCGTGTTCCGGTATGAGGAAATCACGAACTATCTCGCCCGCACGCTGGGCGTCGGCGGCGGGCTGGTCGCGATCATTGTGTTTGCGGTGGGTGTGGGCGCGCTGATCATCAGCGTGATCCTCGGCGTCGACCCGACCGACATCAAACTGGACGAAGATCTGGAAGACGCGGTGAAGACCGTGGCGGAGACCGCCAGCGGGGATTAAGCCCCCGCCGGCAGGCCCTGTTCCTTGGCCATGCGCTTCATGGCCTTTTGCAGTTTCTCGAAGGCGCGGACCTCGATCTGGCGGATGCGCTCGCGGGAGACATTGTATTCTTCCGACAGCTCTTCCAGCGTTTTCGGGTCGTCCGTCAGGCGGCGCTCGGTCAGGATGTGACGCTCGCGCTCGTTGAGGTCTTCCATGGCGGCGGACAACAGGTCCATCCGGGCATCGAATTCCTGCCGGTTGGCGAAGTCTTCTGCCTGGCCCGGCTCGTCATCGGCCAGCCAGTCCTGCCATTCCATGTCGCCATCGGTGCCCATCGGCACGTTGAGCGAGGCGTCAGAGCCGGACATGCGTCCGTTCATCGAATAGACTTCGCTTTCGGTGACGTTCAGCTTCTCGGCGATCAGCCGGGCCTGTTCCGGCTTCAGGTCGCCTTCTTCCAGCGCGGCCATCTCGCCTTTCAGGCGGCGCAGGTTGAAGAACAGCTTCTTCTGCGCGGCCGTCGTGCCGAGCTTCACCAGGCTCCACGAGCGCAGGATGTATTCCTGGATCGCGGCGCGGATCCACCACATGGCATAGGTGGCCAGGCGGAAGCCCTTGTCCGGGTCGAACTTTTTCACGGCCTGCATCAGGCCGACATTGCCCTCGGAGATCACTTCGGCCATCGGCAGGCCATAGCCGCGATAGCCCATGGCGATCTTGGCCACGAGACGCAGGTGGGAGGTCACCATCTTCTCGGCGGCCTGGGTGTCTTCCTGCTCGCGCCAGCGCCGGGCCAGCATGAACTCCTCGTTCTTTTCGAGCATCGGAAATTTGCGAATTTCGGTGAGATAACGGCTCAGGCCCTGTTCGGGGCTCAGCGTCATGCTTCCACTGGCAGAAATCTTGTTTGCCATATCAATAGTCTCCTTCCGGAACCTTATCCCGCGAACCCGGCGATTGTTCCAATTTGGAATGTCCGGAACTGTTTAGCCCCAACTTGCGGCGGCGTCTTGTACCGGAATGCGCATGAGTTTCATCGCGCTCAAGTATAGATAGGAATTGCGGCCTTCTTAGGGAAGGGGGGCGGACGGGGGGAATTCTGAGGGATTCTGGTGGATTTCCGGGGGATTCAGGCAAAAAAATCCCCGCGCCTGGAGAGAGGAGGCGCGGGGAACTGAGTGTCAGGAACGGGGGGTATTTCCTGGTCAGGCGGCCGGTACAGGATCCGGCTTCTTGTCGAGGCGGGTGAGGGCCGCATTCAGGGCATCCCGGCGTTCGCCGAAACGCTTGTCTTCGCTGCCCGGCACGGCATCTGCCGCAAAGCGGTGGAGGACGGCTTCGACCTCCTCGCTCATGCCGGTGAAGTAGACATCCTTGCCGGCATCATGCGCGTCTTCGATGATCGTCTCGACCGCGCGGACGGCGGAGACGTCGATGAAGGGCACGCGGGCAAAGTCCAGCACGATGATCTCGACCTTGCCGCCAGCCCGGCTGCGGACATGGTGGCCAAGGTCGGCCGCGGCGCCGAAGCTGAGCGGGCCGCCGAAGTCGAACAGCATCACCCGGCCGCCGCAGCGGGAGAGAAGGGTCACTTCCTCTTCGCTGGATTGCGGCGGGGCCTCATGCTGCACCGAGGCGATCTGGTCGTCGGCCAGCTTCTTGATGAAGGCGAGCGCGGCGAGCACCACACCGACGGCCACGGCGGTGATCAGGTCAACGAAGACCGTCAGGCCGAGGACCAGCACCATCAGGGCAAGATCCCAGCGCGGGCCTTTGTGGGCACGCTTGATGTAGGACATGTCGATCGTGTCGAAGCCGACCTTCACAAGGATACCGGCCAGAACCGCATGCGGGATCTGCGAGGCGAGCGGACCGAGGCTGAGCACGATGGCCAGCAGCACGAAGGCGTGCGTCATGCCGGAAATCCGCGTGCGTCCCCCCGAACGGACGTTGATCACTGTCCGCATCGTGGCGCCGGCACCCGGGATGGCGCCGAACATGCCGGCGATCGTGTTGCCGATGCCCTGGCCGATCAGCTCCTTGTCGGAGTGGTGGCGCGTGCGGGTCATGTTGTCGGCGACCAGCGAGGTCAGCAGGCTGTCGATGGACCCGAGCACCGCCAGGATGAAGGCGGCTTCGAGCACGATCAGCGCCGTGCCGGTGTTGAAGCTCGGCAGGACGAATTCCGGCAGGCCGGTCGGGATGTCGCCCAGCACGGGTGCGCCCGGAATGAAGAGGCTGACCAGCGTGCCGATCACCAGCGCCGCGAGCGGGCCGGGGACAAAGGCAGCGAATTTCTTCGGCCATGTGAAGACGATGAACAGGGTCATCGCGGCAATGCCGACGGCGATCAGGTTCGGGTCCATCACGGCGCCCGGTACGGCGGTGAAGGCCGGGATCGTGCCGCCGCCCTCAGGCTCGTGCCCGAACAGGCGGGAGAGCTGCAGCGCGATGATGATCACACCGATGCCGCTCATGAAGCCGGAAATCACCGGATAGGGGACCAGTTTCACATACTGGCCGAATTTCAGGACGCCGAAGCCGATCTGTATGACGCCCGCCAGCACGACGGCCGCGAAGACCAGCGTCGGGCTGCCGCCCAGCGCCGCATAGAGACCGGCGAAGACAACGACCATCGGGCCGGTCGGGCCGGAGACCTGCGAGCCGGTTCCGCCGAACAGGGCGGCGAAGAAGCCAACGAAAATCGCGCCCCAGAGACCGGCAATCGGGCCGGCGCCTGAGGCTTCACCGAAGGCGAGCGCCAGCGGGAGGGCGACGATACCGGCGGTCAGGCCGCCGAACAGGTCGCCTTTCATGTTGGAAAAATCGAAGAAGGGGCTGCGCCCGCCGGGCGCAGCTGTCTGGGAGGAAGACATGTGGTTAGATCCGTTCTGTCAGATCCCTTTTAGGCCGCGCAGGTATGTTCGCCCGCGAGTTCGCGGATCTGGGCGGCGTAACGGGAGTCGATTGTGATGAATTTGCCTTCGGTCTCGTCCCAGGCTTCGACTTCGCCGGCGCGGATGTCATAGACCCAGCCATGCAGTTCGGTCGTGCCTTTTGCGAGGGCGGCGGCAACGCTCGGATGTGTGCGCAGGTGCTGCAGCTGGAGCAGGACGTTCTGCTCGATCAGCATTTTCATGCGCTCTTCCGGGGAGATGTCGTCTGCAGCGATGCTGTCGACAATATCCACAGCGGCCTTGGAATAGCCGAGCCATTTGGCGACATGCGGCAGGCCGTCGAGGCCTTCCGGGTGCATCGCGCCTTTCATGGCCCCGCATTCGGTGTGGCCGCAGACCACGATATGCGGAACTTTCAGAACCGCCACAGCATACTCGATCGATGCGGTCATGCCGCCGGTGGATTCCGTATGCGGTGGAACGATGTTGCCGGCATTGCGGCAGATGAAGAGTTCACCCGGTTCGGTCTGGGTGATCATGGCTGTTTCTACCCGGGAGTCGGAACAGGCGATGAAGAGGGCTTCGGGCGACTGGCCCTTGCTGAGCTCTTCGAAAAGGCCTTGTTTTTCGGGATAGACACTGTTTTTGAAGCGAACGACGCCTGCAGCAAAGCGGGGCATGCGAAATTCCTTTCGATGCTGGGAGGAAACACTGTTTAGGAGAAGGGAGGGGTGGCGCGGTGGGTCGCCTATGCCGTGGACGGTGGATCCACAAAAGACCGGGTCACTTCGCTGTAGTGACGAC
Source organism: Hyphomonas adhaerens MHS-3 (assembly GCF_000685235.1). Classification (NCBI taxonomy): domain Bacteria; kingdom Pseudomonadati; phylum Pseudomonadota; class Alphaproteobacteria; order Hyphomonadales; family Hyphomonadaceae; genus Hyphomonas; species Hyphomonas adhaerens. Next base: position 1,434,627 of record NZ_ARYH01000001.1, read on the forward strand.
ATGCACTAAGATTTAATGCTATCAGTTCGTACACAGAAAACGAGCTCCTTGGGTCTCAGGACTGTAATCTGGCGTGGCGCGATAGATAGTTCCAATATAAAAACTCTCTTGTTTCAATAGCTAAAAGCTATAAAAATAAGCCCAAACCAGACAGGGATTCATGGATGCGCCCAACGCTTAGACAGCTGCAATACCTGGTCGCCGTGGCCGATACCGGCAAATTTCACGAAGCGGCCCGCCTGCTGAACGTGTCGCAGCCGAGCCTCTCCGCCCAGATCGCGGAAGCCGAACAGCAATTGGGGGCCATCCTGGTGGAACGCGGCCGCCATGGGGCCTTCATGACCCCGCTGGGGGAAGAAGTCGTCCGGCGCGCGCGGGCGATCCTGATCCAGGTCGAGGATCTGAAGGCTTTCACCCTGCGTCCCGCGGGGGAGGTGGCCGGACGCTACCGGCTGGGCACGGTCTCCACTATCGGGCCCTATCTGCTGCCCGGCGCCGTCCGCGAACTGCACCGCCTGTTTCCCGAACTGCGCATGAGTGTGCACGAATCCCGTATCGCGGACCTCAATGACCGCCTGAACGATGGCCGGCTCGACATGATCATCTCGACACCGGAGGACCATGCCAGCAGTGCCTTCATGGAATTGTTCGAAGAGACCCTGTACGTCTGCGCCGCCCAGGAAGACGAATTGTCCGCGCAGAAGGGACCGGTCGATGTGGAGGCCCTGCGGGGGCGGGAGCTGTTGAGCCTCGGTCCCGGCCACAGGCTGAGCCTGATCATCCAGCAGCTGGCGGATGCGGCGGGCGCCCATGTCAGTACCGAATATGAAGGCACCTCGCTGGATGCCGTCCGCCAGACCGCCAGCATGGGGGAGGGGGTGGCGATCCTGCCGAATCTCTATGCCGTGGTTGAGGCCAAGCGTGACCCGAGTCAGGTCGTCCGTCCGATCCGGCACAAGCTGGCCCGCCGCAAGATCGGCCTCATCTGGCGCGAGGGCTCACCGCTGTCCGAACCGATGACGGAGATGGGAAAGGTGATGCGCGCCGTTGCAGCAGACCTGCTCAGCAGTGACGGCAAGGAGCCGAAGCGCCGGGTCAGTCGACGCTGATCTCGACGCGCTCTTCGGCGAGATAGTCGGTGGAGCGCATTTCATGCAGGCGGCTGACGGTCCGTTCGAATTCGAAGGCGCCGTCTCCTTCCGGGTACAGCGTTTCCGGCTCTGCCGCCGCACTCGCCACCAGTTTGACTTTCGCTTCGTAAAGCGCATCGATCAGCGCCACGAAACGCGCGGCTTCATTGCGCTTGTCGGAGTCGAGTTTCGGAATGCCGCGCAGGATCACCGTATGGAAATTCGCTGCGATGGTCAGATAGTCGCGCGAATAGAGCGGGCGGGCGCAAAGCTCCTCGAAACTGAACCAGGCCACACCGGCGGCTTCGCGGCTGACTTCCAGCTTGCGGCCTTTCACCGTCAGCGTCACATGCTGGGCATGGGCGCCGGAGGTGAGGCGGGTCCAGACCTCTTCAAGCGAGGCGTCCGCCTCCGGCCCGAGCGGGGCATACCAGACCGGCGCCGCAATCAGCCGGTCCAGCCGGTAGTCGCGGTCCGATGCGAGGTGGAAGATGTCGCAACGCTCTTTCAGCTGCTGGATGAACGGCAGGAAAAGCGGGCGGTTGATACCATCCTTATAGAGATCATCCGGCACGCGATTGGAGGTCGCCACCATGGTCACGCCGCGTGAGAACAACTGGTCGAACAGGCGGGCGAGGATCATGGCATCGGCGATCTGCGTCACCTGGAATTCGTCGAAGCAGAGAAGCTGCGCTTCGGCGGCGACCTGTTTGGCCACCGGCGGGATCGGATCGTCGCCCGCGCCCTTCACGCGCCATTGGGAGCGTTTGCGCTCGCCCTCCGGCATCTTGCGCCAGGTGTCGAGCCGGTCCTGGATCTCGGCCATGAATTCGTGGAAATGCACCCGGCGTTTCGCCTTTGGTGCGGCATCCTCGAAGAACAGGTCCATCAGCATGGACTTGCCGCGCCCGACCCCGCCCCAGAGATAGAGCCCGCGCACAGGGTCCGGTTTCGAGAACCAGCCGCCTTTTGGCGGATCGGCCAGGCGCTTTGCCAGATCGTCGAGGCGTTCAGCGGCTTCGGCCTGCACCGGATCATTGGTGAGCAGGCCTGCCTCCACACGTTCCCTGTACTGGCGGACCACATTTGCCATCGACGGATCAGCCAAACTGCCGGGCGATCTGGTCCAGCAGCTGGCCGAACGATTCAGGTCTCAGAATCAGGGTCAGCGCGATACCGGTGACCGCGCCGCCCAGGTGGGCGCCATGGGCGATCATCGCGTTTTCACGCTGCGAAAAGATGAAGCTGATGACGATGAAGAGCAGGGCATAAAGGCCCGCCCAGATCGGCAGGGCGAACATCAGGTAGATCGTGGCGAACGGGAACAGGATGCCGACGGCCGACATCAGGCCGGATATGGCCCCCGAGGCGCCGATGGCGCGGTAATCCGGCTCGCGGCCCTTGTCGACGACTTCCCAGAACGAGCCGCCAAGAAGGGAGCCGAAATACAGGATCGCAAACCCGGTGCTGCCGAACACGCTCTCCAGCGGGGGGCCGAAATAGAAGAGCGTCAGCATGTTCACGAAGAGGTGCATGCCGTTCACGTGCAGGAAGCCGGATGTCAGAACGCGGTGCCACTGGCCCTGTTCGCGGATCGGCCGGATCCACAATGAGTTCTGATTGATGAAATCGGTGGCGCCGAAGCCGATCATGCTGGCGACAATGTTGGCCAGCAGCAGGCTGGACGTGACTGGCGCCGAAGTGAAAAAATCCATGCCGAGGCAGCTTCCTGTCAGTGAGAGGCGAAAGAAAACCGCCCGGAAATGGTTCCGAGCGGCTTAGCAAGCTCTGGCCCCGAAGGGCAAGCATTAGGGATCAGGCGGCCCGGACCGTCATGCCCGTCGTATCGGCGGCCGAAGGCATCAGGTCCATCAGGAAATCCTCGAAGGAGTCCGGACGCTGGATGAAGCGGTTGAACGGCAGGCCGGCCTTGAAAACAGCTTCCGGGTGGATGTTTGCGCCGCAACGCACAGCCGCTTCGACAGCCTGGTCGCGCGTATCCATCGAGGAAACGACGGCGATCCGGTATTTGCCCATGTTCGCGATGCGGGCGATGGTCATGTCCGGATCCATGGAATCCGGCAGGCCGAGGTCCAGCACGACAAGGTCGAAACGTTCAAGACGCAGGCGCGTTTCCGCCGCCATCAGCGTCGGTGCCATGACGAGGTCCACCTGAACGCGAGAGCGGGCAGCCTTGTCCGCAGCGATGGCCAGCATGTCGCGCACCGGCGCGTGATCTTCAACCCAGAGAACTTTCATAAAATCTACCCCGATGCCTTTCCTGTGTGGCCGGTCCTTAACCTGCCCCTGATGTGCGTTCACTTTGCCACGCGCAGCTTACGGCTTAGTAAAGCGTTCCTTTCAGAAGTGTTGAAAACTCAATGAATTGCGATTCAGCCGCCGGTCGGGAAATGGGCCCAAATTGACCCCTGAATCCCCCGGTTCGTATGGCAGATTGCGCGGCTGAAAGGGGCGCTTCCGCCGGTTTCAGGCTTCGCCTATGCTAGGGTTCAGGAGAAACGCCCGAACATGAGTGACGACACGCTCCCGCAAAAACCGCTGGCGCCGCGGAAATCAGCGTTCCTGGATGTGGAGACGCCGGATGACCTGCACATTGTGGATGTGCTGATCGAGGAGCGCTGCCCGAAACTGCGGGCGAACCCCGCCTGGCCGCTGGTGCGCCCGGTCCTTTATACGATGCTGGGCTACAACAAGGCCCGGCGCATGGCGGACGAGATCGTCGAACTGAACGGCCGGGAATCCTTTGACCGTCTGTCGCGCGAACTTGCCTTCGATCTTTCCGTTGAAGGGATCGAACGCATGCCGCGGGAGGGCCGGCTGATTGTTGCCGCCAACCACCCGACCGGCCTCGCGGACGGGGTGGCCGTGTGGGACCTGCTGAAGCGGGTGCGCGAAGACATCATCTTTTTTGCGAACGCCGACGCCGTCCGGGTCAATCCGAAATTCCAGGATGTGATCATCCCGGTCGAATGGGTGATGGACAAGCGCTCGCCTGCCAAGGCGCGGGAAACGCTGAAACGGGCAGGGGAGGCGTTCGCCGAGGAAAAATGCGTCGTCATCTTCCCGTCCGGGCGCCTCGCGCGGAAGGAAGGCGACCGGCTGATCGAGAAGGACTGGTTCTCCACCGTGATCGGTCTGGCGAAGAAGCAGAAGGCGCCGATCCTGCCGCTCAATCTCGATGCGTGGAATTCGCGGCTCTATTACCTGCTCTGCAATCTCAGCGGCGAGCTGCGCGACATCACCCTGTTCCACGAGCTGCTGAACAAGCAGGGCTCGCAGATACGGATGACATTCGGCCAGGTGATCGACCCGGAGACCCTCCAGGGGGAGGCGGTTGCGCTGACCGAGAAGCTCAAGGCGCACGTCGCCTATGAATTGCTGGAGAATCCGGAAGCCGTGTTCCGGCCCTGACGGAGCCCCTCTGCAGGCGTCGTCACCTCCATGTTGACAGCATGTTGTCAATATGGAAGCATGTTGTCTATGAGTACGGCGCGTTATCCCTCGCACACAGAAGCCGGCGCAGCGCTGACGGCGGTGATGCTGGATATTTTTCGCGCCAATGGCGCGCTTCTCGCCGCGGGCGACCGTCTGGTCGCGCCGCTGGGGCTGACCAGTGCGCGCTGGCAGGTCCTCGGGTCGATTGCGCTCTCTGATCACGCCCTCCCGGTCGCACATCTTGCCCGGGTCATGGGCCTCAGCCGGCAGTCGGTCCAAAGAGTGGTCAACGATCTGGAGCGGGAGGGGTTCGTTCGATTCGAACCAAACCCGCATCATAAGCGAGCCCATCTTGTTGTCCTGACCGACAAGGGCGCTGACGCCTATGCCGCAGCATCGCAGCAGGAGGCGCCCTGGGCGAATGCCCTGGCCGAGGGCATGTCACCCGAAGTGCTGGAAACGGTTCGCGGCGTTCTGAACACTCTGACCGCACGCCTTGATGCAGACTGACATGGGGAGTCTCTGGCCTTGATGAAACGCATTCACCCGATTGCCGGATTTGTCGGCTTCCTGACGATCCTCTGCTTCTGGATGTCGACGCTTGTTGTGGAGCTGTTCGGGAATGCCGCGGCAATTCTTGCCGTGAAGACCGGCATTCTGTGGGGCATGATTGTTCTGGTCCCATCCCTGGCCATTACAGGCGCAACCGGGTTTCGGCTTGCCGGTCCGGTGCGGACAGGTCTGGTGCGGGCGAAGCAGCGCCGCATGCCGGTTATTGCGGCAAACGGGCTGCTGATCCTGGTACCGTGCGCCTTCGTCCTGCAGCGGCTGGCCGCTGAGAGTCAATTTACGCCGATGTTCTACGCGCTGCAGGCGCTCGAACTGCTTGCGGGTGCCGTGAACCTGACGCTCATTGGGCTGAATATCCGCGACGGGCTGCGCATGACAAGACGGCGGCGCGCCATGAGGGTCGGCGGAGGGACAGACGGGCCTGGTGCCGCTGTCTAGTCGATGGCGACCCGGTCGATGCGGGGTAGTTGTTGCGGGCAGGGGGACGGCTGGCTCAGCGTCACAGGCTGGTCGCCCATATGCCGGGCAGACCAGGCCGCTGCGGCCGACAGGGTCCGGGCATCTGCGAACAGGCTGAGCAGGCCATCCAGGGCATCGGCGGATGCACGGGCAGACCGGGCACCTTCAAGCGCTTCAAGCTGTATTTCCGTCTCTTCGCCGAGGCTGAGAAAGCTGCAGCCGATAGCCGGGGGAGCGCCAGCCTGTCTGGTCCAGTCGCCGAGCCGGGTGGCGTTGAAGGCGAACCGTTCCACTTCGATCACATAGGTATCGTCCAGGGCCGGCATCCGGCCTTGCCGGGCGGTGTCCAGCAAAGGCGCAGAGTCTCCGGCGAGCGCGGCCGCTTTCGCGCCCCAGAGTTCGGCCAGTTCCGGGCTGGCGGCGGCGGACCCGGCGGCCAGCGTCAGGGCAGAAGCGATACAGATCTGTTTCAACATGGGTCGGGGTGTCCCTTTTCGGGACAAAAGGGGCAAAAGCCGTGCCGGACCTCCCCCAAGGACCGGGCTTGCCAGATGGCTGGCTGCATCCCAGACTTCAGAAAAAGAGGAAGAAATGAATGAGCGGGGAGAACAAGGGCATCGTCCGGGACCAGCCACCGGAGATTCCGTCGGAAGGCGGGCCGCTGGCAGAGTTCAAGGGCGCCGTGCCGCCAGCGCCGGAATGGTTCCGCAAGGCGGTCGCCACACCGTATGAAACAGCCTCGGTGGAGGTTAAGGGCGCGAACGTCACCTATCAGCGCTGGGGCAAGCGCGGGGCGCCCGGCCTGCTTCTGGTCCATGGCAACGGCGCCCATGCCCATTGGTGGGATTTCATCGCGCCTTACTTTGCCGAAGAGTACAATGTCGCGGCGATCACCTTTGCCGGCATGGGCGACAGCGATAACCGCGACAGCTACAACATGGCGACCTTCGCGGAGGAGGAGGTTGCCGTGGCCGAGGCGGCCGGCCTGTTCGACGGGCCGACCAAGCCGATCATCGTGGCGCACTCCTTCGGCGGCTTTGTCACGCTGGTGACCGGCGCGAAATATGGCGACCGGTTCGACGGCATGGTGATCGTCGACAGTCCGGTGAACCCGCCGGAGCGTCCGCACCGGGGGCCTGACCGCAAGGGCCGCCCGAACCGGGTCTATCCGGATCTTGCCTCTGCGCTCAGCCGGTTCCGTCTGGCCCCGCCGCAGCTTTGCGAGAACCTCTATGCGGTGGATTATATTGCCCGCTGGAGCCTGAAGAAGGCGGACGAGGGCGGCTGGACATGGAAGTTCGATCCGATGATCTGGACACATTTCGACCCTGGCAAGGACCCCGGTGAAATGCTGCAGGCGGCGCGCTGCCGGGTGGCCATCATCCGCGGCGAGAACAGTTCACTGATGCCGGACGATGTGCGCGAATACATGCGCAAATTGCTGGGCTACCAGGTGCCGTTCATTTCCATTCCGCATGCGGATCACCACGTCATGCTGGACCAGCCGATCGCCTTCATCGCGGCGCTGCGCACCATGCTGGCGGAATGGAACCATTCCGATCCGCACCGGTCGGTTACTGAGGTGCCGTCGCCGTCTCAGGCATGAAGCGTCCGGCGGTGCCCAGCCACTGAACGATCCGGAGGGCCGACTGCCAGAGCGGCGCGTCGGGCGACCCGACCGATTCCGCTTCGGCGGCCTGTTCGGACAGGACCATCGCGGACTCTTCCACGCCGACGCGCCGCATCGTGGTCATGGCTGTGGAGAAGGCCTTCTGGCCGCAGAATTCCGTGCGCGGCGCGCCGAGGACCCAGGCCACCGCATTGCCTTCCTCGCGCCGGCCGAGCAGGCAGCGCTGGTCGGGTTCCAGGCTGAGCCAGAGGATCGCCTGGAAATCGGTGAAGGCGCCGCCGAAGATATCGGAATGCCCCAGCCCGCCATCGGACACGGCCGACGTGTCGATCGTGTTCAGCACCGGCAGCAGAACCGGCTCTGCCGAATCCCCCGCGCGCCGGCCCGTACCGTTGAACCGCCGGGACGCCTGCAGCGCGCGGTCCTTCGAACTGGCGTAGAGGGTGAAATCGTCTGCGAGGCTGTCGATCTCCGAAACGCGTTCGATGAACTCGTCGGCATCGACATCGGGGGAGGCGAAGATGACTTCGTCGAACAGTTTTTCGCCGGGCCGGTCGCGCGCCATCTGTTCCAGCGCAAGGGTCAGAAATTCGTTCCCCATGGAATGGGCGACAACGCTGATCCGGTCCGCGCCCGTCCGGTCGGCCAGGACCAGCAGGAAGTCTTCAAGGTCCTGCGCCGCCTCGGGCGTGATCTGCGAGCGGTCCGCCTTGTAGCCGAACAGGCTGCCAGCCGAGGGCCAGGAATAGAAGACCGCCGCGCCATCAATTTCGAGGTCTGTGGACAGCTGCGCCGTGCGCTCGATGCCTGCGTCGAATTTCGTGTTGTAGCCATGGATCAGCACGAAGATCTCGCGGCGCTGTGACTTGGCCAGTTCGATTTTTACCTCGCGGACAAATTCTTCCATGTCCGGATGGATCTTCATGTCGCCGACAATGACATGCCGGGCCGGATCGGGCCGGACATCGAAGCGCAACACGCTGGGCTTCGGGATCTCGCCAAGGGCCCGGTTGCGCGGCACCGAGACAATCACCGTCCCGGTTTCCAGCTGGCCCCGCTCAGCCGCGTAGTAGGTGCGGGCGTCCAGCACCGGCTTGCCGTCGACAATCAGAACCTGGCCCGGGTCCGGCGCGCGGTCTGTGCCGTAGAAGACTTTGACGAGATCGAAGTCCGGTTCCTCACCGAACACGCGCGGCGCCACGCGGCGTCCGGCAGGCATCGCGGCGCCGGTGTCGCGGCTGCGCTCGATACTGTCGGCGAGCGCCAGTTCCATCTCTTCGAGGGTCGCAAAGCCGCCCGCCATGGCGATGGCCGGCATATCCAGCCCATTCGTCTTGGCGAAGGCCAGCAGGGGCGCCATGCGGGGATGGTCGATGCCGAGATGGTCTGCAACGAGGCCGACGGCCCGTCCGGTATGGTCTGTGGCGGTGGCCATGTCACCCGCATCGGCGGCGATCTCGGCCATCCGCGCTTCAAGATTGATGAGGCGGGCCCAGTCCGGTTCCGGCGCGGCGGCTTCGGCATTGGCCAGCTGCTGGTACGCGGCGAGGGCGCCTGCCGTGTCGCCCTCACGGGCCATCAGGTCTGCGAGATCCTGCTGCAGCGCCATGTCGGTCGAGGGTTCCGCCATCAGCTCGGCGGCAAGGGAGAGCATCGCATCCCGGTCGCCGGCGGCTTCGGCGTCGCCCAGCTCGACCAGCAGGTCGCGCGGCGGCGGAGGCGGGCCAGGCGCGTCCCGGGGCGGGGTGGCGCAGGCGGCCAGCAGTCCCAGCAGCATGGCCATGGCGGCGGCGCGAATACGGTTCAAGCGGTGTCCTCCTCGCGAATGCCCCCGATACTAGGTAGCACACGCGCCGCCTGCAACTGGCCGCAGGCTCAGCGGCGCTTCTTCCACTTCACGGAGTAAAGGTCGAACCGGCGGTCTTTCAGGTTCTGCACGGCGCCGGACTGGCGGGCGGTCAGCAGGTCTGACAGGGACAGGTCGGCCAGCGCGATGGTCTCGGTATTCGGCGCCGTATCGGCCGCGACGCCATCGCGGGCGAAGGGGAAGTCGGACGGGGTCAGGATGCAGCTTTCCGCATAGTGGATGTCCATGTTCTCCACATTCGGCAGGTTGCCGACCACGCCGGAGAGGGTGACATAGCACTGGTTCTCCACCGCCCGGGCCTGGCAGCAATAGCGCACGCGCATGTATCCGCGCCGCTCGTCGGTGCAGAAGGGGACGAACAGCATCAGCGCGCCCTGGTCCACGAGGTGACGGGCGAGTTCCGGGAATTCGGAGTCGTAGCAGATCATCACGCCGATCGGACCGCAATCGGTCTGGATGGCGAGCGCGCCTTCGCCGCCCTTGATGTTCCACCACATCCGCTCTGACGGCGTCGGGTGCAGCTTCTGCTGGGTGTGGACCGAGCCGTCGCGCAGGAAGACGTAGCTGATGTTCAGGATGTCGCCATTCTCCATCATGCTGGGATGCGTCCCGCCGATGATGTTGACGTTGTAGGAGACGGCGAGCTTCTCCATGAACTCGATGTAGCGCGGCGTGTATTCGCTGATCTTCTCGATCGACTCGATCGGGCCGAGCGGCCGGTGCTCCAGTGACAGGAGCTGAAGCGTGAACAGTTCCGGGAAGACGACAAAGTCGGATTTGTAGTCGGAGGCGATGTCGGTGAAATATTCGATCTGCTGCTCGAACTCGTCGATGGAGTTGATCTTGCGCATCTGGAACTGGACGGTGGCGATGCGCACCCGTTCCGGCAGGGACGTATCGCCGAGGCCGGGCTTCGCCTTGATCTTTTCCTGCTCCAGCGGGTTTTCCCACAGCATGTGGGTGGCGCAATCCTTCGATTTGGGATCGCCCAGCAGATAGTTTTTCATGACCCCGATGGGCTTGAAGCCCTGGCGCAGCTGGAAATTGATGACAGGATCCTTGAGCTTCTGGTCGACGACGGCGTCAACATAGTCCTGCGGGTTGGGGAATTCCTTTGCGTGCCGGGCATAGCCGGGCATGCGCCCGCCGAACACGATGCCCTTCAGTTCCAGCCACTGGCAGAGTTCCCTCCGTATCCGGTAGAAGCGCTCGCCGATGCGCAGGCGCCGGTAGTCCGGATGCACCATCACATCCATGCCATACAGCATGTCGCCGTCAGGATCGTGGCGGGCGGCAAAGCCCACGCCGGTGATCTCGTTCCAGGTGTGCGGCTTCAGCGCGACGTCGCTGGAGATCATGAAAGTGGCGCAATAGCCGACGATGACCCCTTCATACTCGGCAACGAACTGGCCTTCCGGGAAGCGGTTCAACTGGCCGATCAGTTCGCTTCGGGCATATCCCATGCCGGGGCCATAGACGCGTTCGGACATCTCCATGATGCCGGGAATGTCGCGGACCTTGGCATTGCGGACGATAAGCTTGGCGGGTTTGTCTGACATGGAGGTCTACCTGATCGGGTTTCCGTATGGTCTGCCACATACAGATTGAGAGACTATCAATGTGGCAGGCGGAGGCTGGCGCGCAAGCCGCCAAGCGCACTCTCGGACAGTCGCAGGTCTCCGCCATGGGCGCGGGCCGTGTCGCGGGCCAGCGTCAGGCCGAGGCCGATGCCGGACGTATTCTGGGTGCGCGCTTCGTCCAGCCGGGAGAAGGGGCGGAAGGCGTCCTCATGCTGGTCTTTCGGAATGCCGGGGCCATCATCGTCGATGTGAACCTCGGCGGCATGCGGCCCGTCCACCAGTGTGATCTGGACCGTGTCGCCGAATTTCACGGCATTTGAGAGGAGGTTGGTCAGCGCCCGCTTGATGGCGAGGCGGCGGCCCTTGATCCGGATTGTGTCCGGTCCGGTCACGGAAATGGTCTCGGCGAACCCGGCGGCGGCCTCCCGCACCAGTCCGGCGAAATCGAATTCGGCCGGTTCGTCGCTTTCCTCGCCCTTCGCGAAGGCGAGATAGCCTTCCAGCATCATGCCCATATCATCGAGGTCGGCCTTCATGGCGCGGATCTCGTCGGTCTCGTCCATCATGGCGAGGGCGAGTTTCAGCCGGGTCAGTGGCGTCCGCAAATCATGGCTGACCCCTGCCAGCATGGCGGTGCGCTGCTCTGCAAAGGCGGTCAGCCGGTTCTTCATGTCGATGACTGCGCGGGCCGCTTCGCGCACTTCGTTTGCGCCGGAAGGCCGGAAGTCCGGCACGTCACGGCCCCGGCCAAAGGCGCGGGCGGCCTTGGAGAGGCGGAGGATGGAGCGCACCTGCTGGTTCAGGAACGCGACCGCCAGGGCAATCATCAGGAGGCTGAATATGATGACCCAGACGATGAAGAAGTGCGAAGTAATCGTCACCGCGCGCTTGCGTTCGACCAGCACTTCCACCGTCTGGCTGGACGCAGGAAAGCGGATGTGGATGAGGGAGTCGTTCGGGCTGAGGCCAACCACGACGGGCACGCCGAGCCGGATGCGCAATTCTTCCCGCAGGACGTTGCGATAGGAGAACGCCTCCAGAAAGCCTTCTGCTTCCGGTGCGGCATCCGGGGCGTCGCAGCTGAAGGTCAGGTCCAGCCGGCTGGCGATGATGTCGCGTGAGATTGGCGACACGGACCGCCGCTCGCAATAATCCTGCACGACGCTGACATCCCGTGCGATGGACTGGCCCAGCTTGCGGTTCACCTCGGCGATGTGGCTGTCGTAATAGTACCAGGTCGTCAAAGTCAGGATCAGGACGACCGGCAGCACCACCATCAGCAGGCTGCGGGCATAAAGGCCGCGGGGGGTGATATCTCGCAGGCGGAACATGGCGCGTCAGTCCGGCATCAGGCGGTAGCCGACACCGCGCACGGTCTGGATATGGATCGGTTCTTTCGGGTTCGGCTCGATCTTGCGGCGCAGGCGCGTGACCTGCACATCGACCGACCGTTCCATCCCGGCGGAGGTGATCCGGGCCAGTTCCTCGCGGCTGACCGGCTCGCCCGCCCGGACGGCAAGGGCGGTCAGCAATTGCAGTTCGGCATCTGTCAGGCGGACGCGCTCGTCGCCGGATTTCAGCTCGCCGCGGGCCGCGTTGAAGACGAGGCCGGACATTTCCACTTCTTCCGGCGGCTCTTCCTTGTGGGAGCGCCGCAGGATGGCCGCGCAGCGCAGGGAGAGTTCCTCCGGTTCAAACGGTTTGGCGAGATAGTCGTCGGCGCCGCGTTTCAGCCCTTCGATCCGGTCGCCGGCTTCGCCCCGCGCGGTCAGCAGCAGCACCGGGGTTTCCCGTGACACGCCCTGGCGGATGCCGGACAGCAGGGACAGGCCATCCTCGCCGGGCATCATCACGTCCAGGATCGCCATATCGAATTCCATCGTGCCCATCAGGCGGCGGGCCCCTTCGGCATCCGGTGCGGCAGTGACCCGGTAGCCTTCGCGGCTGAGGAACCGTTTCAGCAGGTCGCGGATACGGTCGTCGTCATCGACGACAAGGATATGGGCGGCATCGGACATCAGCGCACCAGGGCGGCGAGCACGCGGCGGTTGCCATCCACGGCGTCCGGCCCGGCACTGCGATAGGCGAGGCGCAGGCGTTCGCGCAGCACGATGGCCAGCTGGGTTGTCAGCGTCACGCCGGAATCCGACAGGGTCAGCCTGCGCTGGCGCGCATCGGCGCTGCCGACCTCCTTTTCGATCAAATTCCGTTGATCCAGCTGGCCCAGGATGCGGGCAAATGTCGGCACAGTCATGCCGAGAGAGTCCCGCAGTTCAGACACGGTCTGGCCGGGCCAGTAGCGGATCGTCATGAGAATTTGCATCTCTGGCTTGCTCAGACCGGCCTTGCGCCGGGCCTTTTCGGCGGCTCTGGTGAGCTCGGATGCTCCGGCCAGCAAGAGACCGACACCCCGATCCAGCTCCTGATCCATCAGGAAGAGGCGGGGGTCAAACGGGCGGTTCAGGTTGACGTCAGGGGCCATCCGGTGAAATGAACGCGAAATTCCAAGAAGTGCAAGCGAGGAGCGCTGAGATACGATGGCCGGAACCGCATACGACGATCGCGATGGCTACATCTGGATGGACGGCGAGTTCGTGCCGTGGCGGGATACCAAGGTACACATCCTGACACACGCCCTCCATTATGGTGGCGCGGTATTCGAAGGCGAGCGCGCCTATAATGGCAAGATCTTCCGCTCGCTGGATCATTCCAATCGCCTGCACCGGTCTGCCGAGATCCTTGGCTACGAAATTCCGTTCAGTGTGGAACAGGTGGAAGAAGCCAAGCGTGAAACTCTGGCGAAATCCGGCCTCGAGTCGGCCTATGTCCGGGCCGTCGCCTGGCGCGGGTCGGAAATGATGGGCGTGTCGGCCCAGAAGAACTCGATCCATCTGGCGGTCGCCGTCTGGCACTGGGGCGATTATTTTGAGGACAAGATGAAGGGCATCCGGATGACGCACGCCGAATGGCGCCGTCCGGCACCTGACACCGCGCCCTGTCACGCCAAGGCGTCCGGCCTCTACATGATCTGCACCATGTCCAAGCACGCCGCCGAACGGGACGGCTATGCCGATGCGCTGATGCTGGACTATCGCGGCCAGGTGGCCGAGGCGACCGGCGCGAACATCTTCTTCGTGCGTGACGGCGCGTTGCACACGCCGACGCCGGATTGCTTCCTCAACGGGCTGACCCGCCAGACCGCGATCAAGCTGGCCAAGGAGCGCCAGATCGAAGTGATTGAACGGGCCATCATGCCGGACGAGCTGGCGACCTTCTCGGAATGCTTCATCACGGGCTCTGCCGCGGAAATCACGCCGGTCTGTGAAATCGGCGCGCACACCTACAAGCCGGGCCAGATCTCCGAAGGGCTGGTCAATGACTATACCGCGCTGGTCAACGGCAAGATGGAAGTCGCGCTCTAGGCGCAATTCCGTATCCGGAAGACATAAAAAAGGCGGCCCGCGGGCCGCCTTTTCCTATTTGTCCGGTTGGGGTGTGAAGCGCAGATAGGGCTTCACCGTTTTGAAGCCCTTGGGGAAAAGCTTTTCCGCTTCTTCGTCCGACAGGCTCGGCACGACGATGACGTCTTCGCCGTCGATCCAGTTCACCGGCGTGGCGACCTTGTGGCCGTCGGTCAGCTGCAGGCTGTCGATCAGGCGCAGCACTTCATCGAAGTTCCGGCCGGCGCTCGGGGGATAGATGATCGAGGCGCGGATCTTCTTGTCCGGGTCGATCACATACACCGCCCGCACGGTCACCTTCGGATCGGCATTCGGGTGGATCATGTTGTAAAGCGTGGCCACCTTGCGGCCGGGGTCGGCGATGATCGGGAACTGGACTTTGGCGTTCTGGGTCTCTTCGATGTCCTCGATCCAGCGTTTGTGATCTTCGACACTGTCGACCGAGATGACGAGTGCTTTCGCGCCGCGGCGGGCGAATTCGTCTTTCAGGCGAGCTGTATAACCGAGCTCCGTGGTGCAGACGGGGGTGAAGTCGGCGGGGTGGGAAAAAAAGACCACCCAGTCATCGCCGGCCCAGTCATGGAACCGGATCCGGCCTTCTGTCGTATCCGCTTCAAAGTCGGGCGCTACGTCGCCGATCAGCAAGCTCATTTAAACCGTCTCCTGTGACTTGATTTCGAGGGCGAAAATGGTGCCTAAGAGAGACTGAGCCAATGAGCGGTGCCTGAAGGTGTCGATCAGAATTTCTAATCTCCGGACCTGCCTATGAAGCGCCTGATCCTCATGCGTCATGCCAAGACCGAACCCTTCGGGGAAGGGATCGATGATTTTGGCCGCGCGCTGACCGATCAGGGGCATAGCGATGCCACGCGGATCGCCGAGGAAATCGTGACGCTGGGCTGGAGCCCCGAGCGGATCCTGGTCTCGACGGCGCGGCGGGCGCGGGAAACCTGTTCGGAAGTCGCGCGCGTGTTCGAGGGCGAAAAGGTGCGTCCGATGGAGTCGCTCTATCTTTGCGGCGCGCGGGGCCTGGCGGAGGCTGTGAAGCAGAATGACGGCGCCGGCACGCTGATGGTGATCGGCCATAATCCCGGCATGCACGATTTTGCGCTGGATCTCCTGCGCGATGGCGGCAGCCTCGACCATTATGCCTCCCAGCGCCTGGCCGAAAAATTCCCGACCAGCTGCGTCGCCATGTTCGAGCGGGAGGATGACGGCAGTTTCGTGCCGGTCCTGTTCCGCCTGTCGAACGTGCTTCGCGCCAAGGACTACCGCACCGCCACAGCCTGACATGGCGCCAACCAAATGCCCCGCCCGGAACGAACCGGACGGGGCGGCAGGGCGCGGGTGTCCCTGTTTGGAGAGTCCAGGACACCCGCGTGAGGGTGGCCGGCTTACCGGGAGAGCGAGGCTTTGTAAGCCGCCGTGAGTTCCGGCTCATTGATGGTCTTCACGGCGCTTTTCATCGTGCGGCTTTCACAGAAGCTGACGGCGAACTTGTTGCCAAATGCCCGATCGGCGTTTTCGGCGACGCAGCGTTCGTGAACGTCCTGCTTCAGGTTCGAAAGTGCCTCCTGAGCGCCTTCGGCGGTCTGCAGGGTGCTGCGGTCGATTTTCACGCTCATCTGGAACTGATCGGTCGTGCTGGCGAGGGCCGGCATGGCAGCGATGGAGAGGGCGGTGGCGGCGAGAATGGTGCGGATCATGACGAGAGAGTCCTTCCTTTGAGTTTTTATCAGGTGTTTTTCGAGGGGGGTGGACGGCGCCGCCAGCCATGAGGGGGGCAAGGCTTTTGGTGCGGCGCCGTCCCGGCGGCTCAGTGCTGGTCCCGGCGAACGGAACGGCGGCGGCGGCGGACCACAAGGTTCGGGCGGCCCCGGTCGGCCACATCATTTGCCGGTCGCGACAGCAGCGTCTGGCTGC
Organism: Hyphomonas adhaerens MHS-3; assembly: GCF_000685235.1. NCBI lineage: Bacteria > Pseudomonadati > Pseudomonadota > Alphaproteobacteria > Hyphomonadales > Hyphomonadaceae > Hyphomonas > Hyphomonas adhaerens. Next base: position 1,450,703 of record NZ_ARYH01000001.1, read on the forward strand.
CGGTGAAGATGGCGTTCGCCACCGGTGCGGCGTGCGCGGCGATCTCGTGGTCATATTGACGGGCGAGGGGGGTCATTTTCGAAAGTCCTTCTTGGTGTCTTGTCTTGGCGGGACCATCCCGCCGCCGACATCCTCAAGATAGGAGCATTATTATCGAAAAACAATACCAAATTATCGAAAAACAATAAATTCTAGGAATTTCAAGGTCTTTCGTCTTCTCGAATATCGATATGGTACGCCAAAACCGTCCTTCAAGGCCAATTAATTGGCGGTCATGAAAGGATTTTGCCGGGAATCGCCCGGGCCGCGGACGTCTCCCGTCCTAGACAGACTGGCTTTCCGGCACCGATGGCGGCTGGCCGAGATCAAAGCTCAACTGGACCGGGCCCCTGGCGGGGCGGCGAATCCCGTTTGGACGCCGGCTCCGGAAGGGCAGGTCGGCCTGCTTCGCCTCAGACCGCCGGGATGGGCGCGGCGCCGCCTTTGGCGCAGGCTGTTTTGGTTCAGGCCGCTTTTGTAGGGGCCGTCCCGGATGGCGCACGCGGGCGATGCGCTCGCGGGCCTCGCGTGCGGCGGCGGCATGATCGACCATGCGCATCGGATAGGTCTGGCCGAAAATCACGCCTGCCCGGGCAAGCTCGGCTTTCGGCGCGTCCCACGGTGCGTGGAGGTAGGCGTCGGGCAAGGCCGCCAGTTCCGGCACCCAGCGCCGGATGAAGACGCCGTCCGGGTCAAGCTGCTGCGACAGGCGGACCGGGTTGCGGACGACAGGCATGCGCCGGCCCCGCAGGCCCGCCTGGGCGATGACCTGCGGATAGTGAATGCCCGGCTCGAAATCGGTGAACAGGGCGCCCAGCCGTTCGGCCGGAAGGCGCCAGTCCATCCAGAGCTGACAGGAGGCGAACCCGATCAGCATGGCCCGCATACGGAAATTCAGCCAGCCGGTCTCGCGCAGCGCCCGCATGCAGGCATCGATCAGCGGGAAGCCGGTCCGCCCATCGATCCATGCCGCGAGGCGCGGGTCGTCCGCTGCCGCTTCGGGGCGGAAATCCTCGCCGCTGCCGGTCTGGGGCAGGGGGCGGTCCTCGAAGGACTGGATCGAGCGGGCCCGCCACTCCAGACGCTCAAGGAAGTCCGTGAGCGACGCGGCGAACGTTGTGTCGCCATCCTGCACATAAGCCGCGCGGGCGCGGGCCGCCGCCTGCCAGGCTTCGCGGACGGAGACGGTTCCGAAGGCCAGGTGCGGGGACAGGCGCGAGCCGGTGGTCTCTGAGATTGCGGGCCGGTCCGCATCCTGCTGGTACCGGCGGCCGCGTCCGGCGAGGAAACTTCTCAGCAATTCCACCCCGGCGGTGCGTCCGCCTGTCTGGCGCCCGGCGCAGTCGTCCGGACCGAGACAGAAATCTTCCGCGATGGGCCAGGGGCCTGCGGCCTGTGTTGCGGCCCGGATCGATTCCGGCGCCTTGATACGGGGCGCGTTCAGCGCCTCGGCCCAGCGGCTGGTCCAGTCATCATGGCCTTTCAGGCCGCGGAGAATGCCAGGCTGGGACTGTTCGCGCAGCGAGATCCCGGCCTGGACGGCCCAGCGGCGGACGGCCCGGTCGCGTGCCCGTGTCCAGGGCAGGCCGGTTTCCTCATACATATGGATCGCTTCGATGCCGTGCCGGCGGTGCAGGTCCGCCAGAACGTCCAGCGCATCGCCCTTGCGGACGATCAGGCGCGCGCCGCGTTCCGTGAGCGCTTCGTCCAGCTCGGTAAGGGAGTCCATCAGGAAGTCGAACTGCCGGCGCGAATGCTCCGGCAGGGCCCAGGAATCCCGTTCAAAGATATAGAGCGGCAGCACCGGTGCCCCGCTGGCCACAGCCGCGGCGAGGGCTGCATGGTCATGCACCCTCAGGTCGCGCCGGAACCAGACAAGATGGACGTTCTTCATGGAACAAAAATAGAACATCCGAGGAAGTCTTGCAAGTCCCTTGTTTTTCAGGCGGGTTTTCGGAGGCCCCGGCCGGGCGGGGGATTTCGGCCTGTGGATAAATCTGTGGATCGTTTGCCGGGCGGAATGGGGCCTATTATCAGGCGAATCCTCTCTCCTGCGGGGAGAATCGTTACGGAAACGAAACAAATTCAACCTGTGATTTGTAGCGCGTGAGTTATCCACAGGCTTTCCTGCAGCCATGGGTGGTATGGGGTTCAGCGGCGATATCGGCCGTGCGCAGGCGCGCGCGCCATTGCGGTGTCCGCGGCCGGACATCCGCCTCGCACTGGAATCCGCTCACAGGCTGGACCGTCAGGCGCCGGGCCTTTCCGCCCGCCAGACATTCAGCCCGGGGCAGCGGGCCACCGTCACCGGCCTGCTGAAACTCCTCGGGGTCATGGCCCTGCTTGTGCCCGAACTGCCCGGCCTTTTGATCATGCTGCTTGTTCCGCCGGTTTTCGTGGCGATCATCCTGTTCCGCCTTTTCCTGCTGGCCGTTGCCCTCCGGCTGAACCGGGAAGACCCGCAGGACGATGGCGCAGCGACGCCCTTGTTGCCGGTCTACACGGTACTTGTCGCGCTGAAGGACGAGACCGCCGTCGTGCCCCAGCTGGCGCAGGCCCTGTCCGCGCTGGACTATCCGCAGGACCGGATCGACCTGAAGCTGCTGGTCGAGGAAGCGGACGTCCGCACGCAAACGGCCGTCCGGGCCCAGTCCTGGCCAAACGGTGCGGAATTGCTGATCGTCCCGGCTGGCCAGCCGCAGACCAAGCCGCGCGCCCTCAATTACGGGCTGGACAGTGCAAGGGGCACTTATGTCGTCGTTTACGATGCCGAAGACCGGCCGCATCCGAGCCAGCTGAAATCGGCGGTCCGCGCCTTCAATGCGCACAGCACGGAGCTGGCCTGCGTTCAGGCGCCGCTGGTCGGCGTGCCGGCGAAGGGCGGCTGGCTCGCCCGGCAATGGGCGCAGGAATATGCGATCCAGTTCAGCCTGCTCGTGCCGGCACTGGCCCGGCTCGGCCTGCCTGTGGCGCTCGGCGGCACCAGCAATCACTTCCGCCGCACATCGCTGGTTGCCGCAGGCGGCTGGGATGCCTGGAACGTGACCGAAGATGCAGACCTCGGCCTGCGCCTGGCGCGGCTCGGCCACCGGGTCGGCGCAATCCGGTCTCCGACGCTGGAAGCGCCGCCGGAGCGGGGCAGGGACTGGCGTGCCCAGCGGTCGCGCTGGCTGAAAGGCTACATGCAGACCTGGTGTGTGCTGATGCGCGGGGACGGCGAAATTCCGGGCCTGGCGCCTGCCGCCTTCCTGTCTGTCCAGATGACGCTCGGGGCCGCGATCCTGTCTGCAATGGTTCACGGCCCCTGGGCGGTCTGGTGTGCGGCATGCCTTTGCCTGCCGGGGCTCTCCCTCGGTGTGTTCGGGCTCAGCGCCTTGTGCCTCTCGCTTTTTACCGGCGTCGTGTCGGCCAGCGTCGCCCCCGGCCGCTGGAACCGGCACCGCGTATTCGTCATTCTGACCCTGCCGCTCTACTGGCCGCTGCAGACCCTCGCCATGGTGCGCGCCCTGTGGAGTCTCTCCCGCACGCCGCACTATTGGGCCAAGACACCGCATATCTGACCTAGGGGTAGCGCTTGGCGCGGCCGCTATGGAGGAATAGAGTTTCCCCTGTCATATCTGATAGGGAGACCGCCATGGCCGACACTGCCGTCGACGAGCTCGAGACCTTCCGCGCCGAAACGCGTGCCTGGCTCGAGGAAAACTGCCCGCCCTCCATGCGCACGCCGATGAAGGACGACGAGATCGTCTGGGGCGGCAAGCGGGAGAAGTTCAAGAATCCGGAGTCGAAGATCTGGCTGGAACGGATGGCCGAAAAAGGCTGGACCGCGCCGCAATGGCCGAAGAAATACGGCGGCGGCGGTCTCTCCGCACAGGAAGCCCGCGTGCTGCAGCAGGAGATGAGCCGCATCAAGGCGCGCCAGCCGCTGTTCTCGTTCGGCCTCTGGATGTTTGGCCCGGCGCTTCTGGAGTTCGGCAACGAAGAACAGAAGATGCGCTTCATCCCGGACATCGTCCATGGCCGCACCCGCTGGTGCCAGGGCTATTCCGAGCCGGGCGCCGGCTCTGACCTCGCTGACCTGCAGACGCGCTGTGAAGACAAGGGCGATCACTATCTGATCAACGGCCAGAAGGTGTGGACCTCCTATGCCGACAAGGCCGACTGGATCTTCTGCCTCGTGCGGACGGACACAAGCGTGAAGCATGAAGGCATCAGCTTCATCCTGTTCGACATGGAAAGCGAAGGCGTCGAAGCCCGCCCGATCCTGCTGATCTCCGGCGAGAGCCCGTTCTGCGAAACCTTCTTCACCGATGTGAAAGTGCCGAAGGACCAGTTGGTCGGCGAAGTGAATGGCGGCTGGCAGATCGCCAAGCGCCTGCTTCAGTTCGAACGCTCCTCCATCTCCGCCGGCGGCTTCGGCGGCACGGGCGGCTCCGGCATCATGGGGCCGGAAGATTATGCCAAGCAGCATATCGGCACTGACAGCGATGGCCGTCTTCTGGATGGTGACCTGCGTGGCCGCATCACCGATCACAAGATGTATGCCAAGGCGTTCAGCCTGACCGTCGCCCGCCAGGCCGAACAGGCCAAGGCCGGACAGGCCGTCAGCCATACCGCGTCCATCCTGAAATACGGCGCCGCCAAGATGAACCAGGACCGCCACGAGCTTCTGGTCGAAGCACTCGGCAGCGAAGGGCTTGGCTGGGAAGGGGAGGGTTTCGACCCGACCGCCAGGAAAGTCACCCGCCAGTGGCTGCGTTCGAAAGGCAACTCCATCGAAGGCGGCACCAGCGAGATCAACCTCAATGTCATCTCCAAGCGCGTGCTTGGCCTGAAAGACCATCAGTAAGCCGACGGCAGAAATTAGGAGATAAAGAACATGACCTTCCTTCTGACCGAAGATCAGGAAATGCTGCGTGAAACCGCCATGGCGTTCGCGCGTGACGAACTGCCGGTGACGCACCTGCGCGCACTGCGCGACAGCGGTGCAAACGGCAAGGACCCGGCGACCCGCCAGAAACTGGCAGAGCTGGGCTTCTTTGGCGTGATCGTGCCGGAAGAACCGGGCGGCGAACATTTCGGCCTGGTTGGCCTGGGCCAGATCCTTGAAGCGCAGGGCCGCACGCTGGCCGCAACGCCGCTGCTGCAGACGGCGCTGATCGGCGCCAGTGCGATCCAGCTGGGCGGCACGCCGGCACAGCAGGCAGAATGGCTGCCGAAGATTGCCGGCGGCGATGTCACCTTCGCCCTGGCCCTGGATGAAAGCGCGCATTTCAATCCGCTGAACGTCGCCACCGAAGCCGAGCGCAACGGACAAGGCTACACGCTGAACGGCGAGAAGCGTTTCGTGCCGGACGGGCATCATGCCGACATGCTGATTGTCGTCGCCCGTACCTTTGGCGAAGCCGGCGACCGTCACGGCCTGTCGCTGTTCCTCGTGCCGGCAGATGCCAAGGGCGTCTCGATCCAGGAACTGAAGACTGCAGACAGCCATGGCGCCGCCCACATCACCCTCACGGATGTCATGGTCGGTGAAGGTGCGCTGATCGGTGCAGCCGATGAAGGCGCAGATGTGCTGGAGCCGGTGCTGGACCGGGCCGCGATTGGCCAGGCGGCGGAAATGCTGGGCTCTTCACAGGCCGCGTTCGAGATGACGCTGGAATACCTGCAGAGCCGCAAACAGTTCGGCCAGCTGATCGGCTCGTTCCAGTCGCTGCAGCATCGCGCCGCGAAGATGTTCACCGAACTTGAGATGACGCGGTCCTGCGTCGCGGCGGCCCTGTCGGCGGCCGATGAAGGCAAGACCAATGTTGCCGAACTGGCCAGCCTCGCCAAGGCACGTGCCAGCGAACTGGTGCATCTTGTTTCCAACGAATGTGTCCAGATGCATGGCGGCATCGGCATGACCGATGTGGCAGACCCCGGTCTCTACATGAAGCGCGCCCGCACGCAGGAAGCCATGTATGGTTCTGCCAGCTGGCACCGCGACCGGTATGCGAAGCTGAACGGCTACTAGGCCAGACAGCCATTGCGACCAAAAGAAAGCCGGGCGCAGCGAAAGCTGGCCCGGCTTTTTCCGTTTCCGGAAGATCGCTTACTTCAATGCAGAGCCTTTGCGCAGGGCTTTGGCAACGAGGTAGTAGACAACCGGACGATGCTTTGCGCGCACCGAGCGGCCGTATTTTGCAATCGCGTCGGCAAGGGCTGCATCAGCCTTGGCTTCGTCGGTGACGCCAAGCTTCTTCGCAATGAAGGTTTTCTTGATGCGGGCCATTTCGTCTTTCGACGACGCAGCGACCGTTGCAGAGTCAGACTTGTAGATCGCGGGTCCGCAAGCTTTCACGGCGCCTTCAAGAAGGGCCATGTCCGGACGGGCTTCACCAACCTTCTCTTTGAGGTCGGCGACATACTTCTCCATCAGGACTTCTTTTTTCGAAGGCTCTTTTGCAGGTGCGGGCTTTGCGACTTTCGGAGCAGCGGCCTTTTTAGGCGCCGCCGCTTTCTTCTTGGTTGCTTTTGCCATGGGAGTGTCTCCTCTATGGGCCCGACGGACGGGCGTGTTTTCAGATTACGCAGCACTGTTCACGAATCAAAACGAAACGCAAAACACCCAAGCCACGATTTCCACAGGGACACAACCCTTGACGATGATGAATCGCGCAAAGGTGCGAAATTAATTTAATCCGTATTCGGATTTTACGTCAATCACCAACTGCGTAGATCATGCAGGCGCTGGAAGATATCGTTTGCTTTGGAAGATCTGATGGAAGGTTCAGCGCATCAATGTCTTCCTGCGTGATTTCGACGTCCTTGTTGCCGATCCTCTGCGCTGTGACGACAACACGTTCTTTCTGCATGCCGGCCTCCGGTGCAGGTGCTGCAGACATGTTGCGTGCGCGATCATAATAATCACTGTTTACGCCTGCAGACGTTGTCCAGCGCCCAAGGCACGGACCATTTCCTTCCTGCACGGCCAGCAGTTTGCCAAGTTTCGCGCCTGACGCCTCTGCTGTAGCTTTTGCGCGGGCTGATCCGTCAGCAACCGCGGCCTCGTAAGCCGCACGGTTCATTTCGGTTGTTGCCACAAGATAGGTTCGCAGCGGTGTTGAGGTTTCCGGGCCCAGCGCAAGCACGGCGGCGCGCGCCTCACCTGCAATGGACATATCTTCGATCACGACACTCAAAGACGCTTCGGCTTCAAAGCCGACGACCTTGTCCGGCCGGTCGTTCTCTATCCTGTTGCCTTCCTTGTCGCGGTACTGTTCGTAATAAGGATCGACCGATACGGAAGATTGCACGATCGCCTTGTCGCCTGCGATCTTCTTCACCGTGTCATAAGCGAGCCTTGCGCGTTGCACGGCAAGTTTCATCGCATCTTCTGCATCCTTGTCGGTTTCCAGATAGGTGACCGAGAAGGATGCCCTGTTCGGAGCAACCTGCATGTTGGCGCGACCGATCGATTCAATGACCGGCATGCGCGTCCAGTAAGGCGTAACGTACACGTCTTCCTGATAGTCGCGGCCACCTGTCGGCGAAGCGGATTGTGCGGCAGCGGCCGGAACGATCGCCAGCAGCAAGGCAGCGAGGGGCAGGACGGGTTTCATGGATGATCCTTTCATGCAGAAGGGGAGCATTACGTCCCCCCTGTGTGGAAGTCTTCCACACTCGGGCGGACACCGCTAGGCTTGTGAAATCAGGGAACTTGTCGGGAGGCGCCGCACACTCATGTCACGTTATTCGGTTTTGATCATTGTTGCGCTGGTTTGTGCGGCCGGCGTTTATTTCTGGCCGACAGGTCCGGTGGCGCAGAGCGTTGCCATCATTGCCGGTCTCGTCACATTGCTGGGAATTACAGATCTTTTCCAGCGGCGGCATACATTGTGGCGCAACTATCCGCTCCTGTCCCGTGTGCGCTGGCTGGCGGAAGAGATGCGGCCCTTCCTGCGCTCCTACATTGTCGAGAGCGAGACGGAAGGGAAACCCTTCAATCACGAAGACCGTTCGATGATGTACCGGCGTGCGAAAGACGTGACGTCTGTCGAACCCTTCGGCAGCCATGTGGAGATTGATCGTCCGCCTTATGAATGGCTCGCCCATTCCATGGGCGCAGTTCATTGCGACGATACCGATCCACGCGTCATGGTTGGAGCGCCGGGTACGTCGCAGCCTTATTCGGCAAGCATCTTCAACATCTCCGCGATGAGTTTCGGCTCGCTCGGGGCGCATGCCATCGAGGCTTTGTCCACGGGCGCCAAGGCGGGCGGCTTTTATCACGACACGGGCGAAGGATCTGTCTCGCGCTATCACCGCAAGGGCGGCGCGGATCTCGTCTGGGAACTTGGCTCCGGTTATTTCGGCTGCCGCAACAAGGATGGCAGTTTCGATCCGGAGCGTTTCAAGGACGTTGCTTCAGACCCGCAGGTCAAGATGATCGAGATCAAGTTGAGCCAGGGCGCAAAACCCGGCCATGGCGGCGTGCTGCCCGGCGCGAAGGTGACGGCGGCCATTGCGGAAGCCCGCGGCATCGAGGTGGGGGAGACCTGTGTCTCGCCGCCCGCGCATTCGGCGTTCTCGACGCCGGCCGAGATGATGGAGTTCGTTGCGAAGCTGCGGGAACTGTCCGGCGGCAAGCCGGTGGGCGCAAAGTTTGCGGTCGGCAATCGCTGGGAAGTTCTGGCGCTCTGCAAGGCGATGCTGAAGACCGGCGTCCTGCTGGACTTCATGGTCGTCGATGGCGGCGAAGGCGGCACCGGCGCGGCGCCGGCCGAGTTCCTCGATCATGTCGGCTCGCCGCTGCGCCAGGGCCTGGTCCTGACACGGAACGCGCTCGTCGGTACGGGCCTCAAGGATGAAGTGCGTCTTGCCTGTTCCGGAAAGCAGGTCAGCGCGTTTGCGATTGCGTCTTCCATGGCGCTTGGCGCTGACTGGGTGAACACCGCGCGCGGCTTCATGTTCTCGCTTGGCTGTATCCAGTCGCTGAACTGCCACAACAATCGCTGCCCGACCGGGATCGCGACGCAGGACCCGGCGCGCCAGCATGGGCTCGATGTGAGGGACAAGGCGGTACGGGTCGCGAACTTCCACCGCAACACGGTGAAGGCGCTGATGGAAGTGGTCGGCGCGGCTGGCTGCAAGCATCCCGGCGAACTGACACCGCGCCACATCATGCACCGGGTCACTGAAGACATCGTTCGCCCTGCGGACGAAGCCTATGACCTGCTGCACCGCGGACAGCTGCTGGCAGACGCGGCCGGGACGCATCTCGCCAGCGAATGGGCGATGGCGCAGGCAGACAGTTTCAAACCCGAAGGGTTCTAGCGCCTGTGCGCTGGATCTCTCCGATCCTTGTTGCGGCGCTTGCCGCGTTCGGCGTTTTCCTGCTGGCCGTTGTCACCAAGCAGCCGCGGCATGACCGGGACTGGTATCCGCATCTTTCGCGCCTGCCGCACGTAACGCTGCAGGATGGCGTCTTCTCCATCGCGCCCTATGGCGACTGGACGTATACAGAAGAAGACCCGGACGAGATGGTGTGGAGCGCGGTGCCGCCGCACCGTATCGGCGATGTACGCCGCGTCTGGTTCGTCATGGAGCCGCACCCCGGGCTCGCCGTGATGGCGCACACATTCGTGATGTTCGAATTCGGGGAAGGGGATCTGGTTGGCCTGACGATCGAGGCCCGCAAGGAAACGCGCGAAACCTATTCCGCGCTTCGCGGCGCGTTCAACAAGTTCGAGCTGCTTTACTATTGGGCCAGCCCGCGGGACCTGATGACCCGCCGCGCGGTGATGATGGACCGGGAACTTTACATGTACCCGCTGGCGCTCAGCCAGGCGGAGGCGGAGGCCTATCTCACCTCGCTGCTGGACAAGACGGTCTCCATCGAACAGCACCCGCGTTTCTACAACACGCTGACGTCCAACTGCACGAACGAGCTTGCCAAGGCGGCGGACATTCCCTGGCACCCGGCTTTTATCCTGACGGGCGGCGCCGACCGGGCGCTGCACCTGCGGGGGCGGATCGCGGGCGAGGGCGGTTTCGACGCGGTACACGAAAAGGCCCGGGTCGATGCCTGCGTGCGCAGGAATGCCTCACGGCCCCACGCGGCCTTCAATGCCGCGCTGGTGGCCTGCGCGGAATAGAAAAGAGGCGCCCGGGAAGGCGCCTCTTTAGAAGGTCCATAGAAGGTCTGTAGAGTGTCTTCTTGATTGCCTTTTGAGGGCCTGGATCAGCCTTCCGGCGAGGCGTTCGCCTCGGACTGGAGCATGGTGTAGCGCTCGATCCCGATGCGTTCGATCAGGTCGAACTGGGTCTCGATATAGTCGACATGTTCTTCCTCATTATGGAGGATCTTCCCGAACAGGTCGCGGCTGACATAGTCCTGAACGGATTCCGAATAGGCCATGGCTTCGCGCAGCAGCGGGATTGCCGCGTTCTCGAGCTTCAGGTCGCATTCGAGGATTTCCTGAACGCTTTCGCCGATGTGCAGCTTGCCGAGATCCTGCAGATTCGGCAGGCCGCCCAGGAACAGGACGCGCTGGACCAGCCAGTCGGCATGCTCCATTTCCTCGATCGATTCCTTGTATTCCTTCTCGCCGAGCTTCGAGACGCCCCAGTCCTGCAGCATGCGGGCATGCAGGAAATACTGATTGATGGCGGTGAGCTCGTTCTTCAGCGCCTTGTTCAGGTAGTCGATGACCTTCTTGTCGCCTTTCATGGGGGGAGCTCCTTCAATGTGTGGGCAGTGCTTACGTGAATATACGTAGCAGATAGGCCGATTGCGCCCCGGACGCAAGAAAAACCCAATTAAATCAATTGCATATGAGAGTGCGAAACAGTCTCAGACGGTTCGGGAAAATCCAGCAATACCAGAAGCTTGGCCTATTCGGCGGCCATCAGAGACGGGGCGGGGCCGCGATCAATGTCAGTGTCTGCGATCAGTTCGCCGATCGAGGGCCGGCATTTGCCGCACTGGAAGCGGCAGCCATGATGCGCCTGCACAGCTTTCGGATTGTCCGCACCGGCCTCGACGGCCGCGCGGACGCTCTTGCAGTTCAGGGCATTGCAGACGCAAATGATCATGAGAACCATTTGCAGTCACTGCGAATGATTGTCAATACGGTTTTTTTACCGGCTCAGTTTGCCGGCCGCCAGACCGACAGCGACACGCCGCTGCCGATGTCCAGGATCGTCGTCTCATACCCGTTCGAGACGTCCGAGATGTAGTCGACAAAGGGTTTCAGCGTTTTGCGGAAGGAGTGGACATTGTCGGCAAAGATCACCGCGCCCGGCGCCAGTTTCGGCTCGATCAGTTTCAGCACGGGAATGTAGAGATCCTTCCAGCCGTCCAGGAACAGGAAGTCGACCGGGCCTTCCAGCGGGGCGAGGCTTTCCAGCGCGTCGCCTTCGCGGATGTCCGACCAGCGGGACAGGCCGGCATCGCTCAGATTCTCCAGCGCGATCCGGGCCTTGTCCGGATCCTTCTCGGTGCCGGTAAAGAAGCCGCCGGTCTCCCGCGCTGCAGCCGCCAGGTAGATGGAGGAAATGCCATAGGAGGACCCGAACTCGACGATGTTGCGGGCCCCCCGCGACAGCGCCGTCAGGTACATGAAGCGTCCGAATTCCTCCGACACGGGGATATAGGCCTTGGCGAGGTAGGGCTCGGCCGCTTCGAAGGTCGAGCGTCCGGTGAACTTGCCCGCAATGATGGCGGGCAGGGCGCGGGCAAAGACCAGCGCGTCCCGGCCAGATGCGGCTTGGTGCAGATGTTTCAGCGTGTGCGCCACGTCGGCATCGTTCAGGCCGTTTCCGGCATGGCCGGTATGTCTGCAATCGAAAGGCATGGGGCTTTCCTTTCCTGTCTAAAGCACCTACCGTCTAAAATATGAGTAATAGCTCATATTGAAACTCGCATTCGGCCATGACCCAGACCACGATCCCAAAGCCCAGAAAATCACCAGTACAGGCCCGGTCTACCGCGACGGTGGACGCCATCCTTGAAGCGGCGGCTCGCATTCTCGAAAGCGAGGGATTCGAGGGCTACACCACCAACGCCATTGCAAAGCGGGCCGGTGTCTCCATCGGGTCGCTCTACCAGTACTTCCCGAACAAGGATGCGGTGACGGCGGCCCTCGTCATGGCGGACGCGATGCAGCTGCATGACAATGTCTATGCCGCGGCCGAGGCGACTGCCGGGCAGGATTTCCGGATGCAGCTGAATGCGCTGATTGATGTCGTCGTGGCCCACCAGCTCGACCGGCCAGCGCTGGCCCGCCTGATCGATGTGGAAGAACACCGGCTGGCCACCGATCCCGAACTGGAGGCCAAGCACGCCTCCGTGCTGGCGCTGATCCGGGAGCTCCTCGTCGCCAACCGGATCGACCTGCCGTTCGACCTCGATGTTGTGGCGAAAGACCTGTTCGGCATGGTGCACGGCATGTGTGACTTCGCCGGGGACTATGGCGAAACGGACCCGGACCAGTTGAAGGCCCGCATCCGCCACGCCGTGCTCAGCTATCTTGGGGTTCCAGCCAGCTGAAGACGTCCTCGACGCCTATGCCGAACACGCGGGAGATCCGGAACGCGCTTTCGAGGGAAGGGGAGTAGCGGCCCTGCTCGATGGCGATCACGGTCTGGCGGGTGACGCCGATCGCTTCGGCCAGCGCCGCCTGGCTCATATTGCCGTGTTGCTCACGCAGCTCGCGGATACGATTCCCAATGGGGGGGCGCTTGGCCATGGTTAAACGCCCCGGCGGAACATGAAGATCTGGAAGGCGTATTCCGCGACCTGGCTGGCCATCAGCGCGCCAAATACGATGTGGAACAACATGTTCCCGTCATTGTTCCAGCCGAATTGCCAGAGGCCTGCGACGGCGCCGATGGCGAGCACCACGCCGGACCAATGGCCCGCCTTGTCCAGGATCGCACGCTCGCGCTCATCCACCGGGGCGTCTGCTTCCTTGCCGGAGGTGCTGGCGATAAGGATGTTTGCGAGGATCGAAGCCAGGACGATCAGGACGATATAGCCGATCACGAACCGGATGTTCGGCGCGGCTGTCTCGCCCAGGGCTTCGGAGAGGCCGATCACCCGCTTGAAATACCAGATCCCGGCCAGGATCAGGACAAGCCCCATGCCCCAGGCGGTTTTCTCTCGGAATGACATTCATCGTCCCTTTCGATGTCAAAAATATCTTACACATCATGTGGTCAAAGATTTTTGACATGTCAAATATTTCTTACACGATTTGACGCGCCGGGAGCCCGCGCGGGCCTGTTTGATTTGAGTGACAGGGGGATCCGTCCTAGGCTGAAGGCCCTGAAAAGGAGGGAGGAAAATATGTCCAACGATGCTGCTGCCGGCACAATGATGATTGTGTTCGGTGTCGTCTATCTGGCGATAATCGTGTTGTTCATTGTCGGGTACTGGAAGATCTGGAGCAAGGCCGGTTTCAACGGGGCGTGGTCCCTGCTGATGCTGGTACCACTGGTCAATCTGATCGCTTTTCTGTATCTGGCCTTTGCTGATTGGCCCATTCACAAGCGTCTCCGCAATCCGGATACGTTTAACTAGGCCAGCCAGCCGATCGCTTTACCGGTAGCCGGCGTTCGCAAGACGCGACCGTCGGCTTCCTTTATTTGTCCTCCGGGAGACCCTTACCGAAATGACCGATTTCTCCATCCTCGCCGAATCCGCCAAGGCATGGCCGTTCGAACTGGCGCGGAAACTCAAACAGCGTGTTGAGCAGCAGGAGAAAGCAGGCAAGCGAAAGCCCGGCGATCCCGTGATCTTCGAGACGGGCTATGGCCCTTCAGGCCTGCCGCACATCGGCACATTCGGCGAAGTGGTCCGCACGACCATGGTGCGCCATGCGTTTGAAGTGCTGACGAAGGGCGAGGTTCCGACGCGCCTGATCTGCGTGTCCGACGACATGGACGGCATGCGCAAGGTGCCGCCGACCGTGCCGAACCCGGAAAAGCTGGAGCCTTATCTGCAGATGCCGCTGACGGCGGTGCCGGACCCGTTCGGCACGCATGAGTCCTATGGCAAGCACATGAATGCGCGTCTCTGCGCCTTCCTCGACCAGTTCGGCTTCGAATACGAATTCCTGTCGGCAACGGAATGCTACAAGTCCGGCCGCTTTGACGAGATGCTGAAGCGCTCGGCTGAGAAGTATCAGGAGATCATGGACGTGATGCTGCCGACGCTGGGCGAGGAACGCCAGGCGACCTACAGCCCGTTCCTGCCGATCCATCCGGACACGGGCCACGTTCTCTATGTGCCGATGAAATCCGTCGACGGCGCCAATGGCACGATCACTTTCGACGACGAAGCGGGCAAGGAATTCACGCTGCCGGTCACCGGCGGGCATGTGAAGATGCAGTGGAAGCCGGACTTCGGCATGCGCTGGGCCGCCCTCGGCGTGGACTTCGAAATGTTCGGCAAGGACCATCAGGCCAATGCACCGATCTATTCGAAGATCACGAAGATCCTCGGCAAGCGCCCGCCGGAGCAATATGTCTACGAAATGTTCCTGGACGAGAAGGGCGAGAAGATCTCCAAGACCAAGGGCAATGGCATCTCGGTCGAGGACTGGCTGAAATATGCGCCGGACGAGAGCCTCAGCCTGTTCCAGTTCCAGAAGCCGCGCGTGGCGAAGAAGCTCTATTTCGACGTCATCCCGAAGGCTGTGGACGAGTACCTGACCTTCCTGGAGAAGTATCCGCACGAGGAGCCCGCCCGGCAGATCGAGAACCCGGTCTGGCACATCCACAACGGCAATCCGCCGGAAGTGGACATGCCGGTCAGCTTCGCGCTGTTGCTGAACCTGGTGGCCGTGGCGAACCCGGAAGACAAGTCGCAGCTCTGGGGCTTCATCACCCGCTATGCGCAGGATGCGTCCCCGGAGACACATCCGCTGCTGGACGAACTCGCCGGGTATGCGATGCGCTACTACACGGACTTTATCCTGCCGGAGAAGACCTATCGCGCCCCGACCGAGCAGGAACGCACGGCGATGGCGGACCTGTCGGCCCACCTCAAGGCCTTCTCGGATGAGCCCACTTCGGAAAACCTGCAGACGCTGACCTTCACGATCGGCAAGGACCACCATTTCGAGAATTTGCGGGAATGGTTCAAGGCGCTTTACGAAGTGCTGCTCGGGCAGGCGCAGGGGCCGCGCTTTGGCAGCTTCGCGGCGCTTTATGGCAAGGACAACACGGCCCGCCTGATCGACGAGTCGCTGGCCCGCGGCTGAGGATTGCTGCGCCGTAAGATGCTCTCAACATTTGCCTGATCTAGTCTCCCCTTAACAGGGGAGACGAGACATGCGCATTATCCGGGCCGTCCTGCTGGCGGCCGTCTTCACCGTCGCGCCGGGCTGTGTTGCCTCGAAAGTCGTGACTGCGCCAATCGGCTTTGCCGTCGATGCCGTGGGCGTGGCGGGAAAGGGCGTCGTCTGGGTTGGCGGTTCGGCCGTGCGGGTGACCGGCGATGTGCTGGACGGGCCGGACGAGTATGTCCGTCTCGACGTGACCTACAGGAACGGCAAGCACGTCCGCAAAACGATCAAGAAAAAGAACCTTGAGCGTCAGCTGAAGAAGCTGGGCAAGAAGGGCAAGATCGTCGACGTCGAGGTGTCGCCGGCAGACTGACCGCTAGTCTTCCGCGGGCGGCGGCGACTCCACCCGGCCCATGAACATCACGGTTCCGGTCGGCTTGTGACGCAGCGCGATCAGGAAGGGATGATCGGCGCGGAACTCGACCGGCTCCTCATCCGGAATGAAGATCGCGGTCCGCTCCATCATGATCGCGGTGGCCGCAGCGGCTTCGGTGCCTTTCTCGTCGATGTCGAGGAAGGTCTTCTGCAGCACTTTGCTGATCACGAGGTCACCGGGGCCGGCGCCTTCGATCAGGCCGGAGAAGTCTGCTGCGCTTGTGAAGGCATCGCCGAGGCCGAGCGCGATCAGCGGATCATTCAATTCGTAACTGGCTTCGATCCGCACCTTCGGCAGGACGACATGCACGCGGCGCTCAGAGGCGCTGTCCATGTCGGTGAGGAGCGTCGTGAAGCTCTCCGCAGTCATGGCGGCGGCGACATCCGTCAGGCCGTCCTGCGCGTCCGGGAGGATCACGGTGAGGGCATAGTCATCCCCGGCATAGTCGAGGTCCAGCGCGGCATAGCCATCGCGGGACAGGTAGCGGGCCTTCTTCAGCGTCTGGCTCATCAGCTTCGCCGTGATCTCGCCGGACGGCGCGAAGAACGTGCCGTCCTGTGTCGCCTCGGCCTTGAACGGGCTTTGCCAGTCGGCCTTGAACCAGACGGCATTGGTCAGGATCAGTTCGGTCAGCCCCGGCCGGATGGCGCCCGGCGGGATCAGGTCGTGGATCTTGTCGTTGGTGTGGTCTTCGACCCAGCTGTTGATGAGCTTTGCGGCAGCGGCCGGTTGGGTGAAGTCCACCAGCGCGACCTTGGCTTTCATGATGCCTTCAACGGCGTCGCGGTAGGGGGCCTGAAAGGTTGATCCTTCGCGCAGCCAGGCGGCATTGGCGACGGTCAGTTTGGTCGTCTCCGTGTCCGCCGTGACCGCAGTGTTCAGCGTGTGCTGAGTCACGGCAAAACCGTCCGCCGGGACGCCATCAAAGCCGAACACACCGGCCATCTGCGTTGCGGTGTCCCCCGCTGCGCCGGGATAGAGCAGGGCGAACGCCTCGCTGATCGACGCAGGCGAGACAAAGATGTTGCCGGGCTTGCTCTCAAGCGTCTCGTAGAGCGACCAGGCGAAAAGATTGTTGCCCTGAGAGAGCGGTGCGGTGGCTTCCAGCGTGGGTGTGGCGACGGGCATGGGCGACGGCTCCTCAACGGGCGTGGTGCCGGCATCCGGCGCAGCAGGGGCTTCCGGTTCCGGCGCGGCAGCGGGCTGCTGGCAGGCGCCAAGGATGGCAAAGGCGGTGAGCGCGGGAACAATCGAACGGCGCATGGGAATCCTCCATAGGGTCTTTTGCGGACCCTATCACCCTTGCAGGGAATCCATGACTATTCTGCGGCGATCAGCGTGGTTTTTGTTGTGGGCAGCTTGCCTTCCGGCCAGCCTTTCCAGAGCTCTGCTTCCTTCACCTTTGCGGCTTGCAGCGCGTCGTCCTTCACATGGCCGAAGCCGCGGATGTCGTCCGGCACGCGGGCGATGGCAATGGCCAGTTCGAGGTTCTTCTCGGTCAGCTCAGACGTGATGCGCTCCAGCCCGGCAAGATAATCGTCGCGCAGCTTGCGCTCGTGCTGGCGTTCCTCGGTGTAGCCAAACAGATCGAGCTTCGTTCCGCGCAGGCCCTTGAACTTCGCGAGCAGTTTGAACCCGAGCAGCATCCATGGGCCGAAATGCTTCTTCTCCAGGTGGCCGTGGGCATCTTTCTTCGCGATCATTGGCGCGGCGAGCCAGAAGCGCAGCTTGCCGCCCTTGAACTGGCTGGCGAGCTGCTTGGCGAATTTCCCGTCCGTGTAGAGACGGGCGACTTCATACTCGTCCTTGTAAGCCATCACCTTGTAGGCATAGAACGCCGCCGCCCGGGTCAGCTTCCCGTCCGTGCTGATGGGCTTCTCCGCGGCGCGGACCTTTGCGACGATGTCGCGGTAGCGATCTGCATAGGCGGCGTTCTGGTAGCCGGTCAGGCGCGCAGCGCGGTCTTCGATCAGTTCCTCAAGCGTCTGCTCCGGCACATCGCCGCGCGGGTCTTGCTGGCGGATCAGGCGGTCAGGGTCGGCTGCGGCGATCCGGCCGATATTGAAGGCGGCCATGTTGTCGTCCACCTTGGTGCCATTCAGGCGGATGGCGCGATAGAGCGCGCGGAGGGACACCGGCAGGCGGCCTCTCTGCCAGGCAAAGCCTGCCATGATCATGTTTGTGTAGATCGCGTCGTGCAGATACCCCATGGCAAGGGCCTCGGCATCGAACGTGTCGAACTCCGTCGCCTGACGCTTCACGCGGGCGGAGAGGAGATCGCTCTCGAACCGCTTGGACCGGTTGCGGATGAACTCGCTGGTCGGCGTGACGTCGCTGTTGGCATAGGCCGCGGTGCGGTCTGCATCCATCAGGTTCAGCGCATCGCCGCCAGCAGCGACGACCAGGTCGCAGGCAATGACGACATCTGCGCTGGCAGGCGGCACGCGGCCGGTGGAGATCTGGTCCGGTTCACGGGCAAAGCGGATGTGCGACAGGACCGGGCCGCCCTTCTGGGCAAGGCCGGTCATGTCCAGGCTGGAGGCGGCATGGCCGTCCACATGCGCGGCCATGGCCAGCACGGCGGCAACCGTCGTCACACCTGTCCCGCCGACGCCGGTGAACAGTACGTTGTAGGGCTGGGCGAGGCTCGGCGTTTCAGGCAGCGGCAGGCCGTCGGCGCTGAAGGCCGGGCGTTCCTGGTCTTCCCAGGCCGCTTCGCCATCGGTGATGGTCACGAAGCTGGGGCAGAAGCCCTTCAGGCAGGAAAGGTCGGTGTTGCAGGTGGACTGATTGATCCGGCGCTTGCGGCCAAGATCGGTCTCGACGGGCTCCACCGACAGACAATTCGATTTCACCGAACAGTCGCCGCAGCCTTCGCAGACTTCGGTGTTGATGATGACGCGCGTCCGGTCCGGTGCGCGCAGGCCGCGCTTGGAGCGGCGGCGTTTCTCGGTGGCGCAGATCTGGTCATAGATGATGACGGACACGCCTGGTGTGTCGCGAAGCGCCAGCTGGACGTCTTCCATATCGTCGCGGTCATAGATCTTCACGCCGCCGGGCAGGCCTTTGACGTTTGCGTAGCGGGTCGTGTCCTCGGTGACGATCACAATGGTGCGCACGCCTTCGGCGCGGACCTGCTGAGCGATCTGAGCGGGTGTCTGGCCGGACTCCACATGCTGGCCGCCGGTCATGGCGACGGCGTCATTGTAGAGGATCTTGTAGGTCATGGTGGCGCCGGACGTGACGGCGGCGCGGATGGCAAGGCTGCCCGAGTGGGAATAGGTGCCGTCGCCCAGATTGACGAAGACGTGCGGCTCGTCAGTCGCCCAGTGCTGGCCGATCCACGGGATCCCTTCGCCACCCATCTGGCTGGTCATGTCGGTGTGACGGTCCGGCATGAAGTTCGCCATATAATGACAACCGATACCAGCCAGCGCGCGCGAACCTTCCGGCACAACCGTGGAGGTATTATGCGGG
Source organism: Hyphomonas adhaerens MHS-3 (assembly GCF_000685235.1). Taxonomy (NCBI): domain Bacteria; kingdom Pseudomonadati; phylum Pseudomonadota; class Alphaproteobacteria; order Hyphomonadales; family Hyphomonadaceae; genus Hyphomonas; species Hyphomonas adhaerens. Next base: position 1,469,930 of record NZ_ARYH01000001.1, read on the forward strand.
CAGCCCGAGCAGAAATGCGGTGTGCGGACGGTCGGCGTTGCGTTGGACCGTGCCGCTTCACCGGCGCGCCCGACGCGGTCGAAATAGGCCGTGGCGCGCGATGTGTCCCAGCCTTCCGGGATCGTCTGCATCAAGGCCGCCGCCATTTCCGGGATCGTGATGGAGGCAATGTCTGACAGGAGGCGATTGCCGTCCCGGTCATGCTTGCCCTCGATGTAGGGGCGCTGGCTGTCGGGCAGGCGATAGAGAACGGAGCGGAGCTGCTCCTCGATCAGCGGGCGCTTGTGCTCGATGACCAGCACGCGTTCCAGCCCTGTACAGAAGTCTCGGATGGCCTGCGGTTCCAGTGGCCAGGGCATCGCGACCTTGAAGATGGCGAGCCCGAGCCGGCCAGCTTCCTGTGGATCGATGCCGAGCGCGGCGAGCGCCTCGAACACGTCGCGGGCGGCCTGGCCGGTCACGACGATGCCGATGCGCGGCTTGGGCGAGGGCAGGATCACATGGTCCAGCTGGTTGGCGCGGACATAGGCTTGCGCGGCAGGCAGTTTCACCTGGCGCAGGCGCTGTTCTTTCAGCAATGGCGCGTCGCCCCGGCGCATGTGCACGCCTTCTTCAGGCAGGGCGAAATCCGGCTGGACGATATTGAAGCGATCAAGGCCGACATTGACCACGGAGCCGGAATCCATCGTATCGGCCAGTGCGACCATGCCGGTCCAGGCGCCTGAGAAGCGGCTCATCTCCCAGGCATGGATGCCGTAGTCGAGCACGTCCTGGATAGATGCCGGGTTCAGGACCGGGATCTCGGCATCCATCATCGCGAATTCGGATTGGGAGGGGAGGGTCGAGGATTTGCAATTGTGGTCGTCACCGACAATGGCGAGCACGCCGCCAAGGGCGGACGAGCCAGCGGCATTGGCATGCTTGAACACATCCCCTGTGCGGTCGACACCCGGTGCCTTGCCATACCAGATACCGAACAGGCCATCATATTTCGCGCCCGGGAACAGGCCGAGCTGCTGGCTGCCCCAGACGGCGGTGGCGCCGAGGTCTTCGTTGAGACCTTCCCAGAATTTGATGTCGTGCGCGTCCAGCCATTTCTGCGCGGCACGCAGCTGCTGGTCGTAGCCGCCAAGGGGCGATCCGCGATATCCGGAAATAAATCCGGCCGTGTTCACGTTATTGCGCAGATCAAGGCGTTTTCGATCAAGAGGCAGGCGGACCAGTGCCTGAATACCGGTCATATACGCCTTGCCCTCGACAAGATCGTATTTGTCGTTCAGCGTAACTTCACGATGATGCATGGGTAATCTGTCCGCTCCAAGGAACAGGAAGATTATTCGACAAATTTCACGAAAAAGCTTGCCTTTCTTGCGCCAATTTTGCTATATTGGGGCAAAACATGCCCCTATTTGCAAGGAATTTAGTAATTTGGCCCAAGAAATAGACTCAGTTGATGCCAAGATTCTTGACATCATACAGCGGGACGCCGGGCTCTCCGTTGCGGAAATCGCGGATCGCGTGGGACTTTCTTCCTCTCCGTGCTGGCGTCGGATCAAGCGCATGGAAGAAGCCGGGTTCATCCGGGGGCGGGTGACGATTCTCGACAATTTTGCACTCGGACTGAATTTCGAAGTGATCGCCAGCGTGAAGCTCGCCCTGCCGAACCGGGAGAATTTGCAGGCGTTCGAGGATATGGTTCTGGCCTGGCCTGAAGTGACGGAAGTCATGACGGTGACCGGGCAGGTGGACTACATGATCCACGTCGTGACCACCGACATGCATGCCTATGACAATTTCCTGCGTGACAAGCTGCTCGGCTCCGCGCTCGTTTCCGATGTGCAGTCCCGTATCGTGATCCGCGTGGCAAAACGCACGACGGCCTTGCCGCTCGATCTGGTCGAGAACGTCAAATAGGCCTTAATCCAGGTCGAGATGCAGGAACTGATTGAACTCGCTGCCGACATAGTCGGCAAAGGCGTCTCCGCTTTTAAATCCATGCTTGCGATAGAGGGCGAGGGCCGGATCGAAGGCTTCGCCTGAACCGGTTTCCAGGCTGACCCGCCGGTAGCCGCGCTGGCGTGCCAGGTCCAGAAGCGCCTCCAGCATGGCAGTCGCCGCGCCGCGGCGCAAACTATCCTTCTGTGTACGCATTGATTTCAGCTCGCCATGGTCGGCGGCCAGCTCTTTCATCGCCCCAATGGCCAGCAGGGTGTCACCGTCCCAGACCGACAGGAAGGTCACATCCGGCCGCTGCAGGCCGCTGTGATCCAGCGCGAAGCTGTGTCCGGGCGGCGATGTTTCGGCCATGCCCTGCAGGTGCTGGCGCAAGAGTTCCCGGACCTGCGGGTCGTCGAAATCACCGGGCTGGATAATCATTGAGGCTCCGAAAACAAACGAGCCCGGGAAATGTTCCCGGGCTCGCAAAACTAGATCATGTGTCGCCGTCAGGCGAGAGGCATCAGGCGCGCTCGAGGCACATGGCGATGCCTTCACCGCCACCGATGCAGAGCGACGCCACGCCTTTCTTGGCGCCGCGGTCTTCCATGGCGGCCAGCAGCGTGACGATCACGCGGGCGCCGGAGGCGCCGATCGGGTGACCCATGGCGCACGCGCCGCCATTCACGTTCAGCTTGTCATGGCTGATGCCGAGTTCCTTCATGGCGATCATCGGAACGACCGCGAAGGCTTCGTTGACTTCCCAGAGTTCGACTTCGTCAACACCCCAGCCAGCTTTGGCGAGGGCCTTCTGCATGGCGGGCACCGGCGCCGTGGTGAAGTATTCCGGCTCATGCGCGTGGCTGGAAGACGACACGATCGTGGCGATCGGTTTCAGGCCGCGCTTTTCAGCTTCCGACTTCTTCATCAGGACGAGAGCAGCCGCGCCATCGGAAATGGCCGATGCGTTGGCGGCGGTGACCGTGCCGTCCTTGGAGAAGGCCGGGCGCAGTTGCGGAATCTTGTCCGGCTTGGCTTCGCGCGGCAGCTGGTCAATATCGACCACGGTCTCGCCTTTGCGGGACTTGATGGTGACCGGCGCGATCTCGCGCTTGAACTTGCCGCTCGTCGTGGCGTCCTGCGCGCGCTTCAGCGTTTCGATGGCGTAGGCGTCCTGCTGCTCGCGGGTAAACTGGTATTCGCCGGCGATCTTGTCAGCGAAGAGACCCATCGGGCCTTTGGAATAGGCATCGGACAGGCCATCGAGGGCCATATGGTCTTCTGCCGCCATGGTGCCGTACTTGTGGCCCTTGCGGGCGTTGATCAGGTGAGGGGCGTTGGTCATGGATTCCATGCCGCCGGCGATGACGATTTCGGCGTCGCCGGAGAGGATGGCGTTGCGGCCCATGATGGTGGCCTGCATGCCGGAGCCGCACATCTTGTTGATGGTGACGGCTTCGAGGCCCTTGTCCTGACCGGCATTGAATCCAGCCTGGCGGGCAGGGGCCTGGCCCTGGCCGGCGGGCAGGCAGTTGCCCATGATGATCTCGTTGGCTTCGCCTGGCGCGAGGCCGGCTTCCTTGACGGCGGCGGCGACTGCAATGCCCCCCAGTTCATTGGCGCTGAGACCGGCGAGGTCTCCCAAAAGTCCACCCATCGGGGTGCGGGCCATGCCAACGATTACGACCGGATCCTGGTCAGCCATGTGCGTCTCCTTGCTGCATCTGCGTGCTGTCTACTTCGGAAGGCACAAAGCGCCTGACAAGGGGGGACGTCAAGCCCAACAAAAGGTCAGAAGAGGTGCGGCAAACTGCGGCCAGGCCAAGGGAGTGCCGAAAAGCAACTCTGGAGGCTGGATAAATCGCCAATTCAGCGGGGCAGGTGAGAGCGCCGGGATTCACCGGAGTCCGGGATCAGACTTCCAGGGCAAGTCCGGCTTCAGACCCGTGTTGCCAGACGACCCGGGCAGGCCCTTCAAGGCCAACCGCGCGGGCATAGAGGTAAACCATTGGCGGCAGGTTCTCATTGGTGGGGAAGCGCAACCGGGCGCCATTGGCTGAATAATCCAGCACGATGCCTTTGCGGCGGTAGCCGGAATCATAGGCGACCGCGGCCTCACGGTACACTTTGGCCCGTTCAGCGCGGGGCAAGTTCTGATGCGTCGCGCGGGAGGCAATAGGTGTGGCGGATTGCTGGAGCGTGCGTTGGATCCGTCCCAGATCGGGACTGTCGGGCTTTTTTGTCCCAAAGAGGCGCGGTTTCATGGCCATGGCGTAGTTTGTGCGCTCCAATCGCTAACGAACTCCACCCAAGTCGCAAAAGATGGACCCAATCCCTTAATATCCAGTTGAGTAAATAAGCAAGAGGCGGCGCTAACTGTAGCGCCGCCTCCAGATTACGCGGATTTCAATGCTGGGTTACCAGATGTGGATACGTTCTTCCGGCGGCAGGTAAAGCGCATCTCCGGGCTGGATATCAAACGCCTCGTACCATTTATCCAGATTGCGGACGACGCCATTGACCCGGTAAACGGGCGGCGAGTGCGGGTCTGACAGCATCTGCTGCCGGATCGCCTCATCCCGGTATTTCGCTCTCCAGACCTGAGCCCAGGCCATGAAGAAGCGCTGGTCGCCGGTGAGGCCATCGATGACCGGGGCCTCCTTGCCGTCCAGAGACATCTGGTAGGCCCGGTAGGCGAGGGACAGGCCGCCCAGGTCGCCAATGTTCTCGCCAAGTGTCAGGCGGCCGTTCACACAGGTTTCCCCATCGTCCAGCGGGCAGTAGGCCGAATACTGTTTGGCCAGCGCATCGCCCAGCTGGCGGAAGGCCGCGAGGTCTTCTTCCGTCCACCAGTTCGTCAGCACGCCTTCGCCATCATATTTGGCGCCCTGGTCGTCAAACCCATGCCCCATCTCGTGCCCGATGACGCCGCCAATGGCGCCATAGTTCACAGCCGGGTCAGCCGAGATATTGAAGAAGGGCGGCTGCAGGATGGCGGCCGGGAACACGATCTCGTTGAAGGACGGGTTGTAGTAGGCATTGATCGTCTGCGGCGTCATGAACCACCGTGTACGGTCCACGGGCTGGCCAAGATCGGCGAGGTTGTCCTCGATCTGCCACTTCTGGGACGCGATGGCGTTGTCGAGCGCGGAATTGCCGACGACCAGCGTGTCGTAGGTTTCAAACTCGTCCGGATATCCGATCTTCGGCGTGAACGCGTCGAGCTTTGCCTCCGCTTTCACCTTCGTGGCCTCGCTCATCCAGCCGAGGTCTTCAAGATTTGCTGCCATGGCCTTGCGCAGATTGGCCACGAGATTGTCCATCGCGGCCTTGTTTTCCGGCGGGAAGTAGCGCTCGACGAACACTTTGCCGATCGCTTCGCCCAACGTGCCCTGCGTGGCCTGAACCGCGCGCTTCCAGCGTTCGCGCTGTTCCGGCTGGCCGCGCAGGGCGGTGCCGTAGAACGCAAAGTTTGCGTCGTCGATGTCCTTGGGCAGGACACTGGCGAAGTCGGACAGGAAATGGGCGGTAAGGTAGGCTTTCCAGGTGTCGAGCGGTGTATCGCTGGCAATCTGGAACATCGCAGGGAAGCCGCCGCCGAGCTTGGTCGCGTCTTCAGCGGAGATGCCTGCAGCCTGGAGCTCGTCTTCGGTCGGGGGAATTTCTGCGACGAGGAATTCGTTCTCGCCGCCGACACCCATCGTATCCAGGGTGCGGACGAGCGGGAAGTCGCCGGCCATGGCGACGAGGTCATCCTTGCTCACCTTGTTGTAGGTGATGTCAGGATTGCGTGCGAGGGCACGGTCCCAGTCGGCCTTGGCGATTTCGGTTTCGAGATCCAGCACGTTCTGGGCTGCGCCGGCGGCATCTTCGTATCCGGCCTGGTCCAGCATGAAGGTCAGCAGGCCCAGATATTTGGCGCGCAGCTCGACCGACTTGTCATCTGTCTTCAGATAATAGTCGCGGTCCGGCAGGCCGAGGCCGCCGATGCGCATCTGGAATATGTTCGTGTCCGGGTCCTTGTCATCTGCGAAGACAAAGCCGCTGACGGGCGAGCTGAAGCCCGGAGTGGCGAACAGCACCGCAAGATCGTCCAGCGACTGGACCGCCTTGATCCGGTCGAGATAAGGCTGCGCCGGTGCAAGGCCGGCTGCATTGATGGCATCCGTATCGAGATAGGCATTGTAGTAGGCGCCGATCTTGCCTTCCGGCGTGTCGATGGCGGGCTGTTCGGCCGCGAGGTCATCAATGATCTTGAGGACGCGCTGCTCGGATTTTTCAGCTAGGAGATCAAACGAGCCATAACGCGAGCGGTCAGAGGGGATCACGAAGGAATCCAGCCACTTGCCGTTGGTCCAGGCATAGAAGTCATTGCCCGGCGTGACGCTCGTGTCCTGTACGCTGAGGTCGATGCCCCAGCTGCCCCAGTAATCCGGCGCCGAGAGAAGGAGGCCTTCGCTCGTTTCAAACTTGCCGTCCGCATTGGCGATGGGTGGGGTGGTCTCGGTGAGGGCGACCTTGTCGTTCTCAGCGGGCGCGGACGCCTTTGGCGTGCATCCGGCCAGCAGGGCGATTGCCGCGGTTCCGATAAGAAGATGCTTCATCCTCAGTCTCTCCTTGCTTAAATCCCATGCTCCCGGCAGCGCGCCGGGAACATGTCTTGTCTCTGGTTGGTATCAGATCATTCAGCCGGTGCCATAGGCGAGCTGCCACTCCCTGTGCTCGTGCCGATCAACTCTTCTTCGTCGATCGTGACATGACCGGAATACCCATCGCCGATGTGACGGAAGGGCTGGCCGCCCCAGGTCCAGGCGAAGATTCGCTTGACCTCGGCACCGATGACGTAAAGCGCCGGCACCAGGAACAGCGAGATGAAGATCGCGAACCCGACAGCCGAGCCGAGCGCGACCAGCATCGGTTTCAGGAACTGAGCCTGTACGGAGCGTTGCGACAGCAGGGGCAGAATCCCGACCATGGTTGTCAGCGATGTCAGCAGGATCGGGCGGAAGCGTGACACGCCCGCATCGACCAGGGCCTGGACAGCCCCTGCGCCTTCTTCCCGGCGTTTGTTGACGTAATCGATCAACACCAGATTGTCGTTGATAACGACGCCCGCGGCGGCCGCGATCCCGAAGAAGGAGAACAGGGCCATCGGTGTGTCCGAGAACCAGAGGCCGAAGAGGGCGCCCGCATAGGCAAAGGGCAGGGCCATCATCAGCAACAAGGGCTGAGCGTAGGACCGGAAGGCAATCGCCAGCAGGATGTACATGGCCCCGATCGCGATCAGAGTCAGCCGGCCGATTTCGCTTATGAACTGGTTTTCTTCCTCGAAGCCGCCGGCTTCACCGCGTTTGATGTCCGGGAAGCGCTTCTGGAAGTCCGGCCAGAAATTCGCCTCCATATCCGCCATGATTTCCCCGCGGCCGCCTTCGCCTTTGACTTCGGAGAAGACATAGACAGAGCGCATGCGGTCACGCCGCTGGATGCGGTTGATGCCTGGTGCGTAGGAGAAATCCGCCACCTGCGTCACCGGGATCTCGCGTCCATCCGGCGTCCGGACCCGGAGCGAACTGAGGCTGTCCAGGTCTTCGCGCGCCGTTTCCGGCAGGCGGACCATAACGCGGACGTCTTCGCCCTCGCGCGGGAGGCGCTGAACCTCTTCGCCATAATAGGCCTGGCGCAGCTGGCGTGAGACATCGGCCAGCGTGATACCGAGCGTTTCGGCGCCGGGCTTCATGGTGATCCGGATCTCGTCAGCCGCCGAGGACAGGTTGTCGCCGATATCATAGGCACCGGAATAGGTTGCCAGCTGTGCCTTCACGACTTCTGCGGCTTCGCGCAGATGATCGAGGTTCTGGTGGCTGAGGGCAAACCGGATGCCCGTGTCACTGTCATTGAACGTGAAGTCGAAACTGATCTCTTCGGCATCCTGGATCTCGCCGACATTGGTCCGCAGGATTTCGGCGAGGTCCTTGGAGCGGATCGTGTCGGGACGGTCTTCCGGCGGGGCGAGGCCGACAAAGGCGCGGACGTTCGTGCCATAGGCAATCACGGACGCATCGCGGATCAGGCCATCCTTGATTTCGGGATGTTCGTCCTTCGACTGTTGTTCGCTTTTCTCGATTCCGGCCTGAAGCTGGTCGCGCACCTGGACCAGACGGTCATACGGCGTGCCGTCCGGCATTTCGATCTGTACCTGGATCAGGTCCGCCTCGATTTGCGGCATGAACTGGAACGGCACGAACTTCATGCTGGACAGGCTGAAGGCCAGGTAGAACAGGCAGAAGAAGAGTGCCGTCGTCGCGTAGCGGTAATGCAGCGCAAATTCGAGCATCGGCTTGTAGATGTGGTTTGCAAACCAAAGCAGGCTGTCGGCGATCCGGCGCTGGATCTTCATCAACGCCCCGCTGGCACCGTCAAAGTTCTGCTTCTTCATGTGCGCAAGGTGTGCCGGAAGGATCAGCATGCACTCGACGATGGAGAAGGTGAGGGCGGCCACGACCACGAATGTGATCTGCTGGGTGAACTGCCGTTCCGGCCCGCTGAGGAACGCCCAGGGCAGGAAGGCAATGATCGTTGTCAGGACGCCGAAGATGATCGGCTTCAGAACCATCTGGGTGCCAACGATGGCGGCATCGAGGCCTTCGCGCCGGCCGCTTTCCACTTCCTTGTGGATGTTTTCCCCCACAACGATGGCATCGTCCACGATCACCCCGATCACCAGCAGCACGGCAAAGGTCGACAGGATGTTCCACGACACGCCGAGATAAGGCAGGATCAGGATGCCGCCGCCGAACGCCGTCATGATGCCGACCGTCACCCAGAGGGCCACCGTCGGGCGGAGGAACAGCAACAGCACGATCATCACCAGCACTGCACCCTGCAGCGCAGACGACATGATCAGGTGCATGCGGTCATTGAAGGCCTCGGAATCGTCCCAGAGGATATCGATCTTCACGCCCTGGGGCAGGATCCCGCTCTTGGGATCGTTGGCCCGCTCGACATAGTCGCGGAAGCCTTTGGTGTATTTCACGACATCCATCTTGTCCGGCGCGGGGATCATGACGAAGGCTGTCGGTTCCCCCCCATAGAGCGCGCTGAACTTGTCGGATACGAACCCGTCGATGACGTCGGCAACGTCCTCCACGCGGACTGTGCCTTGCTCGGTCGTCTGACGGATGATGATGTCGTTGAACTGGTCCTTGGTATCGGCCAGCTGGCGGGTTGTGATGGACACGTCGCCGGTAGATGACTCGATCCGTCCGCCGGACGAGTTCAGCGAGGATTGCCGGATAGCATTGGCCACGTCGCCGAAGCTGAGGCCGAAGCGGCGCAGGGATTCCTCGGTGACTTCGATGTTCACCTGCTCGTCCAGCGTGCCCTGCAGTTCAGCAAGTTCGCCGCCGGGCAATTGGGCGATGTCATCGCGCACCCGGTCTCCGAGACGTTTCAGCTCCCGGCCATCGACCTTGCCGTGCACGGCAAGGCCCATGAACTGGCCGCGCTGTTCCCATCGCCGCACCTGCGGCTGAAAGGCGGCTTGCGGCAGGTTGTTGATCTGGTCGACGCGGAGTTTCACCTCGTCCAGGAACTGCATCATGTCGATGTCGTTCTGGCCTTCGATATTGACCGAACCGAACCCTTCCGAAGAGGTCGACGTGATGCGCTTGATGCCGTCGAGATCGGCCACGGATTCCTCGATCCGCGTGACGATCTGTTCCTCGATGTCCTGCGGCGACGCGCCTGGCCATGCCATCGAGACGGTCGCGCCATTGAACGTCCCGACCGGGAACATTTCCCGCTCCATTGCGGTGTATCCGAAGATGCCACCAACGAAGCAGACGATCATGAGAAGGTTCGCCGCAACCGCGTTGCGGGCGAACCAGGCGACGATGCCGTTCATTCGGTTGCTCCATTCGCGCTGGTCAGGCGCATGGCTGTTTCCTCTGTCTTGTCTTCGTCCGATGTGTTTTCCACCGGTTCGTAGGTCTTGATGGTGCCGTCGGGCTGACGCTCCATCACAGTGATGTTCATGCCGTCGAACGCGGCCTGGATCGGGGAGGTGATGGCGAACTCGCCTTCATCGATGCCGGAACGGACATAGGCCCCGTGCGGATCGGAATAGATCAGGTCGACGGTGCGGATCGACAGCGTGCCTGTGTCGGCGTTTCCAATGAAGATCTTGTCGCCACCGCGCATGGAGGCGCGAGGCGCGATCAGCACATCGGGGATGGTGTTGCCTTCGATCACGGCATTCACGAACAGGCCCGGCGCCATGGGGGCACCATTATCGGCACCCTTGCCGTAGGGGTCTTTCAGCTCGGCGATCACATTGATCTGGCGGGTCTGGCTGTTCACGGCGGCCGCCGTCCGGACGACTTCGCCGGTCCAGTGCCGTTCGATCCCGCCGACCGTGGCCGTGAAGTCGACTTTCGGGCCGGGTTCCTGGTCGCTGGCGGCGAAGGCGAGCGGCAGGCCAAGCCGGCCCATTTCCTCATCGTCGAGCGGCAGCGAAACTTCCACCACATCATTGGCGAAGATGCGCCCGAGTGACTGGCCGGTCGCGACGACCTGGCCGATATCGACATCGCGCTCCCACACCCGGCCGGAGAAGGGGGCGTAGACGGCTGTCCGTTCGAGCGCCAGTTCGGCGTCTTTCAACTGTGCCTTGGCGGCGTCGAGGGCGGCGCGGGCCTGCGCAAGTTGCGGTTCGCGCCGGGCCAGCGGCGAAACATTGGTGATGCCGAGGTCCTCAATGTCCTGCTCGGCGAGTTCCGCTTCCGCGATCTCGCGGGTCAGCCCCTGTTCGGCAGACGCCACGCCGGACCGGGCGCGCACCACGGCCAGTTCATAGTCGGCGGCTTCGACGCGGACCAGCAACTGGCCTTTCTTGATGAAACCGCCATCGATGAAGTCGGGCGAGACATAGGAAATGCGGCCGGAAATCTGCGGTGCCACCACGATTTCACGGCGTGGCCGCACTTCGCCCTGTGCTTCGACCGTAATCTGAAGATCGCCGCGGCGGACCTTTTCAGCAAAAACATTGAGGCCAATCCGGACGTCCTCGGCCTTTTCCGGTTCCGGCTTCAGCTGCTGCAGGACGATGGTTCCGCCGACGCCGAGGGCGGCGACGATGGCGAGAGGGGCGACGATGGCGATGACACGGGCCATGGATGGAACTCCTGGGGCTTACTCTGCGGCGGCTTCGGTGGGCGTCGTTTCGGTCGAGGCAGTCCGGACCGGCAAGCCGCCGCCAAGGGCGATGTTATAGGAAATGCGGTTGGTGGCGCGGCTGGCGCGCACCGAGATCAGCTGGCTTTCAGCGGTCAGGCGCCGCGTTTGCGCGTCGATCAGGTTGAAGATCGTCAGTGTGCCGCTGGTTGTATATTTACGCAGGGCGAGTTCCTCGGCCCACCGCGCTTCTTCCAGCGCGCGGGCCTGAGCCTCTTCCTGGTCGGCAAGGTAGCGGTCTGCGGCAACGGCGTTCTCGACTTCGCCCCAGGCAGACAGGGCTGTGCTGGCATAGTTCGCGACCGCGGCTTCAGCCTGTGCGACAGCGGCATCGCGCTGCGCATCCAGGCGCCCGCCGCGGAAGATCGGTGCGGTCAGGTTGGCGACGAGGCGGGCTGCGATCAGCTCCGGGTCAAAGGCGTCGGCCAGGTCCGTTTCGTTGGTCGACAGGCTGCCGGTCAGGACGAAGGAGGGGAGCATCGCCAACCGGGCGCTCTCGGCCCGCATACCAGCCGCTTCGATGCGGGCTTCGGAGGCGGCAATATCCGGGCGGCGCGACAGCAGCAGGGCAGGGTTGCCTTGCGGCTGCAGCGGGCCAAGGGCCGGAATTTCCGCCGAGGCGGCAATCTCCGCTGCCGGATAGCGGCCCAGCAGGATTTCGAGGCGCCGGGCGGTCTCGCCGGTAATCTGGCGGCGCGTGGCGATCGTGGCTTCGGCATTGGCCAGGGCCGAGCGGGCGGTGCGCACGTCCAGCGCATCCACCAGGCCGCGCTGGAAGCGGCGCTCCGTCAGCAGGCGCACGCGGTCGCGCGCGTCATAGGTCAGTTGTGCCACGCGTTCCTGGGCCAGTGCCTCGTTCAGGTTGATCCAGGCGATGGCGGTCTGGGCGGCCAGCGACAATTCCGCGGCGGCGAGATCGGCTTCGGATGCGGCAAAGTCGGCCTCAGCGGCGTTCACGGACGCGCCGATCCGGCCCCACAGGTCCAGCTCCCAGCTCGCGTCGAGGCCGACACCGTAAAGTTCGCTATCGATCCGGTTGGTGCCGGTTGCCGTTTTGACGCCCGTGGACGAGCCGCCGGCGGACAGGGATGCGCCGAGACTCGGCCGGCCGGCCGAGCGCGCCGAGCGTGTCGCGGCCTCGGCGGCGCGCATGGTCGCGGCGCGGGACTTCAACGACGGATTGTTCTCCAGCGCCTCCGACACCAGGGACGTCATGACCGGATCGTCGAATTGGCTCAGCCAGTCGCCTCTGGGCGCCTTTCCGGCGACGCCGCTTGCCTTCCATTCCGCCGGCGCATCGGGGGCTTGCGCAAAGAAATCAATGCGTTCGCCCGCCATGCGGCCAAGATTTGCCGGAGAAGAGGTGCATGCCGCAAGAAATGCCGTGCCTGCGAAGAGGATTGATCGTTTCATGCCTACGGCATTGCTCCTGTCTGTATTTGCAGTGCGTTACGCGGGCACTAGTCGATTGTCAACGAGAAATTATCGAATTTCAATAACTATACGTAACTTAATGTATGACGCAAGGGAGGCTCTGCCTTCACAGGGGGCTTGGCATAATCCCGCTGTCGCGATAGCGCCTGAAACCTACAAGTGTGTGGAAGGGTCCCGCCGGGAAACCGCATGAGTGAAGCGCTGCTGACTGCCACCCATAAGGGCGCCGAAAAGGGCGTAAGGCGTGCAACAAACTTGCGTGTCCGTGACTTCGCCGTGCTCATATCGTGCTTCGCGGCGGTGCTTGTCCTGCTTCTGGTCACAGGCTCCATCGGTTTCATCGAAGCCGCCGCCGCCTTGATCGCTGCGGGCGCCGTGGCCTGGGCCTATTATGTCGGATCGGCAACCGTCCTGCCGGCCTCCGCTGTGACGGACGGAGCGCCGGACAGTATCGTGCCGGGGCCTTCGACGGCCTCGATCCCGCTGAAGGCCCTGCCGCTGCCGGCGTTTGAAATCGATTTCGACGAACGCATCGTCGCCTTCAACGCCGAAGCGGAGGATATCCTGCGCCTCGACAACAGGGTGCGCCCGCGCGCATCGACGGTGATCCGGTCGCCGGCGCTCCTCTCCGCGATCGACAAGGCAATTCATACCAAGGTTGACGCGCCGCTGGCCGTGGATGTCGATGCCGGCCCGAATGAAACCTGGCGCGCGCACGTCTCCCGCCCGCTGGATGCCGGCCGGGTGCTGATCGTGCTGGAAGACCTGACACCGCTGCGCCGGGCCGCCCGCGCACGGTCAGACTTCATCGCCAATGCCAGCCATGAATTGCGCACGCCGCTGACCGCCCTGTCGGGATTTATCGAAACGATGCGCGGCCCGGCAAAGGATGACCCGGAAAGCTGGGGGCGGTTCCTGGACATCATGGCGGTCGAGTCCGAGCGCATGTCGCGCCTGATTTCAGACCTTCTGTCATTGTCGCGGATCGAGTCGTCCGAACAGGTGGCCCCGCGGGACCAGGTGGACATGCAGGATGTGATGGCCTCGGGCGCGGCTGCGCTGGAAGGGCTGGCCGATGAACGCGGCGTCGAGCTCGACGTGTCAGGCATCGACACCCCATTGCCGGTGATCGGCAACCGGGATGAGCTGATCCAGGTCGTCGAGAACCTGATTTCCAACGCCATCAAATACTGCCGCAAGGACGGCACGGTGCGGGTCACCTATGGCTTTGCCGCCGATACGGTCGACGCGCGCGCCAGGGCGGGCCAGGCATGGGACGACAGCGAGCGCATGACCCTGCTGCAGTCGGTCAACCGGCCGGGTCCGGGCGAGCCGGCGATCTGGGTGAGGGTGGAAGATGAAGGCCCCGGCATTGAGCGCCAGCACCTGCCGCGGCTGGGCGAACGCTTCTACCGGACAGATCAGAGCCGTGGCGGCAAGATCACCGGTACCGGTCTGGGGCTTGCCATTGTGAAACACATCATGGCGCACCACCGCGGCGGCATGGCCGTGGAAACGGTCATGGAGAAGGGGTCTGCCTTTGGGGTCTGGCTGCCGGCGATGCGCCGCAAGCCCGACGCAGCCTAGGCCGGCGGCCGGATCAGTCGGCCCCGTTAGTCTGCGGTGGCCGACCGGTGATGCGCGTCAAACCAATCGGTCATCAGGTCGCCCGGCATACGGCCGAGATCCCGGTACCAGGACGGCAGGTTCTGCAGCATTTCCGCCGTATCGCCCCAGCGGCGCAGGTTGACGTCGGCCGCTGCATGAAAGGCATCGCGCAGGCGGTTTTCGTCCAGCGGTTCGAAGCCGCTCATCCCCGTCAGGCCAGCGAGGCTTTTCTGCATGACCAGCGTGGTTTCGAGTGTGGCGGCCGCAACAGACAAAGTCGCGCGCCAGGGCATAAGCCAATATTCCATCAGTCCTGTATCCCTTTTCTGACCTGAACAGTACGCCTCAATGCTGCAATGCACAACAAGACTCATGCCAAAGGCGAAGTCACGGCTCTTTTCTTTTTAAAACAGGGTGTTCTGCGCCACCTGGCATGCTGCTTTGGCGAAATCAGAACCAGGTTCGGACGCCGATGACGAAACGCGTGTCGTCAGCCTTTCCGCCGTCGGCTTCGATCCGGTCTGCCGTTTTGCCGAAAGCGCTCTGGTATTCCACACCGATATAGGGCGCGACCTCGCGGCGGATCTCGTAGCGCAGGCGCAAGCCCGCCTGCAGATCGGTCAGGCCGGAGCCGAGCGCCTTTTCCGGAATGTCCTGCGCCGAAAAATTCGCCTCCAGCCGGGGCTGGAGGATCAGCCGGTTGGTCAGCAACAGCTCGTATTCGGCTTCGAAACTGGCGGTCAGGTCTCCTGAGCCGCTGAGGAAAGCGGCCCCGTCCACTTCGAACCAGTAGGGGGCGAGACCCTGGATACCGAGCACCGCGTGGGCCTGGCCCTTCGGTTCGAAGTCATAGCGCACGCCGGTCTGCAGGTCGAAGTATCGCGAAATGGCGCGGGACCAGAGCAGCTGGACTTCGGCGTCCTCCAGGTCGTTGTCCTCGAAAGAATACTCGCCCTCGGTTTTCAGCCAGACCTTGTTGATGTCGCCGCCATACCAGGCATCGGCATCCCAGACGCCGACGGTTTCCCCATCCGAGGACTGAGCTTCCAGCCGGTCGAACCGGACCATGGCAAAGGGCGTATCGCCGGAATGCGCCTGAACATGCGCGCGGGCAGCGTCCACTTCTGCCGGGTCGAAATAGGCATCGGCCTGCGACCAGGGTTTTTCAGATGAGGCTGCTTTCTGATGATCGTGCGCTTGTGCGGAGGCGCCTGTTGCAACGGCGCATGTCGCGAGGGCGGTAAGAATAACCCTGTGCATCACTTCGTCTCCCCATGCGTGTCATGACCCATGGCGGAATGGTCCATCATGTCGTGGTCCATATGCTCGTGATCCATCATTTTTTTGTCCGTTGACGGCAGGACGGAGACGACCTGCATCATGCCCGCATGCATGTGGTAAAGCAGGTGGCAGTGGAAGGCCCAGTCGCCGACATGGTCAGCCGAGACATCGAAGGAGAGCTTTTCGCCCGGTTTCACGATCACGGTGTGCTTTCGTGGCTTGTGGTCGCCGCCGCCGTTCACAAGGTCGAAGAACATGCCGTGCAGGTGGATCGGGTGCGGCATCATCGTGTTGTTGATCAGCGTCACCCGCAGGCGCTCGCCTTCATGGAAGATGATGGGCTCGGTCACTTCGGAGAACTTCACGCCGTCGAAGCTCCACATATAGCGTTCCATGTTGGAGGTGAGGTGGATCTCCATCTCCCGGCCCGGCGGGCGCAGGTCCGGATTGCGGGTCAGGCTGCGGAGCTGCGAATACCGCATGACGCGATGAGCCACGTCTTCGAGGCCGATGCCCGGCTCGTCGAGGCGGCTCATCGGCATCATGGCGACGTTTGCGACACCGGGGCCGCGTTTGATGTCCTTTTTCTCCACCGGCCAGCTGGCGTCATCTACCATGCCGTGTGCGGAGTGATCCATAGACATGCCGCCCATGTCATGGCCCATTGCGGCATGATCCATCTCTGAATGATCCATTGCCGCCATGTCCATGGAATCCATTTTCATATCGTCATGTCCCATAGCGCCATGATCCATGCCCATGTCCTTCATGGTCAGGGTCGGCACGCCGCGCAGGGCAGGGGCTTCGGCGCGCATGCCAGGCTTCGGCCCGAAGGTCGCCACCGCCTGTCCTGAGCAGTCGATGCTCTCGGCGACGAAGGCGTAGGCCTGATCATCCTTCGGCTCGACGATCACATCATAGGTTTCGGCAACACCCATCTGGAACTCATCGACTTCCAGTGGCTGCACATTGAGGCCGTCGGCGGCGACGATGGTCATCGGCAGGCCGGGCAGGCGGACATTGAAAATCGTCATCGCCGAGGCATTGATGATCCGCAGGCGCACGCGCTCGCCGCGCCGGAAGATGCCGTTCCAGTTGTCGGCGGTGGAGTGGCCATTGATCAGATAGTGGTAGGTCGCCCCCGTCACGTCTGCGATGTCGCGCGGCGACATGCGCATCTGGCCCCACATCGCACGCTCGTCCCAGGCGGCGCCGAGGCCCTTTTCCTGCGCATCCTTCAGGAAGTCGCCGACCGTGCGTTGCTGGTAATTGTAGGCATCGCTCATCTTCTTCAGCTTCGCGAAGATGCGGTAAGGGCTTTCGAAGCTCCAGTCCGAAAGCACCAGCACATATTCCCGGTCATAGGTGACCGGGTCATGATGTTTTGGGTCGATGATGATCGGACCGTAGAGGCCTTCCTGCTCCTGCAGACCGGAATGGGAATGGTACCAGTAGGTGCCCGATTGCGGCACGGCATATTTGTACGTGAATGTCTCGCCCGGCCGGATGCCCGGAAAGGTGACGCCCGGCACACCGTCCATCTGGAAGGGCACAAGCAAGCCGTGCCAGTGGACGCTGGTATCTTCCTCCAGCGTATTGGTCACGTTGAGCGTGATCTCGTCGCCTTCACGAAACCGGATCAGCGGCGCGGGCAGCGTGCCATTGACGCCCAACGCCTCGCCGCCACGCCCGCCGATGCGAACCGGGAAGCGCCCGATTGACAGGTTGAACTCCGTTGCAGTGGCCGGGGAGAGGCCGGTGTTGCCATCGCTGGCACTGCGCGCCCAGGCCGGCAAAAGGGCAGCAGGCAGCAGGGACGAAAGGCCTGTCAGGGCGGCACCCTGCAGGAATAGTCTTCGACTGAACATGGGAAAGAACCTTCTGAATTGAGAGAAAGCGGCATCGGGGCGGGCGCGCCGACAACGCGCCCGGCCGGGCCGGTCTCAATTCAGGAGGCGGGTTTTCAGTTGCAGCGGCGTCAGCCGGGGCGGCCCGGACGCCTGGTAGAACCTGTATTTCAGCAGCCGTGCGGGCGGGGCCAGGACCTTCGGGGCATTGGCCGGACCGATCACTGCGGCAGCAGCGCCAACGGGCAGGACCGGCGCGGGCATGGCCTGTGGGGCCTGCGTGATCAGTTCCGCGTCAGCGTCACAATGGGGACAAGCCGATTTGTCGTGATGCGCCGGTCCGGTTTCGTCGCAGGCATGTCCTGCCGGCATGCTGTGCGCCATCTCCATGGCCACCGGCGCCCGGGCTTGCGGCGCGTCACAGGCGCAAAGCGCCTGCTGGGCTGCAAAGAACAGGGCAAGGCCTGCCAGGAAGAAGGATCTCATCAGGATCATGCGCAAAGCCTGCAGAGCTCCCGGCAATCCGGGAGGCGGTTCTGGTCCAGATAAGCATCGGCCGGCAGGTTTTCAAAATAACAAAGCGGCGGCGGCTTTGCCGGGCGGCCCTTGTCAGGGAGGGGTGGCGCCCGTCAGATGACGCCAAAGCGCAACCCTTGCGCGCAAGGATGGAGGCTTCACCGTGGATTCCGGCACTGCCGCGCTCGAACCGCTTGAACGCATCATGCAGGAGGCGTCGGACCTGGCCCTGTCCTGGACGCGCCGGCGCGAGGCGCTGGTCGTGGACGAGAAGTCAGCCGGGCAGTTCGCCTCCAGCGCAGACCTCGATGTCGAAGCCATGTTGCGCCGGTCTCTGGCAGAGGAATTCGGGGAAGGGCGTATCATCGGGGAGGAAATGGGCGGCGATCTCGGCGAAGGCATTACCGGCTGGGCGCTCGACCCGATCGACGGCACGTCGAATTTCCTGCTCGGTCTGCCGCTTTGGGGCATTTCCGCCGGATATATCGAGAAGGGCGGTTCGGCGCTCGGGGCCATCGCGCTGCCGGAACTGGGCTTGCTCCTGTCGGCCGCAAGCGGCACCGGGCTGCGCGTGAACCGGATCGCGCAGCCACGTGCCGCGTCGCGCGGGCCGGTAAAGATCATGGCGCTCGGAGAGAATGACTTCGAGCCGGGGCCGGAGACCGATGCGCGGGCGCAGACCTTCCGCGACCAGGGTTATGCCGTGGTGCGTTACCGCTGCGCCGTATTCTCTCTGGCATCCGCCGCGCTGGGCAGGCTGGGCGGATATGTCGAGCGGGGCTGCGGCCTGTGGGACGTTGCGGCCGCCGATATCATCTGCCGTGAGGCGGGCATGTCGGTCGAAGCTGGCAGGATTGCACCCGGCCGGTATGGCATCGATGCGCGCTGGGCCTGAAAATCGCCCCGGATCCTGCCCCGTTTTCGCCGCCCGCGAATGCGATTAGGTTTTCATCATGTCTGAGATGCTGCCTGGAAATTTCGTTCCGTCGCCCGCCCGCGGGCGGGTGCTGGTGTTCGATTCCGGGGTAGGGGGCCTCACCGTGGCGGAGGAGATCCGCGCGCTCGGCCCGGCGCTTGGCGTGCACTATGCCGCCGATTCCGGCTTCTTTCCTTATGGCGACAAATCCGACGAGGCCCTGCGCGAGCGCCTGCCGAAAGTGGCAAAGGCGCTGTGCGACCGGGTTCGCCCTGACGTGTTCGTCATCGCCTGCAATACGGCCTCGACGCTGGCGCTGTCCGACGTGCGCGCGGTGCTGGATATTCCGGTCGTCGGCACGGTGCCTGCGATCAAGCCCGCCGCCCAGTTCACCCGCACCGGTACGATCGGCCTGCTGGCGACCCCCGGCACGATCCGCCGGGCCTATACATCGGAACTGATCGAGACATTCGCCGGCCATCTGCATGTCATCATGCATGGCAGTATCGAGCTTGTCCGCCTGGCCGAGGCGCATGCCCGCGGTGAGGACATTCCCATCGACCGGTTTGCAGAGGCGCAGGCACCGCTGTTCGATGTGCCGGGCGGGGAGAAGATCGATACGGTCGTGCTCGCCTGCACGCACTTTCCGCTCGTGCGCGGCCAGCTGATCGCCAGCGCCCCCCAGTCTGTCAGCTATGTCGATTCAGGCGCCGCCATCGCGCGCCAGACGATCCGTGTGCTGCCGGTTGAGACCGAGGCACGCGGCATTGGCGGGCACGCCTATCTGACCAGCGAACCAGAGGACGAGGCGGATCTCGCCCTCGTCCTCAGGCGATACGGTTTTCCAGAGCTTCAGCGGGTCGCCATCGACCCGATGGACACGACTTCTGCACCGACAGACCCGTAAAGGCTCGGCCACGGCGCGTCCTGCACTTCCACCACTTCGGTTTCGCCGAAGCCGTTGAAGCGGCTGGACATGGCGCGGCCATAGGCCCCGAGGTTGCCGAACTCGATATAGTCGCCTTCGGACAGGCCGGCCGGCAGCATGATCTCGTCCGGGAACTTGTCGGTTGAATCGCAGGTTGGGCCGTAGACGCGATAGGCTTCCATGCCGTGCAGCTTGCGGCCGTCGCCGGCAATCGCGCGCTTTGGGAATTTCCATTGCTCGTGCACGGCATCGTAGAGGGCGCCATAGGAGCCGTCATTGATGTACAGTGCACCGTTTTTCGACAGTTCGATGCGGCACAGCAGGCTTTCGGATTCGGCGACCAGCGCGCGGCCCGGCTCGCACCACAGGTCTGCGTTTTCGAGAACGTACATGTTCTCGAACGAGGCTTCGACCATTGCGGCATAGGATTCGAGCGCCGGCGGGGCGCCATCGGCGTATACGGACGGAAAGCCGCCGCCGACATCCACGATGTCGACCGTGACAGCGGCCGAGATGATGATGCGCGAAACGTCTGCCATGGCGGTGGCCCATGCCGTCGGCTTCAGGGCCTGGCTGCCGACATGGAACGACACGCCCAGCTCGTCCGCATAGCGGCGGGCTTCGCGCAGGATCTCTGCGGCGTCGTCTGCGCTCGCGCCGAACTTGCCGGCCAGCGGCAGGGCGGCGCCGTCGCAGGAGACCGCAACGCGCACGATGATGGTCAGGTCCTTGGCGTAGCCGGTTTCCTCAAGAATCTTGTTCAGCTCTTCCATCGTGTCGGTGACGAAGATGCGGACGCCGAATTCCTTGTAGGCGCGGGCAATCGCCCGGCGGTTCTTCACCGGGTGCAGGAACGCGATGCGGGCTTCCGGGAACCGGGTACGGATCAGTTCGACTTCGGTGTCGGAGGCGCAGTCGAAGCTGTGCACGCCGCCAGCCCAGAGGGCGTCCAGCACGTGCACGCCGGGGTTTGCCTTCACGGCATAGAACGGCTCGGCAGAGAACGACTCACGGAACCATTTCGCCGACGCGGTGACGCGTTCCGGACGAAAGCACCAGACAGGGACGTCCGGCTGGATCTCGCGAACAATATGTGTCGGGGTAGCATAGGAGTGCATGACACCTAACCTCCAAAGGGCTTTTAACCAGCTTTGGGCGTTAGTACGGGGGCCCCCACCGAGTGGGTTAGCGCAGAGTGTCCGCCACATCTCTATATTTCGAGGGGGCATGTAGGGGACTCTGTTCACGCACGCAAGGGGATTTTTTTGCGCGAACTGAATTTTTTCACGAAACCTTCTTCGACGCGGCCTGTAGCAGTTATTGAAGAAGCCCTACGATGTTTGGCGTCGCCCCGGATTCCGGATAGATGCAGGCGCAACTGGGAAAGCATTCGGCATGACACGCGCACTTCCTCCGGCCTTTGCGCCTATCCTTGCTGCGGCGGCCTTGCTGCTGTCGGCGGCGTGCGGGCGCACGGATCTGTCCGAACTGGAAGTGGGCGACCGGATCGTGACGCCCGCTATCACCGGCATTGATGTGGAGAAGATCAAGATCGTCGGCTCCTCCACGGTCTCGCCCTTTGCCACGGCGGTTGCCGAACAGTTCGGTGCGGTCACCGAATGGCCGACGCCCGTGGTCGAAACGACCGGCACGGGGGGTGGGTTCAAGGCATTCTGCTTGGGGACAGGACCGTCGCGGCCGTCGATCTCGGATGCCTCGCGTCCGATCAAGAGCGGAGAGCTGGCGCTGTGCGCCGCGAACGGCGTCAACGATCCTGCCGAAATCCGTGTCGGGTATGATGGCATCGTCATCGCCAATTCCAAGGCGGGGCCGGATTTCGATATTACCAAGGCGGAGCTTTATCGCGCTCTCGCCATGGACCTGCCGGACGGGCAGGGCGGGTTCGTGCCCAATCCCTACAAATCCTGGAACGAGGTGAGCCCCTCCCTCCCGGATGAGCCGATCCTCGTCTTCGGGCCGCCGCCGACTTCCGGCACGCGCGATGCCTTTGTCGAGCTGGGCATGGAGCATGGCGCGCTGGAGGACCCGCAGATGGCGGCCTTGCGCGATGCGGACGAAACCACCTTCCTGCAACGGGCCCGGACGATCCGCACCGATGGGGCCTGGATCGATTTCGGCGAGAACGACGCGGCAGTGGTCCAGGCGCTGACAAAGACACCCACCGCGATCGGCATTCTCGGCTTTTCCTTCCTGGAACAGAATTCAGACCGCGTGAAAGCCGGTCTGCTGTCGGGGGTTCCACCGGATTTCGTGCACATCAAGGATGGCGACTATGGCCTTTCCCGCATGCTGTTCATTTATGTGAAGCGGGAGAATCTGGGCTTCGTGCCCGGTATTGCCGAATTTGTGCAGGAATTCGTGTCGGATGGCGCGATGGGCCCCGATGGTTACCTGCTGGACAAGGGCCTGATCCCTCTGACCGATGAAGATCGCGCGGCAGAGCAGGTGCGGGCGGCGCAGCTGAAAGTGGCGCCGGAAGACGGCGCGGACTGATCAGGACTTTTCGTCAGGTCCATCCGGCGTGTCCGGGCCTTTCCTGGGCTTCGGGCTGAGGTCCAGCAGCGGCGGGATCACAAGTTCCAGCGGTTTCTTGCGCCGCCGCAGGCGGATCTTCTGCCAGAAACGTTTCCGGGCCGGAGCCGGAAGGGGCTGGAGGTTCTCGATGAACGCCTCGGCGCAGGCCCGCCAGCTGTAGCCTTCGGCATATTTCCGGCAGGTGTCCCGGTCGAGCTCGAGGCAGGCGACCGCGCCGGCCGCGAGGTCCCCGCCGACCGGTGTGACCGTCCCGGCATTCGAGCCCGGGATGACATCACGCGGGCCGGTGGCATCGAAGGCGGCAACCGGTGTGCCGGAGGACATGGCTTCCAGAACGACCAGGCCGAACGTGTCAGTCAGGCTGGGGAAGACGAAAACGTCGGCGCTGGCATAGACGGTTGCGAGATCTTCATTGAACCGCGCGCCAAGGAATTTCACGTCCGGATAGCGCTTCTGGAGTTCCTCGCGCTGGGGCCCGTCGCCGACGATCACCTTTGTGCCCGGCAGGTCCAGTTCGGCAAAGGCTTCGATATTCTTTTCCACAGCCACGCGGCCGACATTCAGGAAGATCGGGCGCTGCAGGCCCTCGAACGGGTCGCCCGGCTGGCCTTCCTCTATCCGGCGGGACGGGTGGAAGAGGTCTGTATCCACGCCCCGGCCCCAGGCGACGAGGTTGATGAATTTCTTGGCCCGGAGTTCCTCCACCATGGAGGGCGTCGGCACCATCACCTTGCCAGAATATTTGTGGAACCAGCGTACGAAATTGTAGCCCCAGGACAGCGGGATCGGCAGGCGGGCGCTGACATATTCCGGGAAGCGCGTGTGATAGGCGGTCGAGAAGGGGTGTTTGATCTTCAGGCACATGGCTCGGCCCGCCATGCCGAGCGTCCCTTCGGTCGCGATGTGGACCGCGTCCGGCTCGAATTCGTTGAACCGCTCTTCGATTTCGCCGCGCGCGAACAGGGCGAGCTTGATTTCCGGATAGGTCGGAAGAGGGGTGGTCAGGAATCCCTGTCCGGGGTGCACAATTTCCCATTCATGGCCCATCGCCTCGGATTCGGCGATGACGCGCTTCATGGTGCGCACGACGCCGTTGACCTGAGGGTCCCAGGCGTCTGTCACGAGCATGATCCGCATGTGGACTCCCATCGATGCCACGCAGCCGCGCGCAACATGGCGGGCTTGGGCGGTATGGTAAAGGCCTGAATCTCCTTCGCCTTCCGGTGCCTCTTGTGGCGATATCTGTACAGGCCGCAACCCCGCAGCGCAGGCCGTCAGCGCGGACAGCC
This sequence comes from Hyphomonas adhaerens MHS-3, assembly GCF_000685235.1. Classification (NCBI taxonomy): domain Bacteria; kingdom Pseudomonadati; phylum Pseudomonadota; class Alphaproteobacteria; order Hyphomonadales; family Hyphomonadaceae; genus Hyphomonas; species Hyphomonas adhaerens. The sequence goes on from NZ_ARYH01000001.1 coordinate 1,493,471, forward strand.
TGCCCGGATTTGCCGTGACGGCGGATAAAATATTCTACATCAGCGAATTTTTAAGTAATATCCGTGCATTCTCGCATGATGAGCCGGGTGCACCCTCAGTTGAGAATTGACTGGTCGGCCAGGGGCCGCGCCCGTGTCTGGGCCTTCACGGCCATCGGCACGGCCGTCTGCATCGCATTTGCCTTCGCGTTCGACAGCTACAATTTTTCCAGTGGCGGCTGGAATTGGGGCAAGGACCCGTTCAATAATCTGGTCATCCCGCTCCTCCTGGCGCCGCCATTTTTCTACATACTACTCAGCAAGATGCAGCAGCTGGCCGTGGCACACACGGAGCTGATGACGGTCGCATCGACCGACAGCCTGACAACCCTTCTGAACCGCCGGGCCTTCACCGAGATGGTCGATGGCTACATGAAGCGGGTCGAGGAAGCCGAAAAGTCCGAAAGCAGGAACCAGGGCGGTGCCCTGCTGGTGATCGACGTTGACCACTTCAAGCGCGTGAACGACAGGTTCGGGCACGTCACGGGCGACGAGGCGCTGAAGCTCATTGCCGGGACGATCCGGTCCGCCGTCCGCGAGACAGACCTTGTCGGCCGTCTGGGCGGCGAGGAATTCTGTGTCTTCATTCCGGGTCAGTCCCCGGAGCTTGCCTCTGCAACAGCAGAACGGATCCGCAGGGCTGTTGCCGCGGCGGACTTCAGCCCCGGCGGCGCGCGGCACGAATTGTCCGTCAGTGTCGGCGGCGTTGCCTATGACAGCCAGGTGCCCTTCAGCGACCTCTACCGGAAGGCTGACGAAAGGCTCTATGCCGCCAAGCACAATGGCCGCAACAGGGTCGAATTCGTGCGCCACGAACAGGCTGGCTGCCAGCCAATGATGCACTAGGCCGTCATTACCGGTTTTCCGTAAAATCCAGCGTAAGTCCTCAGTGCCCGCCATTGACGCGCACGGGGCTGGCACGCCACATGGAAGGTCACCCTTATCATTTGGCAACAAACGGAACCCCATATGGCCGATACACTCGTCACAACCCAGTATGTCTGGGATGCGCTCGATTCAAACAAGTTCGTCGATGAAGAAGCCCTGCTGGAAGAGCTTCTGAAAGAGACGCCGGTCAGTGACGATCTTCGCCAGTCGGCGATGCGGCGTGCGCTGGACCTTGTTGAAACGGCGCGGGCGACGGGACGGCGCAAGGGGATGATGGAAAGCTTCCTTGAGGAGTTTGGCCTGTCCAACGCCGAGGGGCTCGCCCTCATGTGCCTTGCCGAAGCACTGCTGCGTGTGCCGGATGCTGAAACACGCGACGACCTGATCGCCGAGAAGATCCGTTCCGGCAATTGGGGCGCCCATCAGGGCCAGTCGGAATCCTGGCTGGTCAATGCCTCCACTTGGGGATTGATGTTGACGGGCCGCGTGATCGGCGTGCCGGCGGCGGCCAAGAAGGGACCGGGGCAATTCGTTTCCGGCCTTGTGCGGGAAAGCGGCGAGCCGGTGATCCGCGCGGCCATGATGCAGGCGATGCGGATCATGGGCGAGCAATTCGTCCTTGGCCGGAGTGTGAAGGACGCGCTGAAGCGCGGCGGCCGCATGGTGCGCCAGGGCGATGCCGCACATTTCAGCTTCGACATGCTGGGGGAGGGCGCCCGCACCACCGCCGACGCCGAACGATACCTCAAGGCCTATCAGAGCGCGATCGAACAGGTCGCCGCCAGCAAGGACAAATCGGCCCCGCCGGAAGCGTCCAATGGCGTGTCGGTGAAACTGTCTGCGCTTCACCCGCGGTTCGAGGCGGTGAATGAAGACCGCGTTCTGGCCGAGATCTATCCCGGCCTGCTCGGCCTCTGCCAGCAGGCGGCCAAGGCGAATATCGGTCTTTGTCTCGATGCGGAGGAAGCGGACCGGCTGGTGCTGTCCCTGAAGCTGTTCGAAAGCCTGGCGCGTGAACCGTCGCTGAAAGACTGGACCGGGCTCGGCATTGCCGTTCAGGCCTACCAGAAACGCGCCCGCGGCGTGATCGAGAAACTGAAGCAGCTGGCAGGCGATACGCGCCAGCGCTTCATGGTGCGCCTTGTGAAGGGCGCCTACTGGGACAGCGAGATCAAGCACGCCCAGGTCGAGGGCTTCCCGAACTTCCCGGTCTTCACCACCAAACAGGGTACGGACTTTCACTATCTCGCCTGCGCGAAGCAATTGCTGGAGGCGAGCCCGGTGCTCTATCCGCAATTTGCGACCCACAATGCCCACACGCTGGCCACGGTGGACCTGATGGCGGACTCCATGGGCGTGACGAAGTTTGAATTCCAGCGCCTGCACGGCATGGGTGAGGCGCTGTATGGCGCGGCGAAGGCTGGCAAGCGGGTGCGGGTCTATGCACCGGTCGGGGCGCACAAGGACCTGCTGCCCTATCTTGTCCGCCGCCTGCTGGAGAATGGCGCCAATACCAGTTTCGTGCACTCCTTCCTCGATCCGGACGTACCGGCCGAACAGGTCGTCGCTGATCCGATCACCAAGGTGGAAGCCGGGCCGCGCCGCCATCCGCGCATTCCAACACCGCCACGCCTTTACGGGCCGGAGCGCCGCAACTCGTCCGGCATGGACCTGTCGCAACAGAATGTCCGCGACGATATCGCTGCAGCGATCCGTGTCTTCCGCGACAGCCCGGCCATTGCGGCAGGCGCCATCGTGTCCGGCAAGCCGGAGACGGGCGGGGGAGAGCTTTGCCGCGTGCCCTTCCATACGGAGACGGTTCTGGGTGCCTGCAAGGAAGCAAGCGAAGCGGCGATGGACCGCGCCCTTGATGCCGCCGTCAAATTCCAGCCGGACTGGGACAAGCTGGGCGGGCCGCAGCGCGCGAGCCATCTGCGCGCCATGGCCGAAGCGCTGGAAGACAACATGTCCCGCCTCATCGCCCTGATGGCGCGGGAGACCGGCAAGACGCTGAATGACGGCATCGCCGAAGTGCGCGAAGCGGTCGACTTCCTGCGCTACTACGCGATGGGGGCGGAGAAGGATTTCGCAGCCCCCATGCGCCTGCCGGGACCGACGGGGGAGACCAATCACCTGTCCCTGCACGGCCGGGGCGTGTTCTGCTGTATCAGTCCGTGGAATTTCCCGCTGGCCATCTTCACCGGCCAGCTCGCGGCGGCGCTGGCGGCCGGCAACACGGTTGTTGCCAAGCCGGCCGAGCAATCGCCGCTGATCGCGTTCGAGGCGGTGAAACTGTTCCACAAGGCCGGCCTGCCGGTCGACGCGCTGCACCTGCTGCCCGGCAAGGGCGAGACGGTGGGCGCGAAGCTGACATCCGATCCCCGGATATCCGGTGTCTGCTTTACCGGCGGCACGAATACCGCCCGCATGATCAACCGCACGCTGGCGGAACGCGACGGCCCGATCATTCCGCTGATCGCGGAGACCGGCGGCCTGAACGGTCTGTTTGTCGACACGACCGCCCTGCGCGAGCAGGTGCTGGACGACATGATCCTTTCCGCCTTCGGATCGGCTGGCCAGCGCTGTTCGGCGCTGCGCGTCGCCTTCCTGCCGAAGGCCACCGCCGACCATCTGATCGAAGGCCTGAAAGGCGCGATGGATCAGCTGAAGCTGGGCGACCCGGCCTTGCCCGAAACGGATATCGGCCCGGTCATCGACGAAGAGGCCCGCAGCATGCTGCAGGAACACCTCAAGGACATGAAATCGCGCGCGAAAGTGCTGCACCAGGTCGACGCCGGGATCATCGGACAGGAGGGGTATGGCTTCGGCCCGGCCCTGGTCGAGATTTCCTCGCTCGATCAGATTACGGAAGAGAAGTTCGGCCCGATCCTCCATGTGATCCGCTACGATCCGGACGACATTGACGAAGTCGGCGGCAAACTCCACGCCAAGGGCTATGGCCTGACGCTGGGCGTGCATTCGCGCCTCGACAGCTTCTACAAGGAGGTCCGGGCCGCCTGTCCGGTGGGCAACACCTATGTGAACCGGTCGATGACCGGGGCCGTGGTGGGGGTCCAGCCCTTCGGCGGGGAAGGGCTTTCCGGCACCGGGCCCAAGGCGGGCGGGCCGCATTATCTTCACCGCTTCGCCGCAGAAAGGGCGCTGACGGTGAATATCACGGCACAGGGCGGTGACGCCGAACTGCTCAGCCTGTAGGGATAGACCGATGAAACACGCCCTGTTCCTGTCCGCCGCCCTTTTGACGGCGACCGTTCCCGGTGCCTGCGGACAGGCGGGCGACACCGCTGAAATGCCCGGCGCGACCGTCCAGCTGGCCGGAACAGACGACGCGGCGGCCGATCCGCAGGTGGCCAGCACCGCGGACATGCCGCGCTTTCTGCTGGTGGATAATGACGTGCTGAAGGCCGACGCCCGCTTCGAGGAGGCGATTTTCGCATTCGATCCTGCCATCGCGGCAGACCTCATCGAAGACGCGAACAGCCGGATCGAGGTGATGCAGCAGGATGCGCTGGCCTACAAAGAGGCCGATCCGGAATATTTCCGGCCCTACGGCCTGAAGATCGACTGGCGCGTGACGGGCGCGGCGGGATCGCTGGCGGGGCTGGAAGGCTTCATCTTCACCTTTACCGGCGGCGCGCACGGCAATTACATGACCGATGCCCGCATCTACGATACGGCGACCGGGGACAGGCTGCAGGCCGGAGACTTGTTCACCGACAAGGAAGCCGCAGCCAGCGCCCTTGCGCCGGATGTGTTCGACGGCATCGCCTCCGCCAAGGCAGCGCGCAGCGGGTCGCCTGACAACCGGGAGACGTTTCGCGGTGAGGCGGAAGACGCTCTCGCCGGGTCAAACCTGTTTGCCGGAGAGGTCAGCCTGGCCGCGTCCACGGAAGAGGGCAAGCTGGGCGGTCTCGTCCTGCACTATGCCCCTTATGAAATCGGTTCGTATGCGGAAGGGGCGTATCACATCACCCTGCCGCAGGCGGATTTCCATGATTTGTTGAAGCCGGAATATGCAGACCTGTTTGGCGGGGAACCGGCGGACATTCAGCGTTTCGGCGACTGACGGTCAGTCCCGGCCCTTAATTCTGGCAAGCGCGGAACGCGAAGCCCTGGCCCTTTGAGCCATCCAGCAGGGAAATTTCCGCCGTCATCCGGTTGCCCTCGCGCGCATAGCGGATGCGCTGGGGGTAATCATGGTCCGCGTCTGCGAAGACGATATGCGCCGCACCGCGTTCGACTTCGGTGAAGCGGGCAGGGCCCTTGCCGGCCGGATAGGCATTGAATGTATAGGCGGCGCCGGGATCGATACGCGATTGTTCGAAAAAGGTGACCGCATCTCCCTTCAGGGCCAGGGCGTAACCGAACAGGTAGCCATGATCCGGCGCGGACCAGACTTCGCGATAGTCTCCATCGGCATTTTCCCAACAGCCGCTGATCCAGCCGAGCGGATGCCCGCTGTCCATGTCCGGCGCTGCAGTGCAGGCCCCCAGCAGGAGCGTGGCGGCCAGGGCGCGTTTCATGGTTTGACCAATGTGCAGCCAAGGCCCGGCGTGAACTTCGCCTGCGCACTGACCTGGCCGTCATGCGACGACGCGCGGGTTATATTGTTTTCGTCCGTATAGGTTATACCGGTCATGTCGAAGGTGAAGTCACCCTGGCAGCTCTCCATTTCCCGTCCGGCGACATGAAGGCAGGAACAGACCTGCTTGGCACCCAGCGAGACCAGAATCTCCGCATGCGCGAGTTCGTCCGCATGCGCTACCTGCTGGTTGGGGTAAAAAGCTATTCCCGCTGCGGTTGCGAGCGAAATAATCCCAGTTGCGACCAGAAGTGCTTTGACGTTCTTCACTTTTTTCCCCTATGTCCGGAGTAGGACAATAGGAGATAGGCGCCATGGTGCGCAACATATTCCTCTTCTGCTTTATGTTCGTTCTGGCGCCGCTGGCTTCGGCACAGGCTCAGGATCACGCGCTGGTGCCGCTGCCGGCCCAGCCGGAGGGGGTGGCCTGGCCGACCCGGGGCTGGGAAACGGGCGACCTTCCACCAGAAGCAGCCGACAGGGTGCACGAACTGCTCGACATCGCGATGGTTGGCGGACGCGGTGACCTTGGCGGCGAGACACGGGCCGTCGTCATCATCCATCGCGGGAAACTCGTGGCCGAGGTCTACCGGGATGGCTTTGGTCCGGAGACAAGGCAGATGTCGTGGAGCCTCGCCAAGTCGGTGACATCGGCACTGGTGGGGCGTGCCAGCCAACTCGGCCTGATCGACGATATCGACGCGCCCATGCCAGGCCTGTTCGACACGGATGATCCGCGTGCGGCCATTACATGGCATCAATGGATGACCATGACGGACGGGCTGGACTATCTCGAATTCGAGTCCGACATCCTCGAGGACAATGATGTGGCCCGGATGATGTACGGGGCAGGGCAGTTCGATGTGATCGAATATATCCGCGAGCATTTCCCGCTGAAGTATGACCCCGGCACGCACTGGAACTATTCGACCGCAAGTTTCAGTCTTGTTGGCCGGGCCCTTCAGGGGCTGATCGGGATCGAGAGCCGGTGCTCAACTGCGCTGGTGGAGGCTGCGCCGGAGGCCGGGGCGCCGGATAGCGCCTGCCCGCCCGCAGATGTACCCATGACGGCATGGATCCGTCAGGTCCTGTTCGATCCGCTCGGCATGGACGCCCAGCCGGAGTTTGATCTCGCCGGCACCTATCTCGGCGGGTCGCATGTCTGGGCCACGGCGCGGGACTATGCGAAATTCGGCCTGCTCTACCTGCGTGACGGAGTGTGGGAAGGCGAGCGTCTGTTACCGGAAGGCTGGGTTGATATGACCCGCACACCGCCGCCGGACGCGGCAATTGATTTCTATGGCGCGGGCTTCTGGCTGGTCCCCGGCGGCGAAGGCGCGTTCTATGCCCAGGGACATGAAGGCCAGACAATCTGGATCGCGCCGGGCCGGGATCTGATCATCGTCCGCCTCGCACTGATGGAAGAGAACGATGCCAACTGGAACGCAGACCTTGAATGGAACAAGACCCTGACACGCGCTTTTCCGTAAAAGACGCGCCGTATAGAGGGTCTATAGAAGGTCTGTAGAGGGTGTTCTTGAGTGTCTGGCGGGGGCGTTTATCGACCCCCTCAGTCGCCGCCCACCTTGAAATGCGCCAGAAGGCTGGTGACCGGTTTTGACCGCTCGTCCTGCCAGGCCTCGGCCCGGACCGAGCACATGCGCCGGCCCATCTTGGTGATGGTTGCGCGGGCAAACGTGTCCTTGGCGTGGCCCTGGCGGAGATAGTCGATCGTGATGTTGATCGGCCGGGGCGGGCGTTCCAGGTGCTCGGTCACGAGGTAGACCTGTGCCATGGCGGTCAGCTCCAGGAAGGTGGCAATGGCGCCGCCGTGCAGGGCCTGAATCGTGAAATTGCCGATCAGTTTCTGCTGGAACGGCATGACCGCTGTCATCTCGTCGCCCATGACTTCGCAACGCATGCCGATTTCCTGCGCGATCGGGGTCCGGGCCAGGAAGGCCTGTACCTGTTCGCCGCGGGTGGGGAGGTGTTCGTCAGCCATCAAGATTTCCTCAGCGATTCAACCGAGCGCGGCTTGTTGATGGCGAAGGCACCTGCCGCGGTGGCGATCACCTTGTCCCGGCTCTCGTGATAGGCCCAGGCACGGGTGAAGCAGACACTGCGGGTGATGTGGTAGCATTCCGCCTCACCGAGGATTTCCCGGTGCGGTTCGGCCGCGCGCATATAGTCGATACGTAAGTCCAGCGTGGAAACGAAGCGGGCCTTGTCGAGCGCGGAACTCGCCGCCATGCCGCAGAGGTTGTCGAGGAATGAGGTCAGCACGCCGCCATGGATCACGCCTGTGTCCGGATCGCCGACAAGGCGTTCTTTCCAGGGCTGAACGCCCCAGACGTGGCCTTTTTCCAGCTTGGTGACGCGGAAACTCATCCGGCGTCCCCAAGGGATGCCGCCGGTCATGATTTCCAGGTTTTCTCCCATGACCTGCCAGGGTTCGGCAGTTGGCGTCGCGTCATCTTCCATCTGGGGCCTCATTCATTTGACCTGCCTTTCGCCTCGGATAACATCCGGGCAGAAAAGAACATACACATGACCGCAGGTCAGGAGGAAGCTATGGCATTCGAGGGAACGGGCAAACCGAAGACCTGCATCATTGGTGCAGGATGTTCGGGCTTTACAATGGCCAAACGCTTGAAAGACCGGGGCCTGCCTTATGATTGTTTCGAAATGTCGGACGATATCGGCGGGAACTGGTACTACAAGAACCCCAATGGGGCCTCGTCCTGCTATCAGTCGCTGCACATCGACACGTCCAAATGGCGCCTGGCCTTTGAGGATTATCCCGTTCCGGAGGACTGGCCGGATTTCCCGCATCACGCCCAGCTGTTGCAGTATTTCCATGACTATGTGGACCATTTCGGCCTGCGCGAGACGATCACTTTCAACACGGCGGTGACCAATGTCGAGGACCTGCCGGGCGGCCGCTGGAAAGTGACGCTGTCGACCGGGGAGACGCGCGAATATGATGCCGTCGTGGTCGCCAATGGCCACCACTGGGACCCGCGCACGCCGACCTATCCCGGGCATTTCGATGGTTACCAGGTTCATTCCCACAACTACACTGACCCGTTCGAGCCCTATGACTTCCGCGGCAAGCGCGTGATGATCGTCGGGGCCGGAAACTCCGCGATGGATATCTCGTCGGAACTGTCCCAGCGTCCGCTGGCGGAGAAACTGTTCATCTCCATGCGCCGTGGTGTCTGGGTGATGCCGAAATACATGGACGGCAAACCGGCCGACAAGGCGGTGCTGCCGTCCTGGATGCCGTCCAGCCTCGGTCGCAAGCTCGCCCGCGCCAAGATCAAGAAAACCATCGGCATGATGGAAGACTATGGCTTGCCGAAGCCGGACCATGAGCCGCTGGAGGGCCACCCCTCCGTATCGGGGGAGTTCCTGACCCGTGTTGGCTGCGGCGACATCACGCCGAAACCCGGCATCGAAAAGCTGGATGGCGACGGCGTCGTCTTCACCGATGGCACGCGCGAAAAGGTCGACGCGATCATCTGGGCGACTGGCTATAATGTGACCTTCCCGTTCCTCAAGCAGGATGACCTGACGCCGAAGGAAAATGTCTTCCCGCTGTACAAACGCATGGTGAAACCGGGACGGGAGACGATCTTCTTCCTGGGCCTTGCCCAGCCCCTGCCGACGCTTGTGAATTTTGCCGAGCAGCAGTCCAAACTGGTGGCCGCCGCCCTTGATGGCGAGTACGCTTTCCCCGATGCTGCCGAAATGGAGCGCATCACGGTCGCAGACGAGAAAGAGCACCTCGGGCACTTCTATGACAGCCCGCGCCACCGCATGCAGGTGGACTTCAACCTCTATTGCCGCGACCTGCAGAAGGAGATCGAGAAGGGCATGAAACGCGCGAAAGTTCACGCATGAGGCAGCTGCTGGGGGCTGCACTCACACTGGTCTTCCTTGCTGGCTGTGCATCATCGCCAGCCCCCACTCGGGTGCGGACTTATACGCCGCCGCCAGGCCCGCCGCAGGTCTCCGCCGCGCAGGGCAGCTTCCAGCCGAATGCCTACCTCCGGTCCTGCGGGGGCATTTACGTCACCAACGCGCCGCCCATGGACAAGGATTTCTGGGTGGTCGACTACAAGCCGATCATCGTCGTGGGCTCTGTCGTCATGGCGACCGCGCCCTCGAACGATGTCTGCCTGTCATCCGGGTTCGGCATTCGCTCTGCCAGGCGCCATGACGGGATCGACCTGCAATCCATTCCGGCCGGGCCGATCTATGCGGCGGCTCCGGGGCGTATCCTCGAAGCGCGGGTTTCAACCGGCTACGGAAACATGATCCTGATCGACCATGGCGGCGGCGTCTACACCCGCTACGCCCATCTCGCTTACTTTGCAGACGGGATACGTGCCGGTTCCGAAGTGGGCTTCGGCCAGCAGATCGGCATGATGGGCCAATCCGGCAATGCGACCGCCATTCATCTCCATTTTGAAATCCTGACCGGCAACTACAACAATCCGAGAGGGTCCAAAGGGCTTGCACCGCGCAATCCGTTCGAGTTTCCGGCCTATAATCCGGGCAGCTGACAGATGACGAACAAACCGGAATGAACCGCTTTTTCGATCCTGACCTGTTTGCCCGGGCCTATCGTGATCCGATGGCCTGGCTGACCCTGCTGGTCGATCTGCTGCCTGTGATCGCCGTGGTGTTCTTCGGCTGGAAAGCTGTGCCTCTGGTCGCGCTCTACTGGCTGGAAAACCTGGTCATTGGGGCGTTCACCGTCCTGCGCATGCTGGGCACGATTGCCGCCAATCTGCTCAACATTCCCATCGCGCTGTTCATGGTCCCGTTTTTCACCGTACATTACGGCATGTTCTGCTTCGGCCACGGCATCTTCCTGAGCGCCTTTGCGGGCGGCGATGTCGGACATGCCGCGCCAGGGGTCAGCGGCATGCAGACGCTGATCGACTGGGCGCTCGGCACCGGGCCCTACATGCTTTGGTTCGTGGGGGCGATCATCCTCGTCAACACCCTCTTTTACCTTGTCGATTTCATCGGGCGCGGCGACTTCCGGAACACGCAGCTGCCCGTGGAAATGTTCGCGCCTTATGGCCGGATCGTGACGCTGCACGTGGCGATCATCCTCGGCGCAGGCCTGATGCTGGCGTTCGGACAGCCGCTGATGGGCGTGTTGATCCTGATCATGCTGAGGGTCGGGTTCGGCATGTTCCTGAACATGCTTCGCCAACGGAAGATCGAAGGTGCCGGCAGCAAGACCCTGAATGCCGTGGCAGAAGCGGGGTAGGGACATGACGCTGAATATTCCCGCGATCGAGGCGCAGGCCGAACTGCATCACCAGTACCTGCTGGGCCTTGAGCTGATGGTCGCCACGCGCGAAGGGCCGGAAGTTGTCGGCGACTGGATGTTCCGCCTGTTCCGCCGCCAGCATGAGGACAAGTTCCTCTCAAGCTTCCGCAAACTGGGGCTCGACGGCCTGCCGGATGCTGTGGCGTGTGCGAAATATCACGTCCTGTCCAATGGCGTCGGCGGCGTGGCCGTCGAATACATGGAAGAGAGCGACACGAAGGCCTGGGTCCGCTTCCGGTATCCGCGCTGGATGTATGACGGCGCGGTGATTTGCGGTGTGCCGGTGGAGGCGAGCCGGGGGTTCCTGCGCGGCTGGTATGGCCAGAATGGCGTGTCGCTTGGCAATCCGCGGCTTGGCTTTGTGTGCGTGTCGGAGGACATGACCGGCCAGTTCGGCCTCTGTGGCTATTTCCGGGAATATGATCACGACCTCACCGAAGACGAACGCCTCGTCTTTGCGCCGGATGAGCGTCCGCCGCCTTTCGATCCGGCGAAACAGCCCGAGCCGCCGCCCGGGGAATGGAACGCGGAACGCCTTGCCAAGGCCAACCGGAACTATGCCGTGGAATATATCCGCAATGGCGTGCGCGAACTGGTGAATGTGCTCGGGCGTGAACGTGCGCTGGAACTCTGTCATCTCGCGGCACGGCTGACGGGCCTGCAGCACTACCGGCACATGGCAGAGGCGGTTGGCGGCAGGGATGGCGGCCCGGAAGAGGCGGCAGGCTTCCTCGCTGCCATGTTCGCCGGCATGGGGGACGAGTGCCGGGTGGACCCCTTTGATGACGGGGCCGTCCTGCACCAGACCGGCCTGCGGATCGTCCGCGGGCTGGAGGGTGCGGAGCGCGATACGCTCCTGTCTTGCTGGATCGAGATCTGGCGCGGTGCGGTACATTCGCAGAGGATGTTCATGGACGTGGATTGCAGCGTCTCTGAGACGGGCCTTGTCTGGAGAGTCACGGGGTCGTCCCGTTAAGCCGTCCGGATCCCTGACAATACGTAATTCCCTGAATTTTTTGAGATGAAGTGCATCGCAGCTATGCGATGTTATAAAGTTGACACATGATGACGCCTTCGGCCACGATGGTTTGCAGGTGAGGATGGCAAGTCATGACAATCGGCATGAAAACGGTAGAAAATTCCGGCAAGAGAGCCCGTTCCAAGGCAGCGAACCGGCGGGCGATTCTCGATGCCGGCCGGCGCGTGTTCGCGCGGATCGGGTTCGAGGCCACGACAGTGCGCGACATTATCCGGGAGACCGATCTCGCGGCCGGCACGTTCTACAATTACTTCAAATCCAAGGAAGAAGTCTTCGAGGCAATTGCCGAAGACTCCACACATCGCTTTCGCGGCATGTTGAAAGATGTCCGCGCCACGGCCCGCACCGCACATGACTATATGCATGATGCTTATCATGCCTATTTCAGCTTCATTGCCGATGAGAACCGTCAGGCCCTGTCCGAAGGGGCGCCCCATATGGCGCTGATCGGCGTGCGGGTGGATACGCCGGAAATGCTGGCGGTTGCCGCGGAGATCCGGTCGGACCTTGAGCGAATCCTGTCGGCAGACACATCCTCGACCATCGACATCGAGTTTCTCACGGCCGCCGCGATTGGAACGGCCCGGGAAATGGGAGAAATCATGCTGCTCCGCCGGCCGGTCGATGTCGACGGTGCGACCGAGTTTGCCTCCCGGATGCTGATGGCCGGCGTGAAGGAGCTTGCCGCGAAGTAAGGCGCTTGCCCTCTTGGCGAGCGAGGCGCGGCAGGTCTAAGCTTCCCCCGAGAATACAACAGGGGAGCGGCCATGAGCCTTCAGCAGACCATCACCAAGCTCGTCATGAAACTGCCGGGCGGCCTGCTCGTGAAAATGGCAGGCGGCAAGCCGCTGACAATTCGGGACCGTACCCTGGAGCCGCAGCTGCAGCTGATGGCGTGGAACGGACGCAATGCGCCGCCGCTCTCCAGCCTGCCGGCGGAAACCGTTCAGGCCGTGACCAAGGAAACCCTGGCATCCGTCGAGGCGCCCATCGAACCCGGTGTGCGCACCGAGGACCTGACCATTCCCGGCCCCAACAAGAACCAGATTCCGGCCCGCATCTACCGCCCGGACGGGCAGGATCCGAAGGCGCCGCTGATGGTTTACTACCATATGGGCGGCGGCGTGATCGGCGATCTGGAGACCTGTCACGCCTGGTGCTCCATTCTGGCCAGCCGGGTGAAATGCCCTGTCCTGTCGGTCGACTACCGCCTGGCACCGCAGCACAAATTCCCTGCCGGCATCGATGATTGCTGCGCCGCTTATGAATGGGGCATGCGCAATGCCGCCAAATTCGGTGCGCCGGAAGGTGTTGCCGCCGTGGGCGGAGATTCCATGGGCGGCAATTTCTCGGCGATCATCGCGCAGGAGATGCAGCGCGAGGACAAGCCGCTGCCGGCGATGCAGCTGCTGATCTATCCGGCCATCGACCTTGTCGAGGAATTCCCCTCCCGCAAAGAGTTCAGCCAGACTTTCTCCCTGTCCACCGACACGATGGACTGGTTCATGCAGGAATACCTGCCGGAAGGGTTCGACAAATCAGACAGGATGCTGTCGCCCGGGCAGACGGGGCATCTCGATGGCCTGCCGCCGGCCGTCGTCATCACGGCCGGTCATGATCCGCTCTGCGATGAAGGCGATGATTATGCCCGCCGCCTGAAGGATGCCGGCGTGCCGGTGATCCACAAACGCTATGACAATCTTGCGCACGCCTTCACGGCGTTCACCCTGATTTCGCCCGGCTCACGCAAGGCCTGCCTGGAAATCGCGGACATGGTCCGCACCGTCTATTCAAAACTCTAGGAGCGCGGCTTGAAAGCGCTTGTCTGTCACCAGATTGCGGATGACTTCTCCGGGCTGGAAGTGCGGGATATTGCCGTGCCGGAGCCGGGGGAGGGCGAGGTCCGGGTTCGCGTGAAGGCGGCCGGGGTGAATTTTCCCGACCTTCTGATGAGCCAGGGCAAGTACCAGTTCAAACCGGAGCTGCCTTTCACGCTCGGCATGGAAGTCGCGGGCGTGATCGACGCGGTCGGCGATGGTGTGTCGGAGTGGACGCCCGGCGACGAAGTGATCGGCGGCAACAAGACCGGCGCGTATGCGGAATATGCCGTGCTTCCGGCGGCCAGCCTGTCCCGCAAACCGGGGCCCTTCACGTTCGCCCAGGCCGCGGCCTTTCCGGCAGCCTATATCACGGCTTATGTGGCGCTTGTCGTTCGGGCCAATTTGCAACCGGGCGAAACGCTGCTTGTGCATGGGGCGAGCGGCGGGGTTGGCATGGCCGCCGTGGATGTCGGCAAGCTGCTCGGCGCGACGGTCATCGCGACTTCGGCATCCGATACCAAATTGAACAAGGTGCTGGAATACGGCGCGGACTACGGCATCAACGTGACCCAGGGCTTTCGCGACAAGGTCAAGACGCTCACCCAGGGACGCGGCGCGGACGTCATCTTCGATCCGGTCGGCGGGGATGTGTTTGACGAAAGTGTCCGCTGCATCGCCTTTGACGGGCGGCTTCTGGTTGTCGGTTTCACTTCCGGGCGTATTCCTTCGATCAATGCGAACATGCCGCTGATCAAGGGGTTCTCGGTCGTTGGCGTGCGGGCGGGGGAGTATGGCCGCCAGTTCCCGGAGCGGGGGCTGAAGAACAAGGCCGCGATCGGCCAATGGGCAGAAGAGGGCAAAGTGCGCCCCCACGTCTTCAAGGAGATCCCGCTGGATGACTGGCGGGAAGCGTGGCGCCTGATGACCGACCGCGAAGTTGTCGGTAAGGTCATCATCAGACCCTGAGACCGATAAAACAATTTACACCTTAAGAGAGGAATACCCGATGGCTGAGCAACTTCCCGAGACAAGCCTTCAAATCCGCACGCTGGTGACACCGGAGGGCAAACTGGAATTGTCCCTCACCGAAGCGCCGGTGAAGGCGCCGGGCCCGGATCAGGTGCTTGTGCGGATTCAAGGCACACCGATCAACCCGTCCGACCTCGGCCTTCTGGTTGGCGGGGCCGACATGTCGACCGCCGTGCAGGGCGGAACGAAAGACAATCCGACGATCACGGCCGATGTGCCGGAAGGCGGCCTGCGCGCCATGAAAGCCCGGCTTGGCCAGTCGCTGGCCGTGGGCAATGAAGGCGCAGGCATCGTGGTCGCCGCCGGGGATTCCCCTGAGGCACAGGCGCTGCTTGGCAAGATGGTCACCTGCCTGGGCGGGAACATGTACCAGCAATACCGTACACTACATGTCTCGCAGTGCATGGCCCTGCCGGACGGCACGACGGCAGAGCAGGGGGCGTCCTGCTATGTGAACCCCCTGACCGCGCTCTCCTTTGTGGAAACGATGAAGGCAAAAGGGCATTCCGCCCTCGTGCACACTGCGGCCGCATCGAACCTTGGCCAGATGCTGAACAAGATCTGCCTCAAGGATGGCGTGCCGATCCTCAACATTGTGCGTAAGGAAGAACAGGCGGAGATCCTGCGCGGTATCGGTGCCAAGCACATCGTCAACTCGACCTCGCCGACTTTCATGGAAGACCTGATCAAAGGCCTGATGGAAACCGGCGCGACAATGGGCTTTGATGCCATCGGCGGCGGACCGCTGGCCGGCCAGCTGCTCATCGCCATGGAAGCTGCGGCCAGCCGCAAGATGAAAGAATATTCCCGCTATGGGTCCGGCACGGAAACGCAGGTCTACATCTACGGCCGGCTCGACATGTCGCCGACCATCGTGCCGGCCGGCGTCGGCTTTGCCTGGAACCTCAGCGGCTACCTGCTGACACCGTTCCTGGAGAAGGCGGCCCCGGAAGTGCGTGCACGCATGTACAAGCGCGTGATCGACGAACTGGATACGACCTTTGCCAGCCACTACACGAAGACGATCTCGCTGGCCGAGGCGCTCGATCTGGACACGCTGCACGCCTATAACGCCAAGGCGACGGGCGAAAAATACCTGATCGATCCGAGCCTCTAGGCCGTCAGAGCAGCCTGTCTTCTGCGATCGTTACAGAGTGATCGCGGGTCTTGTAGAGAACGATGTCGGCCCGCTGTTTCAGCGGGCCGATGTTCTCCCGCAGGTTTGGCAGGTTGATCCGCTCCCAGACAGATTGTACGAATTCCAGGAGCTCCGGCTCTGACATGTGCAGGAAGTTCGCATAGAAGGATGCCGGGTCTTCCCGCGCGGCGTTCCACAGGCGCAGGAAGCGTTCCAGGAACCAGGCAAGCAGGTCGTCTTCGCTGGCATCCAGATATATCAGCAGGTCCGGCTCGTGCGTTTCGCGCGGGGGCGGCGACAAGGGCCGGAAGCCGAGCCCTTCCAGGATCAGCACATCCGGCCGGGCAATGACGCGCGTCAGGGCCGGGTCCACATCGTAGGTGACGTGACTATAGGTGGGGAACGCCGCCTCACCTGTTCGAATGGCGCTCAGGGCATTGCCGAGCGCGTGATGGTCATAGGTTTCCGGGAAACCCTTGCGAAGCGTCAGGTCACGCTCGGTCAGCACGCTGTTGGGGAACAGGAAGCCGTCGGTCGAAACGGTTTCGACGTCCAGCGTATCATCCAGCACACCGGCAAGTGCCGCGGCAAGGGTTGTCTTGCCGGAGGCAACGGAGCCGGTGAGCCCGGCGATCAGGCCGGCCCGTTCCGATTGCAGTTCAGAGAGGCGGGCGGCCAGGGCGTGAATGCCGTCCCCATCGGTGTTCTGCGTTCCTGCTGTCATTCCGGTCCATTCTGATAATTGCGAAACGCTTGCGAACCTACACAGTTCGCTTCGCCTTGTCCTCCGCATTTGCGCCCTCAATGGCGTCGCGGGCGGCGGCCCATTGCTCGTCGCTCCATGCAGCCAGGGCGCTGAAATTTCCGCCGGATGCATTGTACATGGCCCCATCGATCGCGATGGTCTGGCCGTTGATGTATTCGCAGCCGGGCGCCATCAGCAGGACGGCAAGATTGACCAGTTCGTGCATCTCGCCGACGCGGTCCATCGGGTTGGCGACGCCGCGCTCCATGCTGCTTTCGCCCGAGTCCGGTGACAGGCGCGCCCAGGCGCCCTTGGTCGGGAAGGGGCCCGGGGCAATCGCATTGAAGCGCAGGCCATACCGGCCCCATTCGACGGCGAGGGATTGCGTCATCGTATTCACAGCGGCCTTCGACATCGCCGAAGGTACGACGAACGGTCCGCCATTCCACACCCAGGTCGTGAGAATGGAGCAGACATTGCCTTTGTGCTTCTGGTCGATCCAGCGCTTGCCGATGTCGTGCGTCATGTAGAAGGAGCCGCGGAAGACGATGTTGGAAATCGCATCGAAGCCGCGAATGGAGAGGTCTTCCGTGCGCGAGATGAAATTGCCGGCGGCATTGTTCATCAGGCCGGTGAGCGGGCCGTGCTTGGCCCAGATTTCGTCATTCATGTCTGTGATGGCCTCGGCGACGCGGATATCGCAGGCATGCGGCACGACCTTGCCGCCATGCCTGTCCATCAGTTCCTTCGCGGTTTCCTCGCACACGCCGCCACGCCGGCCACAGATGTGAACCTCGGCGCCGAGTTTCAGGAAACCTTCGGCCATTTCTTTCCCAAGGCCGGTGCCACCGCCTGTGATCAGAATACGTTCGTCCTTCATCAGGCCGTCGCGAAACATGAGTTTGGATGTGTCCATGATGTCCTCCCGGGATCTCTTCTTGTTTTGGAGGGATCATAGGACAGGCAGGCAAGCTGACCAGCCCAAATCGGGGCGCCAGCACGAACACTTCGCCTGCTATTTGCGGAACGGCAGGCTGATCAGGCGCCAGAGGACCCAGAGCGGGACAACGATTGTGGCCCCCGCGAGGGCGGGTTTCCAGAAATTGCGGACTGCCCAGCCTGCTGCCGCCAGCGTCTGCTTCGCAATTGCGGCCAGTGCGGCCGGAATGTTCGCATCCTGAGCGGCCGGATTGAAGTTCGCGGCCATGACAAAGAAGCCCACCAGAATGCACAGCCCGGTCAGTTTCACGCCGCCCCAGAAGCTGATGCCGAACAGGCGCCGCAGAAGCGGGCGTTTCGGCGGCTTACCGGTCTTGTCCGGCGGCCCAGCGGGCGGTTCCGGGGGATCGACGGGAGGTGTGTCAGTCATCGTCCGGTGGAGTCATCGGTGGACGCGCCGCGGCCGTATCACCGGTATCGCTGCCGGGGGCCTTGTACGGAACATAGACCACATGCTGGAACGGGATCGTCACGCCGTTTGCATCGAAGGCCTCTTTCACCGCCTTGGTGATATCTGCGCGGACATTGACGAATTCCGGCGTGGCAACGAAGGCGCGCAAGCGCACCTGAACGCTGGAGGCAGCCAGCGCGTGAATTCCGACCCAGGTTTCGTCATCTGACAGGATACGCGGGTGCGCGTCGGCCACTTCCCGGACCAGACGCAAGGCGAGGTCCATATTGTCATCGTAGGAAATATCGAAATAGAGATCGAGCCGCCGCCGTGTCTGGCGGGTGTGGTTGATCAGCGGTTCCGCCCACACACTGTCATTGGTGATGGAGACCACCTTGTTGTCGATCTGCTTTACCTGCGTGAGGAAAGGCGTGACGTCGATCACTTCGCCGTCGAGCCCTGCAACGGTGACATAGTCGCCGATCCGGAAAGGCCTGAAAACAGCCAGCATGATGCCCGCAGCGACGGCTTTCAGCGTGTCCTGCAGGGCGAGGCCGATGGCAAGGCCGGCAGCGCCAAGCAGCGCGGCGAGCGATGCCGTTGGAAAGCCAAGTTGCGTCAGCGCAAAGACGATCGCGACGGCGAAGATCAGGTATTTGAACAGCGAGGCCGCAAAGGCGAACAGCGTGTCGTCCGCCCCGGAGCGCCGGTGAGCCTTCCGCCCGAACCGCCGCAATGACCGGGCGACGCCATTGGCGATGATAACCGCCACCACGAGGATCGCGACGGCCCCGACCGCGCCGGGGCCGCGCTGCTCCACCATGGCTTCCCAGTCATACCCGGCCAGGCCGAGTGGGATGGGACTGAGCAGGATCAGGGCGAACATGCGGGTGACCGACGCGGCGAGGTCCCAGTTCGATCCCTCGAACTCCTTGTCCTTGGAAATCGACCTCTTGCCGATCAGCAGGACGAGGCGCCGCAGAAGGCTGGCAACGATCCAGACGACCACGACCGACAGGAGCACCAGCCCCCA
Organism: Hyphomonas adhaerens MHS-3; assembly: GCF_000685235.1. NCBI lineage: Bacteria > Pseudomonadati > Pseudomonadota > Alphaproteobacteria > Hyphomonadales > Hyphomonadaceae > Hyphomonas > Hyphomonas adhaerens. The sequence continues at coordinate 1,512,545 of NZ_ARYH01000001.1, forward strand.
TCGTTCGGCATAAGGTTCAGCCGCTGCGGCCCATGGCGGCCAGCCTGTGGTGTCTATCTGAAGCATCATCCGAATCTTGTGTCACGCAGTGTGAGGCGCTTCAACTGACTTCAGCTGACCTCCCGCGTGATATTGACCTGATGCGGATACGGAATGGAGATCCCGGCAGCGTCGAGGGCTTCCTTGACGGTTCTGGTCAGGGTCCAGCGGACTTCCCAGTAATCTGACGTTTTCACCCATGGGCGGGCGATAATGTCCACCGAGCTGGCGCCCAGCGTGTTGACGCGGACCACCGGTGCCGGATCTGCCAGGACACGGTCATCGGCCTTCACCGCCCGTTCGATCACTTCCATCGCATTCTCCAGGCCATCGCCATAATCCACGCTGAAGACGAGATCGACACGGCGGGTCGGGTAACCGGCATAATTCCGGATCACGCCGGAAATCGCCTGGCTGTTGGGAACGATGATCTGAACATTGTCGGGGGAGGCGAGGATGGTCTGGAACAGGTTGATGTCCTTTACCGTACCGCCTTCGCCGGCAAGTTCGACATATTGGCCGACACTGTAGGGACGGAAGAGCATGACCATGATGCCCGATGCGATGTTTCCGAGGGCGCCCTGCAGCGACAGGCCAATGGCCAGAGTCATGGCACCGAGGATGGCGACAAAGCTGGTGGCCTGAACGCCGAACAGTTGCAACGCGGCAATGATTGTCGCCGCCGTCAGCAACCAGCGCGTGATGGACGCGAAGAAGCTTCCCAACGTGTTGTCGATATCGTCGCGTTTGAGGGCCTGCTTGCGCACAAGCGATGCCACCCAACCGGAAACCCGCAGACCGGCAATCAGCACAATGAAGGCACCGACGGCCTTCAGGGCATATCCGGCAAGCATCGGCCAATGTTCGGCCAGCTGTGCTTCCCAGTCGATATTGTTCAGAAATTCCATGTCGTACTCCGTAGTGAATTCAGGCGGGGACAGTGGTTCCGTCTGCGCCGCGCAACAAGCGCAGGCAGAGGACCAGGCTGCCGGACACACCGGTCATGATGGCGAGCCACGTCATTCCCGTCACCGTCCAGTTATTGGCGATGACCCCCATCAGGCCCCATGCCAGGGCCGCAAAGAACCATAGGCTGCGGCTGATGTAACGGGCAAAAACCCATGAACCAAACGCAATAGTTCCCAAAGAGATCCATAGCATCTGCCATGGAAGGTCCGTCGGCCCATAGCTCGTGAGGTTACGAATCAGCAGAGGCACAGAGATCCCGATTGCGACAAGGATCCAACCCGAAAGCAGTCCGGTTGCGGCATCGGCGACGAGTTTTTTCATGCTTCCGCCCATCCCGCGCATCCGGTCAAACCGCGCTGCGGCAGTCCATGACAAGGCGGCAATGGGAAACAGGAGCAGAAAGTCGACGGGCTGGCGCGCGATGAGTTGTGCGCTCAACATCCACACAATATTGGCGCCGCCTGCCAAAGCGAGGGGTTTGCCGACGCGCAACATCCATGGCTCACATTGGCGCCATGCGGCGAAGGCAAAGGCAATATATGCCCCAAAAATAAGGCTCCAGATCGAAAAGTAGGCGGGAAGCGGTTGTTCCGGTGCCTGTATTCCGCGCGTTGCCTCGCCGATGGGTGTGCCAATTCCAAGGACCGGCGCCAGCGCACCAGACAGCGGCTGAAGGATTCCGAGTGCGATCAGGATCAGGGGAAGACGTGATTTCATGGACACTGTGTGGCAGGGTTCGTGTGTGAAGAAAATTGCGCCGAACTGAAAAAAAGCAAGGCAGGCGGGCATTTTTACGCTATTCGCCTGCCGACTCATTTGAGTCGGAATAGAGGAATTTGCTCATGGCAAAGAAACCTGTGGCCAAGAAGGCCGCTGCGAAACCCGCCGCCAAAGCGGCAACGACCACTCGTCGGACTGCTGCTGCCAAGCCAGCTGCAAAACCGGCCGCAAAGCCGGCTACACGCACAGCTGCGAAACCGGCTGCACGTGCGGCTGCGGCTCCGAAGAAGGTCGTTACCGTCACCCTGCGCCAGCTGGCTGCTGAACTGGCCGAAGCGCATGGCATGACGAAAAAGCAAACTGAAGCCGTTCTGGGCGATCTGGTCTCCATGACCACGAAGCGCCTGAAGAAGGGCGAAAAAGTCCGTTTCACGGGCCTTGGCACGATGGAAGTGCGCAAGCGTCCGGCCCGCATGGGCCGCAACCCGGCAACCGGCGAAGCCATCAAGATCAAGGCTTCCAAGAAAGTTGCGTTCCGCGTTGCGAAGGAACTCAAGGAATCCGTCTGATAACAGACGAATTTCCAGATATACTAAAGGCCGGGCGTCTCAGGCGCCCGGCCTTTTCTTATTCGGGTAACATGGCTTCCAGCGTTTCCAGCCGGTCTGCTTCTTCTGCGGGCTTGTCCCAGCGGATCCGGTTGATGCGGGGGAACCGCATGGCGACGCCGGATTTGTGGCGGGCAGACCGCTGCAAGCCCTCGAAGGCGACTTCCAGCACAATCTCCGGCGTGACGGAGCGCACGGGGCCGAAGCGCTCGACCGTGTTTTCACGGACGAATTTGTCGAGCGCTTTCAATTCCTCATCGGTGAAGCCGAAATAGGCCTTTCCGACAGGCGTCAGTGTCTCGCCGTTCCACACACCGAACGTGTAATCGGAATAGTAGCCTGAACGCTTGCCGTGCCCGCGCTGGGCGTAAAGCATGACGGCGTCGATCAGGAACGGGTCACGCTTCCATTTGTACCAAAGGCCCGCCGGGCGCCCGGCGACATAGGCGCTGTCCCAGCGCTTCAGCATCAGGCCTTCGATTTCCGGGGCGGGCGGGTTCATGCGGAGCGCATCAAGATCCTGCAGGCTGGTCACAGGCACCAACGGAGACAGATCAAGCTGCGCCGTTCCGTGTTGCGCAAGGAAGGTTTCGAGCGCGGTGCGCCGATCCCGGAAGGGCAAGGCGCGCAGGTCAGCCTCTCCATCGTGCAGAAGGTCATAGGCACGGATGAAGGCAGGGTGCGTTTGCATCTGCCGTTTGGTGACGGTCTTCCGGTTCAGCCGCTGTTGCAGCGCATTGAACGGCGCGACGCCTTCGCCGTCTTCCGCGCGGATCAGCAGTTCGCCGTCCAGCGTGCCCTGGAAATTCAGGCCGGCCAGGACATCCGGGAATGTGTGGGAGATATCGTCGCCCGTGCGGGTGTACAGGCGCCGGACTGTGCCCTCAACGGAGGCCTGTATGCGGACCCCGTCATATTTCCACTCTGCGGCAAAGCTGCCCGGCGTAATGAGAGACGGGTCCACCGCGTCCGGAGTCTCCCTGTCTGCCTTCGGGATCAGCGGGTGAGCCAGCATCACCGGCCTGAATGGTGCGTCAATGTCCGGTGACGGACGGCTTGTCTTGCCTTCCAGCCAGGCGAACAGCGTTTCGTAAGGCACGGCAAGGCCGTGCCAGATCTCCTCGATGTCCTTGATGTCGACGCTGCCAAAGTCTGCCAGCGCGATTTTCGCCATGCGGGCCGATACGCCGATGCGCAGCCCGCCCATGATCAGTTTCAGCAGGGCCCACCGGCCGGTGGCATCCAGTCCATCCAGCCAGCCCGCAACAAGGCGCGGCGCTTCGGCCCGTGTCGTGTCCTGCAGGGTTTCGACGATTTCGGACAGCGGCGGCGTCCGGTTTGCACCACGCGTCTCCTGCCAGACGAGGCTGACTGTGTCGGCGAGGTCTCCGACATAATCGTACGACATGTTGAACAGGACGGGGTCCATGCGCTCTTCGGCAAGGGCGCGGACGGCGGCGGGCTTTATGCTTTTCAGGTCCAGTTCGCCGGTGAGCGCGGCGAGGGCATAACCCCGGTCAGGGTCCGGCGCGGTGCCAAAATATCCGGTCAGCAGGCGCAGCTTGCCATTCCGCGACGGCGTCAGCAGCAGGCGTTCCAGCAGGTCGGCAAAAGCTTGCATGTGCAGATACATAGGGCCAAATGCGATGCATAACAGCGCCGGATGCCCCGGCGCGTGATAAAATCAACGCATCCAGAGGAAACGCCACATGACGCTGAAGCTCCACCACCTCAACGCCTCCCGGTCGCAGCGGATCGTCTGGTTGCTTGCCGAACTCGGCGTGCCGCACGAGATCGTGCACTACAAGCGCAATGAAGAGACCAACCTCGCGCCGCCGGATCTGCTGCAGATCCACCCGATGGGAAAGTCGCCCTTGCTGGAGGATGGGGATGTCGTCATCGCCGAGACGGGCGCCATCGCGGAATACCTCATGGGCCGGTATGACACGGATTACAGCCTGCACCCGCGCCCCAGTTCTCCGGAATTTCCGCGATATCTTGAGTGGGTCCACGCCGCCGAAGGTGCTGTGTTCCTTCCAGGCTTGCTGCAGGTCTATTTTGCCCGGGTCGACATGACCGGCAATCCTGCGCAGGCCATGATGGCGGCCGAGCGCGAGAAGGCGGCGGCGACGATCGAAGCGCACCTGTCGAAATATCCGTACTTCGCAGGCGAACGGTTCACTGCGGCAGACTGCCTGATGGGCTTCCAGATCCTGATGTCGAACGCGCAGGGCGGTCTGGAAAACCGGCCCGCCACCAAGGCATGGTTCGAAAAGATGCAGGCCCGTCCGGGCTGGCAGAAGATGATGGAAGTCGGAATCTAGACAGGACTCGTCCGGCTTCCGGAGGCTGAAACCGGAAGCCGGGAATCCGGTTATCTACTCTTCGTCGCCCATGTCGTCCTCCAAGGTAACAGCCCCTTCGAAAATATGGGTGAGGTCTGTCATTTCCGCCAGAGCCTCCGTCACGAATTTTACGCGGCGGGCATCGAGTGAGCCGGAACAGCCTGTGTCATAGTCGATCCGCTGGCCTGTCTCGCCTCGGCCAAGATGGATGTAATAGACTTGGCCGCGCTTCAGGTATTGCGGGCACAGGGCCGGATTGTCCTTGGTGATGTCCAGCACGCTGTCCGTGTCGTCAAAGCCCTGGTCTTCGAATGCCGCTTGGACCGAGGCATAAAGATCCCCCGGGGCGATGCCGGAATAGGCGCCATCTTCGGCTGTGCGCTGCCAGTAATTGTCCGGGTCCAGCAGAACATTCACGACCGGGCATCCGCCTGCCTCGCAGTCCATTATGGCGATGCTGATCGAGTGCGGGCCGCCGGTCGGCAATTCGTAGGCTGCTGCCGGCTGTGCGGGCAGGGAGGCGTAGCGGCCGGCCTCGTCCGCATTGCGGCTGGCGCACGCCGCGAGGGCAAAGCCTGCGGCCAGCAGAACGGCGGCGCGCATCACCGGCACGCCTCTTCATCGCTGTCGCACAGGGTCATCACATCACTAAGCCAGCCGGTGTAGCCCTGCAGGTTTGTGTAGCGGCCATTATAGTCTCCGGCGCAGAACTGGCCGGTCTCCCGGTTCTGTTCGACGACGGACAGAATGCCGATGGCGGTCTTCGAACCGTCCGCTTCGGTCACATAGAGCGGGCCGCCGCTGTCACCCACACAGGGGCCAGCCCCCGCCTGGCTGGCGACATAGATCGTCGCCGGGCCCGTGCCGGTGATACGGATGCTTGCGGACAGCAGGCTGTTCGACAGTTTCCCGCCGAAATGTGTCAGGCCCCAGCCAGCCATGTCGGCGGTGGGGTAATTTGCAGGCGCCAGCGGTTTGTCGGTTGCGCCATACCGGGCCACCGGGACATCTCCGAGGGCCTCGACTTCCTCATCGGACAGGCGGATCAGGGCGAGATCATTGGCATAGCCGTTCGCTGTGCCCGCATACCCGCCATGGCAGATGGCGAGTTCGCCTTCCGTTGTGTGGGCAAGGGGCGAGCGCAGGTTTTCGGCCGTGCCGATGATGCGCAGCTGATCGAAGGGTTCGTCCACGCAATGGGCTGCTGTCGCCAGCCAGTGGTCCGCGATGCGCACGGCGCCGCAATGGCCCGTGGCGATCATGCCGCCCTCGGCGGGCTTCACCGGCTCCAGTTTCACGATGCCGGGGAAATTGGCGAGGCTGGCGGCGAGGGCGTTGACCGCTTCTGCGCCGACGGCGGCGTCTTCTGTCTGCGTGGCGCCAGCGACCGCGCCGACCGTCGGGGTCGGCGGGGCATCGGCCGGCAGGCCGCACGGTACGGCATTCAGTTCGGCCAGCGTCAGTCCGGAGGATTCGATTCCGGCCGTGTCGAGATCGCTCGCCTCGGGCGCGGGGGTGGCTGTCTCGTCGATAAGGCTTTCCGGAGAGACGCGCACGTCATCCGGCGCCAGCGGCGCAACCGCGTCGCGGTCGACGGTGGGTGTTTCCCCCATGTCTGCAGCATCTGTTTCAGGTTCCGCCGCCAGCACCTGCGAATCGCTTTGGGTCATGCCGGTGGCGGGTGCGGCAGCGGCCGTTTCCTGGCCAGAGGGATTGATCCCCGGCAGGCGGACTGCATCGCAGGCGGGCAGGGCTGTCAGCGCCATCAGCGCAGCCCCGGCAAGCAGGTGGCGTTTCATTCTGAAATCCCCTTCTGGAACACCGTAGAACGCAGTTAATGCCGGTGCCGCGTGCGGGGTCAACCAGCCTCTTCTTCGTAACCCACCAGACGCAGTGGCCGGGCGCGGCGTCCTTCCAGCATGGCCCAGCGCACAAGCGCGTCTTCCCGGCCATAAGTGACCCAGAGTTCGTCGGGGTTCACCTCCCGCACGGTATCGGTCAGCTCGTCCCAATCGGCATGGTCGGAAATGATCAGCGGCAGCTCAACGCCGCTGGCCTTCGCCCGCTGGCGCACGCTCATCCAGCCGGACGCAAAGCCGATCAGCGGGTCCGGGAAGCGCTGCGCCCAGGTCCCTTCGAAAGAACCCGGCGGGGCGATCACGACCTGTCCGCGAAAGGCTTCCCGCGCGGCTTTGGATGTATCGTCCATCGTCGCCGGGCGCAGGTCGCCCATGGGCACCCCGGCGTCTTCATAGACCGCGCAGAGCTTTTCCAGCGCGCCGTGGATATAGATCGGTGCGTCATGCCCGGCGAGACGCAGGTGGCGGATCATCCGCTGCGCCTTGCCGAGGGAATAGGCGCCGACACAGTGCGTGCGGTCCGGGAAATCCGCGATGTTGCGCAGGAGTTTCGCCATCTCGTGTTCGGTGGGTGGATGGCGGAACACGGGCAGGCCGAAGGTCGCTTCGGAGATGAAGATATGGGTCCCGTCCACCGGCTCGAAACGGGCGCAGGTCGGGTCGAAGCGGCGCTTGTAGTCGCCCGTGAAGGTCATCCGCAGGCCCTTGTACTCCACCGTGATCTGGGCAGAGCCGAGAATGTGCCCGGCAGGCGTCAGCCAGACCGAGACGCCATTGATGTCGATCACTTCGCCATATTCCACCGCCTGCGTGGACTTCGCGAAATTCTCGCCATAACGCGCCGCCATGATGGCCAGCGTGTGCGGATGGGAGAGCACGGCGCCGTGGCCGCCGCGGGCGTGATCGGAGTGGCCGTGACTGATGACGGCCCGCTCCACCGCGCCGCGTACGGGGTCCAGATAGAAATCTCCCGGCGGGCAATACAGGCCCTTCGGCGTCGGCTGCAGAAGGAGGTCCGGGCGGAGCATGGTGTCAATGTAGCTGCCAGAAACCGGCAGGGAAGGCAGGTTCCGCTTTGTTTATGCGGGGGCGGAAACACCTCTCCCTGAATTTTCAAGGATTTTTCCTGATCCGAACTGACTTGCCACACTTGCGACACGAAAACCTGCGCATAGACTTCGCCCGGTGTTGAGGGAGTTTTTTGATATGCAGCCATCCCGTTCCGTTTTTGCCTCCGCCATCGCGCTGGCCCTGATGGCGCTGCCATCCCTGGCCCAGGAAGGCGGGAATTCGGCCTTGATGGATAAGTCGCTGGCCGCAGGCTGGAAAGCGAGCTTCGTTTGTTCCGACACGTTCGTGGCGGGCATGGATCTCAATACCCTCGAAGACAATGATCTGGACGGCATCTACACGGACTACCGCCGGGCCTATGACCAGCTGCCGGAAGCCCGCATCGACCTCAGCGAGCAAACCGTGAGCGTGCTCTACGACCCGTCCATGCCGCCGCGCATTGCCGCCTACCGGCCGGGCTTCGGCTGTACCCAGCTGCCTGCCGGCGCCGACGAGACCATGATCGGCTACCTGCCGCGCTTTGCCGCCTGGCCGGACGTGACGGGGGAGGACCGGGGCAGCGCCATCGGCTCCAACGTACAGGTCAGCCTGCGGACCGAAGAGGCCGAGCGCCTCGATATCCCGGTCTCCTTCGCGTTCGACGAGCGCACCTATGGCAATGGCACGCGCACCAGCGCCGTGGTCGTCGTCAAGGACGGCCAGATCGTGGCCGAGCGGTATGCCCGCGGGATTGATCACGAGACACCGCAGCGCACCTGGTCTGCCGCCAAGTCGATTACCGCCACCGTGATCGGCGCCGCGCGCCGTCAGGGCATGGTCGACATCGACTACCCGGCGGTGCTGGACGCATGGGAGTCCGGCGCCGATCCGCGGCGCAAGATCACCCTCCGGAACCTGCTGAACATGGCGAGCGGCCTGGACAGCGGCGAAACCGGTTCACGCACCGACCGGCTGTATTTCGGCGGCGGGCGCGTAGTGGACCAGGCTGCCTCCAAAGTGCTGGAAGCGATGCCCGGCAAACGCTTCAAATATGCCAATGACGACACGCTGATCGCCATGCGGGCCCTGCGCGAGGCAATCGGCGATGACAGCAAGTTCCACAGCTTCCCGTACGAGTCCGTGCTGCACAAGATCGGCGCGCGCCACACGACGATGGAAGTGGACTGGAATGGCGATTTCATCTCGTCCAGCCAGGTCTGGTCGACGGCGCGCGACCTTGCCCGTGTGGGCCAGCTCTACCTGCAGGACGGCATGTGGGGCAGCGAGCGGATCCTGCCGGAAGGCTGGGTCGATTTCGTCCGCACGCCGGCCCCGGCCCAGCCTGCCAGCGGCGCAGGCTATGGCGCGCAGTTCTGGCTGATGAACAATGCGCCGGGGGTCCCGGCCGATGCGTTCTACATGGCCGGCAATCGCGGCCAGTATGTCGTCATCGTGCCCAGCATGAATGCGATTGTCGTGCGCCGCGGCTTCGATGTGATCGGCGGGGCCCGATTCGACATCAACAGCTTCACGCGCGATGTGCTGCTCGCCCTGCAGGCCGCAGCAGACGAGCGGGCGGCGATCACCGCCCAGCGTGACGCCGCCGAGGCAGAAATCGAAGCCGAGATCGACCGCCGCCGCGCCCGCAGCGAAAAGGCCATTCAGGCGATCCGCGAAGAGATTTTCGCCAAGTACGGCCTCACCGAATAAGGGCGGAAAAGCGACTAGCGCTGGCCGAGGGCCGTGTCCGCTGACGTGCCGGGCAGGGCGACCAGATTGGTCACCTCGCGCCGCTCGGACTGGCTGAAGGCCTGCATCATTGCATTGCCGCTGACGTCCAGCGCCAGGTCCTGCACATAGGTGCGTCCATCCGGGGCGCGGCCGCAATTCGCTGTCATGCTGAAGCTGTCGATCCTGGCGACCATGGCCGGTTTGAACGGTTTTTCGGCGAACATTTCAAAGGCGAGAATGGCGGGCTTTTCCTTGGAAACCGTCACCCGGCCGGTGAGGTGTTTGTAGACCTTGGCGGTCTCCTTGTCCTCACCGGGCAGGGGCGTGAAGCTGTAGACAGCGGCGTCGCCGGATTCGGAAATCATCTTCGCGTCGGCAGGAATGTTCTGATTGAAATTGTTGCACCAGATCTTGTCGCCGGACGTGTTCTCTTTCAGCTCGGCGTAGCGCTCGGCAGCCTTGCCTTCCAGCGTGTCGGCTGCCGGGGAAATCAGCGTCAGATGTTCGCCTTCCGGCCGGGACGGGTCGACCTGCGCCTCCGCTTTCAGGTCATTGTCCTCGATTTTCAGGTCAAACCGGTAGGTCGGTCCCTCGGTCGGAGCGGCAAGGGCCGCTTCCAGCGGCGTTTCGGCGAAGGCCGGAAAGGCCAGCAGCGGCAGGGCGATCAGAGACAGGCGGGGCAGACAGGCAGGGCGCATCGGGTTTCCATCAGTTGGAGGAGACGCGCTCACCTTGCCGGAAAGTGACTGGAAAAAAACCCGCAAATGCCGTGTCTTGCGGTAGTTTAATCTGAAGCCATGCCAGACAGCGCCCATCCTCCCGCATTTACCTTGCCCGAGCCCTTTGCAGGCTGGTTCGGCGCGCGCGGCTGGTCGGCGCGCCCGCACCAGCTGGCGCTTGCGGGCGCTTCCCTCGCCGGGGAGAGCGCGCTGCTGATCGCCCCGACCGGCGGCGGCAAGACGCTGGCAGGCTTCCTGGGCAGCCTGATCGAACTCAGCCGGGAAAAGCCAAAAAAGAACTCCGGCATCCCGGCGCTGCACACGCTCTACATCTCGCCGCTGAAGGCGCTGGCGACGGATGTGCAGCGCAATCTGATGATGCCGGTCGAGGAAATGGGCCTCGGCCTGCGCATCGAAACGCGCACGGGCGACACGCCGAGCCATGTGCGCCAGCGCCAGCGCAAGACCCCGCCGGACGTGCTGCTGACGACGCCGGAACAACTCGCCCTGTTTATCGCGTCGGACCATGCGAAAGAGTTCTTCGCGGACCTCAAATGCGTGATCGTGGACGAGATCCACGCCATCGCCGCCTCGAAACGTGGGGACCTCTTGTCCCTTGGCCTAGCGACGCTGGCGAGCTGGGCGCCGGCCTGCCGCTTCCTCGGCCTGTCCGCCACCGTACGTGACCCGCAGGGCCTTGCCGACTGGCTGGATGTGCGTGGCGACGGCAAGGGTGTGCGCATCCTGCAGGCCGAAGGCGGCGTTTCAGCGGACGTCGACATCCTCATTTCGAACAAGCGCATTCCGTGGTCCGGTCATTCCGGGCGCTTCGCCGTGCCGGAGGTGTATGAAGCCATCAAAAAGGCGACGATGACGCTGGTCTTCGTCAACACGCGCAGCCAGGCGGAGCTGATGTTCCAGGAGCTGTGGAAAGTGAACGAGGACGGCCTGCCGATCGCGCTGCACCACGGCTCCCTGTCGCGGGAGCAGCGCACCAAGGTCGAGGCGGCCATGGCGGTGGGCGTGCTGAAAGCCGTCGTCTGTACCTCGACGCTGGATCTCGGCATCGACTGGGGGGAGGTGGACCTCGTCATCCAGATGGGCGCGCCCAAGGGCGCCGCGCGCCTGATCCAGCGCATCGGCCGGGCGAACCACAGAATGGACGAGGCCAGCCGTGCCGTGCTGGTGCCGACCAACCGGTTCGAAGTGCTGGAATGCCGCGCGGCAGAGGCCGCCGTGGAAGCCGGAGAGATCGACGGCGAGGGTCTGCGCACCGGCGCGCTGGACGTGCTGGCCCAGCATGTCATGGGCCGTGCCTGCGGCGACGGGTTCGACCTCGCCGAGCTCTACGACGAGATCGTCCGTGCCGGGCCGTATCAGGATCTGGACTGGGAAGCCTTTGAAAGGATTGTCGATTTTGTCGCCACTGGCGGCTATGCCCTGAAGACCTATGACCGCTATCACCGCATCGTGCGCCGGCCGGACGGGCGCTGGGTGGCGCGCACGCCGCGGGATGCGCAGGCGCACCGGATGAATGTCGGTGCCATCGTCGAGGCGCCCATGCTGTCGGTGCGGATGGCGAGCTTCATCGGCAAACCGAAACCGGGGGAGCAGCGCGCCGTGCGCGCCGGCTACAAGCTGGGCGAGATGGAAGAATACTTCCTGTCCCAGCTGACGCCCGGCGACACATTCCTGTTTGGCGGCGAAGTGCTGCGCCTTGTCGGCATTGAGGGGCTGGACGCGCTGGTCGTGCGGGCCACCGGCGACCGGCCCGCCATCCCCAGCTATAATGGCGGCAAGTTCCCGCTGACGACCTTCCTGGCCGACCGCGTACGGCACATGATCCACAACCCTGACGAATGGCGCCACCTGCCGCAACCAGTCCAGGAATGGTTCGAGATCCAGCGCCTGCGCTCGGAGATCCCCCCGCCGGATCACCTCCTGGTCGAGACCTTCCCGCGCGGCGACCGGCACTATCTTGTCACCTATCCCTTCGAGGGGCGGCTGGCGCACCAGACGCTGGGCATGCTGCTGACCCGGCGGCTGGAGCGGATGGGCGCCAAACCGACCGGATTTGTGGCCAGCGAATACGCCATGGCCGTCTGGGGCATGGAAGACTTGAGCCCTGTAAACATGGAAGAATTATTCCATCCGGACATGCTGGGCGACGACCTCGAAGCCTGGCTGGACGAAAGCGCCCTGATGAAGCGCACCTTCGGCCAGTGCGCGCAAATCTCCGGCCTGATCCACCGCAATCTGCCCGGCAAGGAGAAGAACTCCAGGCAGGTCAGCTTCTCCACCGACCTCATCTATGACGTGCTGCGCAGCCATGAGCCGGATCACGTCCTGCTGCAGGCGGCGCGGCAGGATGCGGCGACAGGCCTGCTGGATGTGCGGCGGCTGGGCGAAATGCTCCTGAGAATTCAAGGCAAGATCGACCATGTGCCGCTGGAACGGATCAGCCCTTTCGCCGTGCCTGTCATGCTCGAAATCGGCAAGGAGCCCGTCTTCGGCGCCAGCGTTCAGGACGCGATCCTCAGCGAGGCGGAAGACACGCTGGTGCGCGACGCCATGCGCATCGACTGAGGGGCGGCAAGGTGTTGGATAGGGCGCCCCGCAGACCCTCACAAACACCGTCTATGGACCGTCTATAGACCTTCTATAGCGGGCCTTCTTCCGCCCGCCGCATTCCGAAATTGACCCGCCCGGCGGGGCAGGCCAGACTTCCCCCATGACCGCAGCCCTCGCAAACCGGCGTGAAGAGACCTTCCTGCATCTTGCGGGCGAGCTGCTCGTGCCGCTGCCGGAGGGCGGCCTCTGGTGGCCGGAGCAGCGCCTTCTGGTCGTCTCGGACCTGCACCTTGAGAAAGGCAGCGCCTATGCCGCGCGCGGCCAGATGCTGCCGCCCTATGACACGGGCGCAACGCTCGCCGTGGTCGAGCGGCTCTCGGCGCAGCTGATGCCGCAGACCATTATTTCCCTCGGCGACAGCTTCCATGACCGCGCGGCCGAGCTGCGCCTGCCGGAAGCCTATGCGGAACGCATCCGCGCGCTGACCTCCGCCCATGACTGGATCTGGGTGGAAGGCAATCACGACCCCGACCCGCCGGCCCATCTCGGCGGCCGCGCGGAAAAGACTGTGCGCCTCGGCCCGCTCGTCTTCCGGCACGAGCCGGAAGGGGAGGCAGGCGAAGTCTCCGGCCACCTCCACCCCGTGGCCAAGGTAAAAGGCCGTGGACGGAATGTCCGCCGCCGCTGCTTCGCCAGCGACGGCGCCCGCCTCGTCATGCCCGCCCTGGGCGCCTTCACCGGCGGCCTCAACGTGCTGGACGAGGCGTTTGGGAAAGTGTTCCCGGAGGGGCTGACGGCGTTTGCGCTCGGCGAAGGGAAAGTGTTTGTGCTGTCAGGCGGGAGTTTGCTCGGGGATGTCCCGCGCGGGGCGCAGTGGAAGTTGTAATCGGGCCACCGCGCTCCGATATGGCATGTGCAGACAATTTTTTCAAAGGAAGGAGTTCGGAATGCCACTTCCAGGACATGTGAGTCGGAACGGCTGGGGGGTCGTCCGTATGGCGCCTTGGCACCTAGCTGGTGTCTATGACACACGAGAAGAGGCGGAGAAGGTCGCAGCGCGTCTCGGTTCAGACTATGAGATCCACTTTGGCGAACAGAAGGTTGGCTCGGATGATTTTATTTGGAGTGGGGAATCAAGTGAGTAGGGTGAGTTGAGCGAAGCGATATCAACCCTACGAGTGCGTCACGCAAATTCCAATTCCACCTTGCGCTAATCAGTGGTTGACCGCGCAACAACCGATCAGCAAGTGAGCAAACGGGTTCAGGAGTTCCGGATGTCGGACGACGCGTTACAGGATATTCTTGATCAACTTGAAGCGCTCCCAATGCGGAAGCATGCTACTGAGCTTGGCATGATTTCAATACTCTGGTCGCGACTGGAACTTCAACTTGATATTCTTCTTTTGGGGTTGATGCAGCTCAGAGAGCCGGAAGCGGCAAGTATTATTTTAGGTAGTATGGACCTCAAAAACAAAATATCTGCGATTCTTGCCATGGGGTTCGTTCGAAAACCTAATGACCGTTGGTACTCGGATTTAAAAAAGCTTCTCGATGAGATCAACACAGACCTGAGGAATAAACGCAATCGCTATATGCACGATTATTGGCTTGGCAGCGAAGATAAAGTGTTCAGGCTCAACATGGCGCCCAAAGTTAAGCGCCCTCAGTCTCGTGAATTCGCTATCGAATATCACAAAGCAGAAGAAACAGCGATCGGAACATTAAAGGCTTTCCAAATCCAGTTGCTTGCGGCCGCAGGAAAGATCATGTCGTTGATCTCAGAAGCAAAGTTGCCATACGAGTTGAATGAGCCGCCTAGTGACCCGCCCGAAACGAAATGAGCTTGCATTTGGCGTCACCAACGTTGATGAGCGCCACTAGGACAATATTCCTTCCTCGCTTGACCGTAGGCAAATAATCCCGCCGCGCCAGCTTCCGCGAAAACAGCGGAGTGTGGCCTCATGCGGCATCGGGATGTCCAGCGCGCCGGGTAGGGCGGGACGATGCGCCGCGTGACGGGTGGGGGAGATTGTCGTAATCGGTTTCCTGCATGCTTCGTCAGGGAAACGCCAGATGCCGAAATTTACCGTTGCCGCCGTACAGGCCGGGTCAAAGCTGTTTGACACGCCTGCCACGATCGCCCTCTTTGCCGACAAGCTGAAAGAGGCGGCGAAGACCGGCGCCGACCTCGCAGTGTTTCCGGAGGCGTTCATCGGCGGCTATCCGAAGGGGATCGATTTCGGCGTGCGCGTCGGCATGCGCCAGCCGGAAGGGCGGGAGCAGTTCCGCCAGTATTTCGATGGCGCCATCGAACGGACCTCGCCGCAGATGGCGGACATACAGGCGCTGGTCAAAGAGGCGCAGATCAATACCGTGCTCGGACTAATCGAGCGGGACGGCGGAACGCTCTATTGTTCCAGCGTGGCGATGGGGCGGGACGGAGAGATCCTGTCCTGGCACCGCAAGCTGATGCCGACGGCGATGGAAAAAGTCATCTGGGGGCAGGGGGACGGATCGACCATGAAGGTCGCGAAGTCCGACATGGGTGTGCTGTCCATGGCCATCTGCTGGGAAAACTACATGCCGCTGTTCCGCTCGCATCTCTACGATCAGGGGACGCAGGTGCATTGCGTGTCGACCGTGGATGACCGCGATGTCTGGCTGCCGACAATGCAGACGATTGCGCTGGAGGGCCGGTGCTTCGTCGTCAGTGCCTGCCAGTACATGACGGTCGGTGATGTGCGCGCCGATTGGTTCGAGCCGGTCCAGGGCACGGCGCCGGACACGGTTCTGATCCGGGGCGGCAGCTGTATCATCTCGCCCATGGGGGAGGTGCTGGCGGCGCCTGTGTTCAATGAAAGCACAATCGTCTCGGCCGAGATCGACCTCGACGATATCAAGCGGGCGAAATTCGATCTGGATATCAGCGGCCATTACAGCCGCCCGGACGTGTTCCGCCTGTCGGTTGACACCGCGCCGCAAAGATAAGGTGTGGCGGCTTGAAACCGGTATGCAGGGTCTAGGACAATATTCCTCCCTCGCTTGACCGTAGGCAAATAATCCTATAGCGCTGATGTCCGCGACAATAGCGGAGTGTGGCCTCATGCGGCACCAGGATATCTGGCGGGGAATTGACCAGCTGGCCGAACATCATGGCCTGACGGCGTCGGGCCTGGCGCGCCGGGCGGGGCTGGACCCGACGGCATTCAACAAGTCGAAACGCGAAGGCGCCGATGGCCGCCCGCGCTGGCCGAGCACCGAGAGCCTCGCCCGCGTGCTGGAGGCGGTCGGCTCCGGCTTTGACGATTTCGCCGCGCTGATCGATGGCCGCCGGGGCGCAACCGCGCCGCTGATCGGCTTCGCGCAGGCCGGCCGCGACGGCTATTTCGACGATGCCGGCTTTCCCGCGGGGCAGGGCTGGGAAGAGGTGCGCTTCCCCGGGCTTGGCACCGAAACCGTCTACGCCCTCGAAATCAGCGGCGATTCCATGGAACCGGCCTACCGGGCGGGCGACCGCATCATCGTTGCCCCCGGGGCAGAGGTGAAAAAGGGCGACCGGGTCGTCGCGAAAACAACGGGCGGCGAGGTCATGGCCAAGGTGCTGGCGCGCAGGAACAGCCGCACGGTCGCGCTCGCCTCGCTCAATCCGGACTATCCGGTGCGGGAGTTCAAACCGGGCGAAATCGCCTGGATCGCGCGAATTTTATGGGCCAGCCAATAGGAATTATTGACACCCATGTGACATCCGGTGCTTTGCAAACGCCTCAAAAGTGGGTGATTACGCGCACATGACTGACAAGCCCATTGAAGAGCCAACTCCGCAGGAATCCCTCGACCCGGAAAACTGGGACGAATTCCGCGCGCAGGCCCGCCACATGCTGGACGCCGCCATCGACCGGCTGCAGGACGCACGGCAGGGCCGCGTGTGGACCGAGCTGCCGGGCGAGATCAAGGAGACGCTGAAGGCGCCGCTGCCCCGCGAGGGCTGGGGTGTGCCGGACGTGATGGGCCGGATGGAGGCGCTGCTGCCCTATGGCGCTGGCAATACCAATCCGCGCTTCTTCGGCTGGGTGCATGGCTCCGGCACGCCGGCGAACCTGCTGGCAGAGATTGCCGCCTCCGCGATGAACGCCAATGTCGGCGGGCGCGACCATGGCGCGATCTATGTCGAGAAACAGGTCGTGCGCTGGTGCCGGGAACTGTTCGACTTCCCGGACACCGCCAGCGGCATTGTCGTCTCCGGCACGTCCATCGCGACGATCATTGCGGTGAAGGTGGCGCGCGATACGCGGCTGAACTTCCTGAGCCGCAAGGACGGCATCTGCGGGCATGGCCTGGTTGGCTACACCTCGACCGAGACGCATTCCTGTGTGGCCCGCGCATTTGACCTGCTGGGCCTCGGTACGGACGCCCTGCGCAAGATCCCCGCCAATGACCGGTTCGAGATCGACATGGATGCCCTGAAGGCCGCCATCGCCGCCGACCGGGAAGCGGGCCTGACGCCTTTCATCGTGATCGGTACGGCCGGTACGGTGAATGTCGGCGCGATCGACCCGCTGGAGGAGCTGGCCGACCTCGCGGCAGAAGAGAGCATGTGGTTCCACATCGACGGTGCGTTCGGATCGCTCGGTGTGCTGAGCGACCGGGTGAAGGACCGCCTGACAGGCGTGAAACGCGCGGACTCGCTGGCCTTTGATTTCCACAAATGGCTGCATGTGAACTACGATGCCGGTTTCGCGCTGATCCGCGAAGAGAAGCTGCACCGCGCTGCCTTCACAGACCGGCCGGACTATCTGACGGCCAAGGAACGCGGCCTTGCGGGTGGTAATCCGTGGCCTGTCGAATATGGCCCGGAGCTGTCACGGGGCTTCCGTGCCCTGAAGGTCTGGGCGCAGATCGCAGAGTTCGGCACCGACCGGCTTGGCCGCATGATTGAGCGCAATTGCTACCAGGCCTCGTACCTGGGGGAGCAGGTGGAGAAGACGCCGGGCCTCGAATTGCTGGCGCCGGTGGCGCTGAACATCTGCTGTTTCCGCTATACCGAGCCGGGGCTTTCCGACGCCGTGCTGGACGCGATGAACGACGAGATCGTCATCCAGTTGCAGGAGCAGGGGAGCGCCGCGCCCTCCACCACGCGCCTGAAGGGGCGGCTCGCCATCCGCGTGAACATCACCAACCACCGCACGGCCCGCGCCGACCTCGATATCCTGCTGGAAGAAGTGCAGCGCGTCGCCGCGTCGCCGGAAGTTGCGGCGGTTCGCGACGCGGCCATCCGGGATGCAGGCTAGGCTCTTGCCGCAGATAGAAGAAACGGTCACAAGTCATTGATGGACTGGGGTAAGCTACGTTCTTTCCACGCTGCAGCGGAAGCTGGCAGCCTGACGTCCGCCGGAGACCGGCTGGGCATCTCGCAATCGGCTGTCTCGCGCCAGATTGCCGCGCTGGAGGAGACGTTGGGCGTCTCGCTGTTCCAGCGCCACGCCCGCGGCCTGGTGCTGACCGATGCCGGCCACACGCTGTTCCGCTCCACGATGGAGATGGCGCAGGCGGCCCAATCTGCGAACACGGCCCTGCGCGACCAGCAGGAAACCCCGCAGGGCGAGCTGATCGTCTCTGCGCCGGTGGCCTTCGGCTCCACCTGGCTGGTGCCGCGCCTCGGCAATTTTGCGAAGAAACACCCGGACCTGCACCTGGATCTGCGCCTCGAAGACCGGGAATACGACCTGCTGAAGCTGGAGGCCGAGTGTGCCATCCGCCTCTGGGCCGCTGACAAGGCAGACCTGATCCAGCGCAAGCTCGGCACGGTGGCGACAAACCTCTACGCCTCGCCGGAATACCTGAAGACCGCAGGCATGCCGCGCACGCCGCAGGACCTCGATAATCACCGCATCATCGCGTATGGCGACGAAAATTCGCCGCTGCAGGAGATGAGCTTTGCCTGCCGTGTGGGCCGCGACGATGCCCCGCCGCGTCCGGCGACTTTGAAGGTCAACAATGTCTTCGCCATGCTGCGCGCCGTGGATGCCGGGCTCGGTATTGCCGATGTTCCGGACTATATGGCCTCGACCATGCCGCGGCTGGTGAAGGTTTTGCCGGATAATGTCGGCCCGATCTTCGATCTGTACTTTATCTACCCAAGCGATTTGCGGCGGTCCAAGCGGGTTTCCGCATTCCGGGACTTCGTAACAGCTGAAACAGAACAGCTCCGCCGCGCAGCCATGCGGCAAGTCTAAATGAACGGCTGTTAATTATGCAGTATTGCATAAGTGATCTGACACAGTGGTGGTTGTGCGAGTGCGAAAAGGGACTATCTAGGCGTCATGCCAAGGGTCCCGGGCATTACCCAATCCTTCCTCCGATTGGGCGTTTCCTCCCCCTACGGGACCCGATACTTACAAGCCCGGCGCGTTAATCGCAGCCGGGCTTTTTTTTGGCCAATTCCGGGGAAGCAGCGTTCCAAAAAAGAATGGGCGAGCCATGCGGCCCGCCCATTCCTTCGTGTCGGATCAAGCAGCTCAGATGCTGGCGCGGAGCATCCAGGCAGTTTTCTCGGCAATCGTGGCCCGTTGGGTCATCAGGTCGACCGTCACGGCATCGCCTGCTTTCTCGGCGATATCGATGCCTGCCTTGGCGACCCGGCTGATCGCTTCATGGCCTTTGACCAGATTGGCGACCATGTCGTTGGCGTCCGGAATGCCATTGTCTGGTTTGATTGTGGCCAGGTCCATCATCTCGCCCGGCGAGCCCGGCGCGAAATGCCCGAGGGCGCGGATACGCTCGGCAATCTCGTCCAGCGAAGCCCAGAGGTCGTTGTACTGCGTCTCGAACATGGTGTGCAGCGCCTGAAAGCGCGGTCCGGTCACGTTCCAGTGGTACCCGTGGGTCTTGGCGTAGAGCGCATAGGTCTCGCCGAGCAGCTTCTTCAGGGCGTCGACCGAAGTCTGCCGTTCTTCTTCTGTCAGTCCAATATCGATCGGCATGAAAATTCTCCTTCTGATTACCCCCATCATATGGGGATTGGCTGGCGTTGCAGCCAATCGAATGGTCGCAGGTGACCTATAGAAAAATTCTATTTCAAGGCGGAACAGAAGCGCTGAATCCGGGCGAGCGCCTCTTTCAACGCGTCTTCCGAAGTCGCATAGGACACGCGGAACGCGGGGGAGAGGCCGAAGGCCGCGCCGAACACGACGGCGACCTTTTCGGTTTCCAGCAACTCGGTGGCGAAGTCCTCGTCCGTCTCTATCACTTTGCCGGACGGGGCCGTCTTGCCGATCACGCCCGCGCAGGACGGATAGACATAGAACGCGCCTTCCGGCGTCGGGCAGTGCAGGCCGGGCGCCTTGTTGAGGCCTTCGACCACCATGTCGCGGCGCGCCTGATAGGCGGCCTTGCGGACGGGCAGGAAATCCTGCGGGCCATTCAGCGCCTCGATGGCCGCATACTGGCTGATCGAGCAGGGGTTGGAGGTGGTCTGGCTGATGACCTTGCTCATCGCCTTGATCAGCTTGTCCGGCCCGCCGGCATAGCCGATGCGCCAGCCGGTCATGGCATAGGCCTTGGACACGCCATTGATGGTCAGCGTCCGCTCCCACAGGGCGGGTTCGACCTGGGCAATCGTGGTGAATTCGAAATCGTCATAGACGAGATGCTCATACATGTCGTCGGTCATCACCCAGACCTGCGGATGGCGCAGCAGCACGTCGGCCAGCGCTTTCAGCTCTGCGCGGGTGTAGGCCGCTCCGGTCGGGTTGGAGGGCGAGTTCAGGATCAGCCATTTGGTGTTCGGCGTGATCGCGCCTTCCAGCGCTTCCGGCGTCAGCTTGTAGCTGGAGTTCGGGCCGCACTCGACCTTCACAGGCTCGCCGCCGGCCATCAGCACCATTTCCGGATAGGACACCCAGTAGGGGGCCGGGCAGATGACTTCATCGCCGGGGTTCAGCGTGGCGACGAGGGCGTTGTAGATCACCGGCTTGCCGCCCGGCGCGACGTGGATCTGGGCGGGCGTATAGGTCAGGCCGTTCTCGCGCTGGAACTTGCCGACGATGGCTTCCTTCAGTTCCGGCAGGCCGTCGGCCGGCGTGTACTTGGTCTTGCCTTCCTGGATGGCCCGGATGCCCGCGGCCTTGATGTTCTCCGGCGTATCGAAATCGGGTTCGCCGGCGCCGAGACCAATCACGTCATGACCGGCGCGTTTCAGTTCGGCCGCCTTAGTGGTGACGGCGATGGTGGCGGAAGGTTTGACGCGGTCCAGCGCGTCCGACAGGCGGAGATCGGCAGCCATGATATGTCCTTGAGGCGGTCCCAGGAATTGCGGCCCTGGCAGGAGCGCCGGGCCGTGCCCGCAATACGCGTCAGGGCGCATGGCCGCAAGCCCCGCCACCGCGTCATTTCGGGTATTTTGAAGGTTAATGAACGCTTTCCCCGAGGCGGCAGATTCCTCCCGGCAGCCGGGCAGGCATCTTAACTATGGCGTGGCATGTTGCAGGCTGCCTGGTGGGGCGTCTTCCGCGTGGAAGAATGTTAAGGCAGTAAGGAAATGTGGTCTCAGACTGTATTTGACGAGGCAAAGCGCGAATTCTTCGACCTGGTCAGAGATCTGGTGAGGGATTTGACGCATTGGTTCAGCCGGTTGTCCGACCTGGAGCGGCTGGTGGGCCTTGCCGCCTTCATCCTGATGCTGTTCCTGCTGGTGGTCGTCAAAGCAGGCACGCGGGAACACAAACCCGCCAAGAGCCGCAATTTCGTGAGTTCGCTGGTGCTGGTCGTCGTGTTCGGCTTCTTCGTGGGCATGTTGCTCGAAACGCCTTTTGACCCGCGCGATTTCCTGAACGAAGACGTCATCCGCAACATACGCAACGCCGTCTAAAGCTCGCATAAATGCGGCGGCTCGCCTATTTTGCAGATCATGGAGACTGAATCGCCGGGCGCGGCCCCCTTCCGGGGCGTTGACGTCATCAAGGACAATCTGACCCGCCTGCCGGCGAAGCCCGGCGTCTACCGCATGTACGGGGACGCTGACGAAGTGCTGTATGTCGGCAAGGCGCGGAACCTGAAGGCGCGCGTCTCGAACTATGCCCGCCTCGGCGGCCATACCCAGCGCATCGCGCGGATGATCGCCCTGACGCGGCGGATGGAATTCGTTGTCACCGAAAGCGAGACCGAGGCGCTGCTGCTGGAGGCAAGCCTCATCAAGAGCCTGAAGCCGCGTTTCAACGTGCTGCTGCGGGACGACAAATCCTTTCCCTACATTCTGATCCGGCGCGATCATGAGGCGCCGCAGATCAAGAAGTATCGCGGATCCAAACAGGACCAGGGCGACTATTTCGGCCCCTTCGCCAGCGCCGGGGCGGTGATGCGCACACTCGACACGCTGCAGAAGGCCTTCCTGCTGCGCACCTGTGAGGACAGCGTCTACAATGCCCGCACGCGGCCCTGCATGCTGCATCAGATCAAGCGCTGTGCGGCGCCCTGTGTGGGGCTGATCTCGACGAAGGATTATCAGGACCTGGCCGACGAGGCGGCAGACTTCCTGCGCGGGAAGGGGGCAGACCTTCAGAAGCGCCTCGCAAGGGAAATGGAAGAGTCCGCCGACGCGATGGATTTCGAACGCGCGGCATCCCTGCGCGACCGCATCCGCGCCATCGCCCATGTGCGCGGCAGCCAGGATGTGAACCCGGACGATATCGAGGAAGCCGACATCTTCGCCATTTCGATGGAGGGAGGGATCTCCTGTGTGCAGGTCTTCTTCATCCGGGCGGGCCAGAACTGGGGCGCGAGCGCGCACTATCCGCGCCATGAACGTGATCAGACGGCAGAGGAAGTGCTGAGCGCCTTCCTCGCGCAATTCTATGACAAGCGCCCGCCGCCGCGGATGATCCTTGTTTCCGACATGCCGGAACAGGCCGAGCTGATTGCCGAGGCGCTGAGCCTGAAGGCGAGCCGGAAGGTCGAGATCCGCAAGCCCGAACGCGGCAGCAAGAAAGACCTCGTCGCGCAGGCGACCCGCAATGCGAGCGAAGCGGTGACGCGGAAACTGTCGGAGACCGCCAGCCAGGCACGCCTGCTGAATGAAGTGGCGAAAGTGTTCGAACTGGAAAAGCCGCCGGAACGGATCGAGATTTACGACAACTCTCACATCCAGGGCACCAACGCCGTGGGCGGCATGGTGGTGGCCGGCCCCGAAGGCTTCATGAAGAACGCCTACCGCAAGTTCAATATCAAGGACACGACCGTCGAGCCCGGCGACGATTACGGCATGATGCGCGAAGTCATGCGCCGCCGCTTCAATCGCGCCAAAAAGGAACGGGAAGAGGGCGATCCCTCCAACTGGCCGGACCTTGTCCTGATTGACGGCGGGCTTGGCCAGCTGAACGCGGTGATCGAGGCGCTGAAGGAAATTGATCTGACGCCGGACGATGTGACGCTGGTCTCCATCGCCAAGGGGGTGGACCGGAATGCGGGCCGGGAACAATTCTTCCGGCCGGGCCGGGCGCCGTTCAAGCTGCCGGAAAATGCGCCGGTGCTCTACTACCTCCAGCGCCTGCGCGACGAGGCGCACCGCTGGGCCATCGGCGCGCACCGGCAGAAGCGTTCTGCCGCCATCGGCAAGTCACCGCTGGACGAGATCGAAGGCATCGGCCCGGCGCGCAAGAAAGCGCTGCTGCATCATTTCGGTTCCGCCAAGGGCGTCTCCCGCGCCAAGGTCGCGGACCTGATGGAAGTGGACGGCGTGAACGAAGCGCTGGCCGAGCGCATCCATGGCCATTTCAACGGCGGCTAGGCACCCGCGCGTTCGGCGAGGTTTGCGATATAGCTTTCCATCAGGTGGACCAGTTCGTCCTCCAACCGCTGGGGGTCGAGTTCCAGTTCAGGTTCCATGATCGTCGCGCGCAGCAGGTAGACCACGGTATGGGTGAGGATAAAGGACGCTTCCTTGCCGAGGACAAATTCGTACTCCCCCCGCGTGCTGAGGGCATCCATGAACGCCGAATGCTGGCGGCTGACTTCTGCGCCGCCGCGGGTCTGAAAGATGGTATTGGACAGAACGAGCTGGGTTTCGGGTGAGCCCTCGACGCCCTGCATGGCTGCGCGGATGACAGTCCGCACGCTGCTCAGCTCCGGCTCTTCGAGCAGCAACTTCGTGATCCGCTCGCGCAGGGCATCGCTGTAGCGCTGGCTGAGTTCCTGCAGGATTGCATCGCGGTCGTCGAAATACTGGTAGAGCGTGCCGATGGACACGCCGGCCCGCTTGGCGATGCGGCTGGTCGTGAATTTGGCGTATCCGTTTGTATCCAAAACCTGAAAGGCGGCTTCGAGAATCGCGTCCACCGTTGCGCGGGCGCGGGCTTGTTTTGGATTTCTTCTATTGATTTCAACCATTTGACTTCATTTCGGGGCCGCTGATCTTCGCCGTTTGAGATGCGAATGGTAAATATGAGGATTTCTTACATTATGGATGTGACTGCGTCTGAAATGCAACCGGAGATCCGAATGACCGCATCCCTCGAAGATGTGCACGAGCGCATTTCGCACCAGAAAACGGCTCTGCCGGTGATGTATGGAGACATCGACTTTTCGCTGACGCCGGAGCGTTACACCGACGATCTCTCCGTCAGCTCCATGAAGGATTATGCGACGAAATTCCCGCCGCCGCCCGCCGATATGGTCGAGCGTGTGAAAGCCTACACGATGCTGGGCGACGTGACGGCGGATGCCTATGCGGCCCTGATGCCGGAATATGGCTTCAAGCGCGTGGTCGATATGCTGACCACGGCCTGTGACCAAGGGATCGAGGCCGTGCCCGATGCACCGCCGGAACTGGCCGCCCTGATTGCCGAAATGGAAGCGAAGCCGGACTGGCTGGACATGGACCTCGTGCGCGAAGGCGCCCGGCTCAACCGGCTGCCCATGGCGGAAAGCGCCCCCTGGATGATCCGCGGCGCATTCCTTGCCACATTCCTCAACAAGTACACGGCCCTGCCGATGGCGCTGACCGGCACCCTCAGCCATTCGAGCGCCTCGCGACGGGTGAACGAAACGGCGACCTTCTTCACGGTCACGACCCTGCCGGGCGCGCTGGAGCCGCGCGGGGAAGGATTCAGGGCCGCCGCCATGGTGCGCCTGATGCACTCGATGGTGCGGTTCAACGTCCTGCACCGGATGAAGAGCTGGGACCAGTCCGTCTACGGCATTCCGATTCCGCAGGTCGACCAGATGCCGGCGGGCCTGATCGATGTCTTCCTGCTGGCGTTCAAGATGGTGGAAGAGGGGCGGACGGAATTTACGCCGGAGGAACGCGCCCGCGTCGAATTCAGCCGGTACCGTTGCTACCTGCTGGGCCTGCCGGAAGACCTGCTGATGGATACGCCGCAGGGCATTATCGACATCATGAATGCGCGCAGCGGGTCGATCCGTGCCGGGTTTGACGACGAGACCTGCGGGGCGCTGGTGCGGGCAACCCTGTCGACCTATCTGCCGCCCGACAAATCGCTGGGGAACCGGATCCACAATGCCCTGGAACGCCGGCTGGCGCGGCTGGTCCTGGTACAGCATTTCCTGGGCGGGAACAGCCAGATGGCGCGCGATATCGGCGTGCCGGTCGGCCCGCTGGACTATGCGGTTGCCGCGGTTCTGTTCCCGGTCATCGCGGCGAAAATGGCCATCTACAACACGGCCCTGAAAGTGCCGGGTCTGCGCGGGCTGGTGGATCGTCACCTCGTCGCCAAACTCCGGCGCTTGCTCGCGCGCTATGGCCATGCCGAGTTCACGACGGATGCGTCGGCCTATCGGCCGGCAAAGCCCGTCCCGGCGGAATAGGGGGGAAACAGCGGCCGGCTTCTTTGGGGGGAAGGGCCGGCTGCTGTTATTCCGCTAACGGAGCATAATCAGTCGCCCTGGTCCATCGCGACGATGATCTGCGCGAAGCCGTTTGAAATGCGTCCCATGTTCTCGACAGACATCCGCTCGTTCGTGCCGTGGAACCCGGTCAGGTCCACCGGTGTGATCACGGCTGGCGAGAAGCGGTAAACGCGCGGCGTGATCGCCGTGGCATAACGCCCGTCGGTGGCGCCGATCACCAGCGCCGGGGCAACCGGGGCCCCGTCACCGGCCGCTTCAGCGACACTGGCCAGCACGGCATAGGGGCGGCCATCGGTAGGCGAGACAGGGGACGCTTCGCCGCTGCCTTCTTCCGGGGCGCTGACCTGGATGCCTTCAATATCGCCGGTCACCTGTTTCACATGGTCGACCACATCGGCGACGGTGTCGTTCGGGTGGACGCGGAAATTGACGATAGCGGTCGAACGCTGCGGCAGGACGTTTTCCTTGGCCGATCCGGCCAGCATGGTCGGGGCGGTCGTTGTACGTACCATCGCATTGCCGGCAGGCGTTGCAGAGAAGGACTTCTCCACCATGCCGCCGAACAGCCACATATTGGCGAGGGCCATTTTCTGCATGAAGGGCATGTCGGCGGCAGACGCGAGCAGCAGGTCCGAGACCGGCGGCTTTGAAAAGTCTGCCGGCATCTGGTTCTCGTCGAGGGCGACGATGGCCTTGCCGAGCTGCACGTTCGCGGAATCGCGCGGCGGCATGGACGAGTGGCCGCCTGCGCCCAGCGAAGTGACCTGCAGCGTGACATAGCCTTTTTCCGAAACGCCGATCATGCCCATCTTGGCGCCGGTCAGCGGCGACGGATCGAGAATGGCAAAGCCCTCATCGACTGCCATGACCGGCTCGATGCCGCGGGATTTCAGAAGGGCGATGCTTTTTTCCGCGCCGGAGCCGAGGACTTCCTCGTCATGGCCGAATTGCAGGATCACGGTGCGCTTCGGCTGGAAGCCCGAGGCGGCGAGGGCGTCCACAGCTTCCATGATGCCGATCAGGTTGCTTTTGTCGTCGAGCGCGCCGCGGCCATAAACATAGCCATCGATGATGTCGCCTTTGAACGGCGCACCGGTCCAGTCGCCCTCGGTGCCGATGTTCACCGGCACCACATCCTGGTGCGCCATCAGCAGCAGCGGCTGAAGAGACGGGTCGGAGCCCTGCCACGTGTAGAGCAGGGTGAGCGTGCCGGGCACGATTTCCTTCGTCATCGCGGCGTGGGCAGCCGGATAGGTCACTTCCAGCCAGTCGTGCAGTTCCAGCCACGGGCCTTCCTGTCCGGGGCGCGGATCGCCGCCAGACAGCGTGATGGTCCTGAACTGGATGGCCTCGGACAGGTGTTCCGCAGCGACGTCGGCCGAGATGGCCGGCACGTCCGGCAGCTCCACCCGGCCGCCGACTGGGGCGCCGCCATAGGTGAATGTGCGGTACAGGACCACGGCCACAATCAGCACGAGCAGGGCCGCAAGGCCCATCAGAAATTTCTTGAACAACGAAACACCCTCCAGTCCGTTCGGGGCGGACGGTCGCGGCTCTCCCCGGGTTCGTCAAGGCGTCCAGCGGCAAAAAAATGACTTGGCCGTCACGATTTTGCACGGCAATCATGCATTTATGAATGACGCTCCGGCCAAGCGCCTGTCCCTGCCAAGGGTCCTTGCATTTTCATCACTGAGTATCCCGCTGGCTGGCGTCGGCTTGCCTGTCGGTGTGTACCTTGCGCCGCTTTATGCGCGGGAAGTCGGGCTGGGCCTGGAGCTGACCGGCATCCTGTTCATGCTGCTCAGGTTCTGGGACATCTTCACCGATCCGGTGATGGGCTATCTGGTCGACCGCTACCGCAGCCCGTGGGGCCGCGTGCGCCATTGGGTTGTGCTGTCGGTGCCGATCCTGGGGCTCGCCACCTATTTCGTCTACATGCCCAGCGTCGGGCAGGGGCCGGGCTATTTCGTCGGCTGGATGATCCTGTTCTATATCGGCTTTACCCTGCTGCAGACGGCGCGCTCGGCCTGGGTGCCGGCGATCGCGGTCGACTATGATGACCGGTCGCGCTTCTTCCAGTGGGCCGAGATTGTCAGCGTTCTGTCGATGCTGTTCCTGCTGGCAATCCCGGTGGTGCTGGAGCTTGCCGGCTTTGGCGTCGGGCGGATGGGGCAGGTCGCTGTCATGGGCTGGGTGCTGCTGATCGCGCTGCCGATCTCGGCTTTCCTGGCATGCACATTCGTGCGCGACGAACCTGTGCGCGGCGACAAGGGACACACAGAGAAATTCCGGTTGCGCCCTTTCATTGCTGCCCTGCGCAACAAGTATCTGGGCCACATCCTGCTCCTGGAGCTGCTGTCCGGGACGGCGATCGCCGTGACCTCGGCGAACTATCTGTTCGTTGCGGAATTCGTGTTCGGCCTGTCGGACGGCATGAGCAGCCTGGTCCTGATGTTTTTCTTCATCATGGCGGTCTGCGCCCTGCCACTCTGGCTGAAACTGGCCGAGCGCACCGAGAAAAGCTTTGCGTTCAAGGCCGCGGCGCTTTTGTCCTTTGGCAGTTTCATTATCTATTACATCGCCGGTCAGGTCGGCGGGTTCTGGCCGCTTTTCATCGGCGCCTTCTTCAACGGCGCGGCGTTCAGCGCGCCCATGGTGCTGGCCCGGTCGATGACGGCGGATGTCGTGGAATGGCAGGTTTCCCAGACCGGGGAGAACCGGTCCGGCATCTATTATTCCCTCATCACCAGCGCCTACAAGGTCGGCAGCAGCCTGGCCCTCGGCGTCGGCTACCTGATCCTTGGTCAGTGGGCCGGGTTCCATCCGAATGAGGAGAACTCGCCGGAAGCGATCCATGGCCTGTTGCTGGTGTTCTGCCTGTTGCCGGGCACGCTCTACCTGCTGGCTGCGCTTGCCGCCTCGCGCTATCCGTTTACGCGGGCCATGCAGCAGGAAGTCGCCAAATCCCTCGACCCGCGCGGGCCGGAGATCATGGACTAGAAGCCGCCGCCTTCGGCCAGCCATTCCTTTTCTTCGTCCGTCGAGTCACGTCCCAGCGCCTTGTTGCGATGCGGGAAGCGGCCGAACTGGTCGATCACCTTCTTGTGGTCCTTGGCATATTGCAGCGTGCTCTCGATCAGGTCGCGGAAACCTTCACGGGACTCCACGAGCAGGTCTGTGAAGATCGAAACAGAGCGCTCCTGGTCTTCCGGCGCTTCGGAATGTTCGAGCGGCAGATAGAAGAAGATCCGCTCCACTTCCGACAGGCCCTTGTCCTGTTTCAGGGCGAGGCCGTCCTTGCAGAGGAGGAGGGCGAGATCGTCCTGTTCAAAGGCGCGGGCATCGTCACGGAAGAGGTTCCGTCTGAACTGGTCGAGCACGATGATGACGGCCAGGCGTTCGCGAGGTCCGCGGGCGGCCCAGTCCTCCGCCGAAGGCAGGTCCGACAGCGTTTCCACCAGCGCGCCGAAGCGGTCGCGGATCTCCGCGTCAGTCTCTTCCGATTTGCCGAACCAGAGCTTGTGCTTTTCGCCCGCCGCGTCCGGGGAGGCAGACGCCTCGCCAATCCAGTAGTCAATGACGTCTTGCGGGGTGGGAAGTTCGCTCATTTATCGGGGCCTCACGGTTCAGGTCTGGGGGCAACAATCATGTAATTGACCGACGTGTCCTCGGTAATCCGCCAGGCCCCGGTCAGCGGCGCATAGGAAACGCCGGCCGGGGTTTCCGGTTCCAGACCCGCAGCAGCAAGGGCATCGCGCACGTCTTCCGGCGGCAGGAATTTCGACCAGTCATGCGTGCCGCGCGGCAGCCAGCCGAGGATGTATTCGGCGCCGACCACAGCCGTCGCCAGCGCCTTTGCGGTCTTGTTGAGCGTTGCCACGATCATCAGCCCGCCGGGGCGGACCAGGCTGGCGGTGTCTTTCAGGAACTGAATCGGGTCTGCGACATGTTCGACCACTTCGAGGTTCAGGACGATGTCGAAAAGCGGCTCGCCGGCGTCGATCAGGCCTTCGGCGGTTCCAGCCCGGTAATCGATGGAGAGGCCTTCCTCCTGGGCATGGGTCAGCGCGGTCTTGATATTGGCTTCCGATGCATCGACGCCGGTCACGGCGGCGCCCAGCCGGGCCATCGGCTCGCAGACGAGGCCGCCGCCGCAGCCAATGTCCAATAATCTCAATCCTTCCAGGGGTTTAACCTTGCCCGGATCTATCCCGAAATGCCGCTCGGCCGTCTCGCGGATGAAGCGCAGGCGGACAGGGTTGAAACGGTGCAAAGGGCGGAATTTGCCCTTTGGGTCCCACCACTCTGCGGCGATGGAGGAAAATTTTTCCACCTCGTCCGGGTCGATGCTCGGGGTCCTGGGTGCCCCAAGGGAGCCTTCAATTGTTTTCACCATGGTCTATCAAACCTGTTTGATCCGGCTGAGAACAGCCCCTATGAGGGCGCTTATAGGGGCATACCCGTTTCTACAGGATATAGGGCGAAATGGCGCGCACGGTACTCAAGTTTGGCGGAACCTCGGTGGGAGACCTCGATCGCATTGCGAACGTGGCCGACATTGTGGCCGCCCGCGCAGAGCAGGGTGAACAGATCGCTGTGGTCGTTTCGGCCATGGCGGGGGAGACCAACAAACTGGTTGCGCTGGCTGAAGGCGCGGCAGGCAATGGCCTCGCGCGGGAACAATATGACGACGAATATGACGTCGTCGTTGCCTCCGGCGAGCAGGTGACGGCCGGTCTCCTGGCGCTGGCCTTGCGCAAGCGCGGCCTGAAGGCGCGGTCCTGGCTCGGCTGGCAGCTGAAGCTGAAAACCAACAAGAGCCACGGCAAGGCCCGGATCATGGGCTTTGACGATTCCAGCCTGCCGGATTCGATGGATGCGGGCGAGATCGCCGTGATTGCCGGTTTCCAGGGCGTCACCGAGGATGAGCGTGTCGCCACGCTTGGCCGGGGCGGCTCGGATACCAGCGCCGTGGCCGTGGCCGCCGCGCTCAATGCCCAGGGCTGCGATATCTATACCGATGTCGACGGCGTCTACACGACCGACCCGCGCATGGTCCCGAAAGCGCGGCGGATCAAGAAAATCTCGTTCGAGGAAATGCTCGAAATGGCTTCGCTGGGCGCCAAGGTCCTCCAGACCCGCTCGGTCGAAATGGCCATGAATCATAACGTGCCGGTGCGCGTGCTCTCCAGCTTCCTGAAGCCCGGAGAGCCCAATCCCGGAACCCTAGTGTGCGCAGAGGAAGAAATCGTGGAAAAGCAGGTTGTCAGCGGCGTCGCCTATTCGCGTGATGAGGCGAAGATCACCCTTTTCGGAATGCCGGACAAACCGGGCGTGTCGGCGAAACTCTTCGCCGTGCTCGCGCAGTCGGGCATCAATGTCGACATGATCGTGCAGGCCAATGCCCGCGGTCCGGACCGGGCCAACATGGTGTTTACCTGCACCGACCGCGACAGCCCGTTCGCGAAAGAGACGCTGGAAAAGATGAAAGACGAGATCGGCTTCGACTCCATGGAAGTCACGCGCGATGTCTCCAAGGTCTCGATTATCGGGGTTGGCATGAAGAGCCATACCGGCGTCGCCGAGACCATGTTCCGCGCGCTTTCGGAGAAGAACATCAACATCGATGTCATCGCGACGTCCGAAATCAAGATTTCGGTCCTCATCGCAGCGCCCTATACGGAACTCGCCGTGCGGGCCCTGCACACGGCCTTCGGCCTTGACGCCGAGTAAGACCGCCTGCGACAAGCAGGACTAGATGGCCTACAATCTACCTGCCACGCGTCTGCTGATGAATCGCCTCCGCCAGATGATGGCAGAGGATGGGGAAACACGTTCGCGGCTCGACAACGTGGTCCGGCTGATCGCCTCCACCATGGTGGCGGATGTCTGCTCGATCTATCTGCGTGAACCGAGCGGCCAGCTTATCCTCATTGCGACGGAGGGCCTGAAGCCGGAAGCCGTCGGAAATACGCGCCTGTCTTCCTCGGAGGGTCTCGTTGGCCTCGTGTCGCGCCGGGCCGAACCGATGGCGATTCAGGATGCGCCGCGCCATCCTTCCTTCTCCTACCGCCCGGAAACAGGGGAAGACCCGTTCCACGCCTTCCTGGGTGTGCCGATCCTGCGCGGCGGCCGGGTGATCGGCGTGCTCACCGCCCAGAACCGGACCGAGCGCGTCTATGGCGATGAAGAGATCGACACGCTGCAGACCATTGCCATGGTGCTGGCGGAGATCGTGGACCGGATCGATCCCGAACATCTCGACAATGGTCACGGGCATCAGCGGACACGGAAACTGGCCACGCTGCGCGGGCGGGTGTTTTGCGAAGGTCTCGGCTATGGCCGCGCCGTGCTGCACGATCCGGTCGTGCCGGCGGCGAAATTCTTTGCCGGTGATCAGGAAATCGAAGCGGAGCGGCTGACCCGCGCCCTGATCGGCCTGAAAACCTCCATCGACCGGATGATGGCCATCGACGGCGCTGTGCTGGGCGATGACCCGCGCGACGTGATGGAAACGTACCGCTTGCTGGCGCACGACCCGTCCTGGGCGGAAAAGCTGCAGGAAGGCGTCCGGTCCGGCCTGTCGGCGGAAGCCTCCATCGACCGTGCCCGCCGGGAACACCGCGCCCGCCTGCAAAGTGCGCGCGACCCCTATCTGCGTGAGCGGCTGCACGACCTCGAAGACCTCGACAACCGCCTGTTGCGCATTCTTGGAGGCGATGACGGCCGTCCGGAGATCAGCGAGGAACGCAGCGTTCTGGTCGCCCGCCGTCTCGGCCCGGCCGAATTGCTGGAATATGCCAATGCGGGCCTGCGCGGCATCCTTATGGAGGAAGCGGCAGCCTCGTCCCATGCGGCCATCGTGGCCCGCGCGCTCGGCATTCCGACACTGGGCGGCATCGAAGGGCTGACCACAAGGATCGATCAGGGCGACTGGCTGATCGTCGATGCGGAGCAGGGCGTGCTGCACGTCCGCCCCGATGACGCGCTCTACGATGCCTACAAGGACCGCGTGGCCCTGCGCTCAGAACGTCAGGCCGCCTATGCCGCCCTGCGCAACAAGCCCGCCCGCACCCGGGACGGGACCGATGTGAGCCTGATGTTGAATGCGGGCCTCGAACTCGACCTCGACACGCTGGAGCAGACCGGCGCGGACGGGGTGGGCCTGTTCCGCACCGAATTCCAGTTCCTCGTGTCCGAGACGCTGCCGCGGCTGGACGATCAGGTGCAGCTCTACCGCCGCGTGCTCGACAAGGCGCCGGGCAAGCCGGTGATTTTCCGGACGCTGGACCTTGGCGGCGACAAGGTGCTGCCTGCGCTGAACCTGCAGCGTGAGGAAAACCCCGCGCTCGGCTGGCGCTCGATCCGCTTTGCGCTGGATCATCGCGGCCTGTTCCGCCGCCAGCTGCGGGCCCTGATCCGTGCGGCCGGGGAGAACCCGCTGACGGTCATGTTCCCGATGGTGACGGTGCCGCAGGAGTTTTTTGCAGCCAAGGACCTCCTGATGAAGGAGGTCGAATGGACTGCCGAGACGACCGGCAAACGCCCCTCGCGCATCGAAGTCGGCGTCATGCTGGAAACCCCGGCACTGGCCTTCAGCCTGAAGGAACTGGCAGGGGAGGCGGAATTCCTGTCCGTCGGCACCAACGACCTGATGCAGTTCTTCTACGCGGCAGACCGGATGACGCCCTCTGTCTCGGATCGGTACGACCTTGTTTCACCGAGTGCCTTGCGCTTCCTGAAAATGGTTTCCGAAGAGTGCCGGACGCACGGAATCCGGATGTCGGCATGCGGGGAGGCGACCGGATCCAGCCTCTCGGCGCTCTGTTTCGTTGCGCTCGGGTTTACCAACCTGTCAATGTCCGCTGGATCGATCGGTCCAGTAAAACGTATGATCAGAAGCCTTGATCTTGCAGCGTTTCGGGCCGATTTCATTGAGGCGCTCGATAAACCGAACGATGCGTTCCGTAACCAGTTGTTAGCTCTTGCGGCTGAACATGGCGTGGAACTGGCGGAAGGTTGATAGATTGGCTCCGTGAGTTAACCTCACGCATGGACCGTTTCTTGCGCGATGGTGGGACGACACACGACCATCACGGCTTTACTGGACGAACATGGCACACGACGACACGCTTCCTGAACAGGCCGGTCCCGAGACAGGGACCGACGACAAGGTATTGACGGATTCCGAACGCTTCCTGAAGGCCAAGGAGGTCTTCGAAACCCGCTCCTATGAGGGCGAAGACCTGCGCATGGGCCAGGTCCTGCGCCGCGTGCGCGAGATCAAGGGTCTGGAATTGCAGGATGTGTCCAAGGCGACGCTCCTGCGCAAGGACTACCTCATGTGGCTCGAGCGCATGGAAGTCGGCGAGCTGCCGAAGGGTGGCTACCTGACGGCCATCCTCGGTACTTATGCGAAATATCTCGGCCTGCCCGAGAAGGACGTCGTCGCGGTTTACACCAAGGAATGCGGCGCCGTTCAGGAAGTCAAAGAAGCGGCGCCTGTCCCGAAAATGGGCCAGATTGCAGCCGAACGGGCCCGCTGGCCGCTGGCCCTGGCATCCGCTGCGGCGCTTGTGGCGCTGGCGGCAGGCGCAATCGGCGTGTCGCAATTCATGCGGCCTGCGCCGGAAGTCACCGAAGCCGCCGCGATCGTGGCCGTGAACGGCGCCCGCGACAGCCTGTTTTCCGAAGCCGAGTCCCAACGCCCCGTGCCGGACACGCTGCCGCTAGAACTGGTCGCTGTGCGCCAGGGCTGGCTGGAAGTGCGCGGCGCCGACGGCACCATTTTCCGCAGCCGCGTCATGGCGGAAGGCGAGACCTATTTCCCGCGCCTGAACGCGGGCTGGACCGTGTCTGCCCGCGATGGCGGCGCGTTCGAATGGCGTGTCGGCGATATCGTCGTCAGCCCGCTCGGCCCGGATGGCGCGGAAATGTTTTCCGTCAGCGTGGACGAGCAGCTGGCCCGCGCCGCGGAAGTTTCTGCTCCGGCCATGGCGGCCAATGGCGGCAGCAAGGCGACCCGCTAGCGCAGTTGAAGTTTCCGTAAACGCATTGCCGGATGGGCGCGAACGCGCCATCTAGGGGCCAACAGGCACCAGAGGCACATGACATGAGCCACAATCCGATCCGTCCCTGGCGTGACATCACGCGGCGCAAGTCCCGGCAAATCCGCGTTGGCGATGTTCTGGTTGGCGGGGATGCCCCCATCGCCGTGCAGACCATGACCAACACGCCGACAGAGGATGCCGCCGCAACCATTGCGCAGATCCAGCGTGCGGCAGAGGCCGGCGCCGACATCGTGCGCGTCTCCTGCCCGACGGAAGAGGCGACCGCCGCCATGCCGGAGATCTGCAGGGCCTCGCCCGTGCCGATCGTGGCCGACATCCATTTTCACTACAAACGCGGTATCGAGGCGGCAGACGCCGGCGCGGCCTGCCTGCGGATCAATCCCGGCAATATCGGGTCTGAAGCGCGCGTGAAGGAAGTTGTCGCCGCGGCCCGCGCCAATGGCTGTTCCATCCGGATCGGCGTGAATGGCGGCAGCCTGGAGCGGCACCTGCTGGAGAAATATGGCGAGCCATGCCCGGACGCGATGGTGGAAAGCGCGCTGGACCATGCCCGCATTCTCGATGATTTCGGCTTCCACGATTACAAGATTTCGGTGAAGGCCTCCGACATGTTCCTCACCGTTGCGGCCTACCAGCAGCTGGCCGAAGCGACCGACGCGCCGCTGCACCTCGGCATTACCGAGGCGGGCGGGCTTCGGACGGGGACGGTCAAATCCTCCATCGGCATGGGCGCGCTGCTCTGGGCCGGGATTGGCGACACGATCCGCGTGTCTCTGTCGGCCGATCCGGTCGAAGAGGTGAAGGTCGGCTTTGAAATGCTGAAATCGCTCGGCCTGCGCACACGCGGCGTGAACATCGTTGCGTGCCCCAGCTGCGCCCGTCAGGGTTTCGACGTCATCAAGACGGTCGAGATTCTGGAACAGCGTCTGTCGCACATCCACGAACCGATTTCGCTGTCCATTATCGGCTGCGTCGTCAACGGCCCGGGCGAAGCGGCCCTGACCGATCTCGGCTTTACCGGCGGCGGCAAGGAAAGCGGCAAAATGTTCGTGGCCGGACGGCCGGACCACAATGTCTCCAATGACGAGATGATCGAACACATTGTCGACCTGGTCGAGCAGAAAGCCGAACGCCTGCGTGCCGAACGCGAAGAGGCTGAGGTCGCGGCGGAATAACGACTAGAGCGGCTTGCAGCTGCTTTCCGGGATCAGCGCCGCCGCTGCATCATAGGCATCCTGCGTTGGGGCGAGACGGCGGATCAGGGCCAGCGCTTCCGGCGCTTTCACACGAACGATTTCCGTTTCACCGGTCTCCGGCACAGACTGGTCTTCCATTGCGACGATGACATGCCGCACAATCGGTGTGCCCGGCGTGCGCGCATCGAGCGAGCCTGCATAGACATTGTCCGTCGTGGCGGCGAACACCGACAGGGATGCATAATCGGTCCAGGCCGGGGCGGTGAGTTCGACCGGCCCGTCCGACAGGTCAATCAGGCAGATGGCGTAGGCAAGGTCCGGTGCGGGGCGCACGACGGTCTGCGTTTCCGGGCTGGTGCGCGGGGTCATCTGCCAGGCATTCTCCGTCAGCCCGCGTTCCATCATCCGGTCACGGACTTTTGACATGATCTTGCCGGGCAGGGCGTTGAGCACGACGAAATGCGCGAGTGCGCCAGTGATCAGGAAGGCGGCAAGGCCGGTCAGGAAGTTTTTCATGATCCTTGCCCTCCGCAGGACAGCCGCTCGACAGAAGGCGCGGGCAGGGTGGCTTCCGGATCGGACAGCAAGGCTGCGGATGGTTTGTAGAGGCGCAGCGTCAGGTCGAACTTGTCCGCAGCCCGGCTCGACACCCATCCGCCCTCAGCCGGGCGGGAGGGGGAGACGGTAAAGCTCCACGCGTCCGCGTCGCCTTCGGCGGCCGCCTTGGTGAGATCGTAAGACAGGGCCTTGTCCGTGTTGGGCGGCAGGCGGCTGTCGCCGTCATACAGGGTGACAGACCACCAGAGCGCGGGCATGGCCGTGCCGCTGACCCGGTAGGTGCAGGCTTCCATGAGCGGCTTGCCGTCATCATCACTCGCCCGGGTGAAATAGACCGCCTCCTCTTTTGTCAGCGCCAGCAGGCCGTGGCGGGCGATGCGGGCCCGCGTCCACGGATTGGCGGCGGCTGACCCGATGGTCCAGTCGCTCTGCCAGTTCTCGACGTCGACATCGCCTGACAGGCGGATGCCGGAGCCGACCATGCCCGCCATCACCATGGCGGACGCGGCACCCGCGGCGAGGCCGAGGATGCCGCCAATCAGAAGAGGCGCCAGTTTCATTCCGGCAAGCTAGCGGCCCCATCCGGCCGGGCAAGCACATTCTGGCCGCCAAGTCCTGTTCTGCTCCTATTCCGCCGGAGCCGCCACGCGCCGTACCTTGATCATGGGCTTCAGGCCGAACAGGGGCCGCAGGTAACCCACGCGGCGGATGACGAGTTCGTGCAGCAGGGCGCAGCCCCCGAAGGTGGCCAGGATCACCAGCGGTGCCTCGACCCAGACGCCGAGGCCCTGACGGGTCAGCCAGTAGCCGGCCATGACGGTGATCGTCTGGTGCAGGATGTACCAGGGGAATATCGCCTCGGTCATGTAGGTCAGCACGCGGCTGGGCCGGTTCAGGTAGCGCTGGGCGAGGCCGAGCATGGTCACAATGGCCAGCCAGGCATAGAAGATCCGCGCGATGCGGGCCGGCCAGATCAGCCAGTTCCAGTCGCTGTTTTCCGCCATGGCGTTCCAGTTCGACCAGAGTGGGGCGAGCACCGCGCCGAGCACCAGCACGCTCGCGACGGCGAAGGGCAGGGCCCGGCGGATTGCGCTCCAGAAGTTGCGGTCCTTGGCGAGCAGGAAGCCGATCATAAGAATGGTCAGACTGTGGGCATGATTGGCCCAGTCATTCGTCAGGTCATGCGTCGTCCTGAAATAGGGATCGAGCGTGAAGCGGTAGAGGATGAACGGGGTCACCGGCAGGACAAGGGCGGCAAGTGGCCCCCAGCGGCCGGCGAACAGGAATTCGGTGATGCGGGCACCGGTGCCGGTCATGAACCGGGCCAGCGGACCCGCGACCGGTGCGAGCATCAGCGTGTAGACCAGCAGGTAGACCACATACCAGAGATGGTTCCAGGTCGGCGTTGTGATCGAGAAGGCCGACCCGAAATCGAGATAGTGCGGCCAGAACTGCCAGAAACTGCCGCTGAACTCGCCGTTCTCCACCAGCTGCAGCCAGCTTTGCGGGGCGACGATCACAACCATGCCGAACAGGATGGGCAGGCCGAGCCGGACCGCCCGCTCACGCGCCAGCGTCGATCCACCGAGCTTGTCAGCCGCAAAGCGCAGCGCGACGCCGGAGATGAAGAAAAGCAGGGCGAGGCGCCACGGGTTCAGCAGCATCATCAACCATTCGGCGCCGGGGCTGACATGCACGCTTTTCACGTGCCAGCCCCACGTCACGTAGAACATGCCGGTGTGGTAGAAAATGAGCAGGCCAAAGGCGATGATGCGCAGCCAGTCGAGATCGTAGCGGCGGGGGAAGGCGGGCGCCGGAGACGGTTCGGTCATGGGGAAACTCCTTGTTCTGGAGCGCAGACTGAAAGACGCCCGGCCAGGCGTCATGTGCCAAGGGGTATCCGGTGGGTGCAGGGGACAAACGGCCCCCGCCGGGGATGAATGGCGGCGATCCGGGACGAAATTCCGCCAATAGCCTTCCGGTTCGTACGCGGTTTGTGGCAGGACACAGCGATGGTGACAGAGACGCAGCATCCCGAGATCAGGGCCGACGCCCGGGCCGACCGGCGGACCTGGTTCTTTTTCGGTTTGTTCATGGTCGCCTCCTTTTTCGAGAAATCCCTCTCGGATCATGACGACCTTGTGCGGGCAGGCTCGACGCATCCGAACCTGCCATGGCTGAGCCAGGCAACATCGCATCTGGTGATCCTGGCCATGGTGCCGTTCATCACCTTCATGTTGAGCCGGTTTCCCTTCACATCAGACCGCTGGCGCCAGAACCTGGCGATCCACGCGGCGGCGACGGTCGCGTTCTCCGCGGTGCACATCTTCCTGATGGTGTGGTTCAGAAAACTGCTGACCCCGCTTGTGTTCGGCTTTCCATACGATTTCGGTCTCACGGACCTGTCGCTCTGGCTGTATGAATACCGCAAGGATGTGCTCAGCTACACGCTGATCGCGGCGATCTTCTGGATGAACCGGGTGGCAGAGCAGAAGGCCATGGAAGCAGAGGCCGCCCGAAGCGAAGCGAAAGACCGTCACCGGCTGACGCTGAAATCCGGTGGACGAACCTTTTTCGTGACCGCCGATGATGTGATCTGGGCGAAGGCCGCGTCCAATTATGTGGAAGTGGTCACGCCGGCGAAAACCTATCTGGCGCGGATGACGCTGACGGAGCTGGAACGTCTTCTGGAGGAGGCCGGCGGTCATCATGTGCGCGTGCACAGGTCCCACATAGTCAATCTTGATCATGTCAGGGTCATCACGCCGACAGGGGAAGGGGATGCCCTGATCGAGCTGGATTCCGGCGACACCGTGCCGGGCTCGCGCCGGTACCGGGAGCGCTATGCGCAAACGGCATAAGCACTATTTCGTGAGCGGGCTGGCCCGGACAGGGAATATCGCTAGGTTCCGCAGCGGTGAGGCAGTTGATGAATAAAGGATGCCGATGATCCGCCCCATTCTCTGGTTTCTCGCCCGTCTGCCGCTTCTCGTCCTGATCCTCGTCATGGCGCTTGTCATGTCGAGTTGCACCATGCTGGGCATGAATTATGCGAGCCTCGAAACAGACAACAAACCCGCTCCGGCGCCCGCGCTGGACCTGCCCGCCATCACGGAGGAGGGCAGCCCTGAGCGTGAAGCCCTGAAGCAGAAGTTCGAGGACGTGCTCTACGGGCCATGGCCAGCGGGCATGCCGGTCAGCTTCGGTGACTGGCAGATGATCGATCCGGACTACCTGGATGGGCGTGGCACGCTGGAGGAAGTGAAGATCACGGTCGGCAGTGGCGAGGGCGCCCGCGCGTTCATGATGGTCACCGCCTTTCCCAGGGCTTCAGGCCCTGTGCCCGTGGTGATCAGCCAGACCTTTGCCGACACATGCTCCGTCTTTCCGGACGAGCCTCTCACCAATGCAGACGGTGAAATCTGCGATGGCAGCATGATGGAAGGCTTCCCCGGCTGGGCGGCGACCCAGATCTTCGGCCGCTATATCGCGCTGGCGCCGGTCGAGCGGTACTTCGATGCAGGGCTCGCCTATGCGAGCTTCTATGCCTCCGATTTCATCCCGGACCGCAAGAAGGAGGCGCCTGAGGCCATGGCGGCGCTGGGCGGGCCGGTGAACCCGACTTCCGCCCTGATGGCGTGGGCCTACAGCTTTTCTGCCGCGGTGGACGCACTGGATGCCGATCCGCGTATCGATCCGCGGGCGATCGGCGTCATGGGCCATTCCCGGCATGGCAAGTCCGCCCTGATGGCGGCCGTCTGGGACCGGCGCATCGCGGCGGTTGTGGCGCACCAGTCAGGGTTTGCCGGCGCATCGCTGTCGCGGTCGCACACAGGTGAGCGGCTCGACCGGATGGCGAAAGCCTATCCGCACTGGCTGGCCCCCGAAGCGCAGGATTGGCTGGACCGGCTGGACGAGATTCCCGTCGACCAGCATGAGCTGCTGGCGCTTGTCGCGCCGACGCCGGTTCTGCTTGGCAATGGGCGCCGGGATGTGTGGTCTGACCCGAATTCCTCGTTCCGGGCCGCAGAGGCGGCGAGTGCAGCCTACGAGGTGACCGGGCATACGGGCCTCACCGTTTCAGGCATGGGGGATTTCGACCCCGCCGCAGGAATATCCTGGTGGCTGCGTCCCGGCGGGCACAGCGTGGTCCCGGAAGATATCGACGCTTTCACGGTCTTCCTGCACGCGCATCTCGTAGGGGAAGGAAGTTCACAATACGCTGTTCACTAAAGGCGATGCGCAGTAAGTATAAGAAAAACAGTGCTTAGGGAGGGCACCCATGCCGATCAATGTTGGATTTCTTTACCCTGTTCTCGCTCTTGTGGTGTGGACGCTGGTCATGTGGCTGTGGATGTATGTGACGCGCATTCCGGCGATGCAGAAAGCGCAGATCAATCCTGACGATGCGCGCCATCCCGGCACTTATGTCGACAAGATGCCGGCGAATGTCCGGTCGGTGGCCGACAATTACAATCACCTGCACGAACAACCGACCATCTTTTACGCTCTGATGTT
This sequence comes from Hyphomonas adhaerens MHS-3, assembly GCF_000685235.1. Taxonomy (NCBI): domain Bacteria; kingdom Pseudomonadati; phylum Pseudomonadota; class Alphaproteobacteria; order Hyphomonadales; family Hyphomonadaceae; genus Hyphomonas; species Hyphomonas adhaerens. The sequence goes on from NZ_ARYH01000001.1 coordinate 1,553,357, forward strand.
CTTCGCGGCGCTGACCGGCGGGGCGGATCATGTCGCCACCTATCTGGCCTGGGCCTATGTCGGCCTGCGGGTTGTGCACTCCTTTGTGCAGGTCCTGTCGCCGAAAGTGACCCTGCGGTTCATGATGTTCGCACTTGCCTCGCTGGTGCTGTTCATCCTGGCCGGCAAGGAAGTGGTCCGCATCCTCACGTTGGCATAGAACCGCCGGAAGGGGCTTACCAGTTGCCTTAAACGGCACTAGAGAAGCCGCCATGGCAAGCATTTCAGATTCCCGCCTCCAGCAGGTGATCGATCGGTTCGAGGAAGTCGAGGCGCGCATGGGCGCAACCTCGGATACGGCCGAAATCATCTCCCTGTCGAAAGAGCATGCAGAGCTGAAGCCCGTCGTCGACAAGGCGAGGGACCTGCTCAATTCGCGTACGGGCCTGAAAGAGGCCCAGGCGCTGGCCAGCGGCAGCGACAAGGACATGGCCGAACTGGCCGAGATGGAAATCGAGGAAATCAGGGAGAAGCTGCCGGCGCTGGAAGAGGAAATGCAGATCCTTCTCCTGCCGAAAGATGTCGATGATGCTGCGGATATCGTGCTGGAAATCCGCGCCGGGACGGGCGGCGACGAAGCGGCGATTTTTGCGGGTGACCTGTTCCGCATGTATTCGCGCTATGCCCAGCTGATGGGCTGGAAGGTGGATATCGTCGATGCCTCGCCGGGCGATGCGGGCGGCTACAAGGAGATTGTCGCGAACGTGTCCGGCGACGGCGTGTTCGGCCACATGAAATGGGAAAGCGGCGTGCACCGTGTGCAGCGCGTGCCGGCCACAGAGACGCAGGGGCGGATCCACACCTCCGCGGCAACAGTCGCCGTCCTGCCCGCACCTGAAAATATCGAGATCGACATCAAGCCGGATGACATCCGTATCGATACAATGCGCTCGTCCGGGGCAGGTGGCCAGCACGTCAACACGACCGACTCCGCTGTGCGCATCACGCACCTTGCATCCGGCATCGTGGTGACCAGTTCCGAGAAGTCCCAGCACGTCAACCGCGACAAGGCGATGGAACAGCTGAAGATCCGCCTCTACGAGAAACAACGGGCCGAAGCCGATGCCGAACGCGCTGAAGCGCGGGCCAGCCAGATTGGCTCGGGCGACCGGAGCCAGAAAGTGCGGACCTACAACTATCCCGAAAACCGGGTGACCGATCACCGGATCGGCCTGACGCTGTATTCGCTGGACCGGATTGTTTCGGGCGACAAGCTGCAGGACGTGATCGAAGCGCTGATCACGGAAGACCAGGCGCGCAAGCTCGCCGCCATGGAAGAGGCAGGCTGATCGCCGGCGCAGGCGTCAGGATGGAGGTGTCCGGCGTGCAGACCTATCAGGACCATCTCCGCACCGGCACGCAGCGCCTGCGCGCGGCTGGCATTGACGAGGCGAGCCACGAGGTGCGCCTGATGATGATGGCCGCGTCGGGCCTGTCCCGCACCGGACTGATTTCTGCCGAAGCGGACATTGTGCCGGAGGACATTGCAGGCCGGTTTGACGAAATGCTCCGTAGGCGGCAGGAGCGACAGCCACTCCAGCACATTCTCGGCACGACGGAATTTTACGGGCTGGAGTTCGCGTGCGACGCGCGGGCTTTGATCCCCAGGCCCGATAGCGAAACGGTGGTGGAGGCCGCCTTGCGTCTTGTCCCAGAGGACGCGGCGATGATGATCGCAGATCTCGGGACGGGGACGGGGTGCCTGCTGGCGGCCCTTCTGGCGAACCGTCCGCAGCTGCGCGGCGTGGGCGTGGAGGCGAGCCCGCAGGCGGCAAGCCTCGCGCGGGAAAACCTCTCCCGGCTGGGGCTGGAGGACCGCGCCTCGGTGTTTGAGGGAAGCTGGGCTGACTGGCAGGACTGGCACGCCGCCGGTCTGATCATTTCGAACCCGCCCTACATTGCCAGTGCAGAGATTGCCGTCCTCGCGCCGGAAGTGCGCACACATGATCCGATGTCGGCGCTGGATGGCGGGGCGGACGGTCTGGAGGCCTACCGGGAGATTATCGGACGTGCCAGACAATATCTGAAACCCGGGGCCTGGCTGGTTTTCGAAATCGGCCACGACCAGAAAGAAGCGGTATCCGGACTGATGGAATCGGCAGAATTTGCCGAAATCGGGGCTTCAAAAGACCTCGGTGGAAATGATCGTGCCGTATGGGGGCGGAAAGCCGACAGGTGAACTCACATTTTCGCTTGGCGGCCAAGGCGTTACAGGATACAAGATTCGTGTGAAACGGTATGAGTGGGTTCCAGTGGTTTCCCTCTTCGATCACAGGCTTCGCGCAAAAAATTGGGGCTGTGGCCAGCTGAACAAACGGCCAGCGCGACGGGAACGGCCTGCATAAACCTAGCAGGCGCATGAACATGGGACTGACTTCATGAAACGCTCACGTGGGCGCAACCGCCGGTCAGGCGGTAACAACCAGAACAATTTCAACAATCCGAACCGGCATTTTGAATCTGTCGGGCCGGACGTGAAAATCCGTGGGTCCGCCCAGCAGGTACTCGAAAAGTACCAGCAGTATGCGCGGGACGCCCAAACCAGTGGCGACCGCATTCTCTCGGAAGCCTATTATCAGTTCGCCGAACATTATCAGCGGATCGTCGCCAAGCAGCTGGAAGCGCGCGAGCGCCAGCAGCAACAGCGCGGCGGCAGCCGCGATGACCGCGATCAGAACCGCCGTGACAATTCCCGTAATGACGGGGATGACAACGCCAATGAGTCCGGCAAGAGCGATGGCGAAAAGACCGAAGCCAGCGTGGAGCGCCGTGATGCGCCAACCCCGAAAGACGATGGCAACGAAGACGCCATGCGCGTCATCGACGAGGACAAGTCCTCCGATGAATCCAGCGCATCTTCTTCGGATGACGACAAGGCCGAAAAGCCGAAGCCCCGCCGCAAGAGTCCGCGCCGGAAGACCTACAAGAGCGGGGAAAATGAGGGATCAGATGATTCCGACCCGTCCGATGGTGTCCTGAAGACCGTTTCCCGCGGCCGCCGCAAGGCCAAAGATGAAGAAGCGGAACCTTCTGCCGAAACCACCGACTGAGGGGCCAGGACCCGCCGCAAATAAAAAGCCCGGTGCGCCAAAGGCCGCCGGGCTTTTTCTTGTGTGAACCTTCCCGTCGCAGGGGAGTTGCAACACAGGAAACTGTTCCCACATTGGCTGTGACGGACAATGGCGCTGCCGCTAAGCGGGGTGCCGGGATCCTGAAACAAATCTGCCTTTGAAAGGGGATGATACATGAATATTGAGCAATACACCGAGCGCGCCCGGGCCATCATTCAGGGGGCCCAAACCGCCGCTCTGGCCGCCGGTCACCAGGTTTTGACGCCGGCGCATGTCCTGAAAGAAATGCTGGAGGATCGCGACCAGTTGGCCGTGAACCTCATCCGTGCAAGTGGCGGACGGCCCGAACTTGTCGTGCAGGGCGTCGACACGGCGATTGGCAAAATTCCGAAAGTTTCCGGCTCCAATACCGGCCTGCGACTGGAGCAGGCGGGGGCGAAGCTCTTCCAGGATGCCGAAGCCGGCGCCAAGAAGGCGGGCGACTCCTTTGTGACGACCGAACGCCTCCTGCTGGCCATCGCCGGGCTCTCCGGTGATCCGGCAGCCAATGTTCTCAAAGATGCCGGTGTGACACCAAAAGGTCTGGAAGGGGCGATTGTCCAGCTGCGCCAGGGCCGCACGGCCGACAGCGCGAATGCTGAAGAAGGCTACGAAGCCCTCAAGAAATATGCCCGCGACCTGACCCAGGATGCGCGTGACGGCAAGCTCGATCCGGTTATCGGCCGCGACGAGGAAATCCGGCGCACGATCCAGGTGCTTTCACGCCGGTCCAAGAACAACCCGGTTCTGATCGGTGAGCCCGGCGTGGGTAAGACCGCGATTGCCGAGGGCCTGGCCCTGCGCATCGTCAATGGCGATGTTCCGGAAAGCCTCAAGGACAAGAAACTTCTGGCGCTCGACATGGGCGCGCTGATCGCCGGGGCGAAATTCCGCGGGGAATTCGAGGAGCGCCTCAAGGCTGTGCTGAATGAAGTGCAGCAGGCCGAAGGCGGCGTTATCCTGTTCATCGATGAGATGCACACGCTGGTCGGCGCAGGCAAGGGCGACGGCGCCATGGACGCGTCCAACCTGTTGAAGCCTGCACTGGCCCGCGGTGAGCTTCACTGTGTGGGTGCGACCACGCTGGACGAGTACCGCAAATATGTCGAAGGCGACGCTGCGCTCGCCCGCCGTTTTATGGCGGTGTTTGTGGATGAGCCGACCGTGGAAGACACGATTTCGATCCTCCGTGGCCTGAAAGGCCGCTACGAGGCGCACCATGGTGTGCGTGTGTCGGATGCAGCAATCGTTTCGGCCGCGACGCTGTCGAACCGCTACATCACGGACCGCTTCCTGCCGGACAAGGCCATCGACCTGATGGACGAGGCCGCCTCGCGCCTGCGCATGCAGGTCGACTCCAAGCCCGAAGAACTCGACGAGATCGACCGCCGCCTGCTGCAGCTGAAGATCGAAGCCGAAGCGCTGAAGAAAGAAAAAGACGCCGCGTCGGTCGACAGGCTGAAAACGCTTGAGGAGGAGATTGCAGAATTGCAGTCCCACTCCGACGAGCTGACAACGGCGTGGAGCGCGGAAAAGAACAAGCTGAAAGGCGCAGCGACCGCCAAGGACCAGTTGGACCGGGCCTATGCCGAAATGGCTGAAGCCCAGCGCCAGGGTGATCTTGCGAAGGCGTCCGAGCTGAAATTCTCGACCATTCCGGAACTGGAAAAACTGATCCAGGAAACCGAGAGCAGCGAAGATGGTGGCGGTGGCGTCGTCTCCGAAGTTGTGAAACCGGAAGACATTGCCGCCGTCGTCTCGAAGTGGACGGGCATTCCTGTCGACAAGATGATGGAAGGCGAGCGTGAGAAGCTGCTGCAAATGGAAGACGCCTTGCGCAAGCGGGTTGTCGGCCAGGACCCGGCCCTTGAAGCGGTGTCCAATGCCGTGCGCCGTGCGCGTGCCGGCCTGCAGGATCCGAACCGCCCGATCGGCTCCTTCCTGTTCGTCGGTCCGACGGGTGTCGGTAAGACGGAGCTGACCAAGGCGCTCGCCGAATTCATGTTCGACGACGACACGGCCATCCTGCGGCTTGATATGTCCGAGTTCTCGGAGAAACACTCCGTGGCCAGACTGATCGGCGCCCCTCCGGGTTATGTCGGCTATGATGAAGGCGGCGTGCTGACCGAAGCGGTTCGCCGGCGCCCGTACCAGGTCGTCCTGTTCGACGAGGTCGAGAAAGCCCACCCGGACCTGTTCAACACGCTGTTGCAGGTTCTGGACGACGGCCGTCTGACGGATGGCCAGGGCCGGACCGTGGACTTCAAGAACACGATCATCATCATGACCTCGAACCTTGGCGCCGATGCCCTTGCCTCAGGTGAGGAAGGGGACATCAGCGAGGGTGCAAAAGAATCGGTGATGAGTGCCATCCGGGCCCACTTCCGTCCGGAGTTCATCAACCGGATCGATGAGATCGTCTTCTTCAAACGGCTTGGCCGCAGCGAGATCGACCATATCGTCGATATCCAGATGGAACGTCTCGAAGGCCTCCTGAAGGACCGGAAGATGCATCTGGAGCTCACGCTTGAGGCCCGCAACTGGCTGGCTGCCCGTGGGTATGACCCGGTTTACGGGGCCCGCCCGCTGAAGCGCGTGATCCAGAAGGAGTTGCAGGACCCGCTGGCCCGGCTGCTGCTGGAAGGCCGCATCCATGATGGCGAGACCATCCAGATCGGCGTGGAAGGTGACCAGCTCTCGATCAATGGCGTGCCGAACGACTTCGCCAAGGGCGCGGCTGTTCTGAACTAAGCCATTTCACATCAAACGGAAACGGCGCAGGGAACCCTGCGCCGTTTTCATTTGGGCTGGTTAAAAGCCGGATCTCAGGGCGAAGGCGGATTGACCGGCAGGGAAACGCTCAACAGCCCGGCGCCCTGTTCGGCGCGAATTTCGTCGATCGCGTCGCGGGATTTCAGGAACTCGTCCATGATGACGGGCGCCTCGGCCAGTTTGCGGCCGGTGGGCAGTTTCAGGCGCATGGCGTTCACCGGCTTGCCATTGATGTACACCTCATAGTGCAGGTGGGGTCCGGTGGAGGCACCTGTTGATCCGACATAGCCAATGGTTTCGCCCTGACGGACGCGGCGCCCCTTGCGAAGGCCGCGGGCGTAACGCGACAGGTGGGCATAGGCCGTCTTGTAGCCGTTGGCGTGCTGCACGACGATATAGTTGCCATAGCCGCCCCGGCGCGCGGCCCATACGACAGTCCCATTGCCGGCTGCGTAGACCGGTGTGCCGCTCGGCGCGGCAAAGTCCGTCCCCTTGTGCAGGCGGGTATAGCCGGAAATCGGATGGACGCGATTGCCGAAGGACGACGAAAGCCGCGCGCCATTGATCGGCGTCTTCATCAGGAATTTCGTGGCGCTTTCGCCATTGAAATCAAAGTAGTCGGTCTCGCCATCGTCGGATGGGGTGAAGCGGTAGAAGCTGCGGGTCAGGGCCTTGCCGTCCAGGGAGGCGTAAATCAGGTTTCCGGTCTTCACCGGGTGTCCCGCCTCATCGGTGTACGTTTCGTACACCATCTCGAAGGAGTCGCCGGGATGGATTTCACGTTGGAAATCAACGTCATAGGCGAAGACGGACGCGTAATCGACGACCTGCTGGTCCCCGGCGCCGAGTTTCAGCGCCGTTTCATAGATCGAGGTTTCGATGGGGGCGCTGACGCGGTGATAGTGCGGGGTCAGGCGGGCATTGAGTGCCGCGGCCGTCCAGTTGCCGTCCGTGCCGCGTTTGATGAACAGGTTCCGGCCTGCTTCGGCTTTTACATTCAGGGCGCTGAGGTGCCCGTCATCCAGAAAGACTTCCGCTTCGAGACCCGGCAACAGGCGGCGCGGGTCGAGCAGGTCTTCATCATAAAGGGTCTGAAGCGCGCCAGCGGCCTCGTTCGCCGGCGCGCCAAGGCGCTGGACGAGGCCGGTCAGTGTTTCACGGCGGGCGAGTTTGCCGGTCGCTGTTTGCAGCGGAGGGGCAGGCGGCTGGATGTCCGTGGCGGTCAGCAGCGTCGCCGCCAGCGGCGGGGGCGCAAGGGCGGCTTCGGCGGTGCCCGGTCCGTTCTGGCCGTTCGGCCCGGCAATCAGCAGGCCGGCGACGGCCGATCCCGTGCCCAGGACGAGGAGTGCGACGAGGCTTTTCACACCATGTGACAGCGTCGAGCGCGCAGGCGCCTTGGGTTCAGTCGGTTTTTGAGTGTCTTGCATGGTGCAAGCCCCTCCATTTTGTTCGCCACCCTGGCATTCTGCCTGCAAATCCCGTGCAGACGGACGTTTATTCGTCAAATTGTTATCGCCTTTGCCTATTAAGGCTTTTGAAACAGCGCCGGAAAGGAATTCCCCTTTCAGGCAAGATTCTAAATTCCACAGTGAGCCGGACGCAAGCCGGATGAGTCAGTGACGCCACCAGATGACGGAGATTTTAGCAAAACGGCCCGTCAGGCGCCATCGGCGCGTGCGCGCCGGGCACGCTGGGTGTTTGCAGCGGCCGTCCTGCTGGTTCTGGCGGGCGTCATTGGTGGCTGGGCGATGCGCAAGACCCTTGCCCGCAAGGTGCTGGCCGATTGGTGTTCGGGCCGGGAACTGGTCTGTTCAACGCGGTTCGATGAGCTGGGCCTTACCGGCGCCGTGATGGATGACCTGTCTGTCACAGGACAGGGACAGGCGGCATTCGAGGCCAGCAAAGTGCGGGTCAGGCTGGACTGGCCGGGCTTGTTCCGGCCGCGTGTAACAGCCATCGAGCTGGACGCGCCCGCGTTGCACGGAACCCTGTCAGACGGACAGCTGGGCTTTCACGGGCTTGAACGGCTGGTGCCGTCAGGTGGCAGTGGGGGCGGCGGGGCGCTTCCGGCAGTCGACATCCGCGAAGGCCGCATCCTGATCGGAACCAGCGCCGGAGAGGTCAGCGCCCGCGTCTCGGCAAGCGGCGTGTTCCCAGATGATGCCAAGGCTTCGATCACACTGGATCCGGCCAGCCTGGACGAGCCGCAGGGCTACCTGCGCTGGTCTGGCGGTGTGGCGGATCTCATTGCGAAGGATGGCCAGCTGGAAGGGCAGGTGAACCTCACCCTTGAGGAAATGCGCACCGATGACGTGACCCTTTCCGATACGGAACTTGTGGCGAGCCTGGAGTCCGGCATCGATGAGACAGCGCCCGCCCGGCTTGTCTGGGAGGGACGTGTGGCGGAAGCGTCCGGCGCCGACTTTGCGCTGACGGCCCTGCAGGCCAGCGGTCATGCCAGACTGGACCGGATCACAGGGGCGTCGGTGGAGGAATTGTTCGCGGCGCTCACGGAAGCGGACGTTCAGCTGGACGCGGGACAGACCCGCTGGCGAAACTATGCAGCCGACACCGGGCACATCGAGGCTTCCCTCCGCAAGACGGATGACGTGATTGCCGGGCCTTCGGAAATCGCCCTGACCGATGTCACGATTCCTCAAGGCCGGGCCGGAGCGCTCACCGCAGCGGGAGACCTGTCCTGGGCGAAGGAGTCCGGAGGTCGCTTCGTTGGTCAGATTTCCACGACCAATGCCGCCTTGTCGGAAACCGCATCAGACACGCTGCTGAACCGGGTAAAACTGCCTGCGCCCCTGACCGCACATGGGGCCAGCCTGCGGGCGGCTCTGGGCCGGGCACTATCAGATTTCGGCGCTGCGTCGCGGGTCAATGTGACAGCGCACAATGGCGCGGTCGCCCTGGAGGCGCAGGATGATGCCTCCCTGAGCGCCGCGAGCGGGCTTGCCCTGTCGGTTTCGGCACCGCGGCCGGAGCGAACCTGGTTCAGCCTGAAAGGCGGACAGACCTTCGTCGGCGGGAACGTGACCCTGAAGGGAGGCGGCGCGCCGCGGCTGTCTGCCGATCTGGAGTCGCTGACCTTCGGCAGCGGCGGCCTGCGCGTGGATGCCCGGTCGGTGGACGTGTCGCCCTGGCGGGCAAACGGAACCCGGTTCGGCATGTCCCTCTCATCCCTGACAGTCCATTCGACACCGGATGATCTCAGCGTGAATGCGGACGGATCGGTGTCGCTGTCCGGACCTGTGTTTGGCATCGAACTCGCCGAGTCCCGTTTGAGCGGCGCGATCCAGGTCATCAACGGGGAAGACGGGCTCCGGGTCGAGCCGGTAAATCAGCCGTGCCTCCTGTTCGATACGCAAGGCGTGAAGCTGGGCGGGGTGGCATTCCAGCCGAACAGATTGAACCTGTGTCCTCGTCAGGGGGCTTTCATGAAGCCTGGCAATGGAGATGCCTCCGGCACGGCGTCTCTCGGCGACGTTTCCTGGCCGTTTGAATCCAAATCTGTCACCGGCGTGCTGAATCTGGAGAAGGCCGCCATCGACTGGTCGGTGCGCAAGGGCTTTAGCCTGGCGCTCTCGTCGCCTGAACTCGGCCTGCCAATGAATATCGGTGACCGTACACTGTCGATCGACGCAGCGCGCCCCCGTGTCCGTCTTGCCACCGCGAAAGGGAAAGTGCCTGCGCTATCCGCGATGCTTGGCCCGACGGTTTTCGGGGGATCGCTGATCCCTGCCAAAGTGTCTGCAGACGAGATCCGCTTCGATGGCGCGATCGGTGCCGCCGGACTGTCGGGAGACCTGGCGGGTGACGCTGTCCTGATCCGCGACTTCCGGGATGACCCTGTCTACCAGCCGCTCCTGTCAGACCTGACAGCGCAGATGCACGAGTGGCAACTGGCGCTCCACGGGCCGCTGCGCCTGCAGGCCAGCGACGTACCGGTTGGGGAAATCACGGCGGATATCAATGTGCTGACCCTGGATGGCACTGCGCGGGTTGCGACACGCGTTCTGGAATTCCGGAAAGGTGGGCTTCAGCCTGTCATGCTCTCGGAGCGTCTGCGCGGGGTCTACACAGATGCGGCAGGCAGCATGGAAGCTGTTTCGGATGTGGTCATTGACGGTGGACGCCTCGCCGGAACGGCGGACGTCTCGGTGTCGGACTTCGGGTTTCAGACCACACGTCTCGGCCGGGTCGAGAATGTGGATGGACAGGTTCACTTCGCAGACCTGTTTACGCTTTCGACCGATCCGACGCAGGTGCTGACCGTGGGCGGCATGAACCCGGGAATCCCCTTGCTGGATGGCCGGATCGTGTTTGCCTTGTCCGGCGGGAAAGTCCTTGTGGTCGAGTCCGCGGCCTTTCCATTCGCCGGCGGTACGCTGGCACTGGCCCCTTTCGACTGGACGCTTGGCGCCGACACGCAGCATGTCGAGGTGACGGCGGATGCCATCGAACTGGCGGAACTCGTCCGTATCCTGAAGCTTCCCAAGATCGAGGCGGAAGGGACTGTGTCAGGCCGGTTCCCGATTGATGTCGAGCGCTCGAATGTGCTGATCCGTGATGCGCGTCTGTTTGCGGACGACAGCGGGGGGCGGGTTGCCTATCTTGGAGATGCTGCAGATTCTGCGGCCCGGTCTGACGCGAATGTCCGCCTGGCCTTCGAAGCACTGAAAGACTTCGACTTCACGGTTCTGGAGGTGGGGCTGGACGGCAATGTCGCCGACCGGGTGAAAATCACGCTGAAACTGGCCGGCAAGAGCCGGAACGATATTACCTATGGCGCCAACGCCCACATTGTTCGGGGCCAGCCCTTTGAGTTCAACATCGCCGTGGATTCGGCCCTGGCAGAGCTCTTCCGGTCGAGCCAGTTCTATACCAACCAGCAGAAGCTGACGGATTTCGTGGTCGAGGAAGTGTTGACGGACCGGGGGCTTAAAATCCAGGAAGATGAATGAGGGATAACCATGTCCTTGATTGACGTTAAGCTATGCCATGCCATGGTGGCGAAAGACCCAAGGAGGCCACCACGCCCATGACCTTTCGAAACATGCTCCTTGCGGGCGCCGGATTTTTTATCCTGGCTGCCTGCACGCACACGATCAGGATCGAGCCTTCGGACAAGCCGATCAAGATCGATCTCAATATCACCCAGGAAGTTCGCATCATTCTCGACAAGGAAGTCGAAGAGCTGATCGCAGACAACCCGGACCTGTTCTAGCGAAGAGAGGAGAAACCCTATGACATCCCTTCGCACTTTCGCCGCCGCGTCTGTTTTCGCCATCGCATCCTTCGCGATGGCACCTGCCGCTTTTGCCGGTGACCCTGTGATCGACGCTGCCATTGATGCCGGTCAGGTTGGGGAAACCATTGACGGCCTTCTGGGCGTTGTTGGCACGGCCGATCCGACCGTTGTCCGCAAGGTCAACGAGATCAACAATCGCCGCGCCGCCAAATATGCCGAGGTCGCTGCCCAGACAGGCACGACCCCTGCGCAGGTCGCACGGCTGACCGGTGAGAAGCAGATCGAAAAGCTCGATGCCGGTGAGTTCTACATGGACGAGACCGGCGTCTGGAAACGCAAGTGACATCGTGACTTGCCCGGCCCGGCTGCGGCTCTAGGGTAGGGGCATGTCTCGCAAAGCCATCGCCATCATCTTCGCCTGTATCGCTGTTCTGGCAGTGGTGCTGGCTGTCATGCCACGTTTCTGGATGGGCGGGAGCGACGGTATCAGCGGGCATGGCTGGGCGGCCTATATCATCGGTGCGGTCATGACCGTCGGCCTGTCCGGCGGCTTGTTTTTCCTGACATTCTACTCCGCCCGCCACGGGCACGACGATATTGATCGTCCGGACGACCCGGCGGTGTAATCACTGCGGCTGTGACGGTAACTTCACGCAGCTCTGATTGACACAAACGGCGGAGCACCCAATCCTGCCGCCATTGCCACACTATTTTCTACAGGGCTGACCATGTCATCGATCGATCCTGCGCGCCTGTCTGCGTACATTGCGTCGCGCATTTGCCACGACCTTGTCTCGCCGATTTCCTCGGTCACCAACGCGCTCGACCTTATGGAAGAGCCGGGCGACCACGAAATGAAGGCGCAGGCAGAAGACCTGCTCCACGATGGCGCTGAAAAAGCTGCCGCGCGTATCCAGTTCCTGCGCTACGCATTCGGCTCCATCGGCCTGAACGCCGGCGCTGCGGACATTCACGAGGCCCGCAAGATTACGGAAGCCTTCGTCAAGAGCCATAAACCCAGCGTGGAATGGGACATCCAGGCAGACCATCTGAGTTTTTCTCACGTTCGCCTGATGATGAACCTTGTCATGATGGCGGTGGAATCCCTGCCGAGGGGCGGCGTAGTCAGCGTTCGGATCCGCAGCGAAGCCGGCGGCCTGACGATCACGTTGACGGCAAAAGGCGACCGTGCCCGCGTCAAGAACGAGGTCGCTGCAGCTGTTGACGGGACCGAGCCGGACGAGGGCTGGCGGGCCGAAACCATTCAGCCGCTTTTCACAAGAATGATTTGCGACGGCCTTGAAGGCGAACTGACTGCCAAGGCAAGTGATAATCAGGTGATTTTCATGGTCACAGGTCTGCGCGCCGAAGGCTGAGCTAGCTCGCAGAACGGGAATTGAAAGATTTTGTTAAGACACTTCGGCGAGCGTCCGGAGATTGTCTTCCAGTGGGGAAGTGGTTCATGAAAACGTGCCTGATTGTCGACGATTCCCGCGTGGTGCGGAAGGTTGCGGCTCGTATCGTCAAGGATCTGCGCTTTGAGGTGGTCGAAGCGGGCGACGGCGCGGAAGCGCTGGAAATCTGCCGCAAACAGATGCCGGAGGCTGTGCTTCTGGACTGGAACATGCCGGTCATGAACGGCCTGGATTTTCTGCGTGCCCTGCGCCGGGAAGAGGGCGGCAAAAAGCCGGTTGTCATGTTCTGTTCGATCGAGAATGATGCTGAGCATGTCGGCGAGGCCCTTCGGTCCGGTGCCGATGAGTTCATTATGAAGCCGTTTGACGCTGAAATTCTTGAAAGCAAGTTCGCCGAAGTCGGGCTGATCTAAGTATTTCTTAACAATCCTTGCTGTACCGGTAACTTTTGCAATCGCATCAGTCCGGGACCGGAGCTAATTATGCAGGATGGGGTTTTCAACGAATTGGCAGATCTGGCCCTGAAAGGGTCGGGTCAGACGATTCCGCGATCGAAATCCTATCTGATCGAAGCCCGTCTGGCGCCGATTGCCCGCCGTGAGGGCTTCGGGTCGCTGGACGATCTGGTCCACTGCCTGAAATCGCGCGCCAATCCCGTATTTGCCGCCGAATGCGCAGCGGCACTGGTTTCCAAGGACACATGGTTCTTCCGGGAGCGCGATACGCTGCACCGGCTGGTCAACGACATCCTGCCCATGCGCCTGAAGTCCGGAAACACCGGCCGCCTGAAGGTCTGGATTGCCGGGGGCTCGACGGGCCAGGAAGCCTATTCCCTGGCCATGCTGCTGGAGGATGACCTGCCTGCCGCCTTGCGTGGCGCAAAGATCGAGATTCTCTCCACCGATCTCTGCAAGACGGCCACAGAGCGCGCCCGCGCCGGCCGCTACGGGCATTACGAGGTCCAGAAGGGGCTCTCCATCCACCGCCTGATGCACCACTTCACCCGCACAGACAGTGGCCAATGGGAGATTTCTGAAGCGCTGCGCAGCAAGGTCAGCTTCCGACAGCACAATTTGCTGGAAAGCGCCGGCGGGCTTGGCAAGTTTGACGTCATCCTGTGCCGGAACGTCCTGTCCGGTATGGACCGGTCGGCCCGTAGCCGCGTTGCCGACTCGCTGGCCGCACAGCTGATGCCGGGCGGGCTGGTGATCCTGGGGCAGGGTGAGAGCCTGATCGGCCTGACCAACCAGCTGGAACCGTCCCGTGATTTCCGCGGTACCTGGATGGCTTCAGACGGCACCCCGAAATCTGCCACATCCGCAGCCTGAGCAGGCCTGCCTCTTCACCTCCTGACCACTTGCCGCTATATGCGCGCCTCAACCTTGGCTGCTCCGGGCCTTGAACCCGGCGGGAGTAAGAGATGACTGATACGAACACGGCTGCCTGGACGGGCGGCGTCAATTCCCTTGGATTCGCAAAAGCGCCGGCCGATACGCGCGTCGTCGCCGCCATGTCGGGCGGGGTCGACTCGTCCGTTGTGGCCGCCATGCTGAAAGCGGAAGGCTATGATGTCATCGGCATCACCCTGCAGCTGTATGATCATGGCGCCGCGATCGAGAAGAAAGGCGCCTGCTGCGCCGGGCAGGACATCCACGATGCGCGGAACGTTGCCGACATGATCGGCATTCCGCACTATGTGCTGGACTATGAATCGAAGTTCCGCGAGCAGGTGATGGAGGACTTCGCCGACACCTATCTTGCCGGATCGACGCCGATCCCCTGCATCCGGTGCAATCAGACGGTCAAATTCTCCGACCTCCTGAAAACCGCGAAAGAGCTCGGCGCCGACTGCCTTGCGACGGGTCACTACATCCGCCGGACAGACGGACCGGATGGACCGGAGCTGCATCGTGCGGCGGATGCCTCCCGTGATCAGTCCTACTTCCTGTTCGCCACGACGCGGGAGCAGCTGGATTTCCTGCGCTTTCCGTTGGGCGACCTGCCCAAGACCGAAGTGCGGGAACTTGCCGACCGGTTCCATCTGCCGGTGGCGTCAAAGCCGGACAGCCAGGACATCTGCTTCGTGCCGGAAGGGTCCTATGCGAGCGTCGTTGAGAAACTTCGTCCTGGGGCCGGGCGAGGCGGCGACATCGTGCATCTCGACGGGCAGGTGCTGGGCCAGCACAAAGGTGTCATCCACTACACGATCGGCCAGCGTCGCGGCCTGGGCGTCGCGACGGGCGAGCCTCTATTCGTGGTCAAGATCGATGCACCGAACCGCCGTGTGATCGTCGGCCCGCGTGAAGCGTTGATGACATCCGGCCTGTTGCTGGAAGAGCTGAACTGGATTGGCGCAGGAAGCCTTGAAGCGGCCGCTGATGCGGGCGCGCCCGTGCTCGTCCGCGTGCGGTCCACCCGGCCGCCAGTTCCAGGCCGGCTTGGCTGGCACGGTGACACTCCGGTGATCTGGTTCGATGAGCCGGAAGAAGGCGTTGCGCGCGGTCAGGCGGCCGTCCTGTACGACCCGGACGGCGGCACGCGCATTCTCGGCGGCGGGTTTATCCTGAGGGCCATTCCGGCAGATGAACGGATTGCGGCTGCCTGACAGGCGTGATCAGTCCACCATGCCCAGAGCTATGCCCCTGAGGGCGGCGGATACGCGGTCATTCACATCGAGCTTCTCGAAGCAGCGCCGGATATAGGTTTCGACCGTATTGCGCGACAAGTGAAGGACTTCCGCAATCTGAGAATTGGTTCGCCCGCGGGCAACCCAGCGGAGGATCTCCCGCTCGCGGGCAGACAGGTTCGTTCCGTCCGGCAATTCCCGCAACAGCAGGCGGCAATAGACAAGGTGGCCCATCTGGGAGGCGGCCTGCAATTCGAGCACTTCGTCCGTTGACGGGATTTTCCTGCGTCCAAAGCCGAGTGCCGCATATCCGTTGCGCCCGGCAGGGCCGAAGAGCGGAATACCGATCCCTTCGCCCAGATTCTGCGCGGCGACCCGCTGCAGGTAGTCGCTTTCTTCCGGTGTCAGGTTCGGCAATTGGGACGATTCGGACCAGAAATAGGGCCGCGTGAAATTCACCGCCCTCCGCGCGAGCGGATCACACAAATGCAGCTGCTCTTTGAGATAGGTTTCTCGCCAGTCCTCCGGATAGCCGAACTCTCCAACCCGGATCTGACCATCGAAATCGCGAGCCCCGACCGGCGGATAGTGCATATAGCTGGCCATCACGACATGGGTGGTTTCGTAATAGCTGGCTGAAGCCGCACGGAGGTCCCGGAACGTTACCGCATCGCGGCAATCCCGAAAAAATTGACGAAGTGGCTCGAGGGTGCGTGCCATTCCTTGTCCCCAGATTCCGTGACATAAGGCCCCAGGCCGGGGGCAAATGCAAGCAAAAGCGGGGACCCCGGGATCAGCTCAGCCAATCAGGCGCTGCGACCCTGTCCGATTGGCCCATATCCGGCTGTGGATAGCGTTCAAGAAGTTTGTCCACAATCGCGTCCGCAACCCGGTCCGCTTCGCGAAGGGGGGCATAGGTCCAGGTTTCCAGCGTGCCGTCAAACCAGCGCGCTGCGCCATGCGCGATCAGGCTGTCGTGCAGCTTGTCGAACTTCTCGGACCGCCCTTCAAGCTTGACGATATGCAGGGGCAGGCCGTGCCATGCGGCATCCGAAAGCATGTTGGCGCTGTCTTCTGTCACGATGGCCACATCTGAAAATGTCAGCCATGCGATGTAGGGGTTCGGACCATCCTCTGTGCCCGACCAGAATAATGCGCCGATATCATCGGCCATCCGGCGAAACCGTGCCCGGATCGGGTCGGGTGTCCGGCGCGACGCCGTTATCCGCAGGCGCCAGCCTTGTCCGGCAAGCGTCCGGAGCTGGCTGTCGAGCCGGTCAGCGGCCGACTCCGTAAACGCGTGCGCCTTGCTGTTTCCGCCCAGGATCACGATGGCGCTCTTGCCGCGCTCATCTGCCAGATCTGCGAAAGCCTGAGCCGCTTCCTCAATGGCGTGCGGTGAAAAGTAGGACGGGGACCCGACCGTCTGGATGACGTTGGGGCCTGTCACACCGTCATGCTTGGGGGTGACCAACAGGTCGAAATTGTCCGGCGAAATATGCGGGTCGAGGATCTGGACTGTCAGTGTACGCCCACCGGACCATTCGCGGACCGCGCGGGTGAAGGCCGCAGACCGCCGGCCTGCGGCGATCCATACGGTGGGCCAGGGTGCCTGCAATTGCGCGCGCTGGTCTGCGGGAAGGGCGGACAATGGCGAGGGCCAGTTATCTGCCGGCAGCCAGGTCCACGGCATGCGCGGTGTCAGAACGATGGGGTCAGACCGGTGGGCTTCACCGGCGATATGCCCGATCTTCATCCATCGGCGCGTTTCGCCGAGCGCGTGGACGACCGCGCGCACCTGTGCGGCGTTGCCTGCGCGGCCATCTGAGACCGCCCAGACTGAGGGTCCGAGCGGTCCCGGCCCAAACATTTACCGGTACTCGACTTTGATGATTTCGTAAGCGCGGGCCCCGGCGGGCGCGGCGACCTCGGCTTCGTCGCCTTCTTCCTTGCCGATCAGGGCACGGGCAATCGGGGAAGAGATGGAAATCTTGCCTTCCTTCACGTTTGCCTCGTCGTCTCCGACGATCTTGTAGGAAGATTCCTCTTCGGAATCGACGTCGATCAGGGACACGGTTGCGCCAAAGCGGATTTTCCCGCCGGTCAGCTTGGACACGTCGATCACGTCAGCGCGGGCAAGCTTGTCGTCCAGCTCGCTGATGCGGCCTTCGATGAAGCTCTGCTTCTCTTTGGCGGCATGGTATTCGGCGTTTTCCGACAGGTCGCCATGGGCGCGCGCTTCGGAAATCGCCGCGATGATGTTCGGGCGCTCAACCGATTTGAGGTTCTTGAGCTCAGCTTGAAGCGCAGCATGGCCTTCTGCGGTCATGGGAATGCGTTCCATAGGGGTCACCTCTGTAATTGGGCGAAAATCGTTGTCGTAAATGTCAGCGTCGTCAAGTGGGGGTTATCACGCTGATTGCAAGGCGCGCACCGAGATTTCCCGTGACGTCATGCTCGTGATCGCGCGAACCGACGCAATCGAAGCGGCGAGTGTGGTGTAGTAGGGGATCTTGTGACCCACGGCCGTGCGGCGGATCGAGGCGCTGTCTGCAATGGATGTTGCACCTTCCGTCGTATTGAAAACCAGCTGGATTTCGCCGTTGATCATGGCGTCCACAATGTGGGGCTGGCCTTCATTGACCTTGTTGATGGAGCGTACAGGCAGGCCTTCAGCTTCCAGATGAGCCGCCGTACCCGACGTTGCAACCAGGGTGAAACCGAGTGCAACAAGCTCGCGGGCGGCTTCAACAGCGCCGGTTTTGTCCGAATCCTTCACCGAAATGAATACGGCGCCTTCGGCCGGCAGCAGCACGCCGCAGCCCATCTGGCTCTTGAGGAAAGCGGTCCCGAAATCGTCGTCCCAGCCCATGACTTCACCCGTCGAGCGCATTTCGGGGCCAAGTTGCGGATCCACGCCCGGGAAGCGCGCGAACGGGAAAACAGCTTCCTTCACGGCCACCCGGCGCGGATGGGCCTGTGTCAGATCAAATCCGGTCAGCGACTCACCCGCCATGACCTTGGCGGCGATCCCGGCGATCGGGGCGCCCACGGCCTTGGCGACGAACGGCACGGTCCGGCTGGCGCGCGGGTTGGCTTCCAGCACATAGATTTCTTCGCCCTTCACGGCGAACTGGATGTTGATCAGGCCACACACCTTCAGCTCACGTGCAAGTGCGATCGTCTGCTTTGCCAGACGGTCCTGCAGGGCAGGAGACAGGGTGAAGGGCGGCAAGGCACAGGCGGAGTCGCCGGAGTGGACGCCAGCTTCCTCGATGTGTTCCATGATGCCGGCGACGTGGACATTCTCGCCATCGCAGATCGCGTCGACATCCACTTCGGTCGCATCGGACAGGTAGCGGTCGATGAAGAGCGAAGCGTCGCCGGAGACCTGAAGCGCCTCAGCGGCAAACTTGCGCAGGTCTACGTCGTCACGCGCAATTTCCATCGCACGCCCGCCGAGAACGAAACTCGGCCGCAGCATGACCGGGTAACCGATCTCGTTCGCCTTGATCTGGGCTTCTTCCACACTGCGCGCCGTACGCGACGGCGCCTGCTGGATACCCAGCCTGTCGAGCAGGGCGGCGAACTGCTCGCGGTCTTCTGCCAGATCAATGGACGCCGGGCTGGTGCCAAGGATTGGAATGTTCTGCTGGTCGAGCGGATTGGCAAGTTTCAGCGGTGTTTGCCCACCGAACTGAACGATCACGCCGCGCAGGTGGCCGATGCCGCTTTCCTTGTGGATGATCTCCAGCACGTGCTCGTCGGTCAGCGGTTCGAAATAGAGACGATCGGAGGTGTCATAGTCCGTAGACACCGTTTCCGGGTTGCAATTCACCATGATCGACTCCATGCCGAGGTCTGCCATGGCGAAGGCGGCGTGGCAGCAGCAATAGTCGAATTCGATACCCTGGCCGATCCGGTTCGGGCCGCCGCCAAGGATCACCACTTTTTCCCGTGCCGTCGGCAGGGATTCGCAGTCGGCTTTTTCCTGGCCGAACAGCGGGTGTTCATAGGTCGAGTACAGGTAGGGCGTTTTTGCCGCGAACTCGGCGGCGCAGGTGTCGATGCGCTTGTAGACAGGGCGGACATCCAGCGCATGACGCTGGTCACGCACGGCGTCTTCTGTCTTGCCGGTCAGCTCTGCGAGACGTTTGTCGGAAAACCCCATCGCCTTGATGTCGGTCAGCGCGTACGCATCATCCGGCAGGCCTTGCGCGCGGATCGTGTTTTCGGCGGCCACGATCTCTTCAAACTGGCGCAGGAACCATTTGTCGATCGAGGTGATGGCGTAGACGTCATCCACGCTGAGGCCCATGCGGAAGGCTTCGGCCACGACACGCATGCGGTCAGGTGCCTGGATGGCCAGCGCGGCACGCAACTTTGTCTCGTCTTCGAAAGGCAGTTCGTTCAGGCCGGTCAGGCCGGTCTCCAGGGAGTTCAGCGCTTTCTGGAAGCTTTCCTTGAAGTTCCGGCCGATGGCCATGGCTTCGCCGACCGACTTCATCGCGGTGGTCAGGACGGGTTCCGTGCCCTTGTATTTCTCAAAGGCGAAACGCGGAATCTTCGTGACGACATAGTCGATGGTCGGCTCGAAAGATGCGGGCGTCACGCCGGTGATGTCATTGTCCAGCTCATCCAGCGTGTAGCCGACCGCCAGCTTTGCGGCGATCTTCGCAATCGGGAAACCGGTTGCCTTGGACGCCAGCGCGGAGGAGCGCGACACGCGCGGGTTCATCTCGATGACGACCAGGCGCCCGTCTTCCGGGTTCACCGCGAACTGGACGTTCGACCCGCCGGTCTCGACACCGATCTCGCGCAGCACCGCAAGCGACGCGTTGCGCATCACCTGGTATTCCTTGTCGGTGAGCGTCAGGGCAGGGGCGACCGTGATGGAGTCGCCTGTGTGGACGCCCATCGGGTCGATATTCTCGATGGAGCAGATGATGATGGCGTTGTCCGCCGTGTCGCGGATCACCTCCATCTCATACTCTTTCCAGCCGAGCAGGCTCTCGTCGATCAGGATCTGGGCGTTCGGCGAGGCGGCGAGACCGGAACGGCAGATCTCTTCATATTCCTGGACATTGTAAGCGACGCCGCCGCCCGTGCCGCCGAGCGTAAACGCCGGACGGATGATGGCGGGGAGGCCAACCACGTCGAGCGCGTCCATGGCGCGCTTCAGGCCGGTGATGCGGTCATACTTGCCTTTTTCGTCACGCGGCGACGACACGATGGTCGCGCGCGGATTTTCCAGGCCGATCCGGTCCATGGCTTCGCGGAACAGGGCGCGGTCCTCTGCCATTTCGATGGCTTCCGCCCGGGCGCCGATCAGTTCGACGCCGTGCTTTTCGAGCGTGCCGGCATAGTGCAGGTCCAGCGCACAGTTCAGCGCCGTCTGGCCGCCCATCGTTGGCAGCAGGGCGTCCGGCTTTTCCGCTTCGATGATCTTCTCGACGATCTCCGGCGTGATCGGTTCGATATAGGTTGCGTCCGCCAGCCCCGGATCCGTCATGATCGTCGCCGGGTTCGAGTTTACGAGGATGACGCGATAGCCTTCATCCTTGAGGGCTTTCAGAGCCTGAACCCCGGAATAGTCGAACTCGCAGGCCTGCCCGATTATGATCGGTCCGGCCCCGATGACGAGAATGGAGCTAATATCTGTGCGCTTTGGCATGTGCCCCAACTCCTAGCGGTCAAACGGCTGCGTCATAGCAGAGTCGGAGGGTTGGGCAAGGTGAACCGGACCAGAAAGTCGGTGCGTGCTGCAGTAAGTTGGTGGGTGTGGCTTTCAGGGGGAGATCAGAGACAGGCGTTTTCAGGAGAAATCGTCATTTGCTCCTGCGCCAGTCGCCAGGTGCCGTCCACGATCTTGAAGACTTGTTGCACGTGCTGGCGTTGGGATGCCCGGCCGCCTTCATGCGTGGTGCCCTGCAGGCGAGCGTTGAAACTCGCGATTGCGCGATTGTTGCCAACCATCACATCAATTGGGGAATCGATCACCAGGGACCACTCCGAAAACGTTTCCGAGAGCAGTTGGGACCAGAACGCAGCGTATGCGTCTAGTGAAACACTTACCGACATACGCCGACCGAAATCCGTGACCATCCGGACCGGCTCATCGATTGCGATCGTTCGAAGTTGCTCCGTCAGGAACGCTCCATTGACACTGCTCCAGGTGGAACACCAGGCGAAGACCCGGGTCTTCACCTTTGTTTCGGCAGAAGTGCTGCCACGGTTCGATACAATCGACAGAGTGGAAGAAGTGATGGGGGGGGCCATGGCGCTCCTTGAACGAAATGCACTGGTGAACAGTGGGGCTTTAACGCCTTAAAGTAGACTTTGTTCCGCGCAGTTTCATTTTGCACCCGGCTTTCTTGCTGTGAGGGTAAACAGATCGGCCCCGCTTCTTAAGAAACGGGGCCGAAGTGACGTTTACAGGCTCTGCTGGCTAGCGACGCGAGCTGTCATAGGGATAGCGGTCATAGGCGTTTGCGACGCCGTCACCATCGGAATCCCGCTCGGTTTCCTGGTCTTTCACACCGGGCATGTCGCAGTCTTCGGCTTCGGTGCAGCCTTTCGCGGCACCCGCCGTTCCGCCGATTGCGCCGCCGATGATCGCGCCGCGTTCAGCGTTGCCATCGCCGACATTGTTGCCGATCACGGCGCCAGCGACAGCGCCGGCTGCAGCGCCATACGCCGCGTTACGCTCCGTTGTGCCGCTCGAGGTACAAGCCGCCAGAACGGCAGCACTGGCGCCAATGGCCATCAATTTCACGGGGAAGGTCATATTGGGTCCTTTCGGGTGACTATGACCGCAACAACGGATAGCCCCCGCAACGGTTCCCCGTGCAGCATTACAATGAGGTCAGGAAGACCTGCCGCGCTAGCTCCAGCGCTTGGACAGCTTCTGGCTTATCTCGTCCGGCGCCTGTTTCTCGGTCCCCTGATACCCGGTGACCTCATCGGCCACGAACGGGTTGTCCTGCCGTTCCTGCCCGAAGGTGGACAGTGGGCCGTGACCGGGAACGAAGCGCATCTGCGGACCGAGCGGCCAGAGCTTGCTGGTGATCGAGTCGATCAGTTGTTGCTGGTTCCCGCGCGGGAAGTCAGTCCGCCCGACAGAACCACGGAACAGGACATCGCCCACGAAGGCCAGCGCGCCTTCCTGGGAATAGATGACCACATGTCCCGGCGTGTGCCCGGGTGTGTGTGCCACGCCGAATTTGTTGCCTGCCAGTTCGAGGACATCGCCATCATGCAGGTAGCGGTCGGGCGTGACGTTCTTCCCGTCCTTGATGCCGTACTTTGCGCCCTGGGTTTCGATTTCATCCAGCAGCCACTGGTCGTCCTCGTGCGGGCCGATCACGGGGCAGCCCGTTCGTTCTGCGACGGCGGCAGCGGCCCCGGCATGGTCCATGTGCCCATGCGTCAGCCAGACGGCCACGATCTTCACGCCGAACTCTTCCGCAGCGGCCATGAGCTTGTCCACCTCACCGCCCGGATCGATGAAGACGCCTTCCATGGTCTCGGTCGACCAGATCATGGACGTGTTCTGCTGCAGGGGCGTGACCGGAATGATCCGGATCTCGAGCTTGGGCTGGTTGGCAGGTGTCTCAGTCATGATTGCTACATAGTCGGTCCGGTAGGGAACGCAAAGCGTGCGGCAGGTGCTTTTCCTGATACGAGCCCTCCGCTAACACTGGATAGGCAGACCAGATGCTGGCCAGATGCTGGAGAGGAGACTTTCGTGCGTATGCCGACGCAACCCGGCGGGAGGTATCGCGGCGGCGGCGGTATCGCGCGCTTGTTCCGGAGCCGCTTGGGTCTCCTCCTGATCGCCGCCATCGGTCTTTTTCTATACTGGCAGATGAACCAGAAGCCGGTTCCGTTTTCTGGCCGCAAGCAGCTCAACACCGTCTCCATTGAGCAGGAAGTGAAGCTTGGCCAGCAATCCTACCTCCAGATCCTGAACCAGGAGCAGCGCCAGGGGAACGCCGTGCTGTGCGCCGACGAGGCCTGTACAGGCGAAGAGGCGGCGCTGACCGATACGGTGCGGGGGATTGGCGCGCGCCTGCAGGCGGCCGCAGTCGAGCTTGAACAGGAATTGCTGGATGACGGCTATGCCTTCACGCCGGTCGCGGACACGTTCGACTGGACCTATTATGTCGTTCATTCCGTCACGCCCAACGCCTTCTGCCTGCCGGGCGGCTATGTGGCGGTCTATACGGGTATCCTGGATATCACCGGCAATTATGATGGCGCCCTCGACATGGAAGACCTGGCCGATCCGGACAAGCTGGCCGTCGTGATGGGGCATGAGATCGGTCATGCACTGGCGCATCATGGGGCCGAGCGGATGAGCCAGCAGCAGGTGATGCAGATGGGGCAGATGGCGGTTGGCGTGTCCATGGGGGACATGGACGCCTCGCAGCGGCGCGCGATCATGCAGGCCTTCGGCATTGCAGCGCAGGGCGGGATGCTGAAATTCTCGCGCGAGCACGAGACCGAAGCGGACAAGATCGGCCTCGATCTGCTGGTGCGCGCTTGTTACGATCCGCGGGAGGCGCCGGAACTCTGGCAGCGCATGGGCAGGATCAGCGGTGGCCAGCGTCCGCCAGAATGGATGAGCACGCATCCGGCCAGCGAGACCCGCGCTGAAAACTTCCGCAAATGGATGCCTGACGCGATTGCAGAATATGAGAGTCGTTGTGGCCCGTTACGTTAGAAATATACCGGGCGGGACAATTGGTGTTCCGACATAAAACTGCGCCCTTACCTTTGCAGGCGGGCGCAGTTCCTTGGCGTCCCGCGCTAGCCTGAGGCCAGTCCCACCCAGCACAAATACATACGCGGTTCCAAATCAACGCTTTGGGCAAGGAATTGCCTTAGAAGCGCTTTAAAATATTACGTACCACTGGTATGATAGGCCAGCAACGAAAAAAAGACCCATGGCAAGGAGAACTGCAGAACAGGCAGAAGCCACTCGCGCTGCTATCCTTGAAGCGGCCCGAGACCGATTTGCCCAGGATGGCTTTAGCGCCAGTATTGCGAGCATTGTTGCCGATGCAGGGGTCACGAAAGGGGCGTTGTTCCACCACTTCCCGAGCAAGCTGGATCTGTTCCGCGAGGTCTGGACTGACCTTCAGACGAGAATGGGAGAGGAAGCCCTCTCGGAAGCCCGCAAGATCAGCGGCGAACAAGACCCCTATATCCAGTTCCTTACCGGCGCACGGGTATACCTGAAATGGGCGGCGCGCCCTGAATATTTCAAGATCGTCCTGTATGAAGGCCCGGTCGTGCTGGGCTTGCAGGGATGGTACGAGTCCAATCGCAATCTCGGCCAAAGCAGCGTACGCCAGGCGATGGAAGCGCTGGCCGAAAGGGGACGCATCGCGCCGAGCCGCGTGAACTCCTATTCGGTGCTGGTCCAGTCCGCTCTGAACGGCGCAGGATTTGCCCTCGCAGAGGGTGTCGACGGCCTGACTCCGGACGAGGTTTATGAAGCTTTCGAAATCATGATCCGCAGCCTGCACTAGGCGAGGGGATCGATATTTCCCTGGATCGACGGGTTCACCCGCCACCACGCGGCAATGCCAAACCGTGAGGCTTTCGTCACTTCGACCGCATGCGGAATGGTTTCGGAGAGCATGAACACGACACCAGCGCGTTCCGGCAGGATGTAGGCGGCGGGGGCCGCAGATTCTTCGGCGCCTTCCGGCCAGACGACAAGCGCTCCGCCATTCTCCTCGGTCCAGTCTTCGTTCAGGTACACGACGAGTGACACGACCCGGTTGCGCGGCCCTTCGAAACTGTCGAGGTGGCGGTCGTAGAATTCCCCCGGCTGGTAGACCGCGAAGCAGGCTTCAAATTCGAACAGGCCGATCATGAGGCCGCGGTTGAGGGCTTCACGCAGCTGCTCCGCCCACTGCAGGAAACCTGCCTGCGCCGGTGTTGCACCATCCATCCAGGCGATCCGGGACTTGCGGATCGACCGGTCAAGCTGGAAGTCCGCCTCCCGGCCGATCCCCGCAGGCGCCAGCTCACCTTCCGTATTGGCTTCCAGCACCTCCGCACGCAGGGCGAGGTAAAGGGCATCCGGCAACATGTGCGGTTGCCAGCTCCAGCCCTTAGACGCGAGATCACCAAGGATTGCGCCGAGGCGATTATCGCCGGGCGGAGGCACCAGAGGGGCAATGGCCGTCATGGCCGTAAACTTTCAAAAGGGTCGGACTATTTGCCGGCCCGGTGTTGCGTCATCAGGTCTGCAAAGCGCTGGAACAGGTAGAAACTGTCCTGCGGGCCAGGGCTGGCTTCGGGGTGATGCTGGACCGAAATGATCGGGCGGTCTTTCACGGCGAGGCCGGAATTCGTGCCATCGAACAGCGAGCGGTGACTTTCTTCCACGCCCGTCGGCAGAGTGGCCGGGTCGACGGTGAAGCCATGGTTCATGGACACGATCTCCACCTTCCCGGTGGACAGGTCTTTCACCGGGTGGTTCGCGCCGTGATGGCCCTGTGCCATTTTCATTGTCTTCGCACCGAGGGCGAGCGCCAGAAGCTGGTGTCCGAGGCAGATACCAAGGATCGGCAGGCCGCTGTCGATCACCGCGCGGATCATGTCTCCGGACCGCTTGATCGTTGCGGCCGGATCACCCGGGCCGTTGGAGAACACGATGCCGTCCGGCTTCAGCGCGGCGATGTCCTCGAACGACGCGTCGCCGTTCACGACAGTTGCGCGGATGCCGACATTGGCGAGGTTGCGCAGGATGTTCTTCTTCACACCGAAATCGACCACAACGACGTGGAAGGCCGGCTTATCCAGATGGCCATATCCGGTTTCCGGCAGCCACAAGCTTTCGGAATTCTCGAAGTCTGCGCCGGTATCCACGTCCGCGGCGAGGTCGGCTGTTTCCAGGCCTTCCCAGGCGCGGGCCGCTTCGATCAGTGCATCAAGGTCGATATTTCCGTCCGGCTGGTGGCAGATGGCTGCCTTTTGCATGCCTTTCTCGCGGATCAGGCGGGTGATGGCCCGCGTATCGACCCCGAAAAGACCGGCGATTCCGCGTTTTTTCAGCCATGAATCGAACGTATTGGTGGACCGCCAGTTCGAAGGCGCCGTGATCGGCTCGCGGAAAATGGCGCCCCGGGCGGCATGGGATCCGGGTTCCGAGGACTCCTCATGGTCCTCATCATTGGTCCCGACATTGCCGATATGGGGAAATGTGAACAGGACGATTTGGGACGCGTAGGAAGGGTCCGTGAGGATCTCCTGATAGCCCGTGATCGCTGTATTGAAACACAATTCTCCGGTTCGGACGCCTGCGGCGCCTGCACCGTGACCAAGAAACACTGTGCCGTCGGCGAGCGCGATCGCTCCCGTGGCTGAAGTAGCCGCTTGAGTTTTGGCCAAGTAGGACATATTTGTCACACCTCCCGGGCGCCGCGTAGGGTCTCGTTAACCCATCCGCATGAAGTTCGTCCGGTGTATTGGGGCGGAGTCTCTGCTGCGTCAAGCGAGTGATGCGGCAGGGCTTATGAGAGGCGAAACACGGCATGGGCCGAGAAGATACGAGTGGATTGATGTCGCTTAAGGCGCGCATTGGTAATGCCCTCAAATCCGAGACCGAAAAGGGCAAGCCCGGCGTACGCCTGGCAACCCTGCGCCTGATCGATTGCGCGGTGCGTGACCGGGACGTGTGTGCACGTGGCCGCGGCGACGGTGAAGGCTGCCCGGAAGCGGATGTCCGCCGCGTGCTGGAGACCATGGTCGCCCAGCGCGAAGTGGCCGCCCGCGAGCACGAAGATGCCGGCCGCCTCGAAGAGGCCATTCGCGAACGCGAAGAAATCGAGATTATCCAGCAATTCCTGCCAGTCCCCCTGCAGGGCAAGGCGCTGGAATCAGCCGTGGAGGAGGTTGTGACCGACCTCGGCGCCTCCAGGCTCAAGGACCTTGGCCGCTGCATGAGCGCGCTCAAGGAGCGTTATCCCGGCATGATCGAGTCCGGTGCAGCCGGCAAAGCTGTTCGCAAGGCCCTTTCGCGCGCCAGCTGATCCCGTCAGTGAAACCTTCTTAACCTTCGGAACACGCCGAGGGTTGTCCCGTTCTTTCCGCACTTGAGCCACGGAAAGGACGATCACATGAAACCCCTTCTTTTTACCGCCAGTGCAATTGCCCTCATGATGGGTGCAGCTGCCTGTACCGAAGCGACGAGCCATGCGGAGACGGCGCCGCAGGCTGCAGCGGAAACTTCCGCTGCCACGCCGGATCAGATGCCGGACAAGCAAGCCGCCAACCTCAAGGAAATGACGCGGGCCGACATCGAACCGGTGAAACGCGAAAAGTTCACGCTGGCCTCTGACGAAATTCTGGCATCGCGCCTGATCGGCTCTGAGGTGCTGGACCCGGCGGGCGACGAAATCGCGACGGTGGCCGATGTCTGGATCGGTGAGCCCGGCGATACGCCGAAACTGATCGTCCGGGACGGTGGTGTGGCCGGTGTTGGCGGCACGCTGCACGCCATCGGCTTCGAAGGCGCCCTGATCGAACCTGTTGCAAACGATGACGAGCCGGACGTGCGCGTGACCTATTCGAAAGCTTCACTGGAAGGCCTGCCGGAGTTCAAGCAGAACGGCGTGGACGATTACCGTCTCGCCTCTGAAGCCATGGGCACGACGGCATCGCTGTCCTTCGGCGACAATCTCGCCCGGGTGAATGATTTCGTGATGAAGGTCGATGGCACACCGGAATATGCAGTCATTTCCGACGGTCTTGCCGGAACGACACATTACGTCATCGACGCCGATGCCCTGACCATCGAGCAGGGGGACGGAGATGGAACCCTGGTCATCGATCTTGATGCCGATGCGTTTGCCCACGCCAAGGTACTGGCGGACGGTCAATAAGCCTCCAGTCTGGCTGCGTAAGGGAGGGTCTGGCCTTGCCGGGCCCTCTTTTCGTGAGTTGACGTGAAAAGGCGCGTTTCCCCGGAGGCGGGAACGCGGTATCCTGACCGGATGGCGCCACCTTCCATCCGCATCCCTGACGGCTTCGTAGAGGAGCTGAAGGCCCGTATCCGGCCTTCGGATGTGATCGGCCGCAAGGTGAAGCTGACCAAGAAGGGGAAGGAATGGGTCGGCCTTTCCCCCTTCACCAATGAGAAATCGCCCAGTTTCTACGTCAACGACCAGAAGCGCATCTTCAAGGATTTCTCCTCCGGTCTTGGCGGCGATGTCATCAGCTTCATCATGGAGACAGAACGTCTGAGCTTCATGGAAGCGGTGGAGAAGCTGGCGGAAGAGGCCGGCATGGAACTGCCCAAGGCGAGCCCGCAGGCCGCCGAGGAATATGACCACCGCAAACGCCTTCAGGCCGTGTGCGAAGCGGCGACGGCCTATTTCGAAGACCGGCTGAATTCTTCAGAAGGCATGGCAGCGCGGACTTATCTTGAAGGGCGGGGCCTGCGGCCGGCAGCCTGGAAACGCCATCGCCTCGGCTATTCGCCGGACGACTGGCGCAAGACAATCGACCATCTGAAATCGCAGGGATTCTCCACCAAGGAAATCCTGGAGGCAGGGCTCGCCAAGGAAAGCGACCGGGGCGGAGAGCCCTATGATGCGTTCCGCGGACGACTGATGTTCCCGATCGCCGATGTGCGCGGCGGGATCATCGCGTTCGGGGGCAGGGCGCTTCAGCCGGATGCAAAACCGAAATACCTGAATTCCGGTGACACACCGCTGTTTCACAAATCGCGCGTGCTCTACCGCTACAAGGTGGCGCGGGAAGCGCTGGGCGGGGGGGATGGCGGCGGCCTGCTCGTCTGCGAAGGCTACATGGATGCGATCGCGCTGGCCGAAGCGGGTTTTGGCACATCCGTGGCCCCGCTCGGCACGGCGCTGACGGAAGACCAGCTGAGCATGATCTGGCGGGCCGGGCCGGAACCGGTCCTGTGTTTTGACGGCGACCGCGCCGGACTTGGCGCGGCGTACCGGGCCATCGACCGGGCCCTGCCGCATGTCGAGCCGGGGCGGTCACTGTTCTTCGTGCTGCTGCCGGACGGCATGGACCCGGACGACCTGATTCGGGCACGCGGCCCCGGCGCCATGTCTGACGCGCTGGAAGAACGGATCTCCATGTCCGAACTTCTCTGGCTGCGCGAGCGCGATGCCGAACCGCTCGACACGCCCGAGCGCCAGGCAGGCCTGGAGGCCCGTCTGATGGCCGCTGCCGCGCAAATCCAGCATCCCGGCGTTCGCGCCGCGTATGAGCGCGACCTCAAATCCCGGATGCGGGATCATTTCTGGCAACTGCGCCAGGCCAGCCGCGGCAGGTCCAAAGGCAGCGGGGACTACAGAAAGCGCCCCGGAACGGGACAATTTCCCGCCTCAGGCGATCAGGGGCAGGTGGAACTGAAAGGCGGCGCGCCAGCCAAACTGCGCGGCCTGGGGCAGGTGGTGCGGGCGGTCGATACGCCCGAACTGCTGGACCTCGGCGCCGAAACGCTTGCGGCGGCTGTTTTTGCCGATCCGGACGTCAGCCGGATGCGCGATGCTGTGCTGGACTTCGCGGATGCAGGAAAACCTATTGACCGCGAGGCATTGAGTGCCCATTTAGCGGAAGCAGGGAACATGCGCGCTGCCAGTCTGCTCAACGAATATCCCCAGACGCCTCCGATAGCGGTCGACGGACCCGAGGCACGGGAATGGCTAATTGCCCTCGAGCAATACATGGTTGCAGGTCGTTCCGCAGAGCAGGACACCGACACTGGCATGGATGATGCTGGTGCGGATGCTACGTCGTCGCCATCAGCCTGGCGGCGCAAGCACCAGCTTGTCGCGGAACGCAGGGCTCTGAGAGCCCGCATGAACGAGGCAGCAGGAAAAGTCGGCGAAAGCTGAAAAAGCACGGAACTTTGAGGCGTATGGCGGGGCGAGCGCGTCGTATGTCACGGGAGAGAGAGTGAATGGCATCTGCCAAGCAGAAGAATACGCAGAGCGAACGTGAATCCGAGGACGAAAAGGACAACGACGCCGGTCTTGTCGATTTCAACGCCACGGACGTCAAAAAGGTCCTGAAGCGCGCCCAGAAGCGCGGCTTTATCACCCATGACGAAATCAACGCGCTTCTGCCGAATGACGAAATGACGTCCGACCAGATCGAGGACGTCATGTCCCAGATCTCGGAAATGGGCATTGCCGTCGTCGAAACGGAAGAAGAAGCGGAAGAGCAGGGCAAGGCCCTGACCAAGATCGAGGACCGCAAGGTCGTCGCCAAGAAGGGCAATGCGCGCGGTTCCGACCGCACCGACGACCCGGTACGCATGTACCTGCGCGAAATGGGCGCCGTCGAACTGCTGTCCCGCGAAGGCGAGATTGCGATTGCCAAGCGGATCGAAGCCGGCCGCGACGCGATGATCCGCGGCCTGTGCGAAAGCCCGCTGACTTTCGAAGCCATGATGGTCTGGCGGGACGAGCTCATCAATGAGCGCATCCTCCTGCGCGACCTGATCGACCTGGAAGCGACCTATGGCGCGGAAAATCCGCCGCCGGAGCCGAAACCCGTCGAGAAGGAAGAAGAGCCCGAGGCGAAGGCGAAAACCCGCCGCGGCGATGTCGACGAGGTCGAGGCCGAACGCGAGCGCCAGAAGAAAGAAGCCGAAGAGGAAGAGGACGAAGACGACGCCGCCGCCATGTCCATGTCGGCCATGGAAGCGGAACTTCGTGACGGCGTCCTCGCCAAGCTCGACGAAATCTCCGACGGCTTCGGACGTTACCGCAAGCTGCAGGACAAGCTCGTTACCCGCCGGATGGAAGGCAAGGAACTGACGCCGAAGGCGCAGTCCGAATATGACGAACTGTCCAACAACATCGTTGAGAACCTGAAGACGATCCACATCAACAACGCCCGTATCGAGGCGCTGGTGGAACAGCTTTATGCCATCAACAAGAAGCTGATGGGCCTGGAAGGCAAGCTGATGCGCCTGGCTGACGCGCATGGCGTGCCGCGCAAGGAATTCCTCAGCAACTATTTCGGCCGCGAGCTGGAGCCGGACTGGACCGAACAGGTCAGAGGCCTGTCTGCGAAATGGAAGCGTTTCGTCGACTCCAAGGAAACCGACATCGAGGAAGTGCGTTCGGAAATCTCCGAAATCGCACAGGAAATCGGTATTCCGATCGACGACTATCGCCGCATCGTCCAGACGGTGCAGAAAGGCGAGCGTGAAGCCCGCATCGCGAAAAAGGAGATGGTGGAAGCCAACCTCCGCCTCGTGATCTCCATCGCGAAGAAGTATACGAACCGCGGCCTTCAGTTCCTGGATCTCATCCAGGAGGGCAATATCGGCCTGATGAAGGCGGTGGACAAATTTGAGTATCGCCGCGGCTACAAATTCTCGACCTACGCCACATGGTGGATCCGTCAGGCTATAACCCGGTCGATTGCCGACCAGGCCCGCACGATCCGTATTCCGGTGCACATGATCGAGACGATCAACAAGATCATCCGTACCCAGCGCCAGATGCTGCACGAGATTGGCCGCGAGCCGACTCCGGAAGAACTGGCCGAGAAGCTGGGCCTGCCGCTGGAGAAGATCCGCAAGGTTCTGAAGATCGCGAAAGAGCCGATCTCGCTGGAAACGCCGATTGGCGACGACGAGGATTCAAACCTCGGCGACTTCATTGAGGACAAGGCCGCGCTTCTGCCGGTCGATGCCGCGATCCAGTCGAACCTGCGTGAGACGACGACCCGTGTGCTCGCCTCGCTCACCCCGCGTGAGGAACGTGTGCTGCGCATGCGCTTCGGCATCGGCATGAACACCGACCACACGCTGGAAGAAGTCGGCCAGCAGTTCAGCGTGACGCGCGAACGTATCCGCCAGATCGAAGCGAAAGCGCTCCGCAAGCTGAAGCATCCGAGCCGCAGCCGCAAGCTGCGCAGCTTCCTGGATACGTAAGAATTTTGAAGGGCGGTCCATGTGGCCGCCCTTTTTATTCACTCGGCTAGAAGGGTCCAGCTAGGTAGACGCCGCATGAGGGGGATATCTCGCTTGATGAAGTCGAGGCACTGGCGCTGAAGTATCCGCATCTGGACTTCATTGAAAGCCGCGAACGTATCGGTATCAGCGAGTGTTGTGGCGGTAAGGTCGGCTGGGCCGAGGATAACGTACCGATGAGATTTTAGTTCGTGTACGGTAATTTGATTGCCAGGCATGTAGATAATGAAACGATTTTCCGTGCACTTTATCTGGCGGGGCTGCTCCGCGCAAAGGTGCTGGGCAAGGCAGTGTTCATGTTTAATTCAGATGCG
The DNA here is from genome assembly GCF_000685235.1 of Hyphomonas adhaerens MHS-3. NCBI lineage: Bacteria > Pseudomonadati > Pseudomonadota > Alphaproteobacteria > Hyphomonadales > Hyphomonadaceae > Hyphomonas > Hyphomonas adhaerens. The sequence continues at coordinate 1,585,877 of NZ_ARYH01000001.1, forward strand.
CGTGTGGATAGTCTTTTTTTACAAGGATAAAATTAATGAAGAAAATTTTGCTCTCGGTCATCGCGCCGGTTCTGGCGCTGGCAACAGGTCAGGCCTCTGCACAAGAAGATTGCAAGACCTGTGAGGTGGCACCGCAAGAGTTTAAATATGACGACAAGGCAGTTGAACGCAAGAATCCGATGGTTTCAGATATCGCGACTGTCAAAGCATCTGAAATTGAGAACATAAAGCTTGGCAATGGCATCAAGGGTGAAGCCCAGGCAATGCCGAACGAGAAGCTTGGCAACGGCATCAAGGGTGAAGCCCAGGCAATGCCGAACGAGAAGCTTGGCAACGGCATCAAGGGTGAAGCCCAGGCAATGCCGAACGAGAAGCTTGGCAACGGCATCAAGGGTGAAGCCCAGGCAATGCCGAACGAGAAGCTTGGCAACGGCATCAAGGGTGAAGCCCAGGCAATGCCGAACGAGAAGCTTGGCAACGGCATCAAGGGTGAAGCCCAGGCAATGCCGAACGAGAAGCTTGGCAACGGCATCAAGGGTGAAGCCCAGGCAATGCCGAACGAGAAGCTTGGCAACGGCATCAAGGGTGAAGCCCAGGCAATGCCGAACGAGAAGCTTGGCAACGGCATCAAGGGTGAAGCCCAGGCAATGCCGAACGAGAAGCTTGGCAACGGCATCAAGGGTGAAGCCCAGGCAATGCCGAACGAGAAGCTTGGCAACGGCATCAAGGGTGAAGCCCAGGCAATGCCGAACGAGAAGCTTGGCAACGGCATCAAGGGTGAATTCCGGGCAATGCCGAACGAGAAGCTTGGCAATGGCATCAAGGGTGAATTCCGGGCAATGCCGAACGAGAAGCTTGGCAATGGCATCAAGGGTGAAAGCGCGGATTAAATCCACGATTTTTCCTGCGAAGCCTGACCGGTATCAGAGCTGACGTTTGATACCGGCTGCCCACGCCTTGGCTTCTTTCCTTTCGGTTTTGTTTTTCGGTTTTTGTCTTTCCGTCACCATGTCGACAATGTTCGGTTCGGGGTGAACCAGGTGACCAAGACCATCAGGTGTGGAAAGCCAAACCGGAAGGTCGCCTTGCGAGAACATGGCGATGAGGTTTCTACCAAGCTCGGTTCCATAGGCTTCAACGCCATCAAACGCCCACCCGCCTATGTAGAGTTTGGCAAATGGATGGGGCGGATCGTTCGGGCGCTGCAAGCTGAATATGATTTTCAATTTGTCAGGACGGGCCTCTTCAGGCATCGCACCGATATGTTTCCAGAGACACTGCCATTCCCGGCACACGGGAAACCGTTCCTCGTAAATCCCGCATCCTGGATTTGCACAATGTTCACAGGCTATGCCTTCCGGCTTTTGAAATTCAGGTGTTCGGATTGTAAGGTGCGTGCAGCAAGCTGAGCAATCTCCACACTCTCTGCCTTCAACAAGTCCTCCGAAAATTTTCTCCCGGTCAGCCTCCGGGCGGAAATCCATATCCCATGTCAGGTGTTTCATAATATCCAGTCTTTTACATTGGTTTGGTCGACCAGTGACGTTTAAGCTTGGTTTGTAAACCCTCATCATAGGCCGTCCTGGACGGCTTGACCTGACTTACAAGTTTAAATCGCCGCCTTCAGCGCCTGATCCAGATCCGCGATCAGGTCGTCGGCGCCTTTTTGCCGATGGAGAGAGAGGCGCACTGTGTTCGGTGCGGCCCCGGCGGCGGTCTTTTGTCTTCATCGTATCTGCCGGCCTCAGTAATGCGATTGCATTAAATTGCGCCCGGCCTATACCTTGGCCCTTGGAGAGCAAACTCGAGGGGCTGAAATTGAAGCGTATCCTGACTGGCATAGTGATGGGCGTCGTCCTGATCGTCGCGTGCGTGCTTACCGCCGTCTTTGTTGCGAAGAATGGCGCTGTCAGCGCAGGCATTCGCGCCGCGACCTCCGGAATGGGCGATGCATCTGTCTCCGAGTTGGGCGACGTGAAACCCTATCCGCCCATCGAGTTTGCCGAGAAACACGCTTATGATCTCGGCGGGCAGGCCTATCTCTGGTTCTACGGCCGCTGGCGCATGATCCTGGAAGAGCGTGACTTTGTCCTGAAAAATGGCGCTGCGATCAATTCGCTCCTCAAATACCGCGATCCGCCCACCGCCGACGACGAGATCTATGTCACGCCGAACCTCGATGTCCTGAATATCGTCTCGTTTTTCGATCTCGCGGAGCAGCCGCAAATCCTGACGATCCCGCCTATCGAGGATGGCCGCTATTACACATTCATGTTCGTGGACGCCTGGCACAACATCATCGCCAACGTCTCGCGCCAGCATTATCCGCAAGGTGGCCAGCAGGTCGCGCTGGTCGGTCCGGGCTGGCAGGGGGCACTGCCTGAGGGCGCTATTCGCCTGGACTCGCCGACAAACACGGTGGCGCTGCTCGGGCGTATCCGTGTCAGTCCCGAAATCCCGGAAGACGTGGCAAAGGCGCAGGCCCTTCTCGATGCGGTAGAGGTGGCGCCGCTCAGCACGATGATGGATGTACCCGTGCCGGCGGGCACCGTACCGGGGCAGAGCTATGAGCTGATCGACCCGAATGCGCGGCAAACGCTCGCTATTTTCGACAATTACCGTGAAATCCTCCGGCGCAATCCGCCTTACGGAAAAGACGCCTACGCGGCGGATATCTTCGAGGAAATCATTCCGGGCGCCGGCCTGGAACCCAATCCGGTCTTTATGGCGGGGCTGAAGGAAACGGCACGGGATAGCCAGCGCATGATCCGGACGATTCCTCTGGCCTCTCGCCTGCGTGGCTGGAGCATGACCCCGCCGGAGGTTTCCACGCCAGACTGGTCGTGGTTGTTGCGGGCAGCGCTGACGGAGTACGGCATCCTCGTGAACGTGAAAGAGGAGTCCGTCTACATCACCACGACGCTGGATTCTGATCGGAAGAATATGACGGGCGGGGAGTCCTATGAGCTGCGGCTTGCGTCACCCCCTCCCGTCAAGGAATTCTGGTCCATCACCCTGTACGATATGGCAACGGCGCAGCTGATTGCGAATGATTGGGACAAGTTCCGGATCGGCGACAACACGCCTGGCTTGAAATATGAGGCGGACGGATCGCTTCGTCTCTTTATCTCACCTGAGCCGCCGGAAGACGCTGACGATGTCCCCAACTGGATTCCGAGCACCCCGAACAAGGATATCCAGTTGAACATCGTCATGCGGATTTACGGGCCGACCGATGAAATCCTCAGCAAGGAATGGTTCCCGGAAAACTGGCAGAAGCAGTAACGCCATCCGGAGACCCAAAAGAAAAGGGCGGCCAATTGGCCGCCGTTTTTATTGGATCTGCAGCCCCGTCAGAACGAGGAAGCTGGCGCCGATCAGGACGGCAAGTGAGAGCACCCCGGTGGTCAGCACACGTCCGCCGCTGGCGAGGACGGCGCGCAGATCCACCATCAGGCCGAGGGCGGCCATTGAGACAAGGGTGAGCAGCGTCGAGGCCACAGCGATCGGGGGCAGGGCGGCTGCCGGAATCAGATTGGCGCTACGCAGAGCCATCATGGCGAGGAAGCCGATGATGAACCAGGGCACGAGGCGGCCGAGGCCCGGGCGGCTGGCGCCTGCCGCTTTTCCGCCCGCAAGACCGAGCAACAGGATCACCGGACCGAGCAGCAGCACACGGATCAGTTTGACTAATGTGCCCACCTGCGTCGAGAGAAGGCCCACAGGCGCCGTCGCTGCCAGCACCTGCGGCACGGCATAGACGGTCAGGCCCGCCAGAACGCCATATTGCCGTTCGCTCATGTCCAGCTGCAGCTTGAACAGTGGCAGGAACAGAACGACGAGAATTCCGAGCGCCGCGGTAAAGGCGATGGACGCCGTGACATGTTCCGACTCCGCCTCGATCACGGGCGCGGCCGCGACGATGGCGGAGTTGCCGCAGATCGAATTTCCGCAGGCGACCAGAAGCGCCAGCTTGTGCGGCAGGCCGATCACGCGCCCGATGCCATAGCTGATCGCGATGGCCGCGAAGACGACCCCGGCAATCGCCGCCACCAGCGGTAGGCCCGCTTTGCCGATGGCCGCCGCACTGACAGAGGCGCCAAGCAGCACGATGGCCGCCTCCAGCAACAGTTTCGAGGAAAAGTGTACGCCGGCGCGCAGCCGGTCATGCAGACCGAAGATCGTATGGAACGCCACGCCAAGCAGGATCGCCAGCACGAGCGCCTCGAACCAGGCGCGGCCGAATACCTGCACTTCCGCTACCTGCAGCCCCGCTGCCAGCAGGGCGATCAGCGCCGCCAGCACGAGGCCGGGCATGATGGATCGGGTGCGCTGGAACAGCATGGTTTCCGCCTTTCACTGGACGGAAAACAGATGCCAGCACCAATCATGTCATTCTATCGAATAATAATGTATATTCCATTCGGAAAAATTGGACGAATAGATGACCCTGGAACAATTGCGCATTTTCGTGGCCGTCGCCGAGCGGGAGCATCTGACCCGCGCGGCGGCAGATATCGGTCTGACGGCCTCGGCCGTCAGCGCGTCGGTCCGGGCGCTGGAAGCGTATTACAATGTGGCCCTGTTTGACCGGGTGGGGCGCGGCATTGAGCTGACGGAAGCGGGCCGTGTCTTTCTGGGCGAGGCGAAGGCGACCCTGGCGCGGGCGGAGGCGGCGGGGTTGGCGTTGAGCGAGCTGGGCGGATTGCGCCGTGGCACGCTGCATGTGCAGGCCAGCCAGACGATAGCGAATTACTGGCTGCCGCCGCGCCTGATGCGCTTTCATGACGATCATCCCGGAATCGACGTGCGCCTGGAGGTCGGCAACACCCGGAGTGTCGCCGATGCCGTTCTGAACGGGCAGGCCGAACTTGGCTTCATTGAAGGCGAGATCGATGCACCGGCCCTGCATGTCAGGCTGATGGCCAAGGACGCGATGATGGTCGTAACCGACCGCAATCATCCGTTTGCAGACGGGCACCCGCTCACGGATGCGGACCTTGCTGCGGCGAAATGGGTGATGCGGGAAGCGGGTTCCGGCACGCGGGCGGCGCTGATGGATGCGCTTGCCGGGCGAGGGCTTGCACTGGCGGACCTGACCATCGCGCTGGAACTGCCGTCTAACGAGGCCGTTGTCTCGGCCATTCGGGGCACATCCGGCGTGGCGGCGGTTTCAGGTGCGGTGGTTGCGCCGCTGATCGCCCGCGGCGATCTGGTGGCCGCGAACATGTCCCTCCCGGTCCGTCATTTTTATGCGCTGCACCACAAGGAGCGCCGGCTCAGCAAGGCAGCAGACGTGCTGCTGGGCCTCTGAGCCGCCTGATCTGACCGGCATAAAAAAGGGCAGCCAATGGGCTGCCCTTTGTCTTTACTGGACGGGAAGGCTTCAGCCCGCCGCCTTCAGTGCCTGGTCCAGATCCGCGATCAGGTCTTCGGCGTCTTCGATGCCGATGGAGAGGCGGACCGTGTCCGGCGAGGCGCCGGCGGCGATCTGCTGTTCTTCGGTCAGCTGACGGTGCGTGGTCGAGGCCGGGTGAATGACCAGCGAGCGGGCATCGCCGAGGTTTGCGACATGGCTGAACAGGTTCAGGCCGGCAACGAATTTCATGCAGGCATCATAGCCGCCCTTCAGCTGCACGGTGAACAGCGCGCCAGCGCCTTTCGGGCAGATTTTCGGGATGCGGTCCTTGTAGGGCGACGAGTCGAGCCCGGCATAGGTGACGCCGGAGACGGCCTCATGGCCTTCCAGCCAGGCGGCGATCTTCTTCGCATTGGCGATGTGCTTCTCCATGCGCAGCGACAGGGTCTCGATGCCCATCAGCGTGTAGTGCGCGCCTTGCGGGTTCATCGTCATGCCGAGGTCACGCAGGCCGATGGCGATGCCATGGAAGGTGAAGGCGGCCGGGCCGAACGTCTCGTGGAAGGTGAGGCCGTGATAGGCCGGTTCCGGCTGGGAGAGGGACGGGAACTTGTCGCTGGCCGACCAGTCGAACTTGCCGGAGTCGACCACCACGCCGCCGGTGACCGTGCCATTGCCGGTCATGTATTTCGTCAGCGAGTGAACGACCAGCGTCGCGCCATGGTCGATCGGGCGGCAGAGATAGGGCGTGGCCGTCGTGTTGTCGACGATCAGCGGAATACCGGCCTCGTCCGCGATGGCGGCGACGGCGTCGAGATCGGTGATATAGCCACCGGGGTTCGCGATGGTCTCGCAGAAGATGGCGCGGGTGTCGTCATCGATCGCGGCTTTCACGGCGTCGAGGTCGTCGAAGTCGACAAAGGTGCACGACCAGCCGAAGCGTTTGAAGGTCTGGCTGAACTGGGTGATCGTCCCGCCATAGAGGCGCGTCGAGGCCACAATGTTGCGGCCCGGCGCCATCAGCGGGAACAGCGACATGATCTGCGCCGCATGGCCGGACGAGCAGCAGACTGCGCCTGCGCCGCCTTCCAGCGCGGCGATGCGGTTCTGCAGCGCGCCGATCGTCGGGTTTGTCAGGCGGGAATAGATGTAGCCGACTTCCTGCAGCCCGAAGAGCGCGGCGGCATGATCGGCATCGCGGAACACATAGGCGGTGGTCTGGTAGATCGGCACCTGGCGTGCGCCGGTGGCCGGGTCGGCCTCGGTGCCTGCGTGAATGGCCAGCGTGTCAAAGCCCTGCGGTGTGTCGGTCATGTCGTTTCCTCGGTTTCTAGCCCTGCGGTTTCTCCGCCGTCTTTAGGGGAGCGGCCGGGGCGCAGCAATGAGGAAATCTGACGTGTTCGCCGCAGGCTTTCTGATGCGTGCCTTACTGGCTGAACGTGCCGCAGGCGGCCGGGTCGCCGGTGGTGAGGCCGCGTTTCAGCCATTCGACCCGCTGGTCGGCGGTGCCGTGGGTGAAGGCCTCCGGCGTCACCTTGCCGGTCATGCGCTTCTGGATCATGTCGTCGCCAATGGCCTGGGCCGTCCGCAGGCCTTCTTCGACATCGCCAGCTTCCAGCGCGACGGCGCCGTCTGAGGCTTCGGCGGCATGGGCTGCCCAGACGCCGGCATAGCAGTCGGCCTGCAGCTCCAGCGCAACCGACCAGCTATTGGCCTCTTCCTGGCTGTCAGCGGCCTGCTGGAGCTTGCGCACCGCGTCGCTGGTGCCGGTCAGCTTCTGAACATGGTGTCCGAATTCGTGTGCGATCACATACGCCTTGGCGAAGTCTGCACCGGAGGCGCCAAGCTGGGTCTGCATGTCCTGCCAGAAGCCGAGGTCGAGATACACGGTCTGGTCTGCCGGGCAGTAGAACGGCCCCATGGCGGCCTGGCCATAGCCGCAGCCGGTGCCCGTGCCTTGTTCGTAGAGCACAACTGTGGGGGCGGTATAGCTGCGGAGCTCCTGGCTCCACACGTCATTGATGTTGGCGCTGATGACATCGACAAACTGGCCGGCTTCGTCTTCCGGTGTGCCGCGGACGCCTTCCTGCGTACTGGCCGCGTTGCCGGTCGACTGGCTACCGACAATCTGGGCCACTTCCTCCGGCTCCATGCCGAGGACGAAATAGCCGATCAGGGCGATGATGATGACGCCGATACCGCCGCCGGCCACCTTGCCGGGCCCCATGCCCCGACGGTCCTCGATATTGCCGCCCTTGCGTCCACCTTGCCAGCGCATCCGCTCTCTCCTGATACTGTGCCGGGCCTCTCGCCCGGCCATTGCCGCTATCCTAGCATCCATGCGAGGACGAAACAGTCCTTTTGGCCAGCCCATGCAGGGGAGTTCTCATGCACGAAACCATCGCTCTCAGGACTTCGGGGCAGGGCCTCTATGAATTCACCCGGGCCGTCCAGCGGTTCCTGTCCGATATGCCCGTCCGCAATGGGCTGCTGACGCTGTTCTGCCAGCATACGTCCTGCTCGCTGCTGGTGCAGGAGAATGCCGATCCCGATGTGCAGGCAGACCTGAAGGCCTTTTTCCGCCGCCTCGTGCCGCCAGCGAACGATCCATCCATGAGCTATCTGGAACATCGCACCGAAGGGCCGGACGATATGCCCGCGCACATCAAGGCCGCGCTGACGCAGACGTCTCTTTCAATCCCGGTGATCGAAGGCCGCCTGGCGCTGGGCACCTGGCAAGGGCTCTATCTGTTCGAGCACCGCGACGCCCCGCACACCCGCCGCGTCGTGGCGCACTTGCTGGAAGGCTAGAACCCCGCCGGTGCCGGCAGGCCGCTGGACGACAGGCAGACCGCCTTGAAGCGTTCGCCCATGTCTTTCGGGTCGATCAGGCGCTGGGCGGCATTGAACATGGCTTCGCCGTCGTCCGGGTTCGCCTTGACCAATTGATTGAGCCGCGCCTGCGCGCCGAGGCCCAGCAGGAACATGCCCTGGGGGGCCGGTCCGGCGACATCCAGCCCGGCTTTGCGGGAGAGGCGCGCCAGCCGTCCGAAATCGACATCCACCGTCAGGTCGGACTCGCCGGGCAGGGCGAGCGGGCTGACCTGCTCACCATCCTTGTACGAACGAAGACTGTCCCCGGGCGCCTTATCCGAGGGGCCATAATCCACGAACAGGGCACGGAAGGGCGCGTCGCGGGTCACGAGGTCTGCGACCAGCAGGTCCATGCCGGTCTGCACTTCCACCACGGCGCGCGTCTCTCCGGCGCCTTCCGGCGGGGCCTGTTCATCGGCGGCGAGGCCGAAGACGAGGTCACGGCTGGCATCGAGGCCGATGACGCATTCGCGCCATGACCCGCCATCCCGGCGGAACTGGCGGGCGGGCAGGCAGTCGAGATATTCGTTTGCGACCAGCAGCATGGGGCCGGCAGGCACTTCGGCCAGCGTGGAGACGAAATCCGGCTGGGCGGCTGCAAGCGCGTCCCGCTGGATATCGCGCATCGCCGGTGAGGGTTCGACGAGGGTCAGCCGCATGGCCTTTGCGAAGTCTTCGCCGCCCGCCACCATGCCGAGGCGCAGCGCGTCCTGCATCAGGGCACCGCGGCCGGGGCCGATCTCGACGATCCGGATTTCCTCAGGCGATCCCATCGCCTTCCATTCATGCACCAGCCAGAGGCCGATCAGTTCGCCGAAGATCTGGCTGATCTCGGGGGCGGTGATGAAATCCTTCCCGATGCCGGGACGCGTGGCGTAATAGCCCTGCGCCGTGTCATGCAGGCAGAGCTGCATATAGGTCGACACAGGGATCGGGCCGCCTGTTTCGATCAGGCGGATGAGACGGTCTTTCAGGGTCACGCTTTGGTCTTGGTGTCTTTGGGGGTCTTTGGTTTCAGCGCGTTCCAGACGAGCCACGCGCCGCCCAGCCACATCGGGATGGACAGCAGCTGGCCCATGGTCAGCCATTCCGGCATGCCGTGGACGAAGCTGTCCGGCATACGGAAGTTTTCCACCACGGTGCGTCCGAAGGCGTACATCAGCAGGAACAGGCCCGCGACGAGGCCGGGCCGTTTCAGGGCGCCGAAGCGCCAGATCAGAATGGAGAGCACGATCAGCGGCAGCCAGCCCTCCAGCGCCGATTCATACAGCTGGCTCGGATAGCGGGCGGTCTCGAAGCCGTTATAGACCCATTTTCCGGTGTCCCAGTTGAAGGCCGGCGGGGTGGAGCCCGGCACCACGCCTTCCGGGAAGACCATGCCCCACGAGGAGTCCGTGTGGCGGCCATACAGCTCGGCATTGATGAAGTTTGCAATTCGCACGAGGCCGATGCCGATCGGCGCCACGACCCCGGCGATGTCGCCGATCGAGAACAGGCTGACCTTTCGCGACCAGGCGAAATAGACAAGCGCGACGGCAACGCCGGAGATCCCTCCGTGGAAAGACATGCCGCCATCCCAGATCCGCAGGATCGTGCCCGGATCCGCCATCAGGGCGTCCATCTGGTAGGGCACCATGTAGAACAGGATGTAGCCGAGCCGTCCGCCGAGGATGATGCCCAGGATGATCCAGAACATGATGTCGTCCAGCTGGTCCTTGGTCAGCGGGCTTTCGCCGCCGAACAGGGCCGGGCGCCGGATCATGGCGCTGGCATACCACCAGGCGAGGCCGATCCCGGCCATGTAACCCAGCGCGTACCAGCGCAGATGGAACGTGCCGAGGCCGATAAAGCCGAAATCTATGGAGAAAAGGGCGGGGCTCATCTCGGGGAAAGAGAGGGCACCGGCAGCCAGGTGTGCCCCCAGCAGCGTCATCGTGTCGAACATGCGGCCTCTTTTCCCTGTCTTGCCCCGAACCTATCTGTTACGGAATGTGGCAGACAAGGCCAGCCACCCGCGCGCGAAGGAGTAGCCTCATGGCGACGACAAATCCACTGCTCGATGACATTGCAGGTCTGATGACCGGCGCATTGGGGGCGGCGCGTACAGCGGGCGAAGAGGCCAAAACGGCGGCGCAGTCCCGCGTGCGGGCGATGATCGCCGATATGGACCTGGCCGGGCGTGACGAAGTCGAGGCGCTGAAGGCGCTGGCCGTCTCCGCGCTGGAAAAGGTCGAGGCGCTTGAAAAGCGTGTGGCGGAGCTGGAAGCCGCCGAAAAAGCAGGCGACGATTGACGTCTGGAGCTCCCGCAACTGTTGAAGCGCATGGACCTCGTCGCTGAGGGGCGTATGCATGGACCATGCGTGGGGATAGCGCAGAGGGACGAATCCTGTCCCGATAAGACTGTCTGCGAGGGGAGCGTAAATGAGTGTCAGCCTGAGCCGTAATGAATTCAACATGGTTGACCCGCTGGAGCGGGTTGAACAGGCGCTTGAAGAAGGCGGCTGGCAGGCTGAACGCGATGAAGAGGGCACAATCCAGGCCGTCGCCGAAACACGCTGGGGCGACCTTGGCGCCCTGTTTGCCTATCGCCCGGAACCCGCCGCCATCCATTTTTCCATGACGCTGGACGTCAAACCGCAAACCGCGCGCCGCGCCCAGATTGCCGAGCTGATCATGATGGCGAATGAACGCCTCTGGCTCGGCCATTTCGACTATTGGGCCGACGAGGGCGTGATCATTTTCCGCTACACATTCCCGATGATGGACCGGGACGAGCCGACGCTGGGCGAAGTGCGCAGCACGATGGCCGCCGCTGTCAGCGCGGTCGAACGGTTCATCCCCGCTTTCAATTTCCTGATCTGGGCTGGAAAATCCCCGCGCGATGCCATCGACGCGGTGATGTTCGAAACCCACGGCGAAGCCTGAGGCGATGGCCGCGCCATCGATCGCCCTGATCGGGGCAGGGCGGATGGGCGCTGCGCTCGCCAGTGGCTGGCTGGCCGGAAAGAGCAAACCGGATATCCGTATCCAGGACCCGAAGCCGTCGGAAACCGTCACCGAATGGGCCGACGCCGGCAAGGTGGCCGTAAACCCCGACCCGGAACCGGTGGATGTCCTGATCATTGCGGTGAAGCCCCAGGTCTTCCCGAAGATGGCCGAAAGCCTGAAATCCTGGATCGGCCCGAAGACGCTGGTCGTCTCCATCATGGCCGGGACGCGCATCAAGCAGCTCGCCGAACGCCTTGGCACGGACTGCGTCATCCGGGTCATGCCCAACACACCCGGAGCCATCGGCAAGGGCGTCTCAGTCATCTCCAAGTCCGGTATGGTCATGGCGAAGCAGCTCGAAATCGCCGAAAAACTGCTGCGGCCGCTGGGCGCCGTCATTGGCCCGGTGGACGAAAAACACATGTCGATTGTCACCGGCCTCTCCGGCAGCGGGCCGGCCTATGTCTTCCTCATGGCAGAGGCCATGGCGGATGCGGCAATCGCCGAGGGCCTGTCTGCCGAACTCGCTGAACAGCTTGCCGCGCTCACGATCGAAGGCGCTGCGACCCTGATGGTGCAATCGGACCAGCCGCCCAGCGCGCTCAGAAAAGCGGTCACCTCACCCGGCGGCACCACCCAGGCCGCCCTTGACATCCTTATGGATGAGGGTGGGATGCCGATACTGATGCGAAAAGCGATCCGGGCCGCCGCCAACCGCGACCGGGAGCTGTCTCGCGATACCGATTAGGAGACAGGCAGGACCATGGAGGAGGAGACAGTCGACATCGTCGAGCTTGGCCTTCTCGCCGCATTGCGCCTGGCTGAAGACAATTCCTGGGGCAATATTACCCTCTCCGCCATTGCTGAAGAGGCCGGCCTGCCGCTGAGCGAGTTCTACGGCGTCACGCGGGACGACCTCGCCAACGCCTTCGAGGCTTATTTCGACCGCGCCATGTCCGCAGAAGGCCCGCCAGGCGGAGACTCCCCGCGTGAGCGCCTGTTCGACGTGATCATGCTGCGCTTCGAAGCGATGGAAGACCACCGCGCTGGCGCCATTGCCCTGATGCGGGACCGCGAGCGGACACCGCGCCTGCTGCTGCGCCTGCCGGCGCACCGGGCCGCGAGCGCTCACTGGGCGCTGGCCTCGGCGGGCCTCGACGATGACAGCGGCGCGCCGCTGGGCCTCAAGATTGCCGCCATCGCGTTCGTGATCGCGCAGACCGAGCGGGCCTGGCGCAAGGACAAGAATGGCGATTTCGCCCTCACCATGGCCGCGCTGGACAAGGCCCTGCGCGCCGCGGAGGCGCGGATGTTACGCCTGAAGAAATACATACCCAAAAAATCAAAGAGCGGGCCGGCAGAGCCCGACGATGCGGAGGAACCCCATGAGCCGACCCGGCCTCGACACCAATCCCCTTGAACTCACGCCGGACTGGTTCAACCAGCTTTTCGAAGAAATAGGCATTGATGCAGAGGTCTCCGGCCTCACGGCAAAGTCTATCGGCACAGGCCAGATTGGCGAGAATGTCCGCTTTGTCTTCGACTATGCCCGCAAGGGAGACGGCGCCCCGGCGACGCTGGTCGGCAAGTTCCCGTCCGATAATGAAGCCAGCCTCATGACGGCCAAAATGCTCGGCCACTATGAGCGCGAGGTGAACTTCTACCGCACCTTTCCGAAAGTGGCGGGCCGCATCACCCCCGCCGCGCTGTACACCGACTATGACGCGGAGACGAACCGCTTCGCTCTGATCATGGAAGACATGGCCCCGTCCGAGCAGGGAGACCAGCTGGCCGGCTGCAGCGTCGCTGAGGCGGAGCGGGCCATGGATGCCGCAGCGATTCTGCACGCGGCCTACTGGAATGACGAGTCCCTTGATACCTATCCCTGGCTGCAGGGCACCAGCGTGGCGCCGCCTCCGGCAATGAGCCCGGAGCAGGTTGCCATGCTGTGGACAGGCTTCAAGGACCGCTATGACGCGTCTCTCACGCCGGATGTCATCGAAGTGGGGGACGCCTATGCCGACGCCCTGCCGCGCATGCAGCAGGAGCCGGGAGACGGCCCGTTCGCCCTGACGCACAACGATTACCGCCTGGACAATATGCTGTTTGGCAAGCCGGGCGCGCCGAAGCCGCTCGCCGTGGTCGATTGGCAGACGGTAGGCAAGGGCGCCCCGGCCAGCGATGTGGCGTATTTCATCGGGGCAGGCCTGACACGGGAAGACCGGCCGAAGCATGAGCAGGCCCTGCTGCGCTACTATCATGCCCGCCTGCAGGATGAGGGCGTCACGGATTACGGGTTCGACGCGCTCTTCGATGACTACCGCTACACGTGTTTCTACGGCATGTCGGTGGCGTTTGGCGCGGCGATGCTGGTGAAACAGACGGAACGCGGCGATCAGATGTTCCTGACCATGTTGCGGCGTCATGCGGCGCAGGCACGGGACAATAATGCTCTCGAATTGCTGCCCTGAAGCCGCAGATTTTTTTCATTCGTGTAATGTTTTCTGCAGAGTCTCGCCCACTGTGCCGGGCCGGAACAGGTTTCCAAACATCCTCCTAATGAGCGCGCGTAAACTCTCATAACGGGTTACGCGTGGGCTTAAGGGGAAGCGCGTAGTGTCCATATTCCGGGCTCTCCAGAAGGAGTGTCCGCCCTCTATTGGAAAATGGTGTGGATATGGAACAGCAGAATGCAAAACCGATGAGTGTGAAAGGCCCTGACGGCCAGAAGCTCACAATGGCGGATCTCCCGTCGCCGAACATTTCCCGTTGGGTCACCCGCCGCAAAGCGGAAGTGGTTGCCGCCGTTGCCGGTGGCCTGCTGAGCCGCAAGGCTGCGTGTGATCGCTACAACCTGACGGATGAAGAGTTCGAAGGCTGGGAGCGACTTTACCTGCGTCACGGCGCCAAAGGCCTGCGCACGACCCGCCTGCAGCAGTATCGCCGCTAGGCGTTTGTTAAACCCAAATTTACGGGCGCCCCGTTAACTCTGGCGAAAGCATCCGGAATCCTCCGGGTGACGGGAGTCCAGTATGGCGCACGGAAGATCCGGTATCTCGCGCGGCGCGGCGCCTTCCACACGGGCGCTCGCGTTCGCGGCATGTGCGGTGGCCCTCGGCCTGCTCGCCTGGCGCGGCAGCGATGTGATCAGCCGTACCCCCGCATCGCCCGGTCCGCTTTCCCAGTCTGAAGCGTCCCTCCTGTCTGTCGCCGAAGCGATGGCGGGGCAGGGGCATGTCCGCATTTCCATTGTCCGCCAGCCAGGTGCTGTCCGGCAGGTCCTGCTGCTTCTGGACGAGGCGGCCGGCGTGGACGATGCGACGCTGTCCAACACCATATCCACGGCTGCCGGGCTCGACCCTTCCAAGGGAGAAGGCGTGGACCTGCAGCGTGTGGCCTTCGCGCCCGGTATCAGCGGCGCGCCGCTGCCGCGCGACTGGGCGGAATTGTCGTTGCTGGCCCTGCTGGCCGGTCTGGCTGGATGGATCGGTTTCCGGGCGGAGCGCCGCGAAGAGGCGCCTGTCGAACTGGTGCAGGAATCCCTGCCAGGCCGTGTGGCGCAGCCCGCTGCGGAACCGGCCGTTCGCCCCGTCGCCGTGCACGATGATGATGCCGCAGACCTCGCCCGCCGTGATCCCGGCCGGGCAGCCGATGTCGTCCGCGGCTGGATGAGTGGCAATGGAGGCAATGCATGAGTGCGCTGACGGTTGCCCGCAAAGAGACACCGGCGGACGGCCTGATGCGGTCGGCCCGCCTGATGCGCGCACTTGGTCCGGATGCGGCACCGATCTGGGCGGAACTTTCCAAATCTGAAGTGCAGGCCCTGACGGCCGCGATGGATACGCTCGGCCCTTCGGCGGAAGGGGAAGCCGACGCGGTCTCCCAGTTCATGGCCGCGCATCAAAAGCTACGCAGCCCGGCAGAGCCCGGCGCGTCTGTCTGGCGTCGCCTGTCAGATGTAGGCGCGGAGGCGCTGGCGAGCCTGTTCGAGACGGAGCATCCGCAAACCGTTGCATTGGTCCTGTCGCGCTTGCAGGGCGAGGCATCTGCGCGGCTTCTGCGCGCCTTGCCGCCTCGGCTGGCCATCGACGCGATGCAGCGGCTGTTGAATCTTGGGCCCGTCCATCCGGCCGCACTGTCGGCATTTGAAACCCGGCTTGAGGCCATCCTGATGGCGAATGCCGGGGATGGGCAGGCAAGCGGACATGAGCGTGTCGCCCGCATTTTTGATCGCCTCGACAGCCGGTCCGAGAAGACATTCCTTGCTGCGCTCGACCACGCCGAACCGGGGGCAGGCGAGAAGGTGCGCGCGTTGATGTTCACGTTCGACGACCTGACGAGCCTGGATGCGGCTGGCCTGCAGACACTTCTGTCCGCGGCGGATCGCGCCGTTCTGGTTGTGGCGCTGAAAGGCGCGCGGCCCGATACGGCCTCAGTTTTCTTTGCCAATATGACCCAACGTGCCGGCGATCTGCTGCGAGAGGAGATCGCGTCGCTTGGCCCGGTCCGCCGCAGTGACGTCGAAACCGCCCGCCAGGAACTGGTCGCGCTGGCCCGCACACTGATCCAGCGCGGCGATATCCGCGCCGATGGCCAGATCGAAGACGATGAGCTGGTAGAATGATACAGCGCGCCGTCAAATCCCTGCAGCCCTTCGATTTCCGCAGCGATTTCACGCCGCCGCCGGAACCGGACGTGCCGGCGCTGCCGGTGGAGGAAAAGATCACGCTGTCTGCGCCGGATCTGGCGATGCTGCTGACAGAGGCGCGTGCGGAGGCCCATGCCGCTGCCATGTCATTGAAGCATGACGAACAGAATGCGCGCCTGCAGCAGGTGACGGAAAACCTGACGGAAGCCCTGGCAAACCTGGTCTCTCTGGCCGGACACCTGGAAACGAGCGCTTATTCGGACGGTTTCCGGGAGTCCGCATTGCGTCTGGTCACGGCGACAGCCCAGCGGATCGTGGACGGACAGGGCGATCTGTTTGCACAAAGCCAGGAATTCATCCAGAACAGCCGCCCGACCGAGAAGGATGGATCATGACCCAACCTGCCAATCCTGCCTTGCAGAAGTCCCTGATGGACGTGCCCGTGCGTGTTGATGTCGTGCTGGGCGAAGTGCGCATGCCGATGGAAGAACTGGCCGCCATGTCCGCCGAGGACATCGTCGCGCTGGAGCGGCGCACCGACGAACCGGTCGAGATTTATGTCTCCGACCGCCTGATGGCGCGGGGGCGCCTGGTTGTTGCCGATGGGCAACTCGGGGTGACGCTTTCGGAGATCGTGGACTCCCGCGAAGCCGCCTGACTGCGGGAAAACCCATGGTTAACAATGTGTTGCAGGCCGACAGATTCGGCACTGCAGGAATGGGCTGTTTGCCCCGTCCGAATTCGGCAATCCCTAACACCGAAGAGGAATTTGTTAACCTTTAGACGACACTAATGGTTTCGGGAGAGTGTGGCCCGTTCGCGTCTGGGGCGCGGGGATGGCGGGTCTGTTCGAGAGTAAGGACGCCGCCGTATGCGTATGAAGATGTTCGCCGCCGAGACCTTCGAGGCTGCCAAGGCGATGATTTTTGCCGAGATGGGAGCCGATGCGGTGATCCTGTCCGAGCGCGAGATTGATGGTGGCGTGGAAGTTCGTGCGGCGGTCGACAAGATGGGCGGCGTCGGCATGGTGCCGAATGAGCCGCTGTTCCTGCGCGATGCGCGCGGTGGCGGCCATGGCCGAGGTTCCGAAAATCCCCTGTTCAGCCGCGTGCGCGATGCGCTGCTCTGGCATGGTTCACCGCAGCGTTTTGCGGATCGTATTGCCGCCGAAGGGGCTGGCCGCGTCCAGCACCTGAGAGATCCGGAAGAGGCCATCTCCGAAGGCCTTGCCCGCATCGTGACCTGCGATCCGCTGCCTGCGCGCCTGGACCGCGATATTCTTCTGGTCGGCCCGCCCGGGCACGGCCGCACCGCCACAGCTGCCAAGCTGACCCGCCGCGCTGCCATGGCGCGCGCCGAAGTGGCCCCTGTGGCCGCTGACCTTGACGGCACAGCTGGTGGGGCACAGCTGGCGGCGTATCTGGAGCGGGAAAAGAGCCAGATCCGCACCTGCCAGTCACCGGATGACCTGTTCGCGACATTGAAGACGCTGAAGACCGAGAACCGCCGGTGCGTGATCGATCTGCCGGCCATCAATCCATTCGATGATGACGATATGGCCAGCCTGCAGGACCTGATTTCCGTCATTCGCGCCGAGCCTGTGCTGGTCCTTTCAGCCGAAGGCCACCCCGACGACCAGCTTGAAGCCGCCCGCAGCTTTGCCAGAGCAGGCATCAAGCGGGCCATTCTGACCAAACTCGATGTTGTCCGAAGGAGGGGCGGGGCCATATCCGCCCTGTCGTCGGCCGGCATTGCCTTCTCACACCTTGCCGTCACCCCGTTCATCGGCGGCGGACTGGTCCCGGCAGCGCCCATGCGCCTTGCCGCCCTGTTGATGGAAGATGCCCCGGGCGACGTGATCGCCCTGAAAGGAGCCGCGTAATCCCATGAGTTTCATGATGCGCAAATCGCAGGAACGTCCGGCGCCGCGGCCAACACCGCGGCGGGTCGAGCCTGCGTCGATCATCGCAGTTGCGAGCGGGAAGGGCGGCGTCGGCAAGACGTTCATGGCCATCACGCTGGCATCCGCCTTCGCCCAGGCCGGTAAACGCACCTTGCTGGTGGATGGGGACCTTGGCCTCGCCAATGTCGACGTCCAGCTCGGCATCGCGCCTGAAACCGACCTCGCGGCCGTTATTGCCGGCTGGGTCGAGCTCGACGATGCCGTGACGCCAGTTGATGGCGGCGCCGCAGATGGCGGGTTCGATGTGCTGCCGGGCCGGTCAGGCTCCGGCGCGCTGGCAGAACTGCCGCCAGAAGAAGTGGCCCGCCTCGCGGCCGGTCTTTCCGCGCTGGCCCTGCAATATGACCAGGTCGTGGTCGATCTCGGCGCCGGGATCGAGGCGAACTGCATGCGGCTTGCCCGTGCTGCCGACAAGGCCCTGATGGTGATCACGGACGAGCCGACGTCGATGACCGACGCTTACGCCTTTATCAAGGTGCTGCGCGGCTATGCGCCGAATGTCGAGCCGGTGGTCTGTATCAACCAGGCCGACAGCCGTGCTGCCGGACAACGGACTTATGAGGCGATTGCCCGGGCGTGCCAGACTTTCCTTGGCTTCCGTCCG
Source organism: Hyphomonas adhaerens MHS-3 (assembly GCF_000685235.1). NCBI lineage: Bacteria > Pseudomonadati > Pseudomonadota > Alphaproteobacteria > Hyphomonadales > Hyphomonadaceae > Hyphomonas > Hyphomonas adhaerens. Next base: position 1,604,314 of record NZ_ARYH01000001.1, read on the forward strand.
CATCTGGCCGGTGTTGTGATCCGCGACCCGAAGGTCCGCGATGCAATCCGCTGCCAGAAGACACTGATTTCCACAGATCCTCAGGCTCAACCTATCCAGGATGCCATCGCAATCAGCCAAATGCTGATCGGTGCAGCCTCGGCAGCGGAGCTTGGCAATTAATCTGTGTGAAGATTTGGGGGATTTCGCGGGGAATCGCAGGGCTCTGTTAACTAGTGTTAAAGAAACAGCCTATAGGATTCTCAGAGTTAATAAAAACGACTAGCTTGTCGTTAGGCTGATTCGGGAGACGACACATGCGCGTCCTGCTAATTGAAGACGATAGCGCCGTCGCGCGTTCCATCGAGCTGATGCTGAAGTCCGCGGGCTTCAACATCTACGCCACTGACCTCGGTGAAGAAGGTGTCGATCTGGGGAAGGTCTACGAGTACGACATGATCATCCTTGATCTGTCGCTGCCTGATATCTCCGGCTACGAAGTCCTCAAACAGCTGCGTATGGGCCGCGTGAACACGCCGGTCATGATCCTCTCCGGTAACCCGGACATCGAGGCAAAAGTCCGCACGCTGGGTTATGGCGCTGACGATTACCTCACCAAGCCGTTCAACAAGGACGAGCTGATCGCCCGCATTACCGCCATTGTGCGCCGCTCCAAAGGCCATGCCGAGAGCGTGATCCGCACCGGCGAGATCCTGGTGAACCTCGACGCCAAGACGGTGGAAGTGGACGGCGACCGCGTGCACCTCACCGGCAAGGAATACCAGATGTTCGAGCTGCTTTCCCTCCGGAAGGGCACGACGCTGACCAAGGAAATGTTCCTGAACCACCTCTATGGCGGCATGGACGAGCCGGAACTGAAGATCATCGACGTCTTCATCTGTAAGCTCCGCAAGAAGCTGCAGCAGGCCACCGGCGGCAATCACTATATCGAAACGGTCTGGGGCCGCGGCTATGTGCTCCGCGATCCGCGCCCGAGTTCGAAAACGAGCGAGGTCGAAGAGGCGGCATAAGCCTTTTCCCGACGATCAGAACAGAAGCCCCAGCCCGACGGCTGGGGTTTTTTGTTTGTTTCACCCGATAATTGATGGATTTGTCAGCCATGACTCTCTTTTTGGGAGAAGGCTGTTGTATCTGCTGCAGAACCCGAAAATAAAACTGATCACCTATAGGTAGTCTGCGGGATTGGGGTATGCGGTTGAAAACGGCAGCGGTGGCTGCTGGCGCTTTGGCGCTGGCATTGAGTGGATGCGGCGGGGGAGGCGGCACAGGAAGCGGCCAGGACCCAATAGCCTCACCGCCGCCTCTACCTCCGCCCGCCAATACACCGCCGGAAGTGAACTACACGCTCAGCTCTTCTAGCCCGGATGAAGAGCAGCCATTCTGGATCGATGCCAGTGGTTCGACGGATTCGGATGGTGACGCGCTGACCATTGCGGTCACTCAGCTCTCCGGCCCGGCTCCCAGCAATGTGCCATTGTTTGAAAATGTGCCGACCGGCGAAGGGATCTTCGCGTTCCGTGCTCCGGAAGTGAGCGCGGATTCTGCAATGGAGTTTGAAATCTCGGTTTCGGACGGAGAAGATACGACCACAGAGAACGTGACTATTTCCGTCCGGAACATCGTCTTGTCGCCTGTCGGCGGTATCGTGAGTGGCGATCTTGCGAACTTCGGGAACCTGCAGAATCCGGTCGGCGCCGACTTCTTTTCCCAGCCATTCGGCGCGCTGACTTCCGGATTGATAGGTGTGGCGGACAAAGCGGACGATACGGCACGCCTCTCGTTCAGATATGAAAATGATCTGACGACCGAAGAATTTGTTCCAGTCGTGGAAAATGATCTGCCGGACAGCATCGCAGGTGAGAACACCCTTGTGAGCAGCGGGTTTTTTAAATCTGGGTCCCAGTCGGTTCTGGTTGCTCTGGAAGAAAGTAATCGTGTTCATCTCCTGCAGGCATTTGAGCAGGTTTTGACCACTCAGAAACCTTGTGCCGTGGCATCGCTCCTTTCTCCGGACATTCCGATTTTGTCAGATCTGGTCGTGGGCAGCCGGGACAATGGTTTGCGGTTGTTCAAGTTCGATGATGTCAATGGAATGAACCTCGAACCGAGCACGGTGATCGAGGCTTCCGGTGAGTACTGCCATGTCGGCGGGGATAGCAACGATCTGGTCGCGTATGATTCGTCGACGCAATCCCTGCGCTTCTGGACCACGCAATCCGGAGCAGCCCCCCTTGAAGGGGCGAGCCTGCCAATTGCCCAACCACAAGGATTGGACCTGGTCGGGGCCGCATTCAAGCTCAATGCAACGGGAGCGGATACGTTTACGGCTGCGTTCGTTTTCTCCGATGGCGTCCATGATGGACATCATGAGGTGCACATTTATTCGAATGAGCAAGGGAACCCGGGTATCGTCAACACGAAGGTGTACTCGTGGACCAAGGGAGTGCCTTCGGACATCATCATAGAAGACACGAACTCGATGGATGCCTCGAGCCAATCGGATGTCCTGATCGCTCTGGAAGATATCCCGTACCTTATTTTTATCGATGATGAGCAAGACGTGATGCTCGGTACGTACAGCCCGGACTACGCTCCGCTGCAATACCTGCCGGCTCCGTTCTGGACTTCCAGTGTCCGGCACTCCTGGGGGCTGGATCTGGCAAGCGATGCACTCGTACTCACGCAGACCCGGACCGGTACGGTCACAATGGTCGAGCTGACGCCATAGGCGCCGTCGGCCCAGAGGTCAGCTGACCTAGAATTGCACGTCTATGCTTGCAACGCCCGGCAAATACCTGACATTGGGGGCATGTCACAGCGTTCTGCCGGCCCGGAGATTCTTCGCCTGATTGAGCTGATGTCCCGTCTGCCGGGCTTCGGGCCGCGGTCGGCACGCCGGGCGGCTCTTTTCCTACTCAAACGGAGCGATACGCTGCTGTTGCCGCTGGCCGAGGCGATGTCCGATGCCGGGCGCCGGATCGAGAAATGCGAGATCTGCGGGAACTATGACACGTTGCAGCCTTGCGCAGTGTGCCAATCGGGCGGCCGCGATGAGGGCCTGATCTGCGTTGTGGAGGATGTGCCGGACCTGTGGGCGCTGGAGCGCGGCGGATCCTATCGCGGGCGCTATCACGTCTTAGGCGGGGTCATGTCTGCCGTCGATGGAATCACGCCGGATGATCTCAACATTCCCTCGCTGATCTCACGGATCGATGCGGGCGGGGTGCGCGAAGTGATCCTGGCGCTGAATGCCACGTTCGAAGGCCAGAACACGGCCCACTACGTCGCAGAGCAGCTGGCCGGCAAGGGCGTGCAGATTACCTATCTCGCCCACGGCGTGCCGGTGGGCGGGGAGCTGGATCATCTGGACGATGGCACACTCGCCGCCGCGCTGCGGGCCCGGCGGACGAGCGAATAGGCTGAACTATTCCTATTCCGCGATGTCGACGCGGAAGATGCCGTCCAGATCCTTGGTGGCGACATAGAGGTGGCCGTCCGGCGACTGGGCAACGTCGCGGATCGCGTACTCATCCTTGAACAGGTTCTCCCGCTCGGTCACGACGCCGTTCTCCAGCCGGATGCGGACGAGTTCCAGGCCGGCAGGGCCGTTCATGCCGCCGACGAAGAAGTCACCCTTCCAGCCGGGATAGACATCGCTGGTGAGGCGGGTCAGGCCGGATGGCGCGATGGATGGCACCCAGTAGGTGAGCGGTTGCTCCATGCCTTCCTTCTCGGTTTTCTCGGTGATGATCGTGCCGTCATAATTGACGCCATAGGTGATCACCGGCCAGCCATAGTTTGCGCCGGGTTTGATGATGTTGAATTCGTCGCCGCCCTTGGGGCCATGCTCTGTCTCGTACAGCGTGCCTTCCGTCTTGTCGTAGTAGAGACCCTGGATGTTCCGGTGCCCGTAGGAGTACACGGCAGGGTTTCCATCCACTCCGTCGGCAAACGGATTATCGGCCGGAATGGTACCATCGGAATTGATGCGAATGAGAGACCCATGGGTGATTTTAGGGTCCTGAGCATCCTTCATGTATTTGAAACCTTCGCCGAGTGAGACGAACAGCGTGCCGTCATTGGCGAATTGCAGGCGGCCACCGAAATGGTAGGCGGTGTCGCGGGAGTCGGCCCGGAAGATTTCCGTCATGTCTTCCAGCGCGGTGTTGTCATCGCTGAGGCGGGCCCGCACGACCGCGGTTCCGTTGTCGGCTTCGGTGCCCTGGGCATAGGCGACATAGATCAGGCGGTTGGTTTCGAAATCCGGATCCAGCGCGATGCCAAAATAGCCGCCTTGTCCTTCTGTCAGGGCAGGGGGCATGCCGGTGACCGGCGTGGCTTCGCCTTCGCCGCCTGCGGCATAGTTCAGGCCGCCATCCTTTTCGGTGAACAGGAGGTCGCCATTGGGCAGGAAAGCCAGACCCCACGGGAATTCAGCCTCGATGACAGGGGTCAGCGTTACTTCAAGGTCGCTGGAAACCTCAGGCGTTGCAGGCGCGGCGGCCGAACCGGGGCTGCATGCAGAAAGGGCGAGGGCAGAAACAAAGCCGGCAAAGATCAGGCGCATGGGACGTCTCCCGGGACAGGAAGGTTGGGGAATGGTGTGGGCAACATAAGTCAGGCCGGGCTTTGGGCCAAATAAAAAGGGGCGGCCCTGGCCGGGCCGCCCCAATTCGCTTCGGTCTTGAACCTGTTACCAGGACTTCTTGACCGTGACGCCATAGAGCGCCGGTTCGGTCAGGAAGACGTTGGTGAAGAGGCCGGAGGAGTCGTCGGTCAGGTAGTTACCCGTGATGACTTCCTCATCCGTCAGGTTCTTGGCGAACAATTCCACGCCCCATCCGTTCTGATCATTGTTGAACAGGATGGACAGGTTGACGTTCGACCAGGAGTCGAGCTGGTCACGCTGCGTGTTCCAGATCCGGCTGACACTGTCGGCCTGATAGTAGTAGTCGCTGCGGATTGTCATATCCCAGTTCGAATTGCCGAGGGCTGGGAAGGTGTATTCAGCAGCGAGGTTCAGCGTCGTGTCAGGCGCGCCCGGAAGGTTGTTTCCATCGAGGCTCTTCGCGTCGCCTTCGAACGGCTCGAGTGCATTCGCCGTTTGGACGTTTCCGTTGCTGTCCGTGTAGCTCACGGTGACACCGTCAAGGCCGAACGACGATTCAGCACCGGAGAACGCACCGCTGCATAGACCGCGCGTGTCACCCGCATTGAGCAGACCGCCCTGGATGGCACCGAGAACAGTTGCATAACCTTGGGCCGAAACCACGCAGTTGGCGAAGCTCGCTGCATTTTTCAGCACGACGAGGTCAGAACGGCCATTGGCGCGATCAAGAACGTCGATACCATATGCATCCTGGATCTCAGTATCGAGAATACCCAGGTTTGCCGTGAGCAACCAGTTGTCCGCCGGCGTCCAGAGGAACTCAACTTCAAGGCCTTTGATCTTGGCGTCGATGTTGGTGTTCACTGAAGACCGGTTGATGATCTGAGTGATCTGGTACCCTTCATAGTCATAATGGAACCCGGTCACGTTGAGCTGGGCGACACCGCCGCCAAGCGTGTTCTTCGTACCGATCTCGATGGAGTTCACGAACTCAGGATCGAAGGTTTGCGAGAACAGGTTTGCACCGGCAGGCTGCGGTGGGTTGATCCCGCCGCCTTTGTAGCCTTTCGAGTAAACACCATAGATCAGGGTTTCGTCGGTGAAGCCGAGATCCGGTGACCAATCGATACCAAAGCGTCCGGTCGTTTCCTTGTCTTCGGTGTTCAGGCTGCCATCTCCGCCATCATCCGGGGCCGCACCCACGATCGGCGACGGTTGCAGAGGGTCTGCACCAGCCGCTTGTGGCGTGAACAGGAAGGTCGGAATGACATCCTGCTCCTTTTTGTCGATCGTGTTTCTCAGGCCAAGGGTGAACTTCAGGTTGTCCGTTGCCTGATAGTAAGCCTCGCCAAAGAAGGCGGTTGAATCGAGACGGTAAGGAGACAAGGAGCGGAAGTATTCACCGCCATCGCCGTTCAGCGTGCCGTTGAACAGTCCGAGATTGTTCGTGCTCCCCGAGTCGAGCGGGACATTCCCGCCGAAGATGCCGCCACCGGCAGCATTGTTCAACTGGGTCAGGGCCGTCAGCGAGTTCGAAAGAACATAGTAACCAGCCGTGCTGTCATAAGGATCAATCGCTTCGAAATCGACCTTGATTGCGCCGAGATTGAAGTTGAACGGTCCATCGAAATCCGACTGCAGACGAATCTCGTGCGTGTCCTGATCGCTGCCGCCGCCCGATTGGTCGAACGTACGGAACAGGTTGGAAACGCCAAGTTCCGGATCAGACACAACACCGCCTGGGAACAGGAGCGGATAAAGGGCAGGAATCGCTGCGAATGGACCCGCTGTCTCATTGAAGGCAATGGTTGGGGCGATCTTGTTATAGTCTTCGATCGACTGAACCGAGCTCTCATTGTGGCTGCCGAGATAGGTGAACAGCAGGCTGTCAGTGACATTCCATTCACCCTTCCAGGTGATCAGGTCCTGGTCTGCCTTGTAGATCGGGTCGAAGGCAGATTCGATGGTGCGAAGGTCCGGGTTCACTGGGTCGGTGAAGGCGTCGCCGTTCAAAAGGCCGGCCGTAATGGCAAGACCGCCGCCAAGCGTTGCCTGCGAGTTCACCCGATCGTTTGATTGGTTGAGCGGAGCATCCTGACAACCGACCGAAGTTACGAGCTGGTCGAATGCAGAGACCTGGAATCCGCCGAATGACGAGAAGCCCGGATCCTTTTTACACAGCTGCTTGCCGGCGCGCAGGCGGCTGTCATCTTCTTCGAAGTGTTCGTAGGAAACCCAGCCGCGCAGATTGTCGGTCGGTTCCACTGCGAAGGTTGCCCGGAAGCTGGAGAGGTCACGGTCATCGATATCGTTGCCGGTGACGGCATTTTTCACATAGCCGTCGCGTTGCAGAAGTGAGCCGGCCAGGCGCAAGGCGGCCTTGTCGCCAAGCGGCAGGTTGACCATGCCTTTCGCTTTGAACGTATTCTCGTTGCCGTAGGTCAATTCGGCATTCGCCTGAAACTCACCCAGCACAGGCTTGGCGGTGATCAGGTTGAACACACCGCCGGTGGCGTTCCGGCCGTACAGCGTGCCCTGCGGACCACGCAGAACCTCGACCCGTTCGACATCGTAGAATTCCGCTTCGAACAGACGGTTCGCTGTCAGTGGGACATCGTTCTGGTGGATACCAACCCCTGCGTCACCAGACTGGGCGACCGAGTCCACACCGATGCCGCGGATCTTGAAGTTGAAGCCCGTGAAGTTGCCTTTGGTAAAGGTCACGTTCGGGATGGATTTGACGAGGTCCGGGCCGCCGGTCAGCTGGAGCCGATTGAGCGCCTCTTCGTCAAATGCCGAGACTGCGATCGGAACGTCCTGAATGGATTCCTCGACCTTCTGGGTCGTCACGGTCACGGTGGAAAGTGTTCGGGTGCTTTCGCCGTCCTCTTGCGCGACGGCAACCGGGGCGAGCAGCCCCATGGCCAACACGGAAGCGCCAGCCAGCCAGACACATTTCGAGTCTCTGTATTTGGTCATCTAATTTTTCCTCCCCTCGGGCCGGCGGGATTGCTGGCTTCGAGCTGTTCTTTGAGCCGTTTCTTTTTGAACGTGCTTCAGAATCCATCGAATGGCAGCCGGGAGGGAAAGTCAATATTTTCAGTTGGAAGGATTGGCCCGGTGGACCCTACGTAAAGGCAAAAAATGAGCGGTGTCCGGGGCCGGACACCGCTCTGTTTGCAAGATTGTGCCTAAAGAGACCTTAGAACCGTGTCCTCAAAGTCACACCGTAAGTGGCAGGATCCTGGATGAACACACCACGTGCCGTTCCGCGGAGCGGCATGTTGAAGGTCACATTCTTCGTCTGCTCGTCGGTCACATTGTTCCCCCAGATCTCGAACGTCCAGCGGTCATCCGCCGTGCTGATACCGGCACGAAGGTTCAACTTGCTGTTCGCGTCCTGGATATCGTCGGCGAGCCGGGCACCTGTATCGTCCACGGCCTGGGTCGATGTACGGCGTTCGGATTCGCTGCGAACCGTACCGGTCAGGAAGTAGGGCATGCCGTTGTCGAGCGCGCTCTCCCAGGTCAGGCCAATCAGACCGACCCATTCCGGTGCATTGGTCAGCTTGAATCCGCACAGGCGATTCACCGGGTTCGATGGATCAAACCCGCCCGGTGCGCAGTCATTCGGGTAATACGCATCGGTATAGGTCAGGGCACCATTGGCGCTGAGATTGTCCGTCAGCTGGGTTTGAACTTCAATTTCGACCCCTTTGCTGACGACCTTCGGCACGTTGAATGTCTGGAATTGGGTTCCGGTGAATTCGAGCACCTGGAAGTCTTCCATTTCCTGGTTGAACACAGCCAGGTCGAACCGGCCGCGGCCGTCATTGAACGTCCCTTTGAGGCCGGCTTCGGTCGCATCGATCTTTTCAGAGTCGAAGCGTGGATCCGCCCCGCCGGTCGCCGCCGTCGGGTCGAGGTTGAAGCCGCCTGACTTGAAGCCGTGTGTGAAGCCTGCATAGAAGTTCAGGTTCTCGGTCAGCGAGCCGCCGAGTTTCACCGTGTATACCAGCTCTTCATCCTCAAACGTGTCGTTGAACGTCCGAGGCAGTGGCAGGAAGGCTGAGGCCGGAAGGTCGGCTTCGGTGGCGAACGGGAAGCAGGTCAGTGCCAGCGCCGTCGGGGCCAGAGGGGCCACATTGGCAGGGTAGGCATTGGCCACGATACCGTTCGCGATGTTTGTACAGGTCGGCGAGGACGCCGAAACCTGGTCAAACGACCCGTCTTTCGTTTCTTCCACATAGCGAAGGCCGACGGTCAGGTTTAGCCGATCCGTCAGCTCAAGGACGTTATGAGTGAAGACGGAGAAAGACTCGCCTTGCTGGTTGAACTTGTTGGTCGCATAGCTGCCGGCAGGGTCGACACCGCCCAGCGCGGCCGGCACATTGCCGCCAAAGCCGACACTGACAGCCTGGGCGCCAAGCGCAGGCACCAGCAGGGCCGACACATAGCGGCCATAGTCGCCGCCAAGCGTCATGGTGGCCTGTTCTTCGATGTCCTCATCCGAATAATAGGTGCCGAGCAGCCAGTCGAGCCGGCCATTGAAGGCCTGGCCCTGCAGGCGCAGTTCATGCGTCGTCGTCTTGATGTCGTCGTAAGACGGCCGGACGCTCGGTGCCGCGAACGGCGCCGTGTTGTCGCCCACAGCATAGACGTCGAGGCTCACATACTCAGAGTGCTGAATGGATTCAGCATGGAAGTCCCGGTAAGAGCCGATATAGACGAGATCAGCGAAGCCGAGGTTCCAGTCGAGCTGAGCGGAGATGCCTTCCTGCTGGAACGGGTTCTGGAATTGCTCGCCATTGGACGTCAGGCTGTCGAGGGCACGGGGGCCGAAAGCCGAAACACCGCCATTGGCAGGCAGGCCGACAGCCGCATAAATGCCGGCTTCTCCCAGCGGGTCAACGGTGACGATGGCGTCGCAGCACTGTTCATCCGCGTCGGAGTAATCCGCAATCACCCGGAGTTTTGCGTCCGGGGTGATTTGCCAGAGCGCTTGCCCGCGCACCATCCAGCGGTCACGCGTATGGCTTTCCGCACCGGTCGTGCTTTCGACCAGTCCGTCGCGTGTCCGGTAAGCCCCGGAGAGACGCACTGCGAACTTGTCTTCGACAATCGGCGCGCTGAAGCCGCCCTGCACATTCACCAGCCCGTAATTGCCGGCGGTGACGTTGGCAAAGCCGTCCTTTTCACGAAGGTTCGGGGCTTTGGTCGTGATGTTCAGTGCACCGGCAGACGTGTTGCGGCCAAACAGTGTGCCCTGCGGACCGCGCAGGACTTCGATCTGTTGCAGGTCGACAAGGTCGCCCAGGGCCACGCCGGGGCGTGACAGGTAAACGCCGTCCAGGAAAACGCCGACTGCGCTTTCCAGGCCGATATTGTTACCGGTGGTGCCGACGCCCCGAATCCGCATGGACGTGCCCTGCGATTCCGTTTGCGTCGAGTTCATGTTGAAGCTGGCCGACAGGTTGTCGAGCGCACGAAGGTCGGCGACCCCCTGGCGTTCAATTTCTGTCGGGCTGATGGCGGTCACTGCCAGCGGCACGTCGAGAATGCTTTCCTCGCGGCGCGTCGCAGTCACTTTCACAACGCTGAGACGTTTGTCTGAGTCAGCGGCGGGTTCGGATGCGGCGGGAGGAGCAGCTTCAACGGTGGTGGCGGTGTTCTGTGCATCTGCTTCCTGTGCCATCGCCGGGGCCTGAATCAGGCTCAATACGGCGGCAGAGGCACCTGCCAGCAAGACGCACTTAGGTTGTCGGTTCAGTTTCAAGTCAAATTCCTCCCCTCGTCCAATGTTCGCGGACAAGATTATTGGTTGTTGGTTTTGGTTTATTTGCGTGCTCTTCTGGCAGGAACACTGCAAATACTACGAAAGGAGGGGCCGCCTCGTCTGTCAACGGGCTACCCTCGCGTAAACATCTGACTATTTTTGATTGCGTGGGTAAAACCACACAGTTTTCCCGGCTTGGCCGGATTTGCCCGGGCTGGTAGAGGCGCGCCATGACCTTGCAGACTTCACCCTCCGTCACCCGCGCGCTCGTCCTTTTTTCTGGCGGACAGGATTCCGCCACATGCCTGGCCTGGGCGCTTGACCGATTCGATGCGGTCGAGACGATCGGGTTCGACTATGGCCAGCGCCACGCCGTGGAACTGTCCTGCCGGGAGAAAGTCCGTATCGGCATGGCCAGCCTGAAAGAGTCCTGGGCGTCGCGCCTTGGCGACGATCACATGATCGACGCTACGGTTCTCAAGAGCCTTGGTGAAACGGCCATGACTCATGATGTGGCCATCGAGACGACCGATGCCGGTCTGCCGTCCACCTTTGTCCCCGGGCGCAACCTGCTGTTCCTGACGCTCGCCGGTGCGCTGGGCGTCCGCCGCGGCGTTGGCGTGCTCGTCGGCGGCATGTGCGAGACGGATTATTCCGGCTATCCCGATTGCCGGAACGACACGATCCAGGCCCAGGCCGAAACGCTGCGCCTCGGTCTCGGCAAGCCGATGACGATCGAGACGCCCCTTATGTATATAGACAAGGCCGGCACCTGGGCGATGGCGCTGGAGCTGGGAGGGCAGGGGCTGATCGACCTGATCGTAGAGGATACCCACACCTGTTATCTTGGCGATCGCACCCACCGTCATGATTGGGGATATGGCTGCGGCACCTGCCCGGCTTGCGAACTGCGCGCGGCCGGCTGGGACCGCTGGCAGGTGTCGCGATGACCTATTCGGTCAAGGAAGCCTTCTACACCCTGCAGGGGGAAGGCGCGCAGACCGGGCGCGCCGCCGTGTTCCTGCGGTTTGCCGGCTGCAACCTGTGGAACGGGCTGGAGCGCGACCGGGCGAGTGCGGTCTGCCAGTTCTGCGATACAGACTTTGTCGGCACCGACGGCGAAAACGGCGGCAAGTACAAAACCCCGGAAGAAGTCGCCGCGCTGGTCGCTTCGATCTGGAAAGCCAATGCCGACACCGCCGGCCGGCCCTATGTCGTCTGCACGGGCGGAGAGCCGCTGCTGCAGCTGGATCCGCCACTGATCGGCGCGCTCCACGGTGAAGGCTTCGAGATTGCGGTGGAGACAAATGGCACGATCGCGGCGCCGGAGGGGCTCGACTGGATCTGCGTCAGCCCCAAGGCGAATGCCGCGCTTGTCCTGAAAAAAGGCAATGAACTCAAGCTGGTCTACCCGCAGGATGAGGCCGAAGCGCAGCCGGAACGGTTCACGGAACTGGACTTTCAGCACTTTTTCCTGCAACCGAAGGACAATTCCGAGGCGGCCCGCAATGTGCAGGCTGCTGCTGCTTACTGTCTGAAGAATCCGCAATGGCGACTGAGCTTGCAAACACACAAACTGACCGGGCTGCCCTGAGCCCTGAGGGCCGCGTGTTCGAGATTACCAAGTCGGTGAATTTCGAGGCGGCGCACTTCATGGGCGGCAAGCCGGAAGGGCATCCTTACCGGAACATGCACGGCCATTCCTTCCGTCTGGAAGCGACGGTTGCCGGTGTCGTGAAACCGGGTGAGCAATGGGTCGAGGATTTCGGCCATCTGACGGCCTGCCTGAATGCGACAGCCGAAAAGCTGGATCACAGGTTGCTCAACGAGATCGACGGCCTTGATGTGCCGACGCTGGAGCGGATCTGCCTCTGGGTCGCCGAGGACCTGCGCGAGGCGCTGCCGGGGCTGAAGCGCGTCGCTCTGGCGCGCCCCAGCCTCAACGAGCGGTGTGAACTCGTCCTCTAGTGGTCGGGCTTTCGCCCGCTGGCTCTAATTGGCGAGTTCGCCGTCCTTCAGGTCTTCTGCGAAATTCCGGGCGAACCGGTTCGAAGCCCGATTGGCGTCGTACCAGGTGGTAATGCCGGTCATTCGCAGGTCATGCTCATACCAGGAATACTCATACTCCCCGGTTTTCTCGCCAGCGTCGTCATAGGCAACGGCGGAGAGTTTCATGCCGCCGAGGCTTTTTGAGAGGCCATAGTCCAGGCCGGGCTGGTCGCCGAGCTGTTTGAACGTCGGCTTGGACGGTTTGGCATCGACGATGGTGACATCGATCCGGGCCGTGTCCACGCCAGCCTTGTCGAGCTCGCGGGTCAGGTCATCCTTCACGTCCTTGATGAGGTAGTCACCTTCACGGGTGCCGTAATCATCCTGCAGCTTGGTCTGGAAATCGTCAGAGACGGTGACATTGATTTCCGCGGCCATGGCGGCGGGGGCAAGGAGAAGGGCGATAGCGGTGATGGGAACAAGTTTCATTTTCAGAACCTCCATTAAGGTCTCCGATCAACTTACCATCGCCCTGTCTGTTCCCGAAGTCACGCTGATGTGAAACAGGTTAAATCGTGTCCACGAAGACGATCTCGGCGTCTTCGATACTTTTCAGGCGGATCGTCTCGGCGCCGGTGATGGCGGCCCCGTCGCGGGCCTTCAGCACGTCACCATTCAGGCTGACCGATCCGGCGGCCAGCACGAGATAGCCATGCCGGCCTGGCGCGACCTCATAGTCGAGCGTATCCCCGGCGCAGAGCGTAGCGCCCATCACCTTGGCGTCCTGCTTGATCGGCAGGGCATCGCCTTCGCCGTCATTGGCGGCAAACACGGTCCACTTGCCGGAGCGATTGCCTTTCGGGAACTGGCGCGTGCCCCAGCCCGGCTGGCCGCCCTGTTCGCGCGGCAGGATCCAGATCTGGAACAGCTGGCAGGTTTCATCGTCGGCATTCCATTCCGAATGCTGCACGCCGGCCCCGGCGCTCATCACCTGCACGTCGCCGGCCTCGGTGCGGCCGGTATTGCCCATCGAGTCCTTGTGCGTGATCGCGCCTTTGCGGACATAGGTGATGATTTCCATGGACTGGTGCCCATGCGGCGGAAAGCCGGTGTGCGGCTGGATCGTGTCATCGTTCCACACGCGCAGGGCGCCTTCGCCCATGCGGTGCGGGTCGTGATAGCCGGAAAACGAGAAGTGATAGTTCGCGTCGAGCCAGTCGTTCCGGAAACGGCCGAGACGGTCGAACGGGCGCAGGTCAATCATGGCGGGCTCCTTCAGGTGCCGTATTGCTTCGTGTTGCAGCGAATATGACGTGAAGCGCGCGGGGCTGTAGGGGAGGGCGGCAAACAAGACTTATGCCGCCCCGGAATAAGTCCCCGGTTTACGAGGGTTTTTTCTCCTGATCGCCGTCCTCGTCTGGCTCGGCGATGGCTTCCAGCTCTTCCATGCTCAGCTCGTCATACATCTTCTTGGCCTGGCCTTTCAGGTGCCATTTGGGGGCACGGCCCCGGCGCGCGGCGAGCGCAAGTCCGGCGGCCTGCTGTTCGGGAATCTGTTGTGCGGACATGTCGGCCTCCTGTGTTGTGGTGGAATATCAACGCAGGAAGGGGCGCCCGTGTTCCATCCAGCACGCGCGGCCGGAAAGGCGGGTGCCATCCGGTGAAGTGAGTTTGTCCTGTGTGGCCCATTCTTCGACTTTGCTCAGGATGAGTCCGGTAAGTGTTGCGCCTCAGAGGAATGCTCATGCTGAGCGAAGTCGAAGAATGATGGCGGCGCACTGAGGCCCAGCTAAGGCGGACCACGCACGTGCAAAACCGGATCAGTCCGGACGACGTCATGCTTATGGATGACCATACCGGACTTAACCGGATCATGACGGACTTCGCCGGACGGCCCGCGCAAAGCCGCGAGCCCGGCGCCGCAGACAGCAGGCCGTTCCCAGCGCGGGATGCACGGCGCTTCATATGTATAGAGATCATCGGGCGGCGGGGCATCGGCCACAAAGACCAGCCTTATATTGCCAAAGCAATCGACCGCCATCAGCGCCTCCCGCCCGGTGCGCGTGTGCCAGCGGGCAACACGCACAAGGTTCCACACCAGCCACGGCCAGAAGAACGGCCAGACATGGTTGAAATAGCGTTGGAGGTCAGGATGCATGGGCGGAAGGATGAGGCCGCGCCCTATCAGGCGAATTCAGACAATTCCCAACCTGTCATCCCGGCAAGCCCCCGGTGCTTATCCGGGCCCTGGTCCTGCAACGGCCACACCGCATCTGGCGCCTGGATATTTGCTGCGCAAATTCCGGGATGACACGCGGCGGCTGTGGGACAGAGCCCAATCTCTCCTCAGGGGGCACCCGAAGGGTGGGGGCGACAAAGGCGTAACCCACCAGACATAGCGCGCGGCAGAGCCGAACGGTGGGTATCGCTTCGCTCAACCCAACGCATGCTTACTTGTCGCTTCTGTTTTTGGTGACGTTCAGCGAGCACGCAAGGGGATATCAGAACAATGAACTCTTTCTCCTGCACCCTCGATCCCCAACTCCTCAAGACATTCTACAAAGGCGTGCCAAATGGTTGTAGGGTGTTCGCTTGGTCCTATTATTATTCGATCAACAAACTTCTTGAGATCAAGACCTTCGAAATCGCTATTCTCCGTGGAGAGAGGGAGTTGATAAATACTCTGCGGTATTCCCCCGATTGAAACCATGTCTCGTTTTAAGCGGTCGGAAAAACTCTCGGATGGGCGATGAATCAAGCGCCATTCCGATTCTTCTGAAAAACCCGGGTGTTTTAAAGTAAACACAAAAGACTGCAACATATTCAGCAACCACCAGCGCAATGTGGTTTGATCGAGCGACCGCACAAAATCTTCTTGTTCGATTATACCGCTAACTGCCTCTGTAAAAAGTTCCTCAGCAGCGGCGCCTCCACAATAGCAGATCGGGTAGGTAAATACGTCAGAGTGACGTGCGCCATCGGCCACCTCTTGACTATTTAAAACAAGGCACACTCCAGTTGCTTGGCCATAACCTCTCCACATCGAAAGTCGGCCAAACTCATCCTCGTGTGGCTGGTGTTCCGACAAGCAGGTAACATATGTCTTGGTTCGTAGGTCGGGTAACCAAAGGTCAAATGTGTCCTTCAATGTCGATGCTTCACCATCGGTGGCTACTTCAACTAAGCTCCAGAATTTTCGTATTATTTGGCTTTGATTGTTCGGTCCAAAAAATTGGGTGACTTTTCCGATACCATATTCGATTTCGCTAAAGTCGTTCATGGTCATTGCGTTACGCATCCAGATCGACTTTCCGCTCAATATCGACAAAGCGGCTTCAGCTGATGTGTAATGTGAGAAACGTCCGTGATCAGCCCAAATGAACTGAGCTCTTCTATGTAGATAAGGAGTGAAAACTTTAAATGCCTTATCCAGTGTTTCGAATGAGGGAGTTTCAGGCTGGTTCAAACATCCACCTCCGCGTCCAGCGCATTCTCCTCGATGAACTCCCGGCGCGGTTCCACGACGTCGCCCATCAGTTTGGTGAACATGTCGTCGGCTTCTTCCATATGGTCGACGCGGACTTGCAGCAGGGTGCGGGCGTTGGAGTCGAGCGTGGTTTCCCACAGCTGGTCGGCGTTCATCTCGCCCAGACCCTTATAGCGCTGGACTTTCAGGCCCTTGCGGCCGCTGTCGAGCACGGCTTTCAGCAGGCTGCTTGGTCCGTGCACGGTCACTTCGCCGCCCTTGTCCTGACGCAGGATGGCGGGCTGGTCGTACATTTCGGCGAGACCGGCCGCACGCTCGGCGAGGCGCTGGGCGTCCTGGCTGGCGATCAGGGCCGGGGGCAGGGCGATGGTCTCGTCCACGCTGCGCACCGTGCGCTGAAGGACAAGCGCGCCTTCGACGAACCGGCCGGCCCATGTGTCTTCGCCTTCTTCGGCGAAGCGGTTCAGGCGTTCGGCGGTCTTGGCGGCTTCGTCTTCGCCCGCGCCGGCGGCAAGCGCCCCGGAAAGGGCGGCATGTTCGATCAGGTCGCCCGAGGCGCGCAGGGCGAGGCGGCGCAGGTTTGCCTGGAAGTTCGAGGCCTGGCGCACGCGGTCGCGCAGGTCTTCCCCGGCAATCGTGGTGCCGTCGGCGAGGATCAGGGATTCCCCGTCGGTGCCTTCGCCGATGAGATAGGATTCCAGCTCCGCATCGTCCTTCACATAGCGTTCGGACCGGCCGCGCGTCACCTTGTAGAGCGGCGGCTGGGCGATGTAGAGATAGCCGCGTTCGATCACTTCCGGCATCTGACGATAGAAGAAGGTGAGCAGCAGGGTACGGATGTGTGCGCCGTCGACATCAGCATCGGTCATGATGATGATCTTGTGATAGCGCAGCTTGTTGATGTCGAACTCGTCGCGGCCGATGCCGGCGCCGAGCGCCATGATCAGCGTACCGACCTGGTCTGACGACAGCATCTTGTCGAAGCGCGCGCGTTCCACGTTCAGGATCTTGCCGCGCAGGGGCAGGATGGCCTGATTGTCGCGCGACCGGCCCTGCTTGGCCGAGCCGCCAGCGGAATCCCCCTCGACGATGAAGATTTCG
Organism: Hyphomonas adhaerens MHS-3; assembly: GCF_000685235.1. NCBI lineage: Bacteria > Pseudomonadati > Pseudomonadota > Alphaproteobacteria > Hyphomonadales > Hyphomonadaceae > Hyphomonas > Hyphomonas adhaerens. The sequence continues at coordinate 1,621,276 of NZ_ARYH01000001.1, forward strand.
GACTTCGCCGGGTCTTTCTCCTGGCAGTCCGCCAGCTTGCCGGGCAGGGAGGTGATGTCGAGCGCAGACTTGCGGCGCGTCAGTTCGCGGGCCTTGCGGGCGGCCTCGCGTGCGGCGGCGGCCTCCACGATCTTGCCCATGATTTCCTGGGCTTCCTTCGGGTGTTCCTCAAACCATTCGGCGAGCTTCTCGCCCATCATGCTCTCGACCACCGGGCGGACCTCGGAGGAGACGAGCTTGTCTTTCGTCTGGGAACTGAATTTCGGGTCAGGCACTTTCACCGACAGGACGCAGGTGAGGCCTTCGCGGGCATCGTCGCCGGAAATCTCGACCTTGGCCTTCTTCGCCAGGCCCGTCTCGTTGGCGTATTTGTTGATGATCCGCGTCAGCGCCCCGCGGAAGCCGGCCAGGTGTGTGCCGCCGTCGCGCTGGGGGATGTTGTTGGTGAAGCAGAGCACGTTCTCGTGGTAGCTGTCGGTCCACTCCAGCGCCGCTTCGACGGTGATGCCGTCCTTCTCGCCGATGGCGTAGACCGGCTCCGGGATCAGCTTGCCCTTGGCCTTGTCGAGGTGTTCGACGAACGCCTTCACGCCGCCTTCGTACATCAGGTCGATCTCGTAGGGCTCAGCCTCACGCTCGTCGCGGAAGATGATGTGCACGCCGGAGTTCAGGAAGGCGAGTTCCCGCAGACGGTGTTCCAGCGTCTTGCGGTCATAATTCGTCATCGTGAACGTGCTGGGCGCGGCGAGGAAGCGCACCGCGGTGCCGGTATAGGGCACGCCCTTGTCGGTCATCGGGGAGTCGCCGCGTGTCTCCAGCGGGGCCTCGACGAAGCCGCCATCGATGAAGCGGACCCAGTGTTCCTTGCCTTCGCGGTGGATGGTCAGTTCCAGCCAGTCCGACAGCGCGTTGACCACGGACACGCCCACGCCGTGCAGGCCGCCGGAGACCTTGTAGGAGTTCTGGTCGAACTTCCCGCCGGCGTGCAGCTGGGTCATGATCACTTCGGCCGCCGAGACGCCCTCGGTCGGGTGCATGCCCACGGGAATGCCGCGGCCATTGTCGGTGATTTCGGCTGAGCCGTCGGGGTAGAGGGTGACCGTCACGCGGTCGGCATGGCCAGCCAGCGCCTCGTCGATGGCGTTGTCCACCACCTCGTAGATCATGTGGTGCAGGCCGGAGCCGTCGTCGGTGTCGCCGATATACATGCCGGGGCGTTTGCGCACGGCTTCGAGGCCCTTCAGGACCTTGATGGAGCCTGCGCCGTACTCGGCATTCTCGCCCTGCGTTTCTTCAGCCATGAGGCTTCCCCGTCGATTCTGTAGATTCGCCTTCAAATATAGGGGATTAACCCCTCAGAGGGAACCGAAACGGGGGTTATTTTACAGCTTAATGAGGGTGCAAATTAGCCCTGCAAAAACAAGGTGTTGCAGGGCCAAAATCGGGGCGCTGAGGCGGTTCCTCCGGGATCAGACCTTCGGGGGCGGTTTCCGGTGCTTTTTCAGCGGTTTTCCGCCCTTCTGAAAGGCCGGTTTGCCGCCCTTTGCGGGGCCTTTTCCGGGCCCTTTTCCAGCCGGGCGGGCCGGTTTGCCCTTGCCGCGCATGGGCGGCTTCCAGCCATCCTTGGCGTGCACCTTGGAGAACGATTTGGCCGGCTTTGCAGGCTTCTCCCGGTCGTCCTGGATATAGTCTGTCTGCGGGGAGGGCGCGCGTTCGGCGGCGGCCGGGGCGTCGTCCCGGGCCGCTTTCTTCTCATAGGGTTTCTTGCCGGAGAATTTGCGCGGGGCATCCGGGTCGTACGGTTTCTTGCGCAGGCGCGGGGCCGGGCGGTCGCTACGGTCTTCCCGGTCGAACCGGGCCGGTGCGGACGGCGGACCGTCCAGCGGAGAGGCACGCAGGCCCTTTTCCAGGGTGCCGCCGTCGCCCAGCGCGGCGAAGAAGCGTTCTGCGCCGTCACGGGTCAGCTCGACATGCGTGTCGCCCGGATTGATGCGGATGGCGCCGATATCGTCGCGTGACAGGCCGCCAGCCTTGCAGAGGACGGGCAGGATCCAGCGCGCTTCGGCGTTCTTCTTGCGGCCGACATTGAGCTCCACCCAGACGGCATCGTCGAAGCCTTTGCGTTCGGTCTTGTGGCGTTTCTCGCGCGGCTCGCGCTCGGGCCTGTCGCCGCGTTCTCCGCGTTCGCGGCGCTTCGGCGGGGACGTGTCCACGTCGCGCAGGTCTTCCGGCGCGGAGCGGCCCTCGCGCTGCTTGCGCAGGAAGGCGGCGGCGACCTGTTCCGGCCCGTGCTGTTCGAGCAGCGCGTCGATCATGGCGCGCTCGCTCTCATGGATGGGGCGGGTGAGGGACGGGTCGCCCAGCAGGCGGGCATCGTCCAGCGCGTTGATCTCGTCGGCCGACGGCGGCGTGCCCCAGGTCGCTTCGATCTTTGCGTCGCTCAGCAGGCGTTCGACGCGGCGGCGGGCTTTCGGAGCCACGATCAGGGCGCTGACGCCCTTGCGGCCAGCCCGGCCGGTCCGGCCCGACCGGTGCAGCAGCGTGGCGGAATCCCGCGGCAGGTCTGCGTGGATCACCAGGCCCAGATTGTCGAGGTCGAGGCCACGGGCGGCCACATCGGTGGCGATGCAGACACGGGCGCGGCCATCGCGCAGGGACTGGAGCGCGTTGGAGCGTTCCTTCTGGCTCAGCTCGCCGGAGAGAGCGACGACCGGGAAGCCGCGATTGCCCATCCGGCTCATCAGCTTGTTCACGGCCGCGCGTGTCGTACAGAAGACAAGCGCGCTTTCGCTGTCGGAATGGCGGACGATATTGACGATGGCGTTTTCTTCATCGCCCGGCGCGACCAGCAGGGCGCGGTATTCGATGTCGCCATGCTGGCGCTGTTCGGATTCGGTGCGGACGCGCTCGGCATCCTTCTGGTAACGGGCCGCAAGGTTCGCGATGCCCTTGGGCACGGTGGCCGAGAACATCAGGGTGCGGCGGGAGTCCGGCGTGCCCTGCAGGATGTGCTCCAGCTCGTCGCGGAAGCCCATGTCCAGCATCTCGTCGGCCTCGTCCAGCACAACGACGCGGATGCCGGCGGTATTCAGCGAGCCGCGCTTGATATGGTCCGACAGGCGGCCGGGCGTCCCGACGACGATATGGGCACCGCGGGCGAGGGCCTTGCGCTCGTCGCGCATATCCATGCCGCCCACACAGGTGGCGAGGCGCGCCCCGGCCGGGCCATACAGCCAGGTCAGCTCGCGGGCGACCTGCATGGCCAGTTCGCGCGTTGGCGCCACGATCAGGGCCAGCGGCGTCTCGGCGCGGGACAGGCGGTCTTCCTCGCCCAGCAGCTCGCCCGCCATGGCGAGGCCGAAGGCAACGGTCTTGCCGGAGCCGGTCTGGGCGGAAACGAGCAGGTCACGCCCGGCGAGCGAAGGCTCGATCACGGCAGACTGGACCTGGGTGAGGGCGTCATACCCCTTATTGGAAAGGGCTTCGGCGAGAGCCGAGGGAACGGACGGATAAACGGACATGGATTGGCTTTCGGGGGTTGGACTGTCAGGGATCGTCATCGAGGCACGATCGACCTGTCAGAGGGATTTTGCCCGCCTATGACACGTTTTTGCGCGCTGCACCATGGTCGCACGCAGGCTGTTCGTTAACGGTGGGGGCGATGTGAAGGGCCTGTGTCCCGGATAAACGCGCCACGTTTTCCGGGAAGCCATGTGTGAGGGACCGCGCGGCGCGTCATCCCGGAAAGCCCCTAGATGGGCTTTTCGCAGGAAATGGCGACCGGCACGATACGTCCGGCCTCATAATTCCGTTTCAGGTTCGCGAACTTGTCTCGGGCCGTTTCACCCATGATCAGGGCCAGTGTAAGCGGCGGGCGCGGCTGGCTGGCCTGTGACGCTGCCTGTGCGAAGAAGGCATCGGCGATGTCGCGGCGCGGTTCGGACTTTGTTACGGCGAACCCGGCAGAGCGGAGGGCTTCGTCATACTGGCGCGGCGGGCGGACGAAACTGCTTGCCTGACTGCCGGCCCAGGGGACGGGGAAAGTGAGCGGCGTCGTCTCGTCTTCGCCGCGCATGATGTCGTAGACCAGAAACCGTCCGCCCGGTTTCAGAACCCGGAAAACCTCGTTGAACAGGGCCTGCTTGTCTTCGATGTTCATGCCGACATGGAACATCCAGCCGAGATCGAACCTGGCCGTTTCGAACGGCATGTCGAGTGCGCTGCCGCAATGCAGGGCGACCTTGCCGTCCAGCTTCAGCCAATCCGTCAGCGTTCGGCCTGCGCGGATGAAACTGTCCGTCAGGTCGATGCCTTCGACCGTGCAGTCAAACTGCGCCGCAGCATGACGCGACGTGCCGCCGGTTCCGCAGCCGACATCCAGCGCGCGGTCGGCCGGACGGATGTTCAGATCGCGCAACAAGGTGTCTGTGGCCATGCGGCCGCCGACATGAAATTCCTCGATCGGGGCCAGCACGTCCGCTGTGACCGTCTCCGGCGACAGTCCGGCATCTGACAAAGCGGCTTCGATGCGGGCGATCAGGTCTGGCGCATCATAATGGGTGCTGACGGTCCCGCTCATATGGATCAGACTTCGACCAACAAGGTCTCTATGCCGCGGAAGAAGGGCAGGGCGCGCCAGGCGATGTCCTGTTCCGGCAGTTTCATGTCCGGATAGCGTTCGAACAGTTTTTGATAGACACGCCGGGCTTCCATACGGGCAAGCGGTGCGCCGATGCAGATGTGCGGGCCGCCGCCGAAGGCGACATGGCTGGCGCGTTTCTGCGTAATGTCGAACGTGTCCGGCGCCTCGAACGTCTCTGCGTCGCGATTGGCCGACGCGAGCGAGCAGAACACGACCTGGTGTTCCTTCACCGGGCAGCCGGCCACTGGCTTGTCGGCTTCGGCGATCCGCGAGGTCGCCGAGACAGGCGCTTCAAAGCGCAGCACTTCCTCGACTGCCTGGGAGGCGAGGCCAGGATCGGCCTTCAGCGCGGCGAGCTGTTCCGGATGGGTCAGGAACAGCCAGACGCCGTTTCCGATCAGGTCTGTCGTGGTCAGGTTCCCGCCGACCAGCAGGGCCTGAAGATTGATGCGGACTTCATCGTCTGACAGCGGAGCATCCCCGGAGGCCTGCAGCTGGACCATATCGGTGATGAGGTCGTCGGCAGGGGCCTCGCGGCGGCGTTCCATCAATTCGGCGAAATAGGCTTCCAGCGCGGCGCCGCCTGCCATCATGCGCTCGGTCTCTTCCGGGGTGCGGACCGGGTTCAGGCCAAGGATCACCGCTTCGGACCAGTCGCGGAAATCGGCGAGGCGTTCTTCGTCGACCCCAAGAATGCGGGCGATGACTGTCACCGGAATGGGCACGGCGATCTCTTCCATCAGATCGAACACGCCGCTGGCGGGCGCGGCTTCGATGGTTTCATCGACGATGGCTTCGATCTGGTCCTTCATCTTGTTGATGCGGGCATAGAACGCCTTGGCCAGCGGGGGGCGGACGCGGGCATGATCCGGATTGTCCATGAACAGGATGGACGTACGGCGCGGATTTTCCTCATCGACCAGCTGGCGCGAGATCGAGCCTTCCTCGGCGTTCAGCGGATGACGGATGAAGCTGCGGTCGTTGACCGTGGTGCGTACGTCGCCATAGCGGGTGAGGAACCAGGCCTTCGCCATCTCGTCGCGCATGACCGGACAGTTCTCGCGGAGCGCCTTCAGGGGCGGGTGCGGATCGCGCCGCGCCTCTGGCATGAAGGCCGTCACCTCGATAACGGACTTGGGGACTGAAGGTGCGGAGCCCTGATCGTCGGCCATTAATTCCTCCCGGATTTTTTTATATTTCGGGGAAGATAGCACAGACCGGCGTTCTCGCGCAGCCTGTCGCAGCGTCAGGCCATGGAGCGCGGGATACAGCTGGCGGTTGCCTGAGCCAGCAGCTTGCCGTCTTCGCTGCGCAGGAAACCTTGTGTGAAGATGGCCTGGCGGCCTTTGCGGACGACTTCGCCGCGGCCGAGAAGACGGACGCCAACTGGCACGGGACGGATGAAACTGACCGTCATCTGCAGCGTCGGCGCCATGGCCGGGCCATCCTGCACGATCGAGCCGGCGATGCTCATGATTTCGTCCAGCGCGGCAGTCACGAAGCCGCCTTGCGCCGTGCCGCCGGGATTGGTGGCCTGGGCTGGCAGGCAGAAAGCCGCCTCGGCCCAGCCTTCCGTCTCGTCGAAGGAAATCAGGTCCAAACCGACAAAGTCTGTCGCGGGCGGGCGTTTGCCCTCACCGAGCATGCCTTCCCAATAGGCGCGTTTGTCGAAACTCATTTGGCGAGGCGTTTGAACGGCATCGGGATGGCCGTGGCGGACGCCTTGGCGACCATCTTCCCGTCCGGGTCAAAACATTCCGCTTCCATGAACGCGGCGGACTTTCCCAGACGCACGATGCGGGCATCGACATACGCCTTGCCGGGCATCAGGCGGGTCAGGAAGCTTGTCTTCATTTCCAGTGTCGGCGCTGTCATGGTGACATTGGAGGCGATGATGACACAGGTGCTCATCGCTTCATCCAGCATGGCGGAGATGAAGCCGCCCTGCACGGCGCCGGTCGGATTGGCGAAGGACGGACTGACGTCGAACTCCATCCGTATGCGCATCGCATCCTGTTCGACCTCGATGAGCGTCATGCCCAGCGTGTCGGAACAGGGCGGACGCTTCTTCGAGCCCTGAAAGCGGGCCAGCATGTCAGCGTCGCTGATGCGGGGTTTTTCAGTATCTGCCAATCGTCCGGCCTATTTGCGGCGGAATGCGTCGAGGTTCACGACGGTGCCGGCCTCGCTAGCAGCAGCCTCGCCTTCGCTCTCGTCGTCATTCGTCTCGGCCAGATCGGAAGCCGGGGAGATGACGGTCGCGTCCTTGTCCTGTGCCTCGAAGGTCAGGCCGAAATTCACGGACGGATCGACGAAGCGCGTGATCGCGGCATAGGGCACGAACAGGTGCTGCGGCACGCCGGAGAATTTCAGGATGATCTCGAAATGCCCGTCATGCACTTCCAGATCCCAGAACTGGTGCTGGACCACGATGGTCATGTCGACCGGGAATCGCTCGGTCAGGTAGTCGGCCATGCGCACGCCCGGCGCCTTGGACCGGAACGTGATGTAGAAATGGTGGTCGCCGGGCAGGCCGCCGTTTGCTTTTGCACGCTTCAGCGCCTCGCGGACCACGCCGCGCATGGCGGCCTGAGTGAGCGCTTCGTAACCGATATAATCCGTCATGGCCCGGTGCTGATCCCCATTAAATTTCTGGCTTGTTCTTTCGTTCACAATATTCCTCCCGCCGCGTGCGGGCAACGGGCTTCGCACAATGCGCGAGCAAAAAGCTGCACTTCGCGCGCAGGCGCACACGGCGGCTGGAATGCCTCGGGATTGCAACGCTCTAGCGGGGGCAGCCGGTCAGTAATTGGCGGGTGGATCGCTCGCCGGGAAGGATTCGTCGCTCTCTTCGTCGACCTTGTCCCAGTTTTCGGGCGGGCTTTCCATGCTTTCAGGCCCGGCCGGGCGAATCTTCCGGTCGTCCGTTTCGGTGTCGTGATTCTTGCCGGATTGGGGGCCGGATTGGGGGCCGGATTGGGGGGATGTTCCGCCTTTTTGGCCAGCTTCTTGGATCGTCTTCTGGTCAGTCATTTGAATCTCCTCCTTTCTTGGGGAGTAAGGACTCAACGTGCCAGGCGGTGAAAAGTTGCAAGGGGGGCGGGTGGCAGGGGCCAGCTATGGTCAAGCGGCGAAGGCCCGCTTAGGTTTCAAACCAGACAAGAGATCGAGGGAAGGAACAGCCATGCAGATGCCGGAGAAGGGACGCGACTGGGCCGATGTGCGCCAGGAAATGATCAGCCGCGGCGGAGGCGATGCGCAATGGCGCGACGGGCGCACAGCCGTTTACGTCTTCAATGCCGGCCATGAGGTCGAACAGGTCCAGCAGGAAGCCTATCAGCTCTATATGGCGGAGAACGGGCTCGGCCCGCTGGCCTTTCCGAGCCTCGCCCAGATGGAGAAGGAAGTGATCGGCATGGGCCTCGGCCTGTTGCACGGGCCGGAGGGGGCGACCGGTGCGATGACGTCCGGCGGCACGGACTCCATAACCATGGCGATGAAGACCGCGCGCGACTATGCCCGCGCGCAGGGCAAGCCGCGTGAGGGGCAGAATGTCGTGCTGGCGCAATCGGCGCACCTCGCCTTCGACAAGGCCGCCCACCTGATGGATATAGAGATCCGCCGCGTCCCGCTGAAGACAGATGGCAGCTATGAAGCTGACCCGGCTGCGATGGGCGAGGCAGTGAATGAAGCGACGGTGATGATGGTCGGCTCGGCGCCGAACTTTCCGCACGGCATCATCGACCCGATCGCTGAACTGGGCGAGGTCGCCGCGAGGAAAGGCGTGTGGCTGCATGTCGATGCCTGCGTCGGCGGATACTTTGCGCCCTTCGCGCGGATGAATGGTGTGCCGGTGCCGGCGTTCGATTTCGAAGTTCCCGCTGTCCATTCGATGAGCGCGGACCTGCACAAATATGGCTATTGCGCCAAGGGTGCCTCGACCGTGCTGTTCCGCTCCGAAGAGCTCTACAATTACATGCCGTTCGATCTGGCCGGCTGGAGCGGCGCGCCGATGAAGACTCCGACACTGGCGGGCACGCGGCCGGGCGGCGCGATCTCTGCCGCCTGGGGTGTGATGAACACGCTGGGCGTCGAAGGCTACAAGCGCCTGCAGGGGCAGGTCTGCGCCACGCGGGAAAAGATCGAAGAGGGCGTGAAGCGCCTCGGCTTTGACATCGTCGGCAATCCGATGCTGGGCCTGATGGCGTTTTCCCATCCGGACGCCCATGCCTTTGCGATCTATGGCGAGATCTTTCGGCGCGGCTGGTTTACGTCTGTGACGAAGGAACCGCCGAGCCTGCACCTGATGCTGTCGCCGAAGCACGCCGATGTGGCCGATGCCTACCTCGCCGATCTCGAGGCGAGCCTTGCGACGGTCAAAGCGGGCGCCGATGGCCCGAAAGTGGAAGCGCGTTACAGCTAGGGACAGTCCGGCGAGGCCCGCGCCTAAAGGATCGGGCTGGCGAGGCGCAGGATGTTTTCGAGGAATTTGTGCCACTCCGGGCGCTGTTCCCATCGCGCCGGGTCCAGCGGTGTGCTTTCCGGCAGGTAGGTGTCCGAGTGCTTCCACAGCGTGGCACTGGTGGCCGCATCATAGATGACCATGGTCAGCTCAAGGTTCAGGTAGAAGCTGCGCATGTCGATGTTCACCGTCCCGAACAGGGCGATCTCGTCGTCCACCAGGATCAGCTTTGTGTGCAACAGGCCGCTGCGATACCGGATCAGGCGCACGCCGGCGCGCAGCAATTCCTTGTAGGACGACTGGCTGGCAAACTGGGCGAGGCGGGAATCGATGCGTTCCGGCACGATGATCTCGACTTCGATCCCGCGCTTGGCAGCCGAGACAAGGGCAAGCTGGACCGAAGGATCCGGAATGAAATAGGGCGAGACGATGCGTAGCCGCCTCTGCGCGCTGAAGATCGCCGAGACGAGGACTTCATAGATCGTGGAGTTGCGCATTTCCGGGCCGGACGGCAGCACCTGCATGGACACAGGCGTGCCTTCGCCTCCGCCCACACGGGGCACGATGGGCAGGGCATTCAGGTCGGCCCGGCCAATCTGGTAGCCGACGCTGTCGAACAGGAAGTCCGACAGGCAGACCGATGTGAGGGCATCGACGACGGGGCCTTCGACGCGCATCATCATGTCGACCCATTGGCCAACGCCGCGGTCAGCCTTGAACAGTTTGGGATCTGCGAGGTTGTAGCTGCCGACATATCCGACGCGCTGGTCGCAGACGAGGATCTTGCGGTGATTGCGCAGGTCGGACCGGCGGAAGAAGGACGAGAACAGATTGACTCGCAGGGAACGGACGATCTGTACGCCAGCCTTCTTCAGCCGCGTTGGCCAGTGTGACCGGAAGAAAGGCTTGGAGCCGAAATCGTCCGCCAGGATCTTGCAGTCGACGCCCCGCTGTGCCGCCCGTTCCACCGCGGCCAGCACATCCCCAACGCGGCCCGCCGGGTCGAGGATATAGAATTCGAGGCAGATGCTGTCCGAGGCCGCGTCGATATCGGCCTGCATGGCGGCATAGAGGTCGCCAGCCTCTGCGAAGAATGCCGGAGACAAACCGGTGAGAACGGGAAAGCCGGTATCGGCCTGGATCGAGCGGGACAGTGCCGCGTAGCGGGGAACGCTTGCGATGTCTGGCGGGATGCCGGCGTCTTTCACGCTGAAGACCTGCATGAAAAACGAGCGCAGGCGCTCGCCCATCTTCATCCGCCGCCCGCCCAGCCGGTGGTCCCCGAACAGGACATATAGCACGACACCCACCACCGGCAGGCCGAACAGCAGGAAAAGCCATGCCAGGGTCGTGTTCACGGCCAGCTTGCGGTAAAGCAGGCGCACTGCTGCAAGGACCGACAGGGAGAAGTGCACGAGAAAGGGTATGGAACTGAGAAGAGGAATCATGTGCCCAGCCTGACAATTCGTGAAGCCTTACCCTGTCCTGTCCGAACCGCCAAAGGAAGACCGTGCCCCTGAAACTGCTGACATGGAACATTCAGGCCGCCATCGGGACGGCCCGTTTTACTGATTATCTCATACGCGCGCACCGGCAGGTTTTCCACACGCCGGCAAAGGCCAGCACGCTGGACACCATCGCCGAAACGGTGCGCGGCGCAGATCTTGTCTGCCTGCAGGAGGTCGACCTTGGCGGGCGCCGGGCCGGATATCGCTGTCAGGCAAATGCGATTGCCGAACGCTCGGGCCATGATCATCTGGCGATCCAGGAAAACCGGGTGATCCGCGGCGTTTCGCGCCATGGGAATGCGATCCTCAGCCGGTTCCCGCTGTCGAATGTGCGCGACCTGAAACTGCCGGGCAGGGTGCCGGGGCGCGGCTGCCTGATTGCAACTGTCGGGGCCGAAACCCCGTTTGACGTGGCCTGCGTTCATCTCAGCCTTGGGCGGCGGGATCAGGAACTCCAGCTGGATTTCCTCTCCCGTCACCTGCCGGAAAATGGACGGTGGGTCGTCATGGGGGACTTCAATTGCAGTCTGCATGCGAGCCCGGCCGAGGCCTTCCTTGAAAAGATGCACGCTCATTTCGACCGGCAGCCGGAGCCGACTTATCCCTCCTGGCGGCCACTGCGGGACTATGATCACATCCTGACCGGACCCGCCATGAAGCTTGGCCAGTACCGGCCGGGGCCGGAAATCTGTTCCGATCATCTGAATGTGTCTGCGGAGCTGGACGCGGACTGAGCCCTGAATCCTGAACAGGGCCTCATCCATCATCCGCACCGATATCCCGGAGCAGGTGGGCAGGAAGTTTCGTCTTGAGGGAACGGGCCGCGATACGCCGGTCCCGTTGCGGTGATTTTTCAGATTTTCCAGTCCGGCCGCTGAGCCGGGAAAGGGCGGCCGCCAGTGGCCGCAGGATGCGTCGTGTCATGTGAACCTGTGAGGATGAAGCTGGAGAAGCGGGGGGTGGTCATTGCGGATCTCCTTTCATCGTTCAGGGTTCGTAGGACGCACGTTTCGTGCAGGGTGGCCCACCTATGCCAGCCGGCTGTATCTGGCAAGCCGCCATATTCCTGCCCCGGATTTTGGCCTAAGTGTGTGTTTCTGAAAACACAGTCAGGGGACGAAACATGAGAACGGGATTTTTGACAGCAGCAGGCATCGCAGCGGCGCTGATGCTGACAGGCTGCGGCGGCAAGGACGATGTGCAGGGCAAGACGGGGGAGGACATCACCGCAAAGTCTTCCGCTGGCGATATCGGCGAAGCCTATATCAACGAGATGACGCGCATCGCCGACGCACTGGAAACCGTGGATGACGAGGCAAGTGCCAAGTCCGCCGCGAAGAAGATCAAGGTGGCTGTCGATGGCTTGAACCAGATGTCGGACAAACTCGACGGAGAGATCTCGGGCGTCAAAGGCATGCAGATCTTCGGCGGGCGCTATACCGACCTGATCGAAGTGCAGGGGCGCATTGCGACGTCGATGATCCGTATCCAGTCGGACCACCCGGAACTGATGGACACGCTCAGCGCGGAAATGGACCGGCTGGAGAACTAGCTGGCGGTTGCGCCAGACCGCGCCCCGATCGTCTTCATCGCCTCTGCGGCGATTTCGAAGGAGCGCAGGCGCGCGGCATGATCTTGGATCTGGCCCGTCAGGATGACTTCATCCGGGCGGTGCCGGTCGATCAGGGCCGACAGGTCTTCGGTGACCTTGGCGGGCGCACCCGTCGCGGAGACCCGGAGCGCCCGGTCGACCTGCGCGACCATTTCCGGCGGAGCGATGTCCTGGATGTTGTCGACAGGCTTGGGCAGCGGACCGGGGCGTCCTGTGCGCAGATTGATGAAGGCTTGCTGCATCGATGTTTTCAGCCGCAAGGCTTCGGCATCGCTGTCGGCGCCGAACACATTGACCGCCAGCATGAAGCACGGTTTCTCCGTTGCGCCCGGATTGAACCGTGCACGGTAGATTTCAACGGCCTGTTCCAAAGCGTCCGGCGCAAAGTGCGAGGCAAATGCATAGGGCAGGCCCAGATGGGCGGCGAGCTGGGCGCCAAACAGGCTGGACCCCAGGATCCAGACCGGCACATGCGTTCCGGCGCCGGGCACGGCGCGCACCTTCTGGCCAGGCTGGGCAGGCTCGAAGTATCCCATCAGTTCCACCACGTCCTGCGGGAACATGTCTGCGCTCTGCTCGCCGCGGCGCAGTGCCCGCATGGTGAGCTGATCGGTGCCGGGCGCCCGCCCGAGGCCGAGATCGATCCTGTCGGGATACAGCGTCGCCAGCGTGCCGAACTGTTCGGCGATGACCAGCGGCGCATGGTTCGGCAGCATGATGCCGCCCGCGCCAACGCGGATGGTCGAGGTCGCCCCCGCCACATGGCCGATGAGGATGGACGTGGCCGCCGAGGCGATGCCGGTCATGTTGTGGTGTTCCGCCATCCAGTAGCGGTGATAGCCAAGGGCCTCGGTATGGCGGGCCAGATCCACCGTATTGGCCAGGGCCTGCGCGGGGGTTGAGCCCGCAGGCACAGGTGAAAGATCGAGAACCGAATACGGGATCATCAGCTTGGCTCCTTTGCCCTGTTGAGGGGCATATGGGGGCGATGTCCCTGTATTTCAGCACAAATCCCGGCCCTGACCTCGCGTGAACACATCCGACGGGATAGGCGGATCGTACTAGAAGCGTCCCTGCCTTACCGGAAAGACCCTGCCATGATCACGCTGCACCATCTGGAAAAGTCGCAATCCATTCGAATCCTCTGGCTGCTGGAGGAGCTGGGCGTGCCGTATGAGGTGAAGCTGTATGACCGGGACCCGGAAACCCGGCTCGCCCCGGCAGAGTACAAGGCCATTTCGCCGCTCGGCACGGCCCCGGTGATTACTGTCGATGGCACCGCCATGGCGGAGACCAATGCCATTGTCGACTATATCTGCGACCTGCACGATGACGGGCGCCTGCGCCCCGCGCCGGGCACGCCGGACCGGGCGCGCTACCTGTTCTGGTTCCATACCTCACAGGGCAGTCTTCAACCCTTGTTGACGAACAAATTCGTCATGATGGCGATGACCATGCGCGCGCCGTTCCTGTTCCGCCCGGTTGCGAAAGCGCTGGTCGGTGGGCTGGACAAGGCCTTCTTCACGCCGCGCCTGACGGCGCTGATGACAGAAATCGAAAAACAGCTCGGCCAGACAAAATGGTTCGCGGGCGAGCAGCTGACGGCGGCAGATATCGTAATGGGTTATTCGATGGAACTCGCCGCCCACCGCGCCGGCATGGACGAGGCGAGCTATCCCAATGCGCACCGCTTCCTGAAACAGATGCGCGAGATGCCCTCCTACCAGCGTGCGATGGAAAAGGATGGGAAGGGGACAGTGCTTCTCTAGGCGGTTCAGAATTCCAGCTTCGCAGAGAGATTGAGGTCGAAACACCGCTCGCCCCCTGTCTCGCGTGGCTCTCCCAGATCCGGGATCACGGCGCGAGTGGGACTGTAGCTGTAGCGGTTGTAAGGGCCGCTCGGGGTGCCGGTGGCAAATTCCGCGCAGATCTGGGTCACGACCCCAGCCTGCCGCGTCAGCCGGAAGTCTTCGCCTGAGACCGGATCCTTGCGGATTTCTGCCTGGGTGCAGGCATCCTGCTGATGCGCCTTGGACGTGACGCGCGCCAGTTCAGTCTCGACGAGGGTCAGGTCTTCGGGAATCTCTCCAAACGCCTGATGGTAGCAGGCCAGCGCCAGCGCCGTATCGGAGACGGCCTGCTGGCGGGCGCGGTCCTCCCGTTCTTTCCGGGCCTCGCCCGGTCCACCCGTCACTGCGATCCCCGCCACGCAGGCGGCGATGATGACGGCGACCAGACCGCCTCCGTAGATGGTGTGCTGGCTATATGCCATTGGCTTCGTCCCGTTCGGCATGGGTGATGAAATACCCGAAGATGCTGCCGGCTATGCCCGCAACGACGAGGGATTTCAGCGTGAAGCGCCAGGTCAGCTCGCCATTCAGGAAGCTGTAGACGAGGGAAATGGCATCCCCGACCAGCACGATGCCGGCAATGACGAGGCTGATATAGATCAGCCATTTGCGGATGCGTGACCTCTGCAGCGCCGGGTTTTCGTGCCGTGCCTTCAACAGGATGCGGGCAAGCCACAGGAAAAGCGGCGTGCCGACGACAAGGCCGGAAATTGCGCCGCGGATCTGACGGTCCAGCGCGCTCGCGCGATAGCTCTCCTTCTCCAGAACGTCCGGGATCACTGTGTCGATCAGCGCAAACAGGAGAGAGCCGAGATTGAAGGCGACCACACCGAGCAGGATGAAAAAGAGCAGATAGAAGAATGCCTCACGGGCCGAAAGGTACACGGCCGGTTTTGGCACCGCGATGGGGAAGGCGACATCGGAATAGGCCGCAAGCGCGTCGTCGACTTCCTGCGCCCGCCAGCCCGCATCAACGAGCGCGGTGCGGATGCCGCTCCGATCCTGTCCCTTTTCAAGGGCTTCCTTCACGAATTGGGTCAACGTGCTGTTCGCCATGGGCGGTTTCCTCCCTGCCTGCTCCGAGGCATGTAATGCACGCGCAGAGATTGAAGCGGCTGCGCGGGCATTGCAAGGAATTCAGGGAGGGAAAGTGGAGGCTTCTGTTGCCAGGCGCCTCCGGGCCCCGCCTAGGGAGCTGAATCCCTAGGAGTTAGATCGGTAATCATCCGACTGCTTACGCAGCCATCAGTTCACCTTCAGCAAAGTTGTCGTTTGCAACTATGTTGATTTGGGCTTCTGAGGGGGCCCAATCCGGCGAAGGCCTCGTCTTTACACGTCCGTCGATCCTATTTCGGCCCCGTCAGAAACAGGCCCGGTGAAAGGCCTGAACCTGCTTTTGGTGGAGCCGCCGGGTACCGCCCCCGGGTCCGAGCCGCTTATTACACGCGCGTTTATCGCCATAGTCCGAAGACCCTACCAATATAGGGGCAGAGCGCCGCCGATGAAAGGGGGGCGATGAATGTGGGGCCGATCAGAGTGGGAAGGTTATTCCCGCGCGTCGGCGCTCGCGTCCCGCAATCCCTTGAATTCGGAGGTCGGCTTCAGGTCCGGCCAGGCGGTGGAGTTGGCGAGGTCTTCGGTCATGTCGAGGAACAGTTCCACATCCTGCGCGGCGCCGCGCAAATCCCAGTCCGGGTCCCAGGCGTCGTTCTGGTTGTGGTACCGGTTGGCAATATAGCCCGCGACCCATTCGATCCCGGCTTCCCGGCCGCCGTCCACAAGGTCCGGTCCGCCTGCGATTCCCATGATCAGCAGCACCGGCACGCCGCGGCGGGCGAGCGAGAAATGGTCTGCCCGGTAGAACAGGCCGTTCTCCGGCAAGCCTTCGGGAGACACCGTGCGGCCCTGTTTGGCCGCCGCCGCTGCCATCATCTCTTCCAGCTCGCTCTGGCCCTCGCCGACCTGGATGACGTCTTTTGCCGGACCCGCCGTTTGCAGGATGTCCAGCGTGAAATTAGCGACGGTTGTTTCCAGCGGATAGATCGGATCCTGCGCATAGGCTTCCGAGCCGAGCAGGCCGCTCTCTTCACCCGTCCAGGCAGCGAACACGACCGTTCGTTCCGGCGCGGGGCGGGCCTCCATGTTGCGGGCAATTTCCATGATGCCGGCAAGGCCGAGCGCATCGTCATTTGCACCGGGTCTCACGACGCGGCCCTGCGCATCCGGAATGCCGATACCATACGCATCCCAGTGCCCGGACAGCATGATGGTTTCATCCGGCCGCTCTGTGCCGGTGATCTTGCCGAGCACATTCTGGCTTTCGACCGTTTCCACAGACAGGCCCAGATCTGCATTGAAGTGCAGGTCATCCAGGGTGAAGGCTTCGAAGTCCCGCTTGCGGGCGGCAACTTTCAGTTCATCGAGGTCGTATCCGGCCTGAGTCAGCAGCTGCCGGGCCATGTCTTCATGCAGCCAGCCGCGCAGATCGAGCGCCGGTTTCGCCGGGCCCTTGCTGGCAACGGTGTAATTTTCACCCGGCGAGGAGGCGGCAACGTTCCAGCCATAGCCGGCGGGTTTGGTTTCGTGGATGACGAAGGCGGCAACCGCGCCGCGACGGGCGGCCTCCTCATATTTGTAGGCCCAGCGGCCATAATAGGTCATCCGGCGGCCACCGAAGACGCCGGCAACCGGGTCATCTTCCTCGACACCGAAATCCGGGTCGTTCACGAGGAAGAGGGCGACCTTTCCGGTCAGGTCCATATCGCCATAATCGTCCCAGTCCCGTTCCGGCGCGCTGGCGCCAAAGCCCACGAACACGATCGGCACATCCTTCATCGCAATGTCTTCGCGCGGATTGGGGGAGCTGATGTTGATGTCCAGACCCTGCTTGAGCGGGATCGCGGTCTCGCCCAGGTCGAAACTCAATGTACGAATATCATTCACGACGGAGTGTTTCAGGGTCACCGGATCGGTCCATTTCCCGTCCCGTCCGCCAGGCTCAAGGCCGAGTTCCTTGAAGCGTTCGATCAGGTAAGCGACGGTCTTTGTCTCACCCTCGGTACCTGGCGCACGGCCCATGTATTCGTCGGAGGCGAGCACCTTTACCGTCTCGGACATGTTTTCCGTGTTGATCGGGTTTTCAGTGCTGACCGGGTTTTCAGCGCTGATCGGGGAGGTGTCTGCCGCGCCGTCTGCGCCGGGGGCTGGTGTGCAGGCCACCAGCAACATGCCTGCACTCACGGATGTCAAAATCGCTCTGATCATTTGCGCTACTCTTGGTTTGTGTGGCCGGGGGCGGCCCATGGGGAAGAATGGGGGATTAGTACAACACGTCGGCTTCGCCGCTTTCGCCGAAGCCGTCGGCGATCAGGCTGGCGATGGCGGTCACGGCTTCGGCCGCGTCGGGGCCGTTGGCCGCCAGTTCCACTTCGCAGCCCTGCGCGGCGACCAGCATCAGCAGGTCCATGATCGAGCGGGCGTCGGCTTTCTGGCCTTCATGGCTGACGACGACCGTCGACTGGAACTCGCTGGCCAGCTTTGACAGCTTGGCGGATGCGCGCGCGTGCAGGCCTTTGCGGTTGACGATGGTCACGCTTTGGCGGGCTTCGGTCACGGCGTTTTGCACGGGGCTCCGGGTCAATTGGATTTTGCGAGGAGTTCGGAGGCGATGTTGATGTAGCGCCGGCCCGCATCCGCAGCGGTCTGGGCTGCTTCGCTGAGCGGGAGTTCGTCGCGCACTTCGGCCAGCTTGATCAGCATGGGCAGGTTCACGCCCGAAATCACTTCGATATTGCCGGATCCCATGATCGACATGGCGAGGTTCGAGGGCGTGCCGCCGAACATGTCGGTGAGGATAATGACCCCCAGGCCAACGTCACAGGCCTTGGCCGTGTCGCGGATCTGCTCGCGCCGGGCCTCGATATCATCTTC
Organism: Hyphomonas adhaerens MHS-3; assembly: GCF_000685235.1. NCBI lineage: Bacteria > Pseudomonadati > Pseudomonadota > Alphaproteobacteria > Hyphomonadales > Hyphomonadaceae > Hyphomonas > Hyphomonas adhaerens. Next base: position 1,639,280 of record NZ_ARYH01000001.1, read on the forward strand.
GGCCTCGATGGAAATCGACTTGAATCGCATCTGTTCGCCCACGACATGCTCCGTGGCGGCGACCAGTTCCTTCGAGAGTTTGCCGTGGCTGACGACGACGATGCCGATCATGCCGCCCCTTTCAGGTTCGATGACGAATTTGTCATGCTGCCATGGCGAGTATGGCCGTCAACCCGGATTCAGCTGTGCGGTGTGTTGCTTTCTCAGGCGCCGTTGCCTGAAAGCCCCAGCACATCGTCCATGCTGTAAAGGCCGGGCGGCTGTTTCAGGGCCCATTTGGCGGCTTTCAGCGCCCCTTCGGCAAACATGGCCCGGTCGAGCGATGTGTGGCTGAGCGTGACGATTTCCGTGTCGGATCCGAAGCTGACCGAATGCTCGCCGATCACGCCGCCCATGCGGCGGACAGAGAAGCCGATCTTGCCGGGTTCGCGGGCGGCATCCGGGCCATCATATGGCCCTGTACGCAGGTCATCCAGCGTGCCGCCACGGCCTTCTGCAGCCGCTTCGCCCAGCATCAGGGCCGTGCCGGACGGCGCATCCACCTTCTTGTTGTGGTGGGTTTCCAGCACTTCGATATCCCAGTCCGGGCCGAGGCTGGCGGCCGCGCGGCGGATCAGGGTTTCGAGCATCTTGATGCCCAGCGCAAAGCTGCCGGACTTCACAATGGAGAGGCCCCCGGCAGCCGCTTCCAGCGCCTTTTCTTCGGCGGGCGAAAAGCCTGTCGTGCCAATGATGGCAACACGTACGGGCGTATGTTTCAGCGCTTCCAGCGCCGCGATCGTGGCGGCGGGGCGGGTGAAATCGAACCAGACATCGGCCTTGGCCGCTGCGGTGACCGGATCGGACGCAGGCTTCACGCCCAGATTCGGAATGCCGGACAGGTCGCCGATGTCGGTGTCGAGATGCGGCGAGCCGGCAATTTCCGTCCCGCCGGCAACGGTCAGGCCGTGGCGGTGGGACACGGCAGCCAGCTGGCGGCCCATGCGGCCGGCGACGCCGGCAATGGCAACGGAGAAGGAATCGGAAGTCTGGTCGGTCATGGCGCCCTTATAACCGGGTTTCGGCACAGGGAAACGGCTATGCGTAATTGACGGGAGTCCACCCTTGCGCCGGGGGGACGAAACTGAAATGTTCCGCGCTCCAGATTCCCCGGTTCCACGATCACAAACACCCTCTATGGACCGTCTATAGACCATCTATACCCCCAGGAGCTTCCCGCCATGAAAACCCGCGCCGCTGTCGCCTTCGAAGCCAAGAAACCGCTCGAAATCGTCGAACTCGATCTGGAGGGCCCGAAGGCCGGCGAAGTGCTGGTCGAGATCATGGCCACCGGCATCTGCCACACCGATGCCTACACGCTGGACGGGCTCGACTCCGAAGGCATCTTCCCGAGCGTCCTCGGCCATGAAGGCGCGGGCATCGTGCGCGAGGTGGGCGCAGGCGTCACCAGCGTGCAGCCGGGCGACCATGTCATCCCGCTCTACACGCCGGAATGCCGCCAGTGCAAAAGCTGCCTGTCAGGCAAGACGAACCTCTGCACCGCGATCCGCGCCACGCAGGGCAAGGGCCTAATGCCGGACGGCACGACGCGCTTCTCCTACAAGGGCCAGCCGATCTATCACTACATGGGCTGCTCGACCTTCTCGAACTTTACCGTCCTGCCGGAGATCGCGGTCGCGAAAATCCGCACCGACGCGCCCTTCGACAAGGCCTGCTATGTCGGCTGCGGCGTGACGACCGGCGTTGGCGCCGTCACCAACACGGCCAAGGTCCAGGTGGGCGACAATGTCGTCGTGTTTGGCCTCGGCGGCATCGGCCTGAACGTGCTGCAAGGCGCGAAGATGGCAGGGGCCGACAAGATCATCGGCGTCGACATCAACGACTCCAAGAAGGAGTGGGGCGAGAAATTCGGCATGACGCATTTCGTCAATCCGAAGAACACCAAGGACGTCGTCGCCCATCTCGTGGAGCTGACCGATGGCGGCGCGGACTATTCCTTCGACTGTACCGGCAATACGGATGTGATGCGCCAGGCGCTGGAATGCTGCCATCGCGGCTGGGGCACCTCGATCATCATCGGCGTGGCCGAGGCCGGCAAGGAAATCAGCACACGGCCGTTCCAGCTGGTGACGGGCCGCAACTGGCGCGGCACGGCCTTCGGCGGCGCCAAGGGCCGCACCGACGTGCCGAAGATCGTCGACTGGTACATGAACGGCAAGATCCAGATCGACCCGATGATCACGCACGTCATGAAGCTCGACAAGATCAACGACGCCTTCGACCTGATGCATTCGGGCGAGAGCATCCGGTCTGTGGTGGTGTACGACTAAGGCCGGCCTATTCAGAGTCACCCGGAAGGAAAGATCCAATGAGCCTCGTTAAACGCAATCTCGACATCTATCGCACGCGCCTGGTTACCCTGCAGAACATCCTTGGCCGGGCGGAGGCGGAGCTGTTTCCGGATGATCCGGAGAAGAAAGCGCTGCTGACGGCGCGGCTGGCCGACGACATGCTGCCGCTGCCGAACCAGGTCTGGTTCACCTGCCGTCAGGCGGAGCTGCTGCTGAGCAAGCTGAACGGTACGCCGATGAAGGAGTTCGAAAGCGACAAGGCGAGCTTTGCCGACCTGAAAGCCGTGGTCGCCGAAACGATCTCGCGGATCGAGGCGCAGACCGACACGAAAGAGGATTTCGCCGCCGGTCAGACGCCGCTGGAAATTCCCGGCTTCCCGACGGTGTCGATGTCCGGGCAGGCCTATATCGACGAGTGGCTGACGCCGAACTTCTATTTCCACTTCGTCACGGCCTACGACATCCTGCGGGCAGAGGGGCTGGCGATCGGCAAGGCGGACTATATGAGCCATCTTGTGCCGCTGCTGTCGGGGGCCGCCGCCAGCTGATGGCAAAAGCCTGATCATAAATGCCGGGGCTGACGCAGCGGGAAGCCGGAATTCCTCTGGCGCCGTCCCGGCAGCTGGGGCACTAATTCCCAATCCATCAGGAGGAAAATCACTTATGTTCAGTCACGTCATGGTCGGCACGAACGACCTGGAGAAATCGAAGGCATTCTACGATGCCCTGTTCACCGCCATCGGCGGCCGGGAAGCGATCACCGACCCGAAAGGCCGCCTGATCTACCTGCACAATGGCGGCACGTTCCTGGTGACCCCGCCGATCGACGGCCAGCCGGCCACGCACGCCAATGGCGGCACGATCGGCTTTGCGGCCGAAAACCCGGAGCAGGCCGACGCCTGGCACGCAGCCGGCGTTGCCGCTGGCGGCACCCCGATCGAAGACCCGCCGGGCTGGCGCGAAGGCGGCGGCATGAAGCTGTACCTCGCTTACCTGCGCGATCCGGCCGGCAACAAGATCTGCGCCATGTGCCGCGGATAAAGGCAAACACCCGGACCGCCCCTCCCAAATCAGGAGGGGCGGTTTCGCATTGGGGCCTGCCCGTGTAGTCTGGTGGGCAGCCCGGCGCCACACGGCGCACCGGAAGATGCCCTGCCGAAAAGCCCTGAGAGGGCGAATGCCATGACCGAATTTACCCATTACACATTGCTGGCCGACGGAGAGGTGTTCGCACCCAACGTGGATTTCGACACCGAATGCGGCCGCTACATCATGGCCATGAAAGTCTGGGCGAAGGATGCGGACCAGGCCGCCGACATGATTGTCGCCATCGGCGAGCGGCTTGGCTTCAAGCCGGATGGCGAGCTGCAGGTCTTCATGACCGAGCCGGACGAACCGGCCGACGACCAGCCTTTCGGCTACGATATTCAGTTCACGTCCTATTCTGAGGACGAGGAAAACGAAGCGGGTGAAGAAGAGCGCCCGAAATGGATCCACTGACAACAGGATGATTTGCATGAAACCCATGTTCAGGACGGGCGGCGTTGCCGCGATGGCTGCTGGTATGATGGCCCTTGGCGGCTGCGTCATTACCGATGCGGAAAGCTTTAAGGCGGCGCATACGCCGGACATCGAATATTATTCCGCCCCGACCGTGGCCGGGATGGACCTGCCATTCTCCAAGGCCGTGCGTGTGAACGACACGATCTACCTGTCCGGCGAACTGGGGATTGATCCGGAAACGAATGACTTCGCGCCGGGCGGCACCGGGCCGCAGACGACCCAGATTTTCAAGAATATCGAGCGCACGCTGGACGAGTTCGATGCAGACCTGACGGACGTGGTGAAGTGCAGCGTCTTCCTCGGCGACATGCAGAATTACGGCGAGATGAACGCGGCCTATGATGCGGCGCTGCCGGATCCGAAACCGGCCCGCTCCACTTTCGGGGCAGGCGGGCTTGCGTTGGGCGCGGAACTCGAAATCGAGTGCCTCGCCATCGCACCGTAAAGGGCTGACCTTTAGAGGACTGGCCATAATGGAATGGCGCGACCCGGATGCCCCGGTGGACCTGTCACCTGTCGGTTCGGAAACGATCCGCTGGGTGATCGACCAGGCCATCGCAGACGGCAACCGGGTCGTCTCTCTTGCCGAATGGACCAGGGCGCTGGTGGCCCATATGGAGCAGGGACTGACGGATGCGCTGAAAGCGGACGTGCAGGCCCGCTACCCTGCGCTCATTTATTACGAAGAGGCGGGCTCGCCCCATAACCCGCCGGACGAGGGGTTCATCGAAGGCGGCTTCGCGGTCTCGTTTCCCCGGCCGAGGTCGAGGCCGAGGCCGGGGCAAGGGCCGGCCTGATCATTTGCGGTAAGGCTTCACCGGCAGGTTTGCCGACCTCCACGCCATCATGCCGCCGCGCACATTGCTGACATCGGTGAACCCGGCCCCGGCCAGCAGTTTCGCAGCCCGGCCGGACCGCATGCCTGACCGGCAGATGACGGCCACCGGTTTGGAGGCGTCTTCCTTCATATAGCCATAGATCTTGTCGGCCATGCGCGGGTCGCCCAGCGTAACCATGTGGGCGCCTTTTGGCACGCCGTCCTGCCATTCGCTTTCCGTGCGCACGTCGATCAGGACCAGTTGCTTCTTGCGCAGGCGGTCATTCGCCGTGGCCGGATCAATCTGGGGGATGGCAGGCTTGCCACCGCCGAAAAGCCTGTCGAACAAACCCATGGAATGCGCCTCGCTGCCGTTACGGGCAGAGGTCTAGCACCGTGCCCGCACCGGCCAAAGATGCGGCGCCTGCGACAGAAGCGGCGGCGCGGTCAGGCCAGCCTGTTTTAGGCCAGCCCGTTTCAGGCCAGGACGAGCCGGCAATCCTTGCGGGCAAGCCGGGCAGGGAGCTGGAAGGTCCGCAGCGCGCTGCCGCCAATCGAGGACAGAAGCTTGTCGGCGCGGGCCTTGGCATCGGCGTCCATGGCCTCATACGCATCCAGCGCGGCCTGTAGCCGCCAGAGCGGGAAGCTGCGCGCCGCCGCCGGGCCGGCATGGTCTTCGATGGTGACGATGATCTCGCCAAAGGCCCGCGGCACCGGCGTGCCGGACGATACGTCGGCGGCCCAGCCTGCGAATAGCTCGTTCGTTTCCATCAGCGCCGGAAGCTGTTCGCGCATCTGGCGCCGCAGGATCGGCAGCAGGGTTTCCGGGATTGTATCGTCGGCGGCGAGCTCGCCCGTGCCGGCTTCCCCGGCATGGGTCCGCTCCACCCATTCGGCCACGGCCGGGGCGAGCAGCTTCATCAGCTCACCGGATTTCGGATCGCGGTAGAGGTGGGCATAGAGCGGGCCGATCAGGGAGAAGTCCGCGAGGCAAGGCCGCTCGCCGAGCAGGAAGGGGTGCGCATCAAGGTGGCGGGAGAATTCGCCGAGAAAGGCTTCATAGCTCCGCTCGATGCCGGGAATGGTTTCCGGATGGACACCCAGGACGGGCAGGGCGCCCTTGAAGCGCTGGCCGTTCTTCTTGCCGATCTCATACTGTTCCGGCCGGCTGAGCTGGGGCGCGGAGAGGGCGCCGAACTCGGAATAGGCCCAGTCCTCATTATAGGTCCAGCGATAGTGCATGGCCGGCAGGGTGAGCCATTCATCGCCATAGAGCTGCAGCAGCAGGGCAACGAAACGCTGCAGCGGCGTCGCGGGCAGGACGGGCGGCAGGCGGTGCTCTGCGGCCTCGACCTGTTCGATGATGTCGGCGGTGTCCTGCACGATGGTGCCGTCCGGCATCTTCATGACCGGGATCACGGGCCAGCCGACATTCGGCAGGATGATGTCGCGGTAGACCTGCTGCGTGGCGATCTGTTCCTCGAAGTCCGCCCCCCGCCAGCGCAGATAGGCGCGGGCCTTGCCGGTGAAATAGCTGACCTCGGCGCCGTAGAGCGTGTAAGCTGGCATGATGCGTTTCCCTGTCCCTTTATGACGACCCTTGTGACGTACGCTGAATTGCGGTCACACCCTAGTCGCTGAAGCACCTTTGCCGTGTGCCGTATTTCGTCTCTTCGACATTATAGCAGCGCAATTCGGACTGCTTCTGATAGGGCGGCTTCCAGTTGAACAGCTCATCATAGGCGGCGTCGATCTCGGCCCGGCGGGCGGCTTCCCGGCGATTGGCGGCATCCCACTCGGCCTGTTGCCGGGCTTTCTCACGCATCACCTGATTGTAATTCCGCTCCCATGTCTTGCGGGCCAGAGGCAGCACATCCGGCGGGATCGCCGCGCACAAGGCTTTGTCAGGGGCGCCCCAGCGCCCAAAGACGCGGGCGAGGCCGACGAAATCCAGTTCGGCCTGATTGAAGGCGTTCCAGTCATGGGCAATGTTGCGCGAATACCAGATCGCCGCCTGGCAATTCCCGCCCTGAACATATGTCTCGGCGAAGGTCTGGTCGCGCCACATCCAGCGCTCGACAAAGGCCTTCCAGTCGTTTTCGTTCCAGATATTCGGCTTGTTGTTCCGGAATTCCTCGGTTGCGCCATAGGCCTCGAACAGTTTCGGATCCTGTTTGGCGATCCAGTCACCGAGATCCTGCGGCATGGCCGGGCATTCCTGTCCGGCGGCCTGTGTCTTCTCGAATTTCAGGGCCCAGCTGATGCCGCTGTCCGGCACCGGGTCCACGATGAAGCTCATCTTGTCCCGATTGATTCCGTTGAAGACGTAAGAGTAAGCGATCTGGCAGCCGTCCAGCGTGCCGAAGCGCTGATAATCGTTCCTGGCAAGAAGGCGTTCTTTCTTGGACTTGCGATTATATTCATCCTCGCGGGCCTGCTTCTCGGCAGCAGCTTGCGCCGCTGCCGCTGCTTCAGCTTCCTGCGCAGCAATATATTCCGCGTCCTCCAGCAGGCCATAACCATTGTCATCATAGAACTGCATGAAGGACGGCATCAGCTCTGCTGGCGCGACGCCGCACACCGTGACCTCTTCATCAGGCTTGTTGAATCTCTGATCGATAAGATTTTTGGCGAGAATACCCCAGTCGCGATATTTTGCGATCTGGGCATCGGTCATCGTCGGCGCTTCGCTGCGGTACTTGCTACTGCTGCGATAGAACATCGCGTTGCCGGCGCGATAACAGATATCAATCGGCAATTCGGCTTCCGTCAGCCCGACCTCGTCGAGATAGATACCCTCACCCGCCGAGCCGAAACAGTCGCCGACAGCCGCCATGGCATAGCGCACGGCGCTTTCGGGGGGCGGGTTCCTGAAATAGGCGGTCGACGCGCCATTTTCCGGCCGGTCGAACAGCTTCAACTCGTTGGCGATGTCGTAATTCAGCGGCAGCCCGCACTCCAGACGCCCATCAAAACACTGCGCCAGCCGCCCCAGTGCTGGCGATTCCATTTCATCGAAAAACCTGTCGCCACTGACATGCCATTTCAGGATCGTCGTCGCGATTGAGGCATCCACGATAAACCATTTCTTCGACCCATCCATTTGCAGGGACGGATTGAAATAGTTCTCCGAGATCATGCATTGCTTGTTCTGCTCATAGGGCGTCCAGTCTCGCTGAACGGTCTGCGCCTGTGCACTCGCGGCAAACGCCGTCACAAGCCCCAAAAGAGTCAGAAAAATCCGGATCATACGCGTCCCCTTATGCTTAGGCGTTTGATTTAATCGCATCCGTTTTTCTTTTCCAGCATCAGAATGGCTTGCGGATTGATGCAATCTGTCCCTTGTCCCAGCGGCAGGGTTGAGGTGAATCCCGTGTTTCGAGGTTTCAGCGTCTGGCATCTGCTGTTTCCGATTGTCTTCTTTCTGCCCGGGATGTTCTTTGCGACATTGTCGTCAGGAAAAATGTCGTGACCGGGGGCTAAAAGGGGGCTGACGTCCAAGAGTCAGCGGCTTCGCCGGGGCAAAAACCAAAAAGGGTCATAGCGTGAAAACAACTGAAGTCTCTTCCTGGAAATCCTTTGGCGGAAATCTTTCCGTGTACGATCATGAGTCGGAGGTGCTGGATTGCACGATGCGGTTTGCGGTCTATACGCCGCCGCAGGCGGCCGACGGCCCGGTGCCGGTGCTGTGGTATCTGTCGGGCCTGACCTGCAGCTGGGCGAACGTGATGGAGAAGTCCGGCCTGCAGCGCGCCGCGGCCGAGCATGGCATCATGATCATCGCGCCGGACACCAGCCCGCGCGGCGAAGGCGTGCCGGACGACGAGGCCTATGACCTTGGCCAGGGCGCGGGCTTTTACCTCACCGCCACGCAGGCACCCTGGGCGAAGCATTTCAAGATGGACCAGTACATCACGGATGAGCTGCCGAAACTGGTCGCGGCAGAGATCAAGAATGCCGACATGGGAAAACAGGGGATTTTCGGCCACTCCATGGGCGGGCACGGGGCGATCACCCTGCACCTGAAGCATCCGGAAACCTACAAGACCTGTTCGGCCTTCAGCCCGATCACCAGCCCGGCGCGCGTGCCGTGGGGCCAGAAGGCGTTCAAGGCCTATCTCGGACCGGTCTCGGTCGCGTGGGAACAGTACGACTCAACCGAACTGGTGAAGGAACGCCAGAGCCGGGCGCGCATTCTGGTCGACACCGGCACAGCAGACACGTTCCTGGAAAAGGAGCTGAAGCCGGAAATCTTCATCGACGCCTGCATGGCCAACGGCCAGGCACTCGATTACCGGATGCGCGAGGGCTACGGCCACGACTATTACTTCATCGCGACCTTCATGGCGGAGCACATTGCCCACCATGCGGCTGGCCTGAAAGAATAGTCCCGGGGCAAAGCGTCCGCAGGCCCCGCCGGGTAGACGGGGATCATGCCCGGCCGCTTCCCGGTGCCCTGCAAGCACACGGCCTGGCATGACTGCCTGAGCGGGGACGCTCTGGCACCTGCGAATTTCTTTATGCGCTACACCGCCTTGGCGTGGCGCGCCTCAACCGGCTTGTACCGGCCGTCGAAACACTGGGCGACCGTGCGCAGGAGGAGCCGGGATTCCTTCGGCACACTGACGACGCTGCCATCAATGCGGCAAAGGCCGGCAGACTCCAGGAACCGGGCCGTTTCCAGCGCGTCGTCCAGTGCGCCGGGCGCGGCGCCCATCTCGCGGCAAGTTACGTCCACATCCACCCAGAGCTGACACATAAGCTTTTCGATTGCGCGGCCGCGCAGACGGTCGTCTTCCGTCAGTTCGATGCCGCGCTCTGACGGCAGGCGTCCGTCTTCGACCGCCGCCGCCCATGCCGTGCGCGACTTGAAGTTCTGCACATAGCCCTGACGGAATTGCGAAATCGAGGTCGAGCCAATGCCGATCAGCGTATCGCACGGATCGTCCGTATAGCCCTGAAAGTTCCGGCGCAGCGTGCCGCCCCGGGCGGCGCGGGTCAGCGGGTCTGTCTGCGCGGCGAAATGGTCCAGCCCGATGGCGTGGAACCCGGCGCCGGTCAGCGCCGCGGCGCCGGCCTCTGCCTGCCGGAAGCGTTCTTCCAGGCCGGGCAGGGCGGATTCGTCGATGGCGGACTGGTGCTTGGCGAACCACGGCACATGCGCATAGCCGAAGAAGGAGACGCGCGCGGCGCCCATCTCGGCAGCGAAGCGGGCCGCTTCGACCACGTCTTCCACCGTCTGGAACGGCAGGCCGTACATCAGGTCCATATTGATGGCGTGGATGCCGACGGCGCGCAGGCGCTCTATGCCATCGACCAGCAATTCTTTCGGCTGGATACGGCCGACGGCTTCCTGCACTTTCGGGGCAAGGGTCTGCACGCCGAAGCTGACGCGGCTGACGCCTGCCTCCGCCATGGCCTCGATGAAGTCCGGCGTCAGGGTGCGCGGGTCGACCTCGACGGCGACTTCCATACCGGGCTGCGTGCCGAAGGCCTCTTCTGCGTGCGCCACGAGCGCCTTGAAGTCTTCCGCGGAAAGCGCGTTCGGTGACCCGCCGCCAAAGTGCAGGTGCGCCATGCCGGCATGCGGGCCCAGCGCCTTCGCCCAGACGTCGATCTCCTGGTGCAGCGTTTCCAGATAGGTGCCGATCCGGCGGTAACCGTTCGGCACGCTGGTGGCACAGCCGCAATAGAAGCAGAGCTTCTCGCAGAAGGGCACATGCATATAGACGGAGATCGGGGCGTCCGGCGTCACGGATGCCGCCCAGGCGCGCGCCTCGTCCCCGGCCACACGGGGGCTGAAATCCGCCGCCGTGGGGTAACTCGTATAGCGCGGAACCGGCCGCGTCGCGAAGGTCTTCCATGCCTGTTTCATGGCTCGCCTCTTAGCAGCCTCTGCAGGCATCCGGAGTACGCAGAATCCCGTACGCTTTCGCCGCCTCGACGGCGCCGCCGGGCAGGCGTAGGGTCAGCTTATCAAGAGGAGAGTTTCCATGACCCGTATCGCCGTTTGCGCCGCCGCCCTGTTTACCCTTGCCATGCCCGCGCTGGCAGGGCCGGAGGCGTTCCAGCCGGGCACGGTGGTGCCGGACTATGGCAAGGTCGCCATGATCGAGGGGGCGGAGCTGCCGGCCGATACGGTGATGAAAGTGGCGTTCGACATCGGCAAGGCCGGGCCGGAAGATACCATCAGCCGCAGCCTGGAAACGCCGGCCCGGTTCCTGAACATGCATGCCGCTGCAGGCGTCGACCCGGAGAATCTGCATGTCGCGCTGATCGTGCATGGCGCGGCGAGTGCAGACCTGCTGACGGACGAGGCCCGCGGCGCGCCCAATCCGAATGCCGGCCTGATTGCCGAACTGCTGGCGGCGGGGGCGACGATCGAGCTGTGCGGGCAGACGTCCGCCATGCGGGACATCGCCCAGGAAGACCTGCTGCCGGGCGTGACCATCGGCCTGTCGGCCATGTCGACGCACGCCCTGCTGCAACAGCAAGGCTACACGCTGAACCCGTTCTGAGCCTCAGCCCATCGCTTCGGCGAGCAGCCAGATGCCTTCGCGTTCCGCCTGCCGGCGTTCGACCAGCAGGCGGGCGACCTGATGGTCGTCGTCGAAGACATTGCCGGTGAGGCTGTCGAGCAAGGCCTTGGCGAGATTGTCGAGGTCCATCCAGGGCGGGTCGCCGGTATATTCCATCATGATGTGGACGGAATAATCGCCATAGCCGGGCCGTAGCGGCGGAAATTCCTTGCGGAAGAACTCCTTCAGCAGCGTCTTGTAGTATTTCGTCTGCGTGGTGAGGCCCGTGCAACGCACTTCCAGCGCGCCATCCTCGGTGATGCGCGCCTGAACCTTCCCTGATTTGACCCAGTCCGCGCTCAATGCAGCCTCAGGTCGCGTTTGCGCTCGCGTTCCTCGATGGCGTGCTTGGAATCCTTCAGGCCGAGGCCGGTCGCGTTGCGCAGCAGCTTGATGGCGCGGATCTTCTTGCGCGCATCGAGTTCGGCATCGATTTCGAGCCATTTCGACATGGTCACGCGGTCCAGCGCGGCCTTGATCTCTTTCGGCGTTGGCGGGGTGGGCGAGAGGCCGTTGTCCCGCGCGCGCCGGCCTGCGGTCATCCGGCCCAGAATGTATGCCGCAAACAGGGTGAACAGGACCTCTGGCTGAAGGATCTTGTCGAGATAGGCTTCCATGCCGGTCTTTCCGTGCTTGCGGGCCATGGTGGCAGGCGCCTCCCTCCTTAGCCGAAGCCGCAGGGCAGCGCGAGGGGGCAGGGAGGCGGCGATCCGGGCGAAATCCTCCGCTGCGGCGGCGGGAACAGTTGATCGCGGCCCGGCTTGGGGCTAGTCCGCTGCCAGCAGATCAAGGAGCTGAGCCCCATGGCCAATACCCGCACCGAAACCGATACGATGGGCCCCATCGAGGTCGCCGATGATGTCTACTGGGGCGCCCAGGCCCAGCGCAGCCTCGGAAACTTCAAGATCGGCTGGGAAAAGCAGCCGGAACCGGTGATCCGCGCCCTCGGCATCGTCAAGAAGGCGGCCGCGCAGGCGAACATGGATCTCGGCAAGATGGACCCGGAAATCGGCAAGGTGATCGTGCAGGTCGCCGATGAGGTGATCGGCGGCAAGCTGAACGATCATTTCCCGCTGGTCGTGTGGCAGACGGGCTCGGGCACCCAGTCCAACATGAACACGAACGAGGTCATCTCGAATCGTGCGATCGAGATCATGGGCGGCGAAAAGGGCTCGAAAAAGCCGGTCCACCCGAACGACCATGTGAACATGTCCCAGTCGTCGAACGATTGTTTCCCGACTGGCATGCATATCGCCGCCGCAGAAGAGACCGTGCACCGCCTGATCCCGGCGCTGAAGCACCTACACGCCGCGCTGGATGCCAAGGCGAAAGCCTGGGCGGACATCATCAAGATCGGCCGTACCCATACGCAGGACGCAACCCCGGTCACGCTCGGCCAGGAATTCTCCGGCTATGCCAAGCAGATCGAAAACGGCATTGCCCGCATCGAGATGACGCTGCCCATGCTGATGGAACTGGCGCAGGGCGGCACGGCCGTCGGCACGGGTCTCGCCTCACCGGAAGGCTTTGCCGATCTCGTCGCGTCGAAAATCGCCGAGATCACCGGCCTGCCGTTCACATCCGCCCCGAACAAGTTCGAGGCGCTGGCCGCGCATGACGCGCTGGTGATGACGCATGGTGCGATCAACACGGTTGCCATGTCCTGCTTCAAGATCGCCAACGACATCCGCTTCCTCGGCTCCGGTCCGCGTTCGGGCCTTGGCGAGCTGGCCCTGCCGGAGAACGAACCCGGTTCGTCCATCATGCCGGGCAAGGTGAACCCGACGCAGTGCGAAGCGCTGACCCAGGTCTGCGCGCACATCCACGGCAACAATGCCGCCATCGGCTTCGCCGGCAGCCAGGGCCATTTCGAGCTGAACGTGTTCAACCCGATGATGTCCTACAACTTCCTGCAGTCCGTGCGCCTGCTGGCGGATGCCGCGATCAGCTTCACCGACAATTGCGTTGTCGGCATCGAGCCGCGCCTCGAGAACATCGAGAAGGGCCTCAAGAACTCGCTGATGCTGGTGACGCCGCTGAAAGAGAAGTTCGGCTATGACCGCGCCGCGAAGATCGCCAAGACCGCCCACAAGAACGGCACCACGCTGCGTGAGGAAGCCATCAAGGACGGCATCCCGGCCGAAGACTTCGACGCCATCGTGCGCCCGGAGAAAATGATCGGGCCGGATCCGAAGTAGGGGGCGGCGGATGGGCGTTGACCTCTACTGCGGATCTCTCGAGCGGTATTTTAGCGGTAAATGGGAAACGCCTGCTGCCCGATTCGCCCGAGAGCAAAATATCGGTTTTCAGACCGTCTACTCTGGAGCCGGCCCGAGATGGTTGAATGCAAGTGATGTTGCCCATGAATGTGCTTCATTTCGTCACCGGGTTGAAGCAAATGCGGGGGCATTGAAGGAATGGCTCACGGGTATAGATGCGCCTTACGAGGTCTGGCAGATTACAGCGCAGGGAATCTCGAGTTTGGTGTTGTGTGCCGCTTGCGCACATCGTCCCGAATTTGAACGTCCGAAGAAACTGGTCCGAAATATCGAAACGCACCCTGCAGTGAGCGAGGCTGCTGCACAGAACTACTATCTTGGCCCGATGGCGATTTTTGAATCCCATATGATCGTGCCCGGACTTGAAGCGAGAATCTGTGCTGATCGAGATCCAATTGATCGGGACTTGATCATCACGACGACTGCTGCGCTCACGTTCGCCCTAGATGCAATGCGCGATTATCTGGAAGTCGGTGCCGAGGACCTTGAGACGTTGATAAAAAACGGTCCGCCGTCTTGGGACACACAAGAGATCACGATAAATGGTGATGCACTGCCTGAAGTCCCACCGCCCGACGATGAAGTCCGTGATTATGCGATCTGGGCCATGGCTTGCCTTGAGATCGCAGCTAAGACCTCGGCGCTGAACGGCAGTGTTCTTGTGCGAGACGAGTAGTCATTATCAGTTTTCCCTTGCCCATGACCGGCCCCTCCTGCACGGAGGGGCCGGTTGTTTTTAGGAGGAGACCCATATGAGCATCGATTTCAGCAATTTGTATTCGGTCAAAGGCAAGACGGTCGTTATCACCGGTGGGTCGCGCGGGATTGGCGAAATGCTGGCCGCCGGGTTCCTGGCCAATGGCGCGAAAGTCATCATTTCCTCCCGCAAGGAAAAGGCCTGCGAAGAAACCGTTGAGCGCCTGAAAGGCGAGTATGGCGGCGAGATCTATGCGATCCCGTCCGATGTCGGCCAGATGGTGGGCATTGAGCACCTCGCCGGCGAAATCGCCAAGCGCGAAGAGAAGGTCGACGTGCTGATCAATAATGCAGGCGTCGCCTGGGGCGCCTCGCTGGACGATTTCCCGGAGCATGGCTGGGACAAGGTGATGGACGTCAACGTCAAGGGCGTCTTCTTCCTGACCCAGAAACTGATGCCGCTGCTGCGCAAGTCGGCCAGCGCCGACAGTCCGGCCCGCGTCATCAACATCGCCTCCATCGACGGAATGCATACCAGCCCGATGAGCGGCTATGTCTACGGCACGTCCAAGGCCGCCGTGATCCACCTGACGCGCTTCATCGGGTCTCAGCTGGCGGCGGAGAACATCCTCGTCAACGGCATCGCGCCGGGTCCGTTCCCGACCTACATGCTGTCCACCGGTGTCGGCTATAAAGGCGAAACCGAGGGCGTGGACTGGGATGCCATCGGCTCGCGCAGCCCGTCGGGCCGCGTCGGCAAGCCGGAAGACATTGCCGGCCTCGCCATGTTCCTGTCGTCCCAGGCGTCGGCCTATATCAACGGCCACACCATCCCGTGCGACGGCGGCATCGTCTCCGCCAGCTGATCCGGCAGGGCCATAAAGTCAGCCATTTTGGCCGCGTTTGTGTTGCCCCGCAGCATGAACGCGGCCATAGGGGCGCCTGAAGCCAGCTCCCTCAAACAGAACTGACGATATTCCCGTGGTTAGATCGACTTTTGCAGCGTTCGCCGACCGGCTTGGCGCGCAGGGCCTCTCGCAGCCCGATTTCAAAGCCTACACGCCCGCCCAGATAAAGACCGACCTTCTGGCCGGCCTGACCGTGGCACTGGCGCTTGTGCCGGAAGCCGTGGCCTTCGCGTTCGTGGCCCATGTGCACCCGCTGGTGGGCCTCTATGCAGCCTTCATTGTCGGGCTTGTGACGGCCCTGATCGGTGGCCGCCCGGGCATGATTTCCGGCGCGACGGGCGCTTTGGCCGTGGTCATGGTCTCCCTCGTGGCGGTACATGGCGTGGAATACCTGTTCGCGACAGTCGTGCTGATGGGCATCCTTCAGCTGCTGGCGGGCATCTTCCGGCTGGGCAAGTTTATCCGCCTTGTGCCGCACCCGGTGATGCTGGGCTTCGTCAACGGCCTCGCCATCGTGATCTTCCTGGCGCAGCTGACACAGTTCCAGGTGCCGGGGAGCGGGGAAGCCGCCGGGCATGGCATGTCAGGCGGGCAATGGCTGAGCGGCATGCCGCTTGTCTGGATGCTGGCACTGGTCGGCCTGACCATGGTGATCATCTGGGGCCTGCCGAAAATCACGAAAATCATTCCGGCCCCGCTCGCCGGCATCGGCATCGTCGCGGCGGTGGTGATCGGCTTCGGGCTCGATGTGCCGCGCGTCGGCGACCTTGCCTCCATCAAGGGCGGCCTGCCGGAATTCCATGTGCCGAGCGTACCGCTGACGGCCGAAACGCTGAAAATCATCCTGCCTTACGCGCTGATCCTCGCGGCCATCGGCCTGATCGAGAGCCTGCTGACGCTGAACCTTGTTGGCGAGATGACCAACAAGCGGGGCGGGGCGAGCCAGGAATGCGTCGCGCAGGGCACAGCCAACCTGATCACCGGATTCTTCGGCGGCATGGGCGGCTGCGCCATGATCGGGCAGTCCATGATCAACGTGAAGTCCGGCGGGCGTACGCGCGTGTCCGGCATCTCAGCGGCCTTGTTCCTGCTGGCCTTCATCCTGGTCGGCTCCAGCCTGATCGAGCAGATCCCGCTCGCCGCGCTGGTCGGCGTCATGTTCATGGTCGTGATCGGCACCTTTGCCTGGAACAGCCTGCGCATCATGACCCGCATCCCGCTGACCGATGCGGTGGTGATCGTGCTGGTGACCGGCGTGACCGTGGCCTACGACCTGGCGACGGCCGTTGTGGTCGGAGTCATCGTCTCGGCGCTGGCCTATGCGTGGAACAATGCCCGCCGCATTCATGTGATCGAGCGCGACAGTGTCCGCACGCCCGGCGCGCATGTGTATGAGATCGAGGGCCCGCTCTTCTTCGGGTCGACCGACAAGTTCGCCGAACTGTTCCACCCGGAAAGCGATCCGGACGTCGTGATCGTGGACTTCATGCGCTCCCGCGTGGTCGACCAGTCGGCCCTGCAGGCCATCGAGGACCTGGCGGCGAAGTATCAGGCGCTCGGCAAGACGCTGCGCCTGCGCCACCTGTCCCGCGACTGCCACAAGCTGCTGGCGAAAGCCGGCCAGCTGATGGTCGATTCCGATGACGACCCGGATTACGAACTCGCTGTGGACTATTCCGTCCGCACCGGCGCTTTCGGCAGCGGGCACTGACAAGTCCACAGGCGTCTCAGTTCGGGGACTGACGCAAGCCACCGTAAGGCTGTATCCTTGCGCGAGAGAATCACTCCCGCCAAGAAAGGCCTGATCATCATGGCAAATCCTCCCGTCGGCTCGAAGGCCAACCCGTCCCAGTTCGACGTGATCGACAAGCTGGGGGCGGATGAGCCTTATTTCGTGATCCGCGCGCATGACCCGCTGTCGTCGGCGCTTGTGGAACTGCACGCCTATATCGGCGCAGGCCAGTCCGGCGCAGCGCACAACAAGCTGGCCGAGATCATGGCGATGACCGCCGCCAAGCCGCCGCGCCCGGCCTCCAGCCCGAAATACCGCGAGACCTTTGCGATCTCGCTCGCCATGGAGCAGTGGCGCGAAACTCACAAGGAGTAGGGGATGGACGTTCGGGCCGATGAGTTATCGGACCGGTACGTCACCCTCGTACCGTTCGATGTGGCCCGCGACGGGGACGATCTGCGGGCCATGGCCGACGCGCTGGGGCCCCGGATCGAGACGTGGCCCTACTATAATCCGCCATCGGACTGGGTCGGCGCCTGGCTCGCCAATATCGAGGCGCGGACGGCTGAGGGAACACTGATCCCGTTCCGCATTTCGCGCCCGGACGGGCAGTTCGCAGGCCTATCCACCTATATCAATCCGGACGCCCTTTCACGGAATGTCGAAATCGGCATGACGATGTATACGGCGGATGCTCAGGGTACGGAGGTCAATGCCGCGACCAAGCGCCTGCTTCTGGCGCATGCCTTTGCGTGCGGGGCGGTCCGGGTCCAGTTCAATGTGGACCAGCGAAACAAGCGCTCCCAGGCGGCTGTGAAAAAGCTGGGCGGCGTTCAGGAGGGGATCCTGCGCGACAATCGCATCCTGCCAAACGGCGTGTTGCGGTCCACGGTCGTTTTCTCCATTCTTGCCAGTGAGTGGCCCGCGGTGAAAGCCGGGCTCGATGCGCGCTTGGCAGCGTTCGAATAGGGGACAAAGGATGAGCGATCCCGTTAATCTCAACAAGTTCCGCAAGGCTAAGGCGAAGGTTGAGAAGGAACAGACGGCGAAGGAAAACCGGGCGAAGTTCGGCCGCACAAAGGCCGAGAAACAGCGGGACAAGGCGCGCAAGGACAAGCTGTCCAGACTGGCCGAGGGCCACCGCCTGAAAGACGCGCCCGAACAGGAAGGTTAATCCGGCCTGAGCCTGCGGCCCGCACTTTGCAGCACTCCTGGAAACGCTGTTCCAATCCGGGAGGACCCACATGGCCGGAATTGCAAAGAAACTCGTCTTTTGTGCCGCATCGTTCGGTGCAGGCATCGCATGGGGCCTGATCGCGGAAGCCGCGGAATACCAGGGCTCCCTGTCCCACCTCCTGCTCGGCCAGTAGGGCTCAGCTACCTGTTTCGTCTTCTTCCGGCATGGGCCAGTCAGGCTCGTGGGTGACATTGTCCAGGAATGTGTCATCCATCCGCCGGCCGGAGACGCGCTTCAACGCATCGAAAATCGGACGCGCCTTCTTGTCTTTGAGTAGGGGAATGCGGCTCGCCAGTTCGGCTGCGCGGGCATAGCGCAGCTGGGCGGTTTCCATGTCGCCGCGCGCTTCGGCGCAGGCGCCGAGATTGTGCAGCACGGCCGGGGCGTCCGGCCATTGGCGGCCCAGCTCATCCCATTGCGCACAGGCGCCCAGCATCTCGCCCCGCTTGGTGGCCTTCACGGCCGCCTCAAAGCGCGGATCGTTCTGCTCCTCCGGGATCAGGCCTTCCGTCATGATCTCGGCACGGATTGTCGCGTCATACGGGGCGATATCGGTGCGGAAGCGGCGGACGGCTTCCACGGTGGCATCGACGATCATGCCATAGGGGGCATCGCGCGGATCGTAGCTTGATTGGACCGGATCCCGCCAGACGCCGAGCTCCCGGCCGTCATCCTCGTATTCGCGAATGTCGACACAGGATTCCTGATTGGCGCCGCCGCCCTGGTTGTGGGTGAAAATCATGCGGCCTGTGTCCGTATCGATCAGGCGTGCCGTGACGATCACTTCAACAGTCTCTTCGGTACATTCGGTTTCGACTATGGCGCGGTGTTCGCAGTCGAACGGGGCATCATATTCCACGCATTTGCGTTTGCGCTCGAAGCGGGTTTCGCCTTCCCAGTTGTCGATCTCGACGACGCCTTCGTAAATGCCCTGCGGCCTGCCGGAGCCATCGACGCCAAACCAGTAGGCGCCGTCCAGCACGACATCGCCCAGCATGCGGGCAAACTCTTCTTCTGCGACTTCCCCCGCCGGGCCGCGGAACTGGCCCACCTGCACGTCGCGATAGGCCGCCGCCTCCGGAAAGGTGGGCACCATGCGGGCGCGGTAGTCGTAACCGGGCGTGGTGCAGGCGGCCATCAGGGGCAGGGCGAGCAGCAGGCAGGCAGAGAAGAAACGGCGCATGCGGGGTGATCCTTGAAATATCTGGCTTATTCCTGCGGTTTCGGACTGAACCTCAGATTAACATCCAGGCAGGCAGACGAAAAACCTGTTGCCGGCCGGATTTCTTCTGGCGGTGGAAGAGGGGCGGGCCAATATCAGCGAGCCCGACACAGGAGATCCATATGACCCGCCACCTCGCAGAGCTCAATATCGGCCGGTTGCTCGCCCCAACGGACGATCCACGCGTTGCGGACTTCATGAACGCGCTGGACCTGATCAATGGCATGGGCAAGCAGATGCCGGGGTTTGTCTGGATGATGGAAGGTTCTGGTGAGCCGGGCACCGGGAATACCGAGACCAAGATCGGCGGAGATCCGCAATTCGTATCCAACCTGACGGTGTGGGAGTCGGTGGAAACGCTGGAGAATTTCGTCTGGAACACCGTGCACCGCAAGTTTTACGAGCGGCGTGAGGAATGGTTCGAAGTCATGGACAAGATGCACTTCGTCATGTGGTGGATCGAGCCGGGCCATGAGCCGACGCTGGATGAGGCGCTGGAACGGCTGGACCTGTTGAACCGGATCGGGGATTCGGAAGAGGCGTTCGGCTGGTCCTACCTTAAGGAGGCGCGCCTGTGGCGCTCGCGCGGGTGCCGTGTGGATGCGGCCTGAGCGCCAGCACGTACGCCGTTAACATTCCTCAAGCGACCCTTTACCGGTGTCCCCTATCTGCGCTTCTTGACGGGGGCGTCATCCGCCTCCAACTGTCCCGCAGTCCTGCTGAGGAGGCGTATGCCCAATGACTAGTCCGCTGTTCACCCCGTTCAAACTGAAAAACATGGAATTGCCCAACCGGATCGTGATGGCGCCGATGACCCGGTCCAAATCGCCGGGCGGTGTCCCGGGTGAGGATGTGGCGGACTATTATGCGCGCCGCGCGGCATCCGACGTGGGCCTGATCGTCACCGAAGGCACGACGGTCCGCCGGGGCGGGGCCTCCAACGATCCGAACGTGCCGAACCTCCACAAAGCCGACGCCCTGGCCGGCTGGAAGAACGTTGTCGACAAAGTGCACGCCAATCACGGCAAGATCGCGCCGCAGATCTGGCACCAGGGCCTGACCCGCAAGGTCGGAACCGGGCCTGACCCGGATGCACCGACCGACAGCCCCTCCGGCATGACCCATACCGGCAAGCAGGTGCTGCCGGAACCGACGTCGGCGGAAGTCGACGACATGGTCATGGCCTTTGCCGATGCGGCGGCGGACGCGCAGAAAGTCGGCTTCGACTGTGTCGAGCTGCACGGCGCGCATGGCTACCTGATTGATGAATTCTTCTGGGACGTGATGAACAAGCGCTCCGACCGTTATGGCGGCTCGCTGAAGGATCGGGCCACGTTCGGCGCCGACATCATCCGCGAAGTGCGCAAGAAGGTCGGCCCGGACATGGCGATCATCCTGCGCTATTCGCAGTGGAAGCAGCAGGAATACACCGCGCGCCTCGCGACCACGCCGCAGGCACTGGAAGAATTCCTGAAGACCTTCGTCGATGCAGGCGTCGACTGCCTGCACGTCTCCCAGCGCCGCTACTGGGAACCGGAATTCCCGGAAGTTGACGGCGAGAACGGCCTGAACGGCGCCGGCTGGGCCAAGAAACTGACCGGCCTGCCGACCATCACCGTCGGTTCTGTCGGCCTGTCGGGCGATTTCATCGCGGCGTTCCAGGGGCAGGGCTCCGGCCAGCGCTCTCTGGAAGACCTGGAAGAACGCCTGGAACGCGGCGAGTTCGATCTCGTTGCTGTTGGCCGGGCCCTGCTGCAGGACCCCCACTGGGCGACCAAGGTGAAGGAAGGCCGCATCGGCGAAATCAGCGACTATGACGCCGCTGCGCTGGCAACTCTCTACTAAAGAGGGAATACGGCCTTGCCGTAAACGGGAAAGTATGGCTTCTTGAAGGCTGTAGCGTTCGGACGCTCAGGCCTTCAAGCGGCCATTTCTTCCGGATGTGGCGAAGAAGGCTGGGTGGGGCACCCTGCGTTTTTGAGCGAGCCCGCCGGGCTATGCCACGTTTTCCGGAAGGGATGCCAGGTTGCTGGACCGAGGCGCCCGGCGTCCTCCCTTGGGATGCCCCCTTATACCCGCGTCCCTCAACTCTGGCCCTGTCACCGGCGTTTTTCTCACTCTCGCGCCGTGGCGGGGTCATTTTTCACGAACCGGGCATGCCGCGCTCGCACAGCATGCCTGACATTTCGGCACGGCTGGCGCATAGCAACAGGGCCAATCCCTGCTATATGTTCCTGATGAGTTCCAATCCGAATCGTCTCTCGATCAGCCAGATGGCTGCGCCGCGTCCGCCAGCCGCGAAGGGCGATGCGCCGTACCTGGATGGCCTGAACCCGGAACAGCGTGACGCCGTGATGACCACGGAAGGCCCGCTTCTGGTGCTCGCCGGGGCCGGCACGGGCAAGACCCGTGTGCTGACAGCGCGCCTCGCCCATATCATCGGCTCGCGTCTCGCCTGGCCGTCGCAGACGCTGACTGTGACCTTCACTAACAAGGCCGCCCGGGAAATGCGCGAACGGGCCCTGCGCCTGATTGGCGATGCGGGGGAGGGGCTGCGCTGGCTCGGCACGTTCCACTCGATCAGCGCGCAGATCCTGCGCCAGCATGCAGAGCTTGTCGGGCTCAAGTCCAGTTTTACCATTCTCGATACCGACGACCAGGTGCGCCTGTGCAAGCAGATCATTGTCGCCGAGAATATCGACCCCAAGCGCTGGACGCCGCGTTACCTGGCTGGCCTGATCGATGGCTGGAAAAACCGCGCCCTGACACCGGATCGCGTGCCCGCCGACGAGGCTTTCAATTTCGGCGACGGCAAGGGCATCAAGTGCTACGAGATCTATCAGGCGCGCCTGAAAGTGCTGAACGCCTGCGATTTCGGCGACCTGCTGATCCACAATATCACGATCTTCCAGCAGAACCCGGACCTGCTGAAGGATTTCCAGTCCAAGTTCCGCTACATCCTGGTAGACGAATATCAGGACACGAACGTTGCCCAGTATCTGTGGCTGCGCCTGCTGGCGCAGGGCTCGCAGAACATCTGTTGCGTCGGCGACGACGACCAGTCCATCTATGGCTGGCGCGGCGCGGAAGTGGATAACATCCTGCGCTTCGAGAAGGACTTTCCCGGCGCGAAGGTGATCCGGCTGGAGCGCAATTACCGCTCCACGAAACACATTCTTGCGGCCGCCTCATCCGTCATCGCGCACAATCGCGGGCGCCTCGGCAAGACACTTTATGTCGGCGACGACAATGCGATCGAGAATGTCGATGCGGCCAAGGTGAAGGTACGCGGCCTGTGGGATGGCGAAGCCGAAAGCCGTCTGATCGCAGACGATATCGAAAGCTGGGTCCGCAGTGGCGGCAAGCACGACGAGTGCGCCGTTCTGGTTCGGGCCTCGTGGCAGATGCGGGCGTTCGAGGAACGCTTCATCCTGCTGGGCATTCCGTATCGCGTGATCGGCGGCCCGCGCTTTTTCGAGCGCGCCGAGATCCGCGATGCGATGGCCTATCTGCGCCTGATCCGCTCGCCGGATGATGACCTTGCCTTTGAGCGTGTGGTGAACCAGCCGAAGCGCGGCGTCGGCAACACGACGCTGGCCAAGCTGCAGGCCTATGCGCGGGCAGACGGGCGCAGCCTGTTCGTTCTGACGCCCATGGTGCTGCAGACAGACGAGATCAAAGGCGCGGCCAAGCGGGGCCTGACCCAATTCATCGACCAGATCAGCATGTGGCGGGACCGTCTCGCCAATGGCATGCCGCATACGGAGCTTGCCGAGGTGATCCTCGAAGAGTCCGGCTATACCGACATGCTGCAGAAGGACCGCAGCCCGCAGGCGCAGACGCGGCTGGACAACCTCAAGGAACTGGTCCGCGCCATGGGCGAATTCGACACGCTGCCCGGCTTCCTGGAGCATGTCGAACTGGTCATGGATGCCTCCACAGGCGGGGCGGACGAGGATCAGGTGCAGATCCTGACACTTCACGGCGCCAAGGGCCTGGAATGGCCGGTCGTCTTCCTGCCCGGCTGGGAGGAGGAAGTGTTTCCCTCAAAGCGCAGCCTGGACGAAAGCGGCCTGAAAGGCCTCGAAGAGGAGCGCCGGCTGGCCTATGTCGGCATCACCCGTGCGCGCGAGCGGGCCTATATTTCGTTCGTGGCCAACCGGCAGATCTATGGCCGCTGGCAGAGCGTGATGCCGTCCCGCTTTGTGGACGAGCTGCCGCATGAGAATGTCGAAGTTGTTTCGGAAACCGGCTATTCCGGCATGCCCGGCGGGGATGACGCGTTCACAGGGTCCATCGAGGATCTCGGCGAGCGCAGCAATTACCAGAGTCCCGGCTGGAAGCGGCTGAAGGAAAATTCGGCGAAATACCGCAGCACGGGCGCCCCGCGCGATGCCTCAGACCTGACCGCGACCAGCGGCGGGCCGGAGGCCTTCAGGAAGGGCCAGCGGGTTTTCCATGACAAGTTCGGTTATGGCCGCGTCGCCTTCAGCGAAGGCAACAAGCTGACGGTCGATTTCGAGAAATCCGGCCGCAAGAAAGTCATCGCGACCTTCGTCACGCTGGCCTGATCCAGGACTTGATCCTGAACAGGAGGGCAGCACCGGGCGGGCCTGTCAGGGGAGAGCCTGGCGGGGCGTCAGGGAGGGAACGCGTGGCGTGCCCGGCGCTGCAGACCCGTTCTGCCATGCCCGCGTCGAACGCATGCCGAATGCCGCGTTCATTTTCCGCTCAGTTTGAGCGCCTGACTATTCCGCTGCGGGCAGGGTCGTTTCCGACTTGCCTGTATCGGTCTTGTCGTTGGCCGGTTCACGGCTATCGAGCAGGCGGACTTCGTCGTTCCGCCGGGTGCGATTGCGCAAACCCGGAATGAACTTTGCCACGAACCGCCAGCCGCGGACGATGAGACGCCACAGCGCGATCAGTGCCGGTATCAGCACGCGCCTGCTCCACAGGCCCGTCCGGTGCGGCACCAGCAGCCAGACCGGCGTCACCAGCAGGATCATGATTGTGGAGAAGGCGAGGCCGAACACGACGGCCGTGGCCAGCTGCACCCACCATTCCGCTTCAGACCCGCCGAAATTGATGGCGCCCTGACCGAAATTCACGCTCATCTCGAAGACCATCGGCAACAGGCCGCAAATCGTCGTGCCTGTGGTCAGGAGGATCGGACGGATCCGCTGGGCGGCGGTCGCAATCGCGGCCTCTTCCGGGGTGCGGCCGTCCTTCCGAAGCCTGTTATAGGTGTCGATCAGAACGATGTTGTTGTTCACCACGATCCCCGCCAGGGCAACGATCCCGGTACCGATCATCAGGATCGACACATAAGGCAGCACCAGCTGAATGCCGACCAGCACGCCGGAGGTCGAGATGATCACGGCCGACAGGGTCAGAATGACCTGCCAGAAATTGTTGAATTCCCACAGGAGGATCACGGCCATCATGAACAGCGCGGCCAGGGCGGCGCTGCGGAAGAATTCGTTTGCCTCCTGCGTATCCTCGTCGGCACCTTCGAAGCGGACTTCCACATCCGAGCCAATGCCGGCCTGGTCGACCCAGTCGCGGACATCCTGCACGATGGCTGCACCGGCGCCCTGTTCCTTGGCGTTGCCGCGGACATAGTAGACGCGCTTGCCGTCGAGGCGTTCGATCTGGCTGACGCGCGGGGCGGGCACACGATCGACAAACAGGTTCAGCGGCACATTGCCGGCCGGTGTGGAGACACGCAGCGTGTCGATGGCCGAGGCGCTGCGGCTGTCTTTAGGGAAGCGCACGCGGATGTCGACTTCATCATCGGCATCGTCCGGCCGGTAGCGGCCGACGAGGATACCGTTTGTCACCAGCTGCACGGCGGCGCCGATCTGGGCCACGTCGAGGCCGTACTTGCCGGCTTCGGCCCGGTCCACTTCGAGGCGGTATTCGATGCCCGGCAGGGGACGCGTATCGTCGATCTCGCGCACGTCTCCGCGGTTTTCGACATAGGCACGCAGGCGAGCCGTGGCATCGGTGAGCGCTGCCTGGTTGTCGGACAGGAGCGCGACCTGCAGGTCCTTGCCGGCGGGCGGCCCCTGTTCGCGGGCCTGAATCTGGAAGCGCAGACCTGGCACCTGCTGGAGCCGTGTCCGGACGGCTTCCAGCGTCTTGCGGCCGTCATGTGTGCCGTCTGCTGTTGCAAGGTCCAGCAGCAGACGTCCGATCGTATCGAGCGGCTGGTCGTTGGCGCCGTCGAAGCTGACGCCGCCGCTGCCGCCGGAAGAGCCGGAGCGGGAAGAGATGGATTCGATGCCATCGATATCGGCAATGGCGAGTTCGGCGCGCTTGACCAGTTGCTGCTCTTCCTCGGCCGACAGGGCGCCTTGCGCCTGGACGAAGACGAACGCCTGTTCGGGTTCGATATCGAGGAAGAATTCGGACCGGTGAGCGGTGGAGCCGAACCACATGAAAATGAGGATCACGGAGCCGATGGCGACGCCGGTCACCATCCACGGGCGGGCGATCAGGGATTTGACCAGCCGTACATAGTTACCGAGCCAGCCGGTGGCTTTTCCCGGGTCCGCGTCTGCGGCGAGGGCTGCGAGGTCTGCGTCGGTGCCTGCCGGGCGCGCGCCGATGACCGAACCGAGGACCGGCAGGAAGATCAGCGCCATGACGAGCGATGCGGTCAGAACACAGATCAGCGTCAGAGGCAGGTAGGCCATGAACTTGCCGGGCATCGAGTTCCAGAAAAGGAATGGCACGAAGGCGGCCAGAGTGGTGAGCGTGGACGACACGACCGGCCAGAACATCCGCTTGCCGGCCATGGCATAGGCGTCTTTCCGTTCCAGCCCTTCGGCCATTTTCCGGTCAGCATATTCGGTGACCACGATGGCACCATCGACCAGGATACCGACCGCGATAACCATGCCGAACATGACCATCATGTTGATCGTGAATCCGAACGTGCCGAGCAGCAGGAAGGCCATGACGAAAGAGGCCGGGATCGAAATTCCGACCAGCAGGGCAGAGCGCCAGCCGAGGGCCGCAACCACGATGATCATCACCAGAAGAACGGCTGTGACGATGGAGCTTTGCAGCTGTCCAAGCTGGTTGCCGATCTCTTCAGATGTATCGGACGTGATTGTCGCCCGCACCGTCGAAGGCCAGGTTTTCTGTTCCTCGGCGATTGTCTCGCGGACGAAATTGGCCGTGTCGAGAACGTTCGCGCCGGACCGTTTGACGACTTCGATCAGCATGGCCGGCTTGCCGTTGAAGGTCGCAAAGCCGGTCGCGTCCTTGTAGGTGCGGCGGATTTCGGCAACGTCCTGCAGTCTGACGACCGCATTTTCCGTGCGTTTGATCGGCAGGTTCAGGGCGTCGGTGGCGGTGCGGATCAGGCCCGGCACCTTGACGGCGAAGCTGCCGTCGCCGGTGTCGATTTCCCCGGCCGGGACCAGCTGGTTGTTCGACGAAACAATATTGTAAATCTCCTGATAGGAGATGTTGTAGGTTTCCAGCATGGCCGGATCGATGACGATCTCCAGCACATCCTCGCGCTGGCCCTGGATGCGGGCTTCAAGGATGCCGGCGTTCCGCTCCAGCTTGTCCTGCAGCTTTTCGGCAATGTCGTTGAAGCCGCGCACAGGCGCTTCCCCGTAAAGGTTCACGACCATGACGGGGAATTGTGAGGCGTTGAATTCCTGGATCACGGGTTCGCGCGCATCCTGCGGGAAGAAGCGCTTGGCGAGGTCTACCTTGTCTTTCACGTCAAGGACGGCCTGATCGACATCGACGTCGATCTCGAATTCCAGCAGCAGCGTGCCGGCGCCTTCGGAGCCGTAGCCGTTGAAGGTTTTCAGGCCTTCGATGGACTGGATTTCCTGTTCGATCGGGCGCACCAGCAGGCGTTCGGCGTCTTCCGGTGTCACACCCGCCAGCGGCACAGTGATGACAACGAACGGGATCGGAATGTCCGGGTCGGCCTCTTTTGGCAGTTTGGCATAGGTTACAGCGCCTGCGATGATCGCGCAGATCAGGATGGCGAGCACCATACGTGCCCGGCCGATGGCGCCGTCGACGATACTGGTCATGGCTGTGCCCCGCCAGCGGGTACCGGTTTCACATTGGCACCTTCCGACAGATAGTCCTGGCCAAGCGCGATGACGTCAGCCTGGTCCGGCAGGCCGGTGATCCAGGCGCCGTTCGGCGTTTCGTCGATCACGGTGACCTCGGCGAAGCGGACCGTATCGGTCGCGTCGACATAGCGAATGCCCATTTGTCCGGCATCTGACAGGGTGAGCAGGCCGGCAGAAATCTTCATGGCCTGAACATTGCCGACCGGCAGTACCAGCTGCGACGTGACCCCGGCCGCGACGATGGCGTCGCCGGTGTCGAGGGCCGCTTCAACCAGGAAAGTCCGCGTCGTTTCAGAGGCTGTACGGGCCACATAGCGCAGCGTTGCGGGGAAGCTGCGGCCGTCGGCCAGCAGCGCGTCACCGGTCATGCCGACTTTCAGTTTCCCGGCGACCGCTTCGGAGACCTGTACCGAGATGATCACCGGATCCATGTCCACCAGCACGCCGCAGGCTTGGCCGGGCGAAAGGAAATCGCCGGCCTCGGCGAGGCGGGTTTCGAAAATCCCGTCAAACGGCGCGCGGATCTGCGTCTTGCCCAGTTCGACTTTCGCTGCGTTGACGGCGGCTTCGGCCGCGTCGAGTTGTGCTTTCGCGGCCGTGGCCTGGTTGACCGGGCCCAGCCCTTTTTCAGCGAGGCTGGCGGCGGCCTGGTAACTGACTTCGGCGGATGCGCGTTGCGCTTCAGCTTCCTTCACGCGGGCCGAACGGGCCTCCACGTCGAGGCCGCAAAGCAGTGTGCCGGCCCTCACAAAGCTGCCTTCCTTGGCCGGAGTCGACACGACGGTGCCGGTGGTGCCGGCTTTGACCGTCACGATCTTGTCCGGCTCAGTCCGGCCCTTGGCCTTGACCCGCATCATGTGCGGTTCGGCATTGAGTGTTTCAATCACGGCGGATGGCACGTCGGCGACGCTTTCCGCCACGGGTTCTTCCTTGTGAGAAGAGATGCTGCCACGCATGACGCTACGCAGCCCGAAATAGGCTACGATGACAAAGAGGATCGTTGCGGCGATGATAGTCGAGCGGTTCACGTCAGGATGTCCTTCCCACGGACGAATGGCAAATATAGGGCGGCAGGTCGCATGAAGAACCACCGCGCGCAAATTTCCTTAACACCCTCCATCTTGCTATACGGCAAACAGACGGGATCAGTTTACCAACAAGCCGCAAGCGTTGGTTAATCTCTAACGTGTGGGGAATGGAAACCCGTCGCGGGTTAAATCCAGCGTTGCCAACGCAATAGGGCCAGCGTTCCAGCAACGGAAAGGGCCAGGGCGATCACCAGCGTAATGAAGGCAACGGGATTTCCAGCCCCCGGAATTCCGCCAAGATTGACGCCAAAAAGTCCGGTCACAAAACTGATCGGGAGGAAGACGGCCGACAGGATCGCCAGCACAAACAGGCGTTGATTGGTTTCTTCCGTGCTGCTCTGGATCGCTTCTTCATACAGGACACTGGAGCGTTCCCGGATGTTTTCCACCAGTTCCGTGAGCCGCGTGATCCGGTCTGCGGATTCGCGCAGGAAGAGCAGGTCCTGGTCGCTGAACAGGCCGGACTGTGCGCCATCCCGGACAAGCGTATTCAACGCTTCGCGTTGTGGCGTGATGTGGCGGCGCACCTGCAGGACCCGCCGCCGGAATTCCGGCAGCACGGACCGGTCGATACGTGCTTTCGGGTCCAGCAATTCGTCTTCATACCGGTCGGCTTCGTCGTCGAAATCGTCCAGTACGATTTCCATACGGTCGGTCAGCCGGTCGGCAAGGCCGGCGACCAGCGCACCGGTGGAGGTGTCGATTTCGCCGTCCTCCACCAGCTTGCGGACATCGGTGGCCGAGCGCACCGGGCGGGCGCGCAGGGTGATCAGAAGGTCCTCACCGGCCCACATGCGGAGTGTGACGAGGTCTTCGACATCGGCTCCTTCATTGAGGTTGGGGCCGCGCAAATTGATCAGGTAGCCGTGCCCGTGACGGGCGGCGCGCGGACGGGTCTCCTCCTGCAGCAGGGCCTGCACGGTCAGGCGGTCCAGGCCACTCTTGCGGTACAGCCAGCCCTGCGCCTGTGCGGACTGGCGGTCGAGGTGGAGCCAGACGCGCTTGTACTTCGCATGCCCGCCTTCCAGAACCTCATCCCAGGTCAGGGGCGTGTGGAGCCCGGCCTCGTCGAAGCCGAAGCCGAAAAGCAACGGCTCATTGTTTCCGGGCTCCACAGCTGTCTCCATCTAGAAAGCGGAAACCGGAGGTACTTTTCCGGCCCACGGACGGGCCTGTTCCAGTTCCAGCGCCAGTTCGAACAGGAGCGGGTCATCGCCGCGCTTGCCCGAGAACATCGCACCGACCGGCAGGCCGCCATCTGTCCATGCCAGCGGCACGCTCATCGAGGCCGCACCAGCCACGTTCATCGGCGCGGTGAATGCCGCAAAGGTGATGACGCGGTCATACAGGATTTCATAATCGACCGTCGGGGCCTGTTCGCCGAGTTTGACGGCCGGGCTGCCGGTCGTCGGCGTCAGCAGCACGTCGATGTCGGAGAACCCGGTATCGTATACGGACTCGAAATTCTTCAGCCAGGCGACGGTCGCGTCCATCTCGTCCTGTCGGGACAGGAACATGTTGGTCAGGCCCAGGGTCCAGGGCTCGATAATGTCCGGGCCGACCGGCTTGCCGGAATAGTCGCTCGCCTGTTGGGCGAATTCAGCCGCCCCGGCCGCCCAGTAGAGCAGGAAGTGATCGATGAATTCCTGACCGGAGAAGGGCGGCTTCCACGCAACGACTTCGTGACCGAGATCGGTGCAGAGTTTGGCAACGTCTTCCAACGCGGCCTTCGTCTCTGGCGCGACCGGCGTGCCAGCCGGGGCATCGGTCGTGAAACCGATCTTCAGGCGGCGGCCAACCGGTTTCAGGTCCGGCGCCAGCGGGGCAAAGGTGCCGTCATTGGTCTGCGTGTCGCGGAACAGGTTGATCGAGTCGCGCACGGAAATGGTGACGGCATGCTGGACCGAAATGTCCACCGGCGGGGCTTCGGGGCCGTGTGCCGGGAGCTGTCCGCGGGACGGCTTCAGGCCGAAGACGCCGCAGGTCGACGCAGGAATACGGATCGAGCCGCCGCCGTCGCTGGCATGCGCGAACGGCACCACGCGGGCAGCGACCAGCGCAGCAGAGCCGCCGGAGGAGCCGCCAACGATGCGCGTCGTATCCCATGGGTTGCAGGTCTCGCCGGTCACCAGGGCTTCCGTGGATGCCATCAGGCCCATTTCCGGAGAGGTCGACTTGCCCAGGACGACGACGCCTTCGGCGCGCCATTTGGCTGGCAGCGGATCGTCCTTGCCGGGGTCAAAGCCCTTGAAGGCACGGCTGCCATACCAGGTTTGCGCACCGTTCCAGTTGTGCAGGTCCTTGATGAAGGTCGGGACGCCCTGGTACGGGCCGGCAGGTGTGTGGCCGGCTTCGGCGCGGGCGGTGTCGAAGATTTCTGTGGCAAGCGCGTTGAGCTGGCCGTTGACGGCCTTGGTACGGGCGATGGCAGCGTTCACTTCCGCGAGCGATGTCGTTTCTCCGCTTGCGATCCGGGCGGCCATTTCGGTGCCGTCAATCCAGCCGGCGGGTGCGGAAGAGGTGGGTGCAACAGGTGCCGCGGCCGGTGTTGCCGAGGTGCCGACGGCCGCCTCAGGCGCTGTTTGGGTGCCGGTCTGGCCGCAGGCGGCCAGTGCGCCCATTGCGGCTCCGCCAAGCAAGACGCCCCGTCTCGTAATCCGTGCCATGTGTTTCGCTCCGATTCTATTTTTTTGGCTTTCAGGCGCGCAAGGTGTATCGGAGCGCTCCGCAGCGCAAGGGGAGACGCAGATGACCGCAGGAACACCACCCGCCGAAATCGACATCACCGTTGCGCTGGTCCGGAAGCTGCTGCAGGCGCAGCACCCGGACCTCGCCGGTCTGCCCCTCGAAATCGCCGGGGAGGGGTGGGATAATGTGATGGTGCGCCTGGGCGAAGATCTTGTCCTGCGCCTGCCGCGCCGGAACGTGGCGGACCAGCTGCTGCGCAATGAGCAACGCTGGCTGCCGGAGCTGGCCCCGCGTTTGCCGCTGCCTGTGCCGGTCCCGCTGCGGACCGGCGTGCCGGGAGAGGGCTACCCTTATGTCTGGAGCGTGTTGCGCTGGATCGAAGGGGAGACAGCCGATCTTGCCCCGCCAGATGCGTCAGAGGCGCCGGTCCTCGCAGGTTTCCTGAAAGCCTTGCACCAGACAGCTCCTGACGGGGCCCCTTCCAGCGAGGTGCGTGGCTGCCCGCTCGGGAACAGGCTTGAGAACATAGAGCGGCGCATGGCTGTGCTGGCCGAGGAGACGGACGCGATTACATCGGCGATCCGGCAGGCATGGCGCGCGGGGCTTGCCGCGCCGATTGACCTGCCACGCCTGTGGGTAGCGGGCGATGTGCACGCCCGAAACGTCCTTGTGCGGAATGGGAAGTTCGCCGCGTTCATCGATTGGGGGGATATCTGCGCAGGCGATCCGGCGAGTGACCTCGCTTCGATCTGGGGCCTGTTCGAATCTGCCGATGCCCGGCGCGCGGCAATCGACGCCTATGGCATGAGCGAGGCCACACTCGCCCGAGCGCGTGGCTGGGCCGTTATGTATGGGGTCCTCCTGCTGGAGACGGGCCGGCACGACCATCCCCGTCATGCGAAGATGGGCGCCGACACGCTCCGCAGGTTGACCGAAGACCTTACTTGATCACGCCGCAGGCGACGCGGGCGCCGGCCCCGCCGATCGGCTGGGTCATGTGATCGTCTTCGCCTTCGTGGATGATGATCGCAGAGCCGTCTCCCTCGACGAGGGCACCCAGCGTGTCGAGCGTGGTGAAGGCTTCATATCCGGCCGAGCCATCGGCAGCGGCCCAGATGTTCGGCAGGTCGCCATTTTCCGGTCCCTTGGGATTCAGCAGGCCGTGGCCGCCTTCCATCTTGCCGACATGGCCGCCGGACATCTTGTACATGCCGATATCCGAACAGTCGCCGGTGGCGTGGAGGTGAATGCCGTGCCAGCCGGGTTCGAGGCTGCCGGGGGCCAGTTCGAGGCGGATGAGCATCCCGTTCGGGCCGTCGATCA
This sequence comes from Hyphomonas adhaerens MHS-3, assembly GCF_000685235.1. Classification (NCBI taxonomy): domain Bacteria; kingdom Pseudomonadati; phylum Pseudomonadota; class Alphaproteobacteria; order Hyphomonadales; family Hyphomonadaceae; genus Hyphomonas; species Hyphomonas adhaerens. Next base: position 1,671,873 of record NZ_ARYH01000001.1, read on the forward strand.
GGTTGGCAGACCCGATGCTTTCGCCTTCAAGGCCGATCATGTCGGCGGTGCCGTGGCCCATGCTCGGGAAAACGCCTTCGTCCGGGCCGGGCATGTCTTCCGTCATGCCTTCGTGGTCCATCATGTCCATCGGCATGGCGGGGGCGGCGTCTTCAGTGGTGGCAGGCGGTGTCTCGTTTCCTGCGTCCTGCGGCGTTGCCTGAGCGACGCTCGCGCAGGCGCCGAGGGCGATGGCGGATCCGAGTAGGGCAATGCGGCTGATCATGGGGAGTCTCCTGTTTGCGGGTCTTTGCTATAGCATGCTTCAAACGTGTGTCAGGAAGACCAGTTCCATGAAAGATCGTGCAGATCGCCTGCTTGTGACACTTGGCCTCTTCGAAAGCCGCGCCGGTGCACGGGCGGCCATCGAAGCGGGCCTTGTGCGCGTGGATGGCGCGCGGGTCGCCAAGCCCGCGCAGGAGATTTCAGCCGAGTCCGTGATCGAGGCCGATCCGGCGCACCCTTATGTCTCCCGGGGCGGGCTGAAGCTGGCCCATGGCCTTGAGGCGTTCGGCGTCGATCCGGCGGGCCGCCCATGCCTCGATATCGGCGCCTCGACCGGCGGTTTTACCGAGGTGCTCCTGCTGAACGGGGCAGCGCATGTCACCGCCGTCGATGTCGGGCGCGGCCAGCTGCATCCGCGTATCGCGGGGGAGCCCCGCGTCACCAACTACGAGGCGACCGATGCGCGCCGCCTGACTGCGCACATGTTCCCGGACCCGCCCACGCTGCTGGTCTGCGATGCGAGTTTCATCTCTTTGGAAAAGCTGTTGGACGTGCCGCTGTCGCTCGCCGCGCCGGGGGCGGACTTTGTTGGCCTGTTCAAGCCGCAATTCGAAGTCGGCCGCGATCATGTCGGCAAGGGCGGCATCGTGACGGACCTGGCCGCCGCCGATGCGGCCGCCGGGCGCTTCAGTGACTGGATGACCGAAAAAGGCTGGCCCATCCATGCCTGGACGGCCAGCCCGATATCTGGCGGCGACGGCAATGCCGAACGCCTGTTCCACGCGGTGAAGGCCTAGTAGCCGCCGTAAAGCTCGTCGTCATTCTCGCCGACGATTTCCCATTCGCCATTATAGCCTTCACGACAGGCCGTGGCGGGGTCGCGGATCACCTGGCCGTCCGGCAGGGTCACTTCGCGCCACACTGTGCGGCATTCCTCAACCTGTGGGGCAGGGGCAGGCGCGGGGGCGGCAGCGCGCGGGGGCGGCGTGTTCGGATAAGCCGGATAGCTGGCCGGAGCGGGCGTCGATGCGCCCGGATGGGTGCGCAGATCCTGCGGTCCGCCATAGAGGCCTTGCGTCGTCTGCGGGATCGAGCCGCCGGAATATTCCTGTGCGATATACGGGTAAGCGCCATAATCGGCCCGGAAGCTGCCGCCGTTGGGCGTCGCGACCTGGCACGGCGTTGAGCTGTTCGAGGCCATGGCATTGCCGGCCATGCCGCCGACAATCGCGCCGAGCAGCGCACCGGCGACGACTTCGCCGTCATTATTGCCCTTGTCCCAATAACCGCGGCGGCCATACCGGCCGTAGCGGCCACGCCGATCATAGCGGTTATAGTGCCAGCGGCTGTCATTATCGCCGACATTGTTGCCGATCGCGCCGCCTGCGGCTGCGCCGACAATGGCCCCGATTACGGTGCCAGCGGTCTTGTTGTCCTTGTTCTGGCGCTCGCACGCGGAATTGTACGGCGTGCCATAGCCATAAGACTGCGCCGAAGCTGCGAGGGGGGCGGCAACCATGGCCGTCAGGGCCATTCCGCCGATCAGAAGAGACTTCACCATCTCGTATTCTCCTTATCCGGTGGCCGCAGGACCACCAGTCTGACCTGCACACTGGCAAAGCCAACCTGAACCGGACCTGAAGGCTGCCCAAAAGCTGGACGGCGGCCCGCACCCACCACATATTCAGCCTATGGGATTGTTCGACCGTGCCGCTCTTGCTGCAGGACGTGCCCGCTACGCGGCGGCGCAGGGCCTGCGTTCGGCCTGGTACGGGGCCCAGATGCGGGCCGCAAAATCCCGCACGACCGGCTTTTACCGGCCGGACGATCCGGAGTTTTCGCCGACGCGCGGCAAGCCCGACATGGCCCGCTTGCGCAAGGCCTATTTCGACCTTTTCCTGCAGGACCGGCGGAATGTGGAGGCGGGGCTCTATCCGGCGCCGCGCGATGTCAGCATCGCTCACCTTCCCGACGCCCTGAAATCCGCCCGGGCGTTTCAGGCCGATGTCGAAGCCGTCGAGCGAAGACGGCAGGCCCGCGACGGCACCGAAGTGCAGGCGGAATTGCCGGAAGGGTCCAACCGCTACCCGGAATACTACCGCCAGAATTTCCATTACCAGTCCGGCGGCTGGTTCAGCGATGACAGTGCAGAGCTTTACGACACGCAGGTCGAGGCCCTGTTCACCGGCACGGCGGACGCGATGCGCCGGGCGGCGCTGGCGGAGATTGCACGCGAACTGAAAGGCCGGGACCAGCGCGGCGTGTCCCTTCTGGATGTCGCCTGCGGCAATGGCCGGTTCCTGAAGACGGTGATGAATGTCTGGCCGCGCCTGAAGGCCGCGGGACTTGATCTGTCCCCGAACTATACAGACGCGGCGCGGGGGCGCCTTGCGCCCTGGCCACAGGTTGAGGTTTTTCACGAGGCGGCAGAGGCGATGCCGCTGCCGGATGCGTCACGCGACATCGTGGTCTCGATTTTTCTGTTCCACGAATTGCCGCCGGAGGTGCGCGCGCCTGTCCTGGCAGAGGTGTTCCGTATACTGAAACCAGGCGGCCTGTTCGTGCTGGCCGACAGCGTTCAGTTCGGCGACCATGACGGCATTGACGGCGTGCTGGAATATTTCCCGCATGGCTTCCATGAGCCTTATTATGACTCCTATCTCGCCTGGGATGTGGACGCGGCTGCCATCGGGCAGGGCTTTGTCAAAGAGCGCGAAACCCTGGCTTTCCTGACAAAAGTCACCACCTGGCGGCGGCCTGCCTGACAAGCCCTTCCAGTTAAGCCCTGTGATTGATGCGTGACCGGATTGTGGCGGCCATGAGGCATAGGCGTGCGCGGCGCTTCTGCCACTCAAATTTCAGTAAATTACCTAGGTTTCACAAAGTGTTGTGGCGCTGCCACAGGGGGATCACACTGTACGTAGATTGTGTTTTCGTAAGCTTCTTTCCGGTCGCGGAAGGCCTAGTTGAAGGCCACGCAATCTTGCGGACAAAGGAGTTAGAAAATGAAACTTGCACTCGCTTCGCTCGCCGCTCTCGCTGTCGCGACCCCGGCCTTCGCCCAAGGCGATATCGAACTCGGCGCAGCCTATTCGCACTTCGACGCTGATGGCGCCAACCTCGACGCTCTCACCGCACGTGGCACCTATTTCTTCACCCCGCATGTCGGTGTGGAAGGCGAAGCCTCGATCGGTGTCGGCGATGACAATGTCGGCGCGGCAAAAGTCGAACTCGACAATTCGCTCGCCGCATTCGGTGTGGTCCAGATGCCGGTTGCCGAGCGCGTCGACCTGTTCGCCCGCGCCGGTTACGCCACCAATGACTACAATGTTGACGTCCCGGGTCTGGGCAGCGCGTCAGGCGAAGATGACGGCCTGGCTTATGGCGTTGGCGGCAAGGTCTTCCTGACCGACCGTTTTGGCCTGCGCGCCGATGTCACCCGCTATGAAGGCGACGACACCGATGCCGACGTCATCTCTGTCGGCGGCGTCATGAAATTCTAAGCTTCCCACCTCTCCAACGGGAATACACTGCCCCCGGTGCTTCGGTGCCGGGGGCTTTTTTTGTTTTGGAGTTCAGTTTCCAGTCTGGCCGCGGTGGCGCAGTTTCTGGTCCGCCAGCACGCAGGCCATCATGGCCTCGGCCACGGGCACGGCGCGGATGCCGACGCAGGGGTCGTGGCGGCCCTTGGTGCGCACGTCCACATTCTCGCCGTCGCGGGTGACGGACTGGACTTCGTTCAGGATCGAAGAGGTCGGCTTGATGGCAATGCGAACGATCAGGTCCTGCCCGGTGGAGATGCCCCCGGCCACACCGCCATTATTGTTCGACAGGAAGAGGGGGCCGTCATTGCCCGCGCGCATCTGGTCGGCATTCTCTTCGCCGGAGAGGCTGGCAGCGCCAAAGCCTGCGCCCACTTCAACGCCTTTGACGGCATTGATGCTCATCATCGCGCCGGCGAGCTCTCCGTCCAGTTTGCCATAGATGGGCGCACCCCAGCCGGCAGGCACGCCGCTGGCCTGCACTTCCACGATGGCGCCGGTGGAGCTGCCCGCCTTGCGGGTGGCGTCCAGGAATTCTTCCCATTTGGGCACCATGTCGGCGTCCGGGCACCAGAACGGGTTGTCCTCGACAATATCCCAGTTCCAGCCCGCGCGATTGATGGCATGCGGGCCGATCTGCACCACGGCGCCGCGGATCACGATGCCGTCTCCCAGCGTGCGCCGGGCCACAGCGCCGGCGGCGACCCGGGCTGCGGTCTCACGGGCAGAGGACCGGCCCCCGCCGCGATAGTCCCGCACGCCATATTTGGCGTCATAGGGATAATCGGCATGGCCGGGACGGTAGCGGTCGCGGATTTCGCCATAGTCTTTTGAGCGCTGGTCGGTGTTCTCGATCATCAGCGAGATCGGCGTGCCGGTGGTGACGGGGCCACCTGTGCGGTCATCCTCGAACACGCCGGAGAGGATTTTCACCGCATCCGGCTCCTGGCGCTGCGTGACGAAGCGCGAGGTGCCGGGGCGGCGTTTGTCCAGGAATTGCTGGATGAAGGCTTCATCCAGCGGCAGGCCGGGCGGGCAGCCATCGACCACGCACCCCAGCGCCGGCCCGTGGCTTTCGCCCCAGGTCGTTACGCGGAAGAGGTGGCCGAACGTGTTGTGCGACATGACTGCCCTGTAGTTACGGCCTGTGTGCCGGGCTTAGCCCAGCAGGTCGGCCACGGCTTCGCGTTCTTCACGCAGTTCTTTCTCGGTGGCGTCCATGCGGGCGCGCGAGAACTCGTTGATGTCGAGGCCCTGGACGATCTCGTACTTGCCGTCCTTGCAGGTCACCGGATAGCCGTAGATGACGCCCGGTTCGATGCCGTAGGAGCCGTCGGCCGGGATGCCCATGGACACCCATTCGCCTTCCGGCGTGCCGAGGGCCCAGTCGCGCATGTGGTCGATAGCAGCCGAGGCAGCCGATGCGGCCGACGAAGCGCCGCGGGCCTTGATGATCGCCGCGCCGCGCTGCTGCACGTCCGGAATGAAGGTGTCAGAATACCAGGCCTGATCGACTTTCGAGAGCGCCGGGGCGCCAGCGACGGTCGTGTGGTGCAGGTCCGGATACTGGGTGGCCGAGTGGTTGCCCCAGATGATGACCTTCTTCACGTCGGTGTTGTGCGTGCCGGTCTTCTCGGCCAGCTGGCTCATGGCGCGGTTGTGGTCCAGGCGCACCATGGCGGTGAAGCATTTCGGGTCGAGGTCCGGCGCGGCGCTCTGGGCGATCAGGGCGTTGGTGTTGGCCGGGTTGCCGACGACCAGCACTTTGACGTCGCGCTTGGCGTTGTCGTTGATGGCCTTGCCCTGCGGTCCGAAGATGCCGCCATTGGCGGACAGGAGGTCCTTGCGTTCCATGCCCTGTTTCCGCGGCATGGCGCCGACGAGGTAGGCGAAGTCGACATCCTTGAAGGCCTCATCGGCATTGTCGGTGGCGACGATGTTGTTCAGCAGCGGGAAGGCGCAGTCGTTCAGCTCCATCACGACACCTTTCAGGGCGTCGAGGGCCGGCGTGATTTCCAGCAGGTGAAGGTCGACCGGCTGGTCCGGTCCGAGCATGTCGCCAGCGGCGATACGGAAGAGGAGGGCGTAGCCAATCTGGCCAGCGGCACCAGTTACGGCAATCTTCACGGGCTGTTTCACGGGAGGAGTCCTTCCTTGCAAGGGTACGATTTATGGCCTCCACATGGCGAATTTGTCGCCCGAGGGCAAGCCGTGCTGCGCGGATGCCGCAGATTCCGGCCTGCTCCTGTTTCTTATACGTAGGTGTCACAGTGGGCATTCCGCCCCCGATGGCCTATATCGGCGACAAATTCAGACCGTAAAACGCCGCTACAAAGGGATATTCCCGGCATGACCAGCAACACCGACAAGGCCATCATTCCCCCGAGCCCCAGCGCCGCAGAATATGCGACCGACCCGACCGGCAAGCCGCTGATCCCGAATGTGACGGACCCGTTTGCCCTGTTCAATGACTGGATGGCCGAAGCCCGCGCCAAGGAACTGAACGATTCCAACGCCATGTCGCTCGCCACGGTCGACGCAGACGGCATGCCGGATGTGCGTGTCGTCCTGCTGAAGGAAGTCACGCCCGCGGGCTTTGTCTTCTTCACCAACCTCAAAAGCACCAAGGGCGAGCAGCTCAGCGCAAACCCGGTCGCCGCAATGGGCTTCCACTGGAAGAGCCTGCGCCGTCAGGTCCGTATCCGCGGCACGGTGGCGCGCGTGACCGACGCCGAGGCCGACGAATACTTCTCCACCCGCGCCGCGCAGAGCCGGATCAGCGCGATTGCCTCCGACCAGTCGCGCCCGCTGGCCGACCGCGCCGCCTTCGAACAGCGCATTGCGGAACTGTCCGAGGTTTATGGCGACGGGCCGGACATTCCTCGTCCCGAATTCTGGGGCGGCTTCCGCCTGACCCCCAGCGAGATCGAGTTCTGGCAGGACCAGGCCTTCCGCATGCACGACCGCTTGCACTTCACCCGCAAGGGCGACGGCTGGGAAACCGGGCGGCTTTATCCGTAGGGAGACACGGCACTCTGCCGCGTCATCCTTCGACTTCGCTCAGGATGAGCCCCTCTCGCGCCGCACCTCCGAAGCGCTCATGCTGAGCGAAGTCGAAGCACGAGCGCGGGCTGGATCAGCCATCACACCAGCCCGATCGAGGTGCGCTCCACCGTCAGGTGGGGCACGCCATCGCTCGTTTTCGAGAACGAGACGCCGCCGGAGGAGACCGTCGTCGTGATCCGCTGGCGGAAGTTGGAGAAGCTGTCGAACTCGACCACATCGACCGGTTCATCGAACTCCAGCGTCACTTCGAACGCCGTGCCGCCCGCCATTTCGCGGACCGCCAGCACCCGGCCGTCAAAGGCTTGCTTCAGGTAGCGCCCGGCCACCTGATCGCCGACCTGCAGAACGACTTCCGGCATGTTCGACAGGCGGGCCGAGGCCGTGTTCCAGTCGCGATAGCCGAGTTCCTTCGCCACCCATTCAAGGGCTTCGGAATGAGAGATGGGCGTTCCGGCCTTGGCCAGGTCCGCCCGGATTTCACGCGCACGGGCCTTGGCCTGGTCGCGGGTAGATAATGAGAGAGACATCGGAAACATCCTTGTCCGGGCAGTCGCTTTTCAGCGGGGCTCGCCTTGCCGCGGGACTGCCGGCTGGACCGGTGTTCCGTCTTTTGCGTGTCGCGGCGATTTCGCGCCGGGGGATCTTCACCGTAAGACTTTCGTCTCGCGAGCGGCGGGCGTCCCAGAGCCCGCGCGTCACATAATCCTTCCGGGGCGTAAGGTCAATCATTGCCATGCCCGTCAGGTCCGGGCTAGGAATTGGCAGTTCGCGTGGCAATAACTGGCTGCGCAGTGCATCATTCAGGGGGTTATCCATGAAACGCGGCCTGCAGGTTTTTCTCGGCGTCTTCTCGCTCATCCCGGTGGCGTTCGCGCTTCTCGGCTTTCTCGGCGGGGCAGGGCGGCTGTCGCCCGAAGGCGTCGCCGTCGATCTCGACAATCAGTACCGGTACTTTTCCGGCATGTACCTCGTCGTGGCGTTCCTGCTCTGGTCGATCATTCCGGCCATTGAAAAGCATGGCCGCACATTGTTCCTGATCAGCGCAGCGATCTTCATCGGCGGCCTTGGCCGCGTCGTGTCCTACATGACGATGGGCGCGCCCTCGCAGGACCTGATGGTTGGCATGGGGATCGAACTCGTCGTCCCGGTGCTCTTCATTGTGTGGCAGCGCGCAGTGGCGGCGAAGGCCTAACGCCCGCAGGCCTCCCGGCCGACATCGTCGGCGCGGATCAGGTCCGCCACCCGATAGGGTTCATCGGTTGCCAGCAGGACGAGGCCGTCGGCGGCCAGTGCGTCGTATTCGCTGGCATCGCCATCGGCCAGATAGACATCGTCCAGCCGCTTGCCCTTGCGGCCCAGCGTGCCGAAGGCCGGTTCGACGCCGACCTTCATCAGCCGCTGCCAGGCATAGGGTTTCGGTTCGTCCACACCGGTCCAGCCGATCAGGCGGGTGCGGTCGACGCCTCGTGCTTCAAGCTTGGCGACATCGCGGTCCCCATAGGCGGAGGCCGTCATCATCAGATCCGGGTCGATGGCGGCGATCTCGGCGGCCTGATCGTCATTGTAGGAAATGAAGATCACATTCTCCGCCGCGTCCGCGGCCTTCACGGCAGCGGCAATGTTGCGGAAACTGGTGGTCGGCTTCTTGTCGAGCTCCAGCACGGCGCCGGTCCGCTTTGCCCAGAGGAGGGCGTCGGTCAGTTTCGGCGGGTGGAAGCCGGTCCGCCGCCCGTCATTGTCCTCCAGTTCCAGCCCGCTCATCGTTTCCCAGTCGGTGTCGGAGACATAGCCGCGGCCGGTCGTCGTGCGGTTCAGCCGGTCGTCATGCATCAGGGTCAGTACGCCGTCGCGGGTTTCGGCAATGTCGATCTCGAAGACGCGGATGCCCTTGTCGAAACCGTGCTGGAAGGTCTCGATCGCGTTTTCGGGGAAGCCGGTGTCCGGCCCGCCGCGATGGGCGGCAATAACCATGCCCTTGTTCTCGCGCAGGCAGTCAAAATATTCCGGCAATGGGAGGGCGGCCCGGGAAATATTTGCGGCGTCGCTGCTGGTCTCCATCCCGGACGTTGGCGCCGCCCCGCAGCCCGTGATCAGGGCCAGTGACAACACGGAAAATGCATATCTTTTCATGGTGCGGCCCTCATTTCCTTGCCTCGCGTCACCCGCGCGAATACACACACTTCGGTTAGAGGACAATGACGACGCGGCAAGCGTCCAACGGAGGATATGGCATGAAAGGCCTGATGCAGGACTGGCAGCTCACGACGAACAAGATTCTGGAGCACGCCAAACGGATCAACCCGACCCGCGAGATCGTCACGCGCCGCGTGGAAGGCAATATCGAGCGCACCACCTATGGCGACCTGTTCGACATGTCGAAACAGGTGTCGACCGCGCTGCAGGATGAAGGCATCGGCCTTGGTGACCGCGTCGCGACGCTCGGCTGGAACTCCGAACGCCACATGGCCTCCTGGTATGGGGCCATGGGCATTGGCGCCGTGCTGCACACGGTGAACCCGCGCCTCCACCCGGAGCAGATCGCCTGGATCATCAACCATGCCGAAGACAAGGTTCTGATCTTCGACAAGACCTTCCTGCCTATCGTCGAAGCCATCAAGGACAACATCCCGACGGTGAAGTCCTTCGTCATCTATGCCGGCGCCGACACGATGCCGGAGAACACGCTGGGCGCCGTGCCGTTCGACATCTGGATCGACGGCCGCTCGCAGAATGTGCGCTGGGGTGACTTCCCGGAAGATACCGCCTGCGGCCTCTGCTACACCTCCGGCACGACCGGCGACCCGAAAGGCGTGCTCTACTCGCACCGCTCCAACGTGCTGCACACGATGATCACGATGCAGCGCGATGCCATCGGCATGGGCGCGAACGATGTTGTGCTGCCGGTTGTGCCGATGTTCCACGCCAATGCCTGGGGCCTGACCTTCAGCTGCCCGGCCACCGGCGCCAACATGGTCATGCCCGGCGCGCAAATGGACGGCGCCTCGATCTATGAACTGCTCGATACGGAGAAGGTGACCATCACCGCCGCCGTCCCGACCGTCTGGCTGATGCTGCTGACCTATCTGCAGGAAAACGACCTGAAGCTGCCGCACCTGAACAAGGTGATCATCGGCGGCTCGGCCGTGCCGGAGAAGATCCTGCGGGCCTTCGAGGAAGACTATGAAGTCGACGTCGTCCACGCCTGGGGCATGACGGAAACCTCGCCGCTCGGCACGCTGGGCACGCTGCCGCCGCACATGCTGGATGCCGACATCGACACCCGCATGGCGCAGAAGCTGAAGCAGGGCCGTCCGCCCTTCGGCGTCGAGCTGAAGATTGTCGATGACGAACACAATGATGTGGCCTGGGACGGCGAGACGTCCGGCCGCCTTCTGGTCCGCGGACCAGGCATCGCGGCGGCCTACTTCAAGGGCGCCGGCGGCAAGGTGGTGGACGAAGACAACTGGTTCGACACCGGTGACGTGGCGAACATGGACCAATACGGCACGATGCAGATCACCGACCGCGCCAAGGACGTCATCAAGTCCGGCGGCGAGTGGATCTCTTCCATCGACATCGAGAACATCGCCGTTGGCCATCCGAAGGTCGCCAATGCCGCGGCCATCGGTGTCTACCACCCGAAATGGGATGAGCGCCCGCTGCTGATTATCCAGCCGGTCGAAGGCGAAACTCCGAGCAAGGAGGAAATCTTCGCGGCGCTGGAAGGCAAGATCGCCAAATGGTGGACGCCGGACGACATTACCTTTGTCGACAACATTCCGCTGGGTGCAACGGGCAAGATCAACAAGCTGGCCCTGCGCGACACGTTCAAGGACTACAAGCTGCCGACGGCGTAAGCATCATGGATCTTGGCCTGACGGATAAAGTGGTCTTTGTCGCCGGCGGTAGCCGCGGCATCGGCCTTGGGATTGTCGAGGCCTTGCTGGCCGAAGGTGCAAAGGTCGCCATGGCGGCACGCGGGGAGGAGGCGCTGGAAGCCCAGCGCGCCCGCCTTGCGGCTCAGTATGGCGAACACAAGGTCTGGGCCCGGGCAGGGGATCTGCGCGACTCCCGCACCATCGACGACATGGTCGAGGCGATCGAGCATGAGTTCGATCCGCTCTGGGGCGCGGTCGCCAATGTCGGGCTGCACCCGTGCCCGCCCGGGTATGAGGTCGACGACGAGACCTGGACGGCCGGCCTGCAGCAGAACCTCGACAGTGCCTTCCGTCTCGCCCGGTCCAGCCTGCGCCGGATGGAACCGCGCGGCGAGGGCTCGATCCTGATGATCTCCTCCATTGCGGGCCTCGGCGCGCTCGGCACGCCGGTCACCTATGGCACGTCGAAAGCAGCGATGAACCATCTCGCCAAGGAACTGGCCCGCGTGGCGGGTCCGTCCGGCGTGCGGGTGAATGCGATTGCGCCGGGTAATATCATCTTCCCGGGCGGCGACTGGGAAGAACGCTCCACCGGTCCGCGCGGCGATTCGTGGAACCGCTGGATCCGCCGCGAAGTGCCGCTGCAGCGTTTCGGCAAGCCGGAGGAAATCGGCTCGGCTGCCGCTTACCTGCTCAGCCCGCTGGCGAGCTTCATCACCGGGGCCATCCTGCCGGTGGACGGCGGCCAGACCAAGTAAGCGTCCGTGAAATCAGGCCTCAGCCCTCGTCGGTGACGTGGATTGACGGGTCCGGCTCCTGAATGCTCATCAGGTAGCTCAGCAACAGGTCGGTGCTTTTCGGCCCGAACTGGAATTGCGGCATCTCCGGGTGGCCGACTTTCAGCCCGTCGCGGAAATCTTCGGCCAGTGCGTCGCCGTCATAATCGGCCAGGATATAGCGCAGCGGCGGGGCATCTGTCCGCCGGGCGTCTTCCTTGTCGATGCCGTGGCAGTCGGCACATTGGGAGGCGGCGACCTGGCGGCCAAGCTCGATTTCCTCGGCCACGGGCAGGCCGGTCAGGCCCAGTTCCTGTGCCTCTTGTGCCTGCAACTCGGCAATTTCCGGTTCATAGGGCGAGGTCTGCACGCAGCCCATCAGGGGCAGGGACAGCGGAACGAGGGCATAGATCAGGCGGCGCATGGCGCTCTCCTTTACCAGATAATGGCCCATGATCGCGCGATGCGGCGCCGAACGCAATTCGTGAATGTTACGGATATGGCCCGGCCGCCGCTGAGGCCAGGCCGCCCCGGTCAGCTTTCCGCCGGCATGGGTTCCTGAATGCTCTTCAGATAGGTCAGCAGCACATCTGCGCCCAGCGGTCCGAAATGGAATTGCGGCATGTCCGGGTGGCCAATTTTCAGGCCTTCCTCAAAATTATCGTGCAGCGTGTCGGCATCATAATTGTTGAGCACATGGCGCAGCGCAGGCGTATCGGCACGCAGCGCATCCTGCTGGTCGAGGCCATGGCAATTTGCGCAGACGGCGGAGGCAACGCCGCGGCCTTCGTCGATCTGCTGCGCCAGCGGAGCCTTCTGGGACTCGCGGATTTCCATCGCCTCACACCCGGCCAGGGCGAGCGGAATGAGAATGATACTCAGTTTACGCATAATGTAGCCTCCTGTTTTTTATTGACCGCAGTGTCTCAGAGAAACGCCCTCCCGGCAATTGAGGGGATTTACGGGGCGGGGGCCGGGCGTTCAGCTTCCACCCTGCCGCAAGCCGCTCATGATCCGCCATAGTCCGGTATGATCATGGCAGGTCATGCGGGGCGCATGGTGCGTGCACCACAATCATGTTTTAGGATGGTGGTACACCCGGTGGGTTCCGGCTTCACCTCAACCCACCTTACGCTTGCTGGAAAAGCCGATGCAAGAGCCTATGAAACACGCTTTATCCAGACTTATGAGTGCATTTATCATAAGCGTCCGCCAAGCAAACCACTAGACCGATAAGATACAAAAATGGCCCATAATCGAAAACTTGCTTTATCAGGCATAGCACTCACCGAAGCTCGGATACCGCCCAGGCCAAATGCTACGGCTGCTAATCGTAGTCGGGATGAGCTGGAGCAGGAAATGATTCAATCCGGCTTTCTGGAAGGCGCACCTTTCAAGTGGGTTGGGCTATCGATACGTTATGGCCTGGTAGACGAGGCGGAGCCTCATTATCAGGAGATCGATCCGAAGGACGGGGAGCTTCCGCTAGCAATCGAGATCGATGTTCATCGCTTGCTTGGGGTATCTGAAGACGAGATGGCAGTAGTATACCGCAAGACAGCGCTTATTGCGCTGATCCATGCAGGGGAAAAATATCATCTGAAAGTAAATCGAATGAAGGAGCTGCTTGCCCAAGCTTGAGGTTTCATTGGCACAGCAAGGCAGGGTGGAGTGAACGGAGCGATACCCACCACCCGCATGCCCGGACTTGTTACACAGCACACGGAAGACTGGCACCTCTATCCAACCGGATAACCTCCCATGGCAATCTTCCCGCCATGACAGAGCGCACCGATTTCTTCTCTCAGGCCTTTTACACGATCACCCGCGCCATCGCCGAGGCGGGTGTGAATGTGGACCTGTTCAAGACGCCTGAGACGATTGCGGTCTCGGTGAACCGGCGCGTGCGGGCGGAGCTGAAGCGGCTCGCCGTTCTGCTCCGCCGTCTGATCTTTCTGGCGGCGCTGCAGATGGAGCTGGCGCCGATGATGCCACGCATCGGCAGCAACTATTATGAGCCGAAGCAGGAAGAGGCGGACTACCGCTACATCTTCACCATGGTGCCCGCGCCATCGCGGCCATGCCCGCCCTTTATGAAGGGGCCGGTAACGGTTCCGGGCCGCGGGCCTGTCCCCGCTGCGCCGCTGATCGCGCGGTGGCAGACCATGCTCGACACGCTGAAACATCACAAGCGCCGGGCGAAATGCCTCGCCCGCACGATCCAGCGCTGGCAGGCAGCCGGCGAGGCCCGGCCCCACGTGCCGCCCATCCCCCGCAGGCACCGCATGCCCGCCGCCCTCGGCGTCGTTTCCGGCGGGCTGACCGTGCAGCTGATCGACGCCCTGAAGACCTGGCCAGCCGCCGACACGAGCTGAACCTGCCCCACAATCAGGAGATTTGCCGGAGCGCGCCCCGCGTGTCCGGGCGGCTGTGCTGGCGGGACGCCCGTTCGGATCACGCAGGATTGATCCATCAGGGGCGACAAGATCGTATAGGGGCTGTATGCCTCGGCAGGACAACAGGGAGAGGGCACCTCATGACCAATTCGGACCAGAATGGCGGCTGGCGCGGCCGGTTTTCGGCATTTGCACTGGCTTTCGCGGTTTTCGGCGCGGTGTGGTTCTTCATCGCTGCGGGCGGGACGAAGCTGGGCCTTTGGGACTGGCGCACCGGTTTCGGCACGCTGGCCATGGGCTGGGGCCCGAAAATCGTCATGGCAGCGCTTGCTGTCTCGGCGCTTGCCATCATCGTTTCGCTGGTGATGGCCCCGCGCAAGCGGCCATTCATGCTGGCGCTGGGGGCGCTGCTCGTGTCTGGCCTGTCCATGGGACGGATCTACGCGACCGGCGAGAACGCGAAACGCCTGCCGCCGCTTCACGATATCCAGACCGACTGGGCCAATCCGATCATGCCGACCCCGGCGCTTGTCTCTGCCCGCGCCTCGACCGGCGCGTACAACGAGATCGAAGCCGCCCCGGTGATCGCCGATGGCGCCAAAGGCAACTGGCCGGGCATGGAAGGCAAGCTCGTCTCCGAAGTGCAGGAACAGGCCGAATTCGACCCGGACCGCCAGAAAAAGGAAGTTTCCGCGCCTTATCCGCACATCGAGACGGCCATTCTGCCGGCGGTGCCGTTCGACATGGCCTACCAGGCCGCACTGGAAACGGTGAACGACCGGGGCTGGACCATCGTGACGGCCGAGCCCGAAGAGGGCCGCATCGAAGCGACGGACACGAGCTTCTGGTTCGAGTTCAAGGATGATGTGCTGATCCGGGTGCAGCCGGAAGGCGAGGGCGGCTCCCGCGTGGATGTCCGCTCGGTCAGCCGTGTCGGCCTGTCGGATCTCGGCGCCAATGCCAAGCGTGTGAAACTGTTCCTCGAAGACTTCGAAGCCCGGCTTTAGGCGGGCGGGGCCTCAGCGCCCTTCGTTCAGGAAAGCAATGATCGCTTCGGGCAGGGCCGGATCGCCCACGGCGGAGACGTGGGTGCCGGAAATCTGCTGATACCGGGCGCCGGGGATGAGCCCGGCCAGCGCGTCACCGGACCCATTATCCGTATCCTGATCGCCGGTGATGACCAGGACGGGCAGGTCGAACGTCTCCAGCAGGTCGCGTCCGGTATAAAGCCGGGCAGACAGGGCGCCGAGATAGCCTTCCAGCGTGCCGCCGCTGGCTTTTGCCCGCGCAAGGATGGCATTTGCTGCAGGCGCTTCCTCTCCGCGCATCGCGGCTTCGATGGCCGCGCGGAATCCGTCATTGCGGCTGGCATCGCTTTCGTCGGCCACCGTGTCGCCGACGCCGCCCAGCACCAGCCGCCCGCTGGCGCGCGAGAGCAGCTGGTAGCGCAGCGCACTGATGGCGCCCATGGAATAGCCGACAACGGCAAATGGCTCGGCCTTCAGGTGTTTCATCAAGGCAATCTGGTCGCGGGCAATGGCGTCGCGCGGCCAGTTGGCAGGATCGTTCGGCACCGGCGAAGCGCCATGGCCGCGCAGGTCCGGCGCGACGACGCGATAGCCGGCATCCGCGATCTTCTGCGCAATGCCCGGCCGGACCCAGTTCAGGTCCGCATTCGCGGTAAAGCCGTGAAGAAGCAGGACGACCGGCCCTTCGCCGAGGTCGAGATAGGAAATCGTGGCGCCGTCGAACGATTCGAATGTGCGGGATTGGGCTGCGGGCATGGCGGTCTCCACTGGCGGGGAGGCAAACGCAATCGGTGCACTGGCCAGCGCAAGGCTGAGCATCACAGCGCCGAGGGCTGTTGTCCGGTGCATGGATTGTCCTCCCGATTCCGGGAGTGTGCCCAGCCTGTTGTGAACAGGCAAGCCGCCTAGCGGTCTTTCGGATCCAGCGCGTCGCGCAGGCCGTCGCCGATGAAGTTCAGGCAGAGCAGGGTGACGGCCATCGTTCCGGCCGGGGCGAGCAGCATCCACGGCTTTTCTTCCATGCGGGATGCGCCATCCGAGATCAGCACGCCGAGCGATGTCAGCGGTTCGTTCACGCCGAGGCCGAGGAAGGACAGGAAGCTCTCTGCGAGGATCACGACCGGAATGGTCAGGGTCACATAGACCGCCACCGGGCCGATCACGTTCGGCAGGATGTGACGCAGGATGATGGCGCGGCGGCTCACGCCGGCGGCGCGGGCGGCCTCGATGAACTCCTTGCCCTTGATGGCAAGCGTCTGGCCGCGAACGATCCGCGCCATGGTCAGCCACTCGATCGCGCCGATGGCTGCGAAGATCAGGAAGATGTTCCGTTCGAACACGGTCAGCAGCAGGATAACGAAGAAGATGAAGGGCAGGGCATAGAGCACATCCACGATGCGCATCATCAGATTGTCGACCCGCCCGCCGAGATAGCCGGCCGTCGCGCCCCAGGTCACGCCGATGACGAGGCTGACCGCGGTCGCAACCACGCCGACCATCAGCGAGATGCGCAGGCCGATCATCAGGCGGGCCAGCAGGTCGCGGCCCTGAAGGTCTGTGCCGAGGATGTGCCAGTTGTCCAATGTGGGCGCGATGGCCCGGGCGCCGGAAATCGTGCGGTAATCGTGGACCCAGACCATCGGCCCGATAACGGCGATGATGATCATCACCCCCAGCACCCACATCGAGGCGACAGCGGCCTTGTTGTGGAACAGGCGGGCGCGGGCATCGTCCCAGAGGGAACGGCCGCCGGCGATCGCCTGGTTGACGGGTTCCACGCGGCCGGTGGGATCGAGAAGCGGGTCAGCCTGGCTCATCAGTCGTACTTCACTTTCGGATCGAGCACCGCGTAAAGGATGTCGGCGACAAGGTTCAGGATCACGATCAGGCCGGCGTAAACGATGATCGCGCCCATCACGAGCGTGTAGTCACGGTTCAGCGCGCCATTGACGAAATAGGATCCGAGCCCCGGCAGGCCGAAAACCTTCTCGATCACGACCGAGCCGGTCATGACCCGTGCCATGGCCGGGCCGGCATAGGAGATCAGCGGCAGCAGGGCCGCGGGCAGGGCGTGCCGGGCGATCACCTGACGCTCCGACAGGCCTTTCGAGCGGGCGGTGCGGATATGGTTGGAGCGCATCGTCTCGATGATCGAGGCGCGCATGAGACGCGAGATGATGGCGATCTGCGGCAAGGCCAGCGTGATGACCGGCAGGGTCATGTTGTGCCAGTTCATGCCGATATTGGGGTAGGTGCCGAGGCCGCCAACGGCAAAAATGCCGGCGCCAAGGGCGAAAATCAGAATCAGGATCGGCCCGGTCACAAAGGTCGGGATGGATATGCCGAACATGGCGAGGCCCATGACGCCGTAGTCGGCCGAGGAGTTCTGCCTGAGTCCGGCAAAAACACCGAGCAACGTTCCCATCGTTATGCCGAGGATCATCGCCAGGGATCCGATGGTGAGGGAAATCGGCAGGCCGTCGGCGATCAGGTCGTTCACACTCTTGCCGAGCGTCTTGTAGGAGGGGCCGAAATCGCCGTGGAGCACGCCGCCGACATAGTTGAAATACTGCTCGTGAAGCGGCTTGTCGAAACCGAACTTGGCCGCGATGGCCTGTTCCGTGGCCGCCGGCAGCTTGCGTTCCCCGTCAAATGGCCCGCCAGGGGCCGCGCGCATCATCAGGAAGGCCATGGTGATGATGGCCAGCATGGTTGGGATGGCGATCAGCAGGCGGCGGGCTGTGTAGGCCCATGGGATCCGGCTGAGGGCGCGCTGCAGGGTGGACAAGGGCAAATTTCCGTCGTTGTAGCAGGGCCATAGCGAAAAGGTGTTCCACCAAAACCTTGGCAGAACGGGTATCCTTCCTTAGCTAGGTATCCGAATCGATCAAGACCGTCTCAACAGACAGGACCCTCCCAAATGGCTGATATACGCCGCGTAACAGACGCATTCGCCGTTGCTCCGCAAATTTCAGAAAACGATGTCGAAGAGATCGCCGCAGCCGGTTTCAAGACCATTATCGCCAACCGGCCGGACGGCGAAGGTGGCATCGAACAACCCCGGATGGGGCCGATCCGGGCGAAGGCGGAAGCGCTTGGGCTGACGTTCGTGGCGTTGCCCTTTTCCGGCGCTCCGACGCCCGAAATCGTTGAGCGCATGGGCGGTATCCTCAACGAGGCGCCCCAGCCCGTCCTGGCGTATTGCCGCACGGGGACACGCTGTATCACCGCCTGGGCCCTGACCCATTCCGGCCAGGGGACAGGGCAGGAAATCGTCGACGCCGCAGCAGGTGCGGGCTACGATCTGTCCAGCATCGAATCACTGCTCTAAGGGCCTTTCCGTATGGCCGGTGATCACAATTGCGCCGCATTAAGTGTGTTGTCAGTGAGCTGGCGGCGTGCGAGGCAGGAAACCGGCCGCGAACCCGTCTGCAAGGCAGGGTTCGCCAGTCAGGAGAGTACAGCATGACAGACCGGTTGTGGCTGACCGATTTCAAGTACGACGACGGCGCCATGCTGGTGAAGAAAACCGGCGCGCGTATTCCGCTGACGTTCTCACTGATCAACGACGTTTTCACCTGGCTCACTTTCTACGGTGCAGCGCAGTCCTGGCGCATCTGGCGCCGGATCGAGGGGCACAAGCGCCCAACCATCGCTTTCTACCCGGACAAGCCGCGCCCCTGGTATTTCATCTGGCCGGTGATGCATGTCGCTGGCGCGAAGCTGATCGACGATGTCACCAAGGCCGACATCGTCATGCAGTTCGATGATTGTACTGAAACGAACAACAAGCTGCCGGACGTCAAGGACGGCGCGCGCCTCGTCAATTTCGAGTGCCATGATGTGTCGAAGTCCAAGGTCGGCGTCGCCTTTGAAAAGGCGGCGGGCTATTCGCTCGCAGTCGACCCGACAACCTATACCGGCCGGATGGTAGAAAAGTCCGAACTGAACGCGGCCCATGACGGGCGGGTTCTGGAAGGCCCGCTGGATGAGGCGATTCCCGGCAAATGTTACCAGGTGCTGGTCGATAACGAGATTGAAGGCGGGCTGGTTGAAGACCTCCGCTGCTGCCTCGTGAATGGATCGCCTGTCGTGGTCTTCCGCAAGCGCCGGCCGCTGGAACGTCGTTTCGCGAACGAGAACGCCCAGGTACTGCTCGACGAACCTCGCAATTGTTACACGGCGGATGAAATCACCGTGATCGAGCGCTTTGCGAAGGAAATGAGACTGGACTGGGGCGGCATTGATTGTCTACGTGATCGCAACAGCGGACGACTCTATATCGTCGATGCGAACAAGACCGACATGGGCCCGCCAGTGGCGTTGAAGCTTGGTTCCAAGCTGAGAGCGACGCGCCGCATGGCCCAGGCCTTCGGTACACGGTTTGCGCCGAAGCGGCGATAAGGATAAGTCTGCAGACTGAATTTCGAGAGACTGCACATGGCTATCCCTTATATCAAGGAAATGGAATTCGAGTACGGGGTCGTCCAGGAGATGACGCCCCTGATCCGCCGGGTGATCGCGAACAATCCCGGCCCGTTCACCTATGTCGGCACCGGTGTTTACATCATCGGGCATGGCGAAGTGGCAGTGCTTGATCCGGGGCCTGAGCAGCCGGAACATTTCGAGGCGCTGAAAAAGGCGCTGGAGGGTGAGACCGTCACCCACGTTCTGGTCAGCCATGGCCATTCCGATCATTCGCCATTGGCCCAGCCACTTGCCGAATGGGCAGGCTGCAAGACCTATGCAAAGAATTGCGGTATCCCGACGGCCAAGGGCGAGCTTGGCAGTGCAGACGATCTGGGTTTCATGCCGGATGTCAAAGTTGGCGATGGGGATGTCATCTCCGGCCCTGGCTGGACGCTGGACGTGATCGAAACACCCGGACACACCTGCAACCATCTCTGTTTCGGCTTGCGCGAAGAAAATACCTGCCTGTCGGGCGACCATATCATGGGCTGGTCAACCACGGTTGTGGCGCCGCCGGATGGCGATATGGGCGACTATATGCGCAGCCTGGAAAAGATCCGTGAGAAGAAGTTCGACGCGCTCTACCCGACGCATGGCGACCCGGTGAAAGGACGTGACTTCGTCGAACATTTCATCACCGAATATGCCGAGCACCGCCGTGCACGGGAACGGGCGATCCTGCATCATCTTTCCCTTGGCGAGCATTCGATCCCCGACATGGTGAAAGAGATGTACAAGGACGTGGACAAGCGCCTGCATCCTGCGGCGGCCATGTCTGTGCTGGGCCACATGATCGAACTGGTGAAAACCGGCCGCGTGACCACGCCGGACGAAAAGCCGTCCGTGCGGTCGCATTTCGAACTGGTCCGCTCGGCGGCCTGATCCTGCCTATCTCATGCTGAGGCCAATGCGCCGTCCCGCAGACAGGTAGTTTGCGGCGGCGACGATGGCGTCTGCGTCGATCATGAAGTGGCGGTAGAGATCGCCAATCGTCCCGGTCTGGCCGAAGTGTTCGACGCCAAGCGGTGCCGTCTGGTGTCCCATGACAGAGCCGATCCAGGCAAGCGTGGCGGGATGACCGTCCGTCACGGTGATCAGCGTTGCATCACGCGGAACATCCGCCATCAGACGTTCGATCTGGCTGGTCGCCTCCTGGTGGCCGCGGGCGCGGGCCCGGCGGGCCGCGGTCCAGCCTGAGTTCAGCCGGTCAGCCGAGGTGATGGCCAGCACGCCGATGTCGCGGCGGTCATTGCCGATCCGGCCTGCCGCTTCGATCGCTTCCGGGGCGACACAGCCCTGATAGGCGATGACGACTTCGCAGTTCGGGCCCGGCTCGCGCAGCCAGTAGCCGCCATCGACCACGCCGCGCCGGAAGTCGGCATCGTCGCGCGCCTTGACGCCCAACTGTTCCAGCGGCCGCGTGGTCAGGCGCAGATAGACCGAGCCGCCGGTCTCGTCGCGCAGCCAGGTGCGCTCGTCCGGGTCGTTCTCGCCGCTGCGCTGCAAATAGTCGAAACTCCAGTCCATGATGATGGACAGCTCGTCGAGATAGGCCGGCTCGAAGCTGACAAGGCCATCCTGGCTCATCCCGATCAGCTGCGCGCCGATGGACTGGTGGGCGCCGCCTTCAGGGGCGAGCGTCACGCCGGACGGCGTCCCCACGATCATGAAGCGCGCGTCCTGGTAACAGGCATAGTTCAGCGCATCGAGGCCGCGGGCGACGAACGGATCATACACCGTGCCGATGGGGATCAGGCGTTCGCCGAACAGGGAATGGGACAGGCCTGCCGCGCCGAGCAACAGGAACAGGTTCATCTCCGCAATGCCGAGCTCGATATGCTGACCGGCTGGGGAGAACTGCCATTTCTGCGTCGAGGGGATGCGCTGCTGGCGGAACGTGTCTTCCTTTTCCGTCCGGGCAAAGAGGGAACGGCGGTTCACCCAGGGGCCGAGATTGGTGGACGAGGTAACGTCCGGGGAGGCCGTCAGGATCCGGTCCGCGATCTCGCTGTCGCCCTTGGCCAGCGCATCGAGGATCTTTCCAAAGCCGGCCTGCGTGGAGAGCGAGCGGTCGTCCAGGAAGACCGGGCCGGGGCTTTCTACTTTCGGCGCGGTGAAGCGGCGCGGACCCGCCTCGAAGAAAGGCACTTTGCCGAGGAAGGCGTTCATCCCGTCCTTGTCTTCGACGGTCGCCAGTGTCTCCCATTCCTCACCTTCCGGCACGCCCATATGCTGCTGGAAGTCCGCCATCTGGGCCGGGTTCATCAGGCCGGCATGATTGTCCTTGTGGCCCGCCAGCGGCGTGCCCCAGCCCTTGATCGTGTAGGCGAGGAACACCGTTGGCCGGTCGTCTGTGATGCTGTCGAACGCCTCCGTCAGCGTTTCGAGGCATTGGCCGCCCAGATTGTTCATCAGGGCACTCAGCTGCTCGTCGCTGCGTTTCGAGAGCAGGGCAGTGACATCGCCCTGGTCGCCGAGGTCATCCATCAGGCGCCCCCGCCACGCGGCGCCGCCCTGATAGGTCAGCGCTGAGTAATCCGCATTCGGACAGGACTGGATCCAGCGTTTCAGCGCCTCGCCGCCCGGTTCCTCGAACGCGGCCCGCTGCAGGGCGCCATGGCGCAACACGACGACGCGCCAGCCGAAGGCCTTGAAGATCGACTCGATCTTTTCCCACAGGCCTTCATGGACCACGCCGTCGAGGCTCTGGCGGTTATAGTCGATAATCCACCAGGTGTTGCGCAGCTCGTGCTTCCAGCCTTCCTGCAGGCATTCATAGACATTGCCTTCGTCCAGCTCCGCGTCGCCCACCAGTGCCATCATCCGGCCGAGCGGGCGGTCTGCAGCCCAGTCCTTTGCGGCGAGATAGTCCTGCACAACGGATGCAAAAGCGGTCTCCGCCACGCCAAGGCCGACCGACCCGGTGGAGAAGTCCACATCATCCACATCCTTCGTGCGGCTCGGATAGGATTGTGCGCCGCCATAGCCGCGGAAGCCTTTCAGCTTCTCCAGGCTCTGATTGCCCATCATGTATTGCATGGCGTGGAACACCGGCGAGGCGTGCGGCTTCACGGCCACGCGATCTTCCGGGCGCAGCGTGTGGAAATACAGCGCCGTCATGATCGACACCATCGAGGCGCAGGAGGCCTGGTGCCCGCCCACTTTCACATCGCCTTCGCCCTTGGGGCGCAGGTGATTGGCATTGTGCACCATCCAGGCGGACAGCCAGAGCAGACGTTGTTCCAGGATTTTCAGATGGTCCAGCTCACGCGGCATTGCCTGCTCCCTGCGATGATTTTTGTCACAGGTTACCGGATGGGATGGCCCTGCCTGCTGCCGCCGATAATACCATCGGTGCTTCAGGAAATCCCGCCAATTAGGATTGGCATTCAGCGAAAAACTTGTCTATTTCCCTACCATATTCTGGATTTGAGGTGAAAATGACTGCGTTGGACAAAATCGACATCCGAATTCTGGACTCGCTGACAGAGCATGGGCGGATCAGCATTTCCGAGCTTTCGGCGGTGATCGGCCTGTCGCAAACGCCCACGGTGAACCGGATCCGGAAACTGGAAGAGACCGGCGTGATCAAAGGGTATCAGGCGCATTTGTCCGAGGCGCTGCTGGGCGGGGCGATTTCCGTCTTCATCTGGGTTTCCCTGGTCGATCAGAACAGCAAAACCCTGATTTCATTTGAAGAGGTCATGGAGCAGTCGCCGGAGGTCATGGATTGTTACCTCATGACCGGAGATGCCGATTATCTTCTGCGCGTTGCCGTAGACGGACTTGAGGAGTTCGAGCGGTTTCTGACGGAACGGCTGGCCGGCTTGTCAGAAGTGACGCGGATCCGGTCCAGCGTTGCCCTGCGTCCGGTCGTTCAGAAACGCCGGCCGCCCGAACTCTCAAGGCAGGTGCAGTCAAATCCGCTCAAACAGCGAAGCCAATGAGCGGACCCGGCCTACATCGCCGTGTCACGTAGCTCCGACAGTTCCGGATAGTCCGGATCGCGCTTTTCCATCCGGGCCTTGAAGGCCTCGGCCATGTGCGGCGGCGGGAACATCGCGGCGTTCCAGACGCCGATATAGTCCAGCGTGTCGGCGGTGTTGTGATCGCGGCCGTAATTGATCAGCACCTTGCAGCCGGTGACGGCCAGCGGGCTGTTGGCGGCGATCTCGCGGGCGACGCCCATCACGGCGTCCATCATCTCTTCGTGCGTGTCGAACACGTCGTTGACGAGGCCGATCTCTTTCGCCTTGGCGGCAGGCAGGCGCATGCCGGTATAGGCCATCTGCTTGGCCCAGCCTTCGGGGATGTAGCGTTGCAGGCGCGGGAAAGTGCCGACATCGGCGGTCATGGCGATATTGGTTTCCATGATGGAGAAGAAGGCGTCCTTGGTGCACCAGCGGATGTCCCCGGCGGAGATCATGTCCACCGCCCCGCCAATCACGCCGCCATGCAGGGCGAACAGGACGGGCATGCGCGCCTCTTCCATGCAGCTGAAGCTGTGCTGGATATGCTTGATGTTCGAGCGCAGGGCTTCGGCCATGATGTAGCGGTCATGCTTGGGCGCATCGCGGTCGCCGGTGAAAACGGTCGTGTCCATGCCGCCGGAGAAATGCTTGCCGGTGGACGAGATCACGATCACCCGGGCGCGGGCATTGTTGTCGATGTCGTGGATGATTTCCGGCAGTTCGTTCCAGAACGCCTTGTTCATTGTGTTCAGCGCCTCGGGCCGGTTCATCCGGATGTGGGCGATCTTGTCTTCGATGGTGACTTCAAAGCACTCGTAAGCCATGCGTTCCTCCTGAGTTTGGAAGAACTGTAGCAGCCGGCCCCGGCACTGCCAGAGGTGACGGAAGGTCAGGCCGTAAAGCTCAGGCGGTGACGGCTTCGGCCCGGTTCGGCCGCATCAGCAGGCGGACAATGGCCTCATCGACACTGATCTCGCCTTCGATCACGGCGGCGACCGCATCGCAGATCGGCATTTCCACGCCGTGTTCTGCGGCCAGTTTCCGCAGGACAGGGGCTGTCGCCACGCCTTCGGTCACGGCGTTGCGCGCGTCCAGAATGCTTTGCAGCGACTCACCTTTGCCAAGCGCCATGCCGCAACTCATGTTGCGGCTGGTTTCCGAGGAGCAGGTCAGAACGAGGTCGCCGAGGCCGGACAGGCCCGCCAGGGTTTCCCGCTCTGCGCCGAGCTTCAGGGCCAGCCGGGTCATCTCCGCGCTGCCACGGGCAATCAGGGCGGCATGGGCCGAGCGGCCGAGCCCCTTGCCGAGGGCGATGCCGCAGGCGATGGCCAGTACGTTCTTCACCGCGCCGCCGATTTCGGCGCCCAGCAGGTCATGCGCGAGATAAGGCCGGAAGGTCGGGGTCGAGATGGCGGCGATCAATTCGGTGCCGAGGGCCTCGTCCTCGATGGCGAAGGTGACGGCCGTCGGCAGGCCCCGGGCGACATCAATGGCGAAGCTCGGGCCGGACATGACGGCCGGTACGGCGTCCGGCAGCTCGTCCTTCAGCACCTGCGTCATGAACTCGCCGGTCGCCAGCTCGATCCCCTTGGAACAGAGCACGACCGGCGTGCCGGGCTTCAGCGTGCCTTTCAGCGCCTTCAGCGTGGCGCGGGTGTGCTGGGCCGGGGCGACGGCAAACACCGCGTCCATGCCGGCAAGGTCCGCCAGGTCACTGGTCGCTTTCAGGGCCGGTTTCAGCGCGACGCCGGACAGAAAGGCGGTGTTCTCGTGCGCGGTGTTGATCGCCTCGGCGACGTCCGGCTCACGGCACCAGATCAGCACATCCTGGCCCTCACGGGTCAGCATTTGTGCGATGGCGGTGCCCCAGGCCCCGCCGCCAATCACGCCGAACTTCTTGAAATGCGTTGTCATGCCCGGAATTTGGGCGAAACCGTCATTCTGGGCAAGCCGCGGAAGTCACTGATGCGATCAGGCGAAGTCGAATGTGCCGGTTTCGCCTTCCACCATGATCTTCACGCTGCGGCCGACGGGGCTTGCATCCTCGCGCAGCACGGCGAGGGCCGCCGGGCTGGCATTGGCGAGGGCGCGGCGGCCATCCGGCAGGCGGGCGAAGATGATGCCCTTGTTCGGGCCTTCCTTGCCATGCGTGACCGTGAAGGTTTCGAGCTTGGCGACGCAGTCTTCTGAACACACATCAATTTCTTCGGCCGGGCGGGCATAGCGGGCGACGGGCGTGAACTCTGCCGGCCGGGCGGTCGAGTAGACGCCGACGGCTTCCTTGGTCATCCAGCCGCCATTGGCGAGGACGAGGCCGAAGGCCCCGGCATCGCCGCGCAGCTTTGCAACCATCTCCGCAATTCCGTGCAGGGAGTAATTGTTGCCCGGGCCACCGAAGAAGGGCAGGCCGCCGGTCAGCGTCAGCGGGCGCTTGTCGGTTTTCCAGTCGACGCCCAATGCCTGGGTCGACGAGAACACCGCGCAGGGGAAACAGGAATAGAGATCGAAATGCGCCATGTCGGCGGCCGTCTTGCCGGACTGGTCCAGCGCGCGGGAGATCGCGGCTTCCATGGCGAATGAGCCATCGAGCCGGGGGCGGACGGAGATGAAGTCATCCGAGCCTTCGCCCGCGCCGTGCAGGTAGACGCGCTTGCCTTCTGCAATGCCAAGCTCGTCGGCCTTGGACGAGCTCATCACGATGGCGGCGGCGCCCTGGTTTACAGCGTCTTGCGCAATGAACCATTTCAGGAACGGATCGGCATATTCGTAGTTCGCCTTGGACGGCGTCGACAGGAATTCGACGGAACGTTCCACCGGGAACTGGGAGTAGGGGTTCTTGGCGGCGACGGCCGTGAAGGGCTGGAACAGTTCTGCCATGGCTTTGCGATGCTCGCTGCGCGAGCGGCCTTCGCGGCCTGCGATGGCGTTTTCGAACATGGCGTAGAAATAGGCCGGGGCGACGATGCCGTGCTTGATCTCTTCGCGGCTCAGCATCATCGGGCCGGTGCCGCGATCTTCATACTCGGCGTCCGCCTCGTCCGCCCAGTTGATCTCCACGCCATTGCGGCGCGCGCCCTTGGAGGCGCGGTTGGCCTCAGAGCCGGAAATCAGCGCGCACTCGATTTCGCCTTCGAAGACTTTCGCGGCCATTTCATTGACGAGGGCCTGCGGGCTCTGACCGCCGACGGTTTCGTAGATCAGATTGGCGGGCGCCGCGCCGATGTCACGCGCCAGCGTGCCGGGCAGGTTCGTATTGTGCCCGTGCGGGTGAGGGGCGCCGCGCACCGAATCCTCGAAGATGCGAACCACGGCGAGCGTGTCGATCGCGCCCGCGATGCCCGCCGCGCCAGTGTCGTCCAGCGCCGCCTTGGACGCGTCCACCATCAGCGACAGCGGGGAAGGTGCCCCGGCTGGCCCGGCTGTGCCGTCCCACTGGCTGAGGCTTTGCCCCACGCCGACAAGAACAGGAAGATCCCCTTTGGCCATCGTTCGCTCCCGAATATCATTATGCCTGATCCCTGCTTATCGCGGGATCGGGCAGGATTCGAGACGGGACGCCGGGGAAACCCCTTAGGTCAATCCGGGCGCCGGTTTCAGGAGGCTTCCGCCGGCGCGCGTGACAGTGTGAATCCCTTGTAGCCGTTCGCTGCCACCTCATCGCAGACTTCGCGATAGACGCCGACGCCGCCCACATAGGGCATGAACACGCGCGGCTTGCCGGGAACATTGGCGCCGAGATACCAGGAATTGGCCTGGGGGTAGAGCGTGGTGTCGGCGATCTCGTTGACATGCGCCACCCATTCGGCCTCGGCCTCCGGGGTTGCCTCGACCACGGTCAGCTGGCGTTCGCCCATGTCGTGGATGCAGTCGGCAATCCAGTCCACATGCTGTTCGATGGAGACGATCATGTTGGACAGGACTGACGGGCTGCCAGGCCCGGTGATCATGAACATGTTCGGGAAGCCGGACACGGTGAGGCCCAGATAGGTGAGCGGGCCAGCCGCCCATTTGTCTTTCAGTTTCAGGCCGTCCCGCCCGCGAATGTCGATCCGGTCGAGGGCGCCGGTCATCGCGTCGAAGCCGATGGCGTAGATCAGCGTATCGAATTCATAGTCGCGCTCGCTGGTGCGCAGGCCGGTTTCGGTGATCGTCTCGATCGGTGTCTCGTTGAGGTCGATCAGGTGGACATTGTCCTGATTGTAGACCTCGAAATAGCCCGTATCGACGACCAGGCGCTTCGTGCCGAAGGGGTAGGTCTTCGGGATCAGCAGGTCTGCCGTGTGCGGATCCTTGACGATGCCGCGGATCTTGCCGGCAACGAAATCTGCCAGCAGCTTGTTGGCCGCCGGATCGACGCCCGTATCGGCATAAGGCGCGCCGACGCAGAAGCCGCCCTTCGCCCAGCGGCGCTCGAATTCGCGCTGGCGGTCCTCTTCCGATTGCTCCAGGGCCAGGTCTTCGCCCGCTTCCAGCGCCACGATCCCGATGCCGGATTCCCTCTGCTGCTGGCGGTAGTCTTCCCGGTTGGCCAGCCAGTCTTCCCGCACCGACGGATCCAGCGGGCGGTTGTGCGCCGGTACGCTGTAGTTCGGTGTGCGCTGGAAGACGTAGAGCTCTTCGACCTGAGGCGCGATGGTTGTGATCGTCTGGATGCCGGACGAGCCGGTGCCGATGATGCCGACCCGCTTGCCTGTGAGATCGGTGTCATCGGGCCAGGTGGCCGTGCTCAGCGTCTCGCCCTTGAAATTTCCGGCGCCCGGAATGTCCGGTGTTTTCGCAGCCGAGAGACAGCCCGTCGCCATGACACAGTATCGTGCCTCGATGGTCTCGCCCTGGTCCGTCATGATCCGCCATAGTCCGGACTGGTCATCGTATCGTGCGGACTCAACACGCGTATTGAAGCTGATATCGCGGCGCAGGTCGAACCGGTCTGCGATGTGATTGGCATAGTCCAGAAGCTCGCCCTGCGGCGCATAACGCTCGGTCCACTGCCATTCTTCTTCCAGGTCTTTCGAGAAGGAGAAGGAGTACTCCTGGCTCTCGATGTCCACGCGCGCGCCGGGATACCGGTTCCAGAACCAGGTCCCCCCGACGTCGCTGCCCGCCTCGAAGACGTGCGCGTTCAGTCCCATGCCGCGCAGCCTGTGCAGCATGTACATGCCGGCAAAGCCTGCGCCGACGATCACGGCATCGTATTTCGTTGTTTTTGCAGGTGCTTTTCCTGCATCGGTCCCTTTGGAATCCGACATGTTTTTTCCTCCCGCTGCAGTACAGCAAGACGGAATTTATCACACGATTCAGTTTTGGGAGCCTGTCACGCTGGGGCAGCCTGTTCAGAGCAGGTCGTCACGGCCCGAGTCGCGCAGCGCGGACACCACTTTGCCGACATCCTGCGTCCGGTCCTTCGAGGCCACCAGGATGCGCCCGCCGTCCACGACGACGCAGAGATCCTGCACGCCGACAAGCGCCACCATATGGTCGGCATCCGACAGGACCGTACAGCCCTCGGCATCGATGGAAACCGGCGGATTGGCGCTGTCCTGCTTGCGGATCGCGCCGATCATTCCCCATGTGCCGATATCGTTCCATTGGCAGTCCAGCGGCGCGTAGATCGCGGCCTTGGAGGTCTGCTCCATCACTGCATAGTCCACAGAGGTGGAGCGGACAGCCATGAAGCATTCGGGATCGAGCAGGATGTTGCCGTCCGGATGCGTGGCCGCTTCGAGCGCCGCGGACGCAGCATCCAGGATGTCCGGTGCATGAGTCTCGAGTTCGTCGATCATCACGGACGCCGGGAACAGGAAGATACCGGCATTCCAGCTGAAAGCCGGATCGGCGATATATTTCATCGCGGTTTCAGCGCTCGGCTTTTCCTTGAATTCCGTCACCGTGTAGAGCGCGCCGTCAATCGCCTCGCCGCGCTGGATGTATCCGAAGCCCGTTTCGGGCCGGTCGGGCTTGATTCCGAAAGTGGTGATATGGCCGGACTTGGCCATCCGGGCCGCCTCGGTCACAGCCGAAACGAAGACATCGGGCTGGCCGATGAAATGGTCAGACGGCAGCAGCAGGGCGAGGCCGTCCGGATCCTGTTCGGCGATGTGGCGGGCCGCAACGGCCGCGACGGCCGCCGTATTGCGTGCCATGGGTTCAAGGATCACGGCGCCCGGCTCCACGCCGATTTCGGCCAGTTGCTCCCGGACAAGACCTGCATAACGCTGGTTGGAGATGATGACCGGCGGGGCGAAATCTTCGCCCTTCAGCCGCAGGACGGTGTCCTGGAACACCGTCTTGTCGGTCACCAGCCGGTGGAACTGTTTGGGGTGCGCCTGCACGGACACCGGCCAGAGACGCGTGCCCGCGCCGCCGCACATGATTACGGGATAGATCCGCATGGTCTTCCTTTCGCCGTCGCCGGCTTTGGCCTCACTCCGGCTGACGCCTGTTGTCAGGCGCCGAGGAAGCCGTTCTCCCGGAGGTAGTCCAGAATTTCCTCGGCAGCGTCATCAGGGCTCCGGTCCACCGTGTCAATCCGGAGCTCCGGATTCTCGGGTGCTTCATAGGGGCTCGATATACCGGTGAAATTCTTGATCTCTCCTGAACGCGCCTTCTTATAGAGGCCTTTGACGTCACGCTGCTCGGCGACGTCGAGCGGCGTGTCGACATGGATCTCGATGAACTCGCCGTCTTCCATCAGGTTCCGGGCCATGCGCCGCTCGGCCCGGAAGGGGGAGATGAAGGAGACGAGCGTGATGAGACCGGCGTCGGACATCAGCTTGGCGACATTGGCGACCCGGCGGATATTTTCCACACGGTCCGCATCGGTAAAGCCGAGATCGCGGTTCAGGCCGTGGCGGACATTGTCGCCGTCCAGTGAGAAGGAATGTTTGCCAATGGCGAACAGCCGCTTCTGCAGCGCGTTTGCAATGGTGGATTTCCCCGATCCGGACAGGCCCGTGAACCAGAGCACGGCAGGTTTCTGGCCTTTCTGTTCGGCCAATGCGTTCCGGTCCACATCCATGGCTTGCCAATGGATGTTGGACGCGCGGCGCAGGGCAAAATCAATCAGACCCAGGCCGACTGTGTCATTGCTCATCCGGTCGATCAGGATAAAGCCGCCGAGATTGCGATTGACGTCATAAGGGTCGAACGTGATCGGCTGGTCGAGCGAGATCGTCGTCACACCGATCTGATTCAGTTCGAGCGTTTTTGCAGGAACGTCTGACAAGGTATTGACGTCAATGCCGTATTTCGGAGCGTTCACGGTCGCGGTGACCGTCTTGGCGCCGATCTTCAGCAGGTAACGCCGGCCCGGCAGGAGCGGGGCCTCGTTCATCCAGAGGATACGGACCTGGAACTGGTCGGACACTTCGGTGGGATCATCCGCTGTCACGATGGCGTCGCCGCGCGAGGCGTCGATTTCGTCCGTCAGGGTCAGCGTCACGGACTGGCCGGCGATGGCTTCCTGCAGGTCGCCATCGGCCGTCACGATGCGGTCGATGGTGGATTGTTTGCCGGACGGCATGGATTTGACCCGGTCGCCGGGCTTCACCGTGCCGGATGCGATCTGGCCTGAGAAGCCACGGAAATCGAGGTTCGGACGGTTCACCCATTGCACGGGCATGCGGAAGGCAGCGCTGAGGCGCCGGTCGCCTACCGGAACGTTTTCCAGATATTCCATGAGGGCCGGGCCTTCGTACCAATCCGTTTCATTGGATCGGCTGGTGATGTTAACCCCGGCGAGGGCCGACATCGGAATTGGCTGGATCTCAAGGTCGGTCGCAAGCTCGTCCGCGAAGGCGTAGAAGTCATCGACGATGTCGTTGAAGATCGTCTCGTCATAGCCGACCAGGTCCATCTTGTTCACCGCGAGGACGAGGCGGCGGATGCCGAGCAGCGTCGTGATGAAGGCGTGCCGGCGCGTCTGTGTCAGGATGCCTTTGCGGGCATCGATCATCAGGATGGCAACGTCTGCCGTCGAAGCGCCGGTTGCCATGTTGCGCGTGTACTGTTCGTGGCCGGGCGTGTCGGCGACGATAAATTTGCGTTTGTCCGTGGCGAAGAAACGGTAGGCAACATCGATGGTGATGCCCTGTTCCCGTTCGGCGGCGAGCCCGTCGACCAGCAGGGCGAAATCGATGTTTTCGCCCTGGGTGCCGACTTTCTTTGAATCCGCTTCCAGCGAGGCGAGCTGGTCTTCGAAGATCATCTTCGAATCGTAGAGAAGGCGGCCGATCAGGGTCGACTTGCCGTCATCCACGGATCCGCAGGTGATGAACCGCAGGAGCGACTTGTTCTCGTGCTTTTCGAGATACGCGCCGATATCGGTGGCGATGAGGTCGTCAGTGAGGCGCATCAGAAATAGCCCTCCTGCTTTTTCTTTTCCATCGACGCCGACTGGTCCGCGTCGATCACGCGGCCCTGACGTTCGGAGGTCGTGGTCAGCAGCATTTCCTGGATGATATCTTCAAGTGTGGCCGCCGTGCTTTCGACGGCGCCGGTCAACGGATAGCAGCCAAGTGTCCGGAAGCGGACGGATTTCCTGACGGCCGTCCTGGCCAGGTCTTCCGGCATGCGGTCGTCGTCGACCATGATGTCGACGCCGTTCCAGTTCACGACAGGGCGCTCGGCCGCGAAATAGAGCGGCACGATCTCGATGCCTTCGCGGCGGATATATTGCCAGATGTCGAGCTCGGTCCAGTTCGAGAGCGGGAAGACCCGGATGCTTTCGCCCGGATGGATGCGGGTGTTGAAGACATTCCAGATCTCCGGTCGCTGGCGTTTCGGGTCCCAGCGGTGCTCGGCAGAGCGGAAGGAGAAGATCCGTTCCTTGGCGCGCGATTTCTCTTCGTCACGGCGGGCCCCGCCAAAGGCCGCGCTGAACTTGTATTTGTCGAGCGCCTGTTTCAGCGCCTGGGTCTTCATGATGTCGGTGTGGACGGCAGAGCCGTGGGTGAACGGGCCGATGCCTTCGCGCACGCCTTCTTCATTGATGTGGACGATGAGGTCCATGCCCATCTCGGCAGCCTTGCGGTCGCGAAACTCGATCATTTCGCGGAACTTCCACGTCGTATCCACATGCATCAGCGGGAAGGGCGGACGGGACGGGTAGAATGCCTTCATCGCCAGATGCAACATCACGGCGGAATCCTTCCCGACGGAGTACAGCATCACCGGGTTTTCACATTCGGCGGCGACTTCGCGGATGATGTGGAGGCTTTCGGCTTCCAGCCTGTCGAGGTGGGTTAGTCTGGGCAATAGTCCGGGCTCCGTAATACTTGCAGGGGCTATATGCAAAAGCCGGGTCAAGTTGGAACTTAACCTAGCATTCAGATGCACTTATGGCAGCGCCTGTTTCAGGCGTGCCGGACTGTTGTGACAGGCTCACAACTGCAATTTCAATCTCCCGGAGCATGCGATTCTCCCCTTGCGAATTTGTTGTCATGCCCATGGGTGTTGGGAATCCCGGCGAATCCGGGGCAGGGCGTTGTCACAATTGCTCACAAAGTTTCATTGTTCTGCCGTTTTGGCAGGGTCTAGGTAAAGCTCAGCCAGGAGCGGAGTAGATTATGTGCGGAATTGTTGCGATTTCAGGTAAAGAGCCTGTTGCCGGTCGATTGATCGATGGTCTGAAGCGCCTGGAATATCGCGGCTATGACAGTGCCGGCATCGCCGTAACTGCTGCAGGCGGGCTCGACCGTCGGCGGGCGCCCGGGAAGATCGTCAATCTCGAATCGCTGCTTCGCGAACAGCCGATGAATGCCACCACCGGCATAGCGCACACGCGCTGGGCAACGCACGGCAAGCCAAACGAAAGCAATGCCCACCCGCACATGGCCGGCGGTGTCGCGATCGTCCACAACGGCATCATCGAGAATTTCCGCGAGCTTCGGGACACCTTGCAGGCTGCCGGACGGACGTTTGAATCCGAAACCGACTCCGAAGTGATCGCGCAGCTGCTGGACCAGAAGATCAGCGAGGGTGCCGACCCGGTCGACGCTTTCGAGGCCACGCTGGCCGAACTTGAAGGCGCGTTTGCCCTTGCCGTCATCTTCGATGGACAGGAAGGCCTGATGATGGGCGCCCGGCGCGGTAGCCCGCTGGTGCTCGGCTATGGCGACGGGGAGATGTATCTCGGCTCTGATGCCATTGCGCTGGCGCCGTTCACGCGCGACGTGACCTATCTGGAGGAGGGCGACTGGTGCGTCCTCACGCCGGACAGTTTCGACATCCGCAATGCACGTGGCGAGCGGGTGAACCGCAAGCGTGTGGCGTCCGCCGTCAATGATGCCCTCATTGAGCGCGGCGAATATGACCACTTCATGCTCAAGGAAATCCACGAGCAGCCGGAATCGATCGCGCGGTCGATCATGCCCTATGTCGACCAGGTGGCCGGCACGCTGGACATCGGCACGGTGGCAACCGCATCTTTCACCGCCGCTGACCGCGCTGTCGCGATTGCCTGCGGCACTGCTTACTATGCCGCGTTCACGGCGAAATACTGGTTTGAACAGGCCGCCCGCCTGTCGTTCGAAACGGATATCGCGTCCGAATTCCGCTACCGCCAGCCGGTGCTGCCCCAGTCTGGCCCGGCCCTGTTTGTCAGCCAGTCCGGCGAGACCGCCGACACGCTGGCCGCTCTGCGTTATTGCCGCCAGAACGGAACCACCGCTGTGGCGATCGTCAACGTGCCGGAAAGTTCCATCGCGCGCGAAGCGGGCGCCGTTGTGCCGACCCATGCGGGGCCTGAAATCGGCGTCGCCTCGACCAAAGCCTTTACGGCGCAGCTGTCGGTTCTGGCGGTCATGGCGCTCGCCGCCGCGCGGGCCCGCGGCCATCTGCTGCCGGGCGATGAGGTCAAGGCGGTGAAGAACCTGCTGGCCCTGCCGCGCAAAGTCACCGAAGCGCTGGAATCTCAGGAACAGATCGCCGAGATTGCGAAGACGCTGACCCAGGCGAACGATGTCCTGTTCCTGGGCCGGGGGCGGTACTACCCGCTGGCCCTGGAAGGTGCACTGAAGTTGAAGGAAGTGTCCTACATCCACGCAGAGGGCTATGCCGCCGGCGAGTTGAAACATGGGCCAATTGCCCTGATCGAGAAAGACCTGCCGGTCGTTGTTGTCGCGCCGAAGGACGAGCTGTTCGAAAAAACCATCTCGAACGTCGAGGAGGTCCGCGCCCGCGGCGCGAAAGTGATCCTGATTTCCGACGATGCCGGTATCGCGATGGCCGGCAACCGTGCGGACCATGTGATCCGCCTGCCTGACGGAGACAATTTCACACTGCCCATCCTCGCGGCGATCCCGCTTCAGCTGCTGGCCTATCACGTCGCGGTGGCAAAAGGCACGGATGTTGACCAGCCGCGCAACCTCGCCAAGTCGGTCACGGTCGAGTAGCGCGCCAAAATCCATAGCTGGCCCTTCGGTGACTTCATGTTGGCGCCGACGGGCAGCTGCGGCTAGTCTGCTCCGAATCTCGGAGCAGAGGAGCGCCGCTTGTCCACAACCGACCTAGAAGAAATCGAAAGCCGGGTTGTTCAGCTGATCGCCGCAAAGGGCCCGATGATCGGCAAGGAACTCGCCATGGAAATGCCCGACGTGCCGGCGCTGGCCCTGTGGCAGACCTGCTATCGCAGCCGGACTTTCCACGTCTCCCACTTCGCCAGCTATTATTTGCGCTACGACATCACGCGGAATGACCAGGTGCGTCTTAGCCCCTCGATCCAGCGGGATTTCCTGTCCTTCTCCTTGTTCGGCCTGCCCGGGCAAAGGGACCAGATGATCGAGCGGCAAGGGACGTTGTCCAACATGCACCGTGAGATCAGCCGCGAGAAGATCAGCGTCGCCCAACAGGTGATGAAGCAGCTGTTCGTCAGCCTCGGCCGCGAGGTGCGCAGCCAGCTCTGCGCGTTTATTGCCGGTGACCTTGCGTATTTCCTCGCTCACAATGAGCCACGCGAGCACGTTGCTTCCGGAGAGATGGTGAAGGGGTCGGATATCGACATCGTCATCATCCTCAGCGAGTCCCTGCCTGACGAGATCAAGACGCGTATCGACAATGAGATGACGGCGCTGAAGAGCCTATACCTGCGCCATCCGCAATACCGGCATGAGATTGATTTCATCTGCAAGCGTAAATCGACGATGGAAAAGCAATTCCAGTATACGGATATTCATGACAAGATCGCCAGCAAGATTGCCTATGAATCCATGTTCCTCGGTGGCTCGTTGACCCTGTACATGGAAGTCCGTGACGCGATGGTGCGGACCGGGGTCGACCGGTTGATCGAGGAGGATTTCGAGCACGCCCTCAAGGACCGGAAGAATGCGATGCATCAATTGCTGAAGGTGCCGGGGGATTCCATCGATGAGGAAACCCGGTCCCTGTTCCACTTTTCGCAGGAACGCGTGGAGTTTTCGTAATTTGCCTGCCAACGCGCGTTGGTGTTCCGTTCACGATTTACAGGGCAGGATGACACGGCATCGCGATAGCGAATTCCATGGGGGGCGCCCTTGTTTGGAGGCCGAAGGACATGCAGTTGAGGCAACAGCGGCTACGTCATTTGAAGACGGCCCTTGTCCTGGCAGTTGCCGGACCGTCCCTTGCCATGCTTGGCGCGTGTGCCAGTGGAGGCGGGGGCGGCAGTTCCGCCGTCACGCCCGCGTCGCCGCCTCTACCGCCCCCTCCGGCGCCGCCACCACCTCCACCACCGCCGCCGTTTCCGGCGGAGATCGCGCCGCCTTCGGCATTCGAAACACGCGAATACACCCTGACCGGCGGGTTGCCGGTGATCGGCGCGTCAGCGGCCTACTCGATCGGGGCGACCGGAGCCGGCATCAAGGTCGCGGTGATTGATACGGGCACAATCGATAATCACCCGGACCTGCAGGATGCCTTCGTCCAGACCTTCGATGTCTGTGCCGATACGAATTGCAGCGGATACGATGCGAACGGGGATCCCATCACCACGACCCGCCAGCCGGACGATATCGATACAAGCGGCCATGGGACGCTGGTTTCCGGTGTGATCGCTGCGCGCAGGCAGGACGATTACACGACGGTATCTGACGAAGGAACAGGCGTGCAGGGCGTCGCCTTTGAATCCTCCCTCATATCGGTTCGTGCGGACAGCCCGGGAAGCTGCGCCCGGACAGGGGAGGACGAAGGCTGCAATTACAATGATGCTGCTCTCGTGCGGGCCATTCAGTATGCTGTTGACCAGGGCGCCAGTGTTATCAACATGTCGCTGGGCGGCGAAATCGATGCCAATCCGGCATTGGAAAATGCTGTGCGCAGCGCTGCCTCGGCGGGCGTCCTCGTTGTCATCTCTGCCGGGAACGAAGCAGAGCCAGCCATCGATGACGGGATGGGAAATATCACCCCGGCGGTCGGCGGAACGCCGACGGAGCCAGCCTATATCGCCGGACAGGACCAATCATTTGGGCGGGTCGTGGCTGTCGGCTCAATCGACCTCAACCGCACCATTTCAGATTTCTCCAATCGCGCCGGCAATGACGCGAAGAGTTACTATATCCTGGCCCCGGGTGAAGGCGTCGCGACGACCGGTCTCGATGATGACGTTGTGCATCCGGAGTGGCCGGCATGTTCCGCCACAGTTACCGAGCAATGCCGGGATGCCGATGACACGCCGGATTACTGGTATGCCAGCGGCACGTCTTTCTCGGCCCCCTACATGGCAGGCGCGCTGGCGCTGATGCTGCAGACATTCCCGAACCTCAGGGACAAGCCCGAGGTTGCGCTGCAGATCCTTCTGGATACGGCGGATGACTATGTCGATCCGGATCTCGACCCGATCACCGGAACCGCGGCGGGCGAAGGGATCGATGAGGTGTCTGGCGTCGGCATCCTCAATCTCATCAAGGCCTTTGCGCCCCAGGGGCAGCAGACACTGGATTTCGGTACGGAGAAAGTCTCCATCGATGCGGCGCTGGCGCCAAGCGGCGGCGCGTTCGGAGATTGGGCGTCAAACTCGGGCGCGCTGAACGGACTGGTCTTTCAGGACGGGTACGAACGCGGCTTCGTTCTGGACGCCGACGCCGTTTCCTCTCAATTGCCAGCGGCCATGACCGGTAACCGGATGGTCGACTTCGGGACACGGGCCGATTGGGCCGCGGGTGAAACGCATGCTGTGCGCGCCGGCAATCTGTCCTTCAACTGGACGCAGGCACGTCTTTACGACGATCCGACGGCGCCCTACCAGGAAGACCCGGAATCGACGTTCCAGATGCGCTACAGTTTCGGCGCCAACGAGGTGGAAGTCGGCCGGGGCGGATCGCTCACCCGGCTGGCGCCGGATGTGTCGCTGCTGAACGAGCCGGGCGTCGGCAACGCGTTCTCCACAGGCGGGGCGTGGGCGAAGTTCAGCCACCATCTGAGGCAGGGCCTCGTGATGGACTTCTTCTCTGCCGAACAAAGTGGACGCAGCCAGTCCGGCTTCCGGTTCGGCCGGGACAAGCCGCGCTGGTCTTACCGGTTCGGGGCCACCTTTGTGGAAGATGCGAACACCGCCCTCGGTGGATCGGTACAGGAACGCTTCGGCGCCGAAGACCAGACACGGATGACGGCCTATGCGCTGGAAGGCGCCTGGCTGGCAGGGCGGCGCTGGACGCTGTCGTCCGGCATGGAGATGGCAAGCGTCGAGCTGCCGGGCGTGAATGTGAATGATGTCTGGACCAGCCGCTGGTCCCTTGGCGCGAGCCGTCCGGCCGGGCCGGGGCGTCTCAGCCTGATCGTTGCCCAGCCATGGCGGGCGGAAACGGGCTCGATCGCGCTCAACGCGCCGGTCGGCATCGACGTGTCCGGTGCGCTGATCCATCAAACCATCAATGCCAACCTGACACCCAGCGGGCGGCAGGTGGATTTTGAAACGCGCTACGGCTTCCAGCTGGTGGACGGCTGGACCGGCGAGACGGCGGCCGTGGTGTCGACATCGCCGAACCATATCGCGGGTGCTGAAGAGGAGAGCGCCCTGTGGTTCAGGCTATCGACAGACTGGTGAGGATGCGCGCAGCAGCGGCGCTGGCATCACTCGGGATGCTGGCCGGATGCCAGTGCCACTGGCCACATACTTCGGATGAGCAGATCGAGCCTGACCGGGTTGCCGATGCGGAGGCCGCACCGGCGTGCCCGGCCGTGACGAGCGCCAAGGCTTGGGTCAACCGGATGCCAACCATCGGCAGCGAGCCGACCAGAATGATCGTGATGCTGGACGTAGACAGCAAGGACAGCTGGTTCATGGCGCCGCTGGACATGCCGTCCGCAACCGGGCTCATCCTGGAGCTGAAGCCCGGCGGGGCGGCTGTGCCGGGCACGGTCGCCTACCGCCAGATGGCGCCTGCACCGCTGCCGGACGGCATACGGATCCTGTGCCGGGGCAGCGAAATTGCCACGGTCAGCGATGTGATGATCGTCCAGTAAACCTGCCTAGTTGGCGAGGCGTGCGAGCTCCGACGTCAGGTCCGTTTTTTCCCAGCTGAAGGCCCCATTGTCGCCCGGCTGGCGGCCGAAATGGCCATAGGCGGCGCTTGGGCCATAGATCGGACGGTTCAGCTGAAGGTGCGTGCGGATGCCTTTCGGGGAGAGATCGAACAGTTCCCGAATTGTCTTCGCGATGCGGACTTCATCCGCCTTGCCGGTGCCATGGGTGTCGACATAGATCGACAGGGGCTGCGACACGCCGATGGCGTAGCTGACCTGGATCGTGCAGCGCTCGGCAAGTCCGGCGGCCACGACATTCTTCGCGAGGTAGCGCGTCGCGTAAGCGGCAGAACGGTCCACCTTGGACGGGTCCTTGCCAGAGAATGCGCCGCCGCCATGCGGAGCGGCCCCGCCATAGGTGTCGACGATGATCTTCCGGCCTGTGAGGCCTGCGTCGCCATCCGGGCCGCCGATATAGAAGCTGCCTGTCGGGTTCACATAGAACTTGTCTTCCGGCGGGAACCAGCCTTCCGGCAGCACGTCCGCGACGACCGGGCGGATGATCTCGCGCAGTTCGTCCTGGCTGACATCCTTGCCGTGCTGGTGGGAGACGACGATCGCGTTCACGCCGACGGGCTTGGAGCCTTCATATTGCAGCGTGACCTGGCTCTTGGCGTCCGGCTCCAGCTGCGGGCGCTCACCGGAATGGCGCAGCGCGGCCAGTTTCTGGAGGATCTGGTGGGAATAGACCAGCGTCGCCGGCATCAGTTCCGGCGTCTCATTGGTGGCGTAACCGAACATGATGCCTTGGTCGCCCGCGCCTTCTTCCTTGAACAGGCCCTGGCCCGCTTCCACGCCCTGGGCGATTTCGGCGGACTGGCCGTGAACGAGATTGTCGATCGACAAATTCTTCCAGTGGAAGCCATCCTGTTCGTAGCCGATCCGCTTCACGACGGCCCGGGCGGCCTCGTTCATTTCCTCTTCGGTGACCACCGCGCCGTTATTCGTGCGCACTTCGCCAGCCAGCACGATCTTGTTGGTCGTGGTCAGTGTTTCCACGGCGACCTTGGCCGTCGGATCCTTTGCCAGGAACAGGTCAACAATCGCGTCCGAAACCTGGTCTGCGACCTTGTCCGGATGGCCTTCCGAAACACTTTCGGAGGTGAATTCGTGGGCGGAGAGTTTCATGGCAGTTTCCTCTGAGGGCTTATCTGGCGAAGACGATGGTCCGGCCTGCATGACTGAAAACGCGGTGCTCTGCGTGTGCCTTGACGGCGCGCAGAAGGGCCGTGCCTTCCAGGTGGCGGCCGGTCTCGATCATGTCGGCGGGGGTGTAGGTATGGTCGATGGATTCAGTAACCTGGGTGATGATCGGGCCTTCATCCAGGTTTGCGGTGACGTAATGGGCGGTGGCGCCGATGACCTTCACGCCGCGGGCGTGGGCCTGGTGATAGGGGCGGGCGCCCTTGAAGCTCGGCAGGAAGGAGTGGTGGATATTGATGCACCGTCCCTCCAGTTCCCGGCAGGCATCGTCGCTGAGCACCTGCATGTAACGGGCGAGGACGACCAGGTCCGCGCCGGTTTCCTCAATCACGTGGAAGAGCCGCGCTTCGGCCTCAGGCTTTGTCGATGCCGTCACCGGGATGTGGTACCAGGGCAGGCCGAAATGGGCGAACTGGTCTTTCAGCGTCTCATTGTTCGACACGATTCCGACCACGTCGATCGGCAGCTCCTTGCGGCGGGAGGCGTAGAGCAGCGTGTTGGCACAATGGTCTGACTTCGAGACCAGCAGCAGCGTCCGCATGCGCTGGCCGACCGGGGCGACGCTCCAGTCGGCTTCCAGCTCTTCGCCCGCTTCCTCGATGTCGCCCAGCAGGCTGAGCGGCACTTCTCCGCCTTCCGGCGCGCGGAACACGAGCCGGGCAAAGAATTGCCCGGACTCGGTGTCACCAAAGGTGCGGGAGGACGCAATGAAGCACTCATGCGCTTCCATGAGGTGCGCCAGCGTCGCGACAATCCCGACCCGGTCCGGGCAGGATAAAGTCAGGATGTGATCGCCGGTTGTCATGCTGCGTCCCGCCCTGGGGGCCTAGTACCGGTAGTGTTCCGGCTTGAACGGGCCGACCGTGTTCACACCGATATAATCGGCCTGTTCACGCGACAGTTCGGTCAGCTGAACCCCAAGCTTTTCAAGGTGCAGCATGGCGACCTTCTCATCGAGGTGCTTGGGCAGGGTGTAGACCTTGTTCTCGTATTCGTGCCCGCGCGTCCACAGTTCCATCTGCGCCAGAGTCTGGTTGGTGAACGAGGCGGACATCACGAAGGACGGGTGGCCCGTGGCATTGCCGAGGTTCACAAGGCGGCCTTCCGACAGGAGGATGATGCGCTTGCCATCCGGGAAGGTGATCATGTCCACCTGCGGCTTGATGTTCGTCCATTCGAAATTCTTAAGGCCTTCGACCTGAATCTCATTGTCGAAGTGGCCGATATTGCAGACGATCGCCATGTCTTTCATCGCCCGCATGTGGTCGACGGTGATGATGTCCTTGTTGCCTGTGGAGGTGACAAAGATGTCGAACAGCGGGGCAGCGTTTTCCATGGTGAGGACTTCATAGCCGTCCATCGCAGCCTGCAGGGCGCAGATCGGGTCGACCTCGGAAACGGCCACGCGGGCACCGGAGCCGGAGAGCGAAGCGGCCGAGCCTTTGCCGACATCGCCATAGCCGGCGACGAAAGCCTTCTTGCCGGCCATCATCACGTCGGTGCCGCGGCGGATCGCGTCGACCAGGCTCTCTTTACAGCCATACTTGTTGTCGAATTTCGACTTGGTCACGCTGTCATTGACGTTGATCGCCGGGAAGGGCAGTTCGCCGCGTTTTTCCATTTGATACAAGCGGTTAACGCCTGTGGTCGTCTCTTCGGAGACGCCCTTGATGCCTGCCTTGGTCTTTGCAAACCAGCCCGGGGAGGCTTCCATCCGCTTCTTGATCTGGGCGAACAGGGCGCGCTCCTCATCCGAGGACGGCTTGGAGATCACGGAGGCGTCCGCTTCGGCTTTCTCGCCGAGGACGAGGTAGAGCGTCGCGTCGCCGCCATCGTCGAGGATCAGGTTCGGGGCGGTGCCGTCATGCCAGTGGAACAGGCGGTCGGTGTAGTCCCAGTACTCTTCCAGCGTTTCGCCTTTATAGGCCCAGACCGGCGTGCCACTGGCGGCGATGGCCGCGGCAGCGTGATCCTGTGTGCTGTAGATATTGCAGGAGACCCACTGAACGTCGGCGCCCAGGGCTTCAAGCGTCTGGATCAGGACAGCCGTCTGGATGGTCATGTGCAGCGAGCCGGCAATCTTGGCGCCCTTCAGGGGCTGCTCAGCGCCGAACTCTTCGCGGGCTGACATCAGGCCCGGCATTTCTGTTTCGGCAATCGCGATTTCCTTGCGTCCGAAATCTGCGAGGGTGATGTCCGCGACGTGATACGTCTTCGCCATATCAATGTTCCTTTATACGTTTGTGCGCGGGTAGCATGGAGCCAAAAAAAAGGCAACGTGCCTTCCTGTGACGGAGGTGTAACCCGCCCCGGAACACCATCAGGAACACCATCAGGAACACACTCAATACACCCTCTATGGACCATCAACAGACGGCCCCGGCCCCCGGTCAGGCCGGGCCGTCAGGGGCGGTCTGCGCCAGTTCCAGTCGAGAGGGGGAGGGTCAGGCCGCCTTGCGGAAGACGAAGCGGGAATCCAGCAGGAATTTCAGGATGTAGCCGATAACGAGGCCGATGACGCCGCCGACATAACGCATCAGGTCGGACTCGAAGGCATAGTGGAAGAAGATCTCCGTGCCCCAGAAGACGATCGTCGTGAACACGCCGGTGAACGTGTAGAACGCGAATTGCGAAACCATGGCGCGGCCATGTTCCAGCTTCTCTTCAAAGACGAGGAACTTGTCCAAGAGGTATTTCGAGACGAGTCCGGCGCCGGTGCCGACAAAGATCGAGGCGTAGACCGCCAGCGTGCCGTCGCCGAACAGCTGGACGACGCCGTACTGCGACCCGATGTTCACGATGATCGAGAACACCGCCGCGGCCGCATAGATCGCAATCTTTTTCGACATGGGCATTCGCGGGGCGCCCTTACAGTTTCGTCTTGTGGAAGATGGGCATCGGCACAGCGCGGATGATCAGCAGGATCCAGCGCCAGAACCAGGGCGCATAGATGCGGGCGCGCTTCTTCACGACCGCCTTGCGGATGATTTGCGCCACCGCGTCGGCCGTCGCCCAGAGCGGGCCGCCCTTGGCAATATGATCCGTCATCGGCGTATCCATGAAGCCCGGCTTGACCAGCGTGACGGCAATGTCCTTGTTGGCGGCGAAGCGGTGGCTCATGCCTTCGGAGACGCGCTCCAGTCCGGCCTTCGTCGCGCCATAGAGGTAGTTCGACTGGCGGCCGCGGTCGCCTGCGACAGAGCCGATCACGACCAGCTGGCCGTGTCCCTGCGTTTCGAACACTTTGGCCAGTGTCTCCATCCAGAGCACGGCAGACACAAAGTTCGTGTCCAGCATATCTTTCAGATGGCTGGCATTGTCCTGGAAGTCTTTCTGGTCACCCAGTACGCCATAGGCGAGGAAGCCCTCATCAATATTGCCTGCATGCTGTTTCGCAACGTCTTCCATCACCGGCAGGATCTTGTCCGGGTCTGACAGGTCCGCCGTGATCGTGATCACTTTGGCGCCCGAGCGTGCGG
The DNA here is from genome assembly GCF_000685235.1 of Hyphomonas adhaerens MHS-3. Lineage (NCBI taxonomy): Bacteria > Pseudomonadati > Pseudomonadota > Alphaproteobacteria > Hyphomonadales > Hyphomonadaceae > Hyphomonas > Hyphomonas adhaerens. The sequence continues at coordinate 1,715,441 of NZ_ARYH01000001.1, forward strand.
CGATGTCGTCACGCACCGTCGACAGGGTCTCTCCATTCCGCGCGACCAGCACATAGGTGCCGAACGCGCCTTCCGCGCTGACCAGCCGCAGATAGGCCTGCGCGAGGCCGGAGGTCGCCCCCAGAACGAGAAGGGTCTTGTTGGAAGAGGTCATGCTCGCTTGTCCGTTCAATTTGTGACGCGCCGCCAGAATGACGAGCTGATCATGGGATCCCTGGCGTTTTCCAGGGCTTCCCAGTTTGGATAGGTCTTGCGGTAGGTTTCGCCTGTCATCAAGGCATCCTTGGCCGGATACATGCGCCCGCCATGGGCAAGGACGATGGCATCCAGCCGGTGCAGGAAGTCGACGGTTTTCCGGCCGCGATTGGCAAAATCGAGCGCTAGGCTGACCCCTTCATAGGGGAAGGTATTGCGGCCGGGCGAAAGCTCCTTGCCGTGAACTTTCAGCACAGCGAGGAACGAGCCCTGGCCTTCGCGGCGGATCGCTTCCAGCAATTCACGGACGCCGGCCTTGCCGTTTTCCATCGGGATGATGGACTGATGCTGGAAAAAGCCCTTGTGACCATACAGCTTGTTCCAGTCGAGAATGCCGTCGAGCGGGTAGAAGAACGGGTCATAGTCCTGCTGCCCCTTGAAGGTCGCGGCGGGCCGGTGGCGGTAGAGCCAGTTGAAGGCCGAGATCGACATCCGGTTCAACAGGAAGGACGGCATCTCAAGCGGCCATTTGATCGCCTTGTCCGCGGGCTTCACGTTCAGCGGGCCGTGTTCGACATAGCGGGCGCGGGAAAAGACGCCGCGGCCCAGTGCGGCTTCCGGACTGAAACAGTCGAGCCAGGCCACGGTGTAAGGCCAGTCGGCGCTTTCCTCGCTCAATGAGAAGAATTCGTCGAGGTCCGCATAGGGACGGTTTTCAACATGGAGGTTGCTGGACGTGATCCGCTTCAGCTGCAGTTCGACCCATTCGATATAGCCGGTCAGGCCAAGGCCGGAGATCGTCAGCGCGAACATGTCGGCATTTTCGGACGGGCTGCACAGGAGGCGCTCGCCGTTTGAGCGCACCAGCATCAGCGCGGTGACGTGGGCGCCGAAACTGCCCGCCGTGTGGTGGTTTTTCCCGTGCACGTCATTGGCGACGGCGCCGCCAAGAGTCACGAATTTCGTGCCCGGTGTCACCGCGACGATCCAGCCGGCCGGGATGGTGATGCGGTGCAGGTCGGCCAGCGTCAGGCCGGAGCGGGCGCGCAGGATGCCGGTCTCCCGGTCGAAGGCGATGACGCTGTCCGGGCCGGTGGCCTGCACCAGCGTGCCGTTCTCGTTGAGGGCGACATCGCCATAGGAGCGCCCCATGCCACGGAAGGTGACTGGGCCGTCCAGCGGACGGTTGCCGTCAAAGGCCGTTTCGAACCGGCCGAGGGAGACGACCGTCTGATCGTACCGCTGCGCGCGGCCCCAGCTTAGAACAGGCTTGACCATACCGGCCTCGTGATATCGAGCCCCATGATCAGGCCGATCAGGCCCAGCGACAGGAGGCTGACCTTGTCCTTGACGGCAAAGATCACCGGATCGTCATGCAGCTCACCGCGTCCGGCAATCATCCAGAAGCGCAGCACCCAGGCCGCGAGGATGGCGGAGCCGAGCAGGATCGTCGTTTCCGAATGGAAGATCTGCGACTGCGACAGCAGGCCATAGATCAGCAGGGAGATGACGGAGGAGAACCCGGCCGCCGTGCCCATGGCGAGCAGGGGGATCTCGTCGCTGGCCACATAGCCACGGCCGGTGACGCTGCCCTTGTCGCGTGTACGGACCACTTCGACATAGCGTTTCCCGATGGCCAGTGACAGGAAGAAAGTGCCGATGAAGGTGAGCAGCCAGCCCGTGGGCGGCGCGCCGACGACATTGGCGCCCGCGATGACGCGGATCATGAACAGGCCCGCCAGGATGAACACGTCCAGCACCGGCAGGCGTTTCAGGCGGAAGGAATAGGCGCAGGTCATGATGCCATAGACCAGCGTGGTGATCCCGAATGCGGTCGAGATCAGGAAGGAGAGGGCAATCGTCGAAGGGATGACGACCGCCATGAACAGGCCCGCAAGCGGGACGCTGAGGGCGCCGCTGGCAAGCGGACGGGCGTGCTTGGAATGATGCGCGCGGTCGTCCGGCATGTCGAACAGGTCGTTCAGCATGTAGGTCGCGCTGGCGAGCAGCGAGAAGCAGAAGAAAGCGAGCACAAGCTTGATGAAATCGGTCGTGTCCAGCGTCGGCAGGACGAGGCCCGGCACGATGAAGATCAACACGTTCTTCGCCCACTGGTGCAGGCGCATGGCCTTCAGCAGCGGCTTCAGCCGGCCGCGCCGGTCGACGAGGCGTTCCACCTCGACATCCCGGCCGTCATCCTGCTTCAGCTTGTAGGAGCGGGACGGGGCATTGACGCCATAGCCCTTACGCGCCGCGCGCCAGACGGCATAATCGGCGCTCGAATTGCCGACATAGACGAAGCTGTCGCCGTGGCGCTCGCGCAGGAAAGCCGCCTTGCGCGTGGAGGTGAGATTGTTGCCGGGTTCAGAGCCCTTGAAGAAATCCACTTCCAGATGGTCGGCCACCTTCTGGACGAGAATGTGGTCTGACCCCGATACGATCTCGACCGGCACGCCCTTCGCCTTGTGGGCCTCCATCAGGGCGATCACATCCGGATCGTAGGGCAGGCTGGCGGCGTCGTAATGGAGATGCAGCTTCTCGGCGAGGTAGCGCTTGGCTTCGGGCTTGCTGATCAGGAATTTGAAGAGGGCGATCGGCAGCAGGTGCGGCTTCCACCGCGCGCACAGGACCAGCAGCTCATGCGTCAGGTCGTTGCGGATCAGCGTGCCGTCCAGATCAAAGACAAGAACGTCTTCCTTTTGAGCCATGTCCCTGAAACCCTTTGTTTCCGCGCAACTTTAAAGGAAAATGGCGCGGCATGCGCCCCGTTTGGTAAATGCGGATTCCCAACAGCCCGTTTTACAGCAAGGCATGTGCCATTTCTGGCCCATGCCTGACCACCAGCGCCGGATTTATAACCGCAACACCTGAGGATTCCGTAAAGCGCCGGCGGCCCCGCCATTGCGGCCGCTCACCGGACGTGCGGCGTCCTGATCCCGGCCACCAGCAGCCAGAGAAGGAACCCGATTTCGCCAGCCGTGGCGAGGATCGTGACCGCATGGTCGATGTAACCGGAGGCAGCAGAGGCGGTTGGCAACAAGGCCAGGGCAAACGTGTCTGCCGCATAAGCGCCCCCGGCGAGCATCAGCAGGACCGCGAACAGTCTCGGCACGGCGCCGGTCCGGTAGATCATCACCGCCAGAAGCATCAGATGGACCCCGAAAATCAGGAGCGACACCATGAACCCGTTCAAATGCGCTTCGGCCAGACGGAGCACCGTATCGGGCATGCCGGCAGCGGCCCCCTGATCGATGAGCGAAATGATCCCGAACAGGCTGGTCAAGGCTGCGGCGTGGACCGAGACGTAAATGAGCCGGAACACCATCGACATCAGCGCCAGCCGTGGGGAGGCCGGCGCGAAGATCCAGTAGAAGAGATAGGCGATGACGATGTCGATCAGGGCCGTCACCAGCCATGCGGCGACCCCCGCCCGGAACAGGCCTTCGTTCGAGAGGATGTTCTGCGTGGTCGCGGCGTCGTCGCCATGGATGATCAGGGTTTCCGACACGAGGAAATAGGAGGACCCGCCGATGATGGCGAGCAGCAGGTAAAGCGCGCCCGTCAATCGTCCGATCGACTTCATCCGCTCAGGCGACCGGGAACCGGAATTTTCCCGGTGGCGGGACGGCGTTGGAAGACTTGCTGCTAGTGTCATGGCGGCCTCGGCATGTTTTCCGGCAGGGGCCGGTTTCGTGTCAGGGCATCTGTAGCCGGGGATAACCCATACATAAATTGCGCAAATTTCTTGATCTGGTATACGCAGATCAATGAACTGGGATACGGCGGACTTCGACTGGAATCAGGCGCGCGCCTTCCTCGCGACGGCGGAGGAGGGGTCGCTGTCGGCTGCCGCGCGCGCCCTTGGCGTGACCCAGCCGACGCTGAGCCGCCAGGTCAGTGCACTGGAAGAGAAACTGGGGATCACCCTGTTCGAACGCGGCCCGCGCATGACCAGCCTCACCTCGGCCGGGCTGGAGGTTCTGGACCATGTCCGTGCCATGCACGAGGCGGCGGCGAAATTGTCCCTGTCGGCTTCCGGCCAGTCACAAGCGGTTGCCGGCCTTGTCCGCATCGCAACGACAGACACGCTGGCCTGCTATCATTTACCGGACATGCTGCTCCGCCTGCGGAAGATCGCGCCGGACATCGAAGTGGAGATCCGCACGTCCAACAAATTGCGGGACCTCCTCCAGCGCGAGGCGGATATCGCCATCCGCCACGCAAGACCCAGCGAGCCGGAGCTGATCGCGAAAAAGGTGCGCACCACATCGGCCACATTGTATGCGTCGAAAGACTATCTGGACCGGGCCGGGCGGCCGCGCGACGCCGGGGATCTCCAGAAACTGAAATATATCGGGGTCGACACGCGCGACACGCTGATCCAGCCCCTGAAGCAGAAAGGGCTCGCGCTGACCACGTCGAATTTCACTGCGTCAGCCGATAGCGGCCTTGCGGCCATTGAGCTGGCAAGGAAAGGCCTGGGCGTCGGCTTGTTCATCGCGGATGAAGTGGACCAGTTCCCGGACCTGGAAATCGTCTGGCCCGACTTCAAACCGTTCGACGTGCCGATCTGGCTGGTGACCCATCGCGAACTGCACACCAGCAAGCGCATCCGGCTGATGTTTGATCTGATCTCAGACTATTACAGCCTGAAATAGGCCTCAGCCGTTAAACGCGCGGATGGCGTCGATGATGCGGTCCTGATCTTCTTCCGAGAGATAAGGGTGCATGGGCAGGGCAATGACGTAGCGGCTGGCTTCTTCCGTCACCGGCATCGACCCGGCGGGCGGGGCCCAGTCTGCGGCGAAGTCCTGCATGTGGATCGGCACCGGATAATAGACCGCTGTCGGAATGCCCTGTGTGCCGAGATGGGCCTGCAGACCGTCGCGGTTTTCGTGCTCGATGACATATTGCGCCCACACGCTCTTGCCGCCCTCGATGACGGTTGGCACGCGGCGGACATGGCCGTTCAGGCCTTCATTGTAGCGCGCGGCCACTTTCTGGCGCTGCTCGATCTCGTCGGCGAAGATTTTCAGCTTCTCCAGCAGGACGGCCGCCTGGATCGTGTCGAGGCGGGAGTTCATGCCGACGCGCAGCGACAGGTATTTCGGGTCGTGATGGAAGTTGCGCTCGGCCGCATCGGTCGGCGTGACCTTGCCGTAGACGCGCAGCGCCTCGACCAGTTCTGCGAGGCGGTCGTCATTGGTCACCACTGCGCCGCCGTCGCCATAACAGCCAAGCGGCTTGGCCGGGAAGAAACTGGTGGTCGCGATGTCGGCCCAGTCGGTCGTCGCCTTGCCGTTCAGCGTGCAGCCAAAGCCCTGCGCATTGTCGGAGATCAGCTTCATGCCTTCGCGGTCGCAGATCGCCTTGATGGCCGGATAGTCCGCGGGCTGGCCGAACAGGTCGACCGCGATGACAACCTTCGGCGTCAGCTTGCCTTCGGCCTTCACGCGGGCGATGGCGGCCTCAAGGCTGGCCGGGTCCATGTTGTAGGTGTCGGGCAGGATATCGACGAAGACCGGCGAGGCGCCCGTCCACGGCACGACCTGCGCCGTCGCAACGAAGGTGAAGGACGGGCAGAAGACCGCATCGCCGGGGCCCACTTCCCACGCCATCAGCGGCAGGGCGATGGCATCCGTGCCATTGGCGCAGCTGACCGAGTGTTTCGCGCCGCACCAGGCCGCGAGCTGCTTTTCCAGTTCCGTCACTTCCGGGCCGAGCACATAGCGCCCGCTCTCCACGACGGAGAGGATGGCGGCGTTGACTTCGCTTTCGATCCGTTTGCGCTGGGCCTGAAGGTCGATGAAGGGGAGGGACATGGGCTTCTCTTGAGGTCAGTCTATGAGGGATTTGAGGCGGTGTTAGTCGGCGTGCTGCCGGGCCGCCAATCACCTTTGGTTTCAACTTGTTTTGCCCGAAGTGTCACGGATCCGGACGGACATGGGGCAGGCGGCGGCTCATCCGGAAGGGGTTCCACGCCATGGCGCGGGCAAGGCGCCAGCTGGACGCGCGCTTGCCGGTCCAGCGCCATTGATTCGAGGCGCGCAGACGCAAGGCGCCCGCAAAACCGTCCCGCATACCGCGCCAGATCGGCCCGCCGGTGCCGGTCATCGCCGCCCGCATCAGCAGATAGGCCGAGAGCACCAGATGGCCGGGAAGGGTGAGGACCAGCAGTCCGGCCGGCATGTTCTTGAAATAGGTCCACACCCGGTTGCGCGTGCCATGATAGAGCGTGCGCTCCGATGTGCGGCCTGAAATGCCGGAGGCCGCGTGCTGCACACTGGCCTGCGGCACGAACCGGCAGGTTTCGCCGGCCAGCCGCAGACGGAAGCCGAAATCGACATCCTCGCAATACATGAAGAAGCGCTCGTCGAAGCCGCCATGTGCCAGGTAGACCGACCGCCGGATCATCGCGGCCGCCCCGCAGGCGCTGAACACTTCGCCCGGGCCCGGCAGCGCGCTGACCGGGTGGCCGAAGCCGCCCCGCCAGGGAAAGCCGAAAATGCAATAGGCATCGCCGACGCCGTCCAGCTTGCCGGGTTCCTGCATCAGGTACTGGCATCCGGCAAAGGCGTTCACATCCGGATGGGCTGTGCTGGCGGCAACGAACTGTTCGAGGAAGTCCGGCGCGGCCTGCGTATCGGGGTTGAGCAGGACCAGCCATTCGCCGGTGGCCTGCTTTACAGCGAGGTTGTTTCCACGAGCGTAGCCGTGATTGTCGGTTTCGCGGATGAGCCGGGCCGCCGGAAGGCCGGTCAGGTCCGGCGCGTCAGCCGAACCGTCGCTCGACGCATTGTCGAGCAGGATGAGCTCAAAGTCCCGGAAGGTCTGCGCCCGCAGCGCGTCCAGCATCCGGGGCAGGTAATCCCGGCCGTTATAATTCACGACGATAATGGAAATCAGCGGCATGTCCGGTCGAATCCTGCGCGAACCGGTCAGGCGGCCGGAGCCGGCGTGCCGGCCGCGAGACGGCCCAGCGCCTGGGAATAAACCGATTGCGGAAGCGTTTGCGCAATCGTGTCGCGTGCCGCATGTCCCATGCGCGCCCGCAGCTCCGGCTGTTCACGCAGGGCCCGCAGCATCTGCACGGCTTCGCCGATGTCCGGCTCCGCCCATTTGGCATGGCCATAATCGATATAGGCGCCGGCCGGGTCGTCCACAGGCACCAGCTTGTAGGGCACCAGCATGGCACTTTCCGAAGTCATGAAGTCGATATTGCCGGACCAGCCGGTCGCCACCACGGCCCGTCCGGCCGCCATGGACTCGGCCAGGGTGAGGCCAAAGCCTTCGGCCCGGTGCGCGGAAAGCAGGATGTCATTGTCGAACAGGAAAGACTGCTGGTCGGCCTCGCTGAGGTCGCCCTCGATCAGCTGGATGCGGGGGTCCTCGGCGGCCATTGCCCGCAGCATCTGGTGGTATTCCGGGAACATCGACAGGTTCCGGCACTTCACGTTGAAGCGCACGTCCGGATCGTCGGGGAAGGCGCGCCGGAAGATTTCCGCCGCGCCCAGCACGTTCTTGCGCTTGAAGGAGGAGCGTCCATCGGCAAGCGCGGCGATCTGGACGATATGTTCCGGATTGTGGAACCGGCCCTGGCGGCGCTGGATGTCGTCGGCGAGGGCCACATGGTGCGGCACGCGGTAAACCGGCTTGTGCGGACCGGGCGTGATGGCTGTGCGGACAAATTCGCTGGGGGCCCAGATGGCCGAAAGATGATTGGCGGCCCGGGCCCAGTCATTCGGCGCAACGCCCAGTTCCCAGGCCCAGCTGCCGATCACGGTCCAGTTATGCCAGCGGCGCAGGCCAAGGGCGATCAGCGCGCGCTGCGTTTCAGGGCCGTTGGCGTAGAGAATCAGCGTGCCGTTGCGGGTCCGCGGCATGGCGGAAAGGGGTACGCTCGGCGGTTGTTCGGCCTGGAAGAAGGTTTCGCTGAGATCGACGGCGAGCGGGGCATGGCCATCTGCCACCAGTGCCTCGTAGCAGAGCTTGGCCGCCCGGCCGATGCCGTTATAGGTGCGGAACATGCCGGCGACGACCAGCGGGGCGTCCGGCGAGATGTTCCTGAGGCCGCGTGCGCCGGGAACAGCCGGTTTTGGCAGGATCGCCTGCCGTGCCCGCGCCTTGCCTATCTGCACCGCTTTTTTGAGGAACACCCTGGAAGCCTGCCTGTCACCTGTCAGTTGCCGGATTTATGAAACCATCCGGCAAACATTACAATGTTTGCGCACCTGCGCCCTGCCATTTGGGCTGGCTGGCCAAATCACCGTTTATGTGCAAACCCACGCGCTTCCTATTTCCGATCTGTTTATGGTGCAATTGTGACCCTGTCAGTAGAAGCTCTTGGTATTCCAGAAGTTAAACTCATTACGCCGCCGCGCTTCGCCGATGCGCGTGGTTATTTTTCAGAAACCTTCAACAGCGCCAATTTTGCTGCCGCCGGGATCGACTGCAATTTCATCCAGGACAACCAGTCCGGGTCTGTTCTGGTTGGTACAATTCGCGGTCTTCACTACCAGGCCCCGCCTTTTGCCCAGTCCAAGCTGGTCCGCGTGCTGGCTGGCGCGATCATTGATGTGGCTGTGGATGTGCGCCGCGGTTCGCCGACCTACGGCCAGTGGGTCAAGGCGACGCTGACGGCGGAAAGCGGCACGCAGATCTTCGTTCCGAAGGGTTTCCTGCACGGTTTCGTGACGCTCGCGCCTGACACGGTGGTCGCCTACAAGGTGGATGCGCCCTATTCGCGAGAGCATGACGGCAGCGTCCGGTGGAACGACCCGGACCTTGCCATCGACTGGGAGCTGGACGGGCGATTGCCCGTCTTGTCCGAGAAAGACGAGGCAGCGCCGCTGATGACGGATTTCGACACACCTTTCACCGTGTAAACAGCACGTTGCGGGTGACGCCGGCGTCATGATTCTGTTCGCAGAGGTAGCAGCAGGTGCGACTTTACTTCGGCAGTGCATCCGATAAACAGGCCGGGACGCGACCGGCTTGCGTCGACCTGATCAATCAGACCAAGCGGAGCTCTTTCTGATATGCGGTTACTGGTGACGGGCGGGGCAGGGTTTATCGGTTCAGCAGTCGTCCGCAAGGCGATTGCCGATGGCCACACTGTAATGAACGTCGACAAGCTGACCTATGCGGCAAACCTCGACAATCTGGCGGAAGTAGACGGCCATCCGGCCTATCAGTTTGTGCAGGCCGACATCTGTGATGGGCCGGCGATGCGCGAGCTGTTCGACAGTTTCCTGCCCGATGCGATCATGCATCTGGCCGCCGAAAGCCATGTCGACCGGTCGATCGACGGCCCGGCGGATTTCATCGAGACCAACATCATCGGCACGTTCCGCCTGCTGGAAGCGGCGCGCGGATACATGGCGGCCGGCAATGCCCCGGACGGTTTCCGCTTCCATCACATTTCGACTGACGAAGTGTTCGGATCGCTGGGCGCCGAAGGGCAATTCACCGAAGAGTCCCGCTACCAGCCGAACTCACCTTACTCCGCCTCAAAGGCCTCGTCGGACATGCTTGTGCGCGCATGGGGCGAGACGTTTCACCTGCCCGTGGTGATTTCCAACTGCTCGAACAATTATGGCCCCTGCCAGTTCCCTGAAAAGCTGATCCCCGTCGTGATCATGGCGGCGCGCGCCGGCAAGCCGATCCCGGTCTATGGCAAGGGCGAGAATGTGCGCGACTGGCTGCATGTGAACGACCATGCCGATGCGCTGCTGCTGGTGGCACAGAAGGGCGTTCCGGGCGAGACGTACAATGTCGGCGGACGTGCAGAGCTGCGCAATATCGACCTTGTGCTGATGATTTGCCGTGAGCTGGACAAGCGGTTCCCGGATGCCGAATGGGGCAAGCACGAATCGCTCATTACTCATGTGACGGACCGGCCGGGCCATGACATGCGCTATGCCGTGGACTGTTCGAAGATCGAGCGCGAGCTGGGCTGGACGCCTGCCTATGACGTCCAGCGCGGCATCAGCGAAACGGTGGACTGGTACCTGAACAATCAGGACTGGATCGACCGCATCCATAATCGCGGCTTCGACGGGTCGCGTATCGGCCTCGGACAACGCAAGGCGGGCTGAATCCGATGCGTATCCTTTTGTTCGGGGCATCCGGCCAGGTCGGGTACGAAGCGCAGCGCTTGGCGGCAGGCGAGGGCATCACGCTCGTCGCGCTCGACCGTGCCGCTGCAGACCTGACGAATCCGGGCGAAGCTGCCCGCCTCATCGCAGAAACCGAATGCGACGCCGTGATCAATGCGGCCGCCTACACCGCCGTCGACAAGGCAGAGTCCGAAACGGATCTCGCCATGGCCGTGAATGGTGTGGCGCCGGGCGAGATGGCAGCGGCCTGCGCGGCCAAGGGTGTGCCGTTCATTCACTTTTCCACGGACTATGTGTTCCCGGGCGATGCAGTCGAGCCGTATACGGAGCTTGATGCGACCGGGCCGCAAGGTGCCTATGGGCGGACCAAGCTGGCCGGGGAAGAGGCCGTGCTGGGCGCGGGCGGCGCGGCTGCCGTGCTGCGGCTCTCCTGGGTGTTCTCCGGGCATGGCAACAATTTTGTGAAGACGATGCTGCGCGTCGGGCAGGAGCGGGGCAGCGTTCGTGTGGTGGACGACCAGATCGGCAAGCCGACACCGGCCTCCGGCGCGGCGCAGGCGGCCTTTGCCGTGGCAAAACGGTTGGTGGCAGATCCTTCCGTGGGCGGGCTTTATCATTTTGCGGGTGACCGCGCCGTGAGCTGGGCCGGTTTCGCCCGCGAGATATTCGAGGTTGCCGGGCTGGAAGTGCCGGTCGAGCCGATCACGACCGACGAGTTTCCGACCCCCGCGCAGCGGCCACCCTGGTCGGTGCTCGATACAAGCCGGTTCGAAGCCGTATTCGGCCGTCCGGCACCCGATTGGCGCGCCGAACTGGTGCGTATCATTCCGGCGCTGACCGCGCCGGCGGAAAACTAGAAGAGGTTCCGATGAAGGGTATTGTTCTGGCAGGCGGATCGGGTACGCGATTGTTCCCGGTGACGCGTGGTGTCTCGAAGCAGATGCTGCCCGTGTTTGACAAGCCGATGATCTATTATCCCATCAGCGCGCTGATGCTGGCCGGGATCCGGGACATCCTGATCATCACCACGCCGCATGACCAGGAGGCTTTCAAAAGGCTGCTGGGCGACGGCAGCGATATCGGCATGAACTTTCAGTATGCCGCCCAACCCTCGCCGGACGGCCTGGCACAGGCCTTTATCATCGGTGAGTCCTTCATCGACGGCGACAAGTGCGCGCTGGTGCTGGGCGACAACATCTTCTACGGCCACGGCCTGCAGGAAATGCTGGCCCAGGCTGCCAGCCTTGAGACCGGTGCGGAGATCTTCGCTTATCAGGTGGCCGATCCCGAGCGTTATGGCGTGGTCGAGATTGCGGACGACGGCACGATCCTCTCCATCGAGGAGAAGCCGCAGAAGCCGAAATCCAACTTCGCCGCGACGGGCCTCTATTTCTACGACGAGACCGTGTGCGAGCGCGCGCACCAGGTGAAGCCGTCGGCGCGAGGCGAGTTGGAAATCACGACGCTGAACGAGATGTATATGCAGGACGGGCAGTTGCGCGCTCATGTGCTGGGCCGCGGCTTTGCGTGGCTGGACACGGGCACGCACAATTCGCTTCTGGAAGCGGCCCATTTTGTGCAGACGATCGAAGCGCGCCAGGGCCTGAAGGTCGCCTGCCTCGAAGAGATCGCCTACCGCCGGGGCTTCATCGACAGTGCACGCGTGCTGGATCTGGCGAAAGATCTCGGCAAGACCGGGTATGGCGAATACCTGCTCCGGCTGGTTCAGGCGGACAAGTAGGCGCCAATCCACCAGGGTTTGCCCGCCATCATTGACATCCCCGCAGGTGAATTCCCCGCATAGACGGCGGCGTTACTTTCCGTGTCCTGAATGACACGGAGGAGCGCTTGATGTCGCAAACCAATCGGATCGGCCTTGGCTACCTGCTGCCCAATCAGGCGCAGAAGCATGTGACGGTGAACGAGGCCTTTGCCCGGCTGGACGGACTGGTGCAGGCGGCCGTCATGGATGCGGTCACGTCCGGCCAGCCGGAGACTCCGGAAGAGGGGCAGGCCTGGCTGGTGCCGGAAGGCGCAACCGGCGCCGTGTGGAGCGCAGCGCCAAGCGGTACGTTGGCCGTGTTCCGCGACGGGGCCTGGGACATGATCACGCCGCAGGCCGGCTGGCGCGTGTTCGATCTCGGTGCCGGTGCGCTGAAGGTTTTTGATGGCACGGCGTGGCAGTCCCTTGCCGGGAGCGGCGGCACGGATTGGCCGCTCCTGGGCATCAACACCGCGGCGGACGAGACGCAGCGGCTGGCGGTGAAGTCCGACGCTGTTCTGCTGTCGCACGACGATGTGACCCCCGGCAGCGGCGACATGCGGCTGTTTCTGAACCGCGCCGATTCGGGCAGGACAGCCTCGATCCTGTTCGAGGATGACTATACGGCGCGGGCGGAGTTCGGCCTGACGGGCGGCCCGTCGGTGAACCTGAAAGTGAACCTGCCCGTTACCGGCTGGGCGGACGCGCTGAGCGTGGACATGGCCAGCGGTGCTATCGGCCTTGGCACCACGGCGCCGGAGGCACGGCTGGACGTGGCGCCGGGCGCCGGGCCGCTGCCGCCCATTCCCGGTGCGGTCGTGCTGCGCCTGCTGAACGATGCGGGCCAGCAGACGACGTTCATTGCCGATGCGATTGCCAATAATGGCGACCTGTCCATGCGCCGTGCGAACGGCGCGTTTGGCGCGCTGACGCCGGTGCAGGCGGGCGACAATATCGGCCAGATCAGCTGGCTGGGTTATGACGGCAGCGCCTACAGCGTGAGCCAGGCGCGGATCGAGGCGGACGCGGCGGAGACCTGGACCCCCGCCGGCCACGGCGTGCACCTGGACTTTGCCGTGACGCCCGCAGGCTCGACCGCGCGGACGAAGCGGATGCGGCTTGATTCGGTGGGGAATATTGCCCTCCGGGACGACCTGACGGCGGCCTGCAAGCTGGATGTGGGCGGCCCGGTGCGGGTGGGCAGCTATGCGAAGGCCGCGCTGCCGCCCGCCAGTGCCGGGGCGGGGCAGGTGATCTTCGTGCCGGACGAGGCCGACGGGGCCGTGCTGGCCTTCTCGGACGGGTCCGCCTGGCGCCGGGTGACCGACCGGGCGGTGGTGTCATAGGCCATCGCAATGACACATTTGAGGTTGACGCACCAAGGCCCGGATCGGCAAATGGTGCCGCGTAGCCTGAGAGGATTTGCATGTCTGCCCATCAACCGTCTCCCCGTTATTTCGAACTTCTGGAACAGTATCGGGATGCGCATGAAAATGGACTGCTGGTGCAGGGCGAACGCCAGCCCAACGTCTTTACCGGCAAGAGCCTGAAGCCCCATATCCGGGTCATTTCCGATCTCCTTCACGCGTGCGACGCGCGGACTTTGCTCGACTATGGATGCGGCAAGGCCGTGTTTCACAAGGCAGAGCAATTCGACCTCGACGGCGAGACCATTTCGAGCCTCAAGGAGTTCTGGGGGCTTGAGAAAGTAACGCTATTCGATCCGGGCGTGGAAGCGCATTCGCAGCTGGCGGATGGCCCGTTCGACGCAGTCATTTCGACAGACGTCCTGGAACATGTGGATGAGCAGGATGTCGATTTTGTCCTGGACCAGATTTTTTCGCGGGCGCTCAAGGTCGTCTACATGAACATTTCCACCCGCCCGGCAGCGAAGTGCCTGCCCAATGGCGAGAATGCGCATGTCACGGTACGGCCGCCGGAATGGTGGAAGGCGCGAATCGAAGCAATCGCAGCAGGCCGGGGCGTCGCATTCTACTGCGCGCTTGAAGATGGCGGTCAGACGATCGAGGTTTTCCGGAACGGTTGCTGAGCCCCTTCTTTGCCGAAGGCGGAGAGGCAACAGTCCTCCGGAATCTACCAGAGTGTATCGGGATAGGTGTGGCAGCTGCGGAAGCGACTGATCGCTGTATCGTATTGGTAGGACAGCCGGTTGAACACTTCCTGGCTGACGACTGAGGCGGGGGTCGTTTCGGCCGTAAGCCGGGCAAGCCTGTCGCGGAAGTTGATCATCACATCGCCGAAGCCGATATTGAACGTGTGCATGCCGTCGAACATGTCCTTTGGGACATAGTTTTCCGCGGCAACCGGGCGTTTGTACCCATCGCCGAGATAGATCTCTGTCTCGTAGAGCTTTACGGTTTTGATCATGATTGCGCCAATGCCGGCGAGAGCCCGTTCCTTCTCGGAGGGGCTGCAATCCATGATCGTATCGCAGGCCGAAGCCAGCCACTTCGCGTTTACCACTTCCCGCATGTATGCCGACTGTTCCGTCCAGAGACGTTCGAAAATGGACCAGTAGTGTTCCGTCTGGAAGCCGCGGCGGAGGATCACGTTGCAAGCAACATGCAGGAAAAGCAGGGCGGGTTGGCCGAGAAACGACTTACGCCACTCATATAATTCGCGGTCCAGCGGACGACGCTGGCCAACCGGAACGCCGGGATTATGGCGCACAAATTCGTCTTCGCTGCGTTCGGGAAGCGGGGCTTTGGCGCCTTCCATATCGGCGGCGAAGGATTGAAGTTCCTCGAATATCATGTGTTGTGAAGCTGGTCCTGACGCACAGCGTCGAATTCCTTGAGCCAGAGGTCGCCATAGTCGACATTCTGCCAATTCTCGAACCACGGGCCGCCGCGCGTATAGTGGACCACTTTCGGCGGGCCGGAAGCGGGCTTCTCGTTCCAGCCTTCCAGCCAGTTCCATTCCGTCGGCAGGCTGCCGATGTCGTCATCCTTCAGCCACTGCATGCGGTGCAGATAAGCCGGGGTCTGCGTGTTCACCACATCCGGCGTCAGCGTCTGGACGTCAGGGTGGGCACAATTGAACAGCATCAGGGATGACCAGTTCTTGCGCGGATACTGGGTCTGCACCGCGCCATCCATCTTGGTCGTCTCGGTCGGCACATGATTATGCTGGACACACCAGAGTGCGCGGTCGCCCGTCGCGAGCTTCAGCATGTCTGCCACATCGCCGAGCCACAGGAAGTCGCAGTCGAAGAACAGAGCGAGCCCGTCCTTGCCGGCGAGATGCGGCGTCAGGAAACGCGTATAGGTGAACTCGGTTGAGGCGAGGGGATCGGCCGGGCGCGAATAGAGCCCTGCCTCACGAAGCTCCGGCTGTTTCAGTGCCTGGACTTCGACGGGGATGGACGCATTGCGCTCAATGGAGCGCTTCGCCACGTCATACGCTTCCGGTTCACGCGAATCCCATCCGATGAAGACTTTCAGTGGCTGGTTCATGCGGCAGACCTTTCGATCCTGGAGACTAGGGGAGTGATACCGGCATCCACGAAGCCTGTGGCAACAAGGTCAGGGCGGAACTTGACCCGGAAAGCCAGGGCGTCCTGGATGCGGTGGTGATGTTCGGCGCCGGCGCCGAGCGCCTTGCCGACGGCGACCGTGAAGAAATAGACACCGGGCGTAAGCGGGCAATTGAAGGAAAAGCGGACATCCCATACATCGCCGGCATCGGCGGAGCTCGGATGATCCGGCAAGACGAGCCGGGTAGAGGCCCCGAACAGTTTGAGGCCGGCGATCGTGCGGATCGCCATGGCAGCAAACGTATTGTCGACCTTGTCATTGAAGCGTGCCTGGAAGCGCAGGACCATGCGTTGGCCCATCTCGACCAGATTGACCGGAGTGCCCTGCTCGGTTTCGAGCGAAACGTCGAAGATTTCGACGATTCCGGTATTTTCGATGTCCTTCGGATGAGCGACCAGGCTCGGATCGATCGGGTCGGCCCGTTCTTCCGCTTCCGGTTCGGCTTCGCTCGGTGCAATTTTCACGTCCGCGGCGGGCGGTGCAGGCTCTTCAGGAGGCACACCCTGGCAGGTAATGATCTCCTCCCGGATGGTTTTCTGCCGGACCGGGTCCGCATTCACGAGGCGTTGGTATTGCTGGACCACGGGCTTTGGCTCTCCGTCCAGCAGCTTCGAGCCACCATCCATCAGGATGGCGCGGTCGCAGAGCTGGACGATGGTCTGGGCGCTGTGGCTGACGAAGAGGATGGTGGCGCCGCTCTCGCGGATCTGCTCGATCCGGGCAAAGCATTTGCGCTGGAATGCCTCGTCGCCCACGGACAGGGCCTCGTCCACGACCAGGATGTCCGGGTCCACATTGATCGCCACCGCAAAGGCAAGGCGCACATACATGCCCGAGGAATAGGTCTTCACCGGCTGGTCTATGAAGATGCCAATGTCGGCAAAGCGGGCGATCGAGTCGAAACGCGCCTCCGTCTCCTCCCGCGTGAGGCCGAGGATCGCGGCGTTGAGAAACACGTTCTCCCGGCCCGTAAAGTCTGCATTGAAGCCGGCGCCAAGCTCGAGCAGCGCAGCGATGCGCCCGTTCACCTCGACCGAGCCGCTGCTCGGCTGCAGGATGCCGCAGATCATCTGCAGCAGCGTCGACTTGCCTGAGCCGTTGCGCCCGATGATGCCGACCGTCTCGCCCCGTTCCACCGTGAAGTCGACATCGTGGACGGCGGCGAAATCGGTGAAATACTTGCGCGGCTTCATGCCGGTCACGCGCCGCAGCTTCGGCATGATCATCTGCTTCAGCCGGTCTTCCGGCCGTTTGTAGATGAGGTAATGCTTTGAAACGCCTTGCAGGTGGATGGCGTGATCCGGGAGGTCAGAGGACATCGGCAAAACCTTTCCGTGTCCGTTCGAACCATTGATAGCCAAGCACCAGGATGACCAGCGCCACGGCGGTATAGCTGGCCAGGGCCGAGAAATCCGGTAGCTCGCCGAAGATCATGATCCGGCGCAATTGCTCGATCGGGACGGTCATCGGGTTGAAAGCCAGGATGGGCTGGACCCATTCGGGCAGCGCGCTCAGCGGGAAGAAGATGGGCGCGAGGAAAAGGAGGGCGGTCACGATGGTGCCGACGATCTGCCCGATGTCGCGGATGTAGGTGCCCAGGGAGGCGAGGAACCAGCCGAGCCCCGTGATCATGAGGGCGAGGGGAATGATGATCAGCGGCAGGAGCAGCAGCGTCACGTGGACCGTTCCAAAGACGATATAGATGAACGGAACAAGGATCAGAAGGCTCACCCCAGCATGGAACATGGACGAGAGCAGGGCGGACGGCACCAGCAGTTCCAGCGGGAACACCACCCGTTTCACCAGCGACGCGTTCATGGTGATGATCGTGGGCGCGCGCAGCATCACGTCGCTGAAAAACTGGAACAGGATGAGGCCCGAAAACAGGATCACGGCGAATTCCATCGGGGAGGCCGTGTCGGACGATCCTGCCCATCTGGACTTGAAGACCGTTCCGAAAACCAGCGTGTAGACGCCCAGCATCAGCAGCGGTGTCGCGATCGTCCAGACGAGGCCAAGGCCTGAGCCGCGATACCGGCTTTCAATGTCGCGCCGGGTTAGCTGGAGCAGGAGGGAAAGCTTGCGTGCCGAGGTTTTGGCATGTCTGCCAACCGCTGCGCGCGAGGTAGAAGAAATCATCTTTTGTCTCACCCTTGGCCACCCGCTGCCGCACTTTGGATAGTCCTATTGAACGGCAGGTGCAACATTGCTTGCGCATCCTGTTTGTTCGCTCGGATTTCGTAAAATCCTTTAAAAACATCAAACTAAGCGTGGTTACCGCTTGCCGTTCCGCAGGCGTGAGGCAGTGCGACGCATGGCGGCTGTTATCTGGCTTTGCCGGGAGGAGCCAGCGGGCATCATTTCGTCCGTCAGCCGCTGTTCGCGGCCGGCATGGGTAATGAACCAGGCATGGAAGCCTTTGCGCCCGGACTCGCTGGTCAGCGGAAAGGTTTCCTGCAGGTCGGTTCGCATGGCATGGACTGCCAGCATCAGCCGGGTGACCGGCGCGCCGTCGCTCTGCTCCACATCCGGGCTGAGCGCGTTCCAGTAGGTTGAATCATAGGCTTTCAGCGTTGTGGCGAGATCTCCGCCCGTGAGCGGGCCCCGGCGGACAGGTGGCGGGATGGGCGTGCCATCTTCGTAACAGGCATAGGCATAGGGCGTGGAGGCCCAGCTGGCCTGACCCTTGGCGTCCAGCTGGTCGAGATAGGCGCGGACCAGGTCTGCGGCAGGGCCTGCCGTGTCCATCGTGATCCGGTCCTGGTGTTTGGAAAATACGGTCCGGTCTCCGGGTACGACGCCGCTGAAATGGAAAAAGACAAGCGGCGCGCCACCAGCTGTCAGGCCGTCCGGGCCCGCTTCGACGGGCCGGCCCGACAGGTTCCAGTAGGCGACATTGTAGCCCGGATCGCGCAGCACATGCAGGTCGGCGAGGAAGGAGGGGGCAAAATCCACCCATTTCTGGTCCACGAACTTGCCGCGCGGGAGGTCCACATAACAGTCCGTCCGGGTCTTGCGGCCCCACCAGGTGATGAAGTCCCGCGCCTCTGGCACTTTGGCAAACGCACCGAAGCCCAGATTGAAGGTGCCGGATGACAGGATATCAAGGTCGCCGGGCGTCTTATTGTCCTGATAAGGCTGGAGAATATGCGGCGTCAGGACTGCTGAGGCGCCGGCATCGAAGGCTTGCCGGACGGCATCGAGTGGCCGGAAGACTTCGATATCAGGGTCGAGATAGACTGCCCGGGCGGCGCCCATCTGATCGAAGACATGATCGAAGCAATAGGGTTTGATCGCGGTCGACAGCTCCATCAGCGTATAGCGGAAGCACATGTCCGCGAAGCCGGGAATATTCAATGCCTGCGCCGGAACCGTAAAGGCGGCCACTTCGGCATCATCGACCTGATCGTCCGCCAGGAAGATCGTGAAGCGTGCCCCGGGTTCTGCCCGCAGGACGCTATCGCGAAGGGTCAGCGCATAGCCGAGATAGTTGCGTGCGCAGATGGTGAAATAATGCATTGCCGAGCCTTGCTTCGGTTCCGGATCCTGTCGTCGGCGCTTTTGGAACGGCGCGTCAGTTTGAGTCGAGGCGGCAATATGTGTCGTCTGAATTGTCGAACCCGTAAACCACAAGACCCTCCGGCGGCGCATCTGCGAAGGCAATGAAGCCGACGCGGTCTTCGGTGACGACAGCAGGCATGGCGGCTGACACGTCCTTGCGGACGACCTGTGTTGTGCCGGCGCCGCGTATCGATCCGTCGGAATCCGTGACGATCACCGAGGGAAAGGGCGCAGAAGCCGCCACGTTCCATGCCCAACCCTCAAGACGGGCGCCGGTGCCATCGTCTGAGGGGGCCACGAGGTCCACATAGCCATGGCAGGGCACAGCGCCGGCCTGGCCCACCATTTCGCCCATCTGGGTGCCGGACCAGGCCGGATCCCAGCGGGGGACATCGGCAAGCCCGTTCACCGGATTGAGATCCGCGTCCGTGACCGGGGGCACCTTGCCGCAGGCGGCCAGACATGCCGCTGCAACGGCCATCGAAAGGCACATGGGAAGGACCGGTCCGGCAACTTTTTTTCTAATATTCAGGACGCTCAAATTAAACTTTCCTCATATGCGGCCCTTGATTACGGGGCTTTATGTTGTTCGTTGCTGACCACGCCGGATATTTACAGTCAAGTTTACCACAAATTGCATATTGGATAGGTATGACCGTGGCATTGATTTAAGCCGCGTGACGTGTTCGGAGCTTCGGTTCCTGATGTAGCAGCGTCTCCAGGCCGGCGCAGAGTGTTGAGTGGATATGTCAAACCTGAAAGAAGTCAAAACCCCCGATCAAGCTGAAGGCCTGCATTCGGTTGCAACGGAAAGAAAGCGGGACCGGCTTGTCGTACTCGTTCTTGGCATGCACCGGAGTGGAACGTCTGCGGTAACGGGCCTTGTCAGCAAGCTGGGGGTCGGATTGCCCGAGCACCTGCTGGCGCCTCAGGCGGACAATGAGCGCGGCTTCTTTGAATCCGAAGACATCGTGATGGCGCATGAGCGCCTGTTCGCTGCAATCGGCACGACCTGGAGCGGGCTGGACGATCTGGACGGCGTGGAAAACACGCCAGCCGGCAAAGCCTTCATCAAGGAAATGCGCGTCCTGCTGGAGCGCCAGTTTGAGCATAGTTCAAACCTCGTCCTGAAGGATCCGCGGATCTGCCGGCTTGCCCCTCTGTGGTTGAAGCTGATCGAGTCCCTGGATTCGGATGTCATTTGCCTTCACGTGTCACGGCATCCGCTCGCCGTTGCGGCATCCCTGTCCAAGCGGAACAAGTTCGCCCCGGGACGGTCGATCCTGATGTGGCTGGATCATGCCCTGAGGGCAGAACGGGAGACGCGGGGGCTGCCGCGGATTTTCGTGGATTTCGACCAGGTCATGAACGATTGGCGGCCACTCGCCGAGCGGCTGGCAGAGATGCTTGGCAATCGCCGCAAGCTGAGTGCCGCTGCGAAGGTGGATATCGAAACCTTCCTGTCGCAGGAATTGCGGCACCACGAGTTTCTTCCTTCGGACATCATGTCCGATGACGCGCTACCGAGCTGGGTGCAGACGGCTTACCAGAACTTCGAACTGACGTTCGATGGGCAGGGGGCGGCGGAACCTGATCCGGTCCAGCTGGACAGGGCCTGGGACGATTTCGATCGTGCTCGCAGCCTGTTCAACGAGACGATCAGCGATCATGTGAAAGAAGCCGCAGGCCTGCGCGCTGAACTTGAACAGACCGCACGTACGCTGCAGGAACGTGAAGCCGATCTATCGCGTTTGCGGGAAGAGAAGGAAAAAGCCGCCGCTGAACTCCATGCGTCCTATGCTGCGATCGAGGCTGAGTTCAGTAAGGCCCGGGAACACCTGCAGGCCTCCCGGAAGGAAACCGATTTGCTGAAAGCCCAGCTTTCGGAAGCGAACGACAGGGCGGACCGCGTGGAGGCTGCCCGCGCAGAGCTGGAAGCCCTGCTGGTTGAGGCAGAAAACGTCAAGGCGCGCCTCCGCCAGGCGGAGAATGATCTGTCGACTGAACGGGAAACTGGACTGCGCCTGCGTCGCCAATATGACGAGAATGCCTCCTACAGCCGTTACCTGGAATCCCATGCGAAGGCGCTGGAAAAAACTGTCCGGGAGATCCGCGAATCCACCAGCTGGAAGATCACCGCACCGCTGCGGCGGGTCCGGGGCATTCGTACCCCGCGGACACCTGAGGCGCGGCATGCTGAAAAGCCATCTTCCCCCGAACCCGGAGAACCGGGACGAACGGGCGCTGCAGCCGCGGCGGCCCGGCCATCTAAAACCGCCCCGGCGCCTGTTCGCCGGAATGCACCTGTCGACATTATCGTGCCGGTCTATCGCGGACTGGAGACCACACGCGCCTGCATCGAAAGTGTTTATGCTTCCGATCCGGGGGTGCCGTATGAATTGATCATCATTGATGATTGCAGCCCGGAGCCTGACGTCAGCGCCTATGTGGCGAGCCTTGCCGGCCGTCCGCATACGACCGTTCTGAAGAACGAGCAGAACAAGGGATTTGTCGGCACGGTCAATCGCGGCATGTCGCTCAATCCAGGCCATGATGTGGTGCTCCTGAACAGCGATACGGAAGTGGCCAATGACTGGCTGCGCCGGATGGTCGAGGCGGCCTATTCCGCGCCGAAGATCAGTTCTGTCACGCCATTCTCCAACAATGCCACGATCTGTTCCTATCCGCGGTATTGCGACGAAAACACGCTTCCCGAGGGCCTGTCGCTTGCTGAACTGGACAAACTGTTCGCCGAGGCCAACCCGGCCGGGACGGTGGATATTCCGACGGCGGTCGGGTTCTGCATGTTCATCACGCGCGACAGTCTGGATGCCCTCGGCCTGTTCGACGAAGACGCGTTCGGCAAGGGATATGGCGAGGAGAACGATTTCTGCCTGCGCGGCGCGCATCATGGCTGGCGCCATCTTCTCGCGGCCGACACATTCGTCTTCCACAAGGGCGGCGTGAGTTTTGCCGAAACCGCGCTAAAGCAGCAGGAAAAGGCGTCCGTCGTTATTCGCGACCGCTGGCCGTCCTATTTCAACGATGTCGCGCAGCATGTTTCGAAAGATCCCGAGCGGCCATTCCGCATCGCGGCGACGGCGATGCGTTACAAGCGCGACACGCGGCCGGTGGTGCTGGCGGTGACGCACCCATATGGCGGCGGGGTTGAGCGCCAGATCGATGATGTGAAGGAGCTTTGTGCTCCGTACGCCCTGTTCCTGACCCTCCGGCCCGCCGCCGATGGCATGGTGCGCCTGGAAAGCGATACGCTGGACGGGGTCGAGGCTGAATACCATTTGGAGCTGGAGCGCGGCGATCTTATCCGCCAGCTCAAGGATTTCGGTGTCGAGCGCGTACACATCCATCATTCCATGGGGTACTCAGACGCCCTGCATGACCTGGTCAGGGAACTGGGCGTGCCGTTCGATTTCACTGTACACGATTATTATTCGATCTGCCCGCGGGCGCATCTTGGCGGCACGGAAAGCACCTATTGCGGCGAGCCGGACGAAGCCGCCTGCAATGCCTGTATCAAACGCGATTTCCCTGTCTATCACAGCACTATTTCTGACTACCGAGACCAGCAGGCGTGGACGGTTCGGGACGCCGACCGTGTGATCGCGCCCAGCGCCGATACCGCCCGCCGCATGACCCGCTATTTTCCGGATGCGGAAATCCGCACGATACCGCACACGCCGAAGCGGGCCTTGTCGCTGGACATTGGAGCGCCGCCTCTCGCACGTGACGAACGGCTGCGTATTCTCGTGCTGGGCGTCCTCGCGCCGCACAAGGGCCTGTCCCGCGTGGCCGAGTTTGTCCGGCTGGCCGATGAGGCCGGGGCACCTGTGGAGGTCCATCTTCTGGGCTCCGTTGGCGGCGCCATGCCGGAGTCAGACCGGTTCACCGATCACGGAACCTATATTGATGCCGAACTGGGCAAGCTTATCGACCAGGTCGATCCGCACCTGATCTGGTTCCCGGCGCAGGTGCCGGAAACCTTCAGCTTCACGCTGGGCGCGGCGATTGCCTCCGGGCGGCCTGTTGCGGCGGCGGATCTCGGCGCGTTGCCGGAACGCCTGTCCGGACGGCCCTGGTCCTGGGTGCTGCCATGGAAGCAGACAGCTGAAGAGTTCCTGGGCTTTGTCACCGATGCCCGCGAGAAATCCTTCCTGACAGGCGCGCCGCCCGTTGCGCCGCAGTCGGAACTTGCCGCGCCGCTGCCGACGGCGTTCTACCAGATTGACTACCTGGCTCCGATGCAGGCGAAGGCCCCGATGATCGGACGCGGCGCGCGGCGGCGCATCGTCGCCGTGGACCATAATGTCATGCCGACGGCGTGCGGCCAGATCAGGCTGGCCCTGCCGCTGACCCATCCTGCGCTCTCAAGCGATGTGGCGTTCAGTGTGCTGCCTCTTGAAGAGGCCATGAAGGCTGATGCGGATGCGATTGTCGTCCAGCGCACGGCCGTGCCGGATCCGGACATGGCCAATCGCCTGGCGGACCGATGCGACCGGAAGGGAATCCGGAAACTGTTCGAAATCGACGATGATCTCTTCGAACTGCCGGAATCGCACCCGGAAAAGGCCATCTACGCAGACTTGCTGCGCGGTGCCGAGGCGTTCATGACGCGGGCAGACCGTGTGGTCGTCACGACCGAGGTCATTGCCGAGCGGATGCAGCGCTACAATCCTGCCGTGACGGTGTTCCCGAACTATCTCGATGACCGGATCTGGTTCGCAGGCGCCTTCGGCGCCCCATTGGCGCGGGAAGCAGGGGAACCGTTGCGGGTCGCTTTTGCAGGCGGCAGCACGCACCGCGAGGATATCGATTCGATCATGGAAGGCCTGCGGGCGGCCGTGTCGAAGCGGCCCGGCAAGTTCGAGTTCCACATGGTCGGGGCAGGGCCGACGGACGATGCGGGCCTGCCGCTGATCCGGCGCCAGCCTCCGCCGGAGCGTGCAGGGCACTATGTCCGCTTCGTCGACTGGCTGCGCCGTTCGGCGGACTGGCATGCGGCGATTGCGCCGCTGGTGCCGGACCGGTTCAACAGGGCCAAGAGCCCGCTGAAATTCCTGGACTATGGCGCCCTCGGCCTTGCGGGTATCTATGCGTCTGGCGCGCCGTTCGAGGGCGTCGTGGCGGATGGCGAAACCGGTATTCTGGCGACCGACCCGGAAGAATGGGCAGAGGCGCTGATCCGCCTCGCCGATGACGAGGCCGCGCGCTTCGCCATGGCCGCCGCCGCCCGCGCCGAAATCCGCAACCACCACACGCTGGCCGCGAATGCGGAAACGATCCGCACCCTCTGGCAGGAGCTGGCCGGCTAGGCCTTGCGGCCCTATGCCGGGCCGTGTCCTATGCGGTGAGTCTGAGTCGGAAGTGTGAGGTTCCATGTCTGATCTTGTGACCGGCCGCAAAGCTGCGGGCCGATGGAGCAGGCTGCAACAGCCGGAATACCTGGCGGCATTGCTGGTTGCGGCTGTGTTCGCACTCATCCTGTCCCACCTCTGGGTGGGGGACCTCCTGAATTCCTACGCCTACATGTCAGACGACAGTTTCGACTGGGTGACCCAGGGCATGGCGCTGGTGGAATTCACGACGGGAGAAGACAGGTCTGCATGGCCCATCCTGCGGCCGCCGCTGTTCGTCCTGGTCTGGGCAATGGATTACCTTCTTGAACCGCCGGGGCTTGTCTTCCTGCTTTGCCAGGTGGCGGCGCTTGCAGCCGTGACCTTCGGGATTGCCCGGTTCGCCCGGATCAAAGGGGCAGGGGCCATCGCTGCTGCGCTCGCTGGTCTGGCTGCTCCCTTTTCGGTTCTGGGTTTCTATTCCCTCTGGGTCTTGTCCGACGCGATGGCGTCCAGCCTGATGACGTTGAGTGCCATCGTTGCGGTCCTGACGCTCGCACGCCCGGCGCCCGGCTCGCTTGGGGCGGAGCTGAGGCAGCTCGCGCCTGCCATCGCGCTCGGCGTTGCGGCAGGCCTCACGCAGACCTACGGGATGATCCCGATCATGGTCATCGGATTTGTGCATGGCGCAGATCGCTTTCTGCGCGGCGCAAAACCTGCGCGATGGTTCGCGCCCTTCCTCCTTTCCGTCATCACTGCAGTGATCGGGTTCGGGCTCCAGAAACTTTGGGCGCTCGTCATTCCCCACGGCATGCAGCCTGCGAATTTTACCCTGCTGGAACCGTCACTTGGCATGCTGGATTTCTATATGAATGTCTGGCCGCTCTGTTTTGGTGTGTTCCTGCCGGCGCTCGGCTGGGCGGCATGGCGCTACATTTCGGCGCGGACGCTGCCGGATGCCGGCTCGCTGTCGCTCATTGGGGCAGTCGGTGCGTTTGCGACGCTGAGCTTCGTCTATCAGTGGCCGGAATCGCGGATGACCTACATCTATATCCCGCTCTTCATCGTGATGGTCCTGTCACTGGTGCTGAATGCGCCGGCACCCCAGACGCAGAGTGCTGCGCGCAGTCCCGCGGCGGTTCTGCTGCCGACATTTGCCGCAGCGCTGCTGGTCACCCTGTTTGTCTTCCCGGGGGATTACTGGCGGCCATCCCTCGCGCGCACGCAGATTGCGCCGAAGGCGACCTGGATCGCCGCGGCCCTGCAGGCAGACCCGGTCGACCGCTACCGCTTGCGTATCGTCTGCGATGGCATGTCGGATGTCTGCGACCGCGCCGACGCCGGCCCGCAATCCAGCCCCTACCGCGACATGATGCTCAAGGAGTATCGCCGCCGGCAGTTGGAGTAGCGGCGCTGCGCGTTTCGGATCTCTTCAGAAGAACGTGCAACTGGCGCTGATAAGGTCCCGGGAAAGACTGGATTTCCGAGTAACCTGCGTTCTCCGCCGCGCTTGAGATGGCAGGGTCCGCCGTGACAAGGAAGTTCGCTGTATTGTTATCATCCGAGACGACGGGATTGGCCCATTCCGTCATGGGTACGTGTCTGAGCGCATCGCGATAACGGTAGCCGGTGTAAACATTTGCCGCCCAGGTCCAGGGTATCAGACCCGGAATGTCGGGATCCGCTATGACGAGGTCGACCTGTTCAGCCGGGATACCGCCGGACTTCGCTGTACTCACAACCGACGCAAATGCCGGGCGCAACCAAGCAGTCCATTCGTCATCTGTCATTGCTTTCAGATTGTTCGAGTAGACAAAGATTACCCCAACACAGACAAGCCAGGACGCAGGGATGGCGACCAGGCGCCCTTTTGCACTGGAAAGAGCGTCCAGGAATCCTGCGCAACCTCCGACCGTCAGGAATGCAATCGGGATGGCGGCAAAGCGAAGATAGAACTTGTCGACCACCAGTGGGGAAAAAACCTCGAGCATTGCCATCCCGATGAAACCGGAGACGATCAGCATGGTGT
Organism: Hyphomonas adhaerens MHS-3; assembly: GCF_000685235.1. Lineage (NCBI taxonomy): Bacteria > Pseudomonadati > Pseudomonadota > Alphaproteobacteria > Hyphomonadales > Hyphomonadaceae > Hyphomonas > Hyphomonas adhaerens. The sequence goes on from NZ_ARYH01000001.1 coordinate 1,742,014, forward strand.
ACCGTGTCGGGCCGCGGGCGATGGCGACGCAGTTCATCGCGATCAGAAGGATGGAGAAAGCGGGGAACTGGGCGAAAAGGCGTGTCGTGTAGCCGAAAATGAAGTTTGGATTCTGCTGGTCGAACATGCTACTCCAGTACGATTCATCGTGATCCAGGCTCTGCATGTGCCACATGGATATCGTCTTTATCTCGATGAGGGGGTCGCCAAAGGCGATCCACTCACTGACGATCACGATCGCGTACATTCCGACCGCGCCGATGGCAGGCCAGAGGCCAGCGAGGAATGCGTCTCTCAACCAATTGGAGGTCCGGGGGCCGGACATATAAGCGAGATACCAGATGATCGGCGCGGAAAAAATGACGACCTGAGCGGCATTGATTGCGATCGCAGCGCAGGCGCCGCCAAGCACAAGCGCAAGCCAGTGACGCTTTTCCCCTGCGAGTACAATGATCGCCGCACCAGCCATGAACCAGGCACAAGCGACGGGCTCACTCAGGATGCGCGGTGACAGAAGTTCGAAGGGGACGAGCGGAATGGCTGCGCAGGCGGCCAGGGGAAGGAGTTTCGATGGCGCGATCTTTTGCAGGATCAGAAGGAATGCAGCGCCAGCTGCAACGATATGCAACGGACCGAACAATTTGAGAATTACAGGTCCTGAACCGAACAGGGATTGCATTGCGCCAAGAGGCAGGATGACCGCCCATCTGAGATAATGGTGGAAGGGCGAAAACGGGGATGGAGGCTGATACAGGCCGTGCGAAAGCTTCCAAGCGGCGTCGATGTAGAACATGTCGTCCGTCGGACGAGGGCTGTTCAGTTGTTTGGAAAGCACGATGCAGAGAATGAAAACGATCGCGAACACCAGGAAAGCAACGCGCGGAGCCCACTTTGTGACTGTTTCCATTTCCAAACGGACCGGGAAGCGCGTGTCCGTTTTTGTGCCCGTCTCCAGCATTCCGTTTTCCTTCGCAAAAGGCTTGCAATACAAGGTTGAACCTTCAGGTGCGGATAGAATAAATTGGCGTGCAGCGCCATAGGGAATTGCAACAGTTACAGCAGATCAGTCAGCGTCGACCTGAGATCACCAAACCGCGAGAATACTGCATCCGGAGTCGCAGCGGCGTCGGGGGTGAACTTTTCCAGTTTGTGCACTTTCTGGAGGGTCGTGCAGCCGAGGGCGTCGCGCGCACCGGCAATGTCTTTGCCCGGATCATCTCCGATCATCCAGACTTTTCCTTCAACGCCGCCGATCTTTGCCAGCGCGAGGTGGAATATCCCGATGGCGGGTTTGTCCGCCCCGCTTTCTTCGGACGTTACCATCCAGTCCACATATTTATTGAGATTGAAGTAGAGTAGCTTTCTCAGCTGAATTTGTGCCGTCAGGTCCGTAACGATAATGGCTGGAATGCCAGCAATCCTCAGGTCGTCCAGGAATTCCAGAACCTCGTCGAACAGCGTGGCTTTGCTGAGGAACGCGCTCCAGTACACTTGCTCCATCTGCAACGCGTTCATGGGTTGGGTGGCGAGCCCCGCCTTTTCGAGCGTGCGCTGGAAATAGAGCAGCCGATGGTGGGACGACCCGGTGGGACCAAGGCGCTGCTTGATTTCGGCGCGGGCGGCGTGGAAACAGTCATCGAAATCTGCCGCGGAGATACGAAGCTGTTGTTCCGCATATTCCCGCACTGCATCCATGCCGGCGGTATGTGCCGGATCATATTCGTAGAGCGTATTGTCGAGGTCGAGCAAGACGCAGCTTGGCGCTTCGGACAACGCAATAGGGTTCAATATTTTCACTCTCTGCCTCCAGCAGCGGCTCGCACGCGATCGATCTGACTTAGAATAACAAGCTGAAGCAGGCCGGCCTGATCAGCGTGCCAGTTGGGATTGAGGGCCAGGTGTTCAGCCATGCCCGGCGTAAGCTCTGGCACCACACTGCCGATTTGTCCCTTTGTTGCTGTTCCCTCAATCAACAATTCGAACGACCCATCATCATGGACAAGGTCGATCACATTCAAACCGCAGGCGGATATGAGCAGGCGGGCCAGCGAACGCATGGAATCGAAATGCCGTCCGGATATGCGGATGCGCAGGGCAATGTCTTCAGGTGGGAGGTCGAAATCGAGCACATCCTGCTCCCGCACCGGCTCGAGCGATATAACGATGTCGGCCAATTGTTTCTGGGGCTGGATGTAAGCCCGGCTATCCGGATACCGATCTTCAATCGAGCGGAGGACCTTTTCCGGTGCATGTCCGCGGACCTTTACGTCACGGCGGATCTTGAAATAGCGACGAAGCCCTTCGTGCATATCGAGGAAGATTTTCAGGTCGAACCTCTGCGCCAATGTATGCGGATAGAGTGCATGCAGCCCAGAGACGATGACGAACTCCCGGGGTTCAATCCGGTGAGGCTTGGTCATTCGTCCCACAGAATGATCATAGTGCGGTGCGCGTACTGTTTGCCGTTCGCTCAGTGCCAGGACATCAGACTCAAAACGCACCAGATCATTGGCATTCGGGTGCAAGTGGGTCAGTGCGCGCCACATGGGCTTGTGCCGGTCCCACGAGTGATAATCGTCGCCGGAAATGGCCGATGAGGCATTCCTGCCGAACATGTCACGTATGAGATCGCTGAGTGTGTCTTTTCCTGCGCCGCTATCGCCTGCGATGCCGACCACGAACGGGCGCCGCGTCCACAAGTGATAATTTTCCTGGAGGATTTGTTCCCGGAACATCTGGATCGCAATCGCGACAGCGGTCACTGCCAGCAGGGAGAAGATCCATCCGGTCGGTTCGCCGATGGGAACGAGGCCGGCCGGGAGACTTAGTTCATCCAGATTCCAGTAGGGCGGAATGAGCAACCGGCTGCCGGTGGAGACCAGAAGGTGCAGGGCCACGAAGCTGATGTTGAGCGCGAGATACAACATGCCTGCCCGCAGTCCCGACTTGGCCGTGTGCAGGGCAAGGAAAACGGTGAACCAGAGTGCCCAGCCAGGTGCTGCGGGTGTCAGTATGTAAAGCGCCAGGAACACCAGGCCGACCAGACAGAGAAGGCCGTTGACCGACAACCGGCGGATACGCCAGATGGTGAGCAGAAGCCCGGCATAGACCATGGGCAGCAGATAGAGCGTCAGCCCGCCACCGTAATTGATCGCCAGCGCGATACTCTTCTGCAATTCCGGTGTGCCGAGTGCCATGGATTGAAAGCCGGGCAGCAGGGCACTGGGGCCGAAGGCCAGCAGGAACACGAGGACCGTTTGCGCGATATAGGCGATGGTATCCTTGTGGTGCCGGGGCGATCCCCACAAATACGCAAATACCAAGGGAGCTGCGATCACCATACTTATCTTGGCGGCGATCGCGAGGGCGAGGAATGCCGCAGAGAACGGAAGCCTGTTTTGCTTCAGCAGCAGCAGGCTGACCGAAAGGAGCAAGGTCGGCAGGATGTCGAGATGGCCATGCCAGTAGCCGATATATATCGTGATCGGTGACAGCCAATAGAGCAGCAGGAGCTTGCCTGACAGCGCGCGGGAGCCGAATGCCTGCAAGGTACGGAGCATGGCATAATCGAGCGCTATGATTGTCAGGCCCAGGCCGAGCTTGGCCCCCGCCGCTCCAGCGATGACGTTTCCCAGCACCGTAAGCGGCGCGTATGCGATCACATAGATGAAACCGTAAGGAAAGGCGTTGCTGGCGCCTCCGGAGGCGACGAAATCAGACCATAAGTCCAGGCTGTTCGAGGCGGGAGCGTGGGTCAGGAAAGGCAGGAACCAGTGCTCCTGGGTCCATGGCAGGACTGCCACAACCAGAACGAGCCGGATCAAAAGACCAAGCAGGAATAAAGGAGACTCTTGTTTCAATTGCTCGTTTCCCACAGATCCGGGCGTTTGGTGCAGACGGCATGGAAGGGAATTGTTTCACGAGACAGCATAGCCCGCATCTCGGGGATACTCGCGTCAGCCGGACGGCCCTGCAGTTCGGGGGAAACGAGGCACAGTTTGAACCCGGCATCAATCAAATGGTTTGCGCCCGCAGCATCCAGCGGAAACCTGGTGAAACAGTCGACCCAAACCCAGTCGACTTTACCCGCGAGAGACATGGCTGTCTCGGCGTGCTCGAACTCCGACACACGCACAGCACAACGGCGTTCGCCGGTCCGGGAAGTGCGGATCAGGAATGGAAAGGATTGGTCCAGGAAAAAGAAATCCTCAATTCCGTGCTTCTTCATCAGTTCCAGCAGGACGGATTCGAGGCCCTCTTCCTTGACGTTCAGGATCAGGGTTCCGTGCTTGTAGTGCGTGATCCATTCGCGGAAGTCTTCGCCATCCTCAAAGGGATCATGATGAATGATCAGCTCGCGGCCGCGGCTACGGATATCTACTTCGATCCCATACTGAGCCGGTGTTTCCGTCAGTTCCTCGATCGTGTTCTTTCGGTGTGCAATCAAGTGCATACGGCAAGTCCCTCAGGTTTGTTCCCGGTTCACGGAAAAACGCTTGCGTAGCTGAAAGCTGAATTCCACGGTTCTTTTGATGAACTTGTATTTCGATTGCCAGTTCACATTCCATGAAGACTGGCCCTGTTCGCGATTTGCGAAATTAACCGGGAAGCGCCTGACCTTTTTCTTCTGCCGTTTGGCGAGCGCGTACGCATAGAGGTCGAGCGAAAAATCGTGCGGCGGAGATGTCCAGGACTCAAAGAACTTGCGTGAGAACATGGTGGGTTGCGCATTCACGTCGGCAAGCACGTGACCTAGCAGGACTGTTTCGAACACAGTCATGCCCATGGTGAACACCGTGTCCGCGACCGGGCGTCCATAACGTCTGCCTTTTACGAACAGGTTTTCGGGATCGTCGCTGTTGGTGAAGAGTTTCATAGCGGCAACGGCATCCATGGGGTCTGTCTGCATGTCCGCGTGAGTCCAGCCGATTATGTCTCCAGACGCGGCTCTCAGACCCGACAGGATGCCAAACCCGTAACCCTGGTTCACCTCTACCGTCTCGATCCTTATTCCCGGTTTTCCTGCCGTGCACTCTGCGAGGACTTCCGCAGAGTTGTCGTTCGAGCCGTTGTTCACCAGTATGAACTCGCAATCGATCAGCGCGACAACTTCTTCGCAACGCTTCACCAGCCGCGGTATTCCGGCAGATTCATTGTAGCAGGGAAGAACGAGCGAAAGTTTCATCTGGCTGTTTATACTTTTCGAGGCTGTTGGTCGAGGCGGAAGTGAGGGGCGCTAAACGTAGTCCACTACTTGATTCCGTGGACGATGGTGGTCTTGTAAGCAGTGATCTGCTGATCTCCAAGCGGCGGTTCTCAACTCATTCGGACGGGATTGTGTACGGGGTGGCAATCGGGCAGCGGGAACCAGACTCCTGATCGACACCGTACAGGTTCACACTGCCTGACATGACCGGAACGAAGACGGAAAACCCGACATCATCACTGCCGAGTTCCGGGTATGCCGCGGCGACATCGGCCCGTCCGATTGGCGCACCGGAAGCACCGATGACCTTGCCGTCACTGTTCGCTGCGATGACGGCATCGAATTGGCTCGAAGGATTGCCATGCCATCCCCAGCCGCCGAGGACGACCCCTTCGCCAGCATTGCCGGCAATCCATTCTATGACGCCTTCCATGTGAACAGTGCAGCCTGGCATTTGTTTCGGAAACGCCTCGTCCATTGGCTGTCCGATGAATTCCTTCATGGAAGGCAGCATTTCCGGAAGTGTGTCTCTGAGGTGAGCTCTTCCACGTGCGCCTGCCGGGCGGTTGAAGACGGACATAACCAGGCCGGAGGAGGGGTCAGGGAAATCCTCTCTCTCCCAATGAAGATCGGTAAAATACTGGAGTGCACCATAGTCGGCTTCATTATCGACGATCAGGGCACCGATGTCCCGGTCAGAAACAACCCCGTCGAAATTGACAGACCAGCCGCTTCTGTGACGTTCGTTGACATTGGAGAACAAAGCGAATTGCGAGGCGCTGTCTCCCTGCAGAACAGCTGGAAATCCACCATACCAGTAGCCGATGTAATAAGGTGTGCTGCCCGGGCTTAGTTCGCGCGCCCGGCTGTAAGCGTGCCTGAAGTCGAACAGCGCGTCGGCAGAGGACGTGTGAGGCGGGGTTGGGTGAGGAAGGAAACGCGCGCCGTTATGGTCGACTGCAGCAAGTGCGAACAGATTTGCCGCAATCACGAGGCCCATGGGGGAGAGGCCGAGCAAGGCGCGCGCCCAATTCGGAAGGACTTCTGTTTGGCGCCACTGCAAGTTGGGCAGTTTGCCTCTTGAGCTGAATAGAAATGCAGACAAGCCAGCCGCCAGAATGGGCGTCGCCAGTTCCGCCTGGTATCTCGGAGTCCCCCACAGACTACTTTTCGTCGGACCATAGAAAACCAGGATGCCGAGCGTCAGGAAGCCGACCACTGCGGCGGCAAGGAACGCGCCATGGGTGCTTCGTATACGGATTGCATGACCAAGAAAGAAGAAAGGCACGAGCCCCATAACCGTGACGAGCGCAACAGCCGGAATGCCGCCGACAAGCGCTGTGAGCACCTGACGGGACGGGGGCGCTTCGGAAATAGCCGGGGTGCCAAACAGGATGAAGACGAGGGCGCCCGTGACCGCGAGTGCCATCAGTCCGACGAGGACGACGAGGTCAGATGTTTTTTGAGGACGGCGCGAGACAGCCAGGGCACAGAATAGAAACAGGGGGGCAAGCGCTATAAATCCCGGGGCTCGCATCAGCGCCGCAAGAGCGGTAACGACAGCGAGCGGCACAAGACAGGCGACGGGGCTGTTGTCATCCTCTGAGGCGGCAAAGAATGCAAATGTCATCCATCCCGCGAGCGGCGGCCAGATCGAGGCCTCAACCAGAGCCGAGGTCTGGAGAAGGCCGGGTAGACTGGCAATTGCAATGAGGCCAACGGCAGAATTCAAGCGGTCGAGCCGGGTTCTAAGAAGAAAATAGAAGGCCCACATCGCGGCCAGCAAGCCCGTAAAGCCGGCCATTCGAAACCCGAATGCGTCTGTCCCGAAAACGGCGCTCGAAACGATCAGTGGAAGCAGGCGGAGCGGAGGGTGCGGGTCACGCATAGACTCGTTTGCGAAGAGTACCGGGAACCCTTCCGATCCCTTCAGGAGCCCCAGATCGGTGGAAAACAGAACCCTTCCGGCAATGAGGGCCGCAATCCAAACCAGCGCTATCGCAAGCGGCCGGTTGCCCAGCAGGCGCGGTACAACGAAAAAGAGCACGAGCAGTGCGATTACGATGCCGCTGTGGACCAGTCGGATGAATGTTCCGGCATTCATTTCCAGGCCCGGGGTACCTGTTTCCGGATCACCACCCACCAAGCTGTACAGGAGCAATTGAGCCGGCCTGGATGCAATCGAGGCATGGTAGATCGCGTCGGACCAGAGATCAGCGGTAAGCCTCGAAAAAACAACAAGTCCGAGAGCGATCCACGTCAGAAACACTATCAGGGCATCCACAAGCTTGGTGCCTGGCGGGACCAGCTGCACGCTGAAACTGTTCATTCGAGAGGCATAGGCAAGAGTCAGCAACGCGAGGGCGGTTGCAACGACATGTACTGCTGCGAGTGGTGTCCGGATCCACGGGCCAGATGGGAACAGGGCGATAAAGAACAGGGCCATCGCGAGCAGGAAGGCAAAGTTCAGCACCGGCCCGCGAGATGCTGCTTTCTTGTTCGACATCCCGCGCCCCACCGTTGATGTGTTGGTTCTTTACAGGTTCTGGAGTCCGTCAATTTTGTATGCCGGTCAAGCATTGGTGCCAAGGTAACTCATGGTTGACTGACAATTGGGCGGCGTTAGGTGTAAAGTCTCCCAAAGAGATGATCCGGACGACACCATGACACCTGAATTGCAAGGGCTACGGGAGGTCTCGGCCCGTCTCGGAAGCGATCCATTGCTGGTGCAGGGAGGCGGTGGGAATGCCTCCCTCAAGGAAGGGGGCATTCTGCATGTCAAATCCTCCGGAACCTGGATGTCGGATGCGCTGAAAAGGGACATTTTCGTCTCACTTGACCTTGCAGGTGTCCGAAAAGGCGTAAAAGCGGGCGAGGAGGATTTTTCGAGCCTGGTGCTGCCTTCTGCCCAAGGGGACGGGCGCCCATCCATCGAGACTGCCCTTCACGCGATCATGCCACACGCGGTCGTGATTCACGCGCATGCGGTCAATTCGATCTGCACAACCCTCCTGCCTTCGGCGGTGGAGCGGCTGACGCAAAAGCTTGGCGGCATACGGTGGGCCATCGTGCCATATGCAAAACCGGGAGCCGACCTGGCGCGGGCTATTCAGGATGTCCTGGAAGCAGACGCGCCGGATGTCGTTTTTATGTCCAATCATGGCGTCGTCGCGGGTGGTGCATCAGCCCGGGAAGTCGAAGAACGGTTGCGGGACGTCGAGTCGCGACTGTCATTTGATCAGACAGTATCCTCCCAGCCTGCCGTTCAGGCTGATCGTCCGGATGTGGCTGGGTATCGTTGGCATGATGACGCAGGTTTAGGCGCGCTGGCCTTCGATCCCTCCCGGGCGCAAAAACTGTGTCGCCGGGCGCTCGTGCCGGATCAGGTCGTGTATCTGGGCGGCCCGGCAGTTTGGAGCGAAACGGTCGAGGATTTGTCAGACATCCGGGCGGAGTGGTTGCGCTCCAGAGGCGTAGAACCGCGTCTTGTCTTCGTCAGCGGCTTGGGTGCGCTGGTTCACGAAGATGTGGGATCGGGTGGAATGTCGATGATCTTCCTTTTGGGAGAAATTGCCCACCGGCTGCCGATCACGGTTGTGCCGTCGATGCTGAGTGTGGAAGACGAGTTGAAATTGCTCAACTGGGACGCAGAGAAATACCGTCAGGCGCTTGATGCTCAGCGCGGCTCTGCAGGCAACTGACCGGTGCCAGAAGAAAGGTGCAGCGATATGCAGATCGTCATTCCCATGTCTGGCTTTGGCGAGCGCTTCAGGCGTGCCGGATACGACACGCCCAAACCCCTGATCCCGGTCGATGGCAAACCCATTATCGCCCACGTGCTGGACATGTTTCCTGGCGAGACGGACGTCGTGTTCATCTGCAACAAGGACCATCTGTCCAATCCCGACTACCGGATGGCCGAGATCCTGCGCCGTTATTGTCCGACCGGAAAGATCGTGGCGATCCCGCCGCACAAGCTGGGACCGGTGAATGCCGTCCTGCTTGCACGGGAAGCCATCGACCCGGACAAGCCCGTCGTGGTCAACTACTGTGATTTCACCTGCTACTGGGACTATAAGGATTTCAGGCGTTTCGTGACGGAGACCGACTGCGATGGCTGCGTGCCCGCATATCGGGGCTTCCATCCCCACAGCCTCGGGTCGACCTTTTATGCCTATATGAAGCATACGGGGCTCTGGATGGACGATATCCAGGAGAAAAAGCCGTGGACGGATGACCCGCCGAGTGAATACGCGTCAAGCGGAACCTATTATTTCCGCAGCGGGGCACTCTGTCTTGAGACACTGGAAAAGCAGGTCCGCCAGGAACTGGACGTCAATGGCGAGTATTATGTGAGCCTTGCTTACCGGGTGCTCAAACAGGGCGGATACCGCACCGCCATCTATGACCTTCAGCATTTCATGCAGTGGGGGACCCCGGAAGACCTCGCAGAGTATGTCGCGTGGTCCAAAGCCTTTCGCCGCCTTGCGGTGGATGATGCCGTCCGGCCCCGGCATGGTGGCACGCTGCTTGTGCCCATGGCAGGCCTTGGCAAACGTTTTGCGGACGAAGGCTACGCGCAGGTGAAGCCGCTTATCCCTGTATCCGGCCGCCCCATGGCCATTCAGGCCACGCGCGACCTGCCCGAAGCGCACAAAACCGTTTTCGTTCTGCGGCGCGATATTCCCGGCGTTGAGGAGATCGAGCTGAAGCTGCTGACGTCCTTCGTCGGTGCCGAAACGGTGATGCTGGATGAGGTCACAGAGGGGCAGGCCATCACTTGCAAACATGGGCTTTCCCGCGTGGCTCCGGACCAGCCCGTGACGGTGGGGGCCTGCGATAACGGCATGCTGTACGACCCGAAAAAGTTCGAAGCCGCGATGGCCGGCGACGCGGATGTGCTTGTCTGGACCGTGAGAGGTCATGTGGATGGCAAGATGCGGCCGAAGCAGTTCGGCTGGGTTCAGGCCGACAAGGATGGTGCCGTCCGCGACGTGCTGGTGAAAGAGGCTCCCGAGGATCCGGCGACGGCACCAATGATCGTCGGCGCATTCACATTCCGAAGGGCGTCGGACTTTGCGGCATGCATCGATGCGCTCGTGGATCGTGATGGCCGGGTCAATGGCGAATTCTATGTCGACAGCCTGATTGCCGATGCGGTGGCGAAAGGGCTGAACTGCCAGATATTCGAAATCGATCATTATATTGGCTGGGGAACGCCGAATGACCTGAAGACCTTCGAATATTGGCAATCCTGTTTCCACAAATGGCCATCGCATCCCTACAAGCTGCAAAATGACCGCCGTATTCCAGGGGCAAGTATTGGTGGATTGGCAGACCGCTACGCCGCGACTGTTCCGGATCGTCCGGAAGGAGTGTCGGTCAAGACGGCTGAAGCGAAGGGCACTGCGAATCCCCTTCGTCAGATCCGTTCGATTTGGGATTTGGTCTCCGGTTCTTCGCCCAGATCATAAACAATCGGGAGCCGTTTCCGCCGGTGCTGATCTGGTGGTTGCACCGATGCGCCGTATTAGACTACAGCAGGTTGGCTGCTGATTTCCTGAGGCTGAATATGTTTTCAATTGCTAAGAACAGTCACTGGCTCCAAACGCTGGCGGCCAAGATGATCACGAGTGTCCACCCGTCGATTCGGCACAATGTCGAAAAGATCGAGGGCCTTCAGAAGGCTTTCTATCTGACCAACCTGGAAAGTATCCCCGGGGACTACATGGAATTCGGCATGTTCGAGGGGACTTCGTTCATCGGCGCGTTCGAAGCCAACCGGAAAACAGGCACGTCTGAATCGCCCAAACGAAAGTTCTGGGGGTATGATTCTTTTGAAGGGTTCAAATATTCGGACGAGAAAGACCGCCACCCGTTTTTCCGGGAAGGCGACTTCAAAAGCAGTTACGACAAAGTGTCAAAGCGCATCCGGAAACATTTCAAAGATGCGGCTCCTTGGGCCATTACAAAGGGGTATGTTGAGGACACGATCGGGGGAAAAACAGCCGCTGAAATAGGTATTCCAAAGGTCGCTGTCGCGCTTGTCGATCTCGATCTGGGTGCACCTGCGCGGGTTTGCCTCGAAGTCATGAGCGGGTCGCTCCAGAGAGGCAGTATCATCATATTCGACGACTATTTCGCCTATCAAGGACGACTCGACAGGGGGGTGGCGAAGGCCTTCGAAGACTTTAAGGTCGACCATCCGCGTTTCGTTTTCCGCAGACTGTTTGACTACGGAATGGGCGGACAAGCTTACATCGTTGCGGACGATGGTACGCCGGAAGACTGAGGGCGCGTTTGGTCATGCCGTCTGTCTCCAGTCTGGCGCGCGAGGTCTATAATCGCATACCGGTTTCGGTGAAGCGGTTTGCGGTCGCTGGCGGCGCGACGGTCGTCGTTGATGCGATTGCGTATTCCCTTTTCCTCAAGATTGGCGTGCCAATTGATATTGCCAAGGCAAGCGGTCTCGTCGTTGCAACGATCTTTGCTTATACGGTAAATCGGAACTGGACTTTCTCAGGCTCAGAAGGAAGCTGGAAAAGCATCATCCTTTTCCTGGTGCTGTATGTTTTTGCATCCGCGTCAAATGTGATCGTGAACCGGCTCGTGATCGACGCAATCACGAGTTTCCGTTTTGTCATTCCGGTTGCATGGTTCATCGCCACCGGGACATCCGCAACCATCAACTATCTCGGTATGCGGTTCATCGTGTTCCCGGTTCGCAAAGACACCTGAAGGCAACGATCAATCAGGTTTTTTTCAGGATCGTGTTGAATTCATTGTAGCCGTGAGGGGTGTTATAGACCCGTTCGACGGTGAAGTTGCAGGCTTTCCGGACAGACTTGTTGTTCATCAGTTTGCGGAAGCTTTCCGGTGTGTAGAACCAGGTGTGCACGTCGACATAGCCTCCGTCGGCCTCTTCCAGTTGACGTTCTGCTTCTTTCAGGCGGTCGTCGAAATCCGTCCGTGGGACGGGGCCGTGATCGCCGGCCCAGTGTGCGGCCGGGTTGTTGTGGGTCGAAAGCGTGTAGTGGGCAATCACCGCATCGCGCCCATGTACCTTGCGCTGCTCCTCGTGCGCCTTCAGCACTTCGCCCGGCTGGGTCGGCTCGCGATAATAGTCGAAGGTGAAGCGCATATCCGGAATGGTCAGCATGTACACGCCGCCCGGGTTCAGGATGCGGTGAACCTGTTGGAGGTGCGCAATCATGTCAGGCGTGTGCTCGATACAGTGCGCGCTGTAGACCACATCGAAGCCCGGCGGCACGACGGACAGGTCGCCCGTGGGCGAAACATATTCGATCCGCACGGGCTCGATGACCGGGTAATTGTGTTCCTTGGCCCGCTGGCGCAGCCCGTCCGGGTCAAGGACATCGAAATACTGGATGTTGTCGCCGCGTAGGGTCGGGGCGGTGAACGGGCCGATTTCCAGGACTTTCGCGTCTGGGGCGATGCCGGAGACGAACGCGAATCTGAGGTCGGCAGGGCTGCCCGTGCGGCCTTCGTCGCGGCCATGCCGGTCATAGTGGGATCGCAAGGCGCTGTCTGAAAGGTGCTGAAGGTCAGGGAACAGGCATCGGTAGTATTTGGGGATGCACTCATCCGGCAGCTCGCCCGTTTCGACGAACGCCTTCGCAAGGTTTTCAAAATGGATCATGGCGCCGCCGGAATACCCTCGAACTGATTTGCGACCTTATAGCAACGGTGTGAATCTTTGCCACTACAGGATGCCTGTTCGGCCGCTTCGCGTCGCGTGTCGGGTGTACGCCGGGCAACGCTGTCCGGCAATCCGCCAGGCGGAGCCGATTTGCATATGGTTACAAAAGAAACTAAATTGCACCTTTCGCGCCCTGCCTGCAGATGGCGCTCCTGGAGATTTGCTATGACGGCCAGCGATCCACGTCCGAAGAACAGATATGCCACCGCGCCTCGCGCGGCCGACTACACGATCGATCAGGCGTGGCAGACCTATTCCCGCGAGGAGCACGACCGTTGGGACCGGCTTTTCCACCGGCAGAAGGCGGTCACCAGGGGCAGGGCCTGCACGGCGGCCCTGGAGGCAATGGACAAGCTTGAGCTGTCTGCATCGGGCATCCCGCACATGGGCGAGCTTTCCGACAAATTGCAGAAGCTGACAGGCTGGCAGGTCGTGCCTGTCGCCGAGCTGGTTCCGGACGATGTGTTTTTCAATCATCTGGCGAATCGCCGGTTCCCCGCAGGGGCCTTTATCCGCCCCGAGGCGGAGTTCGACTATCTGCAGGAACCCGACGTCTTCCACGATATTTTCGGCCATGTACCGATGCTGGCCAATCCGGTGTTTGCGGACTTCATGGAGGCCTACGGCAAGGGCGGACAACGTGCGATGCGCCTCGGCCAGTTGCACAATCTTGCACGGCTCTACTGGTATACTGTGGAATTCGGCCTGATCCGCGAAGCTGAGGGCCTGCGCATCTACGGCGCCGGAATTCTCTCCAGCCCGCAGGAGACGGTGTTCGCGCTGGAAGACGACAGCCCCAACCGCATCGGCTTCGATGTGCAGCGTCTGATGCGCACAAATTACATCATCGACGATTTCCAGCAGACCTATTTCGTCATCGACAGTTTCGAAGCCCTGCTCGATGCGTGTTACCAGGATTTCGGCTCGGTCTACCATGATGTGAAGGGGAAGACGGATTTCGAACCGTTCCAGGTCGTGTCCGGCGACGAGGTCCTTCATCGCGGAACGCATGCCTATTTCGAGGACGCCTGATCTTCCGGAATAAAGGGGAGCTGCCGCAGGCTGATAGGACGGCTTGTTCCAACCAGACCTAGAGGATAGGTTCCGCCCGCTGGTTCGGCACTTGTGATTCAGGCTAGGTTTTTCATGCATTATGTCCCCCGTATTCTTGTCACCGGCGGTGCCGGCTTCATTGGCTCGTTTCTCTGCGAGCGCCTGCTGGAGACGGGGGCGGAAGTGCTCTGCGTGGACAATTTCTTTACCGGCCGCCGCTCGAACGTCGCCCACCTGATGGAAAACCCGCGCTTCGAGATCATGCGGCATGACGTGACCTTCCCGCTCTTCGTGGAGGTCGACCAGATCTACAACATGGCCTGTCCGGCCAGCCCGATCCACTACCAGTTCGACCCTGTGCAAACCACGAAAACCAGCGTGCACGGCGCCATCAACATGCTGGGCCTGGCCAAGCGGACCAAGGCGAAGATTCTCCAGGCGTCCACGTCGGAAGTATACGGCGATCCGGACGTTCACCCGCAGCAGGAAGAATACTGGGGCAATGTGAACCCGATCGGCATCCGCTCCTGCTATGACGAGGGCAAGCGCTGTGCCGAGACCCTGTTCTTCGACTATCACCGCCAGCACGATGTGAAGATCAAGGTGGCCCGGATCTTCAACACCTACGGTCCGCGTATGCATCCAAACGATGGTCGCGTCGTGTCGAACTTCATCGTACAGGCCCTGCGCGGCGACGACATCACGCTCTATGGCGACGGCCAGCAGACGCGCAGCTTCTGCTATGTGTCTGATCTGGTGGACGGGCTGATCCGGCTGATGAATTCCGACGATGACGTCACCGGGCCCATCAATCTCGGCAATCCCGGCGAGTTCAGCATGCTGCAGCTGGCCGAGAAAGTGCTGGAGCTTACCGGTTCGTCTTCCAAGATCGTCCATAAACCGCTGCCGCAGGACGATCCGCGCAAGCGCCGCCCGGACATCACGCGTGCCAAGGAAGTGCTGGAGTGGGCACCCACGGTGAAGCTGGAAGACGGCCTGCGTCCGACGATTGAATATTTTACCGCCGAGATCAGCCAGCTGGCATCCTGAACTGACTGGCACAGTCCGGTTCGCGAACTCAAAGAAGGCGAATGTGTCCATGAGCACTAACAAGACCATGGCGATCGTGACCCCGGTTCTCAATGACTGGGCGTCCTTTGCCATGCTGGTGAAAGACATCGCCCAGCAGGACAGCCTGGCTGCCTACGACATCACGGTCGTCGCGGTTGATGACGGCTCGACCGTGATCGAGCCGCCGCCGCCGTCCAGCCTGACAGGACCGGTAAAGCGGGTCGTCGTCATTGAGTTGAACGCCAATCAGGGGCACCAGCGGGCGATTGCGCTTGGCCTCGCTCATGTGCACCAGACGCTGAAGCCGGATGTCGTCATCGCCATGGACAGTGATGGGGAGGATGTTCCATCCGACATCGGATCCATGATGGATCTCAGCGCCGAAAAGCCGGGCACGCTCATCGTTGCACAGCGGGCCAAGCGGTCCGAGAACATCATCTTCAAAACGTTCTATGGCGTTTACAAGCTGGCCTTCCGCCTGCTGACGGGCAAGCTGATCTCGTTCGGGAATTTTTCCCTGATCCCGGCAGACCGCGTGCCGAACCTGATCTTCAATTCAGGCATCTGGAACAATTTTGCCGCGACCATGCTGAAAAGCCGGGTTCCGATCGATTTCGTGCCAACCCATCGGGGGACACGTTACCAGGGCGAGTCGAAGATGAATTTCACCTCGCTCATGATCCACGGGTTTTCGGCCATCTCCGTTTTCACGGATGTCGTCATTGGGCGGATCATCCTGGGCCTCGTCGGAACCAGCGTGCTCGCCGCGCTTCTGGTTTGTCTCGTCGTGTTCATGAAGTTCTTCACCACGGCATTCGTCCCCGGCTATGCGACGAACGTCATCCTGTTCGTGCTGACCGTGCTGGCGCTGACCCTGTTCACCGGTTTTCTTCTCGTCCTGTCGCTGCTGGCAGGCCGGGACAAGCAGAGCGCCCTGCCCACGGACCTGTTCGGCAAACTGGTTCGCCAGATCCGGCAGATCGACGCGGAGACGCTTGTTGAGGTTTCCGCGAAAAGCAGTGCAGGGGCCTGAACTTGCTGGCGAAATTCCTGTCCCCGGCATTTATCGCGCGCACATTCCGTTTCGCGATCGTCGGGATTGCCAGCACGATCATCTATGCGGCGCTCGCCTTCGGGCTGCTGGCTGCAGGCTTTGCGACGCTGTGGGCGCACTCCATCGCTTATGTGATCAGCATTCTGGCCTCCTATGCGGGCCAGAAAGTCTTCACGTTCGGCATTCGCGGCCAGCACCGGCGCAACATGCCCCGCTTCATCATCGCGACGATCGGCCTGGCTGTGACGCAATTCCTGCTGGTCGCGTTGCTGGAATTCCTGAAGGTCGACCCGAGGATCACGCTGGCGATCAGCACGCTCTATTATCCACCGGCCAGTTTTGTCGTTCACAATCTCTGGACGTTCCGCGGCTCATCCAGTCAGCCGGCTACGGAGGCCTGACGCAGGCCCAGCTGGAATCAGGGCGCCACAGGCGGGCAGGTCGTATCCACGACGGCCGCCTTGCCCGCGAACGGATCTGTCAGCTGGTCTGAGACCTCTCCCATCAGAACGCGCTTACGCGGCAACAATGTCTTGCGGTACCAGTTGGCGAACCGCGACAGGCGCTTGCCTTTCGGAGTCAGGATCACGCAGCCGTTTTCGATGTTCACGGTGCCGGACGTCACCTGTTCCGTCATGCGGACATCCACGAGCCGGAATTCCGGCATGTATTCCTTCACGAAGATTTCCGGCATCTTTGCCTCTGCGACCCGCCCGCCCCGCTGGTCGATCTTCTGGACGATATAGATGGACAGGGACCGGTCGATCACCGTTGGTCCCATCACGGCGTAGAGCATGATGAGGATAAAGCTGGCGATTCCGACAAGGCCGAACTCGGTCGAAAGCAACGGACCTTTCCTGAGGCGGAACCAGCCATACGGCCCCAGCACGAGAAGCCCGGCGATCAGCGCATCCCAGATGCAGGCATAAAGTATCACGCTGACCTGGATATTCTGGAAATGGATGTAGTTCACGATCAGGAACACAAGACCGAAGGCGCCCGAGAGCAGCGTCATTTCGATCAGTTTCGCTTTCACGCCGCTGCCCTGTGCAGTCAGTTCGTTCATCTGTGACAGTCCTTCGTGATGCGTCCGCGTGCGGAGATGCTGATGGTGGGCCCGGCAGGATTTGAACCCGCGACCAAACCGTTATGAGCGGTCCGCTCTAACCAACTGAGCTACAGGCCCACCGAAACATTCGTTTAGGCGGCTGCCGCGCGCCTTGCAATGGGCCTGATGAATCCGATCGAATCCCGTAACGGAGTCTTACCGCTCTTGTGGTTAACACCCTGAAACCCGGCGTAATTCTTGCTAGGCAGGGGCCATGACACGCGTACTTGTAACCGGCGGTGCCGGATATATCGGATCGCACACCTGCGTGGAGCTTGTCTCACGCGGCTACGAACCCGTGATCGTGGACAATTTCGTCAATTCCTCGCCCAAGGCGATCGACCGGATCTGCCAGCTGACCAATCGTCCGGTGGACTGGTACGAGGCCGATGTGCGCGACACGGCCCGCATCGCCGAGATCATTGCGAAGCATGAATGCGAGGCGGCCATCCATTTTGCCGGGCTGAAGGCGGTGGGCGAGTCGACCGAGAAACCGCTCGAATATTACAGCGCCAATGTCATGGGCACGCACAGCCTGATTGAGGCGATGCTGCAGTCCGGCGCCAGCCAGATCGTGTTTTCGTCCAGCGCGACCGTCTATGGCGAGCCGGAATTCCTGCCCTATACCGAATCCCATCGGCTGCGCCCGACCAATCCCTATGGCAATACCAAGCTCACTGCGGAAATGCTGCTGAACGACGTGGCCGGATCGGGCGCCCTGACGGATGTCGCGATCCTGCGCTATTTCAATCCGATTGGTGCGCATCCAAGCGGCATGATC
Organism: Hyphomonas adhaerens MHS-3; assembly: GCF_000685235.1. Taxonomy (NCBI): domain Bacteria; kingdom Pseudomonadati; phylum Pseudomonadota; class Alphaproteobacteria; order Hyphomonadales; family Hyphomonadaceae; genus Hyphomonas; species Hyphomonas adhaerens. The sequence continues at coordinate 1,760,007 of NZ_ARYH01000001.1, forward strand.
GGGGAAGACCCGAACGATATTCCGAACAACCTGATGCCTTATGTGGCGCAGGTGGCCGTCGGCCGCCGGCCGCATCTCAACGTGTTCGGCAATGACTATGACACGGCCGACGGGACCGGCGTGCGTGACTATCTTCACGTCGTGGACCTTGCCCGCGCCCATGTGCTGGCACTCGACCGGTTCAAGCATACGCATGGCCCCTTTACCGTGAATCTTGGCACCGGCAACGGCTCCTCCGTCCTGGATGTCGTGCGGGCGTTCGAAGCGGCTTGCGGCAAGTCCATCGCCATGGAATTTGCGCCGCGCCGGGCAGGCGACATCGCTGCCTTCTGGGCCGACCCATCCCTGGCGCACGAGCTGCTCGGCTGGCACGCGGAGCTGACGCTGGAAGACATGTGCCGCGATCAGTGGGCCTGGCAGAGTCAGAATCCGCAAGGGTATGAAGCTGCCTGATTTGGTGTCGGTCTGAGACACAATCGGAACAAGATTGCCTCCCAGAGTGTTCCGTAGAACACTCGGATTTATACCATAGGGAGATTCTCATGCGCCGATTTTTGCCCCTCTTTACATCCACTGCCGCCCTGGCCCTGATCCTGCCGCAGGCGGCCTGCGCGCAGATGCAGGGCCCGGCTCTCGGCCTCACCCAGCAATCGGTGGCGGGTGCCTATCAGGCGCCGAACTCGATCCAGCCTGAAACCACGCTTTCGATCACGGCGCAGGCGACCGTGAAGCGGGAACCCGACATTGCCTACATCAATGCCGGCGTTCAGGCCGAAGGTGACACCGCGACGGAGGCCATGGAATCGCAGGCCGAGGCCATGACCAGCGTGTTCGACGCCCTGGAAACGGCGGGCGTCGCCGAGAAAGACATGCAGACATCCAATTTCTCACTCTGGCCGCGCTACACTTATATCGAGACCAAGCTGAAGGACGGCTCGTCCCGCGGGGAGCAGAAGCTGATCGGCTATACGGCCTCCAACCAGCTGACCATCAAGGTGCGGGATCTCGACAATCTGGGCGCAATGCTCGACAGCCTGGTGAAGGCGGGTGGCAACACGTTCAATGGCCTGAACTTCGCGCTCGACGACAATACCGAGGTACGTAACGAGGCCCGCCGCGAAGCCATGGCCCAGGCCCGTGCCCGGGCAGACCTTTATGCCGAAGCGGCCGGTCTGCGCGTGATGCGCATCGTGACAATCAGTGAAAGCGGCAACTACTCGCCCTCACCCATGCCGATGGCGCGTATGGAAGTCATGGCGTCCGACAAGGCGAACACACCGATGGCTGGCGGCGAGGTTGGCTACAATGCGACGGTGAACGTGGTCTTCGAACTCGGCCAGTAAGGTTCGGCATCAGCCGGATCAGACATACCCTTCGGCAAGCAGGTCCTTCATATCGATGATGCCGACCGGCTTGCCGTCGACTGTCACAAAGGCGTTTGAGATCCGCTGGGCCGTGAAGGTCTTGATGACCGTGGACATGCGGTCGTCCGGGCTCAGCGCCTTCGGGTCCGGCGTCATGACATCGGCCGCCGTTCCGGCGAGCTTGCCGGCGAGCATGGCGCGGCGCAGGTCGCCATCAGTGACCATGCCGACCAGCTTGCCATCCGCGTCGGTCACGCCGACGCAGCCCTTGCGGCCTTCGGAGACAGCCAGGATCACGTCCCGGACATCGGCAGACGCGCTGATGATCGGCATATGATCCGTTTTAGTCTCGATATAGTCGCCTGCAGTCTGCAGGGAGCGGCCGAGTTTGCCGCCCGGATGACGGAAGCCGAACTCCTCCCGCGAGAAGCCCCGGCGGGCCATGAGCACAATGGTCAGCGCATCGCCCAGCGCCAGCGCCATGGTCGTGGATGAGGTTGGCGCCAGGCCATTCGGGCAGGCTTCGGCCACGTCCGGCATTTCCAGCAGCACGTCAGACGCCCTGCCCAATGTCGATTCGGCCGAGCGCGTCATGCCAATGAGCGGGATGTTGTTGCCTTTGCAGAACCGCAGCAGGTCCACCAGTTCCCGGCTTTCGCCGGAATAGGAAATCGCGATCACGACAGAGCCGGGGACGACCATACCAAGGTCGCCATGGCTGGCTTCGGTCGGGTGCAGGAAGAAGCTCGGCGTGCCGGTCGAGGCGAGGCTGGCGGCGATCTTCTGGCCGATATGTCCGGACTTGCCGACGCCCGCGACGATCACATGCCGGTCGGTCGCCATGATCCGGTCTGCGGCTTCAGCGATGGAGGGGCCGATACTGGCTTCCAGCTGTTCAAGCGCATCCCGCTCAATGCGGATTGTGTTGCGGGCGAGGTCTTGATCGGATTCCTGGGCCACGGGCGCTGCTCCTGCTGGATCGGCGCGTGTTTTCCGGCAAGCCGGACGCCGTGACAACCCTACTTGGCCAGTTGGCGGCGGCGATACTCGTCCGGCGAGAAGGCCGGGGCGTCCGCAGCGGGCGCTTCGGCATAGTAGCGGCCGAGCGAGGTTGTCTCCGGATCGATCGGCAGGGATTGCTCGGGCTCAGGCGCCGACTCGGCGACCAGAACCGGTGCATCCATGGCGGGAATGACTGGGGTATCGTCGGCATCGCCCTGGGCCGATCCGGTCAGCTGATTGTCGTTGGCGGCCAGTTTTTGTGCAGCCGCTTCGGTCGCGAGGATCACCGACAATGGCTTGCCGTTCAACATGGGTTCGGCCGCCGCTTCCGGGCTCAGCGGTTCTTCCAGCATGGCGAAGGCGAGGCGGGTGCGCAGTTCCGGGTCGTCCGCCGGCAGCGTGTAGGAGCTGAAGGCGGCTTCAAGCAGGGCTTCGACGTGACGGTCGCGGGCGCGGGCTGTGGTGCCGCCGAGCATGATGGCAATGATCCGGTGTCCGTCGCGCTTGGCCGAGGCCATCAGGTTGAAGCCCGACGCGCGGGTGTAGCCGGTCTTGATGCCGTCCACGCCGTTCACATCACCCAGAAGGTTGTTGTGGTTCTTGTAGGTCTTGCGGCCCCAGGAGAATTTCTCGGTCGCGAAATAGTGATAATAGTCGGCATGGTCGGTCAGCATGGCATCGGCCAGCACGGCCATGTCGCGGGCCGTGGTCAGCTGGCGCGTATCCGGCAGGCCGGATGCGTTGACGAAACGCGTATTCTCCAGGCCAAGCGCCTTGGCTTTCACGGTCATCAGCTGAGCGAAACGGCGTTCGGTGCCTCCGAGACGTTCGGCGACCACGACAGCGACGTCGTTTGCGGACTTGGTGACAAGGGCGCCGATCGCATCGCGTACCTTGATGGTGGAGCCGGTTCTCAGTTTGAGATTCGATGGAGCCTGCGATGCTGCAAAACGGGACACCGTCATACGCTCATCAAGGGTGACCTCGCCGCTCTTGAGGGCGTCGAACAGCATGTAGAGTGTCATGACCTTGGTCAGCGAGGCCGGATAGCGCGGTTCATCGGCATGCCGGTCGTGAAGCACCTGCTGGGTGTCGGCGTCGATGACGATTGCGGCGTATTTTTCAGCCAGGGCAGTCCCGCCGCCGAACGCCATGACCGTCAGGATCGCTGCGGTGCAAACGGCTCGGTTCAGGGCTGCGAGTGCGCGCAGGAACATTCAGGTCTCCCGATTGTTAATCCCGGCCCTCCGGGATTTAACTTAGAATCGTGCAAATCCCTTGACCACACCTTAACGGCAGATGGAGGCACGGATTGCGAAATCGTAATGGAACCGATGCAAATAACGTGCAGACTGCCTTATGTTGCAGCGCACAAAAATATGTTGCGGAAGCGAAGGAAAAAGCGTATAAGCTCCCCTAGGGTAAGCGCAGGGTAGTTTATAAAGGAACGATCGATGACCAAGGCAAAGACAGCTAGCACCGCAAAGCGCGCAAAGGCCGAAGCCAGCGCAGCTACGGACACAACCACCAAGATGCTGGGCGAAGGCATGGAACAGTTTTCCGGATTTGCCGGCATGTTTGGCGATTATGCCGAAACCGGTCTGAAAGCTTTCAGCGAGCGCACCGCGGCTTCGACCGACATGGCGCGCGAGATCGGCAGCCGGAACATGGACTTCTTCACCAAGTCGCTTGAGCAGAGCGTTGAAGTCACACAGGCGATCACTTCCGCAAAAGATGTGCGCGAAGTGATGGAAATTCAGGCCGGATTTGCGAAAAACATGTTTTCCGCATATACAAAAGAAATGAACGCCCAGGCAGAACTTTGCATGTCTGCATGGCGCAGCGCCGCCAAGCCTTTCATGGGCTTCGCTGCGAAATAAGCTTCTGGGATCGGGCCACACCGCCTGATTGTAGAGTGCAGTAGACTGGAAAGAGCCGGACCTGATTGGTCCGGTTCTTTTGTTCCGGGGGCACGATTCGGCCGGTCCGGCCCCAAGCTGCAGGCCCGAAAAAAACCGGATTGGCCAGTCTGACACAACGGGATTAGATGCCACCATGTCACGTCTACCTGATCTGATTGAGTTTCCCGCGCTGAAGCGCCCCGCACGGCCGAACAATTGCCTGATCGCTCCGGAAGGCTTTGCCGGCATGGTGCGGGTTGATGAAACGGCACCTGTTTTCGACAAGACGCCAAAGCAGGTTTTTGACGTCGTGATGGACCTGGTGCTGGAGCGGGTGGAGTGGCGTTTACGTGCGTCAGACCCGGATACGCTGCGAATTTCGTTCATCGCGGTGACGCCACTGCTTAAATTCAAGGACGATGTTTATGTCCAGGCCGTGCCGGTGGACGGTGAGGCCGGCCGGTCCAGCGTGGCCATATATTCCGGTTCGCGCATTGGGTATTCCGATCTCGGAACCAACGAAAAACGGGTGAAGGAACTGCTCGAATTGATAGGTACACGTTGAGCACGCATGCCTTAAAAGCAGGCAGGAAATGAATTTGCCGCGTGTTACATCTTCAATCTCGCCCTGAACCGTATATCTTAAGAGTCATGAGCAAGGGCATTCCGCATTACCGAATGAACGATCCCGAGCCGCCGGCACCGCCCGGCGACGGAGGAACAGGCGACGACGGGATCGAGTATGGCCTGTCCACGCAGACCCGCGTGCGCACCAAGAAGCCCTCGCTCTATCGCGTGCTGTTGCTCAATGATGACTACACGCCGATGGAATTCGTCGTGTTCATTCTCGAGCGGTTTTTCAATCGCTCGCGAGAGCAGGCGACCCGCATCATGCTTCACGTGCATCAGAAGGGCGTCGGCCTGTGCGGGGTCTACACATATGAGGTGGCCGAAACAAAGGTTGCCCAGGTGCTTGACCTTGCGAAACGGCACGAACACCCTCTCCAATGTGTCATGGAGAAAGACGACTAGACCTCTAACCCCGGAAGGCTTCCACATTGCCACGCTTGTCCCCCTCCTTGGAAACGGCTCTCGAAAAGGCCCTCACTCTGGCCTCCGAACGCGAGCATGAGTATGCAACGCTCGAGCATCTCTTGCTGGCCCTGACAGATGATGAGCACGCCAAGGAAGTGATGGGGGCCTGCAAGGTCGATATAGAAGTCCTGACCGCAGAGCTCGTCCGCTACATTGATGACGAACTGACCAGCCTGATCGTCGAAGACGGCGAAGGCCGCGTCCAGCCGACCGCCGCCTTCCAGCGGGTGGTCCAGCGCGCTATTCTGCACGTCGAAAGTTCCGGCCGGGATGAAGTGACCGGCGCGAATGTCCTGGTCTCCATCTTCTCCGAGCGTGAAAGCCACGCTGCCTACTTCCTGCAGGAGCAGGACATGACCCGCTATGACGCGGTCAACTTCATCTCGCATGGCGTGGCCAAGCAGCCGGGCATGTCCCGCCCGTCCAGCCCGCGCGGTGCAGAGCCTGCCGAAGAAGAGGCCGTGAAGCAGGGGCACGAGGCGCTCGATGCCTATTGCGTGAACCTCAATGCCAAGGCCCGTGCCGGCAAGATCGATCCGCTGATCGGCCGCGACATGGAAATCAACCGCTGCATCGAGGTGCTTTGCCGGCGGAACAAGAACAACCCAATTCTCGTGGGCGATCCCGGTGTCGGCAAAACGGCCATCGCGGAAGGCCTGGCCAAGAAGATTGTCGATGGCGAAGCGCCCGAAATCCTCAACGAAGCCATCATCTGGTCGCTCGACATGGGCGCCCTTCTGGCGGGGACCCGCTATCGCGGTGACTTCGAGGAACGCCTGAAGTCGGTCATGAAGGAGCTGGAGCAGCAGGAGAAAGCGATCCTGTTCATCGACGAGATCCACACGATCATCGGTGCGGGCGCGACCTCCGGTGGAGCCATGGATGCATCGAACCTGCTGAAGCCTGCCCTTCAAAGCGGCGGTCTGCGCTGCATGGGTTCGACCACGTTCAAGGAATACAAGCAGCACTTTGAGAAGGACCGGGCCCTGTCCCGCCGGTTCCGCAAGATCGACGTGGTGGAGCCGACTGTGGCGGATGCCATCAAGATCCTGACCGGGCTGAAGTCCCGCTTCGAGGATTTCCACGGCCTTCGCTACACGAATGACGCGATCAAATCGGCTGTGGAACTGTCCGACCGCTACATCACCGACCGCAAATTGCCGGACAAGGCGATTGATGTGGTCGATGAAGCCGGCGCAGCGCAATGGCTGCTCCCGGCGAGCAAGCGGAAGAAGACCGTCGGCGTGCGGGATGTCGAGGCCGTCGTGGCCAAGATTGCCCGCATTCCTCCGAAACAGGTATCGACCGACGATGCCGAAGCGCTCCGGTCGCTCGAGTCCGATCTCAAGCGCGTGGTGTATGGTCAGGATGAAGCCATTGAGGCGTTGTCTGCTTCGATCAAGCTGGCCCGTGCCGGCCTGCGCGAACCGAACAAGCCGATCGGCTCCTACCTGTTCGCGGGCCCGACCGGTGTCGGCAAGACCGAAGTCGCCAAGCAACTCGCCTCGATCATGGGCGTCGAGATGCTGCGCTTCGACATGTCGGAATACATGGAACGGCACACCGTTTCCCGCCTGATCGGCGCGCCTCCGGGCTATGTCGGCTATGACGAAGGCGGCCTGCTGACCGATGGCGTCGACCAGCACCCGCATTGCGTGCTGTTGCTCGACGAAATCGAGAAGGCTCACCCGGACCTGTTCAATATCCTGCTGCAGGTGATGGACAATGGCTCGCTCACCGATGCGAACGGCCGCAAGGTCGACTTCCGCAACGTGGTCGTCATCATGACGACCAATGCGGGCGCGTCGGATGCCGCGAAGAATGCCATCGGCTTCGGCGCCGGCAAGAAGGATGACGAGCAGGACGAGGCCATCAAGCGCCTGTTCACGCCGGAATTCCGCAACCGTCTCGATTCGGTGATCACCTTCGGTGGCCTGACCCCGGAAATCATCGACCGCGTGGTCGAGAAGTTCATCCTGCAGCTGGAAGTCCAGCTGGAAGACCGCAACGTCTCGATCGAGATCTCCAAGGCGGCCCGCGACTGGCTGGCCAAGCGGGGCTTCGACGCCGACATGGGCGCCCGGCCTCTGGCCAGGACGATCCAGGAACACGTCAAAAAGCCGATGGCGGAGGAACTCCTCTTCGGCGAGCTTCAGAAGGGCGGCGTTGTCCATATCGACATCGACAAGGACGACGACAGCAAGCTGGCCTTCAAATACGTGGCCGAAAAGCCGAAGAAGAAGAAACCGGCTGCCAAGAAAGGTTCTCAGGAACCTGCCTGACGCAACAGCAAATTAGTTGGCGGATTGCCGCGACGTTATGGGGCCGTGCCGGAAGGTACGGCCCTTTTCGTGCTCGCATCCTCCGGCACGGGTGCTTATGCTCGCGGGAAAATACCGGGAGGAAATAAATGTCCGATAGCCAGGTGCACGGCACATGCGATCCGCGCTTCGAGGAAGTGAAGCGCGAACTCGAAAAGAATCTTGCAGAGCGCGGCGAGGTCGGCGCGTCAGTCTGCCTGTCCGTGAATGGCGAAACGCTGGTGGACCTTTGGGGCGGCATGGCCAACCCCGAATCCAATGACCCCTGGCAGGAAGACACGATCTCCATCGTCTTCTCCTGCTCCAAGGCGGCGACGGCGATCTGCGCGCATATCCTGATCGACCGGGGCGAACTCGATCCCGATGCGCTGGTCTCGGAGTATTGGCCGGAATTTGCGAAGAACGGCAAAGAGAAGACCACGGTTCAGATGATGCTGAACCATGAAAGCGCCCTGCCAACCTTGCGCGATCCGGTGAAGCCGGGCGGGTTTGCCGATTGGGATTACATGGTCCAGCGCATGGCAGACGAGGAACCGTTCTGGGAACCCGGCACCCGCAATGGCTATCACATGATCAATTTCGGCTGGACGGTTGGCGAACTGGTGCGCCGCGTGTCCGGCAAGTCGCTCGGCACATTCTTCCGGGAAGAAGTGGCGGAGAAGACCGGCGCCCGCTTCTGGCTGGGCCTTCCGGAAACGGAAGATGTCCACATTGCCCCGATCCGCCAGTATGAGCCGAAGCCAGGCGACGAGGCGACGGAGTTCGGCATCAAGCTGATGACCGATCCGGAATCGATCCAGCACAAGAGCTTCATGAATACAGGCGGATGGGATTTCAATGACCGCAAGGGCCAGGCCGCTGAAATCGGCGGCGGTGGCGGCTTGTCAAACGCGCGCGGGCAGGTGGCGATGTACACACCGCTGGCCACCGATGACGGATCATTGGTGTCGGAAGACCGTCTCAACAACATGACCATGGTGTCGACGGCGACGCATCGTGATGCGACGCTGCTTATTCCGACGCGGTTTGCGTCCGGCTTCATGAAGTCGATGGACAACCGGAAGCGCAAGATGGGGCCGGGCACCAGCGCGATCATCGGCGAGCGGGCCTTCGGGCATGTCGGGGCCGGCGGGTCCATCGGGTTTGCCGATCCTGATTGCGGTCTCGCCTTCAGCTATACGATGAATCAGATGGGCAATGGCATTCTACTGAATGACCGTGGGCAGAGCCTGATCGATGCGGCCTACCGGTCGCTCGGTTATCGGACGAATGCCCCCGGTGCCTGGGTGAAATAGTCCGGATTTCCGGAATGGCCCGCCGCATGGTACGCTCGCCGCGAGGGTGGTGGAGGAACATGCGTGATGCGGTATGCCGGTCTGTGCTCAATACTCCTGCTGATACCCGCCGCGTGTGACGATGCGGCAGGGTCGGCTTATCCGGGTGGTTCGTCCCCGATTGCGGTCGAGGGGGCCGATCCGGAAACGCCGTCCCCAGAGGATTCGCGTAGCGAAACTGTAACAGATGCTGCAGGAACGGCAGATGTTTCCGCCTCCGCCGCAGCGGAGGATCTGGAGGCGCGGGCGGCATCGCTCGGCCTGACACAAGAGATGGATTTCACTTGCGTTAGCGAGGGCGGCAATGACGGCGACAGTGCGCATGTCGTGCTCTACGGCAATGAAGAGCTGGCCGCCGTGCTGATTCCCCGAAAGGTGAATGTGCCGCTTTACCTGGACTGTTCGCCCACACGGATCGGTCCGGAATGCAGCGATGGCGTGTTCACAGCACTGATCAACACGCTTGAGGACAAAGCCCGGTTTGACGGCCTCGATGACGCTGCGCCGCTGACCTGCACTCTGGTGCAGCCGGGGCGGCCGCCTGACGTGGAATAGGCGGCGCCGGCCTCACTGACCGCGATCAGCCATCGTCGTCGGCTTCGCCAATGCCGCGGCGTTTCCCGGTATTTTCGATCATTTGTTGTGCACGGGCCACGCCTTCGCTGCGGGCCGGCGGGGCCATGATTTCCGGCGGATCGGTTTGCTGCATGTAGATTGTCCGGCTCGGGAAGGCGAAGCCCGTGCCGGCCTTCTCGATGATGTCCATGACCACGACGGCAAACTCTTCCTTGATCGCGAGCCACTCGCCCCAGTTCTTCGTGTGGGTGAAGGTGTAGATGAGAAAGTCGATGGAGCTGGCGTTGAAATTGTCGACGCGCACGAACAGCGCCGCTTCAGGCGGTTTGACGAAGCGGTCATCATTCCACAGCCAGGCTTCGATCTCGTCCCGGATGTATTTCAGCTGCTCGACCGTTGTGCGGTATTCGACGCCGATGGCCCATTTGATCCGCCGGTAGGTCATGCGGGAAAAGTTCGTCACCGCGGCGTCTGACAGGGCGCTGTTGGGCACATAGACCGGGCTCTTGTCGAATCTGCGGATCAGGGTTGAGCGGAAATTGATTTTCTCCACCGTGCCTTCGACGACCCCGTCCACCTTGATCCATTCGCCCGGCACGAAACGTTTCTCGGTAATGATCAGGATGCCGGAGATCAGGTTCTTGAACAGGTCCTGCGCGCCAAGGCCGACGGCAATGCCCAGAACGCCAAGGCCGGCCAGGAGCGGCGCGATCTGGATGCCCCACTGTTCGGCCACAGCGCCGAGGCCCAGAACGACGAGAAGCACCTGAAGCGCTTTCACCATCCAGTCGACCGCCGCCGAAGACAGCGCGTTGCGCAGCGTGCCGAACAAGAACTCGAAGGCGTTCACGGCGCGGGCCAGGGTCCAGAACACGGCCAGCGTAATGACCGAGCGCAGGATGCGGTCGGCATAGACTTCCGCCTCGCCCGATATGTCGGTGACCTGAAGCGCGATATAAATGCCGATGATGACCGGTACGACCTTCAACGGCGTCGCGATCGAATTGACCAACGCATCGTCGAACCGTGTTTTGGTGCCGGCCGTGAGCCGCATGATGGAAGACACGATGATTCGCGCGAACAGGCCGCGCACCAGCAGCGCGATGACCACAATCAGGACAGCCGTAATGATCTCGCCATAGGTCAGGCCATAATTGCCCTGGTTCCAGATGGTGGCGATATAGCTCGCGGCGTCCCTCGCCCATTGCGGCGCATTCTGATCGAACCAGCCACCGATGGACTGGAACTGGGCGATATTTTCCATTCTGGTTCCCCTTGGGCTTGGTGTTCCCTGTGGTGTCAGTGGCGCAATCTGCCCCGACTCCTGTGTTTCGGCGGCTGCGGCACATGGCCCTCGCGCCACTCGCCGGGCTGGAGGTTGCCGAGTTCCCACTCGCCAATGCGAACCCGGACCAGCCGCAGCGTCGGATGGCCGACGGTGGCCGTCATCCGGCGGACCTGGCGGTTACGGCCTTCCGTGATGGTGAGTTCGATCCAGCTGTCGGGCACGGACTTCCTGTACCGGATCGGCGGCACGCGCGGCCAGAGGGTTTCCGGTGCGGGCAGGGCGCTGGCTTTCGCCGGTGCGGTCAGGCCATCGGAGAGGTCCACGCCGTCGCGCAGGCGCTGCAGGGCGGCCTCATCCGGCACGCCTTCCACCTGTGCCCAATAAGTCTTGGGCATCTTGTTCGCTGGATTGGCGATGCGGTGCTGCAGGCGGCCATCATTGGTGAGAATCATCAGGCCTTCGGAGTCCTGGTCCAGCCGGCCGGCCGGATAGACGCCCGGAATGTCGATCAGTTCCGACAGGGTGCGCCGCTTCGATCCGGCGTTTCCCCGGTCGGTGAACTGCGAAAGCACCCCGAAGGGTTTGTTCAGCAGGAGGAGCCGCGTTTCCTGATCGGTAGTCCGCGTCACGCAGCAACCACCTCGTGCACCGCCTTGAGGGTTGTCAGCAGGCCTTCGGCGTCAGAAATCGGCAGGCAGCTCGGCCCGTCGCACAGCGCCTTGTCCGGATCGGTGTGGAATTCGAGGAAGACGCCGTCCGCGCCAGCGGCAATGGCTGACTTGGCGATGATCGACACCCCGTCCCGGCGTCCGCCTGTGGAAGCGCCTGCCGTGCGCGGGTCGGCCCCTGGCAGCTGGACGGCATGAGTTGCGTCGATGGTCACCGGGCAGCCGAGTTTCTGCATCTCCGCAATGCCCAGCATGTCGACGACCAGATTGTTGTAACCGAAGCTGGAGCCGCGCTCGCAAAGGATCACGCCGACCTCGGCCGCCTCGCCGATCTTGGAGACAATATTCTTCGTGTCCCATGGCGCGATGAACTGGGCTTTCTTCACCTGCACGATGCCGCCAGCCGCTGCGGTGGCTTTTGCGGTGGCGACGACCAGGTCCGTCTGCCGGCAAAGGAAGGCCGGGATCTGGACGATGTCCACCACTTCGGCGACCGGTTCGGCCTGGCCGGGTTCATGCAGGTCCGCGCAGATCGGCACGCCCAGCTTGGCTTTGACACTCGCCAAGGTCTTCAGGCCCGATTCCATGCCCGGTCCGCGATAGGATTTGATCGAGGAACGATTCGCCTTGTCGAAGCTGGCCTTGAACACATAAGGCAGGCCGAGCGCAGCGCAGATCCGCTTCAGTTCCGTGCCGATTTCAAGGGCGAGTCCCTCATCTTCCAGCACGTTCAGGCCCGCGATCACGGACAATGGCTTTCCCGTCCCGATGGTCCATCCGGAGGCGGTGTGGGTGAGGACGGTCATTGGCGGTTCTCCCTTAAGAATCCTGCAAGCCAGATAGCCGAATAGCGCCCCGGCGCGAACCCGTTTCGGCCAGCGATGGGGCCGATAGAGCCTGAAAAGGCTGCCGGAATCAAAGAAGCCGCCCAGATGGGGGCGGCTTCCGTGAGTCCGTTGAGGACAATGGTCCCGGCAGCGTTTCAGCGTGCCGGTACAAATCTCTAGGCACTGACCGGAGGCTGCTCCAGCCAGACACCATAGGACTTGGACCACTTGGCCTCACCTGGTTTCTCACTCGACATGGATCACCTCCTTTCAGGCGCGCAACAGGCGCGTACTTTTTGTCCGGGACCATCCCGGACGACTCAGAGTTAAGCATGATTTGCGCCATGCAAAAGTTAAGAACGCGACTTTTTGGCCTAAATTTGCGTGATGAACAGAAAACGCCCGGATGCCGGGAAGACATCCGAGCGTTCACCAAGCGGGCAGGACGCCCGATCAGCCTTAATCGTAGGCGAGCGCGCCGACGACGAGGCCAATGATTGCGCCTGTGGCCACCGAGGCGAGAATCGCGTCGCCGCGATCATAGTCGTGCACCCAGTAATATCCGGGCGGTGGGGCATACAGGCCGTAAGAGGCATAATCGCGAATGTAGACCGTGCGCGGGTGCGGACGGTAATAGCCGCCGATCCGGTAGGGCGAGATATAGCCCGAGCGGAAATACGGCCCTGTCCTGTAGCCATAGGTCACGTAGGAGCTATAGCGAGGCGGGGGCGCATAGTACCGGGCAGGCGGTCGCCGGTAAGCATAGCGCGGGTGGTGATAGCTGCGGCGGTAATCATGGCGGTCACGCCGCTCATGTCGGTACTGCCGGTCAGTGCGGCGGTGGTCTCCACGGTAGTCGCGACGGTCTCCGCGGCGATAGTCTTGCCGACGGTCGTGATCCCTGCGGCCACGATCACCGCGGTCCCCGCGATCCCATCCACCCCGGTCACGGTCGCCCCGGTCGGCACTTGCGATGGGGGCGATGGTCAGGCCGGCAATGGCCAGCGCGGCCATGGCTTTTCCGAATGTGTTCATCAATTTCATGGCAGGCCGAGCCTCCGTTGAAATGGCCTGCCGCTGTGTGATTGGCTGGCCGTCAGGTTGTCGCGCATTGCGCATTGGAGCAAACCTACATTTTCCGGCCTGAACGGTCTCTGAACGAGGGGTTAAGCTTTATCCATGTCCGATTTCGGCGATCTTCGCGTGTCAGACAGCCTTACCGTGCCAGCCTGGGAGCTGTCCGAAGCCTTCGTGCGCGCGTCCGGGCCGGGGGGGCAGCATGTGAACAAGGTTTCCACCGCTGTGCAGCTGACCTGGCAGGTCGAGGCGTCGTCCCTGCCGGCGGAGGTCAAGGCGCGATTCGTGAAGCTGTTTGGCAGCCGGATGACCAATGACGGGCGCCTGATCCTCGAAGCCAGCAGCCATCGCAGCCAGGTGCTGAACCGGGAAGCCGCCCGGAAACGGCTGGCGGAGATGATTCTCAAGGCCAGCCACAAGCCCAAGCGGCGCATCCGCACCAAACCGACCAAAGGCAGCATCCGCCGCCGCATCGCGGCCAAGAAGCACCGGGGCGAAATCAAATCCCTGCGCGGGAATGTGGACCGGACAGACGATTAGGGATCAACGCGCGGAATCGAGGGCGACCCGCAATTTGTTCAGGAGCGGCAGGAGCTGCTTCCATTCCTGGCGGGTCAGGGATGCCAACTCGCTTCTCGAGGCATCCAGCGCCTGCACAGCCGCTTTCCTCGCGGCCGTGCCGGCTGGAGTCACTCTGATCCGACGGATGCGCCGGTCATCCGGATCGGGAACCGGTGTCACCAGCCCTTTCTCCTCCAGCCGGCGGACCGTGGACGACATGGTCGGCTGGGAGACCTGAAGCGCGCGGGCCAGTTCGCCGATCGTCTGTTGTGTGTCCAGACGCAGCAAATGGTTCAGGACAGCGAATTGCGCCGTGGTCAAACCATCTGGCAGACGCCGGGCAAAGGCCGTATCCGCCAGATGGGCAATGATGGAAATCTCCGTCATTGCCGCAAACTCGACCGGATCGCCTGCGAGGCCTGCGGGCCGGCTCATGTGATGAGCCGCGATTCCAGCGGCCAGCGCGGGGACGCTCCCTGGCCGCCTGCATAGCCGAGCCGGAACAGGCCCTGGATTCGGCTCGGCAAAGTGACGCCGAAGCGGTCATGGATCTCCGCAAAAGGGCCTGCCATTTCGCTGTATTCCTCGAGAACCTGCGACAGAGGATGAAACCCGATGCCGACGGCTGCTGCGGCCAGCTGCAACCGGATCCAGACAGCGCCGCTGTCCAGCTGTTCGGACCGCGAATTGCCGGGGGTGGTGAACCAGACGAAGGTTGGCGCGCTTTCGATCAGGCCATTGTAGGTGGAGAGGGTCGCCTGCCATGCGGTGGAGCCGATTTCATCCATACTGTCCTGCGTCAGGATGCCGGTCATGCGATAGGCTTCCATCATCGGGCCTGCGAGGAAGATGCCATCTGGGTTGGCGTTGATCTGCTTTGCGCCAATCCGGGTGAGATACGCACTTTCATGGCAGGTCTCGGGTTTGCGCATCTCGATCTCCCAGGCGCGCTTGCAGATATCTCTCAGCCAGCTGACGGTTTCCGGCTTGCTGCTACCGGCCACATCGATCGCGCCAAGGCCGGGCAGGGCGTTGGATATCTCCATCAGCGCCGCCAGCTTGTCGGACGGCACCGGACGTCCGGGATCGAATTTCGCGCGTGCCGTGCGCCGCCTCAGCGCGTAGCCGAACAGCGGGTCACGCTCGACATCCGGATCCTGGACAAAGCGCACATGTGCGATGGGGCGTTCGTCCAGCCGGTCTCCCGGTTCGCCTTCCGGGAACCGGGTGATCTCCAGCCGGTGATCCTGTTCGGCCGCGGCCTGACGCAACAGCTCGAGGAAAGCGCCGAGGCCGATCGTCGTCTGGCGGTCTGGCGGGTCTGTTTCGGGCAGGCGGCGGTCCAGGTCGCAGAACAGGGTGAGGCTGTCGTCGCCGGCCAGCCGGATCATCCATGGCTGCAGATTGTGCGGACTGGGCGCAAGGATGGCATAGGCCGCGGCGTTGAGACGGGCATCGCCAAAGCCCTCGGTTGCCTGCCGCCAGGGCTCGCGTGCCGGGGCGATGTTGCTCATCGCAGAGAGGCCCGCATATCCGCCGCCAAGAACAAGAATGCTGGCGCCGCCAGTGATCAGGAGTGTTCGCCGGGAAAGCATCGCTGCCACCTTTCGTGATTATATATAGATATCTATATAATTTCACGAAGAAAGGCAATCCGGAGGAGTACTTATTCTTTCGGGATCAGCCGCAACAGCCGCCGGGCGAGGCGGGCGCTTCGTCCGCATCCGTGCTGGCGAACACATCCGGCGCGGCGCAGCCTGGGAACAGGCCGTAATGCGTAGCCCCGTCGCCGACCACGTCAAAGTAGGACGCAAAGCGTGTATCCATCAGCATGGCCAGCGTGTTGCCGCAGACAGGGAAAACCCGGCCGGCTTCGATACTGTGCTCTGCATCCAGCACGAACACCTGTTCCATGCCCGGAATACCGCCCTTGTAGATCACGGCCTGGCCGTAATCCTCGCAGGCCGCGTCCAGCCCGTCCAGTTTGATCAGGCGTGCGGTGACCGACGCGAAGCGGATCGGGCCGAGCTTGTCCTTCAGGGCTGGGTCGATAATGCCGAGGCGGCGATGGTTCACCGTGCGCGGGTCGGTAAAGCCGGCAGCCTTGGCGATGGACTGGAAGTCCCCCCAGTAAAGCGCGCCGGAGAGGCATTCGCCATACAGCACCGGGTCGGCGGCAAGGTCTGCCGGAATGCGCCGGTCGGCATAGACATCGGAGAAGTAGAGCTCACCGCCGGGCTTCAGCAGGCGGTGTGCCTGGCGGAAGACTTCCGGCTTGTCGGTGCACAGATTGATGACGCAGTTTGAAATGATCAGGTCGAACGTGTTCGGCTCAAGGTCCAGCTCACCCAGCTTTTCGAGATACCCTTTCACGAAACGGGTGTTCGGCGCGTCATAGCCGAACTGTTCGGCGTGCCAGGCTTCGTGTTCGCGGGCGACGTCCAGCTGCGCGTCGGTCATGTCGACGCCGGTGACGTGGCCGTCCGGGCCGACCAGTTTGGCGAGCGCAAACACATCACGCCCGGCGCCGCAGCCAAGGTCCAGTACCTTCAGGCCTTCGAGCAGGGAAGGAATGGCGAGGCCGCAGCCATAATACTTCGAGGCGACTTCATCATGCACGGCCGCAAGGGCAGCGGAGACATGCGGCGGCGGGCGGTCCGCCGTGGTGCAGGCATCGGTCTTCAGGTCGTTCGAAGTGGACAGGGTTTCCCCGTAATAGGTCTTCACGATGTCCTGAATCTGGTTCATGCCGCGGCTCCTTCTGATAGGCCCTTCTTCATATAAAGGCGGACGCTATCAGACGAATAACATTCTGGTGTGCAGGCCTTAGTGCTTGCTGCCCTTTTTCGAGGGCGGCTTCTGGAACCCGCCCGGCTTGTCGGCATAGGGGTTCTTGCCCTGCCGGACGAACAGGCGGATCGGCACGCCGTGCAGGTCGAAATCGCTGCGAAGCTCGTTGATCAGATAGCGCTTGTAGGTCTCCGGCATCTGGTCGCCACGTGACGCGATCAGCACGAATGTCGGCGGCCGCGACTTCATCTGCGCCATGTAGCGCGGCTTGATCCGCTTGCCCTGCACGGCCGGGGGCGGGTGGCGCTCGATCGTATGGCGCAGCCAGCGGTTCAGGTCGCCGGTTTTCACCCGTGCGGTCCAGTCCTTGTGGACCTGCAGGACAGCCGGCATCAGCCGGTCGACATGTTTGCCCGTCAGGCCGGACAGGTAGACGACTGGCGCACCGCCGGCATTCGGCATGAGACGGTTCGCGATGTCGCGGATATGGCGCGCGGCGCCGTCCTGATCCTTCACCGTATCCCATTTGGATACGACAAGAACGAGGCCGCGTCCTTCGCGCAGGCAGAGGTCTGCGATCTGCAGGTCCTGTTTCTCCAGCGCGTCGTGCGGATCCATCACCAGCGCGACGATCTCGGCATATTTCAGTGACCGGATGGTCTCGGCGGTGGACATGCGTTCCAGCCGTTCCTGCACCTTGCTCTTCCGGCGGAGGCCCGCCGTGTCGACGAGGCGCACGCGGCGGCCTTCCCATTCCCAGTCGAGCGTGACGGAATCCCGCGTGATGCCGGCTTCCGGGCCGGTCAGCAGGCGGTCAGACTTCAGCAATTGGTTGATCAGCGTGGACTTGCCGGCATTCGGGCGGCCGACAATGGCGAGCTTCACCGGCTTGTCGACTCGCGGAGGCTCCGGCTCGACATCGACGTCAGCCTCCTCAATCGCGGCGACAAGGTCGTCGTCGGACAGGGTGTCGTCGTCAATGTCGATATGCGCGAGCTTTTCGAGGATGTCGTCGCCGCCGCCGCGGGCGTAATCCGGCTCGGGCTCTTCCATCGCCTTTTCGAAGGCTTCCTCGCCGAGGGCCTGCCGGATGGCGCTGAACAGTTCGGCAAAGCCTTCGCCATGCTCGGCCGACAGCCCAACCGGCTCGCCGAAGCCCAGCGACCAGGCGTCCATCACCCCGGCCTCGCCCTGACGCCCTTCCGCCTTGTTGGCGGCCAGGACGATTGGCAGGCCGGATTTGCGCAGCAGCTGGGCGAAGGTCTCGTCATCCGGTGTGATGCCGGTGCGGGCATCGACCAGGAAGAGGCACAGTTCGGCTTCCGCGATTGCAGCTTCTGTCTGCGCACGCATGCGCGACTCCAGGCTGTCATCATGGACGCTCTCATAGCCCGCCGTATCAATCAGGATCAGCGGCATGGAGGCAAGGTTGCCTTCGGCTTCCTTGCGGTCGCGGGTGACGCCGGGCTGGTCGTCGACGAGCGCGATCTTCTTCCCGGCGAGCCGGTTGAAGAGTGTGGACTTTCCAACATTTGGACGTCCGACAATGGCGAGTTTAAGCGGCATGGCAGGCCCGTAGCGTAAACGGGGGTTCGCGCCTGCCGGCGCCGCCCCTTATTTGATTGCGATCAGTTTTGCATCATCCGTCAGGACAAGGACCTTGTCCTGCACAGCGATGGGTTCGAGGTAAACGCGGTCACCCAGTTTGGCAGACCCCACCTCTTCGCCTGTTTGCGGCGAGTAGGCGAGCAGGTGTCCGGTCGAGGAGACGACCAGCACGCGGCCGGACGCGACAATCGGGCCGGAATAGGAGATGCGTTTTTTCTTTTTCTTTTCCTTCTCGAACTGGCGCAGCTGGACAACCCAGTAGGCTTCGCCCGAGTTGGTGTTGAGGCAGGCGAGCTTTCCGTCCGTTCCGAGCACGAACATCTGTTCGCCGGTTACTGCCGGGGCCTGAACGGAGCCGATTTGCGACGACCAGATGCGCTGGCCGCTGCGTCCGTCGATGGCGATGGTGATGCCCGACTGGCTGGAGGCAAAGACAAGGCCGCCGGCAAGGACCGGGTGCGAGCCAATGTCATTGATTTCCGAGATGGGGGTAAACCGCCCGGCGCTGGAAATGGCATCGGTCCACAGACGGCGGCCGTTGGACGCGAGATAAGCGATCACTTCGCCGGAAGAGAAGGGCGCAATGACGAAATCTTCCACGGCGGCGGGGCTGGGGCTGCCCAGCACGCGGGCCGTTTCGGAGATGGCCTGGTCAGACCATTCGATCTCGCCGGTATCCTTCGCCAAGGCAAAGATCTCGTTATTGTTGGACTCGACGAAGATGCGGTCGTCCTTGATGGTCGGCGCGCCGGTCATCGGCGCGCTCATCGTGTTCTTCCACTTTTCGTCGCCGGTACTGGCATCGAGTGCGGTGACGTAACCGAAGCCGCTGGCCACGATCAGCGTGTCGCCATCGACGGCGAGTCCGCCGCCGAGCGCGGCCTTGTCACGCTTCGACAGGCCCTTCAGCTTCTTGCGCCATTTCGTGTTTCCGCTCGCCAGGTCCGTTGCGACGATCTGTTGTTCGGAGTCGAGCGTGAAGACGGTTGTCTTGCTAGCAACCGGCGGTGTGGAGATCGCAGACTTCTTGCTCGAGCCTTTGCCGACGCCATTGCGCCAGGCGATCGACAGTGTCTCGGCCGCCTTGATGTGCCCCACGACTTTCGCGGCGCTGGCACCGGCCTGGGGCCAGGAGTCGATTTCCCGCGGCGGGGGGAGGGTGATGGTTTCGGTGGCGAGTTCCGGATTGGCTTCGAGGTCGGTGTCCGACAGGACCATGGTGATCCGCCCGGCCTTTTCAGCCTCGGCCAGTTCCTTCGCCTTGCTGTTCCCGAAATTGAAGCTGGGAAGGCTTGAGCAGGCAGTCAGGCCCAGGAAGCCGAGCGCGGCTCCGGCCAGAAGGAACTTGCGGGTTGGGGTCATTGACCGGTCTCCTCGGTGGTTTCGGGCGCCTCTGCGGATGCAGCCTCATCAGCGGGTTCTTCTGCGGCGGCTTCCTCAGGGATCGGGATCGCAGCGAGGGCAATTTCCGCACGCCGGACCAGACCTTGCGGCGCGGCGGCATCGAATTTCAGCCGGTTGTAGGCCATCCGCGCCCGCGCCGTGTCCCCTTCGGTAAAGGCCTTTGCGGCGATCAGTTCCCGCGCCAGCGCGCCGAGACCGGATTCCTCTTCCTTCAGATCGCCCAGCAGGGCTTCCAGTTCGGCCAGCGACGCGGTGTCCGCCTTGGCATAGGCAGCTTTCAGCAGCGCCAGACGCTCGAACGGAGTTCCGTCGGCCTTGCCTGAGGCTTCCAGTACCCGGGTTGCGCCCGCGGCATCGCCGTTGCCCTCATACAGGGTCTGGGCCAGATAGTTCGCGGCGAGCGGTGACAGGCTCGATTCCTCGCTGACGAGCGTCTCGAAGCCGGCTTCGGCGTCGGTATAGTCGCCGTCTGCCAGTTGTGTCGCGGCTTGTTCGAAGGCCTTCGCCCGTTCGGCGCGGACCTGTGCGAAATGCGGGTGAAGCACGAATTCATTGAGGGCCACCGCACCGATCAGAAGCGCTGCGCCGCCATAGACAAACAGACGATAGCGCTTCCAGGCGGTCTCGATCTTGTCCTGGCGTAGGCTGTCGTCGACTTCTTCAAAAATGTCGCTCAAGGGGCCGCTCCGGTCGGGGTTCACAATTCTGGCGGGAACCTAGACGTCGCCGCCGCTGGCTGCAATGTGCCAGCGCTGTTCTCATCAAGGTTTTCGCAGGCTGTAGGTTTCAGCTTTTCCGGGGAATTTGCGGCTTCGGACGTCGTCGGCATAGGCCTTCACCGCGGATTCCGTCTCGGCGCGCAGGTCTGCATAGCGGCGGACGAATTTCGGGGCCCAGTCGAACAGGCCCAGCATGTCCTGCGCAACGAGAACCTGCCCGTCGCAGGAGGCCGAGGCGCCGATACCGATTGTCGGGCAGCTGACCTCGGCCGTTATCTCGGCGGCGAGGTCTTCGGCGACCCCCTCGATGACGATGGCGAAGGCCCCGGCGCGGTCGGCGGCGCGGGCTTCGTTGATGACGATTTCGCGTTCGGTTTCGGTCCGGCCCTTGGCGCGGAAACCGCCGTCGACATTGATCGCCTGCGGGCGCAGGCCGACATGGCCCATGACCGGGATGCCGCGTTCGACCAGATGCGAGATCTGTTTGGCGGCATAGGCGCCGCTTTCGATCTTCACCGCCTGGCAGCCGGTTTCCTTCATGATCCGAACAGCGTTCAGGAAGGCCTGGTCCTCGCTGGTCTCGTAGCTGCCGAAGGGCATGTCGACGACCACGAAGGCCTGCTCAGACCCGCGCATGACTGCCTGGCCGTGCAGGATCATCATCTCCATCGTCACGCCGACGGTGGACGGGAGGCCGTGGACAACCATGCCGAGGCTGTCGCCGACGAGCAGCATGTCCACATGCGGGTCCATCAGTTCGGCCATCGGCGCGTCATAGGCCGTCAGCATGACCAGTGGCGTGCCGCCCTTGGCCTTTGCGATGTCCTTGACGGTCTTGCGGGTGATCTGTGTTTGCTTTGACATGCGCTGCGGCTTATCCGGTCCGGCAGTTGCGGGCAAGAATTCCTTCCGGGATTACAAGGAAGTTATCCGGCCATTCAGCCCGGCCCGTTCAACCTGGCATGATCACCGGCACGCCGATCAGGACCCTGTGCAGGTACATGACAAATGCCACATACAGGACGATCCCGCCGACCACCGAGACGATATCAGCCCAGAGTTTGACGGGCGTCTCCGGCGCCGGGCCCGTGTCACCGCGCCGTTTCACCATGATCCGGTCGAAGACTGCGAAGGTGAGGAAGGCGGTAAACAGCAGGAAGGCGTTCAGCTGGCCGGTGGCGAAAAAGTGCCCCAGCGCCCAGAGTTTCACGGCCACCAGCATGGGATGTTTCGCCCATTTCTTGATCCGCCCGGCCGGCAGTTGCGAGGCCACCAGCAGAATGAGGGCAGGCGGCATCAGGGCGAAATTGACATGCTTGCCCCAGCTGGGCGGCGAATAGACAAGGCCCATGCCGCGGGTTTCGTTGAAGCCGACGCAGATCAGGAAGAAACCGATGATGGAGACGAAAGTGTAGGTCCCCATAAAGGGCCCGTATCCCATCTTCTTCTTGAGGTCCTTGCCAGGTTCACGTGAGCGCACGGCAGAAAACACGTGCGCGCCGAAAAAGATCACCAGACCGAGAATGAATAACGCCATGACGGAGGCCCTCCCTTGCGGGGCACACTAAGGCGGCTTGATGGGCGCGGAAAGGGAATCTTTGCCGAAGTCCGTGGTTTGCGATACTATTCTGTTTCCCAGAGACCGGCGTCTGCCGGGGAAACTTCCTCGAGACCGTTCGTAGCGAATTTCGCCATTGTCTGCCCTTCCGGGGCGGATCAGCTGGACTGGAGCTCGTCATGTCTGGAATTCTTACGGCACTGTACAGTGCCATTTGCTACGTCATCTTCTTTTTGACGTTCCTTTACGCCATCGGTTTTGTCGAAAACGCCGTCGTGCCAAAAACAATCGACAGCGGAACGCCGGGGCCATTCCTCCCATCCTTGCTGATCAACGCCGTGCTGCTGAGTGTTTTCGCCGTCCAGCACAGCCTCATGGCCCGGCCGAAATTCAAGGCGGCCTGGACGCGAATTGTTCCGCAGCCGGCAGAGCGGAGCACCTATGTCCTGTTCACCAGCCTGGCCCTGATCCTGTTGTTCTGGCTCTGGCAGCCCATGCCACAGACCATGTGGGAAACGCAGGGAGGCCTGGCGCAGTTCCTGTTCGTTTTATCGCTGCTCGGCTGGGCCATGGTCCTGGTCAGCACGTTCCTGATCAGCCATTTCCATCTCTTCGGCCTGCATCAGGGGTTTGCCCGGATGATGGGCTATGAACCAGCAGGCGGTCCGTTCGTCACGCCGCTGTTCTATAAATATATCCGTCACCCGATCTATGCGGGCTTCATCATCGCCTTCTGGTCAGCCCCTGTCATGAGCCTGGGCCACCTTGTCTTCGCGGTTGCGACAACCGGCTATATCCTGATCGGCATCTGGTTCGAGGAACGCGACCTGACCACGCATTTCGGTGAGCGCTACACGCTTTATCAGAAGGATGTGGGGATGCTTGTGCCGAAAGTCGGGCGGGGCGGCCGGGGGCATTCGCCGACGGTGGAATAGGGCCGGGGCTTATTCGCCTTCGCCGTCCTTGATCCAGACTTCGACCTTGCCCTTCAGCTTCAAGGTCAGCGGCTTGCCCTTGCGGTCAAGCGCCTTGCCGGCGGCCACTTTGATCCAGCCTTCGGAGATGCAGTATTCCTCGACATTGGTTTTTTCCGTGCCGTTGAACAGGACACCGATCTCCTTCTGGAGCAGGTCCGGATCGTGGAACGGGCTATCGGGGTCGACGCAGAGGCGGTCGGGAAGCTGGTCAGTCATGGCAGGGGTTTTAGCGCGGGCCGCGCCAACGGCAAGAGGGAGCAGGCAGGCAAGTTTGCGGCCAGCACGTGCGGCGCCCGTGAAGGCGCTTATGGAAG
Source organism: Hyphomonas adhaerens MHS-3 (assembly GCF_000685235.1). Classification (NCBI taxonomy): domain Bacteria; kingdom Pseudomonadati; phylum Pseudomonadota; class Alphaproteobacteria; order Hyphomonadales; family Hyphomonadaceae; genus Hyphomonas; species Hyphomonas adhaerens. The sequence goes on from NZ_ARYH01000001.1 coordinate 1,783,391, forward strand.
TCGTCTGAATTTCAGGGAGACAGGCCCGGTCAGGTTTCCGGCAGGGGCAGGAGTCCGGCGGCCGCCCGGCGGCAGGGGGCAGGCGTCAGGATGGACGGCGCCCGTGCGTCGGCGCCGCCGCGGCCTTCACCTTGGCGCACAAGGCATTGCAGCCAGGCCGGGGTCAGGAGACGTCCATCGCAGGCCGCCGCGACGCGGTCGCTGGCGTGGAGGCGAGGCTTCAGCCATGCGCGGTCCGCCTTCTGGAACGGGATCCAATCGATCGAAGTCAGGAAGACACGGCCGTATGGGCTGACGCTCCAGTGATACTGCACGCCTTTGCCATAGGCCGCCCGGACCGCTGCGCGCAGCAACAGCAGCTGGCCCCATATCAGGGGCCAGATCACGGCAAGGTGTGGCGGGAAGCCGGAAGGCGGATGCAGGAATGACATGGCGCCATCCTGAACCGGCCCGTTACCTGTTGGATTGCCGCGCGGGACACGCAATGATTGCAGCAGATCGCGCGAGTTGGCCGGGGGACATCCCGGCAGCCATCCAACATGTTAAACAGATGCTTAACCAAGCCCGCAAATTCGCGCCCGGAATCCACTGAAGATTAGGGAATGCGGTTTAGTCAGGAGAGACTAAACCTGGCGGAGAGCATGCTCAAAAGGACGAATATCAATACGTATCGGAGGATGCTGCAAAACGCGCGCACGCCGGAAGAGGCCGTGACGATGGAGCAGCTGCGGGCGATCTCGCAGAATATTCCAGCGCTCTACCTGATGCTGACGGTTGCGGCCATCGCCCTGGGGGCGACGTTTATTGGCAACGCTCCAACCCTCCTGACGGTCGGTGTTCCGGGTATCTTCGTGGCCCTCAGCACCATTCGTCTGGCCTTCTGGAAATTCGGCGACAGTCGGCTGATGCATCCGGAAGAGGCACGCACCAAGCTGAAGCAGGTTGAAGTGCTCACGTCGGTCCTGTTCCTTTTCCTGGGTGTCTGGGTCTGGACATTGCTGCCTTATGCCTCCGGCGAGGAGCGGCTCTACCTGTCCTTCTTTACGGCCTTTACCGGCGCGTCCTCGACCATTTGTGCCATTTCACGGCCGCGGCTTGTCGGCGTGTGCCTGTTCATGACTCTGGGCGTATTCTGCCTGCTGTTCTTCGACTGGAACGAGCGGTTTTATTTCTACGCAACCATGCAGCTCGGGGTCACTTATCTCGTTTTCTTCCTTGCGTCGCGGACATACAAAATGCGTCTTGCGCAGTCCGTTGTGCTGCTCAACCGGCTGAACGCAGAAAACCGGCGCTCATCGGAACTGGCGGACACGAACGAGTCGATGGCGTTGACCGACATGCTGACCGGCCTTCCGAACCGGCGGCAATTCTTCCAGGATGTGGAGGCGTCCTATGATCCGAAGACGGATGAAAAACTGCCGGTGATCGGCCTGATCGATCTGGACGGGTTCAAACCAATCAATGACGTGTTCGGACATACGGCAGGCGATACGGTGCTTGTTGAAACGGCCCGCCGCCTGAAACGTGTCTTGGGCGACAAGGCAAGTGTTTCCCGTCTCGGCGGCGATGAATTTGCCTATATCCTGCCCAGGACGGTGAGCCAGAAAGAAGCCAAACGCATCGCCCAGCAGATCGTCAATGCGATGAACGAACCGGTGCAGTTGCCGAACAGGGATACGAGCCGCGTGTCAGCATCCGTTGGCTATTCCTCGCGGGCGTTCGCTGTAAAGTCTGCTCACGACCTCTTGGAACAGGCCGACTTCGCCCTGTTCCGGGCCAAGGAACACAAGGTGGGGCAGGCAATCGAATTCTCCGCGAGTCATGCGGAAAGCCAGTTGCGCGAAGCGGTGGTGCACCAGGCACTCAAGAAAGCCGATCTCGAAAAAGAGTTGCGGCTTGTCTTCCAGCCGATCGTGAACTCCACCGATGGCGCCGTGAACCGGTGCGAGGCGCTCGCCCGTTGGGACAGCCCGCAACTTGGCTCTGTGCCGCCGCTCGAATTCGTGGCCATTGCCGAGAAGATGGGCATGACCCAGCAGCTGACCCGTGTCGTGGTTCGCAAGGCGCTGGAGCAGCTGCGCAGATGGCCTGAACTGCCATCCATGTCGGTGAACCTGTCGGCCCAGGACATTATCAGCCGCGAGACCAGCGACTCTCTGGTGGCGATGATCCTGGCCGAACCGGAAAGCGTGCGCGAGCGGCTGGTTCTGGAAGTGACGGAATCGTCGCTGCTGAACGACATGGAAGAAGCGCGCTACAATCTGATGAAGTTCCGCTTCATGGGCCTGAAGATCGCGCTCGACGATTTCGGCACGGGCTATTCCTCGCTGCGTTACCTTCAGGAACTGGAATTCGACATTGTGAAGATTGACCGCAGCTTCGGCGCCGCGATCAACACCACGGCGCGCGGCCTCGGACTTGTCGCGACGATCCAGCACCTGTGCCGGTCTCTCGCCATCGAGTGCATCATCGAAGGCATCGAAACACGCGAGCAGCTGGAAACGGCGCGCAGCGCCGGGTGCCGGCTGGTTCAGGGCTATCTCTATGCCGCGCCGCTGGACGCGCTGGAACTGCACGCCTACCTGACCGGTGAGAAGAAATTCCCGTCATACCGGGAGTTGCTGGAAGGGCCGGCGCGCGACGTCGCCTGAGCCAGCCCGCCGGCCCGCCCGCGGACTCCGGCTTCCCTTGCGTCTCCTCTTGCCGCTTCGGCAGGGTCGGCGCATGATTTCCGGTATAAAATATACCGGGAGGACATCATGAAAGATCTGGCAGGCAAGGTTGCCTTTGTAACCGGGGCCGCTTCGGGCATCGGACTCGGCATCTCCACCGCGTTGGCGCAGGCCGGCGTGAAGGTGATGATGTGCGACATCGAAAAAGATGCGCTGGACGATGCGATCAGTGGACTGAAGCAGACCAATGCCGATGTCGACGGTGTCATCGCCGACGTCTCGCTGAAGGAACAGCTGCAGGCGGCGGCCGATGCCACGATGGAGCGGTTCGGCCGGGTGGACATCCTGGTCAACAATGCGGGTGTCGGCGGCGGCGGCCGCTATGGCGAGTGGACCGATGCAGGCTGGAACTGGACCATCGGGGTGAACCTGATGTCGGTGGTGTGGGGGATCGAGATCTTCGGCCCGCTGATCGAAGCACATGGCGAGGGCGGACAGATCGTGTCGACGGCCTCGATCGCCGGCATGCTGCCGGCCACCAACCCGCCCTACAATGTCACCAAGTTCGGCGTTGTGGCGCTCAGCGAAGGCCTGCGGGCAGAGCTGGAGCCGCGCGGTATCGGCGTGTCGGTCCTGTGCCCGGGATTCATCCGGACAAAGATCATGGAGTCTGCCCGCAATGTACCGGATCGCTTCGCCGGTGCACGCGACACGACGGGGGAGGACGCCGACATGTCCGATTCCGAATTCGCCGAAATGGCGCGCCAGGCCATCGCGCACGGCATCGACCCGCTCTATGTGGGCGAACTTGTGCGCGAAGGGATTGAAGGCAACTGGCCCTACATCTTCACGGACACCGAGTTCGAACCTGCCATCATGGAACGCTTCGCCAATGTGAAGGCAGGCTTCGATCTGATCCGTGACCGGATCCCGCGCCACTAAGGATCTTGTGTCGTGCTGCAGCCATTTGTGCTAGCGCAATAGGCAACACCCGGAAAACCGGGGGCTCAGGGAGGACAGGATGACACTCAAGGTTATCAGTGCCGGCTTCGGCCGGACGGGGACGATGTCCCTCAAACTCGCGCTGGAACAACTGGGCCTCGGGCCCTGCCATCACATGATCGAAGTGATCGGGAATGGCGAGAAACAGGTGCCGCTGTGGAACGACGCGCTGGCCGGCAAGCCGGACTTCGACGCCATCTATGACGGCTACAATTCGGCGGTGGACTGGCCGTCTGCTGCTTTCTGGAAGGACCTGGCGGACTATTACCCCGACGCGAAAATCATCCTGTCGTCCCGCTCTGCCGAGAGCTGGTACGGCAGCATTTCCGAGACGATCCTCGCCGCGGTCTGGGCGCCGGAGAACTGGCCGCCGCAGGCCGTCGAATGGTTCACCATGGTCAGCAAGGTGCTGGAACGCAGCTTCGATGGCGCAAAGACGAAGGAAGAACTGATCGAAGTCTTCAACGCGCACGAAGCCGCCGTGAAGGCCGCCATCCCGGCAGACCGCCTGCTGGTGCATTCGGCCAAGGATGGCTGGGACCCGCTCTGCGCCTTCCTCGGCATGCCCGTGCCGGACGGCGATTATCCCCGCACCAACAGCAAGGAAGAATTCTTCCAGCACATGACCAAAACCGACGATCTGTAGACCGGCAGGTTTACACGCCATCGCCGCGCGCTTACCTGACGCTGTCGGGGCAGCACGGGGCGCACAGATGGCAATATCCCAGAAATGGTGGGACCGCTGGTGGGACGAGGATTATTCCTGGGACGGTCTGGCGAAGAAGGACTGGGATGGCTGGGTCGTGCCGGAGGATGGCGTTCCGGTGCCGGGCAAAGTTGGTGTGGACGGCGATCAGGCTACGCTGCAGGATTATTGGCGGCGCGCAGGCCTCGAGGAGGATATCAAGCGTGAGGGGCATACGTGTCCCAAAACGGGCAAACAGTTCACCCGCATCCACCTGCCCCTGACATTCGAAGATGGCAGCGAGACGCTGAAGGGGAACGACGACAAAGCCTTCCTGGAGGAGGTGTATGATGTGCTTCGTTCCGAACTGGCCCGGCCGATCATGGAAACCAAATATCTGGATTGGGGCGAGCTTGAAGGGCCGGACCACCGGATGCAGTGGCGCGGAGTCGTCCTGCCGCATTTCGACCTTGAAGACCTGTCCGCCCAATCCCGGGACGAGGATGACAGGATTCCCCTCTCCCTGCATGCAATAGATGCCGCCTTCTTGGGAGACGCTTGGTTCAACAGCGCCGCCTTCTCGGGAGACGTCAGCTTCTACAGCGCCGCCTTCTCGGGAGACGTCAGCTTCTACAGCGCCGTCTTCTCGGGAGACACTCGCTTCGACAGCGCCGTCTTCTCGGGAGACGCTCGCTTCGACAGCGCCGCCTTCTCGGTAGACGCCAGCTTCTACAGCGCCACCTTCTCGGGAGTTGCTGAATTCGAGAGCGCCGTCTTCTCGGGAGACGCCATTTTCTACGGCGCCGCCTTCTCGGGAGACGCCGGGTTCAGCAGCGCCGCCTTCTCGGGAAACGCTCGCTTCGACAGCGCCTCCTTCTCGGGAGACGCCGGCTTCTACGGCGCCGCCTTCTCGGGAGACGCCGTGTTCAGCAGCGCCGCCTTCTCGGGAAAGGCCCGCTTCTTCAGCGCTGCCTTCTCGGGAGACGCCAGCTTCAACAGCGCCGCCTTCTCGGGAGTTGCTGAATTCGACAGTGCCGCCTTCTCGGGAAACGCCAACTTCGATAGCGCCACCTTCTCGGGACACGCCCGCTTCAACAGCGCGGCCTTCTCTGGATACGCCAGCTTCGAGAGCGTCACGTTCTCGGGAGACGCCGTCTTCGCCAGCGCCGCCTTCTCGGGAGATGCGATCTTCGAGAGCGCCGCGTTCTCGGGAAACACCAACTTCGATAGCGCCGTCTTCTCGGGATACGCCATCTTCGAGAGCGCCGCCTTTTCGAGAGGTGCCATCTTCGAGATCGCCACCTTCTCGGGAGATGCTTGGTTCGACAACGCTGCCTTCTCAGAAGACGCTTGTTTCGCCAGCGCTGCCTTCTCGGGAGAAGCTCATTTCAACTGTGCTGTCTTTTTAGGTGATGCCGATTTCGGCGGGGAGGGGCGCAGCCTGATGAGCGAGCGGCGTTCCATTCAGCGTTTCGTCGCCAATGGAGCCATGTTTCTGGGGCCCGCCAACTTTTCCAATCGGAACTTTCTGAGTGGGCCTGAGGGTGTTGAATCCGATTTCGATGATGCTCACTTTTTCCATCTGTTCAAACTCCATGACAGTTCGCTGCACCGTGGCATCAACTTTGGGAAAGCCCGTGTTGAGTTAGCTCTGGAGCAGGGGAAGGCTCAGGAGTCTTGTCTGCCAGTCCCCGGTGCGCTGATGGAAGGACTGGAGACTTTGAAGCGGGCTGTTCCGGAAAAGCCGCAGCCGCCCAAGGAAGATGCGCTTGAATCGAATAAAGAGCAGTATGTGCGAGACGCCTCAAAATGGTCAGCGCTTTATGAAGGTGGCCTTGAGGAATTTCAGGCGTGGCGGCGGAGTGAGGCGCAGGCTTTTGCGGAAGGTTCGGTCGAAGATCGGAACGAGTACTTTCGCGCTCTGGAAGACTGCTATCGTACCCTGAAGCTGTTCAATGAAGACAGGCGGGACAGGGTGGAAGAGGGCCGTTTCCACCGGCTGGAACTGATCGCCCGGCGCAGGCGTGGCCGCCCGAAATATACGCCGCTTCAAATGCTGGCCTTCTGGCAGGAGAAAGAGGGCATCCCGATCTGGGAACGGGTTCTGTCTCACATCTATGGTGGGGCATCCAGGTATGGAAACTCAGTCGTGTTGCCGATTGTCTGGCTAATTTGCGGTGTTCTGCTGTTCGCCGCGATTTATGCCGCGATGGCATCCTTTCCGCATCACACGCCTACGGTGAGCGAGCTCGAAAACGCGCTCTCATTTTCGGCAGGCCGGGTGTTGCCATTTGGTCCGTGGGCGGATCCGGAGGCGTGTTCCCGCATTGGACAAATGCTGGAAACAGCGGGTCGTGAAAATTGCACCGGAGGTGCAATTCACTATGGCACATGGGTGCCGTTTGGCCTGCGCCTGCTGGCGAGCTTTCAGTCGCTGACCGCGATTATCCTGGCCTTCCTGTCAGGTCTCGCGATCCGGCGGCGGTTCCAGATGAACTAGTAGCTCTTCGGCAGGCCCAGGACGCGTTCGGCGATGAAGTTGAGGATCATTTCGCGGCTGACCGGGGCGATGCGGGCGAGCATGGCTTCGCGCATCATGCGCTCGACATGGTACTCTTTCGCATAGCCCATGCCGCCATGGGTCAGCACGGCAGTCTCGCAGGCGGTGAAGCCGGCTTCGGTGCCAAGGTATTTCGAGGCGTTGGCTTCGGCGCCGCACTCCTCGCCCTTGTCGTACAGCCCGGCCGCCTTGTAGGCGAGCAGCTCAGCGGCGGAGAGTTCCGCCCATGACCTGGCCAGCGGATGCTGGATGCCCTGGTTCTGGCCGATCGGCCGGCCGAACACGACGCGCTCATTGGCGTAGCGGGCAGCGCGTTCCAGCGCGGCAAAGCCGAGGCCAACGCTTTCCACCGCGAACAGCACACGTTCCGGGTTCAGGCCCTGCAGCAGGTATTTGAAGCCCGCGCCTTCCTCGCCGATCAGGTGTTCCTTCGGCACTTCCAGATTGTCGATGAAGAGCGTGTTGCACTCCACCGCCTTGCGGCCCATTTTCGGGATCGGATTGGCTTCGATCCGGTCACGGTTGAGATCGGTATAGAACAGCGACAGGCCGAGGTGCGGCTTGGAACACTGATCCTTCGGCGTGGTGCGCGCGATGATCAGGATCTTGTCGGCGCGCTGGGCGCCGGTCGTCCAGATCTTGCGGCCATTGATGACATAGCCATTGTTCGTGCGCTCGGCCTTGGTTTCCAGGCTGGACGTGTCGAGGCCGGAATTCGGCTCGGTCACCGCAAAGCACATCTTCTCCTCGCCGGAGATGATTTTGGGCAGGTTCTCCTGCTTCAGTTCCGGATTGCCGAACTTCTCCAGCGGCTTCGGCCCGAAGATGTTGAGGTGAATGGCGGAGGCGCCGGAAAAGCCTGCGCCGGTGCGCGTCACCGTCTGCATCATCAGCGCCGCTTCGGTCAGGCCGAGGCCCGCGCCGCCATATTCCTCCGGAAAGGCAATGCCCAGCCAGCCGCCGGCCGCCATGGCATCGCAGAACTCTTCCGGCCAGTTGCCGGTCTCGTCCACTTTACCCCAGTATTCGTCGTCGAACGGCTCCAGCGTCTTCTCGACGGCGGCCTTGATGGCTTCCTGGTCCTCGGTCATCGGCGCAATCTGGTACATCCGGTGGTCTCCTCTTGTGGCAGGGAGACTTAAGCCTCGCGGCCGGAAGCGTCCAGATGTGGCCCTGCGTCACTCAGCCGGGGGTGGGCATCGTCCGGGAGGAGCCATCCGGAATAGCTGACCACATGGCCGCCAAATGGCAGGTCTATCCTGACGCTGAAACAGGCGCGGCCTTCGGGATCGACGAATTCTGCCGTTGTACTGCGCGGCAGCAGGAATGCGGGCCAGGGGATGCCGAGGAAACTGCCCGAAAGGACGGGGTATTCGAGGCGGCCTTCTCGCACCTGCAGGCCGATGCGGAAGCGCATCAGGCCGAAGCGTTCCTGTATCCGGCCACTGCCGGGCGGCCCGGCGGGGGAAAGGAAAGAGCGGAAGCGGCGGGCGCCGAAAGTGCGCACCCAGGTTTCCTTGGTGCCGCGGCGGGTCATCTCGACGGAGACGGGCACGTTTTCCCCCGCGGGCGGGAAGCCGGCAAATGCCCCGGCGAGGCGCGAGATGAGGCCGGTGCCGCGTTCGATGCGGGCACGGCCCGTCCAGCGGCGGGCATGGGTGATGGCGTGCAGTTCCCGTATCTCTGACGGCAGGGCAGACCAGGCCTCGCCGAGGATATTTTCGAAGATGAAAGGCGTCTCCTGCCGGGTGCGGGCGGTGGCGGTGCGCAGGCGGGCGAGGGCGGCTTCGGCCTCCGCCAGCGTGAATTCACCAAGGCAGGGCCGGGCGCCGGGCGGCACGGTTCCGGCGGCAAGGCGGCGGCAGAGGATTTCGGCGGGGATTGCCGGAATGGACGGGCCGTCGCCGCCGCGCACGATCAGCGTCCAGTCGCGTTGTTCAGGTCGTCCGTCCATCGTGACGCCGGAGACCGACACGCGCATGCCGCCGGTGGACGAGCCGAAGGGCTCCAGCCGGTCGGCCATCCATTTGAGCGCGGGGGCGAGGGGCGACAGGCTTCGGATGAGCCCCCACCGAACCGGCAGCGACAGGAAAGCGAGGCCGCCATGCATCAGCTTCAGGTCCAGCCCGGCGCGGAAGGTGACCGAGCGGGCATGGAAATGGTCCGGAAAAAGGGTGAGGTCCGGTGCGCCGATCAGGCTGGCCCAGCGGTTGCGGACGGGGCGCGCGCCGGGGGCATCCAGCGTGATCGTGCGGCGTTCGCCCCAGCCGGTGGCGGAGACGAGGCGCCCGGCCCGCCAGAGCGGCAGCGGCTGGCCGGCCTGGCCGACAATGGCCCGTACGACAGAGAGGCCGCGTGGCGCCCGGTTGCCCGGCAGGATGACGCTTTCGATGTGGTCGATCTCTGTGAGGTCTTCGGCGAGCGAAGCGACGGCCGCCGAGGACAGCGCCGGCACGCTGGAGACGCCGGAGAGGACGGTGAGGCCTTTTGCGGTGGCGGTCGCATTGAGGACGCTGATGCCGCTGGTGAATGCTCCGTCATCGGAGAGGTCCAGATAGTGCGCGCCGCAGGCGAGGGCGGCTTCGGCAACGCGGTAGGGGGCGTCGCTGCGTGCCTGGAAGGGGCCGGAGGCGTCGACAACAATAAACGGACGCGCGCCGGCGAGGGTGGCGGCAAGGTCCGGTGCGGCGGTGTCGAGCAACAGGGGACGGCAGGGCTTGCCTTCGCAGAAGCGTTCGGCGCTGGACAGGCTGCGCCCGGCGACGATGACATCGAAAGCCGGATCGTCGGAGAGGGCGTCTGCGAGCTTGCCGCCAAAGACGCCGTATCCGCCGATGATGAGGATGGTTTTACTCAATCAGGCGCGCCTTCAGTTCGGGCGAAGGCATCGGACAAGCCCGGCGGCCGAAACGGTAGCGGTTGCGAGCGATGAACAGGTAGACCGGCTTCGAGATGGCGTCCGGCAAGAGACCCAGCACGGCGGCGGCCTTCCATGGCCAGGCGAGCGTGCGCACCGCGGCGGCGAAGGCGTGCATGTGCGTGTGGGCCTTGCCATCGACGATGACGATATTGGTCTCCATTTCGACCGGATCGAGATTGTATTGCCGGTAGAGATTTTGCCCGGTGGGCGAATGCGCCGTCACGAAGCGGAAGCGGCGGGCCGTGTCATGCCGCGTCATGAATTGTGCGAAGCCGGAACAGAAGACGCAGGTGCCGTCAAAGACGATGAGGTCTTCCGGCGTGTCTTGCTGGACGGCGGCGGGCATCGGGATCGGCTCCATCGGTCTTTCTGCAATCTAGTGTTGCAGAGGTTTCCATTCCATCAAATTCCGTGCGGCACATTGTCAAAGCGCCAGCGTCCGCGTGACGCCGATGGCGTTCAGGAAGGCCGGGTCGTGGCTGACGAGCAGGATGGCGCCGTCCCAGGCGTTGAGGCCGGTTTCGAGGGCTTCGATGGCGCGGAGGTCAAGGTGATTGGTCGGCTCGTCGAGGATCAGCAGGTCTGGCGGCTCGGGCCGGGCGAAGACGCAGGCGAGGCCCGCGCGCAGTTTCTCCCCACCGCTCAGCGTGCCGGCCACCTGAAGCGCATCGTCATTGCGGAAGCCGAACCGGGCGAGGGCGGCATGCGCGGCATTGGCGCCGAGGCCGGGGTTCAGCCGGTGCATGTTCTCGAGAATGGTCTCGTCCGCCGCCAGCAGGCTGACATGCTGATCCAGCAGGGCGAAGTTTTCAGTCAGGCGGGCGGCCGTCCCAGAAGTGGGTTGCAGGTCGCCCGTGACGAGACGGAGCAGGGTGGATTTGCCGGAGCCATTCGGCCCGGCAATGGCGACCCGTTCCGGCCCTGTCAGCATGAAGTCCAGCGGGCCGAACAGGTGCCGGTCCCCGAACTTCATTTCGACGCCGCGGAACTCGATCAGGCGCCGTCCGGACGGCAAGCCGCACAGCGGCAGGTCCATCGTGAGGGGGGCGAGGATTTCGATCCGCTCGCGGGCCTCGGCGACGTGCGCCTCGCTTTCTGACATCTGCCGCGCGGCGAGGGTGCTGCCTTTGCCGCGGGTCGCCTCGGCGCGTTCCTGGCGCTTGTCGAGCAGCATTTTCGGGGCGTCGCCTTTCGCTCTTGCGGCGCGGCCCGCCTTGTCTCGCCGGTCCTGCTTTTCCTTTGCCTGCTGGGCGCTCTTCCGTGTGCGTTTCAGCGCATCGCTCGCGCGGGCCAGATCCGCTTCGGCGGCTTCGCGGGCGGCCTCCCGTGCTGCCGCATATTCGTGCCAGCCGCCGGAGAAGATGGTGATGCCGACAGGGGAAAGCTCCACGATCCGGTCGACCTGTTCCAGCAGGTCCCGGTCATGGCTGGCAATCAGCAGCCCGCCCGGCCAGGTGCGCAGGAGGGTCGAGATCGCCTCTCGGCCTTCTGTGTCCAGATTATTTGTCGGTTCGTCCAGCAACAGCAGATCCGGCGCTTCAATGATCTGCCGGGCAAGGGCGGCGCGCATGCGTTCGCCACCACTCAGTATGGCGACGGGGGTGTCGAGCGGGATCTGGCGCAACCCCGTCTCGGTGAGTGCCTGTTCGATGCGTGATGGCAGCGTCCAGTCTGCTGCGGCCGCGTCCTCGACGTTGCCTTCACCCGCTTCCAGCCGGGCGAGGCAGGCAAGGGCGCCGGTGACGCCGAGCGCGCCGGCAAGGTCCTGCGTTTCGTCCAGGACCTGCTGAAGCATGCCGACTGTGCCGCCGGAATGAATGTGTCCGCCCGAAGGGGGCACGTCTCCCATGATGGCGCGCAGCAGCGTGGACTTGCCGGAGCCGTTGCGGCCGACAAGGCCCACGCGCTCCCGGCCGAGCGAGAGCGTCAGGTCACGGAAAAGCGGCGTGCCGTCAGGCGTGGAAAGGGAGAGGGCGTCGAGCGTGAGAAAGCAGGTCATGGAAAGGCCGTGAAATGAAGGAAGAACGCAGGGCGAAGTGCGGTGCGTTGTTCATTTCAGACCTCCTGAAGCTTTCTGGCGAGGTTCGCCGAAAGGCCGATTTAGAGGCCGGGCGAGCCGATTGCAAGGGGTTGAGGAAAGTTTCAGGCGGCCGTGCAGAGACGGCCGGGCGCGAAACTCTCATGCAGTTCCTTCAGCGGCTTGCACAGCATCAGGTCTGCGATGATCCGTGCCGTGATCGGCGCCAGCAGGATGCCGTTCCGGTAATGGCCAGCTGCAACGAACAGGCCCTGCGCGGCAGTTGCGCCGATCATCGGGGCGCGATCCGGCGTGCCGGGGCGGATCCCGGCCCAGGTCTCGATCACCGGCAGATCATTCAGCACAGGGCAGAGACGGGCGGCGCGGGCGTGCAGGGCCGCGATGGCGTCCGGCTCGGGCGTTTCGGTGGCAACGCCTGGTTCCACCGTTGCGCCAATGATCACGCGGTCGGCCTTGGGGGCGATGTAGATCGCGCCGCATCGCAGCGTCGTTTCCGGCGACCCGTAGCCATGGGCGACCGACAGCATCTGCCCGCCATAGCAATCAATCTGGTCGAGGGCCGGATCCCAGTTCACGAGGCTAAGCGGCTGGCCGTTTTCTTCCACCTTGATCGCGGCAGTGTTCCAGCCGCCAGCGGCGAGGATCAGGTCATGACCCTCCAGCGTGAGGCGGCCCCCTTCGCTGCGCAGGGGCGCGGCTTCACTGCGAAGCGTCGCCAGCGGGCTGCGTTGCAGGGCCATGATCAGAGCACGGACGACGGCGCGGTTGTCCACCTGACCGTCGGTCGGCATCTGCAGGGCCGCGATCAGGTCTTTCGCAATGGAGGGTTCCAGCAGGTGCGCCGTGGCGGGTGGCAGCTCCTCATGCGCAATGCCGCGCGTATCGAGGGCACGGGCCAGCTTGTGCATGGCGGCGGTCTCTGCCTTGTCGAAGGCGAGTGCCAGCGACGGCCGGCCGCTATAGCCGGAATCGGTGTCGGCGGCGTGGGCCAGGTCGATGGAGAAGTCCGGCCAGAGTTCGGCGGCCTCCAGGCACAGGTCGAACAGGTGCGGGTGCACGCCCTCTTCAGCGGCGGCCTCGTAGGCCGGGGCCAGCATGCCGGCAGCGGCCCAGCTGGCGCCGCGGCCCATTGGAGCGGGATCGTAAATCGTCACCGGCACGCCGCGTTTGACGGCCAGTTCGAAGGCGGTCGCAAGGCCGATAATGCCCGCGCCAAGGATGGCGACTTTCGGTGTGAAACTCGAAATCGGTGGAGGCAGGGGCGGGCTCATGGCCCTTCATTTAGGAGGTTTGCGCGCGAAGGTGAACTATCCGCTTTGACGCGGCGGCAAATGGTCTAGTTTCAGGCCCGGATCAGGCGGCGTCGACCTGGTTTTTCTGGACTTCCCAGAAATTGAGGAAGGCGTCGGCCCATTTCCGGTCCTGGAAGATCACCGCTTTGGAGACTTCGCCGTCCGGCGTGAAGGCCGTACGGACCATCATGTCCGGTGCGTCGCTGCCAAAGCGGTTCCGTCCCAGGAACTGCTGCACGAATGCGTCTGCCACAGTTGCAAGAAGGGCGATTTCTTCCGCCGACTTCAAGCCAAGATCCACCACAATGTCGGTTGTCATAACCACCAACCCCCATGTTCCCTGGGTTTCGATTTAGTAAATCGGAAACCGTCGGAATTTTGAAGTTCATTCCCCCAATCCGGGAGAATTTCCATTCGCATGTGCAAAAAACGGGCAAAAGGTCGCGACAACGCTTTGTTGCGAATTATTCTCAACTATGTTTGATGGCCTGAAAAGCAGAAAACAGGCTCTGATATGACCGGAATTCGCCTATGGCTCACCGCCGCCACCGTCCTCCTCGCCTCATGCGGGAACCCAGGCACGCCTGCCTCGGATTCAGGCAAATCTGTAACTGAATCAGGGGACAAGCCGCAAAACGCGGGTGTGCTCAATGTTTACTCTGCCCGCCACTATGATTCCGACAAGGCGATGTACAAGGCGTTCGAGGCCGAGACCGGCATCAAGGTCCGCTTCCGCGAGTCGGGCGCGCCGGAACTGCTGGAAACAATGAAAGCCGAGGGCGATGCGAGCCCGGCGGATGTGGTGATTTCGTCCGATGCTGGCACGCTGTACCGTTTCGAAGCAGCCGGTCTTCTGCAGCCCGTTCAGGACACATTGCTGGACGACAAGATCCCGGAACACTTCCGCCAGAAAGATGGTTACTGGTTTGGCCTGGCCCGCCGGGTGCGCGTAATCGCGTACGATCCGGCGCGTGTGACACCGGATGAGGTGGCCCATTACAGCGACCTCGCAGATCCCCGGTTCAAGGGGGAAGTCTGCATGCGGTCCTCAACCAATATCTACAATCTGTCTCTCATGGGCGAGCTGATCGGCCGTATGGGGCATGATGCGGCGCAGGCCTGGGCCGATGGTGTTGTCGCGAACTTCGCCCGGCCGCCGCAGGGCGGGGACATCACCCAGATCGAATCCATTGCCGCAGGCGAATGCTCGGTCGCGCTGACCAATCATTACTACTACGTCCGCATGACCACCGGCGCCCCGAGCCAGCAGGCCGCGGCCGCCAAGGTGAAGCTGAGCTTCCCGGAGCAGGATACGACCGGCACGCATGTGAACGTCACGGGCGCTGGTGTCGCCGCCAACGCGCCGCACCGCGAGAACGCGATCCAGTTCATCGAATGGCTCGCCAGTGTCGACGGCCAGACCTGGCTGACCGGCGAAACCAAGGAATATCCCATGATCGAAGGCGCGCCCCTGCCGGACGGGCTGGAGGCCCTGCCGGACTTTAAGAAGAGCGACTTCCCGCTGGACGAACTGGGCACGCACCAGTCCGAAGCGCAGGAGATCTATGACAAGGCCGGCTGGAACTGAGGCGCACGCGCTTGGCCGGTCTTCCCCTTCCTGCGCGGATGTTCATCCCGAAGCGCCTGAGCTTCCGGCCCGCTGACGCGCCGGCTTTGCTTGCGGGCGTCATCATTGCTGTGCCCGTTATCTCCGTGCTGGTGGCCGCTCTGTTCATGGGCGGTGGGGAAGCCTGGCAACATATCCGCGACACGCTGATGGTGTCGTATCTGGGCGGCACGCTGGGCACACTGTCCATGGCGGCCTTCTTCATGCTGGTGTTTGCCGTACCCGCTGCCTGGCTGGTGACGATGCATGACTTTCCGGGGCGGCCTGTCTTCGAATGGCTGCTGATCCTGCCACTGGCGGCGCCTGGCTATGTGCTGGCCTATGCCTGGGGAGACCTGATGGGCGTCGGCGGACCGATCCAGTCGGCCCTGCGTGACATGACAGGCTGGTCGGCGCGGGATTATTGGTTCCCGTCGATGCGCTCCATGCCGGGCCTCGCCTTCGTGCTGGCCAGCGGTCTTTACCCTTATGTCTACCTCACCGCGCGGACGGCCTTTGTCTCCCAATCCATTTGTGCGCTCGAAGCCGCCCGCAGTCTTGGGGCTTCACCGTTGCGCAGCTTCTGGAGTGTGGTGTTGCCATCGGCCCGCCCAGCGATTGCCGCGGGGCTCGCGCTGGCCTTGATGGAAACGGCGGCGGACTACGGCGCGGCGGAATACCTCGGCGTGCCGACGCTGACCTTCGGCATTGTGCGCGCCTGGAAGAGTTTCGGAGAGCCAGCCGCGGCGGCGCGCCTCGCCGTGATCCTCCTGGTTCTGGTCGTCGGCCTGTTGCTGGCCGAGCGATGGAGCCGGGGACGGGCGGGCAGCCAGCAAAGCTCCACCCGCTGGCGCGCCGTTTCACGGACGAAACTGGCCGGCTTGCCGGCCTTTGGCGCCGCCATGTTTTGCCTCGTCGGCTTTTCCATCGGTTTTCTTGTGCCTGTTTCCCGCCTCCTGTGGCGGGCCCTTGAGGCGCGGGAATATGTTGCCCCGGTTGGGGAAGCCCTGAAGAATACGCTGATCCTGGCGGGCGCCGGCGCCGCCTTCGGGTTCGTGCTGGCGCTGGTGATCGCGCTGGCAGGACGCGGGAAAGGCCCGGCGGCTGCCTTTGCGCGGCTGACGGCATCGTCTGCCTATGCCATTCCGGGGGCCGTGCTGGCGCTGGGCGCGCTGGTCGTTCTGGGAGGGCTGGGTTTGACGCTGACAGGGATTGTGCCGGTACTGGCATTGGCCTGGGTCTATGCCAGCCGGTTCACGACAACCGGGGCCGAGCCGATGGTGGCGGCGCTGGCCCGCGCCCCTGCATCTCTTGGACATGCCGCCGAAAGCCTTGGGGCCTCGCCGCTGCGCCGGGCGCGGGAGGTGGACCTGCCGATCGCGCTGTCCGGGGCGAGCGCCGGGGCACTGATCCTGTTTGTCGAATGCCTCAAGGAATTGCCGGCGACGCTGATGCTGCGTCCGTTCAGCTGGGATACTCTGGCAGTGCGCGCCAATGCCTATGCCTCTGACGAACGGCTTGCGGCCGCAGCCTTGCCGGCACTGCTGATCACGGTGGCGGGGCTTGTCCCCGTGATCCTGTTGTCATGGCGCCTGTCTCATTCGCGGCCCGGTGAGCACACGCATGAGTGACAGCCTGTCCGCCATTGGAGTGAGCCGCGCTTATCACGGCGTGCGTGTGGTCGATGCCGTATCGCTAGACCTGAAGCCCGGCAGGGTTACCGCGCTGCTGGGCGGGTCTGGGGCTGGCAAATCGACCCTGTTGCGCCTTTTCGCGGGGCTGGAACCGGTGGACGAAGGTGAAATCCGCCTGGGCGGCCGCGTCTTGTCCTCGACGAAAACGACCCTTCCGCCGGACAAGCGCCATATCGGACTGATCTTTCAGGACTTTGCGCTCTTTCCGCACCTGACAGCGCTGCAGAACGTTGCGTTCGGTCTGAAGCCACTGGGCAAGGAGGCGGCAAAGGCCGAGGCGCTGGCCTGGCTGGGCCGGTTGGGTCTGACCGAGCGGGCAGATGCATATCCGCATGAATTGTCGGGCGGGGAGCAGCAGCGTGTTGCCATCGCCCGAGCACTGGCGCCAAAGCCGGCGGCCATCCTGATGGACGAACCGTTCTCCGGTCTCGACCCCGCCTTGCGCGCCAGCGTGCGCGACGAGGCACTGGAGGCCGTCCGGGCAGCCGGTATTCCGGCCCTTCTGGTCACACATGACCCGGTCGAGGCGCTGGAGGCGGCAGATCATGTCGCCATCATGCGTGGCGGCAAGGTGCGTCAGGAAGGTCCGGCGGCCGAAGTGTACCTGAACCCTGTCAGCGCCGACGTGGCCGCTTCGCTCGGCCCGGTGAACCGGTTGGCAGCGGCAGGTGTGCCGGCAGGGCTGGCGGATGTGGCACCGGGAACGGAACTGGTCGTACGCCCGGAGGGAATTTGCCTCGATCCCGGGTCAAAGGTGCGCGCGAAGGTGCTGGCCAGTCAGGTGACGGGCGCGATGAACCGGCTGGTTCTGGACCTCGGCGGGCAGCGTCTGGTGGCGCTGGTGCCGCGGCACGAGGCCCCGAAAGCGGGCGATGAGGCCGGAATCCGGCTTGATCCGGCGCTTTCGTTCATCTTCTGCTCAGCCAAAGCCTGACATTTCTGTTATCCTGTAGCTTCCCCCTCGCAATTGCTGGCTCAGGCCCGTAGATTCAAAGGCATTGGCGGAAACGGAGACAGGACCCGCATGGCCCGTACTTTCCTGCGATATATCGCAATGGCGGCAGTCTCGCTGACCGTGGCTGTGTCGGCTTCGGCGCAGAGCCTGATCCGGGATGCCGAGATTGAAGAGACCCTGCGCGAATGGACCGATCCGATCCTCGATGTGGCGGGCCTCAATCCGAAGGATGTCGGCCTTTACGTCATCAACGATCCGTCGCTGAACGCCTTCGTGGCCAATGGCCAGAATATCCATATCCATACCGGCCTGATCATTGCGGCGGACTCGCCCGGACAGATCAAGGGCGTGCTGGCGCACGAAACCTGCCACATCGCCTGTGGCCACACGGTCACCCGTGCCCGTGCGGCGGGGGTCGCCTCGCGCCCGGCGCTGATCTCCATCGGTCTCGGCATCCTGGCCATTGCGGCCGGGGAGGGCGGAGCCGGCGCTGCGCTGATCGGATCTTCGCAGCAATTCGCGGCCCTCAACTTCTTCGTCCATACCCGCTCCGAAGAAGCGATGGCGGATACCGCAGCTGTGTCGTACCTGACCGAGCTTGGCCAGTCGCCGGAAGGCATTGTGGAGTTCTTCGAGAAGTTCCGTGCGCAGGAAGTGCTTTCGCAGGCGCGGCGCTATCCGTATTTCCGGTCTCACCCGCTGGCGTCCGACCGGATCCGCAATGTGCGGATGCTGGCCAATGAATCCCCGACGCGGGATGTTCCGCCTACAGACCGGGCGCAACACCAGTACGAAATGATGCGTGCCAAGCTAATCGGTTTCCTCGATACGGCCGGCAAGGTGCGCCGGGAGTATCCCGACAGCGACCAGAGCGAGCCTGCCCGCTATGCCCGCTCCATCGCCGCCATGCAGGCGTCCGATATGCAAGTGGCCCTGGACGGGATCAATTCGCTGCTCGTGGATGAGCCGGACAATCCCTATTTCTGGGAGCTGAAAGGCCAGATCCTGTTCGAAGGCGGGCGAGCCGCCGAGTCGGTGGAACCGCATCGCAAATCGCTGGAACTGAAGCCCGGGCAGCCGCTGCTCCTGATCAATTATGCCCGGTCTCTCAACAGCCGGGATGAGCCGGGCGATGTGGAAACGGCCGAATCCGCCCTTCGCGACGCCCTGATCGCCGAACCCAACAATGCGTTTGCCTGGCAACAGCTGGCCATCACGCTGGAGAAGCAGGGCCGCCGCGCGGAAGCCCAGCTGGCAACGGCTG
Source organism: Hyphomonas adhaerens MHS-3 (assembly GCF_000685235.1). Lineage (NCBI taxonomy): Bacteria > Pseudomonadati > Pseudomonadota > Alphaproteobacteria > Hyphomonadales > Hyphomonadaceae > Hyphomonas > Hyphomonas adhaerens. The sequence continues at coordinate 1,802,079 of NZ_ARYH01000001.1, forward strand.
AGTCCGCCTATGCCGTCGGAGACCTGCAACGTGCCAACATTTTCGCGCACCGGGCCCGCGAACAGCTGGAGCGCAATACGGTGGACTACCGCCGGGCCGACGACATCCTGCTGATCACCGACCCGAACAATCCGGACAATCGCGATTTCTATCGCCGCGTCTCCCGGCGCGGCGTGAGCCAGTTCTCCATTACTGCTGGTGAGCACTGAATCCGTTCAACTTTCTGTCAGGACTGATGGACGGGCGTGCCCGTGCCGGTATAGTCCCGCTGAATCGAAACAGCCCCTGATGGGCCTGGAAAGGTATTGATGATGATCCGCCCCCTGCTTGCAGCCGCCGCTGTCGCTACGGTTGCCATGACTCCCGCCTGTGCCGAAAGCGGCAAGACTCCCGTCAGCATGGACCGGGCCGAGCTAGAGACGGTCATTCACGAATATATCGTGACCCACCCGGAAGTGATTGAGGAGGCGATCATCGCCCTCAACGCCCGCGACCGGGCGGATGCCGCAAAGGCGGCCAAGGCAGCGATCAGCCAAAACAAGGACCAGCTGTACAATCTTGATACAGATCACTTCATCGGTCCGGCCGACGCACCGGTAACGGTGGTGGAATTTTTCGATTACCGTTGTGGCTACTGCAAACGCTCCCTGTCTTTCGTGCAGGCGCTGCCGGAGGAGTTCGACAACAAGGTGCGGGTCGTCTTCAAGGAATATCCGATCTTCGGTGGCATCAGTGAGACGGCGGCGCTTGCGGCGCTCGCGGCCGGCAAGCAGGACAAGTATTACGACATGCATGCCGCCCTGATGCAGCTGAAGTCGAATGATGCGCTGACCGAGAAGAAGATCGACGAAATTGCCGAAGACATCGGCGTCGATGTCCGCAAGATGCGCGCAGACATGCAGTCGGTGGCGCTGAAGAAGCAGCTCGACGACATGCAGCGGCTGGGGCACGCGCTGAATCTGGACGGTACGCCGGGCTTCTATATCGGTGATACGGCCATCGGCGGGGCGGATGAGCAAGGCGTCAAGAACGCCATCCGGGACGCCCTGAAAGGCTAGCCGTCAGATCGGCTTCGACGTGTCGTAGGGACTGTCGAGCGAGAAGGCGGGGATCAGGGCAACCAGTTCGCCGCCTTCATCATCCACCAGGTCATAGGTGCCGCGCATCATGCCGGACGGGGCCGACAGCGGCGCGCCGGACGTGTAGCTGAACCGTTCGCCGGGGCCGATGGTCGGCGTCTGTCCGATCACACCCTCGCCGTCGACCTCCTGCAACCGGCCCATCGCATCGACGATTTCCCAGTGGCGCCGGATGATGGTCCAGGTGTGATCGCTCTCGTTTTCCACGTCGACTGTATAGGACCACATGAAGCGGCCGGCCGCCGGTTCGGACTCGTCATACATGAATTTCGGGCGCACGCGGATGCGCACTCCGTCAGTGACGTGTTCGTACTGGGGTGGGGGCGACCTTCGAGCCATTCGATGAAATTGCCCGCTGTTTGTTTACGCCTTGTTAAGAGCCTGAATCAGGTCCGCTTCAAGGTCGTCGGCATCTTCCAGACCAACCGAAAAGCGGATCCAGGAGCGGTCGAGTCCCATCGTTGCCTGTTCCTCATCGCTGAGGGCGCGGTGCGTCGTGGTCGATGGGTGGCAGGCCAGCGATTTGGTGTCGCCGAGATTGTTGCAGATATCGACCAGCTCCAGCGCATTGAGGAAACGGAAGGCCGATTCCTGGCCGCCTTTCACCGACAGGGCCATCATCGTGCCGCCCATGCGCATCTGCTTCTTGTGGACTTCGTAATGCGGATGGTCCTTGCGGTGCGGGTAGCGCACGGCGGCAATGGCGGGATGGTCGGCGATGGCGTCGGCGAGGCGTGCGGCACTGCGGCTTTGCTCTTCGACGCGCAGTTTCAGGGTTTCCAGGCCCTTGAGCACGACCCAGGCGTTAAACGGCGATGCCGCCGGGCCCATATGGCGCAGCCAGGGGTCGTAGATTTCGGTCATCCGTGCTTCGTCACACAGAATCGCCCCGGCCATGACGCGGCCCTGGCCATCCATATGCTTGGTCGCGGAATAGACGACGACGTCGGCGCCGAGTTCCAGCGGCTTCTGCAGGATCGGCGTGGCGAACACATTGTCGACCACCAGCAGGGCGCCGGCCTTGCGGCAGAGGTCCGACACAGCGGCAACGTCCACACCGTCTAGCAGCGGATTGGCGGGACTCTCGATCAGAACCAGCTGGCAGCCCTTGGCGATCTCGCGTTCCCAGGCCTCCATGTCGGCGCCATCGACGAAGACGGTTTCAATGCCGTATTTCGGCATCTGGTTGGCAATGATCCAGCGGCAGGAGCCGAACAGGGCCTTGGCGGCCACAACCCGGTCGCCCGTTTTCAGGGGGGCCATGATGGCCGAGGAAATCGCGCCCATGCCTGAACCGGTGACACGGCAGGTTTCCGCGCCTTCGATCAGCGCGAGGCGTTGCTGCAGCATCTCGCAGGTGGGGCTGCCATAGCGGGAATAGACGAAGCCCGGCTCTTCCCCTGCCATGCGCCGCATCGCCTGTTCGGCGCTGTCATAGGCATAGCCGGAGGTCAGGTAGAGGGCTTCGGCGATCTCCCCATGTTCGGAACGCATGAGGCCGCCGCGCACCGCTTTGGTGGCAGGTTTCCAACCTTTTTTGGCGTCTCCGCCCGATGCGTCTGCCATGGCAGCTATTTCCTTGTGTTTCCGCGTCTGGCCCTTATGCCTGAGAAGGCGAGGGGTGCAAGAGATGGCACAGGATACAGGTGTTCTTCCCGACCGGGAAATCGAGGCGCTGGTGGCTTCCGGCGCGATCCGGACTGACACGCCGCTGGACGAGGGACAGGTCCAGCCGGCCAGCCTCGACCTGCGCTTTGCCGAGGATGCTTATCGCCTGCGGGCGAGCTTCCTGCCGGGCAAGGAACGCACTGTCGCCGAGATGCTGCAGGAGCCGGGCATTCACCTGCACCGAATCGATCTCACGCAAGAAGGCGCGGTGCTGGAAACGGGCTGTGTCTATCTCGTGCCGTTGCAGGAACACCTTCGCCTGCCAGCCGGTATCGCCGCGCGGGCCAACCCGAAAAGCTCGACCGGCCGGATCGATGTGTTCACCCGTCTGGTGACCAATCGCTCCCGTGCCTTCGACGAAGTGCCGACGGGGTATTCCGGCCCGCTTTATCTTGAAGTGTCGCCGCGGACCTTTCCGATCATGGTGCGCCCCGGCGACCGCCTTGCGCAGATCCGGTTCAAGAAGAAGAAGCCTGAGGCGCTGAAAGAGAAGGTCGTTTCCATCGACCTGGAGCCTGAAGCGTGCCAGCCGGCGGGATATCGTGCCAAGCAGCATTCCGGTGTCGTGGACCTGCGCGGGATCGGCGCGCATGACGCATCCCAGTTCTGGGAGCCGGTCTACCCGCGCGACGGGCGGATCGTGCTGAACCCGGAAGAGTTCTATATTCTCGTCTCACGCGAGACCGTGAAAGTCGCGCCGAACGAGGCCGCGGAAATGGCGCCCATCGCACCGGAGCTGGGCGAGTTCCGTGCCCATTATGCCGGCTTCTTCGATCCGGGCTTCGGCACCAATACGGGCGGCAGCCGCGCTGTGCTGGAAGTCCGCTCGCGCGATGTACCGTTCATCCTTGAACACGGCCAGCCGGTGGCGAAGCTGGTCTATGAACCGATGCTGGCCAAACCCGCTGCGCTCTATGGCGGCAAAGGCTCAAACTATCAGGGACAGGGCCTGAAACTGTCGAAGCATTTCCGGTTGTGATGCGGTGGCGGGCAGCGCTGTGCCGCCCGCCCCGGAATGTGATCAGGCAGGTTCAGTCATCGCGGCCGGCCAGGCTGGCCATGCCGCATGGGCGAAGTAGCGCGCCTTCATCCGGTCGATATAGGCCACAAGATTCGGGTGCTTGTGGACGAGACCGCTGAGCGGCGTGTCGAAAAATTCCGTCGCGCAGGCGATCAGCACCGCCGCAACAGCAGCATCGGCGCAGGTGGGCGCTTCGCCTAGCAGGTAATCCTGCTCGCCAAGCTGCAGGGCGATCGCGCCGATGTCCCAGTCGGCCAGTTGCATGCGTTCGGCTTCGGTAAAGCGGCCTGTGCCTTCCCCCATGTGAGATGCTGCGACGCCCTCGCGGACTTCCTTCAACACCACCGGGCGAGCCGGGGCGGGAACATCAATGAAGAACTGGGCCGGGCCCTTGTTGAAATTGTCGTCCTTCATCCAGCGCTCATAAGCCATGATCTTCGCCAGCTGGCCTTCCGCCATGCGTTCCAGTGCCCAGCTGAGGGCGATGTCCTTGCCGCTGAAGCCATCATAGAGGCCCTTGCCGAGCTTGGTCTCGAAGTGGATGCGGATGAAATTGCTGTCTTCGATCAGTTGGCCATCATCAATGACATAAGGCGCCTTGTGCTTTGGCACGGCATCAAGATCGGCAATGGCGCGGGTGAAATCGACGCCCAGCATCTGCAGCTGGATGTCGGCCTTCATGACAAAGGGGCTGGGCGAGGGGCAGTCGAACATGGGCCCCCATCCGTAAAGCGTGATCATCGTCTTTCTCCTGGTTCGGGTTGCGATGAGGGCTTGATAGCGGGGGGCTGCTGACAGCATGGTGTCAGTAGCGTGGCAGTAGGGTCCATTTCATGAGACGCACCGAGAGACTTTTCCAGATCATCCAGATCCTGCGTCGGAAGAACCGTCCGGTGACGGGGCGCGAACTGGCAGAGGAGCTGGAGACCAGCCTGCGCACGCTTTACCGCGACATGGCCGAACTGATCGCGCAGCGCGTGCCGATCCGCGGGGAGGCAGGTACCGGCTATGTGCTGGATGCCGGATACGACATGCCGCCGCTTATGCTGACGACGGACGAACTGGAGGCTGCCGTGCTGGGCGCACGCTGGGTGGCAGCGCGCGGGGATGCCCGGCTGGTGCGCGGGGCGGAAGACCTGATTGCGAAATTGTCCACGGCGGTGCCGCTGGACCTGCAGCCCGTCATCATGGATTCAGGGCTCGTTCCGGTCAGCTTCCGGAAACGCCCGGAGGATTCCTTTGATGTGGCGCTTGTGCGTGAAGCCATCCGGACACAGAAGAAGCTGGATCTCGGTTATGCCGACGAAGCAGGAAACATCACCCGCCGCACCGTGTGGCCCTTCCTGATCGTCTATGCGGATCATATCCGCATGATGTGCGCCTGGTGCGAGCTGCGCGATGGCTTCCGCCACTTCCGCACTGACCGGGTGAAGCAGATCGACATGCTGGATGCGCGCTTTCCCGAACGGGTGGCGCGCCTGCGCAAACGCTGGGAGGCGGTGCGCGAAGCGGAACGTTGCCGCAAGGCTACTCGTCCAGATTGACGCGCATCTCGGTGATGTAGGGCGCGAAGCCGGCCTTCTCATAGGCGCGGATCGCCGGCGCATTGGTCGAGTAGACCGTCAGGCGGATCTCGCTGAGGCCGTTCGCCTTTGCCCAGCCGGTGAGATAATCGATCAGCAGCTTGTTCAGGCCACGCCCGCGAAACTCCGGGCGGACGAACATGAAGCCCAGGAAGGCGTGGTATTCGTGCTGGATATAGTGCTTCGAACGCTGCCTGTGAGCATAGCCGGAGGCGACGATTTCGCCGTCAATCTCGACGACCGCGACCTCCGCATCATCGGAATCGATCAGCTCTCCGATATCATAATAGCTGATCGGGTCTGGTTTCAGCGTATGGTCATAGGGACGTTCAGCCGTGATGATGCCCTGTTCGAAATCCTTCAGGAGCGGCAGGTCTTCGCGGGTCGCGGACCGGATGGCCGGTGTGGCAGACATCAATGCGCGGCAGCGACTTCACGGTAGTTGATCAACTGGCCCGTCCGGGTCTCGTCCTTGCTGACCAGTTTGACCAGTTCGGCGGCCACATCATCTGCGGACGGAATGCTCATCGGATCTTCGCCCGGCATCGCATCGGCGCGCATCGCGGTACGGGTGCCGCCGGGATTGAAGAGGTTTGCGCGCAGGGACAGGTTTTCCTGTTCATCGGCCCAGCCGAGTACCATGGCTTCCAGCCCGGCCTTTGCGGCCTGGTAGGGGCCCCAGAATGCACGCGGATGGCGCGCTACGCCGGAGGTGACGAACACGGTGCGCGGGGCATCGGACTTGTGCAGCCATGGGCCGAGCGCGCGGATCAGGTGGAAATTCGCTGTCAGGTTCACCGCAATGGTTTCCTCGAAACTGCGCGGGCCGCAGGTCTCCAGCGGGCCCAGCGTGCCGAGAATGCCGGCATTCGCAACCAGCCCGTCGAGACGTCCGAACTTTTCGCCGATCACCTTGCCCAGTGTTTCGATACCTTTGGTGTCTTTCAGGTCCATCGGCACCAGAACAGCTTCGCTGCCGATGGCGCGGATCTCGTCGTCGAGCTTTTCGAGCGCGAGTTTTGAGCGGGCAATGGCGATGACGACGTCACCCTGCCGGGCAAGGTGCAGGGCGGCGGACCGGCCAATGCCGCGCGAGGCGCCGGTAACGAGGATGAGACGGGGCTGAGTCATGCAGCGCGTCTAGCGCAGGGCTTACGCGTCGTCCAGCAGGGAGAGCTGACGCTCCTTGTCGCTCTCGTCATGCTCGTAATCGACCAGCGGAGTCGGGTATTCGCCCGTGAAGCAGTGGTCTGCGAACTGCGGCATCATGTTGTTGCGCACCGGTTCGCCAATCGCACTGTAGAGGCCGGGAACCGACAGGAAGCCAAGTGAGTTTACCTTCAGCTCACGCACCATTTCCTCATGGGTGTGGATTGCGGCGAACAGTTCGGACTTCGCGGCCATGTCGATCCCGTAGAAATCCGGGTTGATGATCGGCGGGCTGGCGGAGCGGAAATGGATTTCCTTGGCGCCGGCCTCCTTGACCATCTGGACAATCTTTTTCGACGTGTTGCCGCGGACGATGGAGTCATCCACCAGCACGACGCGCTTGCCTTCCAGCACGGCCTTGTTCGGGCTGTGTTTCTTGGAGATCGCGCTCTGGCGGCCGGTCTGGGTCGGCTGGATGAAGGTCCGGCCCACATAATGGTTCCGGATAATGCCCATCTGGAAGGGGATGCCGGACGCTTCGGAGAAGCCGAGTGCGGCCGGCACGCCGGAATCCGGCACCGGCACGATGACATCCGCGTCGCACGGGGTTTCGGCGGCCAGCTGGTGGCCCATGCGGCGGCGCACTTCATAAACAGAGCGGCCCTGAACGATACTGTCAGGGCGCGCAAAGTAGACATATTCGAAGATACAGGGACTGGCCGGACGGGCCTGGGCGAAGCGATGGGATTCGATCCCCTTGTCGGAAATGACGACGACTTCGCCATTTTCCACTTCGCGCACGAATTCGGCGCCGATAATGTCCAGCGCGCAGGTTTCCGACGCGAGCACATAGGCATCGCCAAGGCGTCCGAGAACCAGCGGGCGAAGGCCCACCGGGTCACGCGCACCGACCAGTTTCTTGCCGGTCAGGCCGACCAGGGCGTAACCGCCTTCGACCTTCTGCAGCGCGTCGATCAGGCGCTCAAGGAAACGGGGGCGGCTGGACCGGGCAACGAGATGAAGGATCACCTCGGTGTCCATGGTCGACTGGAAAATCGAGCCGTCCTGCACCAGCTGGTGGCGCAGTTCGCGGGCATTGGTCAGATTGCCATTGTGCGCCATGGCAAAGCCGCCGCCGGCAAGGTCGGCAAAGATCGGCTGGATGTTGCGAAGCATCGGCCGGCCCTGCGTCGAATACCGGTTGTGGCCGATCGCGGCATGGCCCGGCAGGCGCGCGCGAAGGTCGCCGCCGAAATGTTCGCCCACCATGCCCATATGGCGTTCGGAGGGGAAACGCTTGCCGTCGAATGAGGTAATTCCGCAGGCTTCCTGTCCGCGGTGCTGCAATGCGTGCAGGCCGAGCGCGGTGAGAAGGCTGGCTTCGTGATTTCCGAAAATACCGAAGACGCCACACTCTTCGCGGGGCTTGTCGTCATCGTGATCAAAGTGGACCATACGACAGGCGCTCCTGAATGACAGACTTGCGACAAGGGCCTATTGCCCGTTTTCCTCTTCAGAGGAAAGGGGGGCTTGCACTTCTTTTCCCACCTTGGCTGCTTCAATGTTCACAAAATCGGCCAGATTCCGCAGTGGCGGATAGGTCATTCCGTTCTGAATGAAGCTTGGAATCCGGCTTTGTTCGAGCACGAGACCCAGAAGGACTACAAAGAAAACAAGGGCTACGAAGCCACGCAGCACGCCGAACACGGCGCCGGCCACATGGTCGAACATGCCGATGCCTTCGGCCCCATGGATGTTTTTGGAAAGTCGCTGCCCAATCCATGCAATCAGCACATAAACGATGATGAAGGCGACGATCAGGAGAATCACGTCCGCCGTCCAGGGCGCCAAGTTTGGCGGCAACAGGGCGGAAAGATCATCATGGAAGAACACGCGGGCGTAATAGGCGGCGGCCAGTGCGCCGATAAATGCGCCGAGCGTGGCCAGTTCCCTGAGAAATCCACGGGCAAACCCCATGATCCCTGAGATCACAATAACCGCCAGCGCGATTCCGTCGAAAGCTGTAATGGATTCAAGCATTCAGTGCGTCCGGGGCAAGCAACTCCACAAGGTCGATAAGCCGTTTAATCGGCGTCACGGTCAAGCCATCCACTGCGGTCGGCGCGCCTTCCGGGACGAATGCGCGCTCGAATCCGAGCCGTTCGGCTTCCTTCAGGCGCTGTTCCATCCGGGCGACCGGGCGAACGGCGCCGGACAGGGCGACTTCGCCGAAGAAGACGCTGCGCTCCGGCGCAGGATTGGCGGATAGCGACGTGAGCAGGGCCGCGGCGGCCGAGAGGTCTCCGGCAGGCTCCATGATTCTGTAACCCCCGGCGACGGAGAGGTAGACATCCATCCCCGCCAGCGTGATGCCGCAGCGCGCTTCCAGCACGGCCAGCAGCATGGCGAGGCGGCTCGAATCCCAGCCGACCACGCTGCGCCGCGGCGTGCCGTAGGCGCTCTTGGCGACGAGCGCCTGCACTTCGGCCAGCACGGGACGGGAGCCTTCCATCGCGGCGAAGACTGCGGCGCCGCCTTCGCTCTCCCCGTCGGAACTGAGGAACAGGGCCGAGGGCTCCTTGGCGGGGGCGAGGCCATATTGGTGCATTTCGAAAATGCCGATTTCGTCTGTCGGGCCGAACCGGTTTTTCACCGCGCGCAGGATCCGGAACTGGTGGCCGCGCTCGCCTTCAAAATAGAAGACGGCGTCGACCATATGCTCCACCACGCGGGGGCCGGCGATATTGCCTTCCTTGGTGACGTGGCCAACCAGGACGACAGCCGCGCCGGACTTCTTGGCCCAGCGAGTCAGTTCCTGCGCGCAGGCGCGGACCTGGGAGACAGAGCCGGGGGCGGCCTCCAGGCTGTCCGACCAGAGCGTCTGGATCGAGTCGATCACGACAAAGTCCGGTTCGGCAGCTTTTAGGGCCGTTATGATCTTGCGTAAGTCCGTTTCCGTCGCGAGCTGCACAGGGCTTTCAGCCACTTTGAGGCGCTTAGCGCGGTCCTGAATCTGTGGCGCGGCTTCCTCGCCGGAGACATAAACCGTCTTCAACCCATTGCGGGCAAGGCGCGCTGCGACCTGCAGCAGCAGGGTCGATTTGCCGATGCCGGGATCCCCGCCGATCAGCGTTGCGGAGGAGGGCACAATGCCGCCGCCGAATACCCGGTCGAGCTCGTCGACCCCCATCACAATGCGGGCGGGCGCCTCGGCGGTGTCGTTCAGCGCAACGAATTCCACCTTGCTGGAGCGTTTCGTCCCCTTCTTCGGCGCGGCAAGGCCGCCCGGTACGCCGCCGGTGACTTCTTCCACCAGCGTGTTCCACTCTCCGCAGCCATTGCACTTGCCGCTCCACTTGGAGTGCACTTCCCCGCAGGACTGGCAGACAAAGGCGGTGGTTGCGATTTTGGCCATATGGTTTGGATAAGGGCGTTTGCCGGTTGGGGGAAGACCCTACAAAGCCGGCTGGATGGGGCCCTCGGCGCGTCCGTGTACGAACTGGTCGACATAGGCGTTGCCGCTGTCTTCCACTTCGGAAGCCTTGCCGCGCCAGATGATCTTGCCTTCGAACAACATGGCGACTTCGTCCGCAATCTTGCGGGCCGAGGCCATGTCGTGGGTGATGCTCACCGTGGCAGCGCCGAGGCCGCGGACCTGTTCGATGATCAGGTCGTTGATGGCGTCCGCCGTGATCGGGTCGAGGCCTGTGGTCGGCTCATCGAAGAAAATGAGGTCCGGTTTGGAGATGATCGAGCGGGCGAGCGAAACGCGCTTTTGCATGCCGCCGGAGATCTCTGCCGGGTAAAGATCTGCCACATCGGCGCCGAGGCGGACCTTGCTGAGCGTTTCGATGGCGCGGTCCTTTGCCTTGGCACGGCTGACCACGCCGGAGTTCACGAGACGGAACGCGACATTCTCCCAGACGGTGAGGGAGTCGAACAGCGCACCGGACTGGAACAGCATGCCGACACGTTCGCGCATGCGGGCGCGGGTCTTGCCCTTCGCCTGGGTCACATCCTCTCCATTGAACAGGATCTGTCCCGAATCCGGTGTCATCAGGCCGAGGGCGCTCTTCAGCATGACAGACTTGCCCGAACCGGAGCCGCCAATCACGACAAGGCTCTGGCCGGGGGCGACGTCCAGTGTCACCCCGCGCAGGACGTGGTTCTTGCCGAAACGCTTCTCGACATTCTGCAGACTGAGAATTGGGGTCGTCACAGGCCAAACTCCACGAAGATGGTCGACATGACATAGTTGGCGGCAAGCACCAGCACGGCCGCGCCGACCATGGACAGCGTCGCGGCCCGGCCAACGCCCGTTGCCCCGGCCTTGGACTGGTCACCCTGATAGCATCCCATCAGCGCGATGATGCCGCCGAACACGAATGCCTTGATGATGCCGGTGAGCACATCGTTGCGGGTCATGAAATCCAGCGTGTTGCGCAGGTAGACCGTAGAGTCGAAGCCGAGGCCGAAGACCGAGACCAGCCAGCCGCCCATCACGCCGATAATGTCTGCCACCACGACCAGCATGGGCACGGCAATCAGCGCAGCGAGGAAGCGCGGCGCATAAAGGTAGCGATAGCGGGACGCTGAAAGGGATTCCAGCGCGTCGATCTGTTCGGTCACCCGCATGGCGCCGATCTCGGCGGCGATCCCGGCGGAGACCCGGCCAGCCAGCATCAGCGCCGTGATGCTGGCGCCCAGTTCGCGTGTGATGCCCAGGACAACAATGTTCGGCACGAATTGTTCGGCGCCGAAACGGCCGCTGCCCTGATAGATGTTGAGTGCCAGCGCGGCGCCGATGAAGATCGCCGACATGCCGACCACCGGCAGGGAGTAGAACCCGATCTGGACGAATTGCTTCCAGATCTGTCCAAAATACCAGCGGGGCGAAAAGGCAGCCGCCTTCACCTGGGCCGAGAATGTGGCCAGCCGGCCGATCTCGGCAAAGAAGCCGAGGGTTGCTGAGCCGATCCAGGCCAGCGGATTGGGTATCCCGCGTTTACGGGTAGAGGCGTTCGACACGGGTCCCGATTCCTGTAAGTAATTCGTAGCCGAGTGTGTTGGCTCGCGCGGCCTGATCTTCGAGTTTGGCATGCGGACCAAGGAATTCAACGCGGCGGCCTGCTTTTGCCGCCCGCTGTGCTTTTGAAACATCAATCGTGATCAGATCCATCGTCACCCGCCCGGTTACCGGACAGGGTGTGCCGTCGAGCCAGCCGATGAAACAGTTGGAGGCCGATCTCAGTATGCCGTCTGCGTAACCAAGTCCAACGGTTGCCAGCAGCATGTCCTGCTTGGCTGTAAACGTCGCGCCATACCCGACGGTTTCCCCCGCCTTGACCGGGAAAACGCTCAGGATCTCCGCTTCCAGCGTCACAGCGTGTTCGATCTGCACGCGGGCGGGCGGGGTGGAGCCGCCATAAAGGGCGATGCCGGGGCGGGTGAGCTGGAAACCATAGTCACGGCCGAGATAACAGCCGGCGGAATTGGCAAGGCTTGCCGGCACGCCGGGGAAGGCGGCGGCGATCTCGCTAAAGGCGCCAAGCTGGGCGGCGTTCATTGCGTGGTCCGGGGTATCGGCGCAGGCCAGATGGCTCATCACCAGGACCGGTTTCAGGGCCCGCAAGGCGTCGCCTTCCGTCTCCAGCGCACTGGCGGGCAGGCCCAGCCGGTTCATGCCGGTGTCGAAATGCAGCGCGCAGGGCAGGTTCGCCGCATCGGCCCACAGCCTGATCTGCGCGTCGCTGTTCAGCACGGCGGTCAGGGCGTTTGCATGGAACAGGTGCATGGTCGAGGAGGCCGGACCGTTGAGAACGAAGATGGCCGGTTTGGCGCCGACCGCCTTGCGCACGATGGCGCCCTCTTCAGGATAGGCGACAAAGAAGGTTTCACACCCTGCCGCAGCGAGCGCTGCTGAGACACGTTCCGCGCCCAGGCCATAGGCATTCGCCTTTACGACCGCCGCTGTGTCTGCCTTCGGGTTCAGCCCCGCCAGCGTCCGCCAGTTGGCGACGATATGGCTGAGGTGAACAGTGGCACGCGGCTCGGACGACATGATTGCACGGGTTAATTGGCTTCTGCGCAATTGTCAGCCCGTCAAAGGCGGCACTTTCAGGCCTTTTGGCTATGGGCGAGCCAGGCAGAGCCTTTCATGTTCCAGACAGGGGTGAAGAAGACCATCCAGATGATCAGAGTGATCATGCCGCCCGCAGGCACGATGGCGATCTTCTCCGGCCCGAACAGGTCGACCAGGGCCCCCATCAGGAAAGCGCCGAACGGGGCGCCTGCCATGAAGCCCAGCTGATAGATCGACAGGACCCGGGCGAGCTTCTCTTTCGGGGCTGCGTCCTGCACGATTGAGCGGCTCATGGCGATGGAGATGCCTGCGGCGAGCCCCCAGACAAAGACGATGGTGAGGAAGCCCCAGTGAGGGATTGGCCACATCATCAGAAGAATACTGACCGACGCCAGGAACTGCGCGATCAGCAATAAGCGCCCCTGCCGCTTGATACGCTTGAAGATCGAGAGAACGACGGACGAGACGAACGCGCCCATCCAGAACGTCACGAACATGTCCCGGATCCCATCCGGCCCGAAGCCGTAGACATCGCGGTTCACGATGGGCAGCACGACGAGGAAAGCGCCGATCACGAAGATGCCGACACCGAACATCAGGGCCGTCATGGCCCAGAGCTTGCCGTCGGACCGGACGGCGTGGAACCCGTCGGCGATGTCGGCAAAGGCGCCCTGGATGCCCCGTCCGCTGCTGAGAAGCTGGCGCCCTTTGCCAAGCCAGAGTGCAAAAATGGCGCCGAGCGCGAGCACGGCGCCCTGAATGAAAAGAAGTTGTTCGGCCGGGATCGGGCCAATGCCGAACCCGCCCAGCCAGTCCGGCATCTTGGTCAGTTTGTCGGCATATCCGCCAATGATCAGGCCGCCGATCTGGGCGACGAACTGTGCCATCGTAGCCAGGGTCACGCCGAGTTGCAGGGTTACGCCGGACCCGACCCGGGCGCGGCGCTCGACCACTTCATTCACGATGGAGTCGCGGGCGGGCATCATGAAGGCACCGACCGTACCGATGGTCAGGCCGTAAGCGATCATGGCGGGATAGGTCAGCGTGCCTTTCCAGACAAAGGCTGCAAGGGCCAGGGCAGGGGCTGCCGCCATCAGGTGCAGCAGGATGAGCAGGCGTTTGCCGTCCGCCCGTTCGGCGACCACGCCCCCCAGCAACAGGAAGATCACGGACGGGCCAGACAAGGCCATGTTGGCGAGGCCCAGTGCGAGGCCGTCCCGGTGCAGGTGATTAGGGTCGGTGATCAGGTAGGGGAACAGCACCATCTGCAGGCCGAACGCCATGAACCAGCTGCACTGAACGAGAAGATAAGCCGGCAACTCGATCTTGACGACACGGCGGACGCGGCGCGCCCGCCAATGCGTCGCCGTGGATAGCAGCGAAGCCCCGGCTGTCAGCGCTTCGCTGACGCCGCTGACCGGCGACGTGATGTCGTCCGCGCCTTCCTCGGAAATCTCGTCGGCAATGGATTCGGCTGGTTCTTCCATTCATCCTCCCGCTCGGTGCGGGACATTAGGTAGGCCCGGCTGGGATGGAAAGCCCGCTTCGCCACAGAAACGCCGGGTTTCAACCAGTTGCGCTGCAGCGTTACGACCGGTAGCGTTAATGGACCTGCCGGTTTTCAGGGTGAACCATGCGTATATTCAGACATCTCATCAGTTGGGCGCTCGCGCTGTTCCTGATCGCCATGTTCATCCAGTCCACGATCGCGCCCTTGCCGAATCCGCCGGAGGGCTCGGTAAAGCTGTTCGATGCGCCAGGCCAGAACATCGTCTTCCAGACCATTGCCGAACGCTCGGGCGTTTCCCTGTTCGAACCGGCTGGCCGGTTCGTGATTGCGATTGTCGAATTGCTGGCCGCCTTTTTCCTGCTGCTGCCGTTCTCGCGGCGGTTCGGAGCGGCACTTGCGGCACTGGTTTGCGGCGCTGCCATTGCGTTTCACCTGTCTCCCTGGCTTGGCCGGGAAGTACCTGTCTCACTGGATCCGGCGAGCACTGCGACAGATGGAGGACAGTTGTTCATGCTGTCGATCCTGATGCTGGTGGCCAGCCTGCTGGTGCTGGTTGTGCATCCGGGCCGTATCCGCGGCTAGCCAACCGGCGCGCATTCCACCCCTCGTTAACTGTTTCCTGCGACCCTTTCCCGGTTCAACGGATACGAATTCGACATGGAATCGATCGAACAGGCCGAAAAGCCACGCACCGGGCGCGCGCGGAACACGCTGTTCCGGCGTCTGGTAGATATTGTTTCGATGCCTTCCGGCGGGCGGCTGACACAGCAGGACCGCCATATGGCAGCCGATATCCTGCTCGATATGCTGTTCCACGCAGACAATGAGGACCGCGCCATGTGCGCCCGGCGCCTGGCCCAGAGCAAGGAAGCCCCGCGGCGTCTGCTGCGCTATCTCGCGCAATGCCCTTACAAGATCGCGGCGCCTCTGCTGGAGGAGAACGAAGCGTTCGACGCCTGCGACCTGCGGGATATTGCCATGACCGGTACGCCCGATCACCGGCTGGCGATTGCCAAGCGCAAGAACATTCCGGGCATGGTCAGTGATTATCTCGCCGAAGAAGGCGAGGATCACGTGCTGAAAGAGCTGGTCTCGAACAATGGCGCAGAGTTGCCGGAGCAGGCCATCGACAAACTTGTGCGCCGGTCACGCGACGTGCCGGCCCTGTGCCCGATCATTGCAGACCGGCTGGAGACGATCCCGTCACATGCGCTGACATTGTTCTGGTGGGCCGATGGGCCGACCCGGAAGCGGATTCTCCAGCGCTATGCGTCCGACCGGCTCGAAATCATCGACTCCTGCAAGGACGTCTTCGAGATGATGGCGGATGAGCAATGGGCTGATCCGGTGGCACGAAAGGCCATCCAGCTGATCGAGCGCCGCCAGCGCAACCGCGCCGCGCTGGAACGCAGCCCCTTCGACAGCCTGGAAAGCGCGATCAATGCAGCCGCTCTTAACGGCATGGATGCGCAGACCGCCCAGGAGATCGGCTACCTGTCCGGTGTCAAACCTGTGACAGCTGCCAAGATTTTGGGCGATGAAGGTGGAGAAGCCCTGGCCGTGCTGTGCAAGGCGACCGGTGTGAAGCGGGATTTCCTGCCCGTCCTTTGGGTGGCGTTGAAGAAACCCCTGGAACTGGAGGAGGGGGTTGTTCATCCCCAATACCACCATGTCTCTGAAGTTTATGAGATTTTGAGCGTGGCGAAGGCGCAGACCATCCTGCGCTACTGGAACTGGGCGTTGTCGTCCGCTTATTCGCCCGGCGCCGTTCAGGCCGGCGCAGGGACGTCCATGCCGGCGAATGAGGAAGCAGAGTTCTCCGCAGCACAGCGTACAGCACGTCTGGTTTTTGGCAGATAACCGTTCAAAACTGCAAAACAGTCCCCAACGGGCTTTTCAAAACCACTTTACACCTTTAGTCCCATCCCGGTTAAGGGCGATAGAAAGAGGGTTGCGCGTGGCGTATTTCCTGGGGCTGGTACTGGCTTTGGCGGCGTTCTGGCTCGGGATGTCCGGCCATAACACGCCGTTGATTCTATCGTTGGGCGGCATTTCGCTCATCGTGACGTGTATTCTGGCCTACAGGCTGGACATCATCGACCGTGAAGGCTCGCCCTATGTGCGCCTCGTTGGTTTCATTCTTTACTTCCCCTGGCTGGCCAAAGAGATCGTGAAAGCGAACCTCAGCGTCATCCGCGCCTGCTTGAAGGCCGATCTGGATATCGCGCCGGCCCTGGTGAAGGTGAAGACGGTTTGCAAGTCAGACCTCGCCAAGGTGACCTTCGCCAATTCCATCACACTGACGCCCGGGACCGTGACCGTAGAGATCGAAGGCGACAAGCTGCTGGTGCACGGACTCTACGAACAGGATTCCCAGCCGGAAGCCTTCGTTGAAATGGACCAGCGCTCCGCCCGCGCGATTGACGGAAAGGGAGCCGCTGCATGATTGCCGCCGCGCTGATCGCGATTTTGTTCGGTATGGGGCTGCTGCTGCTGCGCGCCTTCATCGGACCGACGCTCTATGACCGTATTCTCGCGGTGAACTCGTTCGGAACCAAGACCGTGCTGGCGCTCGGCCTTCTGGGTTTCGTGATGGATCGCCCCGAATTTCTCGACATTGCCATCACCTATGCGCTGATCAACTTCGTTTCGACGATCGCGATCCTGAAATTCTTCCGCTACCGGTCTTTCCAGGTGCCGCTTGTGCGCCGCGGCCAGGGAGGCAATGCCGATGGCTGAGTTCTTCGCTGACCTTCTGGGATACTGGGAAGTCATCCGGTTTCCGCTCGGCGCTCTGTTGAGCCTTGGCGGCGCCCTCCTGTGTCTGATCGGCACCGTGGGCGTGCTGCGCTTCCCGGATATCTACACACGGCTTCATGCGGCTTCGATCACCGATACGTCCGGCGCAGCCCTGGTGCTGATCGGCATGATGCTGATTTCACCCGGCTGGCTGGTGATTTCCAAATTGTTCGCGATCTGCGTCTTCATATTCCTGACCAGCCCGACCGCGTCGCACGCGCTTGCCAATGCGGCCCATACCGCGGGTGTCCAACCGATTATCGGGCGGGTCGGAACATCTGAAGCGGAAGGGGAGGACGCCTGATGCACTCGATGTTCAATGGCGACTTTGGCGTCGTCCTGGTCAATATTTTCCTGCTCGGCATCCTGTTCGCCACCGGCGTGGCCATCGCACGGATGCGCAGCCTGTTTGCCATCGTGATGCTGTCGGGCATCTACTCGCTTGTTTCGGCCGCCTGGTATGTCGCTGTCGACGCCGTCGATGTGGCCTTTACCGAAGCCGCCGTTGGCGCTGGCATGTCGACCGTGGTGCTGCTGGGCGCGATGCTGCTCACTTCGCGCACGGCGAAACCGGAAAAATTCTTCTTCCGCCTTGGTCCCATGCTGGTCTGCCTGGCGACAGGCGCAGCCCTTATCTATGCCACTGTCGACCTGCCGGCGCTTGGCGACGCCTCGTCTCCGGCAAATACCGGGGTTGGCTTCACTTACCTTCAGGTCGCCTGGTTCGACACCGGCATTCCCAACGTCGTGACCCCCGTGCTCGGCAGCTATCGTGGCTTCGATACGCTGGGCGAGACATGTGTTGTGTTTACCGCTGGCCTGGCCGTTGCGTTGCTGCTGGGCTTTGGCGAACGCTCGCTGGCCGAGCGTATCCGCAATGAGGGCCGTTCAGGCGGTCACAGTGCGAACAAGACCGCGGCTGCCCGTGACGAGGATCCTTCATGAATACCGATCACCACGTCATCCTGCGCGTTATTGCGAAGATGCTGATCCCTGTGATCACCATGTTCGCCTTTTATGTTCAGTTCCACGGCGATTTCGGCCCGGGTGGTGGTTTCCAGGCCGGCGTGATTATCGCTGTTGCGATCATTCTTTATGCATTGGTCTTCGGCGTTCCGGCAGCGATGCGTGCCGTTCCGCCCGGTTTCACGCGCTCGCTCGCTGCGGTCGGCGTGATGATCTATGCCGGTGTCGGCTTCTGGGCGATGCTGCAGGGCGGTCACTACCTGGAATACCAGGCCCTGTTCCACGAGCCGCCGGGCGAGCACCATGGCCAGCACATCGGGATTCTCCTGATCGAGCTTGGCGTGCTGTGCGGTGTGTCCGGCGCCATGCTGACGATCTTCTACGCCTTTGCCGGTCGTGTGGCCGAAATCCGCGACGAGGACTGGTAAGCCATGCTGGAATTCCTGCTCGAACGCGCCAATTACTGGGTCGTCATCGTTCTGATGATGATCGGTCTCTATATTACTTTTGCGTCGCAGAACCTGATCAAGCGGATGGTTGGCCTCGGCCTGTTCCAGACAACGATCTGCCTGTTCTATGTGACGCTTGGCAAAGTCTCCGGCGGCACAGCGCCGATCCTGTTCGGGGATGACGCCATTGAACATCATGGCGCGGGTCATGCGGCGGAGGCCGAAGGCGGCCATGCCGCACTGGACGCCGTGCTCGCCGCCGGGGGAGAGCACGCAGAGCGCGTGGCGCATCTCACCAACACCTATTCCAACCCGCTTCCGCATGTCCTGATGCTGACGGCAATCGTCGTCGGCGTGGCGACGCTGTCGGTCGGCCTCGCCCTGGTCGTGCGGATCCGGGAAGCCTATGGCTCGATCGAGAATGACGAAGTGAACGAAATCGATCTTGAAACCGCGCTGGCCCAGCATGCCGAGGCCGAAAAAGCCGTGAGCGAGGCGACTGCATGATCGACGCTATTCTGAACGCTGCGCCAGCATGGGCGCTGACGCATGCCGCGCCGCTGCTGGTCATGGTGCCGCTGTTCCTGGCGCCGGCGCTGGCCCTGGTGCCGACAGGGCGCATCGCGTGGCTGGTTTCCATTGCTGCAACGGGTATCAGCTTCCTGTTCGCCATCATCCTGCTCGGCCTTGTGCAGACGTCACCGGTTGGCGTCGTGTCCTACGAGATCGGCAACTGGTCGGTGCCGCTGGGCATTGAGCTGCGGGTCGATGCGCTGAATGCCATGATCCTGCTGATCGTCACGACGATCGGCTTGCTCGCCTCGGTCTTCTCCTGGCCGACCGTGGTTGCGGAAATCCCGAAGCCGAAACGGTCGCTGTTCTATTCCGCTTTCCTCGTGTGTTTCGCCGGTCTCAATGGCGTGGCGATCACGGGGGACGCGTTCAACCTGTTCGTCTTCCTCGAGATTTCCTCGATCTCCACCTACGTTCTGGTCGCGCTCGGATCTAGCCGCGACCGCCGGGCCCTGCCGGCCGCTTTCAACTACCTGATCATGGGCACGATCGGCGCCAGCTTCTACATCATTGGCATCGGCTTCCTTTATGCGGCGACCGGTACGCTGAACATGTACCAGATCTCCACGCTGCTGCCGGAGCTGGCGGGGCACCGCAGTGTGCAGGCGGGCTTTGCATTCATCCTGGTTGGCCTGGGCCTGAAGGCGGCGATGTGGCCGCTGCACCAGTGGCTGCCGAATGCGTATTCCTACAGCCCCACTTTCGTGACGATGTTCCTGTCGGCGACAGCGACAAAGGTCGCGCTTTACGCGCTGATTCGGTTCCTGTTCACCGTGTTCCGTCCGGATTACGGCTTCGAGATTTCCGCCTTCAGCGCGATCCTCATGCCGCTTGGCATTGCAGCGATGGTCGTCTGCAGCTTCCAGGCGGTCTTCCAGACCGATGTCCGGCGTATCCTTGCTTATTCCTCGGTTGCGCAGGTGGGGTACATGATCCTCGGCGTGTCCATCGGGACGACCGCGGGCCTGTCAGCCGGCCTGTTCCATCTGATCAACCATGCCATGATGAAAGGCGCCCTGTTCATGGCGGTCGCCGGCGTGGTTCTGACCTACCAGGGGACGACGATACGGGACTTTGCCGGACTTGGACGGTCCGCTCCGTGGACCATGACGGCATTTGCCATTGCGGCCCTGTCGCTGATCGGCGTGCCGCTGACAGCCGGCTTCCAGTCAAAGCTCCAGCTCGGCTTCGCCCTGTTCGACCAGGGCCTGTGGTGGGCGGTCGCCCTCGTCGTGTTCTCGTCCTTCCTGGCAGTGATCTATATGGGCCGCGTCCTGGAGGCGGTGTTCTTTCAGCCCCCGGTCAATCCGCGCAAGACGCGCAAGGAGGCGCCTGTCCTCCTGCTCGTCCCGCTCTGGGTCCTGGCCCTCGCCAATTTGTATTTCGGTATCGCGGCGGACTTCCCGCTCGGCCTCGCGCGTGACGCGGCTGCCGCGGCCTTCGGTGTGGAGGCGTTCCGATGAGCCCTGAGACCCTGATCCTCGCCGCGCTGGTCCTGCCGCTGCTGATTGCGGGCGGTATTGCCGTCATGGGCTGGTCGCCGAACCTGCGGGAAGGGGTGACCTTCACCGGCGCAGGCCTGCTGTTTGTCGTGATCATCCTGCTGACCATGCATGTGGCCGGCGGGGAACGCCCCGAGCTGAACCTCGGCCAGGCGGCGCCGGGACTCAGCATGGCGTTCAAGCTGGAACCGCTGGGCATGCTGTTTGCCCTCGTGGCCAGCGGCCTGTGGATCGTGAACTCGTTCTATTCCGTCGGCTATATGCGCGGGAACCGAGAGCGGAACCAGACGCGCTTCTACATCTGCTTCGCGATTGCCATTTTCGGCGCCATGGGCGTCGCGATGTCGGCGAACCTGTTCACGCTCTTCATCTTCTACGAAGTGCTGACGCTGTCGACCTATCCGCTGGTGGCCCACAAGGGCGATGCCGCGGCCAAGCGCGGCGGCCGCATTTACCTGCTCACCCTGATGGGCACCTCGATTGGCCTGCTGCTGCCGGCCGTGATGTGGACCTGGGTGCTCGGCGGGCAAAATCTCGACTTCGTGCCCGGCGGCCTTCTGGCCGGGGCAGACATCAGCCCGGCCGTGGCCAGCGCGCTGTTGATCCTGTTTGCTTTCGGTGTCGGCAAGGCCGCGCTGATGCCGGTCCACTTCTGGCTGCCGAACGCCATGGTCGCGCCGACCCCCGTGTCGGCCCTCCTGCACGCTGTGGCGGTTGTGAAAGCCGGTGTGTTCACCATCATGAAGATCGCCATCTTCATCTTCGGGACGGACCTTCTGGAAGCGACGCCCGCGCGGGAATTCGTGCTCTGGGTGGCCTGTTTCACCATGGTGGTCGGTTCGCTGATTGCCATGACAAAGGACAATCTCAAGGCGCGGCTTGCCTATTCGACGATTGCGCAGCTGTCCTATGTGGTCGCCGGCGCGATGCTGGCCGACCCGGCCGGCTGGCTGGGCGGCAGCCTGCAGATCGCCGCGCACGCAGCCGGCAAGATGACGTTGTTCATGTGCGCAGGCGCGATCTACGTCGCCACGGGCCTGACCAATATTTCCGACATGCGCGGCCTTGGCCGCAAGATGCCGCTGGTCTTCATCGCCTTCATGATCGGATCCTTGTCGATCATCGGCTTGCCGCCCTTTGCCGGGGCCTGGCCGAAATATGAGCTGATGCAGGGCGCCATCGACCATAACAATGTCTACCTGTCTCTGGTCCTGATTGCGTCGTCGTTGCTGAACATCGCCTACCTGCTGCCGATCCCGCTGCTGGCCCTGATGCCACCGCCGGGTACAAAGGAGCCGAAGCCTTTCAAACGTCCGGACGGGGCACCGATGCCCACCGTGGTGGCGCCGCTGATCACCGCCACGCTGTGCATCATCCTGTTCTTCGCCGTCGGACCGATTTCAGATTTCCTTGCCCCGACTGTGGGTGACCGTGTCGAATACATCGCGGATGGAGGCCAGCCATGAGCGACCCGACCGACAATGGCCGCGACGATTCCGGCCGCTTCGTGAAGCGCGCAGCAGAGTCCGTGCACAAGCTGAACACGCCATCGGCAGAGGGCATTCATCCGCTGTCGCAGATCCTGTTCGGCTGGACGCACCGCAAGGGCATCGGCAACATCATCTTCTACGTGCTTCTGGGCCTGTCGCTGATCATGCTGTCCGTCGACTTCTTCGTGGTGCGGCACGACTATCTGAAATTTGCAAATTATTCCGGCTTCTACGGCATCTGGGGCTTCGTCTGTTTCTCCTTTGCCGTGATCATGGGCTGGCCTCTGGGCCACATGCTGCGCCGGGACGAGAACTATTATAACGACGCCGGCGGACCGCCCGAGGGCGTCGATCCGGAGGCGCCGATGGCAGATGACCTGCCAGCGCCGCACCACACTTCCGAGGGAGACGCGTAATGCCGACCATGCTGGCAGGTCTCAATCCCGGATGGGTGCTGATTATCGCAGGTGTCGCGAGCCTGTTCATCACCATGCGCAGCGTGCGCCAGGTGGTGACCATTGCCGCGCCGCTGCTGGCGTTGCTGCTGCTGGTGTTCGCACCGCAGAATGCCGATCTCGTGACGACGCAGGTTCTGGGCCTGAAAATGGTGCTCTACCGCGTCGATGCGCTGAACTTCATCTTCAGCCTCGCCTTTCTTATCGCCGCCGTTCTGAACGGCATCTACGCCCTGCATTCGGACGACCGGATCCAGGATGGAGCGGCGCTGTTCTACGCCGGGGCGGCCGTCGCCGCGACGCTCGCAGGCGACCTGATGACCCTGTTCGTGTTCTGGGAACTGACGGCCATCAGCTCCGTCTTCCTGATCCTGCGGGCGCAGACGCGTGCGGCTTACTATGCGGCCATGCGGTATCTGGGCGTACAGGTCCTGTCGGGCGTGCTGCTGCTGAATGGCCTGGCCTATGTGCTGAAGTCGCGCGGGGACCTGTCGCTCGAAGCCTTTACCGATCTGTCCGATCCGGGCGTGCTGTTCATCTTCATCGCCTTCGGCATCAAGGCGGCATTCCCGCTGCTGCACAACTGGCTGCAGGATGCCTATCCGAAGGCCACCGTTGTCGGATCGGTCGTGCTGTCGGTCTACACGACCAAGCTGGCCGTCTACGCGCTGGCCCGCATGTTCCCGGGACAGGACCATTTGATCTGGATCGGCGCGACGATGACGGTCTTCCCGGTCTTCTTTGCCGTGATCGAGAACGATCTGCGCCGCGTGCTGTCCTATTCGATCAACAACCAGGTCGGCTTCATGGTCTGCGGTGTTGGCGTCGGCACACCGCTGGCGATCAATGGCGTCGCCGCGCACGCCTTTGCGGATATCTTCTTTAAAGGCCTCCTGATGATGTCGATGGGCGCCGTGCTCTATCGGACCGGGACGGTGAAAGCCAGCCAGCTGGGCGGCTTGCACCGCTCCATGCCGTGGACCACGGTGTTCTGCATTATCGGCGCGATGGCGATCTCGGCCTTCCCGCTGTTCTCGGCCTTTGTGACCAAGTCGATGATCATTTCGGAAGTCGCCTCGGCCGGATATGCCGTGATCTTCCTGATGCTTATGTTCGCTTCGGCCGGTGTGCTGGAACACTCAGGCATCAAGATTCCGTATTACGCCTTCTTCGGCCACGACAGCGGCCTGCGTGTGAAGGAAGCGCCCTTCAACATGCTGCTCGCCATGGGCATCGCGGCGTTCCTCTGCATCTTCCTGGGGCTGCCTGCGCTGTTCCCGGGCTTCGGGCATGAATGGCTCTATGGGCTGTTGCCTTACAGAGAGGAGGCGATGGGCTATTCCCATCACCACCTGTTCTCGTTCGAGCACATTCTCACCCAGTTCCAGCTCCTGGTGCTCGCCATCTTCGCCTTTGTCCTGCTCAAGCGTGTCCACGCTTACCCGCCGGAGAAACGCGGCGTGATCCTCGACAGCGACTGGACCTACCGCAAGGTGGGCTACAACCTGGTCAAATGGGCCGGCACTGTATGGGGCAAAGCCGGACCTGCGATGACGGCGGCCTTCTTCCGGATTACCAGCCGGGCCTACAACTGGATCGAAGCGGCTTTCAGCCCGCGGGGCGAACTGGCCCGGGGCGGCGTGCTGAATGGCGCGATGACAATCTGGACGGCGGCGCTGCTGGGCATTGTCCTGCTGCTGTCCTTCATGGCTGTCGGCTAGACAGACCTGCCTGAAACTGAGGCATGGACGCGGCCCCCACCGGTGTGGCGGAGGCCGCGTCTGAAATTTTGAGATATACGTTTTCGGACTTGTGCGAAGGTGCAGGCCGGTCATTGGGATGCGGGGGCAGGGTAATAGGTGTCAGATACAAACAAGGGTGAGCAAGACCAGCCGGGCCTGGTCGGCTACGCTTCCAAAATCGTCGCCGCCTATGTCGGCAACAATACAGTTGCATCGGATGACTTGCCGGATCTGATCCGTCTCGTGCATGACTCCCTGTCGGCCGTTGCGGGGAGTGAGGCCGACAAGCCCCAGCTCAAACCTGCCGTGCCAGTTGCGAAATCCATCTCAGACAATTTCCTGATCTGTCTGGAGGACGGCAAGAAGTTCAAATCGCTGAAACGCCACCTGCGTACGTCCTATGACATGTCGCCGGAAGAATACCGGGCGAAATGGCACCTGCCGTCCGACTATCCAATGGTTGCGCCGGGATATTCGCGTCAGCGTTCAAAGCTTGCCAAAAAGATGGGCCTGGGCCGCGCAGACAAGTAAAAGAACTCAGGCGCGAATACTTGTTGTTCCGGAAACGAAATAAAACATTCCGGTAACCTTGGTTAACAAAACATCACAAAGACTCTTGATTCGGACCCACAACTCGCGCGATAGGTGATTCTATCGAATCACCACGGGGGTGGCTGAAGATGACCAAACAGAATGTTTTCAGAGGCGTAACGGCCGTCCAGCGCAGCCTTGTCGACTATTGGTGCCGACTGGGCGAATCGGACGGTGTCCCGCGCCGCGAATCGGTGGACCCGGGACACCTGCGGTCCGTGCTGGCCAGCATTTCCATCGTAGAGTTCGACGAATCGGGGGCCGGGCGCTTCCGAATCGCCGGATCCCGCCTGCGCGACCTGCTCGGTTTCGAAGCCCGCGGCCGCCTGATCGAGGAGGTTGCCGGCACCGCTGCCGAGACCTATGCGCTGGGCCTGTCCGCCGCGATCGACCGGGCCATGCCGGTGGGCGGCGTGATTGAAACCGGCAACCGGCTGCATGCCTGGCTTCGCCTGCCGCTGACCGGGGCCGATGGCCGGATCAATCAGGTGTTGTGCCATGACGAGGAACTCGCCAGCCGCCACCTGCTGCTGACGCCGCCGGGTGGGGCCGCTATCCACCAGAAATCGAACCTCTACGCCGCCTGAATCCCTTGCTGCGCCTGGCACGGCGTTGCGCGGATAGGAAAGTTATCCTACACTGCCTGATCTCGGGTAGTCTTCTGCCTGTTCCATATAGCAGGAGGATGACTTGTCGGATTTCGACCCCAGGAAAGATGAAGACCGCGCCTATCTCGCCGGTGCCCTGACCGCTTATGCGCTCGGGCTCAAACCGGAGGAGGTGCTGAGCGGCGGGCGCGGCTCCCCGGCGGAGGCACGGGCCCGGCAGGTCGCGATGTATTTGTTGCGCGCCAGCCTCGGCATGAGCCTCAGCCGGGTTGCGCGGGCATTCAGCCGCGACCGCTCGACGGTGTCCCATGCCTGCCACGTCATCGAAGACCTGCGTGACGATCCGGACTTCGACATCTGGGTGGAACAATTGTCCGTGGGCCTGTGCAGCGTGGCCGTTTTGGGGGGGGCATCCTTTGACGATGCGCGGGTGGCCTGTGCCGGGTAAGCGCGACCGTATCCTGTCGGGCTGGCGGGCCCGGCGCCTGTTGCGGACGGGCGGCCTGATTGTGCGGGACGGCGCGGCATTCCGGCTCCATCAGTGGGCAGATGAGCGAAGCCGCCGCTGTGGCCGACTGCCGGCCCATGTCGTGGTGCGCCTGAAAGCGGCCGACCTGCTGGCTGCTTTCCGGGGCGATCCTGACCGTCTGGTCCAGGCAGGCGACGTGCCCTTGGAGACGCCAAGACCGGTTGCCGTTCTGCACAGTCCAAACGGGACGCCGCCGGTCCGGGTGCTGGAACACATTGCTGCGTCATCGCCGCTCGGGGTCCGGCTGCGCGCGGCGGCCGGGCGGTTCCGGGCGGACTACCACCTGGCTGCGTCCCCGGGCCGGTTGCGCACCGACGCGCCGAAACAGCTGGCGGCGGCGTGCGAGCGGTTGACGTCCATCGAAACCGCGCTCGGCCCTGACACGGCCGGCTTGATCGAAATGCTGGTGCTGGACAGGTTCACCGTCTCGGCGTTGCGGCACGAAACCGGTGGCGGGCTTGACCGGGCGAGGGATGCCCTGGCGCGACTGACCGAGGCCTACGGCCTGCTTTGTCCGGATCAGGAGGCGGGCAGGGCTTTCGCGTCGTCCTGAATACGAGACAGCATGGAGGCGAGGCCGTTTGAGCGCTGGGCCGTCAGTGCGCCGCTGACGCCGATTTCGTCCAGGAAGGCCTTCGCGTCGAAAGACAGGATTTCGTTCCGGCTGGCACCGGAATAGAGCTGGACGAGCAGGGCGATCAGGCCGGAAACGATCATGGCATCGGACTCGGCCCGCAAGACCATCTTGCCGTCTTCCCAGCCGGTCACCAGCCAGACCTGGCTGGCACAGCCGCGGACGCGTGTTTCCTCTGTCCGCTCGTGCGGCTCCAGGGGCGGGTTCGCTTTGCCAAGGTCGATGATGTGGGCATAGCGCGCCTCCCAGTCATCGAGCCAGGAGAAGTCTTCACGGATGTCTGCGGCGGTTTCGGCAATACTCATGGGCGCTGACATGGGGCATCCAGCCACAAAAGAAAACCCCCGGCGGCCATGGGCCCCGGGGGTCAAGGTTGAGAGATGGAGGGGGCTTACTGGTAGACCCCACCGATACACTTACCCACATCGGCGAGCGCGTGCTCTCCGATACAGAAAGGTACTTCGTACTGCTGGTTCGCAGCGGCAACGCATTGTTGCAGGTTCAGGTTGGCCATGTTCATGCAGCCGCGGGTCTCGCGTTCGGACATGGCGCTGGACATCTGAGCCGGGGTTGCGGCTTCAGCGCCCATGACGCGGAAAGCGGCGAGTGTGGCGATCTGGTCAGCGATCGGTTCCTTGCCGTATTTCACGCGCTTGCGGTTGAGTTTGAGGCCGGACGTCACGGCGACCGGGAAACGGACAGCACTGGCGGCGCCGGAGACATTGTCCCAAAGCGACGGGGCGCCGGGGACACCGGCCTGCACCAGCACGCCGTCGATGTCAGCGGCGCTGAAGGCGTTGACCAGCGGTTGGCTGGCCGGGATGCCGGCCTTCTGGATCTTGTCGAGGGTTGTGGCCTTGGCGCCTGAATTGCCGATCTTGGCCTTGGCCCAGCCGGATGCCTGCAGCGAGTAGGCCTGTTCCTTCACGAACGCCGCAGCGCTGGAAAGGCGGCGGCTGTCAGCCTCGGTCGCGGCGAGCGCGGCGCTGACGGCATTGTCGCCCCCACTCAGCGTACGGGCATAACGGACGTCATTGGCGAGGCCGTTCATCATGGCGTCACGGCCATAGAAATCTGCGATGTCACGTACGGCGGCGCGATACTCAGCGTCCTGAGAAGCGATAAGGGCGGAATAGGAAATCCAGCCTTGCGACAGCTGGTCCGGATTGTGTCCGCCAAGTGAATTCAGGGCGTTGTCGATGTCGCCCGCAGAGCCGAGCGGTTTCGTTTTAACGTCCGTCACTTCGGATTGGTAAGTGGCGTAAACGGCGGCGGATTTCGAGATCGCGTCCCCGGTTTTCTTCTCTTCAGGCTGGCCTTCCTGTGCGGAGGCCCCAAGAGCCATCCCCATAGCGATAACAATGGCCCCGATCGTTCTGATGGAATTCATGTTCGCTTACTCCCTCACGCGTCACACGATACTTTCTGCCTGAACTTCCCCAACGGGGGAACAGCAGCTTGCCCGCTTCTTGCATTACAAATACAGCAAGAAACCGCCGACACCGTCACAATGCCTAATGAATCTCACCGGGGTATTAATATGTTGCCCCAAAAGCAGCGTCAGAGATTACGAATTATCCATCTTGGCTGGCTGGCCATGGTGGTCGCGGTTGCCTGTTCTATTCTCGTATCACGCGAAAAAGAAGCATTGTCGTTCGCTTGGCTGGGGTTGGCCTCCCTCCCGGGACTGGCGGGTTATCTGTTGCTTGGGCCTGACCGGCTCCTGAACCAATTTGCCCCGTCTTTTCTGGTGATTACGTGGACTGTGTTCGCCGCGTTTGCCCTCGCGCTGAGCGGTGCGGCGATGTCTCCGCTGGCCGTTCTTTTCGTGATCGCGCCGCTTGTCGCGCTCAACCTCCAAAACTCCAGCATGGCGGCCGAAGCGTCGATCTTCGGGGCCGGGGCTTATTTCGTGGCGATTCTGTTGTCCGAAATCGGGATTCTGCCAATGGGGGAGACCGTTCCGGGCTTCTCCAGCGTCGCCCGGCTGCTGGCTTTTGCAGCGCTTGTCATCTGCGCGCTGCTGGTCTGGTACCTGGCCCGCGGTCAGGAACAGCGCGCCGCAGCCGACCAGATCCAGCCTGTCGAGGTTTCCCATCCCGCGAAGGCGACCATACCGGTTCCGGCGGGGTCCGGCGTTCTCCTTCTGGACGTGACGCCTGACGGAATGATCCGCGGCGCTGACGGCGACAAGCTCGGCCTGCCGGCGATTGGCGCGGGCACGCTGTTGCGCGATGTCCTTGATCCGGCGACACCGCCTGCAACGCTTCAGGGGCCATCCCCGATGGCGGGTGAGGCGACGCTTGTCAGCGGCCGCAAGGTCGGGTTCTGCGCCACGCCATATGAAGGCGGCACGCATCTGGTGCTGATCGACCGCCAGTCACAGGACGAGAAAGTCCCGCCTGTCGATGCCGAAACGCATGCGCGCGACGCCGTTCGCCAGCGCACCGCGTTCTTTGCCTCGCTGGGGCATGACCTGAAAACACCGCTGAATGCCATCATCGGCTATGCTGACATGATGCGCCACGGCGTCCGCGGGCCGCTGCCGGAAGCCTATCAGGACTATCCGGCCATCATTCATGACAGCGGGCAGGAACTGCTCCTCATGGTCGAGGATATGCTGGACCTCGCCCGTGCGGATGCCGAACGCTACCGTCTGGAGCCGGAACCGGTGGACCTGACCGCCTCCGCGCAGTCGGTGCTCCGCCAACTGGAAAACCAGGCCGAACGGGCCGGCGTGAAGCTGCGCCTGAAGGCCGACGAAGAAGTCTGGGCCCAGGCCGATGCGCGTGCCGTGCGCCAGATCTGGCAGAACCTGGTGTCCAACGCGATCAAATACTCGAACAGCGACAGTGCCGTGGTGCTGGACGCCGAGATCAGCGGCAATGCCGCCATCCTGTCGGTGACTGACAAGGGCGCGGGCATGAGCGAGGATGACGTACGCCTCGCGCTGGAACCCTTTTCCCAGGGCGGAAATGCCCGGGGTGTGAAGGGTACGGGGCTGGGCCTCGCCGTGGTCAAACGCTTTGCGGAGATGCACGGCGGCCAGATCGATATCCGCTCGGCGCCCGGCAAAGGCACCCGCGTTACTGTGACCCTGCCGTGCGCACAGGACGCGGACATCGACCCCATGGGCGATGCCGCGCAATAGCGCTTCGATCATTTTCTAGATGTCTTCGTCGTCCGGCAGGTTGGCCCGTACCAGCAGGAACAGGCCGCCAAACGTGGCGGCGCCAATTGCGAACAGGGCAATGGATGTGATCAGGAACAGCACGTCACCCGGATAGTTTGCGTGCTGCATCAGGCCTGTCAGGCCACCGGCAAAGGCAATCGCAGGCGCGAGCAGGATCAGGTCGCTGCTTTTCATGCTGTGGCCCCTTCCGTCCATGGTTACCAGTGCGCTAACACTGAACCGGAAACTGCAAGCGCCATGCCGCTTCGGAGGAGTTTCACGATGATGGACCGCCTGCCCACACGCCTCTGGATCGAGGCCCTGATCCGCCGGGCCGAGGTGGCAGGGGCATCCGGCTTTATCGTCCAGCATGGGGATGACTCCCGCGGCGACGTGCTCGTGAAGGTCGCGCGGCTGGACGGAACGGCGGCGGCCTACATCCCGTCAATGGGAATGGATGGCGACCGTATTTTCATGAATCTCGCTGGGCAGGGCATCGGCCCGGACGAGCGGGCTGTGGATGAGTATGTCGCCCGCGCCCGCAAACGCGACAGTGATCTTTGGGTCGTTGAAATCGAAGACAAGGAAGGGCGCCATTTCCTGACCGAACACGTCGAGGAAGGGGCCTGAATCCTGTTGCAGCACCGGTCAAATTCCTTTGCCTCCTGCAAGCCTGCGTTAACCCCTCGCTAACCCCGGGCGGGCAGCTTGAAAATTGAATCAGGATATGGGGCAAGGCGGGATTATGCTGTTTCTCTTGAACGAACAGATCGTCGACGTGGCGATCCCTGAAATCCACCTGTCAAAGCGCTGGAAAGTGCTGGGCTGTGGGGATCCGGGAAGCATGCGGGCGCGTGAGGCGCTGGAATTCGTTGCGCGGGTCGTGTCGGCGCATGTTCAGGAAGGCGTCGCGATGGAGGTCAGCCTCGTCGAAGACCTGGCGGCCCTGATTATCGCAAAAACAGGCGCGAATGCGGCCCTGTTCCCGGTGAAGGAGAAGCGCGTCGGCGAAGCGCGCCTGACGATCCTGCCGGAAACCATCCTCGCCAGCCTGCGCAAGCGGCACGAGCATGAAGGCCAGGCGCCGGACCTCGCACAGATCTGGCCAAAGGCCGCCTGACGCACCGCCGGAAAACCGCAGCCTGATACCGGCCCTTCTATATGCGGCCCAAATCGGCTAGGGGCTCGGCCTGGAAAACACGAGCCGTTTCAATATGTCCCACGCTGCAGAAGCCGCCCGCCGGCGGACCTTCGCCATCATTTCACACCCTGATGCGGGCAAGACCACGCTGACGGAGAACCTGCTTCTGGCGGGTGGCGCCATCCGTGCGGCCGGGGAAGTCGCGGCGCGCGGTGAAGCGCGGCGCACAACGTCCGACTGGATGAAGATCGAGCGCGACCGCGGCATCTCCGTCTCGGCCTCCGTCATGACGTTCGAGTTCGAGAACCTCGTCTTCAACCTGCTCGACACGCCGGGCCACGAAGACTTCTCCGAAGACACCTATCGCACGCTGACTGCGGCTGACTGCGCCGTCATGGTGCTGGACGCCGCAAAAGGCATCGAGCCGCAGACGCTGAAGCTGTTTGAAGTCTGCCGCCTGCGCGACATCCCGATCGTGACCTTCATCAACAAGATGGACCGCGAGGCGCAGGATCCGATCGCCCTTCTGGATGAAGTACAGGAAAAGCTGCAATTGGATACGGCGCCGCTTTACTGGCCCGCTGCCAGCGGCCAGCGCTTCTCCGGCATGGTCGATCTTGCGACCAATGAACTGATCCAGTTCGAACGCCGCCCCGGCGAAGCGCCGAAAATCGGGGCCGCGCCGCGTATTGCGGCAGACGAGTCGACGCTTCAGGCAAACCTCGACGAGAGCGTCTATGGCGAACTGGCCGAAGGCAGGGAGATGGCCACGGGACTGCTGCCGGAATTCGACAAGGAAGCCTTCCTTGGCGGGCACATGACGCCGGTCGTATTCGGTTCGGCCCTGCGCCATTTCGGTGTTCTGGAACTGCTCCGCACCCTGCATGCCTATGCACCGCCGCCGCGTGACCAGAAAGCCGAGAAAAAAGGCGAGCCGATCATCGTCCATGCTGGCGACAAGTCGGTGGCGGGTTTCGTCTTCAAGATTCAGGCGAACATGGATCCGAACCACCGCGACCGCGTGGCGTTCCTTCGTCTGTGCTCTGGCGAGTTCAAGCGCGGCATGCGTCTGAAGACGGCAGGCGGCAAGCAGCTGAACATCCACAATCCGATGATGTTCCTTGCGCAGGATCGCGAGATCGCCGAGACGGCCTATGCCGGTGACGTGATCGGCGTGCCGAACCATGGCCAGCTGCGCGTCGGCGACAGCCTGTCGGAGACTGGCGACATCAAGTTCGCGGGCATTCCCAACTTTGCGCCGGAATTGCTGCGCCGCGCCCGCGTCAAAGATCCAATGAAAGCAAAGCATTTGCGCAAGGCCCTCGAAAGCCTCGCGGAAGAGGGCGTTACCCAGCTGTTCAAGCCGGCCATCGGGTCCGACATGATCGTCGGCGCCGTCGGTCAGCTCCAGTTCGAAGTGATGACCGAGCGTGTGGCGGCGGAATATAATCTGGAAGTCGTGTTCGAACCCGCGCCCTATAATGTGGCGCGCTGGCTCTCATGTGACGATCCGAAAGTGCTGGAAGCGTTCCTGGACAAGAACAAGTCCACGTCCGGCACGGACCTCGATGATGCGCCGGTCTATCTCGCCAAGAATGCGTGGGATGTCGGCTACGCTCAGGAAAAGAATCCGGACATCCGCTTCACGGCCACGAAAGAGCGCTCGCTCTAGGGGCCGTTACTCGCTTTCGGGGCCGCCTTCGAGTTCAGGCTTCGGCTCCGGGATGAACTTCGCCGCAAGTGTGGGCGAAACGCCGGATGTTGCGAGCGGGTCCGGCCGGGCCTTGCCGCCGCCGCGCTTCAGTTCGCAGCGGGCATCGGCGCCTTCGAAGGTCGCGACATAGCTCCACGCGACGCATTGCGCATCGCCTGCGCAGCTCGTCTGGCAGGCCGAGGCCGTCTCAACGGGCATGACGGAATAGGTGGCGCCAAAGCGATAGACGCCAGCCTCCTGTCCTTTGACCGGTTCAGGCTTGTCAGGTTTCATGCTGGGGGTGTCCGCGAAAGCCGGGGCTGCCAGCAGGACAATCGCGCTCGAGGCGGCAAGAAGGGGTACCAGGCGCATGGGCGTCGTCTCCATCTAACGGGCCCAGCTTAGTAAGACCTGCTTAATGAAGTGTTCGCCGCCGCCCGAACATTTTGGCCCGTTTATCTGGCAAGCGTTTCGCGCTTTTCCTCGATTTCCAGCCATTCCATTTCGGCCATGTCTAGCTCTTCGCGCGCGGTGCCGACACGGGTGGACTTTTTGTTGAACGCCTCCGCATCGCGGGCATAGAGATCAGGATCGGCCATGTCCTGTTCCAGCTTTGCGATTTCGGCCTGAAGCTTCGGGATCAGCGCGTCCAGTTCTTTCTGGCGATGCTCGTCCTTGAAGGAGAGTTTCGTCTGAGGTTTCGGGCGTTGTGTATTGTCTGTCTTCGGTTTTTCTGCCTTCGGAGTATCCTCTGCCCGCCTGCGCCGGAAGCCTTTCAGCTGCTCCTGCGCATCGCTCCACCCGCCGGCGGTGATGATCCAGTCGCCGTCGCCAACCGGACACAGGCAGCTCGTGACGGTGGCATCGAGAAAGGCCCGGTCGTGGCTGACGAGGATCAGCGTGCCCTCATAGCCGAGCAGCATGTCCTCCAGAAGGTCCAGCGTCTGCATGTCGAGATCATTGGTCGGTTCGTCCATCACCAGCAGGTTCGAGGGCCGGGCAAGCCCGATGGCGAGCGCAAGCCGGTTGCGTTCCCCGCCGGAGAGGGCGCCGACCGGCTGGCGCAACTGATCCGGCGCGAACAGGAAGTCCTTGGCATAAGCCGCGACATGCCGCTGGCGGCCCTGTACCATGATCGAGTCACCCCCATTCGGGGCGAGGGCTTCCCAGATCGTGTCCTTCGGGTTCAGCGTCTCACGCGTCTGGTCCTGATAGGTGACCTGCAGCGTCTTCGAATGCTTCACGCTGCCGCTGTCCGGCTCGATTCGTCCGAGGAGGAGTTTCACCAGGGTCGTCTTGCCGACGCCGTTCGGCCCGATAATGCCGATCCGGTCGCCGCGCAGGATTTTGATCGACAGATCATTGACCAGGGTAAGGGGGCCGTCCGGGCCATCATAGGCCTTGGTCAAGTGACGCGCCTCGATCACTTTCTTGCTCATCGAGTCCCCGGCATCGACGCTGAGGTCGGCCGTGGCTTTCCGGTCCTGCAGGGCGGAACGCATCTGCGCGTGTTCTGCGCGCAGGTCTTTCAGCTTTGCGAGACGGCCCTGATTCCGTTTGCGGCGCCCGGTCACGCCGCGGGCCAGCCAGTGCTGTTCGTCCTTCAGGTGCGTCGTCATCCGGCGCAGCTGGCGTTCTTCTTCCACCTCGATCTGTTCGGCCCATTCGTCGAACTTCACATAGCCATCGGGGCTCTTCAGCACCTTGCCCTGGCGCAGCCACAGCGTGTTGGTGGAGATGTTCTCCAGGAAGCGCCGGTCGTGGCTGACGACCAGCACGACGCCGTTGAAGCTTTTGAGGCGTGCCTCCAGCTGTTCGATCATCGGCACGTCAAGATGGTTGGTCGGCTCGTCCAGCAGCAGCACGTCCGGATCGGCCGCGAAGGCCTTGGCGAGGGCTGCCCGGCGCAGCTGGCCGCCGGAAAGCGTGGCCGGGTCTGCGTCTGCCTCGACACCAAACTCCATCAATTCGGCTTCGGCCATATAGGACGCCCCATCGAGGCCTTCGCTGGTATAGGCAAGCACCGTGTCGAAACCGGCAAGGTCCGGTTCCTGCGCGACACTGGCGAATGTGATGCCCGGCTGGCGCCAGACATCGCCGCTATCGGCCTCGACCCGCTCGGAGATGATTTTCATCAGCGTGGACTTGCCCGCGCCATTCCGGCCCACCAGCGCGACGCGCTCGCCCTTGGACAGCGAGAAGCTGACCCCGGTGAAAAGGGGCTTGCCTCCGAAGGAGAGGCGGACATCGGTGAGGGTAATCAGCGGGGGCGCGGCCATGCGCGCGATGTAGCGTGCGCGGGGGCGTGGCGCTAGGGGGCGGCACCAGCGTTTCCCGCCGGCAGAGGACCTGCTACACTTGCGAAAAATATAATCTGGAGGAAACGGTATGGCCTATTCGGAGAATGAGACCGCATTCACGCAATTTGAGGCTCGCCGCCTCTCGCCCGCCATCGGCGCGGAACTGATCGGGGCGGACCTGACTACCCCCACGGATACACTGGTTTCCGAAGTGCGTGCGGCGCTGCTGCGCTATCAGGTCGTCTTTTTCCGGGATCAGGACATCACCCGCCAGCAGCACATTGCCTTTGCCCGCAAGTTCGGGGAGCTGGAAATCCACCCGGCCACACCGAAGGAACAGCCGGACCGCGAAGTCCTCCGCATTGCGCACGGGCCCAATTCGCGCGGCATCGAGAATTCCTGGCACTCGGACGTCACCTGGCGGGAGGCCCCGTCGCTTGGCTCCATCCTGCGGGCCATTGAGTTGCCGGAGGTGGGCGGCGATACGCTCTTCTCCAACATGGTAATGGCCTATGAGGACCTGGATGATGGCCTGAAAGAGCGGCTGTGCCAGATGACGGCCGTGCACGACATCGCCCGTGTGTTCGCCAAGCGCCTGAACAAAGACCCGACCGAACTTCACGACAAATACCCGCCGATGGAGCATCCCGTCATCCGGACCCATCCCGAGACGGGGCAGCGGCTGCTCTACGCCAACACCGCGTTCACGGATCACATCAAGGGCATGGACCGCAAGGAGAGCGACGATCTGTTGAAATATCTCTATTCCCGCGCGGCCATTCCGGAATACCAGTGCCGTTTCCGCTGGGCACCGGGCTCGCTCGCCTTCTGGGACAATCGCGCCTGCCAGCACTATGCGGCCAGCGACTATTTCCCGAACGTCCGCATCATGGAACGTGTCACCATCGCGGGCGACCGGCCGTATTTCAAAGCGGCCGCCTAACCGAGGGAGGCAACTTCTTCTGCCGTCAGAAGGCGCCATTCGCCCTCGGGCAGGTCACCAAGCGTTAGCGGGCCGAAGGCGGCGCGGTGGAGCGCTTCGACATGATTGCCGGCAGCGGCGAACATGCGGCGCACCTGGTGGTAGCGGCCTTCGGTGATTGTGAGGCGGGCCGTGCGTTCGCCGGTCACTTCGAGCTGCGCCGGCAGCAGCGGCTTGTCTTCGCCGCGCAGCATCAGCGTGCCACTGGCAAACAGATCGGCCTCGTGCCCTTCCAGCGGGCGGGCGAGGGTGGCTTCATACGTCTTCGGCAGGTCTGACTTCGGTGAGATCAGCCGGTGCAACAGCTTCCCATCATCCGTAAACAGAAGGAGTCCGGTCGTGTCCGCGTCGAGGCGTCCGACGCTGGAGAGGGGCGGGTCCCGGAGCAGGAAGCGCGGTGGTAACAATTCATAGACCAGCCGGCCCTGATCGGCGCGGGAACAGGTGAAGCCGGCAGGCTTGTTCATCAGGATGACCATGCCGGGCGGCGGGTCCAGCGGCTCGCCATCGAAGCGCAGGTCTTCGCCTTGGCCGGTCACGCGGCCGCGGCGGATGGCGGCCTCCATCTCCCTGCGGCTGCCATAGCCGAGATGGGCAAGGTATTTGGCGAGCTGGCGGTCTTCCTTCATCGCCCGCGCTCTACCTTTTCCGCTTCGGCTTCTCGGCCTTGATGATCTTGTAGCCGCCTTCGTCTTCCAGCATCTCGTGAGATTTGAAGCACTCGCTGAGCACGCTCTCATAGGGCAGGTGCCGATTGCCCACGAGCCAGAGCGTGCCGCCGGTCTTCAAGGCGCCGGCCACCGCACGGATGAAATCCTGCCCGAGCGATGTGCTGTCGGCCCGGCCCGTGTGGAAGGGTGGGTTCATGACGGCAAAGTCGAACTCCGCTTTGGGCGCGTCCTTCGTGACGTCAGCCCAGTGGCTCGTCCAGTTGGTGAAGCCTTCGAGGTTCTTTTTCTGGCAGGCGAGCGCGCGATACTCCGCTTCGAACAGGGTCATGCTTTCGACATGCGGGCAGTTCGCGAGAACTTCGCGGGAGAGAAAGCCCTGGCCAGCGCCGAAGTCGGCCCCGCGTCCGCGGATCCATTCCGGCACGCTGTCGGCCAGCAATTCGCTGCCTGCATCGACGCGGTCCCAGCTGAACAGGCCCGGCTGGCTCCACAGGGCGCCGCCGTCGACTTGCTGAGGTGTATCGAAGGCGATCCACTCATCCGCCAGCTGAGCGTTCCAGTCTTCGGTCTTTACGGCCCAGAAGGCTCGGCATTTGTGTTTCGACAGGCTTTGCGTTTCCCCGGCGAGCTCTGCGAGGATCTTTTCGCCCGTCTTGGCGCCCAGCGTATTTGGCAGGCTGGCGACCACGACGCCGCCGACGGGGGCATCGCGCATGGCGCGGGCAAACAAGGCGCGGGTCTCGTCCCGCTGGCGGGGCGGCATGATGATGGTCAGGGCGGCCGGGGGGAAGCTTTCCGCCTCTGGCGGCAGGACGGCGAACCCGGCGGCTTTCAGGGCGTCATGATCCGGCTTGAAACTGTTCTGGCAGGTCAGGCGGTCTTTCGGCAGCTGCATCAGGAAGGGCACGGCCTCGGCCCGCAGGCAGAGGATGGCGCCCGTTTCCGGCAACAGGTCAGCCTCTTCAAAGGCAAGGGAAAGCGTATCGAAAACAACGGTGTCAAACATGGCCGCTCTCTACGCGCATGATGCCGCGCGCGCAATCGGGTGATGCGGTGACTTACCGTTCGACGCGGTAACCGCTGCGCCCTGCCAGGGGCTGGCCCGCTGCGATGGAAAAGGCCTGCGACAGGCCGCGATAGAAGGCGATGCGGGCTTCGGCCTCCTCGCTGATGACCAGGCCGCTTTCGGCGCCGATCAGGCGTTCCGGTGTCTTCCCTGCATGGGCGAGTTCCATCATGTCCGACCAGAGGTCTGCCGGAAGGCCGCCGCCGGTAACTTTCTTCATCGGTTTGTCGTCGTCATTGCCGACCCAGATGCCGCCGACATACTCCGCCGAGTATCCGATGAACCAGGCATCGCGCCAATCCTGGCTGGTGCCTGTCTTGCCTGCGACCGTCCACTTCGCGATGCGCGCCCGCTGGCCGGTGCCGATGTCGGAATTGACGACGCGGTAGAGCATCGCGTTCATGTCACGGGAGAGGTCTTCCGAGTACACACGGTCACGCTCATAGTCCGGCCGCTCATAGAGCACCGTGCCGCGGGAATCCTCGATCTTCTCGATCAGCCACGGGTCCAGCCGCAGGCCGCCGGACTGGAACACGCCATAGGCGCGTGTCAGTTCCCAGAGGGACACTTCCTGGCTGCCGAGGGCGATGGAGGGATAGGCCTCCAGTTTCGTGGTGATGCCGAAGCGGCGCGCCGTTTCGGCCACGCGGGCAGGGCCGGACAGCTGTGTCAGTTCTACCGCAACCGTATTGATGGAGCGGGCAATCGCCTCGCTCATCGTCATCGGGCCAAGATAGGCGCTTGTATAGTTCGACGGGCTCCACTTGCCGATCGTGATCGGGGCGTCCTCGAACACGTCATAGGGGGAGTAGCCGTCCTCCAGCGCCGTGGCGTAGACGAACGGCTTGAAGCTGGAGCCTGGCTGGCGCAGGGCCTGTGTGACACGGTTGAACTCTGTCGAGGTGTAATCGGTTCCGCCCACAAGGGCCGCGACCCGGCCGTCTTTCGCGATCAGGACAGCGGCAACCTGGCTGGCGCCTTCGGCCGCCCCGTCGCTTTCCATACGCTTGGCCAGCTGGGCGCGGATCTTCTCCTGCAGGTCGATGTCCAGCGAGACGGTGACGACGAGATCGCCCGGAATACGAGGCAGCATCGCCTTGACCCGTTCAGACACTGCATCCAGCGCATAGCCGAGCTGGGGGTCATAGGTCGGCGGCGCGATGATCGTGATGTCTTCGGCCCGGGCCTGTTCGGCTTCGGCAGGGCGAATGAAGCCGAGGTCTACCATCTGGGCCAGCACGTAATCCTGGCGCGCTTTCGCGCCTTCCAGGTTTTCCCGCAGGTTCAGTTTGGACGGGGCCTTGGGCAGGGCGGCCAGAATGGCGGCCTCCGCCACGGTCAGCTTCTGGGGCGGCTTGCCGAAATAGTAGCGCGCCGCCGCGTCGATGCCATACAGGCCGGCGCCGAAATAAACCCGGTTCAGATAGAGCGAGAGGATCTCGTCCTTGCTCATTTCTTTTTCGAGTTCGCGCGCCAGTTTCACTTCCTGCGCCTTGCGCCTCACTGTCTGGCGGCTGGTGAGGACGAGGTTCTTGATCAGCTGCTGGGTAATGGTGGAGGCACCGGAGACAGTCTCGCCCGCGCGCAAATTCGACCACGCGGCCCGGGCAATGGCGGCGTCGTCGGCCCCGTCATGTTCATAGAAGCGCTTGTCTTCGGCGGCGATGAAGGCCTGCGGCACGTATTCCGGCAGCTGGTCGACGGACGTCGCCCGGCCATAGCGGGGGCCTCGGACGTCCAGCGTATTGCCGTTATGATCGATGAATTCGATCGCCGCTTCGCGCTTTGCGCTCCAGAGCTCGGCGATTTCGGGCAGTTTCGGCATGCCGGCATATAGCGAGCGCCATTTCCAGAATCCCCATCCACCCGCAACGAGCAGGACGACCAGAAACGCGGTCAGCGTGTAGCGCACCAGCCGGGGGTGGCGGGAGGCAAAGCCGCCGCCTGGCACCTTGATCGTCCGCCCGGCCGGGGCCTTGTTACCCTTCTGCGCCATGTTCGCCTGCCAATAGAATCGATAATTCCAGAGGGTAAATGAGAGAGGATTACGGCAGTGTGAAGGCATGCCCGGCCTGTCGTGCAGGCGGAAACCCGGAAAATTGGTATGACCGCCCGGTCCGCCTCGAAAAGCGCACGCAAACATGCGCGACTGCCGCGACGTCATACGGGGTCTCCCGTAGTGCGAGGGGATTTTTTCTGGTTTCAATGGAAGATGCGGAATTGCGCTTTCGGGTGGTCCGATTGCGCGCCATCAGATGGACGGAGAGCCATGACAGGGACGGAAACGAAAGCGAGGCCGGCTGAGGCCAAGGTAGAACATTTCGATGTGCTGATCGCGGGGGCCGGTATTTCCGGCGTCGGCGCGGCCTATCACATGAAGACGCAATGCCCCGGCAAGAGCTATGCAGTGCTGGAAAAGCTGGAAAGCTTCGGCGGCACCTGGCTCTGGCACAAATACCCGGGGATCCGGTCTGACTCCGACCTCTATACGTTTGGCTACCGTTTCAAGCCGTGGACCGGCACGCCGATCGCCACGGCCGACGAAATCCGCGCCTATATGGGCGAAGTGATTGAGGAGAATGACCTCGGCAAGCACATTCGCTACGGGCACCAGATCCTGTCGGCCGAATGG
Organism: Hyphomonas adhaerens MHS-3; assembly: GCF_000685235.1. NCBI lineage: Bacteria > Pseudomonadati > Pseudomonadota > Alphaproteobacteria > Hyphomonadales > Hyphomonadaceae > Hyphomonas > Hyphomonas adhaerens. The sequence continues at coordinate 1,842,226 of NZ_ARYH01000001.1, forward strand.
TCCTCCAAGGACAGCCTGTGGACGCTGAAAGTGCGCCGCATCGAAACGGATGAGGTGCTGACCTTCACCTGCAACTTCCTCTGGATGTGCCAAGGCTACTATAACTACACCAAGCCCTACACGCCGGACTGGCCGGACATGGACAAGTTCAAGGGCCAGATCATCCACCCGCAGCTGTGGCCGGAAGACATCGACCTCAAAGGCAAGAAGGTCGTCTGCATCGGCTCCGGTGCGACTACCGCCACCGTTGTGCCCGCGATCGCAGGCGATGTGGAACACGTGACGGTGCTGCAGCGTTCGCCGACCTATTTCATCCCGGGGCGGAATGAAAACGAAATGGTCACCGAGCTGGAAAAGATCGGCATTGACTGGGATACGATCCACCGGGTTGCCCGCCAGAAAGTGCTGTTTGACCAGCACGATTTCACCCGCCGTTGCCTGGAGGAGACCGATGAGGTCACGCAGGAACTGCTGGAAGGCGTAAAGGCCTTCCTCGGCGAAGACTATCCGATCGACAAGCATTTCACGCCGAGCTACCGCCCGTGGCGCCAGCGTATCGCTTTCGTCCCGGACGGGGACCTGTTCCAGGGCATCGCCTCCGGCAAGGCCGATGTCGTGACCGACGAGATCGAGCGCTTCACGGAAAAAGGCATCCTGACCAAGGGTGGACAGGAACTGGAAGCCGACATCATCATCACGGCGACAGGCTTCAATCTGTCCGTTCTCGGAGATATTCCGTTCACGGTGGATGACGAGCCGGTCGACTTCTCCAAGACGGTCACCTATCGCGGCATGATGTTCACCGGTGTGCCCAACATGGCGTGGGTGTTCGGCTATTTCCGCGCCTCCTGGACGCTTCGGGTCGACCTGATGGGAGACTTCATCACCCGGCTGCTGAAGCATATGGACGAGAAGGGCTTCTCGCAGGTTCGTGTGAAGCTGCGTGAGGAAGACAAGGACATGGAGATCCTCCCCTGGATCGACCCGGAGGACTTCAATCCCGGTTACCTCATGCGGTCCATGCACCTCCTGCCGAAGCGCGGCTCCAAATACATCTGGCAGCACACGCAGGACTACTGGAACGAGAAAGAAGAAATCCCGAACATCGACCTTGATGCGGAGGAGTTCGACTATTCCGGGCAGACGGCCAAGACGCCGGAACCCGCCGGGGCCTGATCAACCGGACACGAATAAGAGGACCCTCCTGCAACCCGCAGGAGGGTCCTTTTTTATGGGATAAACGCCTGTCCGGGGCCACGCCTGACCAGCCAGTTGCAGATCGCGTGTTGGCCGAGACTTGCGCCACCCTTATAAATGTCTATCGGTTACTTAAGGCTTTTCAATTCCTGAGATTCAATCTAAAGGGGTTATGTGAGTATGAGAGAAGACTTTGTACGCCCCCGGTCTGAGCGGGAGAACGCTGCCCGCCGGGTGGCGATCCTCGATGCGGCTGAAGCGCTTGTGCTCGAAACTCACAATCAGAGGTTCTCCATCAGCGATGTCGCGAAACGCATCGGCGTGTCGCAAAGCACGATCTTTCTGCATTTCAGGAACCGGGAAGAATTGTTGACCACGCTGTATACGCGCGTCGGCAAAAATTTCTTCGATACGTTTGTCGGCCGGCTTCATGAGGGCATGTCTGACAAGGCATTCTCCGAGGCCTTCATCGATACGGCGCTGGAGTATCCCGGCTTCCGTCTGATGCGGCCCATGGTCATGCGGGTCGTGGAAGAAAGCCTGAACAAGGAATACATCCACGATGCCGTGAAGGAGATCTTTCTCTACCGGACGGCTGCGGCCGACAAGGTGGAAGAGATCCTGAAGCTCGGGCCGGGCGACGGGCGCAGATTGATGAAGAGTTTCGTCAATCTGATGTGCGGCGCCGTCCAGGCAGACATCCGCAAACTCCTTGCAACGGAAGACCTGGATGAAAACGTCGTCGAGGGCGTCCGATCGTTCGATTTCAGGAGTGGCTTTCTCAACGGTGCAGACCTTCTGATGAAGGGCATTCGTGCAGGCGAGTAGCTCCTGACGTTGTGACGTTGCTGTCACCAACACCATCTATAAAGTACCCCAACAGGGAATGAGTCGTCTGTTTCGGGTGGAATTCACTTGGCTTGCGCTGAACGTCCCATGATTGTGAGACATTTGATCCATCCGGGCCAGTGCAAGAGGGGGCATGATGGCAATTCGTGAAGACTTCCAGCGCGCGCGCTCGGACCATGAGAAAGCCGCTCGCCGCGTTGAAATTCTCGACGCAGCGGAAGATTTGCTTCTCAAATTGGGAAATGAGCGATTTGCGGTATCGGCGCTGGCGGCCCGGGTTGGCGTGTCGAAAAGCACCGTCTTTCTCTATTTCGGCAACAAGGAAGAAATGCTCCTGGCCGTCTATGAGCGCGCCTTCATGCGGGCCTTCAGGCAGCTGGGCGAGCGGCTGACGCCGGGCATGTCCGGAAAGGCCTTCGCCGTCGCATTCATCGACAGCATGATCGACCATCCCTCCTTGCTGATCGTGCGGGCACAGCTTGCCCGGACGATCGAGCGGAATGTTTCTCTGGAATCGCTGGTATCGACCAAGAAGCGTCTCCTGGAGTGCGGGACCGTCGTATCGGAAAAACTGGACGAGGTGATGGATCTGGAAAGCGGCTGCGGTAAGCGCATGGTGATGGCGCTGGTGAATCTGGCAGCGGGAGCCGTACAGGTGGATTCTCTTCCCTATGTCGACGCAAAGGCCGTTCCGCAGGAAATTGCCGATCTTCTGCATACGGCGTCCATCCGAAATATTTTCATGGACGGGGCGGAATTCATCTTCTGCGGTGCGACCGGCCGGTCCTTCGGATGATGGCCTTCCCTCTGGAGTCGCAGGTCAAACGCCTTTAGTTTGCCAGTGGAACGGAGACGGAGGGACGCTTATGCGGCGAACAGCAATTGTTGGTGCGCTCGGACTTGCCATGGCAATGATCGTTGCCACCCCGGCGCAGGCAGAAGGGGAGGCCGGACTGGATTGCGGCGGCGGCCTCGTCGGGTCCGTCCTGCAGGCGGTGAAGGGTGTCCGCTCGGGCCAGGCCAGTCTGGATGATCTGTTGCCGGCCTTCGATGGCGCGGCGACACGATGCCCCGGCAATGCCTATGCGCTGCACTACGCAACTGTTGCCCACCTCACCAAGGCCCAGAATCTGAGTGCGGCGCAGGCCGACGCCGATGCCATCATGTCGGAAATCGACAAGGCGTTCGGGTTCAGCCAGGCCTTCTGGGCACTGGAAGATCGCGATCGCAAATATACCGTGGCGCAGGGTGACGTGCCCGTCGATATGAGCCTGTCTTACAATGAGCAAAGCGACCTGCGCGAAAGCCTGATCTCGGCCTTGCTGGACATGCAGCTGCGTGCGGGCAAGACACATCCTTATCTGTCCTCCGATACGGCGCCGGAATCTTGCGGAGACGTGGCGCTTCAGGACGTCTCGGCCGCGGCCAGCTGGTTCAACCAGAACCGGAGATATGGGCATGTGGTGCTGCCGTTTGCTGAACGCGTCGCCAGTGCCTGCCCGAATGCAGAGGCGGCAACCAGCACGCCCCGGCTGGTCCGTAGGTCACTCGCCAACCTGCAGCTCAGCCGCGCAAGCGATATTGTCGGGGAAGATCCGGAAACCGCCCGTGACCTGGTCAATAAGGTGAAGGCTTACCGCGATTCCGTACTGGGGCCGGGCGAGACCTCCAATACCAGTTGGAGCAACCACAGTGTCATCATCCTTGAGGGGGTTGAGGCCAAACTGCCTCAGCCGATTGTCGTTCCGACGGAAACAACGGATCCGCTGGTCTCAGGCGGGCCGGTGCCAGCCGAAGACTGGTTCAGCGGCATCGCCGACGAGGCTCAGGTGATGGAGTCCATGGGGCGCACGTTCGACGCCTATGTCAGCGCGCGCGGGTCACCCGGTTTCTATTCCGTGCTCGGAAAAATGTTCGGTGCCACGGTGCATGCGCCGGACAGGAAAGCGGCTTGCAATCTCATCTATCGTGCCGCATCGGCCTATCAGCAAGGCAAATGGCGGTCTGCGGAGACTGCCGACGAAGCGTTTCCGGCGTCGACCATTGCGTGGCTGGAAAACTGGGAACCGGCCCCCGCTACGGACAGCCAGTAGCCTTGGCGAGAATGTTCCGGTGCACTTCACTGGTGCCGGAGTAGATCGTCGCCGCGCGGGTGGCCAGGTATTTGGCCTGCGCGAAATCGCTGTCCGGGGCCGCTTCCAGACCGGCTTCCGTGATGGCCTGGTGCAGTTCTGTCGCCAGCAGCTTCAGCTGGGACGCGGCCGGGCCGCCGACCAGCGTGCCGAGCCCATTGTTCGTACGCTCATCAAGCGCTTCGATCGTATCGATCCGCATCTCAAGTTCGGCGAAGCGCATCTGCAGCGCGGCAGGCATCGCGCCGTTCAGCGCAGCATTCCGCCGCGCAGCGCGCATGGCCCGGCGCAACAGGCCTGTCGTGGTGTTGTTGCCGCGTGCGATGGACATCAGCTGTTTGGCCGTCTTCCAGCCTTCGCCAATCTCGCCGACCCGGTCTGCGACAGGGGTGCGCACACCGTTGAAGAACACTTCGTTCGTTTCGTACTCGCCATCGAGAAACTTGATCGGCCGCACGTCGATCCCTGGCCGGTCCATCTCCACCAGCAGGAAGACGACGCCGCTGCCGCCATGCGTGCCCGGGTCGCACCGGGCGAGCAGGAACATGTGCGTCGCGTACTGGGCGAAACTCGTCCAGATCTTGCTGCCCGTCAGGATGAAATCGTCGCCATCGCGCTCTGCCTTCATGGACAGGGCAGACAGGTCAGACCCGGCCTGAGGCTCGGAGAAACCCTGGCACCATTCGTGTTCGCCATTCAGGATGGCGGGCAGGTAGCGGGCCTTCTGTTCCGGCGTCCCGGCCTCGATGATCAGGGGGCCGATCGTCCGGACACCCGAATTCATCAGGATGGGCGCGTCACGTTCGGCGGACGCGTTCTCGAAATAGATGCGCTGTTCCGCGGTCCATCCGGCACCGCCATGCTCTACCGGCCATGTCGGGGCATACCAGCCACGTGTGTTCAGCTTTTCGCGCCAGATCCGGCAGGCTTCCGCATCGGATTTCAGGCCGGTCGTCTTGCGTCCGGCGGCGCGCAGGTCTTCGGTGAGTTCGGTGTCGAGAAATTCGTCTACTCCGGCGCAGAATTCATCCCACTCACGCTCGTCCTCTCGAGTATGAGCCGACAATTCTTCCGAGTAAAAGCTGCCATCCATGATGCACTCCCTCCACCGGAGTAGACATCCCATTACCGCGCACTGAGGCGAATCCAGCAATCAGGGAAACTACGTGGGTGACGGAGGGGGAGGAGGAGCGGAATCGCGGGAATTCCGTCCTTTCCACCTTGCCGCAGGCGTGCTTCAGAAGCCTTTTGCTTTCACGCGGTCGCGTCCGGCATGCTTGGCTTCGTAGAGGAAATTGTCGGCCTGTTCGATCATGTCGCGCGGCGTCATGCCCGGCTCGAAGCGGACGAGGCCGAAAGAGGCCGTGACATCCTTGAGCGTCTTCAGCGTGCCTTCGATTGGGGTCTCGGCGCTCTTGAAGTTGTATTTGATCTTCACAAGCAGATTATAGGCAGAGAACAAGTCCGTTTCCGGAAGGATGATCGCGAATTCCTCGCCGCCATAGCGGGCGACCATGTCCTGGCCCTTGATGTTCTGTGTCACAACGGCCGCGAACTGCTGCAGCACCGCATCGCCGACCTGGTGGCCATAGGTGTCATTGACGTTCTTGAAGTGGTCGATGTCGGCCAGGGCAAGGCAGAGCTTCTCGCCGGTTTCAGCGGCGGCGCACACTTCCCGTTCCAGCCGCTCGTCAAAGGCGCGGCGGTTGGCGATGGCGGTCAGCGGGTCGCGCATGCACTGGGTCTGCACTTCCTCCAGCTCCTGGTTGAGCGTGGCGATCTGCTTTTGCGATTCCATCAGGCCCTGGTTCAGTTCCCGCGTGGTTTCGGCCATGCGCTTGTTGTCTTCCATCAGGGTGGAGACCAGCGTGGCCAGTTGGTCGCCGGATGCCGCGCCGGGCAATTCCTCGTTCGCCTTGTCGAGCGAAGCGCCGAAATCGTCGCTGTTCTGAACACCCTGCTGGATGATCTTCATGACTTCATCGATTTCCTTTTCGATGGCCATGCCGATCGTATGACGCGCCGAAACAGCGGCAGGTTCTTCGGTCAGCAATTCCTGGAAAATCGCGCTGATATCGTAAGGCGTCAGCGTGCCATTCGCGGCAATCGCGTGATCGACGCGCTCAATAACGCGTGTGTCGGCCGCCTCCACATAGGCGTACCAGACGGCATAGGTCTTCGGGTCCGGCGGCGTGCGATGCTTCTGAATCAGGTCAAAGGCGCGTTGCGCGTTTCGGAATACCTGCTTCAGATCCGGCCCATTTGAGGGCACCGCTGCGGGCTTGGCTTCGGCCATAGCGACTGCTTGCATGAACTTGTCCCCGTCCCAAAAAATTAACTCTCCACCCTGAGGAAACTAAGCGGACCTGCTTGATTGTCGGTTAACAGCCCCTGCGACCAAATGGTCGCGGCTCGGGGGTTTCTGCCGGTCTCGGTGAGGGCGTCTGGGGCAGTAAAGCCACCCAATCGTTCCGCAGGCGGCGCATTATCTCCCGGCAGGTTGCACCGGGGCGTCAGGCCAATCCCGGCCGCCAGGCGTCCCGGATGTGCCGGGGCAGCTGCCATGGGGCGATGGCGACAATGTCGTAGCGCCAGCCGCACGTGGCGAGGGCAGGGTGGCGGGCCATCCAGTATTCCGAGGCGCGGTCGATGCGCTGCCAGCTGCGTTGCGTGACGCTATCAGCCGCCAGGTCCAGCGTCTTGCGGTGCTTCACTTCCACAAAGGCGACCACGCCGCTCCGTTTGGCAATCAGGTCCACTTCGCCCATCGGCGTGCGCACGCGCCGGTCCAGGATGCGATAGCCTTTCGCCCGCAGGTAAAGCGCCGCCAGCCTCTCGCCCTTGCGGCCCCGTCTTTCCGCTGCCTGCCGTTTCGCTTCAGCCATTTGTCGTCTCGATTTATCCGGGCGGTCATCTCTGGTAGAATTGGACGTGAGGCATTCCGGCCTCTCTTATGGAGGACCAGGCGGACGATAGCCATGGACATTGCCTACATACATAAAGGCCTGATTACGGGCTGGCGGTCGGCCTGCGAACAGGTGGCGGCAGAGAAGGCCTATCTCGGTCTTGTTTCCCTGCCGCCTTTCGATCCGGAGCGCGCCCTTCCAAACCGGATGATCGCCCGGAACTGGCCTATGTATTGCGCATTGGACGAGGGCCGCGTCGTGGGCTGGGTCGATATTATTCCAAACGAGGTTCCGGAATGTGCGCATCGCGGCACGCTCGGCATGGGCCTGCTTGCCTCTCACAGAGGGCGGGGGCTCGGCAGCCGGTTGCTGGAGGCGGCCCTGGGGCATGCCCCTGAAAGCGGTCTCACCAAGGTGGAACTGGCCGTCTATACGAGCAATGTCTCGGCCATTTCCCTGTTCCTGAAGTTCGGGTTCACGGAAGCCGGGATGTGGCGGGATTACCGCCGTCTGGATGGCGTAACCTATGACGCCTTGCTGATGGAGCGTTTCCTGGTGTGAGGCCTTGCCTCAACCATCGGCCTTGATCCGCAGGGCGCGTTGGTAAACTTCCCGCTTTGGCAGGCCGAGCGCGTCGGCGACGGCATTGGCGGCGGCCTTGGTCGGCTGGTCGGCGAGGGCTTCGCGCAACGCCGCGTCAAGGCGCTGGGGCGTCACGGCCTCATCCAGCGGCGGTCCGGTCAGCACGACGATCTCGCCCTTCGGGCCGCCGGCTTCGGCATAGTGCGCGGCCAGCTCTTCCAGCGTGCCGCGGCGGGTTTCCTCGAACATCTTGGTCAGCTCGCGCGTCACCGCGCCTGTCCGCTGAGACCCCAGCACGGCGGCCATGTCTGCCAGCGTGTCGGCGAGCCGCGGGCCGCTTTCATAGAAGATCAGCGTTGCTGGAACGGCCTTCAGGCTTTCGAGGGATTGCTTTCGTGCGCCTTGTTTTGGCGGCAGAAATCCCGCGAAGCAGAACCGGTCGCTGGGCAGGCCGCTGGCCACCAGCCCGGCTAGCATGGCTGAAGCGCCGGGGACGGGGAACACGCGGTGGCCGGCTTCCAGCGCTTCGTGCGCCAGTTTCCAGCCGGGATCGGAGACAAGCGGTGTGCCGGCATCGGAGACCAGCGCGATCCGCGCGCCCTCGGCCAGCTTGCGCAGGAGTTCGGGTCTCCGTTCCGCCCCATTGTGGTCATGGTAAGGGCTGAGGCGGGCCTTAACCCCATAGGCGGACAGGAGTTTCCCCGCGACGCGCGTGTCCTCGGCCAGCACTTCGTCGGCCGCGGCCAGCACGTCCAGCGCGCGGAGCGTAATGTCCCGCAGGTTGCCGATCGGCGTGGAGACGACATAGAGACCCGGGGACAATGCCTGTGCCGATGATTGGGGCGGTTGCCCGTCCGGCCCGGCCCCCCTAGAGTCGCGCCAGCCGGGAATCGTCTGCGCGCCGGATGCTTCAGGAGATGTTTCAGGAGATGACATTGCTGCAACCATTGCTCAGGACGATCAAAGCGCCAAGCTTTCTTCTCATAGGTTTCCTGTTCGCCACCGCCTGCGCCAGCGCGCCCGCGCGTCCGCCGGTCCAGATCGGCACCGGCAGCCCGCGCGCCGAACCGATTACCGAGCCCACCGAACAGCCGGAAGAGGGCGTCGACGTCACAGACCTCGGCGAACCGGAAGACCTGACACAGGTGCGCGGCGATGGCGGCCTGACACCGGCCTTCATGGAAGGGCGCGAGATCAAGCGCGCCGCCGTACTGCTGCCATTCTCCCACCCGAACGCCCAGGTCCGCGCCGAAGCGGAAAGCATGCTGGCCGGGATCGAGCTGGCCCTGTTCCAGTATGCCGGCGACAGTTTCCTGATCATCCCGAAAGACACTGCCGGCAAGACCTCCGTCACCGAGGCTCGCATCGATGAGGCCATCCGGGAAAAGGCCAATGTCGTGCTGGGCCCGCTGTTCGGCGCCAATGTGAAAGCCATCCGCGAGCGCGCGCAGGAGAAGCAGATCCCCGTCATTGCCTTCTCGACCGACCGCACCGCGGCGGGCGGCGGCGCCTATCTCGCCTCCATCTCGCCGGAGGAAGAAGTCCGCCGCATGGTCGAATACGCCGCCGCGCAGGGTATCCGCAGCTTCGTCTTTCTCGGCCCGCAGACAGCCTATGGGCGTCAGATCGAGACCGCGCTGCGCACGGAATCCTTCAATGTCGGCGGCACGGTGCTGACCTCGGCCTTCTACATGCCGGAAACCGGCGCCACGGAAGCGGCCCGGTCAGTCTCCGGGATCCTGAAATCCGAAATCGCGACGCGTCCGCGCGACAAGGTGGCCGTGATGATCCCCGAGCGCGGCGTGAAGCTGCTCTCCATCGCGCCGCTGCTGCCGTACAACGGCGTGGACATGACCCATGTCACCCTGATGGGCACCAGCCTGTGGGGCGATGAATCCGTCTGGCGCGAACCGACGCTGGATGGCGCCGTCTATCCCGCGCCGGACCCGGAAAATCTCACCACCTTCCGCGAAGCCTATCGCCGGATCTATGGCAAGGCGCCGACAGACCTCGCCGCCGTGGCCTATGATGCGGCCGCCGTGGCGGTGCGTCTCGCAGCGGAAGACAACCTCAAATACAATGGCGTGACAGACCCCGACGGCTTCTTCGGCGTCGACGGCCTGTTCCGCTTCCGCATTGACGGCACCAGCCAGCGGGGCCTCGCCGTCATGCAGATCCGCCCGACCGGCGCAGAGCTGATCGAGAAGGGCGCCAGCCAGTTTGGCCCGGGGGCCAGCTGATCCAGACAATCCAGCAGGCAATTTGACCGGGAAACCGGCGCATTCTGCCTGCATCCCTCCCTTGCACGTGTGTAATTCGCGCCCCACATGACGCGGCAGGGCAGGACTAGAGAGAAACGGCGAGCCATTCATCCATGAGCAAGCGCGATTATTACGAGGTTCTGGGCGTCTCACGTGACGTGGACGACAAGGCGCTGAAATCCGCCTACCGCAAGCTGGCGATGAAATACCATCCCGACCAGAACCCGGACAACAAGGAAGCCGAAGACAAGTTCAAGGAAGTCGGTGAGGCCTATGCGATCCTCTCCGATGCGCAGAAACGCGCGGCCTATGACCAGTTCGGCCATGGCGCCTTCGAGAACGGCATGGGCGGCGGCGGCAATCCGTTCGGGGCCGGTGTCCACCCCGAAGACATTTTCCAGGACCTGTTCAGCCAGGTATTCGGCGCGGGCGGCTTTGGCGGCGGCCGGCGCCGCGGCGGGCCCCAGCGCGGGGCAGACCTGCGCTACGATCTCGAAATCACCCTCGCCGAAGCCTATGCCGGCAAGGACGAAACCATTCACGTGCCCCAGGCCGTCGACTGCAAGACCTGCGAAGGGTCTGGCGCCGCGCCGGGCACAGAGCCGGAAACCTGCGACACCTGCGGCGGCGCTGGCCGTGTCCGCGCCCAGCAGGGCTTCTTCACGATGGAACGCACCTGCCCGCGCTGTGGCGGCAAGGGCAAGACCATCAAGAAGCCGTGCAAGGATTGCGGCGGGGCCGGCCAGGTGCGCGAAGAGCGCACGCTGAACGTGAAGATCCCCGCGGGCGTCGAAAGCGGCATGCGTATCCGGCTGGCCGGTGAGGGCGAAGACGGCGCGAATGGCGGCGGCAAGGGCGACCTCTACATCTTCGTCGATGTCGTCGAGCATGACATTTTCGAACGCGACGGGCCAAACCTCTACTGCCGCGCGCCGGTGCCGATGGTGACGGCCGCGCTTGGCGGCGAGATCGAGATCCCGACCATTGATGGCGGCCGTGCCCGCGTCGTGGTGCCGGAAGGTGCCCAGACCGGCCGCAAGCTGCGCCTGCGCGGCAAGGGCATGCCGTCGGTGCGCCAGTCCGGCCATACCGGCGACCTGTTCGTCGAGATGTTCGTGGAAACCCCGCGCAACCTGTCGCCCCGCCAGAAAGACATCCTGCGCGAATTCTGCGACTGTTCCGGCGCCGACTGCCACCCCGAAAGCGAAGGCTTCCTCGGCCGCATCAAACGCTTCTGGAACGGCGACCACGAAGAAGACCGCCCGAACTAGGCCCTTCGTCTCGAATTCGCCTTCAAAATAAACTGTCCATTTTGGATTGCTGACACATTCTCCGTTTAGGAGATTGTGACGGCAGGCAGAAAGGGCAGGCAATGAAGACGATACGAGGCGCGCTGACCGCAGGGCTTCTGGCGCTGGCCACAGTCTCCGCCCATGCCGAAGCCGAGCCGGAGCCGCCCCCGCGCGAAACCGGCTGGAACATCGCGCCCTTCCAGCCGCACCTCACCCGCAATGACGCGCCAGAACTGTGCCAGCCCTTCGCCGCGGCCTGGACGGATCTGTTCGGCGCTGCGGGGCGGTTGGACTCCGCCGATCTCGACCTGTCCGCCATTCCGCATGAGGCGGTGTTCGCCTTTCCGGAAACGGTGAGAAGCGGGCGGGCGGCACGCACCCAGACGCTCTACGGCCAGACATTTGAAGCGCGTCATGACCTTGATGGCGATGGGGATGAAGAAGTCCTGTTCGTCGTGTCTTACGATAGGGGATGGCGGTATCGCGGCGCGGGTCTCTATCTGTTTGACACGGTCGCCGATTTTGAAGCCATGCAGGCTCAATATCCGGAGCGGTACGGGGAGATCAGCTTTACCTATAACTGGAACGAACTCGCAGCCGAGGTGACAGGCGGGCCGGTCGCCAGTTTCGGCCGGCTCCACCGGGTCCAGTTGTTCCTGCATGAAGGGGTGCTCTATACCGTCTCGGACGGCCGGGGCGTTTCGAGGGGCCAACAGAGTAAACGCGAATCCGTACGCCGCATCTGGCCCGCTGAAGAGGCTGAAACGGTTTGCGAACTTCAGATTCGTCCGGGGCCGGAGCAGTTCGAGCCCTTCATTTCCGCTTCACCATTTTATCAGGCGCTCAAGGCGATGTATGCCGGGCCCGGGGCCAATCAGGGTGGGCGGTGCCACGCGAACAGGGGATGGGTTGGCGTGCCGCCGGACGCCATATTGCCCGACCTGTTCCACCGTCCGCAGGCCTGGCCGGAGCCGAATGGACGGTTTGAACCCGAGGAAGAGCGCCAGGACGACGTTGCCCGAGAGGTGCGCCCCCTGAGCTGGGGGACAAGCGACCCGTCAGGTTGGCAGACCTATCTCTCACTCAAGGCGGACCAGCCGGAATTTCTCCGTCGCATGGAGGAATACTACGCGGAGCGGTTCGCCATGCCGCCGGAGCAGGCAAAGGCCGAAGCACTTCAAGCCTGGCGTGCACTCGTTGACCGCGTCTTCTATTCCCGGAACAATGATATGGCGCTCGCCGTCCTGGTTCCGCCATTTTATATCGCGCACCCGACCAGCGATCCCGTGGATTTCGATTGGGATGCACCGCTCGACGAAATACTCGACGAAGTCATTGCGGGTGTCCGGAACAGTGCGGCGCCGCTCTGGCAGTCCGGTCCGGTAAACGGAGCCGCCATTGCTGCAGCGATTTATGTTAATCGGCCGACTGAGGAAATTCGCGAGCTATACAATTTGGTGCTGCCGGCGGCCGGCCCCCCAGCGACTGAACGTGAACAGAAAAGGCAATGGTATGCCAAGCGGGCCCTGCATGTGGCGATCCTGCCTGCGGCGGTCACCCGGCCGGATGTTCTGGCCATGCTGCTTTCAGAGGGGGCACCACCGGATGACGCGACCAACTCATTTCGCAAGACAGCGCTGATGTATGCCGCGCAGGAAAACCAGCCGGACTCCGCCCGGCTCCTGCTGGCTGCAGGTGCCGATGTAAACCAAACAACTGACGACAGCCCCTACCAAACTGGCTTTCTGACTTGCGTAGAACTACAGCGGGACCACCGAACGGCACTCATGTACGCCGCCGAGAATGCCTCCGAAGAGCTGATCTCACTGATGCTCGATGCCGGGGCCGATCCGGCCGCTGAAGATACCGAAGGCAACTCGGCCAGCTGGTATCTCGCCCGCAACACAAAGCTGGCGGATGAGGCCCGGTCCCGTCTGGAAACGCGGCTGGCGGTGGAGTGAACATGGCCGCGAGTTCATTTGCCTGACGGGCAGGGCGCGCCCATCTGAAGGGCATGTTCAAGCGCATCCCTTCCGCCCCGCCCGGGATTGTTGCCTTCGATGCCGAGGGCAAGATCACCGATTCCGATTACAAGACGATCCTTGTCCCCGCGGTCGACGCGGCGATCAAGGAACATGGCAAGGCTCGCATCCTGATCCGGTTCGGCCCCGAATTCGAAACCTATACGGCCCACGCCATGCTGGACGATGCCGTCTTCGGCACGGCGCACTACACCGCGTTCGAGCGCATCGCCATGGTCACCGACATTGGCTGGCTGGCCAATTCGATGCGTTTCTTCGCGCCGCTCATTCCGGGCAAGATGCGGGTGTTCCCGCTGGCGTCACAGGATGAGGCCATGGCCTGGACGGCCGCCTAGCGGCAGGCTTCTGCCCAATCCATCACGGTGCCGATCAATTCGTCGCGCGACCATGAGAAGGAATGGTCGCCGGAGAGGACGATTCCCGTTGTGTCGATGGCCGGGTCTGCCTCATAGGCGGCGATGAGCGGGCGGATGATCGCGTCGGCCGGGACGGAGGCGTCCTTGTCGCCGCCGACGACGAGAATGCGCTTGCCTTCCAGTTCCGGCGCGAGGCCCTGCAGGCCGAACGCGTCGCGATTGGCCGCGATCTCGGCCATGATCTTCTCGCCGGTCAGGCCGTGCAGCATCTGGAGGCTGTCGCTGTAGGCCATGAAGCCGGCCTTCGCGTCCGGGTCCGCTTCAAAGACGCTGGCCATCACGCCGACATTTGCCGGGGCGATGCCCGCGGCGCAGGCAATGCCGTCATCGCGCGCGGCGGCCTGAAGCGAGGCGAAGCCCCCCATGGAGTGCCCCACAAGCACGATATGATCCGGATCGGTCCGGTACTGGTCCGCATGGGTACGCAGGAAGTCCGTCGCGCTGGCGACATCCTCGATCACATGGGTGAGGGTGTAGTCGCCCTCGCTGCCCCAGGCGCCGCGATAGTGGAAGAACAGCACGTTCCAGCCCGCCGCGCGCATGTCCTGCGCCAGGTCCAGATTTTTCTCATTGCCCGGAAAGCCGTGCAGCAGCACCACAGCCGGGTGAGGTCCCGGCCCGTCGGCCACATAGACGAGGCCATTCAGCCGGTCGCCATGACTGTCGAAGGAGATTTCCTCAATCGCAGGCGGGAAGGCTTCATCATAGGCCGGCGCGGCAGACACGGCCGGCGTGTCCGCAGGGGCTGTCGCGCAGGCGGCGAGCAGGGCGGCGCCGGTGAGCGCGGCGAAAATGGATGCGTATTTCATGAAGATCCTCCCGTTGGAGCGAACCATAAGCGGGAAGACGGAAAGGGGGAAGTCTGGCGGGGACAGGCCGGGCGATATCCCCTCGCCTCGGGCCCGGTTTCATTGGGAAGGCCGCTTGAAAAAGGGCGCTCTATCCGCCCGCTTGGCCTGGCCCCTACGCTTCGAGGCATGCATCCCGACCTCCAACGCTACTTTACCCATGTCTGGCCGCTCTTCTGGCCGTGGCTGGTGTGGAACCTGGTGCGCATTGCCCGTTGGCATACGCGCACCGGGCGGGATGCGCTTATGGCGGTCGATTGCTTTGGAAACATTCGGCTTGTATTCGTGGCCGATGCCCCGCCGCCCGGTGATCTCTACACATATGAAGCGCCGCGCATTCCGCGCTGGGACCGTCCTGCCCTCGGCAGCGATGTGCCCGTGTGCGTGTCTGAGGCGCAGATCCCTCATGATCCGGTGAAGTCCGGTATGGTCATGCTTAGTCATGACATAGTCCGGATTAGTCCGGTTCAGTATGTGCGAGGTCCGCCTTAGCCGGGGCATTGTGCGCCGCCATCATCCTTCGACTTCGCTCAGGATGAGTCTCGTTCTCAGGCGCCACAAATACCGGACTCATGCTGAGCGAAGTCGAAGCATGCGCCACAAAGAACCAAACTTCCCAACGGATGGCTCCGCCACTCCGGCCGCAGGTGCTGGCAGATACCTAGGCGCCTTCGGCCCAGCGCCGGATAAGGTTGTGATAGATGCCCGTCAGGCGGATGACTTCCGGGTCCTTGTGGCCCTTCTCCGCCACCAGCGCCTGGATGGACTGGTCGAGATCGAACAACAGGGTGCGCTCGCCATCGTCGCGCACCATGCTCTGTAGCCAGAAGAAGGACGAGATGCGCGCGCCCCGCGTCACCTCGCTGACAGAGTGCAGGCTGGAGGCGGGATAAAGAACGAGGTCGCCAGCTTCCAGTTTGACTTCCTGCGCACCGAACAGGGTCTCGATCACCAGTTCGCCGCCGTCATAGTCTTCCGGTTCGGTCAGGAACAGCGTGCAGGACAAGTCGGTCCGGATGCGCTCCGGCGAATTCTTGACCGAGCGGATCGCATTGTCGACATGGGCGCCGAACTGGTCGCCGACGACATAGCGGTTGAACAGGGGCGGAAACACTTTCTGCGGCAGTGCCGCCGCCAGGAAGACCGGATTGTTGCCGACGGCCAGGCTGACCAATTGCTGTGCCTTGCGCGCGGCCGGGCTGTCTTCCGGCAGCTGGGTGTTGCGCTTCGCCTCGGCCGACTGGACCCCGGCGGTCACGCGGCCGTCCACCCATTCGGCGGCATCGATCAGCTGGCGGATGTCTTTCACCTGCGCTTTTGTCAGGACGTTTGGGATGCAGATCAGCATGAGGTCACTCTACCGGAAAACTGGAAAGGCGGCCCCCGGAAGGGCCGCCCCTCTTTCGGATGATCAGAAGTCGATGTCCAGTGTCACAAGGGCCGAGCGGCCCGGGGCAACATAGGAGAACGGCGTGCCGGAGCGGTAGAGCGCATCGTAATAGAGCTCGTCCGTGGCGTTCAGCACATTGAAGGTCACTTCCATTGTGTCGGTCAGCTGGTAGCCGCCGAAGAAGTCCACGCGCCAATAGTCCGGCACGAAGGTGGAACCGGCCGCGACCGTGCCGCCGAACTTCTCGCTGTTGTACCCGGCCGTGCCGCCAAGGTGCAGGCGGTCGGTGATCTGGTAGCGGGAGGTCAGCGTGAAGCTCTCTTCGGAGACGTTCGGGAACATCTCGCCGATCTGGGAGGCAATCGTGCTGTCGGTCACTTCGGTCTCGAACAGGGTGAGGCCGCCGAACAGGCTCCAGTTCTCGGTGATGTTGCCGGCGATGCCGAACTCCACACCGGTCACTTCCTGTTCCTGCTCGCCGGTGCCTGCGACGCCCCGGCCAAGCGAGATCGGGACACCGTCGCGGGTGATCTGGAAGACCGCCGCGGTCAGGTCCAGGTGGCCGCCGAGATTGTATTTGGCGCCGAGTTCGAAGGAGGTGTTGTCGATCGGGTCCATCGTGGTGATGCGGGCATCACAGCCGCCATAGTCCAGCGCGAAGGCGTCGAGCTGTTCGCAGGGCGGGTTCGAGGCGGAGGAGTAGCTCGCATAGATGGAGGCATTCTCCACCGGCTTGTACACGAGGCCGGCATGCCAGTTGAAGAAGTCGCTGTCGGCGGAGCGGTCCGGCGCGGCTGAGCCGTCGCGTTCGGTCAGGCCGGTGACGTCGGCGGAGTAAGTGTCGGCCCGCACGCCGATGAAGGCTTCCCATTGCGGGCTGAACGTCAGCGTGTCGAGGGCATAGAGCGCGGCGGTTTCCGTCTTGATGACCGGACGTCCGGTCACCTCGGTATCGTTTCCCCACGGAATGGAATTGTCCGGGCGGTCGAGGTTCAGCAGCGGGTTGGAGGTCGCGCCGGTGCACGGCAGTTCAGCGCATTCCGTGAAGACGCGCTGGCGGTTCAGCGTTTCCTCACGCGACAGCTCGATGCCGGTCACCAGCGTGTGGCCAATTGTGCCGGTGTCGAAGCGGAAGGTGAACCGGCTCTGATTGGTCCAGTAGTCGGTCACCGCGTCGCGGCGTTTGCCGTTGGCGCTGACGGTGCGGGCGACCGAATCCGGCCGTTCGGGGGCCGAAGCGGTGTAGGCATTCTTGCTTTGGCCGTAGCGCAGGATGGAATCGAATTCGACCTTGTCGGAGATCACCCAGTTTGCGTTGGCCGTGTAGACGTCTGCAAAGGTCTCGCCGTAGTCGCGGGAAAGGACGCCGTAGAAATTGTCCCGGTTCACAGCGAACGGGCGGTTGTTCTCGGTGTCATAGGGGTGGCCCCAGTCGGGCAGGTAATCGGAGGACAGGTGATAATAGTCGACGCCGAAGGTCAGCGCGTCCGTGGGAGTCCACTCTGCGGCGGCGGCAACGCCCCAGCGGTCGTTGAACACTTCATCGCGCCCGGCGACCTCGGAATTGTGCGTCATGGCATTCACGCGGACGGTGAAGGTGTCGGTGACCTCGTGGTTCACATCCAGGGTGGCCCGGCGGGTGGCATCGGAGCCGAGGGTGAACTCGACATCGCCCCAGTCGCCCTTGCCCGGTTTCTTGGAGACGAGGCTGACAGCGCCGCCGGTCGTGCCGCGGCCGCCGAAGGCAGAGGATGGGCCCTTCAGCACTTCGATCTGCTGAACGGCAAACGTCTCGCGGGAGCCCACGCCGGGGTCGCGCACGCCATCGACATAGACGTCGTTCCGGGCATCGAAGCCGCGGATGAAGATCCGGTCGCCGAACGCGTTGCCGCCCTCGCCGGTGCCGAGCGTGATGCCCGGCTGGGCACGGAACAGGTCCCGGAAGGATTTGGCGCCGAGGTCGTGCAGCGTTTCGTCGGTGATGACCGTGATGGTCTTCGGCGTGTTCAGCAGGTCTTCGGTGAACAGTCCGCTGGCCGAACGGATGGCCCGGTAGGGTGCGTCCGGGTCGCCATAGGGATTGGTGTCAGCTGTTACGTCGGTGACGGTGATGGTTTCATTGCGCAGTTCCGGCTCGTCGGGCTCGTCTGCGAAGGCCGGCGCGGTGGCTGCAACGGCGACTGCCGCATACATGCCGACCTGTGCGCGGAGGCTCCGCGGTTTGCGAATGGCTTGTCTCATTTAGTTCTCCCTGAGGCCTTTGTTTGTGACCGTTCAGGAGGGGCCTAATGAAAATGAGAATTAATCGCAAGTAATTTTGCAAATAATTCTCAGGCGCATTTGCATTTGTGGATTCTGGGGCATCCCAAGCGAAAAGCGCCCGGTCCTTGTCCAGAACCGGGCGCTTGTCAGAATCTGCCGTCAGGCAGGTGATCAATCAGGCGATCAGGCGTCGATACGCTCGATGATGATTGCCGGGGCCATGCCGCCAGCGGCGCACATGGTGACCAGGCCGTAGCGGCCGCCGGAGCGCTCAAGTTCGTCCAGCGCCGTGCCGATCAGGATCGAGCCGGTTGCGCCGATCGGGTGGCCAAGCGCCATGGCACCGCCATTGATGTTGACCTTGCTGCGGTCGAGATCGAGGTCACGGATGAACTTCTCGGCCACAACCGAGAAGGCCTCGTTGATCTCATAGACGTCGATGTCGCCGGTCGTCAGGCCAGCCTTGGCCAGCACTTTCTGCGCGGCCGGAACAGGCGCGTTCAGCATCAGCGTCGGGCAGTCGCCCATGTTCGCCGTTGCCACAACGCGGGCGCGCGGCTTCAGGCCGTGCTTCTTCATATAGTCCTCGGACGTCACCAGGATGGCGCCGGATCCGTCGACAACGCCGGACGAGTTGCCGGCATGGTGCACGTGCTGGATCTTGCCTTTCAGCTGCGGGTATTTCTTCTCGATCAGGCCGCCATAAGTCATGCCCTTGTCGTCGACGGGCACGTCCCAGAACATGTTGAACACGGTCTTCAGGCCAGCGAGGCTTTCCATCGAGGTGCCCGGGCGCGGGAACTCATCCTTGTCGAGGGCGAGCGAACCGTCGCGGTTGTAGACAGGCACGACCGACTTGTCGAAACGGCCTTCCTTCAGGGCGCGGTCGGCGCGTTCCTGGCTGACCACGGCCAGCTGGTCGACGGCTTCACGGCTGATGCCTTCCAGCGTCGCGATGGCATCGGCGCAGCAGCCTTGTTGCGATTGCGGGTGCATCTCGCGCAGGTGCAGGTTGCCGGCGTCCATCATCGGCGGGTTTTTCGGATCGGCGGTCGCCGCCGTGTAGCTCATCATCTCGCAGCCACCGGCCACGATGCAGTCTTCCATGCCCGACATGATCTGAGCCGTGGCCAGTGCCACAGTGGTGATGCCGGAGCCGCAGAAGCGGTCGAGCGTGACACCGGAAGCTTTCACGTCATAGCCGGCGTCGAGGGCAGCCATGCGGCCCATGTCGGCGCCCTGGGCGCCGCGCTGGCTGGACGTGCCCCAGATGACGTCGTCCACGGTGGCGGTGTCGAGCTTGTTACGCTCGGCGATCTGGCCCAGCACGGTGGCGGCCAGGTGCTGCGGGTGCAGGTGGGCAAGCGATCCCTTGCCAACTTTGCCGATACCGCGCGGTGTGCGGCAAGCATCAATGATGAAGGCCTCAGCCATGATCAGTCTCCGGTTTCCTCAGTTAGTATGGCGCAGGTTTACGCGAACGTAAGGGGCAGCGGAAGTCGTGACGCCGGGGCAGAGTCCCTAACGTCAATACAGTGTGACTTTGAATATTCTATCGAATGTGGGATATTCATAAGATGACAAGGGAGTCGAAACGCGGGCCGACCAAAATGGCGGACCGGTGGCATGTCAAAGGTGCCTTATTCAGCGTTCTGGCCCTGATGGGCTGCTTTCCGGCGTTTGCCAACGAACGTCTGGTTATCCCGTTCGAGGTGAATGAATATCATCATATGGTCGTGCACTTGGAAGTGAACGGGAACGATCGAACGACCGGTATCATCGACACCGCAGCGACTTTTCCGATGATCAACCGGCGCACGGCGCGTCTGGCCGAGCTTCTGGACGTTGAAGAAAATCCGCCTTTGATCAACGTACTGGGCCTGACCGGAGAGGGTATCTATCCTGTTGTCGAGCTGGAGACGCTGCTGATCGGGAACGTCATGAAGCAGGATGTACCGGTTGCCCTGAACGTGGATCTGGATGTCACGGGCGCTCAGAATGTCCTGCCCGCGAGCGCTTTTGAAGGCGATGTGATCGACTTCGATTTCGAGAACATGCAGGTGATGGTCTATGACGGGCGGCCCGACCGGTCCGTCCGCCGGGTATCCAGTTCACTGAAATACGCCGATGAGAACGGGCTGATTTTCGTAGAAGTCCGGATCAATGGCCGTAAAGGCCGGGCACTGATTGATACCGGATCCAGCGTGACCTTTATCAACAGCCGGTTTGCGGAAAGCTCCCATACGAAAACGAACGAAGAAAAAACACAGATCCTCCAGGGAGCCACAGGGGGTGACCAGTCCCTGCGCGTTGCCACTTTGAGAGTCCTGGAGATCGGAGATTACCGGGTGTCGGATATGGATATCCTGGTGAGCGACCCGCCATTGTTTGAATATCTTGGTATGCACGAAGAACCGGCGATGGTGATTGGCCTCGACCTCCTGTCGTCTTTCCGGCTGCAGATCGACCGCCGGCGCAACAGAGTCGTCCTGAGCCTGCCGACCAGCCGCCGCTTTTCCAGAGGCCTCAACTTTAACGCCCGGGACACGAATATTCCGGAATTTTGATCGCTGCGCCTAACCGAATGCGCCATAGGCGTGTGTGATGGCCAGGCTGATCCCGTGTAGGGTCCGGCCGATTTCGTCCAGCGGCGCAATGATGTCCTTGTGGATGCGTTCGTACCCATATGACGTGCTTCGGGTCTGGCTGCCGGGTTCGGTCAGGGCCTGCAGAGGTGTGTCCTGATCGCGGGCGCGGGGAAAGATCTCACTCAACAGCTCGACCACTTCTGCAAAGCGCATTTCCGCAATCATGTTCACGACGTCGCGGGCGCTGGCATCATGACGTTCCGAAAGCCGCGGCAAGCGGCCGGCCAGGGCAAAGGCCCGCATCATCAATGCCTGTCGAACGGCGTGAAGCACGTGCAGGGCGAGACGGTTTTCATGACGCTCTTCCGTGGATGGGGCATCCTGCAGCTGGGCAGTGAGCCGGTCGAACCGGCGCAAGTCGACCGATAGCAGGTTGGCGATCCGGTTGATGGAGACGGCTGTCTCATCGGCTCGCAAGGCGTAGTAGACGGCCCTGTAGGCGGCGGCGCCGCTTTCGGTCTTCATCATGCGGGCATGGGCGATCCAGACGCCCGGATCATAGACGCTGGCATAGCCGCGCAAAGCGGGCAGGCTGGTCAGTCCGCGGGCCTTCGCAGCGAGGAAGACCAGCTGGCGCATACGCGGGCTGGTATCGATCAGCTCCACCAGCCGTTCCGTCTCGCGCTGCAGGGACGAGCCGATTCCGGCGGCGGTGTTGGCCGGAACGCTCAGTTGCTGCAGCGTGGCATTATGGGAAATCGCGCGCAGGGATCGCGGGCCGGAAGGGCCGGCCGCGCGGCGCTTCGGCCGTGACCCTGCTTTGACCGTCAGTCCGCTGGAGAACGCGCCCAGAAGGCGCCCGTAATCCGGGTTCACGAACAAACGTTCATGCCAGGCGCGCAGGGCGCGGTAGAAGTCCCAGACGAGGTCCGTTCGCGTATAGAACGGGTCTGTCTTCGACGCTTCGTCGACCGGTTTGAAAATGTGCACGCCCCAGGCGGCCATGGTCGCGTCCGCCAGGACAGGCGTTGCGAAGTGCAGGTAACCGTCCCCGCCCTGAAAGCTGACTTCATGGCGCAGGTTCAGGCCGCGCATCTCCGCGCCGGCCCGGGTCCAGGGCGTCAGCAAATGGTCGAACCGCTGTTCGAATGTGCCCGGCCATGCGCCCCGCCCCATGGACTCGCCATGCGTGTTGAAGATCAGCAGGTCGACATCGGCATTCTTCGCGGCAAGCGCGCGCGAGATAAGATTGTGAATGCGCTCAATCGCCATGTCGGCTGCGACCTGCCCGATGAACCGTCCAGCGTCGGAGAAGCCGAGCTGGATCGACAGATAGCCGCGCTCTTTCACATAGGCGAGGAATTCGGGCTCCTCCAGCAGCCGTTCGATGAAGCGGCCTCCAGTTTCCAGGGCTTCCGGCGTCTCGAACAGCGGTGAGATATCGAGCATCTCATCGACACCGTACTGGCGGGCAAGATAGAGCGCGCCCATCACGGTGGCCGGGTTTTCGCTTTCGGCGATCAGGAAACGGATGACCGAGCCGGCATCGATGTGCTTGAGGATTTGAGCGCACATCATGAACTGCCGCCGGGCCGTCGATTGCTCCATGAACAGGTCGCCGAAATTGACGTTCACGGGTTTTGACTTGCGGGCCTTCTGGGCGAGTTCCGCCAGCGCCACACGGCCAAGCTCGCGATCTTCTGTCTCGAGGCCGAGGTCCCGGTTGATGACCGTCCGCACCTGGGCCGCGTTGACGCGCAAATGGATGCGGGCGGTGCCGAGTTGCTGGGCGGCGACTTCGGCCCGGAAGGCGATCAGGTCCGCGGCGAGGGCATCGCTTGCGGCCGGGATGGCAGAGTCGAGCACGGCTGTGATTGCGGCGGCATCGAGAATGATATGCTGGTCATGTCCGGTCAGCGCATTGGCAGCCGCGACCAGATTGTCGGCATCGGTCAGGTCTTTCGCGAACAGTTCTGCATGAGACCGGGTAAGCCGGGCCGCGGCGGCGAGGCGGCGGGCGAGGCCGTTGAGGCCCGGCACCTTGCCATGGGCGGCAAGCAGCGTGCCCAGCCGGTCAGCATACCGCTCCAGCTGCATGGCCTTTTCCGTCAGGCGGAAGGTCAGCGATTGCGACCAGTGAATATCGGCCCGGCCGTCGAGGTCATAGCCGACCCAGCATGCCAACGTTGGCATCGCCGGGCGAAGCTCCCGCCAACGATCCGGGAAAGATGTCCTCGCAATTTTGAGAATGGCTTCCGCCATCTTCCGCTGGGCATGCGCGGCATTTTCGAGGGCGGTCTGCACTTCCTCATGTTCGCCATAGAGGCTGATGGCCTGGTTCCAGTCGCGGCTGTCGGCCTTGATCAGTTTTGCGAGGCGGGCGCGGCTGGCTTTGGTCGGCTTGCCGACATGGTCGGCGAAGGCGGCCCGCAGCTCTGTCGACAGGGCGAAGGTCGGGTGGCCGGTAAAGACCAGCCCGCCGCGTTCCTGCGCGACGGCCTCTGCGAAGGCATCGAACCCCTGCTTCGCGATTTCCTCCAGCCGGGAGAGCAGCGGGGCCCAGGCGGCGGTTTCGTCGGCCCCGGCATGCTGGGCGCGGAAACGGCTGGCCCGTTCGTCGATGAGTTCGAGATGGACTTCATTGGCCAGCGCCGTGAGGCCTGCCTGGCTGGCCTTTCCGTCTTCCATGTCCCGGAACAGGGTCTGGGTCAGCGCAAAGACCGAATTGGTCATCGGATCAATGTCGATCCGCTGGGCTTGTTCGCGCAGAAATTCCTGCGCGGCATCAAGGGTTAAAGGCGGCGTGGAGGACGTCTTGTTCATACCCGCGAGTCAAACCGGCCTTTGACCGGAAAGTCAAAGCGAACCTCTCCCGCCGGAAGCATAATACGGCGCCTGACTGGAGATAACAGGCGGCTGTGCCGGATATCCTAGCGGCGGCGGACGAACTTGATGGCGCCAAACAGGCCGGCGAGCACGGAGCCGATCCCGCCGAGGAATACGGCGAGCGGGTTGGCCTGATCGGCGAAGGCAATCGCGCGGTTGATGCCGGTCACCTGCACGGTCACCGTATTGTGGAACGTGCGCAACGGCACGGCCGGGCCCTCATCGATGGCATAAATGTCGAAGGTCAGTTCCTGATTGCCGGCCGTCAGCGGGGTGACGGACCAGCGCCAGGTGTTCTCGGTCAGTGGCGAGATGGTTTGCTGTTCCGGGGTCATCGCCTTGATGGCAAAACCCGACCCGGACAGGCGGGCCTCGACCGTTTTGGAAACCTGGGCTGTGCCCTCTGAAATATTGCCATGGCCCGGCAGGGCATCGACGGCCGTGGAATCGCCGGTGGCGTCGATGGCAAGAACGGCTTCGAAGGGCCGTTTGTATTCGGCGGTTGTCGGCGTCTCGTGGGCTACCGGCACTGTCTTGAGATTGTTCAGGAACGCATCGGATGGGGTGGGTGCCATGACATCCGGGGCCACTTCGACCCTCGCCATGGATTCAGCCGCGGCGGATCCACTGCCTGACAGGCCGTCTGGATTGGACATTGGCTGGTCCAGCGTCGGCGCGGGCACAGAGCGGGAAAGGGACGGGACGGAGGCCGTTTCAGCCAGGATTTCGTCTTCCGGGCCGGGCGGCAGAGGCTCGGCTTCCGGCAGGGCTTCGACCATGACCTCGTCTTCGACGAACGCCTCTTCTGCAGGTGCCGGTTCCGCCATGTCTGACTCGAGCGCCGCAGATTTCGTCATCGCGTTGCCAGGTCCGTACAGCTCCAGCATGCGGGCGCCGCCATAGCCCGCCACGATCAGGCCAGCCAGAAGGACAAGAATCGAGAAGAATCTCAACATGGCGATCACGTGCTCCGTACGGTGAATCCCGGCCGGACCCTAGCAGAGGTTCAGGCGCCGGGAAAACTGTTCCGGGCTGCTTCGTAGAAGGCAATTGCGGCAGCATTGGACACGTTGAGGCTTTCCATGGCTGCGCTGATCGGGATGCGGGCAAGTTCGGCGCAGGCTTTGGCGACGCCCGGGCGGAGGCCCGGACCTTCGGCGCCCAGCACGATGGCCAGTTTCCCGGCCCCTTTGACGGCCTGCGCGATGTCGGCTTTGCCCTCACCGGCCAGGCCGACCGTGTGATACCCCGCCTCTCCCAGCTGTTCGAGGGCACGGGAAACGTTCACGACGCGGGCCTCGGCCACGGTTTCGATGGCGCCAACAGCACTTTTGGCAACGATTCCGGTGATTGGCGGGGCATTCCGGGTTTGCAGAACGAGCGCGCCGAAGCCGAATGCGGCAGCCGACCGGTAGATGGCCCCAAGATTGTGGGGGTCTGATACCTGATCCAGCACCACAATCCGGTCCACGCCCTCATGGATCAGGTCTTCCAGCGCGACCGGGTCCAGCGGTTCGGCGCGCAGGGCGAGGCCCTGGTGGACCGAACCGGGAGGCAGCCGCGTGTCGATGTCCTTGGCCGTCACGATCTGCGGTTCTGGCGATCCCGCAGGCAGGCGGGCCGCGGCATTTTCGGTCGCCAGCAGCTGGATCAGCTTGCGTTCCGGGTTTGCCAGCGCCGCTTCGACCGCATGAATTCCCCAGATCCAGACTCCTGATTCATCAGATGTGTGGCCTTTATTGGGATGCCGGGGGCCCGGCCGGTGCCCCGACGGAGGGCCGCCGTCCTGCGGCCGGCCCGGGCGGCCGTGTGCATTTCGCCGTCTTCCATGGTTGCGCGGCATTTGGTGTTTCCTTATAAGGCCGCTTCCGGAGTGGATCGGCGGTGCTGCGGCGCCTATGTGAAGCCCCGGTCGGACGGCGTCAACGCCGTGCGGCCCGTGAGGTCCCGTGGAGGGATGGGTGAGTGGTTAAAACCGCCAGACTGTAAATCTGGTCCGCAAGGTACGCTGGTTCGAATCCAGCTCCCTCCACCACTTCAGGCGGCTGCATGCTTACGGCGCGGGTATAGCACAATGGTAGTGCAGCAGCCTTCCAAGCTGAGTATGTCGGTTCGATTCCGTCTACCCGCTCCAGCATTTCATCCCAGCCGCGGAAAAGTCGCAACCAGACCGAGGGTCTGAAGCTGGACTGTGCCAAATCGATAAAATTTGGCGGTTTATAGGAGAAATGGGCTTAACGTCTCTGGTGTATGGCTCAGCCTATGCGCCTGAGAACAATTACGAATATCGCTTATGCAGCCACCGTGCTGCTGACCCTTGCCGGCGGCGTCACCATGCTTCTTGCGTCCAGCGCGCTCGAAGACGAGCGTGCGGCAGTCAGCCGTGCCGATGAACTGAAAGAGCGGACTGCGGCCGTCGGAAATGACGTTCTGCGGCTTTCGGACAGAGCGCGGGAATATGTCGTGACCGGGAAAGAGGAGTTTCTCGAAGACTATCTCCACCTCCGGCAGGCCGTGCAGCAGGATGAAGCCCGTATCGCTGCGATCGAGGACATCGGTGCCGGCGATGCGGAGATTAGGGCTCTGTCCGAAGCGGTCCAGATGGCCGATCAGTTGTCAGACGAGCAGGACGCTGCGATCGACGCTTACCAGACGGGTGATGATGCGGCGGCACGGGAATACCTGTTCGGGTCGCACTATGAGAATGAGCTGGACCTGATCGACGCCCGGATCAACACTTTCCACTCGCTGCTCGATCAGCGCACCAACAATGAAGTGCTCGCCGCCGAGCGCCTCGCGCGCTTCTGGCGTGCTGTATCGGAAACGGTGGTGCTGGCGACGGCGTTCATTTTCTTCATCGTCCTGTATTATGTGCTGAAGCGGCGGATTCTGAAACCGGTCGTCAAGCTCAGCGATGTCGTCAGTCGTCTGGCCGCTCAGGAATACGATACGGAGATGATGGAATACGACACGGTCGACGAGATCGGTGACATGGCGCAGGCCATCCGTGTCTTCCGCGAGAACGGGCTGGAGCGCCAGCGCCTTGAAACCGAGCTCGAACATGACCTGCAGCTGCGTAATCTTATGTCTCGCATGACACAGCGCATGCAGGCCTGTGACACCATGAAAGAGATCGCAGGTGTGGTGCGCCGCTTCGTGCCAGTCATTATCCCGAACTGCGCCGGACGGCTCTATGTGCTCAACCATGACGCCTCTGGAATGGTGGCGTCCTGTGAATGGCTGACCCCGCGCGAGGCTGCGTCTGAGTTCATGATGAATGATTGTTGGGGCCTTCGCCGGGGGACCATGCACTACCATCGCGAAGCGGACGCGGACGTGCCTTGCGCCCACCTGGAGGGTGCGGACGAGGACGAGAAGCAGTCCGTCTGTATTCCCCTCATGACCCAGCGCGAGGTTGTCGGCCTCCTCTATATGGAACTGCCCGAGGAGTCCGAAGCGAGCAGTCGCGCAGAAACCTATATTCAGATGCTGGCAGAGAACATTGCCTTGTCGCTTTCGAACATCCGGCTTCGTGAGACGCTTCACGAAATGGCGATGGCAGACCCGCTCACCGGCCTCTCCAATCGCCGGCGGATGGAGGAGAAGGTTGAAGACGCGCTGGGCGACCTAAAGCGTTCAGGCGGCAAAGTCAGCGTCATCATGATTGATGTGGATGAGTTCAAGAAGTTCAACGACACCTATGGCCACGCCGCCGGTGATGATGTGTTGCGCGAAGTGGCGCAGGTGCTCGGCGGGCTGACACGGGAAGACGGTCTCGCATTTCGATATGGAGGTGAGGAGTTTGCAGTCCTGCTGCCAGGGGTCTCGGCTGACGTTGCCGCAAGCCGCGCAGAGGCAATCCGCAGGGAGATTGAGCAGATCTCGATTGTGCGGGGTGATCTGGTTATCTCTGACATCTCCGCGTCCTTTGGTGTTGCAACGACGCCCGATCATGGCAGCGGGGAGGACCTCTTCGCCCTGGCCGATGCGGCGCTCTACAGTTCGAAAGCGTCCGGACGTAATCGCGTGACGGTCGCAGCGTCTCCGGAAGTTGCGCACACACGCATTGCCTGACCTGGCAAACAGTCCTGATGTCATCAAACGAAAAAAATGGGCGCCTTGGGCGCCCATTTTTTACTGCGTTCCGTAAGCGTCGCGTCAGGTGACGCTTTTCCCCTTCACCGCGCGGACCACGAAGGTCAGCACAAGGAGGGCGAGAAAGACAAAAAACAGAATTTGCGCGATTCCGGCAGAAGCGCCGGCGATACCGCCAAAGCCAAGAGCCGCAGCGACGATGGCGAGAATGAAAAATGCGATGGCCCAGCCAAGCATGTTGATCTCCTTTGTTCGTTTCCCTTCGGCGTTGGTGCCGATAGTCAGATAACGGACCTGCCATCAAAGTGTTCCGCGAAAAAATCCGGGAACATTCCTCTTGGTCAAACGTTGCTGCTGCATGGTTCAACGGAAAGGAATTATTCATGAAAACCGCTAAGAATGCTCTCAAGATTGCAGGCTTCGGACTGATCACGCTGATGGCTGCGGCCTGCAACACTGTTGCCGGTGCTGGTGAAGACATCGAAGCTGGCGGCAGTGTGATCCAGGACTCGGCAGATGAAGTCAAGGACGAGATGTCGAACTAGATTTTCGGCATCGGGGAGGAAAGAGCGCACCAGGCCGGTGCGCTCTTTCTTTATGCGGAGAAAGGAAATTCAACCGCTCAGGGTTGCTTGTGGGTGAGCAAAAGAACCGCCCCGTCCGTTGTGCGGGTGGCTGAAGGTGTGTTTCCGGCGCGCAGGCACGAAAGAAGTGACAGGACGCCAGCCAGCGCAAGGGCCATCACAGCGCGGAATGCGCGGGGTCCGCGAATGCGGTCCAGTGAGCGCACTGTCGCCTTCCATGTCGATCGAATGGGAAGGTGGCAGACAGGGCTCAGTCGGGTCGGGGATGCGTCGTTCATGGACCAGGAACGCACCGTCTCGTTTTCGGTTCCCGGTCGCCGCATGGAACATGCAGCCGCCTGGTGCGTTGGAATCCCGTTGACGGAGACTCCTGCATGAAATTCTCAGTGATCATCAATCCATTGTCCCGGTCCGTGCCGAAAGGCGCAGCGGATGAGCTGGAGGCGGCGATCCGCGCTTCCGGGCACGACATTGCGCAATTGCATTGTCGTTCCAACCAGCTTGAGGACGATGTCCAAGCTGCTGCGAGCAGCGGCGCGGATGGCGTTATTGCCTGGGGTGGCGATGGCACGCTTGCCTGTGCGCTGACTGCCTGCGGTGTCTCTGGCCCGCCGGTCCTGGCGCTTCCGGGTGGCACGATGAACATGCTGCCGAAGCGTCTGTATGGCGATGAGGCCTGGCACCAGATCCTGGCGCGGGTTTTGTCAAAGCCGGCCACTGAAACGCTTGCAGCGGGTAAGATCGAGAACCGAAGGTTCTATGTCGCCGCCCTGTTCGGCCGTCTGACGGGGCTTGCGGAAACGCGCGAAGCTGTCCGCAAGGGCGAATTGCGCGATGCTGCGCAGGCGCTTGTCGAAGGGGAGGTGCTGGATGTCGAGACCAGGTTGAAACTGTCTGGGGCGAGACAGCATGGCAGGTCAGACCTGTCAGAGCAGGATATTCAAGCGGTGGCCGCAGCCGTAACGCTGAAAAGCGGGCCATCCCCTGCCTTTGAAATCGCTGCGATTGATCCAAACAGCACGATGGAACTTTTCTCCACGGCGCTCGACGCCATGATCCATGGATGGAAAGACGCCGGTCCGGTCGAGCATGATGTGTCCGACACGGTTGCCGTGCAGGACCTGGCGGGTGCGGACATTCCGGCGACCCTGGATGGCGAGCAGGTGACCTTTTCCTCGCCCGTCCGGATCGACCTTGTAAAAGACGCTGCCCGCGTATTGTGTGCGGAGGCGAGCCATTGAGGCTTGTTCACCTTGCTGACATTCACTTTGGCGCCGCTGACCCGCGCGTGCTTGATGCCGCAGTCCGCTCGATCGAGCAGGTCGCGCCGCATGCACTTGTCATCGCGGGCGACCTGACGCAGAGCGGGAAACACCGGGAGTTCGAAGCGGCCCGGCGGTGGCTCCAGGATTTGGGGCTGCCTTGCGCCTGCACACCCGGAAATCACGACACCCCGATGTTCCAGCTGCATCATCGTGTGCTGAACCCGTTTGGCCGGTATGAGAAATACCTGTCCGACTTTGCGTTTCCGCTACGTATGGGGGACATCCGGATCGATGGACTGAATACGGCGCGCGGCTGGCAGGCGCGGCGGAACTGGGCGGAAGGGTCCGTTGACCTTGAAGATCTGGACGCCGTACTGGAGCAGGAGAGCCCTGAGGGCATCCGCTTGCTCAGCTGCCACCATCCTTTCATCCCGCCGACAGACACGCCCCTGCAGACCGCCACCCGGCGCGGGCACCGTGCCAGCCGCAAGCTGGGGCGGAGCGGTACAAATGTCCTGCTCACCGGGCATGTTCACTCCCCGCAGGCGGAGATCATCCGTGTGCCGGAAGGAAGCTATGTTGCTGTAACATCGGGCACCCTGTCGATGCGTCTTCGGAACGTGCCGCCCTCCTTCAACGTGCTGGACTTCGATGGTGACGTGATGAGTGTGATGGCGCTCAGCTATGACGGGAACGGGTTCACGCAGAAAACAAGAAGCGTCTGGAATCTCTCGAGGATGGAACAGTTGCGTCCGCCGGGCGTTGTATCAACGTGACTCTCAAGGGGGCACATCATCAAAGGAGATTTGAGATGCGTATGAAAATTATTGCTGCTGCACTAGTCGCCACCGGTGTGCTCGCTGCTTGCGATGCCAACCAGGGCCCGATGGAAGAAGCGGGCGAGTCGATTGATGAAGCCGTCGATAATATGGACCAGCCGGATACGGTGGGTGAGTCCATTGATAACGCTGCAGATGAAACGGCGGACGCTGTTGAAGATGCTGCCGACGATATTGACGGCGCGATCGATGAAGCCGGTGAGGCGATGGAGGAAGCTGCCGATCCTCCGCAGTAAGATCCGGCAGACATTCATTCGAGACACGAAAGGAGATTATCATGGCCACTGAGGCCCTTAATATTACCAAACCCGATTTCAGAACACGGAACGGAATTTCCGAGGAAGACCGCAAGAAGATTGCCGAGGCGCTGGGTATTGTCCTTGCCGACACCTACATGCTGTTCATCAAGACGCAGGGTGTCCACTGGAATGTCACCGGCCCGACTTTCATGGGCGTACACAAGCTGACGGAAGAGCAGTACGAGAACATGTACGAAGCCATTGATGATCTGGCGGAACGTATCCGGGCGCTCGGCCACAAGGCGCCGGCCAGCTATACCAAATATGGCGAACTGTCCTCCATCAACGACCGGGATGAGGAGCGCTCCGTGGGGCAAATGCTCACCATGTTGATCGCCGACCACGAAACGGCCGTTCTCAATATGCGCGCCGCGACCGAGTGGTGCGAAGAAAAGAGCGACTATGTGACAGCAGACATGCTGACTGAGCGTATGTCCTGGCACGAACAGGCCGTCTGGATGCTGAAATCCCTGGCCGCCGAGAAATAATCAGGAATCCGGATAACGGATCTAAACAGGCCCCGCGCTCCTCAGCCCGGGGCCTTGTTTATGTCCGGCATGTAGAGCGAAATGACAGTGCCTTCGCCGGGGGTGCTGTCGATCGTCAGCTCCGCGCGCAGCTGGCGTGAAAACGCGGTCATGAGCTTTGAGCCCAGCCCCTTCCGGACGTCACCTGATGAGGTGTCGAAGCCAATCCCGTTATCCGTGACCTTCAAGGTGGTGTTGCCATCTTCATCAAGCGTGAGCGTAATCGTTACTTCGCCGCCATTTTCGTCGCCAAACGCATACTTTGTGGTGTTGGTGACAGCCTCGACCAGAAAGAGTGCGACAGGAATGGCATCGTCGGCCGGGCGTTCGATATCCTCATAGGATTGCGAAATCCGGATGTTTCGCGTGTCCATGCCCAGGGCTTCCGCCAGATGGTCGATCAGTCCTTTCAGGAAAGGCCGCATGCTGACAAGCTCAAGGCGCTCGTGTTGGTACAGCGTTTGGTGGACAATCGCCAACGCATCAATCCGGTGCCGGGCGGCAGAAATCGCCAGGCGCGCTTCGGGGTCCTGCAATTGGCGTCCCTGAAGATTCAGGAAGCTGGTGACGATCTGGAGGTTGTTTTTCACGCGGTGATGAATCTCTTTCACCGCCGCGTCGCGGACGTTGATGGCGGCTTTCAGGTCGCTGTCGCGCTGGTCGATGTCTGTGGCCATGTCTTCCATCGCCTCGGCCAGTTCGGCGATCTCCACGGGGGCGGATGCCATGGCGTCGCCCGCCCGGAAGGCATATCGGCCGGCGCCGTAGACACGCGCAATACGGATCAGGCGGGAGAGCCAGCGCAGCACCAGACTGTCGATGGCAAGCCAGACAGCCAGAAGCGCAATGGAAAAGGCGAGTAGGGGCAGGCCGAATGACGAGACCGGCTGCAGGGTGAATTCGCTCCAGAAGCCGGGTGACTCCCGTGATATGACGGCGAAAACATTTGCGGGCCCAACTGGCCGGATCACCACATCCATCGGCGAGGCGTTCTGACGCCGGAGAACGAACATCTTCGAGGTGCGGGTTTCCGCCGCTTCGGTGACCCAATTCGGATCGATCTGTGAGAAATGCTCCGAGCCGAATACACGGCCGTCGCCATCGGCAATGGCGACTTCGACACCGTCGGCAATGACGCTCGCCCGGGCAAAGCTGGCCAGCGACCGGGACCGGAGCCCGAGCGCGACCGATCCGTCAAAAGTGCCGTCGGGTGTGTCGACCCGCGTGAAAATGGCAAAGATCCAGTCTTCGGTGGCTTGTCCGAAAAAGGCGTCGGTGCGGAACGTTGCTACTTCATGCTTCAGTCGCTGGTTCCAGTCCGGGTTGGACATTTTGAACCCCGGTTCTCGATTGTTGGCACACAGGGCCACACCGTCCGCGTCGAAGCGGATGAGGCTGGAAAGGGCTGGGACGCTGGGCAGGAGTTTGTTGTAGATTTCGCCACAGTTGCTGGTGCCGATATCATCCTTGAACAGATTGAGCAGCAATTCGGCTTCATCAATTGTCTGATCGACCCCGTCCACGGATGCACCAGCGATCAGCAATAACTCATTGCTCCGCGTCCTCAGGGCTTCGCGCGCATCCATGTATGCACTGACGGCGCCGAGCAGGAGGACCGGGGTCAATGCAATAGCCAGCGTCGCCACCAGGCGACGCCGCAGGCTGGATGAGGCCGCCCGGTCAGGCACGCAGGATCAGTTGCCGTTGGCGGCAGAAATGGCCGCTGCCTGTTTCATGATGTCGTCGAATGCCTCCTCGGAACGGATGCTGTCATCACCACTGTAGCTGGCTGTATTGTTGTCCAGCAGTTCTGCAACGGCTTTGCGGGCGCGCGACACGCGGCTCTTGATCGTCCCGACGGCACACCCGCAAACCTCTGCGGCTTCTTCATAGGCCAGACCGCCAGCGCCGACGAGGACGAGGGCTTCACGTTGGTCATCGGGCAACATTTTGAGTGCATTGCGAAGGGCAAGCAGGTCGAGTTCATCGCCGGAGTTTGCCGGTGAGACCAGTGTCGCTTCGGCGACTTCCGGGTCCAGTGACGAACGCCGCCACGAGCGGCGTTTTTCAGAGTAGAAAATGTTCCGGAGGATGGTGAAGGCCCAGGCTTTCATATTGGTGCCGGCCTGGAAACTCTGGCGGGCATGCCAGGCTTTCAGCATTGCGTCCTGTGCGAGATCGTCAGCGAGGGTCGAGTCGCCGCAAAGACTGCGCGCGAAGGCACGAAGGTGCGGGATCAATGCCGCGAGCTCTTGTTTGAATGTGGTGTCATCAAGTCGTTCGGTTGGTTCGCTCATGCATCCACCTACGAAGACTTGTTCTGGGAGTCGGAGGAACGATTGCGGTCGGCTTCTTCAAGCAGCCGCATGAAATCGTCCGGTACATTCTCCTGGGTTACGTCGTCATAAAGACGGCGAAGCTGTTCTCCCAGGCGGTCACCGCGACGCTTTCGTTCCGGATCGACCACCTTGCGGCCGTCGGTTTTTTTGTCGTCCATTTCAAAAGTGCCCTAAACAGTTCGATTTGGTGCGCGATTGAGGCGCTGATCTGTCATTATAAATCCTGAATTCACCAAAGGTTCCGCGAAAACCGCAAAAAAAACCGATTTTTTATGCAACCAATTCGCGGCACGTGGGTTGTTAACGCAGTGTTGATGGAGTTTTTCCCATGAATCTTGTACAAAATCTGGCGCCGCACCTGCCTTATTTGCGACGCTACGCCCGGGCACTAACGGGCAATCAGGACAGTGGTGACGCCTATATTCGTGCTTCCCTTGAGGCGCTTGCCGCCTCTCCCGACAAAATGGATACCGAAGGTGACCCCCGGGTTGCGTTATATCGCTTCTTCCATGTCGTCTGGGGCTCGACCGGGGCGCAACTGGACGGCGGAACGGAAGACGGCGACGCCGCCACGGAACGCCTTCAGAGACTTGCGCCTATCCAGCGGCAGGCGTTCTTGCTGACCGCGCTGGAGGGGTTTTCGCGTAGCGAAGCCGCTCACATCCTTGGTGTCAGCGAAGGCGACCAGGCTGAACTTGAACGTGCCGCTATCGCCGAAATCGAGGCGGAATTGTCCACCAGGGTGCTGGTTATCGAAGATGAACCAATCATCGCGGCTGACCTGGAAAGCCTGGTTGAGGAGCTGGGGCACAAGGTCACCGGCAATGCGACGACGTATACCGAAGCTATGGAGATGGTAAAATCGGATCCGCCGGGTCTTGTCCTTTGTGACATCCAGCTGGCGGATGGATCCTCCGGGATCGATGCGGCGAACGACATCCTCAAGGAAATGGATGTGCCGATCATCTTCATCACGGCCTTCCCGGAGCGCCTGTTGACGGGCGAGCGGCCTGAGCCGACCTTCCTGATCCCCAAACCGTTCCAGGAGAACACGGTGAAGGCCGCGATCGGACAGGCGCTGTTCTTTCATCCGGCGCGCGAGACAGCCTGACGGAAACGCCTTCCGGAATACAAAAACGCCCTCCCGGCGGGAGGGCGTTTTTCGTTTGCGCGAAACATGGATCAGAAGGCCTGAGCCAGCATGACCGCTCCGATACCCATGATTGCGACAAGCGTCCC
The DNA here is from genome assembly GCF_000685235.1 of Hyphomonas adhaerens MHS-3. Taxonomy (NCBI): domain Bacteria; kingdom Pseudomonadati; phylum Pseudomonadota; class Alphaproteobacteria; order Hyphomonadales; family Hyphomonadaceae; genus Hyphomonas; species Hyphomonas adhaerens. The sequence goes on from NZ_ARYH01000001.1 coordinate 1,877,064, forward strand.
GGCGGCGAGTACCCAGACAAGGCCCACACGCTCGCCCTGACGGGCTTCGTTCGGTGTAAGGTCAGTTTCTTGTTGCGTTTGCATAATTATCTCCTTTCACGACATCAACGTGCAGCAAGGATTCCCGTTCCATATGGATGCCTCACGATTCCGTGTCCGGAAGAATGAATGTTTCGCCATGCCATGGAACCATGCCGCTGTCTGGCCGTTGGTTCTTGTACGAAACGGAAAAGGATAATCCCATGAGCACAGTCGCTAAAGAAAGCCATGCAGCCGCCAATGACGAAGACCTGAAAGACGATCTGAAATTGCTGAAGGACGACATGGCGACATTGCGCAAGGATCTGCAGTCCGCTTTTGGAAGCCTCAAAGGGCTCGCCGCCTCAAAAGCTGGCGATGGCGTTTCCAAGGGCAAGGAGCTGGCGAATGACGCTGGCGATCACTTGCAGTCAGCCCGCGCCGACCTGCAATCGCAGATTCGTGAAAAACCAATGCTTGCAGTTGGTGCTGCCTTCGGTGCCGGTCTGCTGATCGCCATGTTGGGACGGAAGTAATCGTGGACGAAACAAAGCTCCGCATATTTGCCGCAGCCGTCGGAGCCGTACTGGCTCTTGGCGGCGTGCTGGCATTGTTCGTGGCCATAACGATTTCCCTGGCTCAGGTGATGGGTCTGGCAGCGGCCGCCTTCACGGTGGCCGGGGTAGGTCTGTTGCTTGCGGCTGTCTGCCTGTTTTTCTGCCTTCAGCCCTTCCGATCCATGGAACAGGAAGTGGACGAGGTCGAAGAGGCGACGGCGGACGCGCTGGCGGATTTGCCGCTGGACACGCTGCGCAGCTTTGTCGAGCGGAAGCCGTTGACCACGACGGCCATCGCCATGGCACTCGGCTATTCGGTCGTTCGGCATCCGCACACCGCGCAGCGCCACGCAGAACGCTTCATCATGTCGATGCTGTAATAATCGCAACACGATGTGGCAGCAGTGAAGGGCAGGCGAGACATTCGTCCCGGCGCACCCTACATAAGTAATATGCGTGTCCCGCTCATGATCCTTTCAGCGCTCGGCGCCGGTCTTGTGGCCGGACGCAAACTGCTGGGCAAGGAAATCAGCGGCCGGAAGAGCAAGGCGGTCGAGTCCGCAGTCCAGGAAGCGCGCCACCGCATTCGCGCGGATACGATGTTATTCGTCTCCCGCAGCTTCCGGCGCTTTGCCATTGCCACGGGGATCAAGCTGGCGATCCTCTTATGGCTATGGGGCCTGCACCATTTCGCTGGCATGCCGCGGCCCATTTTCGCGACCATCACGGTGATGACGCTTGCCGCATTCATGATCCGCGACCTGTGGATCAATTACCCCGCAATCAAGCTCACCCTGACAGAGCTGCACCGGCATGGCTGGCATCCCAAGCGTGCGGTGACAGAGACCATTGCGGCCCGTGTCTTCGAAGAAGTGCTGGTCGAGGCGGGAAACCAGAAGCAGACGCGTACGGGCGCGGTCATGCTGATGCTGGCGGGCGAAGACCGCAGCCAGATGCACCATGATGTGGCGACCGCCGTCGCCGACGTTGCGCGTGTCACGACATGGGATGATATCCGGCCGTATATGATTTCGGCTGTGGTGCGGATCGGAACGCTGGCCCTGATCTACAGTGCCAGCGTCTGGATCCTGGTGCACTACTGATCAGTTGAGATCGAGTGCCTCGGAGACGGCGGTCCAGTCCACCATCTTGAAGTTCTGATTGAATTCGGACACCGGATTGGCGTCATCCTGCACGACCAGAAGACCACCAGGCAGGCCCGGCAGCGGGGTGGACGAGATGTCGAGGCCGTCCGTATGGGTCACACCGCCGATCCCGGTGGCTTCATTGTCTGCAATCATGAACACGCCGCGCGGGGCAAAGGGCGGGGCGCGATCGTAAACGACATAGCGGTCAGCCTCTTGTGCCGACACCACCAGATAGCCTGACTGGTCATCGTCGCCCAGCCAGAGGCTCATGCCTTCGACATCCTCGACCAGGCCGTTGGCCGCTGCAATCGTGTCCACAACGAGCGGTTCAGCCGTCTCGTCCTTCAGGTCCACCGCCCACACGCCGAAGGCTTCCTCGCCAACGAACAGGCGCTCATTGGCATCGTCGAACACGCAGCCTTCCAGTTTGGATGGCAGTTTGACGACGCGGTCCAGTGACGGGGACAGCGTATCGACCGTCTCCCACGTCGCCGACCACAGCTGGACCGTGCCATCCTTGTAGGTGACGGCCGCCATGTAGGTCCCGCCCGACATGCCGGCGCAGATTCCGTACGGCTCTTCCTTGCCGGTCGGCGAGTCCCCGATGTGTGAGACCGTCAGGGTTGATGGATTGATATCGAACCATGAAATGACGTTGTGCGAATCGTTCGAGGCGACGGCGATGTTGCCGCGCAGATCGACATTGTTGACCTGACCGACGGGCAATTCCTGGAGCTCCCCGCCATCGAGGGCGTAAACGTAGACGCCTTCATCCTTGTTGGTGCCGAGGATGAGCGAGCTGGCGGGATCAGAGGTGTTGACCCAGATCGCCGGGTCGTCGGCGAGGTCGCCTTCGCCATTCATCGGCGCTGTTTCGTTCATGGCCACGATCGTGGCGACATCACCGGCGAAGGTCGCCGGGGCAGTGGCGCAGGCTGCGAGCGGCACGAAGGCGGCGAGCCAATAGGTGGATTTCATTGTAAAATATCCTGATCTTGTGTGACCGGGCCGGAATCCGCTTGGCGAATCCCGGCCCCCTTGAGTCAAACTACTAGCGTAGGCCGATTAGTATGTCAGCCGCACACCAAAAACGGCGGACCAGCCGAACTCGTCATATTGAGAGAGGCGGCTTTCATTGCCGTGGTAGTAGAACTCCGGCTCGTCCGTGAGGTTCTTGCCTTCCAGGTAGACCTGGATGTGATCGTTCAGCTCGTACTTGGCAGAGGCTTCGACGCGCATGTGATCGCCCGTGTAGCGGTCGAGGTTCTCGCCGAACAGTTCGTCTACATAATCACCGCGATAATTGGCGGAGACGCGCAGGTCCCAGGGGCCCTTGTCGTAGCCGAGCGAGACGTTCCAGACCGTATCATTCTGCTTCAGCAGCGGCACTTCACGGCCATCCGGCAGCGTCGCTTCAGAGTCGGCCAATGTCAGGTTCGCCGAAACGAGGAAGCCTTCGAACGCGTCACCGAGGAAACCGAGGCCCTGGACGTAGTTGAACTCGACCCCTTTCACCGTGGCTTTGCCAGCGTTGATATAGGTCGATACTTCTTCAAGACCGGCGAGGGTGTTGGCGTCCAGGAAGCTCAGGTCGATCGAACCGGGGACATCCGCGATGTCATAGGTCACCGGGAAGATCGCGTTCCGGATTTCCTTGTAGAATACACCGGCCGAAATCACGGAGAGCTTGGTCGGATAGTATTCGATGGACGCATCGATGTTGGCGGCCTCGTACGGATCAAGGTCCGGATTGCCCATTTCCGCTTCGTCGCGGTCATTGTTCAGGGCGAAAGTCGGACGCATTTCGCCGAAGGCCGGACGCACGATCGACGAGTAGTAGGCCGCGCGGCCGATCAGATTGTCAGCAAACGCATATTTGAGGTTCAGGCTTGGCAGGAAGTGCGCGTAATCGTCATCATATTTGCGCTGGCCGACATTGGCCGGATCATCTTCCTCAAAGAAGATGTTGCCGGTTGACGAGACGTCCGTTGCCTCGACCCGCGCGCCGACGACTGCGGTCAGGTTCTGCATCTGGAAAGTCCCCATGCCGTAACCGGCCAGGATCTTCTCTTTGATAGTGTAGTCCGCCGACAGGCTGTCGAAGTTTGAGCCATCCTCGTCCAGTTCGTCAGCCGTGAAGTCGTTGCGCAGGGCCTTTGTCAGCTCGCCGCTCGGCCACTGGAACATCGGGTTGCCCATGCGCCAGCCGGAAATCCGGGCATTGTCGGTGATGTAATCGGTGAGCAGGACGTCGTCGCGCTCATAGATCATCAGGTTTTCATCGCGGACCTTTTCCCGGTCGCGCAGTTTCATGCCGAATTTCCAGGTCACTGGCGTGTCGCCCAGAACCGTGTCGTTCGTCACGTCGAACTTGTAGGACCATTCCGTGTCTTCGTTGATCGTGAATTCGCGCTCGTAGGAATCCATTTCATAGTTTGCCGGGTCGAGCAGGAAGTCAAAACCCGGGCCGGAGAAGACCGGCTTTTTCGGGTTGGAATTGTCCCACAGAAGGATGCCGCTGCCTTCCATGTCGTCCGACCGGAAGGTGACGTCGTGATTATTGGAATCGTCTTCCTCGGCATAGGCATAGGAAATCTCGTAGTCGAACGCCCAGTTGCCGGCGAAGGTCTGGCCGCCCACCGCGTAAGTCTGGATGTTGCGGACTTCTTCGCGCATACGCGCCTCGGCGTCGGATTCGGCGTAATCGAAAGCGTAGCCCGTGCTGGTGAGGGATGGGTCTTCCTCGTCGAGGCTGCGGATCTCCCACTTGTTGCGGGTTTCATCGTCCTTGTACTGGTTATACAGAGTCCGCAGGTACAGCTCGGTGTTTTCCGTCATCCGGTAGTCGATGTTGACGACCATGCCGATGCGTTCGCGGGTCAGGTCGTAGAAGCGCTGCTCATAGTCGTCATCCGGCACGAAAGCGCCGAGATCGTCGTTAAAGCCCCAGCCGCCGGTCTCATTGTTGTGCGCCTGGATGCGGAGGTCCTGATAGTTCAGCGAGGCGGCAACACCCAGCTTGTCCCCGAACACGTTGGAATAGGTCAGCGTGCCTTTCGGTGAGATCTCTTCAGTGATCTCGTTGTAGGATCCTTCCAGTTTTGCGCGGAAGAACCGGCCGTCGCGGTCAAACGCCGAGATGGTTTTCAGGTTGATGACGCCGCCGATCGTGTCGGCATCGACGTCCGGCGTGAGAGACTTCTGGACTTCGATGCCGTCCAGCAGGTCAGATGGCACGCCATCCAGCAGGACGCCGCGGCGGTCTTCCGGGGATGGGGTACGCACACCGTTGATTGTGGCGGAGATCAGGTCGGTATTGATGCCGCGGATCGAAACATAGCGGCCTTCGCCCTGGTCATTCTCGATCGACAGGCCCGGCACGCGCGAAAGCGAGTCTGCCACAGTGGTGTCAGGGAAGTTGCCGAGACCGTCGGAGTCGATCACGTTGATCAGCGCGTCAGATGCGCGCTGCTGGTTGATGGCGCCGGCTTGCGCGGCCGAAGAACCGACGACGAGCACGTTATCGAGGTAGCGGACATCGCCGCCGAGCGTCAGGTCCACAGTTGCGGTGCCGGACAGGGAGACATCGGCGGTGACGGTGTCAGCCCCAACATAGGAAACCGACAGGGTGTAGTCGCCGGCGGGGATATTGTTGAAGCGGTAGGCCCCGAAACGGTCGGAAGAAACGGTCCGGCCCAGCTCCTCGATGGTGACGAGGGCGCCCTGGAGCGGTGCTTCCCCGGACGCATCGGTGACCTTGCCGGTGATGATGTCGGCGGACGCCGCCTGGATAAGTCCGGCTGAGGCAACCCCGAGCGCGAGCAGTGAACGATATGATTTTGTCATGACAGACCCCTCTGTGAACGAAGGCGCCTTCCCACAGTTTCTTGACGGCCTGATTTCGAATTTGTCACCGTTCCATGACACGCGCTGATTGATGCCGCACCGCAGAGAGAAAACCGCAGATTGCCACGCGACTGCGCTATTCCGGCAACAGCCGGGCCTGCCGGTTTCCAGAATTTTGTAAGGCACCGAAACGGGATCTGTCTGGCCGGCCGGGTGAGTCCCACGAGGGTGCGGCATGTCCGCAATCGGGCATCCGGCCCCTTGGAATCTCATGATTTACGCTTATGTAAAGTGTAAAGTAAGACCGGAGAGATCGAAATGATCAGGGACAGTGAGAATATGGAGCCGCTGGTGGCCGAAGCCACAGGCCTGCTCAAATCCCTCAGCCACCCGGACCGGCTGATGATCTGCTGCCAGCTGCGCGGCGGTGAAACGTCAGTTGGAGAGATGGAAGCCGACCTCGGCATTCCACAACCGCGCCTGTCGCGGGAACTCGCCAAGCTGCGCGAGGAGGGTGTGCTGACGGCGCGCCGGGATGCGCGGCAGGTTTTCTATACACTTTCAGACAAGCGCGCGCATTCCATGGTGGATGCGATCTGCTCGGTCATGCTGGGCCAGCAGGCCGATCCCGGTGTGCGCATTTCAAAAACAGCCAAAACCAGAAATTAAGGAGCCCGCGATGACCAATCCAGTTGTGACAGCTTTCTTCGACGAGCCCACGTTCACGGTGAGCTATGTTGTGGCCGACCCGGACACCAAGACCTGTGCCGTGGTCGATTCGGTGCTGGATTTCGATCCTGCGTCCGGACGGACCAACACCGAGTCTGCAGACGAGATCATTGAGTTCATTCAGAAAAACGATCTGGAGATCGCGTGGGTCCTGGAGACCCATGTACATGCCGATCACCTGTCGGCCGCGCCGTATATCCAGGAAAAGCTGGGCGGCAAGATCGCCATCGGTGCCGAGATCCGCACGGTGCAGGACACGTTCGGCAAGATCTTCAATGAAGGCACCCGCTTCCAGCGCGACGGCAGCCAGTTCGACAAGCTGATGGTGGACGGCGACACATTCCGTATCGGGAACATCGAGGCCCATGCCATTCACACGCCCGGCCACACGCCGGCCTGCATGACCTACGTGGTCGGCGACGCGGCTTTCGTGGGCGATACCATGTTCATGCCGGACTATGGCACCGCCCGGGCGGACTTTCCCGGCGGAGACGCCCGCACGCTCTACCGTTCGATCAAGAAAGTGCTGAGCCTGCCGCCCGAAACGCGCCTGTTCATGTGCCATGACTACAAGGCGCCGGGCCGGGACGAGTACAAGTGGGAAACCACGGTCGCCGAGGAACGGGCGAACAATGTTCACGTCCATGACGGGATCACCGAGGACGAATTCGTCGCCATGCGCGAGGCGCGGGATGCGACGCTGGACATGCCGCGGCTGATTCTGCCTTCGATCCAGATCAACATGCGCGCAGGGCAGATGCCGGAACCGGACGATAATGGCACCAGCTATCTGAAAATTCCGCTGAACGCTCTATAGTGCCGGAAAAAGCCGGGGGCTGAACGCGTGAAACTGTCGGAACATCTGCCCATTCTTGAATGGGGCCGGGCCTATAATGGCGGGACGTTCGCCAATGACATGATGGCGGCGGTGATCGTGACGGTGATGCTGATCCCGCAATCGCTGGCCTATGCGATGCTGGCGGGCCTGCCGCCGCAGGTGGGGCTGTATGCCTCCATCCTGCCGCTCATGGTCTACGCGATTTTCGGCACCAGCCGGACGATGGCCGTCGGCCCGGTGGCGATCCTGTCGCTGATGACGGCCGTGGCTGCCGGCAAGGTGGCCGAGCAGGGCACGCCGGAATACCTGACCGCCGCGATCATCCTGGCCGTCCTGTCGGGCCTGATCCTGGTCGTCATGGGCATCTTCCGGCTGGGCTTCCTCGCCAATTTCCTGAGCCACCCGGTCGTCTCCGGCTTTGTCACCGCGACGGGCATCCTGATCGCGGTCAGCCAGCTGAAATACCTGCTGGGCGTACAGGCCAACGGGCACAACATCATCGAGACGCTGGCCAGCATCATTAGCCATCTGGGCGACGTGAACTGGTATACGGTCGCCATCGGCGGGCCTGCGGTGGCCTTCCTGTTCTGGGCCCGCAAAGGCCTGAAGCCGCTGCTGCTGGCGCTGGGCCTCAAGGAGAATATCGCCGCCATGCTGGCCCGGTCCGGCCCGGTTCTGGCCGTGGTGGTGGGCGGCGTGGCCGTCGCCGCTTTCGGGCTGGAAGCGAAAGGCGTGCGCATCGTCGGCGACATTCCGAAGGGGCTGCCGGGCCTGACCGTGCCCAGTTTCGACCCCGGCCTGTGGCAGTCGCTGCTCGGCTCCTCCGCGCTGATCGCGATGATCAGCTTCATTGAATCGGTCTCCATGGCGCAGACGCTGGCCGCCCGGCGCCGCCAGCGGATCGACCCGGACCAGGAACTGGTCGCCCTCGGCGCCTCCAGCCTCGCGGCAGGTTTTTCCGGCGGCTATCCGGTGACGGGCGGCTTTGCCCGTTCTGCCGTGAACTTCGATGCAGGCGCCGAAACGCCGGCGGCCGGCGCCTACACCGCCGTCGGCATCGCGCTGGCGGCCCTGTTCCTGACACCGCTGCTCTACAATCTGCCGCAAGCCGTGCTGGCCGCGACGGTCATCGTGGCCGTGCTGGGCCTGGTGGACCTGAAAAAGCTGGCCCACACGCTGAGCTATTCGAAGCGGGATTTTGCCGCCATGCTGGGCACGATCCTCGTGACGCTGCTGGCGGGCGTGGAACTGGGCGTGACGACCGGCATCATCGTCTCAATCGGCCTGCACCTTTATGTCACCTCAAAGCCGCACTTTGCGATTGTGGGGCAGGTGCCCGGCACCCACCATTTCCGGAATGTGAACCGCCATGCCGTGGTCACGCCGAAGCATATCGTCACGATACGGATCGACGAGAGCCTCTATTTTGCCAATGCGCGTTTCCTGGAGGATACGGTTTACTGTGTCCTCGGGAACCGGCCGGATGTCGAGCACATTGTCCTGATGTGCCCGGCGGTGAACCATATCGATGTCAGCGGCCTTGAAAGCCTGGAGGCGATCAACCGGCGCCTGAAGGATGCGGGCGTCACCCTGCACCTCAGTGAGGTGAAGGGGCCGGTGATGGACCGGCTGAAACGCACGCATTTCCTGGATGAATTGACCGGCAATGTGTACCTGAACCAGTTCGATGCCATCGTGGACCTCGACTATGATTGCGCGAAATCCGCCATCGAAAAGACGGGCGAAGTGACCGACCCGGCCTCAGACCCATGCCCCTCGCAATGCATTGCGGGCGTGCGGGAGATGAGCTGACCGCCGTCCTCCAATCCAACAGGTAAGGGCCTGCGCCAGTCTCCGCGCATGGCTGGACAATCACGAAGACGAGACATCACCGAACGCGACGGGCGGGCGATGCGGCTGCTGTATCTCAGCGGGCGCAGCGTGGCGGAGATCGCGCGCAGGCTGGACCGCGATGCGGCGGTCATTTCCCGGTACATGACACGGCATGACCTGAAGCGGCCTGAGGCGCCGCTGGAGCGGCAGACGCTGGCGCTGGAATATGCCTTTGACCTTCAGATCGATGCCCTCGTATCCGCTCAGGGAACGGAGGAGATCAACGCATCGGTGGCGATGATCGTGCGCACAGCGGGAGAAGTGCGCCGGATGCAGGAGGCCCAAACACAGGTGGCCCAGACACAGGGCGCAAAGGGGGAGCATGCCAATGCAAGTGCGGAAGCCGCGAGGGAGCGGTACGACCATCTCGAGGGATTGCTCGGAAATCTGGTCCCGGGATACGAGACAAAGAGTGAAGGACTGGACGGCGGCAGGCGCAAAGGGGCAGCCGGACCTGCGCGAGTTCGTGGAATATTTCCCCTTCCTGCTGACCTGCCGGGAGGCGCAGGTAAACCCGCCGGGCCACTGGCGGACCTGGCTGTTCCAGGGCGGGCGCGGGGCGGGCAAGACGCGCGCCGGGGCCGAATGGGTGCGCTGGCGCGTGATCAATGGAGCGGGGCGCGTGGCGCTGGTTGGGCCGACGCTGCACGATGTGCGCGAAGTGATGATCCATGGCGAGAGCGGCCTGATGGGCATCGAGCCCGAAACCCGCTGGCGCCCGGTCTATCATGCCACCCGCCGGATGCTGGAATACACGAACGGGGCCCGGGCCTACGTCTTCTCGGCGGAAGATCCGGACAGTTTGCGCGGGCCGCAATTCGACGCGTCCTGGTGCGACGAGGCGGCGGCCTGGCACTATGCGGACGCGACATGGGACATGTTGCAGATGGCGCTGCGCCTCGGAACGAACCCGTCCGCGCTGGTGACGACGACGCCCCGGCCCACGGCGCTGATGCGGCGCCTGCATGCCGGGCCGGACACCGTGGTGACGCAGAGCACGACGCGGGAAAATGCGGATCATCTCGCGCCCGGCTTCCTGAGCGTGATGGAGGCGGCCTATGGCGGCACGCGTCTCGGGCGGCAGGAGCTGGATGGCCAGATGGTGGAAGACCCGGAGGGCGCGCTGTTCCTCCGGTCACGGATTGACGAGACGCGGTCGGGCATTGTGCCGGCGCTGTGGGATGTCGTGGTCGCGGTGGACCCGCCCGCCACCAGCGGGGCGGCGGCGGATGCCTGCGGTATCGTTGCGGCAGGCCGGGCCGGGAACGATGCCTATGTGCTGGGCGATGCCTCCGCGCAGGGGCTGCGTCCGCTGGACTGGGCGGGCCGGGCTGTGGCCCTTGTGCGCCAGGTGGGCGCGCGGGAAGTGATCGCGGAGGCGAACCAGGGCGGCGAAATGGTGCGGCAGGTGCTGGAGACGGCAGGCTGTCCGGTGCCGGTGCGGCTGGTGCAGGCGCGCCTGTCGAAGCGGGCAAGGGCGCTGCCGGTGGCGACGCTGTATGAGCAGGGCCGCGTGCATCATGCGGGGCAGCTCGGCGCGCTGGAGGACGAAATGTGCGCCTTCGGGGCGGAGGGGTTTACTGGCTCGCCCGACCGCGTGGACGCGCTGGTCTGGGCTGTCTGGGCGCTGATGCTGGACGAGGCCGCTGTCGGTGTGCGCCAGTTGTGAGGCGTCTAGTTCCCGGTGCGGAAGCTCTTGCGGCCGAAATAGGAGCCGGAGGAGGCGGGCTTTTTCGGCGCTTCGGGCTCGGCCGGGGTGTCGGTATCGGCGTCGGTGTCTGCGGGCGTTTCCGCAGCAGGCTCTTCCACCGGGGCCTCGGCAGCCGGGGTTTCTGCCGGGGCTGGCGCGGTAGCGTCCGGCGTCTTGCCGTCCATCAGGTCGCGGATCCAGGCGCAGGCGGCTCCTGCGGTGGAGACCTCGATGTCCGGCACGCTCTTGTCGAGGCGGCGGGCCAGCAGCCGGGCCTGGTGCGCGGTCAGCGATTTCAGCTGCGCCTCGAAAATGTCCTTGCCGACGGCGTCCCGCAGGGCCCGCATGACCTCCACGGTTTGCCCGGCGGAGATCATCAGCTTCTTGGTCAGCAGGCCGGCCGCGGCGGCGTATTCCTTTTCGCCCAGCGCGCTGAAGGCCTGGTTCAGGAGGGCTGTCAGCGCCTCGGCGCCAGCCTTGTGTGCGTCGCCGCTCATGCCAGCGCCGCCTTCACTTCAGCCAGCAGGTCCTTGATGACCGGCAGCGCGCCACCGGACCATTTCGCCTCGATCGTCGGATCGGGGCCAAGTTCGATCGGGTTGGTGGCAAAGCCTGATTTCATCGGGATGACGGTCTTGAACATGGTGAACTCGGCTTCCTGGGCCGCCGCCGCTTCGCGCATGGCATTCAGCACGACCTGCTGGTGTGGAGAATTGTCATACCGGGTCGCCAGCACCATGGGGAGTCTCTTCACGTCGCGGTCGCGCAGGCCCTCCATCACGTCGCCGGTGAAGAGGTCGAGCCCGAGCGTGGACATGAAGTCCGGAATGGTCGGCACGATCACGAGGTGGCTGGCGGCCAGCACGGATTCGGTCATGGTCGAGATGCCGGGCGGGCAGTCGCACAGGATGACGTCATACTTCGCTTTGAGCAGGTTGAAGTCGTCGCGCAGGCGCCGGCCGACCTGGTTCTCCAGGGCTTCCATGGAATAGCCCTGCTCGGTGAGGTGATAGATCAGCTCTTTCTCGGTCTTGCGCAGGCGCGGGCTGGAGGGGATCAGGTCCAGCGGCAGCGGCTTGCCATTCGCGGTGACGTCGGAGGCATCGGTGACGATGTATTCTTCCAGCCGCTTCTGCTCGTTCGCCTCGAAATTTTCCAGCAGCCAGTCGGAGATCGTGGCATAGTCGCTGATCGCCTGGAACAGGTGTTCGTCCCCTTCATTGCCGAAGACCAGCAGGGAAGCATTGGCCTGTGTATCCAGGTCGACGACCAGCACGCGGCGCCCTTCGGCTGCAAAGGCTTCTGCCAGGCTGACGGTGGTTGTGGTCTTGCCCACGCCCCCCTTGGAATTGGCAATGGAAATCACGCGTGCCGACATTCTAGCAGCTCCTCAACCCCTTGAAACGGAAGCTACCGACAAAGCAGATTTGCACCCCCGTGGCTACGCCTGAACGTCGCAGGCCTGTGGGAAATAGCAGCGCCTGTCCCGCAGGGATAAGCATGCTTTGCTTTGTATTTATTGAGTATTTTAAATCCCAATCCTCCGGGGAGGGCCGCGCCTTAACTTCACGCCATCAAACGACGGAGGCGATTGCGGCGGCATGGCGTGGAACTGGATCCCGGGAAAAAACAGGCATGAGTCGAAATCGGCTCCACCCATGGTGGCGCTCACCGATCCAGGAGGCCCGAATTGGGGCGGCCGGGACGGCGGCGCGCTGACCCGGGATGGCTATCTGCGCAACGCCGTGGCGTATCGCTGTGTCCGCATGGTGGCCGAGGCCGCGGCCTCCGTTCCGCTGGCCACGGCGCATGAGGAAGCCGCCCGCCTGATCCGCAAACCGGCGCCGGAAATGGCCGGCCCGGCCTTCCTGGAGGGCGTCTACACTCAGCTGCAATTGCACGGGAATGCCTTCATCGAGGCGGTGACCCTGCCGGGCGGGGAAGACGGCGAGGAGCCGGGCATCGACGCGCTCTACGCCCTGCAGCCGGGCCGTGTGCGCCCCATCACAGACGGCCGGGGCTGGGCCGAGCGTTGGGCGGTGCGGGAACGCAAGGGCGAACGCCTGCTGCCGCGCGAGGCGGTGCTGCACCTGAAACTGTTCCACCCGGAAGACGACATACTCGGCCTGCCGGCGCTGGCCCCGGCCCGCCGCGCGCTGGACCTGCACAATGCCTCCGCCGACTGGGCCAAATCCCTGATCGACAATTCGGCCAAGCCCTCCGGCGCGCTGATCTGGTCCGGCCATGGCCGTATGCCGCCCGAACAGTTCGACCGGCTGAAGCAGGATCTCGATGCACTTTACTCCGGCGCGGCGAATGCCGGGCGGCCGCTGCTGCTGGAAGGCGGGCTCGACTGGCGGCCCATGTCGCTTTCGCCCGCGGACATGGATTTCCTGGAGGCCCGCAACAGTGCCGCGCGGGAGATTGCGCTGGCGCTGGGCGTGCCCCCGCAACTGCTGGGCATTCCGGGAGACAATACGTATGCGAACTACAAGGAAGCCAATCTTGCCTTCTGGCGGATGACCGTGCTGCCGCTGGCCGAAAAGATGGCAGCGTCCTTGTCGGTATGGCTGGACGAGCCGCTGGGCGGGGACGTGGACGTGCGCTGCGATCTCGACCGCGTGCCGGCGCTGTCCGCCGAGCGCGAGGCGCTGTGGGCGCGGCTGGAAGCGGCCTCCTTCGCGACGCCGGATGAGAAGCGCAAACTGGCGGGGCTCGGCTGATGGAGATCGAAAAGAAAGTCACGCTCAGCCTCGTCATCGCCATCCTCGTGCAGACCGGCGGCGCGCTCGTCTGGGCAGGCTCTGCCGCCGAACGCATCCGCGCCGTGGAGACGGAACTGGATGACCGCAAGATGGTCTCCGAACGGCTGGTGCGGGTCGAGGCGCAGCTGGAATCCGTGAGCGGCCAGCTGAACCGGATCGAACGCCGCATGGAGGCGCGCGATGAGTGATCTGTTGATCGAAGGCTATGCCGCCCTGTTCGGAATACCGGACCAGTCGGGAGACGTGGTGCGCGCGGGGGCGTTCGCGCACGCGCTCCGGTCCGGGGCCGCCCTGCCGATGCTGTTGCAGCATCGGCAGGGCGCGCTGGCCGGGCGCTGGACGCGGATCACCGAAGACGGACGCGGCCTGTTCATGCGTGGGCTGATCGAAAAGCCGGGTGTGCAACAGCTGGTGCGCGGTGGCCTCAGCGGCCTGTCCATCGGGTTCCGGCCGCGCCTGTGGAAGCCGCTGCCCGGTGGCGGGCGGGAGCTGATCGAAGTGGATCTCGTGGAAGTGTCGCTGGTGCAGGCGCCGATGCAGGCACGGGCACGGTTTGGTGTGGTGGGCGCGGAGGCGGCTTGAGCAAGCCCGCGCGCGTGCTTCGACTTCGCTCAGCATGAGCGCTTCGGAGGTGCGGCGTGAAAGGAACTCATCCTGAGCGAAGTCGAAGGATGAAGCGTGAAGACAGGATTTCAAAAGGAGTGGCAATGACCAAGGAAACCAAGATGGCAGGCGGCAACAAGGCGGCAGAGGCCGACCTGATGGCGGCGTTCGAGGCCTTTCGCGAGGCGAACGATGCGCGGCTGGCCGAGATTGAATCGAAAGGGGCAAGCGATCCGCTGACGGATGAGCGCCTGTCCCGGATTGACCGGCGTCTGGAGGCGCTGAGCCTCAAGATGGCGCGGCCGGAGGCGGGCGCGGCCCCGGCGGCGGAGCCGGATGCCCGCACCGAAGCCTGGGGGCGTTACCTGCGCCAGGGCGACGACAGCGGCCTCGCAAAACTGGACGTGAAGGCCCTGAACACGGGCACAGATGCGCAGGGCGGCTATGTTGCCCCGCCGGAACTGGACCGATTGATTGAGGCCCGCCTCCTGGCGGCAAGCCCGATGCGCCAGATTGCGACCGTGCGGCAGACCTCTGCCGGCACCTATCGTAAGCCAGTCAGCCTCGGCGCGGCAGCAAGCTGGGTGGCCGAGGAAGGCGCGCGGACCGAGACCACGCATTCCGGCCTCGCCTTGCTGGAATTTCCCGCGGGGGAACTCTACGCCATGCCCGCGGCGACGCAGGCCCTGCTGGAGGATTCCTACGCCGACATCGACGCCTGGCTGGCCGATGAGGTGGAGAATGCCTTTGCCGCGCAGGAATCGGCGGCCTTCGTGACGGGTGATGGCACGAACAAGCCGAAGGGCTTTCTCGATTATGAGATTGTCGCCGAGGCGAGCCATGTCTGGGGCAAGGTCGGCTCGGTCGCGGGGGATTTTGGTGCTGCCAATGCCGCCGACCAGCTGATCGATCTGATCTACACGCCGAAAAGCCAGTTCCGCGCCAATGGCCGGTTCGTGATGAACCGGCGCACGGTGTCAGCCGTCCGTAAACTGAAGGACGGCGACGGGCGCTATCTGTGGCAACCGGGCACCGGCGGGGACCCGGCCACGATCCTCGGCTATCCGGTGACGGAAGTCGAAGACATGCCGGACATCGGCAGCGGCAATGCGGCCATCGCCTTCGGAGATTTCCGCCGCTTCTACCTGATCGCCGACCGGCAGGGCGCCCGCGTCCTCCGCGACCCATTCAGCGCCAAGCCCTACGTCCTCTTCTACACGACCAAACGCGTCGGCGGCGGCGTGCAGAACTTCGATGCCGCGAAGGTCATGGTGTTCTGATTTTTGTTTGCTCGGGCGCGGCTCCTCGCTGCGCTCGGGCGCCCTGTGCCTTGCTTGTGCGGGCACGCTCTCATTCACATTGGAAAGGAACTAAGCATGTTTGAATCTGTCATCGTCTCCATCATCCGCCAGGCCGCGCTGCTGACCAAGGCGCAGCAGGACGAGTTCACCACGAAAGTGGCCGAAGCCGTCGCGACCCTGATCAATTCGACCGAGACCGAAATCGACGACGAACTGATCCGCAGCATCGGCCTGCCCATCGGCTCGGCAGTCGTCGAGAAACTGGGAACGCTGGTCTGATCCCAATCCCCGGTCCCGCCTGACGCGGGACCGGCACTTTTTCCAAGGAAATTCAAAATGACACTGACGGTGATCACACCGCCAGCGGAGGCGGCTTTGTCTCTTAGCGTGGCGAAAGACTATCTCCGCATCGGGCATGACGGGGAGGACGCGCTGGTCGCGGCGCTGATCCCGGCGGCGGAGGTACGGCTGGAGACGGCGGGCGGCCTCGCGCTGGTGACGCGGACGCTGAAGCGCAGCTGGACGTGCTGGCCGGCGGGGGTGCGTCGGGGCGGTCTGTGCCTTTTGCCCGCGCCGGGAAGCGCGCTGGTGGCCGTAGAGATCGTGGACGCCGAGGGCACTGCGGAGACGGTTACCACGCGCTTCGTGCTGGAGGGCGGGCGGCTGATGCTGAAGCCCTTCGTGCCGCTGCCGGGCATTCCGCTCGGCGGGCGCGTGGAGGTGACGTTCGTTGCAGGCTATGGCGCGGCGGCGGATGTGCCGGAGGATCTGGTGCACGCGCTGAAGCGGCTGGTGCTGGTCGCCTACCAGCGCGGCGAGGGCGCAGACCTGCCGGAAGACGTCGCGGCGATATTGAACACCCGCACTGAGGTGCGGCTGTGAACGGGCGGGCGGAAGAGGCTGTGCAGGCCGCGCTGATGGCGCTGCTGCGCCGTGACGCGGATGTGAAGTCCGTATTCGGAACGCCCGCCCGCGTGCTCGACGCGGAAAGCGAGGAACCGCTCTATCCCTATGCGCTGATCGACCGGCACGAGACGAGCCCTGCCGGGGCGAGCCTTGTGGACGGGCTGGAGCATCGCATAACGCTGGCCTGCTACTCCCGCGACTATGGCGTGCGCGGCGCGAAGGAATGTCTCTCGGCCCTGCGCGCGGCTGTGGAGCGGGCGGACTGGGCGGTAGAGGGCCAGCATGTGGTGCTGTCGCAGGTGATCTTCGCCGATGCCATGCGCACGGCGGACAAGCGCGCCTTTCGCGGTGTGGTGCGGATACGGATCATTACAGAGGAGGCAGCCTGATGGCGGGGCAGAAAGGCAGGGACATCCTGCTGAAGATTTCAGACGGGGGCGGCGGTTACGTCACGCTGGCGGGTATCCGCGCGAGCCGGATCCAGCTGTCGGCTGCCCTGGTGGACGCGACCAGCGCCGACAGTCCGGAGGCCTGGCGTGAATTGCTGGCCGGGGCGGGCGCGAAGACGGCGAAAGTCACAGGCCGGGGTGTGTTCAAGGACGCGGCCAGCGATGCGCGCATGCGGGCCGTCTTCTTCGCGGGCGAGGCGCCGGACTGGCAGTTCATCCTGCCGGATTTCGGCACGCTGGCTGGCGCGTTTCAGGTGAGTGAACTCAGCTGGAGCGGCGAGTATGACGGCGAGGCGGAATTCTCCGTCACGCTGGAAAGTGCCGGCCTGGTCAGCTTCGAGGCGATGCCATGAACGCGGCGCGGGGAGAGACTTGCCTGATGATCGGCGGCGGCGAGCGGCGGCTGTGCCTGACGCTGGGGGCGCTGGCGGAAATCGAGGCCGCCTTTGGCTGCAAGCGGATGAGCGAGCTGGACGCGCGGCTGCGCAGTCTGTCCGCCGCAGACCTGACGCTTGTGCTGGCGGCGCTTTTGCGGGGCGGCGGAGAAGACGAGGCTGCCGCGCGCCTCGGAAGTGCGGATGTGTCCCCCGGCGCGGCGGCGCGGGCGGTGGCGGAGGCGTTCCGGCTGGGGCTGGCGGCGTAATGCTTCCGTGGAGGGACATGCTGCGCGCGGCACTGTCGGCCGGGATCACGCCGAACGCGTTCTGGCGCCTGTCCCTGCGCGAGTGGCGCTGGATGGCGGGTGAGCGCAGCGAGGCGATGAGCCGGGGGCAGCTCGCGGCGCTGATGGGGGCGTTTCCGGATGGGGAGGTGCGTGGCGCTTCATCCTTCGACTTCGCTCAGGATGAGTCCGCACTCTCGTAGCGCTCATGCTGAGCGAAGTCGAAGCATGTGTGCGGGCTTTCCGGGATGACACTGACAATCAGGGGAGAAAGACGTGAACAATTTCGAAAATGATCTCGCCTCGGCGGCCGATGCGCTGCAGGCGCTGGCGGATGGGCCGGGGGTGGAGGCGGCGAATGCGCTGGAGGCAGCGTTCGGGCAGGCGGGCGAGCGGATTGAGGCGACGCTGGCGCAGGCGGCGCGCAGCGGCGAGCTGGACTTTCAGCGCATGGCCGATGCCATCCTGCGAGACATCGCGCGGGTGGCCGCTGAAGCCGTGTTCAATGGCGGGCCGTCTTCCTCCGCGCTGAACGTCAACATGAACTTTGCGCAGGGGACGGAACAGTCCGCTGTCGCCGGGCGCAATGCCATCGGTGCCGTGCTGGCGCGGATGGTTAGCCAGGGAGGGCGGTTCCTGTGAGCCTGAACAATTTTCATGAGGTGAGCTTCCCCGTGCCGCTGGCGCTGGCCGCAAGCGGCGGGCCTGAGCGGAAGACGGAAGTCGTCACACTGGCCAGCGGGGCGGAGGCGCGCAATGCGCTGTGGGCAGGTAGCCGCCGCCGCTGGGATGTGGGCAGCGCGGTCACGCGGCTGGACACGCTGCAGGCCGTGGTCGCCTTCTTCGAGGCGCGGGGCGGGCGGCTCTCCGGCTTCCGCTTCCGCGATGCGCTGGACGAACGGAGCTGCGCGCCCGGCGCCGCGGTGAGTGCCACCGATCAGGTGATCGGTACGGGCGACGGTGTGACGGACACGTTCCAATTGGTGAAGGCCTATGGCGGTTATGCCCGGCGAATCCTGAAGCCAGTTGCGGGCAGTGTTGTGGTTGCGGTGGACGGTGCCCCGGTATCTGCGAGCGCCGATGCGGCAACCGGGATGGTCACGCTGGGAACAGCCCCGGCAGCGGGCGCCGTGGTGACGGCGGGCTATCGGTTCGACTGCCCGGTGCGGTTCGATGCGGACAGGCTGGACGTGAACCTTGAAGCCTTCGGGGCGGGCCGTGTGCTGAGCATCCCGCTGATTGAACTGGTGGGGTGAGGCATGCGTCTGATCGAGAGTGAATTTGCCGCCCGGCTGGCGAGTGGCGCGACGACGACCTGCCTGTGCTGGCGGCTGACGCGGGTGGACGGTTTCGTGCTGGCCGCGACGGAGCATGACCGGGCGCTGCTTGTGGACGGGGTGACCTATTCACCGGGCGGGGCCCTCAGCGCAGGCAGCTTCACGCAGAGCGCCGGGCTGCAGCCGGGGCAGGCCGCAGCAGGCGGCGTGCTGGCCGATGAGGCGATCACCGAGGCGGATCTTGCCGAGGGTCTGTGGGATGGCGCGCGCGTGGACGTACTGCGCGTCGACTGGGAGCGGCCGGACCTGTTCGTGCAGGTCTGGAGCGGGCGCCTCAGCGAGGTAACGCGGGGCCCCGGCGGGTTCGAGGCGGAACTGGTGTCCCTCAAGGCGGATCTGGAGCGGCCCGTGGGGCGTGTCTATGCGCGCGCCTGCGATGCGGTGCTGGGGGATGCGCGCTGCGGCGTGGATACGGGTGGCTTTCCGGGGCTGGCCTGCGACCAGCGGTTCGCGACCTGCCGGGACGTGTTCGGCAATGAGGAGAACTTCCGGGGCTTCCCACACCTTCCGGGCGCGGAGTTTGTGCTGGAAGGCCCGGCGGCGACGGGCAATAATGGGGGCAAGCGATGACACGATCAGAAGTGGTGGCCGCCGCGCGCGGCTGGATCGGCACGCCTTACCGGCACCAGGCAAGTCTGAAGGGCGCAGGCTGTGATTGCCTCGGCCTTGTGCGCGGGGTGTGGCGGGAACTGGTGGGGCCAGAGCCGGAAGCCGCGCCCGCCTATTCGCCCGACTGGGCCGAAGCGCTCGGCGAAGAGACATTGCTGGAAGCGGCGCGGCGGCACCTGACCGAAATACCGGCCGGGGCGGCCGGGGCGGGCGATGTGCTGCTGTTCCGCATGGCGGCAGGCGTTCCGGCGAAGCATTGCGGCATCGCGACCGGCGAAGGCACGCTGGTGCATGCCTATTGGGGGCGGTCGGCGGTAGAGACGCGGCTGGTGCCGTGGTGGCAACGGCGGGTGGTGGCGGCGTTCCGCTTTCCGGGACTGGAGGACTAAGGCATGGCGCAGATCGTATTGTCTCAGGCCGGGGCGGCGCTGGGGTGGCAATTGTTGCCGCAGGGATTGAAATTCCTTGGAACGCAGGTCGCGGGCGCCGCGATCGGCCGGGCAGCGGGGGCATTGGCAGGCAGCCTGATTGATGCGCGGCTGGCTCCGCCGGTGGACGGGCCGCGCGTGAAGACATTGCCGGTGATGGAATCGCGCGAAGGCGTTGGCATTCCCTCGGTCTATGGGCGCATGCGGGTGGCCGGGCAGGTGATCTGGGCGTCGCGCTTCCGGGAGCATCGCACGACGCAGTCCAGCGGCAGCAAGGGCGGCCCACGCGTGACCACCTATGACTATACGGTGAGCCTCGCGGTGGCGTTGGGCGAGGGACCTGTGCTGGCGCTGCAGCGGGCCTGGGCGAATGGCAAGGCGTTCGACCTGTCGCAGGTGACGCACCGCCTGTATCGCGGGGACGAGACGCAGGCGCCCGATCCGCTGATCGAGATGATCGAAGGCGCCGCCCCGGCCTATCGCGGCACAGCCTATATTGTGTTCGAGGATTTGCCGCTGGACGATTTCGGCAACCGTATCCCGCAGCTGAGTTTCGAGATCGTCCGTGTGCCGCCGGGCAGTGACACGCCCGGGCTGGACGCGTCTGTCACCGGGGTGAACGTCATCCCGGCGTCCGGCGAATTTGTCTATGCAACAGAGATTGTGCGCGAGCGGGTGCGCCGCGGGCAGGAGCGGGCGCTGAATGCAAATTCCGGTGAGGCGCGGGCGGACTTCCTCGTCTCGCTGGACCAGCTGGAGGCGGACCTGCCGCGTGTGAACCGGGCGGCGTTGACGGTCGGCTGGTTCGGCACGGATGTGGCGGCGGGAGCCTGCCAGATCCATCCGGGTGTGGAGACACGGGAACGGGTGACGGTGCCGCAGGGCTGGAGTGTTGCGGGGATCGACCGGGCGGAGGCTTATGTCGTCTCGCGCGATGAAGACGACCGGCCGAATTATGGCGGCACGCCGTCTGATGGCTGCGTGACGCAGGCGATTGCGGAAATGACCGCACGCGGCATCGCTGTGACGTTCTCGCCCTTCCTGTTCATGGACAGCGAGGGCTTTCCCTGGCGCGGGCGGATCGGTGTCAGCGCGGATGGCACGGCAGCGGCGCGCAGCGAGATCGACGCCTTCGTGAATGGGGCGGCGGGCTTCCGGCGGTTCATCCTGCACTATGCGACCCTCTGCGCGGCGGCGGGGGGCGTGGAGGCGTTCCTGATCGGCAGTGAGATGGTGGGCCTGACACGTATACGGGATGAGACGGGGGCGTTTCCCTTCGTCGAGGCGCTGGTCTCTCTGGCTGCCGAAGTGAAGGCCATCCTGCCGGGGGCGAAGGTGTCGTATGCCGCGGACTGGACGGAGTATGGCGCCTATGTGCCCGGCGATGGCAGCGGCGATGTCCTGTTCCCGCTGGATGATTTGTGGGCCAGCCCGGATGTCGATTTCGTCGGGATCGACTGGTATCCGCCCATGGGCGACTGGCGCAACGGGACAGAGCATTTCGACGCGCTGGCCGGGTATGAAGGGCCGGATGATCCGGACTATCTCACCTTCCAGATCAGCGGCGGCGAAGCCTATGACTGGTACTATGCCAGCCAGGCGGACCGGGACGCGCAGGTGCGTACACCGATCAATGACACGGCCCATGGCGAGCATTGGGTGTTCCGCGCGAAGGATCTGGCGGGCTGGGCCGGCAATCTGCATTATCCACGCCCCGGCGGTGTGCAGGCAGGGGCGCCGACGGGCTGGGTGCCCTGGTCGAAGCCCGTTCGTCTGAGTGAGATCGGCTTTGGCGCGGTGGACAAGGGCGGCAATGCACCGAACCTGTTCTATGATCCCAAGAGCACCGAGAGCGCTCTGCCGCCATATTCCACCGGCACTCGGGATGATGTGTTCCAGCGTCAGGCGCTGGCGGTAACGCTGGCGCATTGGGAGGCGAGCCTGCTGGTGGAGGCGGCCATGGTCTGGGCGTGGGACGGGCGCCCGTTCCCGGCCTGGCCCCTGCGGGACGATGTGTGGGGCGACGGAGCTAACTGGGCCCGCGGGCACTGGCTGAACGGGCGTGCGGGCCTCGCGGCACTTGGCGATGTGGTGCGGGACATCTGTGTGCGCGGCGGCGTGGAGACCGTGGAGACAGGGGCGCTCGATGGGGTGGTGCAGGGCTTTGCGCTGGAGGGCGTCTACAGTGTGCGCGGGGCGCTGGAGCCGCTGAAACTGGCCTTCGGCATTGAGGCGGTGGAGCGGAACGGGGCAATCGTGTTCCGGATGGAAGGCGACGGGTCTGTTCACGAGATCGACAGTGGACGGATCGGGGAGGCCGGTTTCGTCGCGACGCGGCACCTGCTGGACAAGGCCCCCGGCCGCGTACGCCTGCAATATATCGACGGAGGTGAGGCGTTCGGTCCGGCTCTGGTGGAGGCGCGCCGGTCAGGCGGCGATGTGCGGCTGGTGACCGATGCGAGCGTGCCGCTGCTTGTGTCTTCACTTGAAGCCGAAGATATCGCCGGGCGGCTGCTGGCCCGCCTCACAAGTGGGGAAACGGCGGAGGTTACGCTGCCGCTGTCCGGTCTCGCGATTGAGCCGGGCGATGCGGTGCAGCTGGGCGGCGCTGCGATGTGGCGCATCGACGAAGTCGTGGACCGCGGCGCGGAACGCATTCTCTCGCTGAGGGAAGACCTGCCCGCAGCGAACCGCGTTCGTTCCGTCGGCAGCGGCGCAGTCCCCGATCCGGCGTCGGTTTCCGGCGGTGTGGATCTGGTGCTGATCGACGGGCCGCGGGCGGCCGGGGAGAGTGCGGGCCTTCGTATCGCCGCATGGGCCGATCCATGGCCGGGAGAGGTGCAGGTGCTTGCCGGTCTGGACGCCGGGGCGATGACGGCGCGGGCCGTGCTGTCCCGGCCTGCGGTGACCGGCTTCCTGACTGAAGACATGCCGCCCGGTCCGTGCGGCCGGTGGGACCGGGCCAATACGCTCCTTGTGGAAACGGCGGGCGCCTTTGCCAGCCTGCCGCAATCCCAGGTCCTGTCCGGCGGGAATGCGCTGTTGCTGGAAACCGTGGAGGGCTGGGAACGTCTTCAGTTCGCGACAGCCGAACTCGTCGGACCGGACCGGTGGGCGTTGTCTGACCTGCTTCGGGCCGAGCGGGGCAGCGTCAGCGCCCCGGCCGTTGCGGGGGCGCGGGTCCTGTTACTGGATGGATCGGATGTGCTGGCGGAGCTGTCGCCCTCAGAAATCGGTGTGGAACTGGATTGGCGAACGGCCGGGGATGAGGCGTCGCTGTCTCTCGCCTTTGCCGATGAAGGCGGGCGCCCCTGGCCGGTCAGCCATCTGAGCGCGTCGGGCACGCTGCTCAGCTGGGTGCGCCGCGGGCCAGACCTGCCGGAGAGCTGGGCCTTGCCGGAGGGCGCGAACACAGGACGGTTCGCCGTTCAATTCGATACAGGCGCGGGTTTTGGCGACGAGGCGGTCGTCGATTCGCCGTCAGCGGTGATCCCGTCAGGTGCCGTTGCAGCGCGCGTAACTGAAATCGGCGCAGATGGCCGCATGGGCAGGTGGGTTTCAATCCCCCTCGGGACACCTTAACTGTATGGCAGAAAATGATTTACCAGAAGGATCCGACTCACTTGGCCATCGACCCCTATATCGTGCTCGGCGTTCCGCGCTCGGCGACGGAGGCCGAGATCAAGAAGGCGTACCGGGCCAAGGCGAAAGCCCTCCACCCGGACCAGCACAAGGATGATCCGAAGAAGGCAGACGAGTTCAAGCGCGTCTCGGCGGCCTACGAAATCCTTGGCGACAAGGAAAAGAAAGCCAAATTCGACCGCGGCGAGATCGACGGCGATGGAAACCCGACGGGATTTGCCGGCGGGGCGCATCCCGGCGCTCATCCTGGTGGAGGCGGGTTCCGCTGGCAAAGCACGTCCGGCCAAAGCCCGTTCGAAGGCGCGCAGGGCGACCCCTTTGAAGACATTCTCTCCGGCATGTTCGGCGGTGGCCGGTCCCGCCGGGGTGGCCCGGGGCCGCAAAAGGGCCGGGATGTCCGTTATCGCGTGCAGGTCGACTTTGAAGATGCCGTTCTGGGCGCCCGCCGCCGCATGACCATGGCCGACGGCCGGGCGCTGGACGTCAACATTCCCGCCGGCATCGATACCGGTCAGACGCTGCGTCTTAAAAGCCAGGGCCAGCAGTCGCCCTATGGCGGCCCGCCTGGCGATGCGCTGCTCGAAATCGAGGTTCGCCCGTCGAAAGTCTGGGAACGCGACGGCAAGGATTTGCGCATGAAGCTGCCGATCGGCCTGAAGGAAGCCGTTCTGGGTGGCAGCGTGGAAGTGAAGACGCCGTCCGGACATGTCACGCTGAAAGTGCCCGCTGGTTCCAACACCGGCGCACAGCTGCGGCTGAAGGGAAAAGGCGTGAAAACGTCGCCGCCGGGGGACCTTTACGTCCGGCTGGAGATCGTTCTCGATAATCCAAAGGACGAGGGTCTACGTAAATGGGCTGAGAAGTCGTGAAGTCCAACTGGGTAGACTGACGCCTGCACGAATATCATGATGGAGCCGGCCTGGACCGACAAAGCGACCTCCGCTGGAGAGGTGAAAATGCTGGATCTGTTGCGTGAGATACTGAGAGCGGAGTCTGTGCTGGACCTCAGCGCGCGCAGCATGGCAGCGTTCAATGCACTTGGATTCACAAAAGCCTATTATCTCTCCCCGGTTGTACTGGACCAGACAATGGGCCAGGCCATGTTCAATCTCGGTTTTCCGGCGGAATGGGAAACGGCTTATCGAGCGGCGCCGAAGGGGACGGATCCGTTGCCCTGCATCGCCCTGCGAATCGGCCGGGCGTTTCGCTGGGGTAAACTGCCGGAAGACGTGTTGGTGCAGCCCTCGGATGCCGCCTACATCAAATCCCTGGAGAAGTGGGGCATGGCGGACGGGATCGGGATTCCGGCCTACGGGTCTGCCGCCCGAGTCGGATTTGTGGGAATCGGCGGTCCGAAAAGCCCGGACGGTTTCGAAACAGCGGATATGGAAATCCTGCAGATAGCGGCACAGACCTCGTATCTCCGCTATTGCGAGCTGCTGGTCGTTGATGCCGATCCGCTGCCGCGCCTGTCCAGCCGGGAACTGGATGTGCTGCGCCTGATGGCACAGGGAAAGAGCAATGCCTCCATCGCGCGAAACCTGGAGCTGTCGCAGGAGACGGTCGACACCTATGCGCGGCGGATCTTTCTGAAGCTGAAAGTATCAGACCGCACATCCGCCGTGATCAAAGGCATCACCCGTGGCCTCGTCATCGCCTCTGAACCGCAGATTGAAGAGGCAATCCGGACCCGCCAGCCCGATTATGACGGGCCGAAAGATGCTGAATGATTCAAAGTGGTATCGTTCACTTAACATTCAGCGCTGTCGCCTTATACGACATGGTATGAAACGGATTGCCGCCCTTTTTCTGGCTCTCGGCCTCGTCGTTGCGCCCGCAGCGTCGGCGCAGGACTGGATGAACCAGTTTTCGCCCGGACAGGCGCGCGATTCGCGCAATCAGGGGCGTACCGTGCCGCTCAGCCAGATTTTCAACAATCTGAAGCGGCAATATGGCGGCTACCAGCTGGGCGCCGACTTGTATGACCGGGGCAACGGCAAAGCGGTCTACGAGATCGATTGGATGACGAAGAATGGCCGCAAGATGCATTTCGTGGTCGACGCGCAAACCGGCGCGATCCTTGACCGCCGTGGTGGCTGAGCCGACATTAACCTTTTCAGGGAGTAGCTGAACCATGCGTATCCTGGTTGTTGAAGACGATTCTGACCTGCGCCGCCAATTGGCCGACGTGCTGGGCCAGTCCGGTTATGCCGTGGACCTGGCCGCCGACGGCGAGGATGGCCACTTCCTGGGTGATACCGAACCGTATGACGCCGTGATCCTGGACCTTGGCCTGCCCAAGATGGACGGGGTGAGCGTGCTGAAGAAGTGGCGCGCGGATGGCAAATCCTTCCCGGTCCTGATTCTGACCGCGCGCGATTCGTGGAGCGAGAAAGTGGCCGGCTTCGATGCCGGGGCCGACGATTACCTGACCAAGCCATTCATCACCGAAGAGCTGCTGGCGCGTCTGCGTGCCTTGCTGCGCCGTGCGGCCGGGCACTCTGCGGCGACGCTGGAAGCGGGCAAGCTGATGGTCGACACCCGCGCCGCGCGGGCCATGGTCAATGGCGAGCCGGTGAAGCTGACCGCCCATGAATATCGCGTCCTGTCCTACCTGATGCATCATCAGGGCCGGGTTGTTCCGCGTACGGAGCTGGTGGAACATATCTACGATCAGGACTTCGACCGCGATTCGAATACGATCGAGGTTTTCATCGGGCGTCTGCGCCGGAAGATCGGACAGGAGCGGATCCAGACCGAACGCGGTCTCGGCTATCGTCTGGTCGTGCCGGAGAACGAAGCGCGCATGGCCGGCTGATGCCGGCCCGCGCTGAATGCCGGGTATGAGCGAAGCCGACACCAAACCTGTTACATTCCTTGACCGCTGGACACGCTTGTCGCTGGCCCGGCGGATCATTCTGGCCGCAGCCGTCTGGGGCCTGATCGTCCTGATTGGTGGCGCCCTTGCCTTGTCGGCCTTGTACCGGGCGCAGACATTGTCCCTGCTGTCCGACGATCTCGACCAGACCCTGATTACCCTGACACGTGACATGACGCGCGAAGGGGCGTTCCTGCCCGATGGCCGGGTGACGGACGACAATCACGTCTTCCTGTCGACCGATTCCCGCTATCAGACCCAGTATTCCGGGCGTTACTGGGCGATCGTTGCGGTCGACGAAGACGGTGCGCCAACCGGCGACCTGCGCTCACGCAGCCTTTGGGATGAACCGGTCCCGATGTCGCCGCGCCTGCTGAAGCGCGCGCTCGGCACGCCGGGCACGACGCAATTTGGCATTGGTCCGGGGCCTGCCGGCCAGAGAATTTTCGCTGCGGCCAAGGCCATTTTTGTCGAGAACCGGGAGACGCCGCTTGTGCTGGTCGCGGCGGCGGACAGGGCGCAGAACGATGCGGCGGCGACCCGGTTCCGCAACCTGCTGATCGGTACGATGGTCGTGCTCTTTGGTAGCGTCTTCGCGGCCATGGTGGCAGGCATCCGTTATTCCCTGCGCCCGCTGGTGAAACTGGGGAACGACATTGCCGAGATCCGGGAAGGCACGCGCCTGAAACTGGCCGACGACTACCCGTCCGAAGTGCAGCCGCTGACGGAAGAGCTGAACAAGCTGGTGGATCACAACCGGCAGGTGGTGGAGCGGGCGCGGACGCATGTCGGCAATCTCGCCCACGCGCTGAAGACGCCGATTGCGGTGCTGCGCAACGAGGCGACGGGCAAGACGCAACTGGACGATGTCGTGCGCCGCCAGGTCGATTCCATGCAGACCAATGTGGAGCACTACCTGAAGCGCGCCCGAATGGCGGCCCGTGCGGAGGCGCTGGGCGCCCGCACCGAGCTGCGGCCCGTCCTGGATGGCATCGCCCGGCTGATGAACCGGCTCTACGATGCCAAGGGCATAGACGTGACGGTGTTCGGCGGCGACGGGGCGGTGTTCCGCGGGGAACAACAGGACCTGGAAGAGATGGTCGGCAATCTCATGGAAAATGCCTGCAAATGGGCGAAGGCCGATGTGCAGGTCAGCGTTTCGGACGATGCCAGCGAGCTGCGCATCGAAGTCGATGATGACGGGCCGGGCCTGACAGCGGAAGAACGCGAAGGTGCGCTCAAGCGCGGGGTGCGACTTGATGAAACAACCCCGGGCACCGGGCTGGGTCTGTCGATTGTCACCGAGCTGGCAGAGCTGCATAAGGGCGTGCTTGAACTGGATGAGGCCCCGGCCGGGGGCCTCCGCGCACGCCTGAGGTTTCCGAAACGATGAACCGCCTGAATATTGCCGTCGCCGGACTCTGCCTCGCCATCGCCGTGGCGGGCTATCTGGCGGTGGGAAAGCCCGGCATGCCGGACAATCCCATGGCAGAGCGCCAGGCGGGGCTTGCCGACAAGATCGCCAATGCGCCGGAAACGCTGACGCCGGCCGAAACGCTGTCGCGCCTCGAACTCGCAACCCGGCAGCGCCCGAACGACCCGCAGCCGCATTTCTTCATTGGCGAGATGCTGCGCGCCGAGGGCCGCCCGGAAGATGCCGCGCGGGCGTATCAGTCTGCGCTGCGGCGGGATGAAAATTTCGTCCCGGCGCTGGTGTCGCTGGCCGACACGCTGGTGGCTCTGTCCGGCGGCGGAGTCAGCCCGCAGGCAACGCGGCTGTATGGCCGCGCCTACGAACTCGACCAGTCGCAAGTGCGCGCCGGGATGTGGGCCGCCATGGGCGCCGCACAGGCAGGCGACCAGGACAAGGCCGAACAGGCCATGCGTTATATCTATAACAATCTCCCCGAAGACGATCCGCGCCGCGAACGCTTCAAGGGCATGATCGCAGCCATCGGGCAGGGGGAAGAAGCCCCGCCCGCGCCAGAGGCTGCCCCGTCGGAATAGGTCAGTCCCGCTTTACAGAACCTGCCGCTGCAGCGTTTTTATGAGCGTCGAGGAACGGCGGCCATCATTGGCCGGACACAATTCCAGAGTGAACCGGCAGCGCTGGCCGTCAGGTGTCACGACGGTGAGATCCTCATTGTCGGCGGCAGACGCCATCTGGTGGCGCAGATAGCGGGCCGCGTATTCGCGTGGGGGCAGTTGCGTGCGTATGAACGATTCGATGTTCTCTGCACCCTGAATGTCTCCGAAAGGGGATGCGGTGGACCAGATCCCGTCCGGATGGAACAGGCTTGCGGCTTCCCCGGCCTCCCGCCGGTCGACATAGTCGAGAAAGCGCATCAGCATTGATCGCTTGGAGCCTCTCCCTGAATAGTGCGTATGCAGCAAGTGGTGAGCCGCCGCTGAGTTCGGCTTATGCAACTGAGTTTCGTAGAGCTTCCGGACATCCGTGTTTTCGTAGGAGCGCCGGCGCGGCGCTCTGGCGTCCATGTCGTAAATCGCTTTGCTGCGCTTCTTCAGGACGTCCGGGTCCATGGATTTCGGTTCGCCGCCGCCACCGAGGCAGCCACCCGAACAAGCCATCACCTCAATCGCGACAAATTCCGTGCGCCAGTCATCCGACTCCAGCATGCGCTGGGCGGCGGCAATGCCATTGCACACGGCAACGGTTCCCACGCCGGGAATGGATGCCGTCTTCACCGCATCATGTACGCCCCGCAATTGCTGCCACTCCAGCGGAATCTGGTCTTCCAGGCCTTTGAGGTGAGCGGCTGTCCGCACCATGGCTTCCATGACGCCGCCAGAGGCCCCGAAGATCTGGGCGGCGCCGGTGCTTTCGCCGAGCGGGTTGTCGAAGCTGCCATCTTCATCCAGCGCGCCAAACGCGATGTCGCGGGACCGGATCATCCGGGCGAGTTCACGGGTGGTCAGAACATGATCCACGTCACCTGACATGCCCGGCCTTCGGGCCTCATCCTTTTTGGCCGTGCACGGCATGACGCTGACGACGTACGGCTCGGCCTTTCCGTCTGAGAACTCAGGTCCCAGCGAGCGCGCGAAATTACCTCGCTTGGTCATGGCGCCGTGCATCTGCTGGGGGGATTTCGTCGTGCTCAGATGCGCCAGCAGGTCGGGCCGGTTGAGTTCAATCCAGTTCACCCATCCCGGGCAGCAGGATGTGAACAAAGGCAGCCTTGTCCCGGCTTCGAGACGGGCCAGTAATTCCGACCCTTCCTCCATGATGGTGAGGTCGGCCGTGAAGTTGGTGTCGAACACATAATCGAACCCCAGCGCCCTCAGCGCATTGATCAGCCTGCCGGTGCTGACGGTTCCGGGCTTCATGCCGAATTCCTCGCTGATGGCGATGCGCGTGGCCGGTGCCACCTGGACCACGGAGACCCGTTTGCGGGAATCGAGGACATTCAGGACATCGTGCCAGTGAGGCGCTTCGATCAGGGCGCCGACCGGACAGACAAGCGTACACTGGCCGCAGGAAATGCAATTGGTTTCAGACAGGGGCGCGTCGAACACGGTGACAGGCAGCCGTTCATCGCCGCGTTCCGCAAATCCGATCACGTATTGCTGCTGGCCTGCTTCACCGCATGCTTCGGCACACAGGCCGCACTCGATGCATTTGGAAAGATCCCGCCAGATGCTGGGCGATGTGTGGTCAGACGAGACATGTTCGGGGTGGTCGCGAGACCCCGGCGGGACTTCCTCCCAGTGTTCCTCCCACTGGTTCTCGGCGACAAGGCGCTGCAGCCTGCATGTGCCGTTGACTTCACAGCGCATGCAGTCGTTCGGGTGCCGCGCCAGCAACCATTCCCCATTGCTGCGGCGGAACGCCCGGAGCGACTCCGAATCCGTTTCGACCACGTCGCCCTGTTTCGCCAGCGTGGTGCAGGCCGGTTGCGGTTTTTTCTCGCCTTCAACCTCGACCAGGCACATCCGGCAGACCGAATGAGATGGCAGGCCCGGATAGTGGCAAAGTGTCGGAACATGGATGCCCGCTTTCCGGGCGGCATCGAGCAGCGTCGCGCCTTCGGACAGTTCGACAGGACGTCCGTTGATCGTCAGTTCGATCATTCGAAGAAGGCCTCAAATGTCGCAGATGTCATATCGGCGAGTATAGGCGCGTGGTGCCGAATTAGACAGCCACAACTCAACGACGCATCAGAGGCCGTGCCGTTTTGCCGGGCCGCTTGTCCCGGCCGGCAGGGCTTTCGTGCAGGTTACGCCTCCACCCGCATGTCTTCCGCGTGCCAGCGCTGGGCGAGATCGTTGAGGCCTTCCAGAACGTCCTTCAGCTCAGCCCCGCGCGGGGTGAGCGAATAGGTGACGGCCGGCGGCACGGTCGGCTTGTAGTCCCGGTGGATGAGGCCAGCGCCTTCCAGCATGCGCAGCCGCTCGGTCAGCACTTTGGAGGAAATGCCGGGCATGCCGGCTTTCAGCTCACCGTAGCGTTGCGGCCCCTGAGAGCGCAGCAGCCACAGGATATAAGTCGTCCACGGCCCCATCAGCAGTTTCAGCAGGGAATCCATTGGGCAGGCCGTGTGATTTTCGTTCTGCGGTTTCGTTGTTCTGGTCATGGGGCACCTGTGAGCTGAGAAAAAGTCTGCCTGGCCCTTTAGTTACTATTTGGAACCTACTTTTTCAAGGGAACCGCTGACCTATATGGGCCAGGTCGGGCGCTATGAAGGGCCCCACGAAACACATAGCGGAGTAGGACACATGACAAAGATCGCAATCGTGTATTTCAGCGGCTACGGCCACACTCAGAAACAGGCGGAAGCCGTGCACGCCGGGGCCAGCTCGGTGGAGGGCGCCGACGTAAAACTGTTCCGGATCAATGAAGAAGGCGACCTCGGCGAAGGCGAATTCGAAGCGCTGGCCGGATATGACGCCATCATCTATGGCAGCCCGACCTATATGGGCGGCCCGGCCTGGCAGTTCAAAAAGTTCGCCGATGCCACGTCCAAGCCCTGGTTTACGCAGGAATGGAAAGACAAGATCGCCGGCGGCTTCACCAACTCCGCCTCTGTGAACGGCGACAAGAAGGCGACGCTCGACTATTTCTTCACCCTGTCGCAACAGCACGGGCAGGTCTGGGTCGGGACCGGCCTCCTGCCGGCGAACACCAAGGCCCACGGGCCGGACGATGTGAACTGGACCGGTGGATTCTCGGGCGCGATGGCCATTTCCCCGTCGGATGCTTCGCCCGAAGAAGCGCCGGGCAAGGGCGATCTCGAAACGGCCCGCCAATACGGTGTGCGGGTGGCGGAAGCCGCGAAACGCTGGGCACAATAAGCCATCGGGACGGGCGGCAGGTGCGATGCATCTGCCGCACTCCCATTTCTGCGCATTGCGCTCTATAAGACCCGCATGCGCGCACGCACTCGACGACTCTATACGTTTGGCATCGCCGCCGTCCTGCTGCTGGCCGCAGCGGGCCTTGCGTTCATGGCCCTGCGCCAGAATGCCAACCTGTTCTACACGCCTCACACGCTGGCCGAGAAAGGCCTGCCGAAAGAGGGACGTGAGGTGAAGGTCGGCGGCTGGGTCGAGCCTGGCTCCCTGACCTATTCGGCGGATGGCGCCACCATGATGTTTACCGTGATCGACAGCAGCGATGCCGACATCAAGGTGTCGTTCACCGGCATTGCGCCGGACCTGTTCCGCGAAGGGCAAGGCGTCGTCGCCATTGGCCAGTTCAATGCCGACCGGACATTCACCGCCCGCCAGATCCTCGCCAAGCATGACGAGAACTACCAGCCACGTGAATTGCGGCCCGAGGCAATCGGCGGATGATCGAAGCCGGGCACTTTGCGGCCTTTCTGGCGCTGGGCGCCGCGCTGGCGCAGACGGTCTTCGGCCTGAGGGGCGACCGCCGCTGGGCAGGCATGGCCGCCGTCACCGGTTTCGGCCTTATGGCGTTTTCCTTCCTGACGCTGGTGCATGCCTTTGCCGTGTCGGATTTTTCACTCAAATTGGTGGCCAGCAATTCCCACACGCTGAAGCCGATGCTCTACAAGATCGCCGGCACCTGGGGGAACCATGAAGGCTCCATGGCGCTCTGGGCGCTGGTGACATTTGCCTTCGGCGCCGCGGCGGCGGCCTTGATGAAGACCGGCCGGGAGCGTTTCGAGGCGCGTGCGCTCGGCGTGCAGGGCTTCCTGGCCGCGGGGGCGATGGGTTACCTGCTGTTTGCATCCTCGCCTTATCTGCGGCTGGATCCGGCACCGTTCCAGGGGGCGGGATTGAACCCGTTGTTGCAGGACCCTGCGCTGTCGTTCCACCCGCCGATGCTTTATCTGGGCTATGTCGGCTATTCCTTTGTCTTTGCGCTGGCCGCAGCGGGCATGATGGAAGGCCGGATCGACCGGGTGTGGGCCAAGGAGGCCCGGCGCTGGTCGCTTGCCGCCTTCGTACCGCTCACCTTCGGCATCGCGCTGGGATCATACTGGGCCTATTACGAGCTCGGCTGGGGCGGCTGGTGGTTCTGGGATCCGGTGGAGAATGCTTCGCTGATGCCCTGGCTGATCGGCGCCGCCTTGCTGCACTCCGTCATCGTCACGGAAAAGCGCGAGAACTTTTCCGCCTGGACCGCGCTGCTGGCCGTGCTGGCCTTCCTGTTCTCGATCATGGGCGCGTTCCTTGTGCGTTCGGGCGTGCTGACATCGGTTCACGCCTTTGCCGTCGATCCGGAACGCGGGATGGTCCTGTTGTTTGGACTGATGGTCTATGGCGTGCTCGCGCTCGGCCTGTTCGTCTGGCGCGGGCCGGTCCTGAAAGGCGCGAAGCCCTGGCTGGTCACCAGCCGGGAAGGCGCGCTGATGGCAAACAATATCGTGCTCATCGTGGCAGCGCTGACCGTCCTGCTGGGCACACTGTTCCCGCTGATGGCCGAAGCGGCGGGGCGTACAATGTCCGTTGGCGAACCATATTTCCGGCTGACCTTCGTGCCGATCCTGGCCATTCTCCTGATCCTGCTGCCCGTGGCGCAGAGCTGGGCCTGGGGCAAGGCCGACCTGAAACAATGGTCACGTTGGGCGATTGCAGGCGCCGCGCTGGTCGCCGTGTTCGCCGCGTTGGGCGTTGGTGTGTGGAATATCTCGCTGGGGGCAGCATTTGGGCTGGCCCTTGGCGTTTGGCTGATCGGCGGCGCCTTGTGGGAACTCCGGCGTCGCGCCGTCACGCTGAAGCGGGTGTTTCGTGTGTCACCGCGTGTCTGGGGCATGACGCTGGCGCATATGGGAATTGGCCTGTTCATCATCGGCGCCGTGATCGAGACGACCGGGCGCTACGAGACAACTGTCGCGCTGTCCGAAGGCGGGTCCGGCCAGGCGGCTGGCTGGACACTGACGCTGGATGATGTCGGCTCGATCGAAGGGCCGAACTGGTACGCCGACAAGGCCGTCCTGACAGCGGTGAAGGGCGGGGTGAAAACCGTACTGGAGCCGATGAAGCGTTACTATCCTGCCGCACGTATGCCGACGACGGAGACGGCAATCTACAAGACCGGCACGGGCGACCTCTATGCGGCGCTGGGCGAGCAACGCGTCGTGGACGGGCAGGCGCGCTGGGTGTTCCGGGTCTACTTCAATCCGCTGATCGATTTCGTATACTTCGGCGTGCTCCTGATTGGCCTTGGCGGCGCTCTCTGCATGGTGAAAGTGAAGCGATGAAAGCGCTGTTCCTGTCTCTCGTGATCGCACTGGCCGCCGACGTGCCGCTGGATAATCAAGCAGAGGAGGCGCGCGCGCAGGCCTTGATGCGGGAACTTCGCTGCGTGGCGTGCGAGAATGAGCCTGTGTCCCAGTCCGCGGCGCCGATTGCCGAAGACATGCGTATGCGCATCCGCGAAATGGTCGGGGAAGGATCTACCGACCAGGAAGTGCGTGACTGGTTCGAGAGCCGGTATGGCGAGTTTGTCCTGTTCCGTCCGAAGAGCAACAATCTCAGCGGCCTGTTGCTTTGGGTCGGCCCGTTCGTCCTGCTCGCCATTGGCGCGCTGATCGGTTTCCTCACCGCGCGGCGGAAACGGACGGTCGTGGACCAGATCGAACCGGAAGACGTCTGACTCCACCGTCCTGCCGAACGTCATCGCGAAATTGTGAGGGGTTGGGTTTGCCGGCGCCGACCCCCGTGGGAATAGCCGTCAGGCTGGGTGGGGACATTGCTTGACGTCTGAATGGGACTTCGCGTGCCACCTTGGCAGTAGGCAGGCAGTACGAAGTGGTGATTGACACCGGTAGGCCCGGGGATTGGGCCCTTCCAGCGCCGGCAACTGGCGTGAGGCGAAGGCGCGACGATGCAACTGCCTGTCAGGCATGCGGTTAATCAAGCGCACAAATCAGCCCCTTCTGATCTATAGTGAAGACTAGTATGTCTCGCAAACTGTAGTAATTCAAGGGCTTTTTCCATTTCTTGATGCACGCGGTATGAATAACCAAGAATACCCTTGGGGGTTTCAGATATCGTGCCGGAGGCCGGCTCTACCCGACCGAGAAGATGCTTTTTCCGCAAGGATACGACCTGGGCCATCGTCCCTGCCGACCCGCCTCTGACACATCCGGACGGACCGGGTGAGCTGTCGGCCGGCTGTCGACCGATTATGAAGCAGAAGGCTGATCTCCTGATTCCATTCGACTTACTGTCTTTTAATGACCACATTGCCGCTCGTATGATTATGTAACGTTCGATCGTACAAACGGCGATATTTCAGAGAGTTGGAGAGAGAATTCATGAAACTTGGCATTTCTCGGCAGGCACTGGTTGCAGCGCTTTTTGGAGCGGCGGCGGTTGGGACCCTGTCGATCGCGCCTCAGATTCTCAGTCCCGAGGCAGGTGCCCAGCCGATCGCCATTCAGGCGCCCGCTGGCGCTCCGATGAGCTTTGCCGATCTGATTGAGCGAGTCGAACCCGCCGTGGTCAGCGTGAACGTGGTGTCCGAGCGCAAGGTCAACAACACGGGAGACATGGAGGAGTTCTTCGAGCAGTTCCGAGGTCTTCCGGGACTCGATGAATTTCTGCAACAGCGGCGCCAGCAAGAAGAAGAAGGCGCAGAGCCGCAGACCCGTGAAGCGCGGTCGCTTGGCTCAGGCTTCTTCATCTCGCAGGACGGCTACATTGTGACCAACAATCACGTCGTCGAGAATGCCGTCCAGATCGAAGTGGTCAACAAGGATGGCGACGAGATGGAAGCCGAACTGGTCGGCACCGATCCTGACACCGATCTCGCCGTCATCAAGGTGAAGGAAAAGGGGCATTACCCCTATGTCCGGTTCGGCAACTCCCACAATCTTCGCAAGGGCGACTGGGTTGTGGCCCTTGGTAATCCCTTCGGCTTCAGCGGCACGGCCACTGCCGGCATCCTTTCCGCGGATGGCCGGGAGCTCGGCAATGACAGCCCGTATACGGACTTTCTTCAGATCGACGCCGCAATCAACCGCGGCAATTCCGGCGGGCCGACCTTCGACCTGCACGGCAATGTCGTCGGGGTAAACACGCAGATCCTGTCGCCGACCGGCGGCTCGGTCGGTATCGGTTTTGCCATTCCCGCAGAACTGGCCCAGGAAGTGACGCAGGCCATCATCAAGAACGGCCACGTCTCCCGCGGCTGGCTGGGCGTGCAGATCCAGGACCTGACCGAGGACATGGCCGAAGCCCAGGGCATGCCCAACAATGACGGCTCCATCATCGCCGACGTCACCGAAGACAGCCCGGCAGACAAGGGCGGCCTGCAGCGCGGCGATATCATCCTGTCCGTGAACGGGCAGAAGGTCAGCGACGCAACCACCACAACCCGCCTGGTCGGGCGCCTGATTGCCAACACATCGAACAAGTTCGACATCATGCGCGGCGGCAAGCGCCAGACGATCAATGTCGTCGTCGGAGAGCGGGGCGACAATCTGAGCGCCCAGCGTATCCCGGCCTCGGCCCTGTCCGAAGGTTCCGGCGAGAATGCCGACGAAGCGACCATGGACTCGCTTGGCGTCACCTTTGTGCCGCTTGATGACGAGATGCGCCAGCGTCTCGGCCTCGACGAGGACGAAGCGGGCCTTGTCATCCTGGAAGTCGAGCCGGGCGGTGCGATCGAAGAAGCCGGGCTTCAGCGTGGCATGGTCATTCTGGAAGCCAATAATGAGCCGGTCTCAAGTGTCGAGGTTCTGAAGAAAGCCATCGATGCGGCCAAGAAGGCGAACCGGACCAAAGTGCTGATTGCCGTCCGCGTGGGCCAGATCACGACCTACCGCACCATCGACATCAGTGAAGACAAGTGAGGCGCAAATGTTAGACACAGTTCAGGAGGATCCGATGCGTGTGCTGGTGATCGAGGACGATGCTGAAATGGCCGGCTTCATCGAAAAGGTCCTCATCGAGGCCGGGCATTCGGTGGACAAGGCGGACGATGGCGAACGTGGACTGGCGAAAGCGCGGTCGGAAGATTTCGACGCCATGGTCGTTGACCGGATGTTGCCGGAAAAGGATGGCCTGACGCTGCTGAAGGAATTCCGCGATGCGGGCGGCACCACACCGGCGCTGTTCCTGTCGGCGCTGGGCGATGTACAGAACAAGGTGCAGGGCCTGAAGGCCGGCGCCGAGGATTACCTGGCCAAGCCTTTCGCGCCGGCCGAACTGGCGGCGCGGGTCGAGGCCCTCGGACGCCGCCAGCCGGGACAGGAACCCCCGGTGACGGTGCTCAAGGCGGGCGATCTTGAAATGAACCTGCTGACCCGCAAGGTCACACGGGCAGGCCAGAAGATCGACCTGCAGCCGCGCGAATTCCGCCTGCTGGAATACCTGATGCGCCACGCTGGCCAGGTTGTGACCCGCACCATGCTTCTGGAGAAGGTGTGGGACTATAATTTCGATCCGCAGACCAATGTGATCGATGTTCACGTCTCGCGCCTGCGCGCCAAGATCGACAAGGAATTCGACGAGCCGCTGCTGCACACGGTCCGCGGGGCCGGATATCGGCTGCAGGGCTAGACGGACGGGTAGGGCGCTGGCAGTAGCGAGCCATGAAATTCGCCCTCCCGACTTTCCTGCGAACCACCACATTCAAGCTGGCGTTGCTCTACAGCGCCATGTTCGCGGCGTTTTCGGCAGCGTTGCTGGTCTATCTCTACTACTCGACCGTCTATTACATCCGCGCGGAATCGGACCGGCGGATGGACCTGGAATTCGAACAGCTCGGCAATGCCTATTTCACCGGCGGGATGGAACGTCTCAGCGAGTCGGTGTTCGAGCGGATGACCCGCA
Organism: Hyphomonas adhaerens MHS-3; assembly: GCF_000685235.1. Lineage (NCBI taxonomy): Bacteria > Pseudomonadati > Pseudomonadota > Alphaproteobacteria > Hyphomonadales > Hyphomonadaceae > Hyphomonas > Hyphomonas adhaerens. The sequence continues at coordinate 1,914,633 of NZ_ARYH01000001.1, forward strand.
ACGGGTCGACCTTTTTCTACTACCTTGAAGATGCCTCGGGCCGCCGGATCGCCGGGCATTTTCAGCGCATGCCGGCGCACAATCCCGACCTCGACGTCCAGACGGTTTATTTCGAAGTCACGCTGACAGAGCCTGATGGATCGGAAGTCGTCCGCCCCGTCGCCGGACGTATCGTGCGCCTGCGCGACAATGGCGGGGCGTTGCTTGTTGCCTTCGACACCGCGCAGCAGACGGCGATTGTGGGGCGAATCCAGAACGCAATCTTTATTGCGGCGCCGATCGGACTCGTCCTGTCATTGCTGGGCGGGCTCCTGATCTCCCGCGGGGCAGCCCGGCGCGCCGACGAACTGGCGCGAACCGCCGAAATGGTCATGGGCGGTGAACTCGGAAGGCGTGTGCCCGTGCGCGGATCAGGTGATGAGTTCGACCGGCTGGGCCAGCGCATGAACGCCATGCTCGACCAGATCGAGAAACTGGTGGAATCGACCCGCAATACCGGCAACGCCATTGCCCACGATCTGCGGTCTCCGCTGTCCCGGTTGCGGAACCGTCTGGAAATCGCCCTGTCGGAGCCGATGTCGCGTGAGAGCGCTGAAGCGACGCTGGAAGAAACGGTTGAAGAAGTTGACCGCGTGCTCGGCACATTCAACGCAATCCTGCGTCTTGCCCGTCTGGAAGCGGGGGCCGAGGGCGAACGGGTGCGCATGGATGTCAGCGAGCTGGCGGAACAGCTCGCGGAACTGTTCGAGCCGGCCTGTGATGAGGCCGAGCAAACCTTCCGCAGCCAGATATCGAAGAACCTCATGGTGCTGGGCGACCGGGACCTGATCGGACAGGCCCTGTCGAACCTGCTGGACAACGCCATCAAGTACACGCCCGCGGGCGGTACGATCAGCCTGACCGTGGCGCGCGGACCGTCAGGCATGATCGACCTGACAGTTGTCGACACCGGGCCGGGGGTTCCGCCGGATGCACGCAAGCGAGTGGTTCAGCGGTTCCAGCGGATGGATTCGGCGCGGACCCATCCAGGCAGCGGTCTTGGCCTCGCGCTGGTCGTATCGGTTGCAGAAATGCATGGGGGTGAGCTGATCCTTTCAGATGGGAACGGCCCGGCGGAATCGCCCGGACTGAAAGCAACATTGAGGCTGCCGCGGGCATAAGCATGCTGAACGTAAGACCCATCGCGCAAACCCCTGAGGCGGCACTGGAGCTGGCCTGCGAACGGGCGCCCTATCTGCGGCGCCTGGCGGGCCGGGATCTGGAAGACCGGGACTGGCGGGAAGCGATCGAAACGGTCCGTATGCTGCCCAAGCTTGGGCAAAAACCGATTGAAGAGGCGATGCGCGTCCTGCGGCGCGCCAAGCAGGCAACCCACCTCTCGCTGGCGGGGGAAGACCTGTCGGGCACACTGGATGTGATGGACGTCACCATGGTGCTGACCGAGCTGGCCTGTGAATGTGTCGACACTGCCCTGAAAGTGGCGCTTGCGCATTACGGCCTGTCTGGGGACGGCATCTTCGCCATTGCGCTGGGAAAGATGGGGGCATTCGAACTCAACTATTCCAGCGATATCGATTTCTGTATTTTTTACGATCCGGACGTGTTCGACGGAGGCGACCGCTCGCCCGGCGAGGCGGCCCAGCGCGTTGCGCGTGACATCGTGCGCATGTTCGATGACATGACAGAAGACGGATACGTCTTCCGCACCGATTTACGTCTCCGGCCAGATCCGTCCTCGACGCCGCTCGCCGTCTCCACCGCCATGGCGGAGATCTATTACGAGAGTGTTGGCCAGAACTGGGAGCGGATGGTCTGGATCAAGGCGCGCCCCGCCGCCGGCGACATTGCCGCGGCGAAGCGCTTTCTGAAGGGTATGGAGCCATATGTGTGGCGCCGGAACCTCGACTATTGGGCCATTGGCGACATTCAGGCCATCAAGCGGATGATCAACACGAAGGCCAAGGCGCATGAGTTCAATATACCGAACCCGGACATCAAGCTTGGCCCGGGCGGCATTCGTGAGATCGAATTCTTCGTTCAGACCCAGCAATTGATCCTTGGCGGCCGGCGTCCGGAGTTGCGGGACAATACCACGCTGGGCGCGATGGAGGCCTTGCGCGCGGGCGGGGTGGTCGAGGACGATACGGCCCGCGACCTGACCGAAGCCTATCGCCAGTTGCGCAATGTCGAACATCGCATCCAGATGCGGAACGATGAGCAGACACATACCCTGCCGAAGGACCCTGAAGCCCGTGAAGCCGTCGCCTTTCTCAGCGGCTACGGCAATCTTGAGGACTTCGACCGGGACGTTCTGGAAACGCGCCGCCTCGTGCAGTCGGCCTATGATGCCCTGTTCGCGGCGGAAGACCGTGCGGCCGGGGAAACCCGGTCAGGCAATTTCGTCTTCACCGGCGTCGACGATGATCCGGGGACGGTTGAAACGCTGCAGGACCTCGGCTTCAGCGATCCGAGCGCGGCCATTGAGACCATTCGCAGCTGGCACCGCGGCCGCGTCCCGGCCACGCGCACAGGGCGCGGACGGGAATTGCTGACGGCCATCCTGCCGCGGCTGCTGGAAGACATGGGCAAGACGGGCGAGGCGGACGAGGCATTCCGCTGGTTTTCCCGCTTCTTCGGTGGTCTGTCGTCCGGTGTGCAGACGCTGGCCATGCTGCTCGCGGAGCCGGATCTGCTGGACGATCTGGTCGCGACGCTGGCGCTGGCGCCACGTCTGGCCGAGATCCTGTCGCGCCGTCCGGACCTGTTGGAGTCGCTGGTCAGCGGGCAGGCGCCTGTCCGCCCCGAGATCGGACCGGATACGAGCTTCGATGGTGCGCTGGATGCCTGGCGCCGCTATCACCGTGACCAGCACTTCCTGACGGGGCACCGCCTGTTGCATGGCCTGATCCCGGCCCGCGACGCAGCGGAATACTGGACAGCGCTGGCCGACGACACGATCAGGGAAATGGCCGCGGCGGCGAAGTGGGAAACCGAGCGGCGCAACGGACCGCAGCCAGGCCAATGGGGCGTATTCGCCATGGGCAAGCTGGGTGGCAGGGAACTCACCGCCGGATCCGATCTCGACATTCTCGTGATTTACGATGCCGATCCGATGGAAGCGCAGAAATGGTACACCCGCTTCACCCAGCGCCTCATCACGGCCCTGTCGGCACCGACAGCGGAAGGTGCGCTGTACGAAGTGGACATGCGCCTGCGCCCCTCTGGCCGGGCCGGGCCTGTCGCGGTCAGCCTGCCAGCGTTCAAATCCTATCAGCACAAGGAAGCCTGGACGTGGGAGCATATGGCGCTGACCCGGCTACGCCCCGTTGTGGGCGATGAGGGGCTCGGCCAGGCTGTCATGGACATTGCCATAGATGCGATCACGGAACGTGCACGGACCAACGCGGATACGATCCCGGCGGATATTACCGACATGCGCAACCGGCTGTACCGCGAAAAGCCGGGCAAGGGGCTGTGGGATTTGAAAACGGCCGCGGGCGGATTGATCGACGTGGAGTTCATCGTCCAGCAGGACATGCTTCTGGGTGGCCAGCCGGAAGCGATCTGCGCCTCCACACAGGAGGCAATCCAGTGTTCGACATTCAATATCGAGGAACGCCTTCTGCTCGCCGATGGCCTGGGTCTTCTCCAGGCGCTGCAGCAGGTTCAGCGCGTGGCCATCGGTACGGAAACACGTTCGGATGTCATGCCGGCGGGCCTGCGTGACCGGCTCTGCCGGGCGGTGGAAGCGTCCACATTCCGCGACCTGGAAACCGAATTATCTTCCATAAAATCAAGGCTGCACCAGTTTGCTGTCGAAAAACTGCATCTCGGTGCGACGGAAAGCTGACCTCCTCCCGTTCTATAAACACTGGCTGCCTGGACACAATGGCGGCCGCTAAAGAGAGGAGCTACCCCCTTATGAAACGGATTGTTCTCGCGACAGCATCCCTGGCTGCCATTGCAGCCATCGCCCTTCCGGCCGCCGCTTATGGTGGACGCGGCGACGGCATGCAGCGCCATTCAGACATGATGAAAATGCTCGACACGGACGGTGACGGCACGGTCTCCGAAGCGGAAATCAAGGCGCACAAGGCCCAGATGTTCCCCGCAATCGACACCAATGATGACGGCGTTCTTTCACAGGAAGAATTGTCCGCGCATCAGGATGTCATGCGCGCCCAGATGAAATCGAAATTCGAATCGCGCCGCGGCGACCGCGTGGACAACATGTTCGACCGGTACGACACCAACAAGGATGGGTCGATCACGCGTGACGAAGTCGCGGCCGTTCAGGCGGCGCGGACAGCCAAGTGGGAAGCGAAAAAAGCTGAGCGCCAGGCCCAATGGGCCGAGAAGAGCGCCGAGATGCAGGCCGCGCGCTTTGCGAAGATGGACACGGACGGCAATGGCACGATCAGCCAGGAAGAGTTCGAGTCCGCCCCGATGGGCCCCGGCGGCCCTGGCAAGCGCGGCAAATACCGCGGGATGGGTCCCGGAATGGGCTCCGGTATGGTCATGGATGACATGCCGGCGCCCCCGGAAGACGAATAGGACACCGGGCTCAGGCCTGGTGGGCGGCATCGCACGCATTCGACACGTCTCACCGTATTGAGTGCGTGCATCCCGCCTTCAACGGAGTAAGCTCGGTTCCGTGGCTTTCGTATCGGATCTCGACCAGATCACACGGGCGGCGGCGGGTGACCCGTCTGCCGTCTCGTGGCTGGTCGACCGGTACTCACCGGGTGTTCTCGGCCTGGCAACACGGATGCTGGGCGACCGGATGGAAGCAGAAGACGTGACACAGGAAACATTCCTCCGCGCATGGAAAGCGCTGCCGGGCTGGGAGCCGCGGGCGAAGTTCTCGACCTGGCTGCATCGTGTCGCGCTCAACCTCTGCTACGATATCCTGCGCAAGCGGCGGGAATCGCTGCCCGGTGAATTGCCGGAGATGACGGACCCGGAATTGACGCCGCCTGAACGCCTGCTGCAAACCGAGCGGGTGAAAGCGATCGAAACCGCTATCGCTGCCCTTCCGGAGCGCCAGGCCGCTGCCTTGACGCTCTGCGCCCTGCAGGGACACTCTCAGGTGGAGGCGGCGGAGATCATGGAAACAAGTGAAGAAGCGCTGGAAAGCCTTCTGGCGCGCGCACGGCGCAGCTTGAGGGCGACACTGGCCGAACGGAGCGTGGCATGAAGGACCCAAGGATGACACCGACCTTGTCTGACGAACGGATCCTCGATCTGATCGAGGCCTATGGCGCCGATCCCGTTGCCTTTCCGGAGGCAGAACGTGACGCCGCCGTGCGCCGCATGAACGAGGCGCCCAGCCTGTTTGCGAAGGCGCTGGATGAAGCCCGCCGTCTGGATCAGTTCCTGGACATTGTACCGGAGACCGAAGTGCCGGCATCTCTGCGTGACAGCCTGCTGGCCAGCGCTCCGAAACCCGCGCGGACCGCCCGGCCGGAGCGTGGCCTGTGGCGATTCCTGCCAGGCTGGCTGCCTGCGGGCGCCGTGGCCTCACTGGTCATGGGTTTGATGATTGGTGTGAATGTTTCGCTGCCCGCTTCGGTGGCCAGCGCCCAGACAACGGACGAGACCGACGCCGTGATGTACGCGGCCCTCGGCTTCGGGGACCTGGACCTGATGAGTGAGACCGCAGAATGAGTGACATGTCTGATACCCCCCGCAGGTGGCCGTTTTGGCTGATCGTTTCGCTGCTGGCAAACATGATCCTGGTGGGACTTCTGGCAGGCTTTCTGTTGCAGGCCGGTCCGAGAGGAAAACCGGATGGTCCGCCGGCCGAACGCATATCCTGGGGATCGCGCGATGATGGTAGCCGCGAAGTCATGAGACGTGTTTTCCGGGAAGCCTTCAGGGCTTCCGCGGAGGAACGGACGGCCCGTGCCGACGTGCGCAAGCGGCTGGCTGAAACCGTGTCGGCTGACCCTTATGACGCCGATGCGATGCGGGAAGCATTCAAGGAATTGAGATCGGCGGACGATGCCGTGAACGCGGCCACGCATGAGGCGATGGTGAATTTGTTCGCCACCATGTCCGTGGAAGAGCGCCAGCATATGGCCAGGATCCTGAGGCATGGGCCGGGGGACCGCAGGTCGCGGCACAAGCGCGGTCCGGACGGCCGCAGCGGACCGGCGGGTGACGGACCGCCCCCGCCGCCACCTGACGTCGAGCCCTGAGCAGGGTTTCCTTTCGGCGCTTGCCGTTCCACAGTGATGGCAAAACGGGAGGGCCGAATGAGAGAATACACTGATTATGATGGACTGGGTCTGGCGGAGCTGGTCCGCAGCAAACAGGTCAGCGCCGGAGAGCTGCTGGATGCGGCGGTCACACGGGCGGAAGCGGCGCAGGAAACGCTGAACTGTTTCACCGCGCTTTATCCGGACCTCGCCAAATCGCAGCTGGACTCAGGCATCGGCAGCGGTCCGTTCGCAGGCGTGCCGTTTGTCACAAAAGACCTTGCCGTTGAGGTGAAGGGCGCGCCGCTGACCAATGGCTCGGTTGCCTGGAAGGGTAATGTGGCCCAGCGGGATTCGGTGCTGACCGAACGCTATCGCCAGGCAGGGCTTGTCTTCTTCGGCCAGACGACCAGCCCGGAATACGGCCTGACCACCACGACCGAATCCACGCTTTACGGTCAGACACGAAACCCGTGGGATCTGACGCGCACCTCGGGCGGCTCGTCCGGCGGGGCCAGCGCAGCCGTGGCGGCCGGTGTGCTGCCGGTCGCGCAGGCCAGTGATGGCGGCGGATCGATCCGTATTCCGGCGTCCTGCACGGGCCTGTTCGGCATCAAGCCGTCGCGCGGCCGGGTGCCGATGGGGCCGGGGCGGACCGAAGGCTGGAACGGCATGTCCACCGTCCACGCCGTCAGCCGCAGCGTGCGGGACAGCGCCGCCCTGCTGGATGCCTGCCATGGCCGTGAAACCGGCAGCCGCTATGTCGCCCCGCTGCCGGACCGTCCGTATCTGGAGGAAGTGTCCCGCGATCCGGGCAAGTTGCGGATTGCTCTGTGGCGCAAGGCGCCGAACGGGACGATGCCGGACGCCGATGCGGAGGCAGGTCTCGTCGCGACGGCGAAACTTCTGGAAGAGCTTGGCCATGACGTGGTCGAGACCGGACCGGAGTTCGACGGCGAACTGCTCGCCAAATATGCGCTGTTCACGATCTCCGCCAATATTGCCGCCGCCTTCGACGACCGCTCCGAGATGCTGGGCCGGCCAGTACGCGAGGATGAGATGGAGCTGATCACGGCGTCCATGGCCGCGCTCGGCCGTACGGTGCCGATGGTGGAACTGGCCAAGGCCAACAACCTCTTCAATTCGGTCGCGATCGACTATGAGCAATTCCTTATTGATGGCGGGTTTGACCTGACCCTCTCGCCCGTCACGCACCGTGCGCCCGACAAGCTGGGCACCATGTCGCTGGCGCAGGATGGCGATGCGATGGGCAAGGCGCTCGCCGGGTTCGGCGCGCATTGCCCGATCTTCAACCAGACCGGCTGCCCGGCCATGTCCGTGCCGCTGCACTGGACCGATGCGACCGAAGACGCGCCAGGCGGGCTGCCGATTGGCATGATGTTTGGCGGACGGCTCGGGTCTGAAAGTCTTTTGTTCCGTCTGGCTGGACAATTGGAACAGGCCCGGCCATGGGCAGGTAAACGCCCGCCGCACTGGGTGGGCTGAACCAGACGGACGAAAGACGATGAGTGAGCTGAAGACCCATTCCGGCGGATGCCATTGCGGCGCGGTGCGCTGGGAGGTCGACCTGCCGGATGCCTTCGAGGTGGAAGACTGCAACTGCTCCATCTGTGCGATGTCGGGCAATATCCACATCATCGTTCCGTCGAGCCGTTTCCGCCTGCTGCAGGGGAATGACAATCTTGCCGAGTACACGTTCAACACGGGCGCGGCGAAACACCTTTTCTGCAAGACGTGCGGGGTGAAGAGCTTCTACATCCCGCGGTCAAACCCGGACGGCGTCGCGGTGACCTGGCGATGCATCGATGACTGGCAGGATCTGAACGCCACGGTGAACAGGTTCGACGGGCAGAACTGGGAGCAGCACGCCCACACGCTGGCGCACAAGTCGAAAGCCTGAGGCGTCAGTCCAGACTGTCGAGGATGCGGTGCATTTCCTCGTCGGACCAGCCGAAATGGTGGCCGTATTCGTGGATGGTGACGTGGCTCACCAGCTCCTCCAGCGTGACATCGCCCCGCGCGGCCCATTCGAACAGGATGGGCAGGCGGAAGAGATAGACCAGCGGCGACTGCATCGACGGGTGTGTCACGCTCTCATGGATCAGCGGCACGCCAGAATAGAGACCGCTCAGTTCCAGCGCGTCCCGGATCTTCATCTCGTCGAGGATCTCGTCCTCGGCATAGTCTTCCACGATGATGCGCACCGCCCCTGCGGCGGTCTGCATATGCTGGGGCAGGCGGGCGATGCAGGCTTCGGCGAGGGCGAGAATATCCTCTGCCGTCGGAGCGGTCTGGTCCAGCATGCTCACGTGAGCGTCACCGCCGTGCCGGAGACCGCGACCATCATCATCGAGCCCGACTGGCCGATGACGGTGTAGTCGAATTTCGTGCCGACGATCGCATTGGCGCCCAGCTTCTTTGCTTCGTCCATCATTTCGGCCATGGCGTCGTCGCGCGTTTCGCGCAGCGTGCTTTCATAGGCCTCGGAGCGCCCGCCCACGAGATTGGTCAGGCTGGCCAGGATATCCTTGCCAAGGTGCGCCCCGATCACGACCTCGCCGCAAACGACGCCGAGATATTTGGTGATCTCATGGCCCTGAACCGTAGGCGTGGTGGTGACGAGCATATGGGGCAATCCTTTTAATTATCGAATAACGATATATTTGGGGAGTCTGGCCCGGCGTTTCAAGAGGGCTTTTCCAATACCAGCGCGGTCCATTCAACGCCCCGGGCCTTGTTTTCAGACATGATGGAGTTTCTGCGGACATGGCTGACGGGGCGGAGGCCGGAAGGCGCGGCGAGGGCGATGGTTTCTTCGCCTGTCACGTCGAACATGCGGCGTCCGTCCGGAATGGGCCCGTGCCGCAGGCTCATGAACAGCCGCCCGCCCGGCACCAACAGCGCAGCAACGCGGTCCATGCCGATGGCGCGTTCATCCGCTGTCAGGTGCATCCAGACGGCATTCATCATCACCATGCCGAACGCCTCGCCGCGGGCGCGTGTATTCACCAGTTCCGGCAGGCTGTCTTCCAGCCAGGTGATCTGAGGTTCCGGATGAAGCTTTGCCGCCCGCCGGCGCATTGTCTCGACGGGTTCCACCGCCAGCACCGAATGGCCCAGCGAGGCGAGCCAGGCCGCGTCGCGCCCGGTGCCTGCACCAATGTCCAGAGTGCGCACCGGAGGCGCCGGAAACAGATGACGCCAGTGCGCATGAGTCTCTGGCGCCGACAGCGCCTCATACCGCACGAACAGGTCATCCGCCTCTTCAGCGTATCCGGAGGTTGAGATCAGCTCGGCCATGGCGGAAGCCTATCAGATGCCTCCGCCCCGGCAATCGGCCGAGTTATTCCGCCGCCGTCTTCGCTCCATCATCCCCGCCGGTCAGGATTTCCAGCATCTTCAGGGCGCTGTCGGCGATGACGGTGCCGGGCGGGAAGATGGCGGAGGCCCCGGCGGCGTAGAGCGCGTCGAAGTCCTGCGGCGGGATCACGCCGCCCACGATGATGCGGGCGTTGGCCGCGCCTTCATTGCCGAGCGCGCGCTTCAGTTCCGGCACCAGCGTCAGGTGGCCGGCGGCGAGCGAGGAGGCGGCGACGATGTCCACGCCTTGTTCGCGCGCATCGGCGGCGGCTTCTTCCGGCGTCTGGAACAGCGGGCCGATCACAACGTCCCAGCCAAGGTCCATCAGCGCGGAGGCGACGACCTTCTGGCCGCGGTCGTGGCCGTCCTGGCCCATCTTGGCGATGTAGACTTTCGGCTTGCGGCCGTTCTGCTTCTCAAAGGCTTCGGCGAGGCTGATGGCTTCGTCGGCTTTTTCGGTGCCTTTCACGCCGCCGCCATAGACGCCCTTGATGGAGCGGATGATGGCCTGGTGGCGGCCCTGGCTGCGTTCGACGGCTTCGGAGATCTCGCCAACTGTTGCCTTGGCGCGCGCGGCATCCACGGCGAGCGCGAGGAGGTTGCCTTCGGTGCCAGCGGCAGCCTCGGCGATCGCGTCCAGCTTGGCGGTGACTTCGGCTTCATCGCGTTCGGACTTCAGGCGGGCCAGCTTGTCGAGCTGCATCTTGCGCACGGCGGCGTTGTCGACTTTCAGCACCGGCACGTCTTCGTCTTCGTCCAGCAGGAATTTGTTGACGCCGACCACGGTCTGCGTGCCGCTGTCGATGCGCGCCTGCGTGTTCGCGGCGGCTTCCTCGATGCGCAGTTTCGGCAGGCCTTCCTCGATGGCTTTCGCCATGCCGCCCATCTTTTCGACTTCCTCGATATGGGCGAGGGCCTTGGCGGCGAGGTCGTGCGTCAGGCGTTCCACATAATAGGAGCCGCCCCACATATCGACCGTCTGGCAGGCGCCGGCTTCCTGTTGCAGGAACAGCTGGGTGTTCCGGCTGATCCGGGCGGAGAAGTCCGTCGGTAGGGCAAGCGCTTCGTCGAAGCTGTTCGTGTGCAGCGACTGCGTCTGGCCGCCCGTGGCCGCGATGGCCTCAAGACAGGTGCGGATGACGTTGTTGTAAACGTCCTGCGCGGTCAGCGACCAGCCGGAGGTTTGCGAGTGCGTCCGCAGGCTGAGGGATTTCGGATTCTTCGGATTGAAATTCTCTTTCACGAGCTTCGCCCAGAGCAGGCGCGCCGCCCGCATCTTGGCGACTTCCATGAACGTGTTCATGCCAATCGCCCAGAAGAAGGACAGGCGCGGCGCAAACGCGTCGACGTCGAGGCCTGCGGCCACACCGGCGCGGATATATTCGATGCCGTCGGCCAGCGTATAGGCGAGCTCCAGGTCTGCCGTCGCACCGGCTTCCTGCATGTGATAGCCGGAGATCGAGATCGAGTTGAACTTCGGCATGTTCTGCGACGTATAGGCGAAGATGTCCGAAATGATCCGCATCGACGGCTTGGGCGGATAGATATAGGTGTTCCGCACCATGAATTCTTTGAGGATGTCGTTCTGGATCGTCCCGGCCAGCTTCTCCGGCCCGACGCCCTGTTCCTCAGCCGCCACAATATAGAGCGCGAGGATCGGCAGAACCGCGCCGTTCATCGTCATGGAGACGGACATCTTGTCCAGCGGAATGCCGGAAAAGAGGGTGCGCATGTCGAGAATGGAGTCGATGGCCACACCGGCCATGCCGACATCGCCCGACACGCGGACATGGTCTGAGTCATAGCCACGGTGCGTCGCCAGGTCGAACGCGACCGAGAGGCCTTTCTGACCGGCGGCCAGGTTGCGGCGGTAGAAGGCGTTGGAGTCTTCCGCCGTGGAGAAGCCCGCATACTGACGAACCGTCCAGGGCTGGTTCGTGTACATGGTCGGGTAGGGGCCACGGCCGAACGGGGCGAGCCCCGGAAAATCGTCCAGATAGTCCAGCCCGGCGCGGTCCGCCTCGGTATAGGCGGTCTTCACCGGGATGCCTTCCGGGGTATCCCAGGCTTCGCCGGTTTTCGGGGCGGCGGCCTTCGCGTGCGGGGCGCCGAGGTCGAGTTTTGTGAAATCGGGGAAGTCGGTCATCGGGACATCTCCAGATTAGCCGTCCATTCGGGGGTCGGCTGTTTCAGGATGAGGGTTTCGCCGGACGTGGCGACATAAGGCTTGCCGTTCTGGTCGACGGCGCCAAACACATAGCCCGACCGGTCGGCGGACCATTGTGCCTGCAGGATGATCACAGACACCCGGTCGCCATTGTCGCGCGTGAGCACGGCGGGCAGCGGGCAATCGACCGGGGCGACACTGTCCTCGCCTGATCCGGCCGTGGCGAAGATGGCGCGGTTTTCCCGCACATCCCGTTCAATTGCCGGGCGGCCCTTCACGCAAGGGTGGTGGGCCCAGTTATCGAGAGTGAATTCCAGCATCATGGCGATCACAGCCCCAGTTCTGCGTGGGCGAGTTTCAGATTGTGCAGCACGTCGCAGCCCATGAAGATCTGCGAGTCGATGCCGTCGCCTTCATGCTTGCCGGCGATCCAGACATGTTGCGCACCTGCCTCTTTCAGGGCCTTGGCAGCGGCGTCTGATTCGTCAGCATAACGGGCATCGCTTCCGCAGATGCAGGCGATGCGAAGACCGGACGCCTTGAACCCAGCCGCAATGTCGGCTGGGGAGGCGGGCGGCACCGGCGGCTCTTTCGCGGTGAGGCCGCCAGCGGCGAACAGGTTGCGGGCAAAGTCTGCGCGGCCGGTATATTCCGCGAGCGGGCCGAGCGTGGCGAGATAGATCGCCGGCGGCTTGGCGGCCGCGGCGGCGCTGTCGCGCAGGAGTTCGAAGTCGGCGCCGAGGTGGATCGGTTCCAGCGGCTCGGCGGTTGCGTCGTCGCCCGTCTCTGGTGGCAGGTCCGGCAGCAGCGCCTGCAGCGCTTCGTCCGTCAGTTCCGCGCCGCTGCGCAAATGCGGCGCATCGGCCACCGGGGCGGCAATCTCGTCCAGCAGCGGGAATTCGGAAACGCCCGTGACCGGGATCTTGCGCTTGGCGATGTCCTTGGCGCGGGCGTCGCGGGTCGCTTTCACGCGGCCCTGGAAGGCGCCGGACATCAGGGACGCAGCATAGCCGCCTTCGCCTTCGATCGTCTGGAATTCGGCCCAGGCCGCTTCGGCCAGTTCGCTGGCGAATGTCTCGGTGAACCAGGCGCCGCCCGTCGGGTCCGCCACGCGGCCGAGCTGGCTTTCTTCCATGGCGATCAGCTGGGTGTTGCGCGCGATGCGGCGGCCGAGTTCTTCCGGTGTGCCCAGCGGTTCGTTGAAGGCGCGGATGGTCAGGATGTCTGCGCCACCGACGGCACCTGCAAAGGCGGCCGCCGTGTTGCGCAGCATGTTCGTCCACGCGTCGTAACGGGTCAGCATGCGGGCAGAACTGTAGCCCTGAATGCGCATGGGCCGGGCCTCAAGGCCAAGTGCCTCTTCGACGCGGGCCCACAACCGGCGCGCGGCGCGCAGCTTGGCAACGCCGTTGCCGTAATTGGCGTCCAGGGAGAGGCAGAAGATGGTTTTCGCCACCACGTCCGCAGCATCCATGTGCGGCGCGAGGCGGCGCAGCGTGTCGACCGCAGAGGCGATCAGCGCGGCGAGTTCCTGCGCTTCCGATCCGCCGGCCTCATGTACGGCGCGGGCATCCATGCGGAACAGGTTCGCGGCGGGGTATTTTGAGGCCAGGACCTTGGCCAGCGCGCTTGCCTCGGCAAAGGCGGCGTCCAGACCACCGGCCAGCGTGCCGGTGCGGGCGAGGGCGCCCAGCGGGTCCATATTGAAGTCGAGTTTTGCGTCGGCCTTGTTCCGGGCCCACTCGGCCAGGAAGGCGGCTTCGCGCGTGCCGGAGGTCATGACCGGGTCAAGCGCTACGCCCGCGATGGTCGCGTCGACGCCATTCAAGGCAATGTCATAGTCCGGCATAGTCATGGCCTGGACACCGTTTCGGCCGGTCGGATCGACGCTCAATTCAACCGAACTCACGCCGCGTTCCAGGTCGCGCAGCACTTCCCCATGCGTGTGCGAGGGCGACGCATGGGTAAAGGCCTGCCGGATATCCCAGGGCAGCCACGGGTCCGGCGCCGCCGTCGGTCCACGCAGATAAGGCGCCACGCCGGGCGTGCCCAGCGGGTCCTCAGACGCGGGAAAATCGCTCTCACGGTAGAGCGGGCGGATCTTCAGCCCATCTGCCGTGGTGCGGGTGATTGTGTCGATGCCACGGCCCTTGAGGGCCTTTTCGACCGCAGCCATCCATTCGGCTTCGGTGGCGTCGGGAAATGTGCTGGAAAGCGGGAGGATATCGTCTGCCATGATGGGTCCGTTTATTGGCGGAAAGAATTGCAAAAGGGAACCACTTACTTGGCGGCATTCCGTAGCGGCCCGGAACGAGTTGACGCAAGCGTCTTTTAATGCGATTGAGAATTATTCGCAAAAAGGAGACTCCCATGAAACAAGCACGCGCGGTTCTGAGGCTCGTTTCCTGCGAAAACCCCGAAAATACAAGAGATTCCGGCACTCGTGAATCTGGCGCACGCCGGGCCGAAGCACGGCATGAAGGAAGTGCGGACCATCGTCCGGCGGACACTTCCTGTCCGTGCGGGCCGCTGCAAGGCGAGGGCGATGCAGCGCGCGGCGTGCGCCAGGACCTTCTGAAGGAGTGGATGGGGTCTCACACCCGAATCCTTGGCCTCTGGCTCGACAGGCTCCTGGAGGAGGGGGACGACGCCGACCTCGTCTCCATGATTCACCGCCAGCATGCCTGGCTGTCCATGATGCAGGCCCGGATGGAGCGCGGCTGACCTCACGTCCGGCTTGCGGTGCATTCGCGCGGCAGGTTTAGTTCCCGGCAGAACAAGGCCGGGAGGAAAGCCATGAGACTGAAAACACCGCGAATTGCCCCACTCACCGATTCGGAGATGGGCCCGGACGTGAAAGAAATGATCGCGGGCCGTTTCGGCGATGCCCCGGTCTTCAATGTCTTCCGCACGCTTGCCCGTGCCCCGAAGGCCTACAAGCGCTTCATGGGCTGGGGCGGATACATCCTGTCGAAATACAACGATCTCAGCGAACGGGACCGCGAACTCGTCATCCTCCGCGCCGGCTATAACTGGAAGTCCGGCTATGAATGGGCCCAGCACAAGCGCATCGGGCTGGGGTGCGGCCTGACGGAAGAAGAGATCGAGCGTATCAAGGCCGGGCCGGACGCGCCGGGATGGAGTGCGAACGACAAGGTCCTTCTGCAGGCAACCGACGAACTGACATCGGACGCCTTCATTACAGATGAGACCTGGGCTGCCCTGTCCGGCTTCACTGACAAGCAGAAGATGGACCTGGTCATGACGGTCGGCCAGTACACGCAGGTCTCAATGATGCTGAACAGTTTCGGCGTGCCGCTGGACGATGACCTGACTCTCGATCCGGACCTCGAAAAATGAGCCTCGCTGACGTGGCAGGGCGCTTGTCCGGCAAGGTCGCCATTGTGACCGGCGCCGGTCAGACGCCGGGCGAAACGATCGGCAATGGCAAGGCGATTGCCATGCTGTTCGCCCGGGCCGGTGCGCGCGTTATGTGCGTCGATCGGAGCATCGAACGCGCAGAGGCCACCGTATCGGACATCCTCGCCGAGGGCGGCACGGCGGAAGCATTTGCCGCGGACGTCAGCCAGCCGGCGGATGCCACCGCCATTGCTGACGCCGCCGAAGCAGCCATTGGCCCGCCGGATATCCTTATCAACAATGTCGGTATCGGTGATGGAGGGGACGGTCCGCCGCACAGGCTGACGGAGGAGGCCTTCGACCGCACGCTGAAGATCAATCTGAAGGGCGCCTGGCTGGTGACCAAGGCCGTCTTGCCCGGCATGCGGGAACGCGGCAGCGGGGCCATCGTCAACATTTCGTCGCTGGCGTCGCTCGCGGGCGGCTTCCAGATGGCGTACGAAGTGTCAAAGGCAGGCATGAACCGGATGACGCTCAGCGTCGCAAATTCCGGCGCATCGCGCGGCGTGCGGTGCAATGCCATCCTGCCGGGCCTGATGGATACGCCCATGGCGATCCGCGGCATCGCGAAGATGCGCGGCGTTCCGGAGGATGACCTGCGCAAGGAGCGGGCCGCGCGTGTGCCGATGGGATTCATGGGGTCCGGCTGGGACACGGCCCATGCGGCGCTGTTCCTGGCCAGCGATGAAGCGCGCTTCATTACGGGCGCTCTGCTGCCGGTTGATGGCGGTGGCAGCGCCCGGGTCGGCTGACCGGGGGCATTGAGCGCGGGGCGCAAGCTCTCTAGGCTTTGGTCTTCCTTCTTACTGCGCCGTTCTGGCGCTCATGCCGGCCGGGATCGTCCTGTGCCGGTTTCACCCTGTTGGCAGAGGCAAAGCGCGCCATGATCGAATTTTTCATCCTTCTCGGACTGATCGTGGTGAACGGTATATTCGCGATGTCGGAACTCGCCATCGTATCGGCACGAACCGCCCGTCTTCAGGCGAAGGCGGACCGGGGCGATGTGGGGGCGAAAACCGTGATCGGCCTGCAGGACGATCCCTCCCGTTTCCTGTCGACCGTGCAGATCGGCATCACGCTCGTCGGAATTGTCGCCGGGGCCTATGGTGCCACCGCCATTGCAGACGAGCTGTCGCCCGTGATTGCGAAACATGTACCCGCCATTGAGGCCGAGGCCGGAGAAATCGCCTTCGGGCTCGTGATCGTTTTCACCACATTCCTGTCGCTGGTCATTGGCGAACTCGTACCCAAACGCATCGCCCTGATTGCGCCGGAAGCCATCGCCACGATCATGGCGCCGCCCATGGCGTTCATTTCGCGGCTGGCCTTTCCGGTCGTCTGGCTGTTGCGCGTTTCGACAGACGGGCTGCTCAGCCTGCTGGGCCTGGCAGGTATCCGGCAGGAGCCGGTGACGGAGGAAGAAATCCACGCCATTCTCGACGAGGGCGCGACCAGCGGGGTCATCGACCTTGAGGAACAGCGAATGATGCGCGGCGTCATGCGGCTGGCTGATCGTGACATCCGTTCGATCATGATCCCGCGGCCAGATATTGTCTGGATCGATACGGACGATCCGTGGCCAGAGATCAAGCAGGAGATCCTCGACAGCGGAAAATCGCGGTTCCCGGTGGCGGATGAACGGCTCGATCGGGTGTTCGGCGTGGTTCAGACCAAGGACCTCCTCGACTGTGACCTGAGCGGAGATGGGCCGGACCTGAGACAGGTGGCCCGGCCTGTGACCTTCGTGCCGGAAACGCTGTCGGTCATGCGGTTGCTGGAGTCGATGCAGGAAAGCGAAGTGCGCATGGCGTTGGTGGTGGACGAGCATGGCAGCATTCAGGGCATGGTCACGGCGGCAGACCTGCTGGGCGCCATTGCAGGCGATAGCGCCTTCTCCCCCAGCGAAGGCATAGACCGGCCGGCCCGGCGGACCGACGGATCCTGGCTGATCGATGGCCTGATGCCTGTGGAGGATCTGGAAATCCTGCTCTCTGCACCGGATTTCGGCGAAGCTGATGGCGGCGCCACAACTGTGGGCGGGATGATCATCCACCAGCTACAGCGCCTGGCCAATGATGGCGATGTCGTTCACATCTCCGGCTACCGT
The DNA here is from genome assembly GCF_000685235.1 of Hyphomonas adhaerens MHS-3. Lineage (NCBI taxonomy): Bacteria > Pseudomonadati > Pseudomonadota > Alphaproteobacteria > Hyphomonadales > Hyphomonadaceae > Hyphomonas > Hyphomonas adhaerens. The sequence goes on from NZ_ARYH01000001.1 coordinate 1,931,908, forward strand.
TTTGAAGTCATGGACCTGGACGGCCGCCGGGTCGACAAGGTGCTCGTCACGCCGCCCGGTGCCGGCGAGGATCGCCCCTTCACCTGACGTAATGGCTTGCCCATGGCGGTCAGATCGTTAGATTCAGCGCGAATGTAAACACTGTTCACTTTAAGGGGAAAACGCCCATGGCCCTGCCGCCCGTGCTCCAGAACCTCCGACTGCCGCTGATCGGATCGCCTCTGTTCATCATTTCCGGTCCGGAACTGGTGATCGCCCAGTGCAAGGCGGGCATCGTCGGGAGTTTTCCGGCGCTCAACGCCCGTCCCGGCCCGGTGCTGCACGAATGGCTGGACCGGATCACGACAGAACTGGCCGAGCATAACGAGAAGAACCCCGACCGCCCGGCCGCGCCGTTCGCCGTAAACCAGATCGTTCACAAGTCGAACGACCGGCTGCAGCACGATGTCGAGGCCTGTGTGAAGTTCAAGGTGCCGCTGGTCATCACATCGCTGGGCGCGCGCAAGGATGTGAACGACGCCATCCACTCCTATGGCGGCGTCGTCCTGCACGATGTGATCGATACATTCTTTGCCAGGAAAGCGCTGGAGAAGGGCGCTGACGGCCTGATCGCTGTGTGTACCGGAGCGGGGGGGCACGCCGGCCAGCTTTCGCCGTTCGCGCTGATCCAGGAGATCCGTGAATTCTTCGACGGCCCGTTGGCGCTGTCGGGGGCCATTGCGAATGGCGGGGCCATCGCTGCGGCGCAGGCCATGGGTGCAGACCTTGCCTATATGGGCTCAGCGTTCATTGCCTGCGACGAAGCCAATGCCATGGAAGGTTACAAGGAAGCCATCGTGTCCTATGGCGCGGAAGACATCGTCTACTCGAACCTCTTTACCGGCGTGCACGGGAACTATCTGAAGCCGTCGATCGAGGCAGCCGGGCTTGATCCGGACAATCTGCCTGAAAGCGACCCCAGCAAGATGAACTTCGGGTCCGGTGGCAACACCAAGAGCAAGGCCTGGAAAGACATCTGGGGCTGTGGTCAGGGGATTGGCGCCGTGAAGCGCCGCGGGCCGGTTGCGGATTATGTCGACCAGCTGGAATCGGAGTACAAGGCAGCGATCGACAAACTGAACCAGCCGCGCACCTGGGGCGCCGCACCTGCGACAGCCGGCTGATTCAAGCTGATTCAGGGGGGATAAAGCCGGGCCTATCCGACACCGGCAACTGGCGCGGCCTGCGGTGACACGGGCCGCGCTCTTCTGTTCAGGCCCATTCTATCCACCCGATAAGTCATGCGCGCAGACTTGTGTGCATGCTGATCGAAAATGTCTCTGAATTTGATGCGGACGGCTGGCGCTGGCCGCATTTCACGCCTGCGGAACTGGCTTGCCGATGTGGTGGCCGGTTCTGTGCGGGCGAATACTGGCACGCGCCTGATTTCCTGGATGCGCTGGAGGCGCTGCGGACAGACGCAGGTCATCCGCTGGTGATCAATTCCGGCCATCGCTGTGCGGTCTGGAATACATATGTCGGCGGTGTCCGGTTCAGTCTCCACAGGTCCATCGCGGTGGATATCTCGCTCGCCGGGCACGACCGCCATGTCTTGCTGGCGGCCGCAGAACGGAAAGGCTTCACTGGCTTTGGCCTCGGAAAGACCTTCCTTCACCTGGACCGGAGGCCGCGCCCGGCCCGCTGGTTTTATCCGGGGAGCGACGCATCATGGCGGACATAGCAGGACTGGCGGCAAGCGCAGCGGGCGGCGGCCTGTTCGGTCTTGTTGGCACGGCCATCGGGCGGATCGCCGGCATGGTCGAGGCCCGGCAGGCGCAGGCGCATGAGCGAGCGCGCTGGCTGCATGATGCCGAGATGCAAAAGTTACGCATCGAAGCCGATGCGGCTGGACAGGCGGCGGAGCTGCAGAAAGCGGAAACGTCCGGCGCCTGGGCAGGTCTGTCCGCCTCCATGGCGGCGGAGGCGGCCATCGGGGAGAGCTACAGATGGGTCAATGCCGTGCGCGCGCTGACCCGGCCCATGCTGACGGTGCTGCTGTGGGGTATCACGGGGGCGGTGTTCCTGAAGGCGGACGCCGCCGGTCAGGCCGGCATTGTGGACACGGCCACCTTCGCCGCGACAGCCGCCACGCTCTGGTGGTTCGGCGACCGCGCCCCACGCCGGGAGGTACGTTGAAGGCGCCGCGTTGACGGCATTGGCCAGACCGGTCCATCCTTCTGGAAAATCCCGGAGGAACAAATACATGGCTGATGGTATCCTTGTGATCGATGAGGGGACGACCTCGACGCGGGCCATCGTGTTCGACCGGGACTTCAATCAGGTGTCCCTGTCACAGCAGGAAGTGCCGCTGGCTTATCCTGCTGATGGCTGGGTCGAACAGGATGGCGAGACGATCTGGGAGAAGACCGTTGAGGTCTGCCGTGCGGCGCTCTCTGAAGCCGGAGGGATCGATCGGGTCGCGGGGATCGGCATCACCAATCAGCGCGAGACGACGCTGGTGTGGGATCGCAAGACCGGCAAGCCGCTGGCGCCTGCCATCATCTGGCAGGACCGGCGCACGGCCAGTGCCTGCGACGCCTTGAAAGCGGCCGGGCATGAAATGGCAGTTCAGGCGGAAACCGGCCTGCTGATCGATCCCTATTTTTCCGGCACGAAAATCGCGTGGATTCTGGATGCGGTCGAAGGCGCCCGAGACCGCGCTGAGGCAGGGGAACTTGCTTTCGGCACCGTCGAGACGTTCCTGATCTGGCATCTGACGGCGGGACGTGTTCATGCAACCGATGTGTCGAATGCCTCGCGTACCTTGCTCTATCGCCTCGGGCTTGGCGATCAAGGCGGCTGGAGCGAGGTTATGTGCAATCTGTTCCGTGTGCCGATGAGCATGCTGCCGGAAGTAAAACCCAATGCGGCAGACTTCGGCATTTGTGATGAAGGACTGTTTGGAAATGCGCTGCCGATCCTGTCTGCGGCAGGCGACCAGCAATCGGCCTTGGTAGGTCAGGGCTGTCTTTCGCCCGGCATGGCCAAGATCACCTATGGCACGGGCGCTTTCCTTGTCGCCAATTCCGGCACGGAAAAACCGGACTCGAAACACCGGCTGCTGGGCACGGTTGGCTATGAGACGGCCGAAGGCGGCGCGATGGCGCTGGAAGGGTCGATCTTCAATGCCGGGACGGTTGTGAAATGGTTGCGCGACGATCTGGGGCTGATCTCCGACGCAGCTGAAAGCGAGGCCATGGCCGGGGCGCTGCCGGGCAATGGCGGGGTCTACATCGTGCCCGCCTTTACGGGGCTTGGTGCACCGCACTGGAATGCCGACGCGCGCGGCACGATCAGCGGCATTACCCGCGCGACCACAGCCGCGCATCTCGTGCGTGCAGGGCTTGAGGCCGTCGCCTATCAGACGCGGGATCTGCTGGACGCCTTCGAGGCCGATGGCGTGGAGATCCGGGAGCTGAGAGTCGATGGTGGCATGGTGGCCAATGACTGGCTGATGCAGTTCCTGGCGGATATCTGCGCGCGGCCGGTCGTGCGGCCCGACTACCGGGAGATGACGGCGCTTGGCGCAGCGGCACTGGCGGCGATGCAGCTCGGCTGGGTGGATGCGGCTGGCTGGCAGGCGCGTGACGTCCAAGGGACGCGGTTCGAACCTCAGATGGACGACAAACAGCGAACAGCCTTGCTGAAAGGCTGGTCTGCCGCGCTTCGCCGTACGCTGGCCTGATCAGGTTCGGATTATCGAGTATTTGGGGCAGGCCGGGCGGTCTGCCCTTTTCGATTTGGGATTGCCGGTCCGGAATTTCTGTTTAAAACTTGAGAATAATTTGAACAATGTGGGCCGCATGGTTGCCTGCTGCGGTGATCGTGCTGATATAATGTTACGAATCTTCCGAAGGTGGCAGCCCCCGATCCGCTCCCCCAATGCGCCCTTGACCCCGCAACTTCCAGTCAGGACCTGACATGACCCGTACCAGAACTTTCCTGTCCTTTATTCTCGGTTCCACGATGATGACCGCTTGTGCCGGTGTGACGCCGGATGTCGCCGAAGCCGGTGACCCGGTCGAACTGGCGGGAGGTTCCGGCACATCATCGGAAGCTGCGCCAGAAGCGGTGGATGAAGCGGCGGCGGAAGCGGCCTGGAGCCCCGGCGATGTTTTCACCGGCCCCTATGGCGGCGTGCCCGCCTTCGACAAGATGGATATCGCGCTGATCGAGCCGGCTCTTGAACAGGGCATGACGGCCCAGCGGGCGGAGATCGATGCCATTACAGCAAATCCGGATGCGCCGACGTTTGAAAACACGATTGCGGCCATGGAAGACACCGGCCGCCAGCTGAACCGTGTCCTGACATATTATTATCTCTGGGGGTCAAATCTTTCGAGCCCGGAGTTCCGTGAAATCGAAACCCGCATGGATCCGGAGATCCAGGCCTTTTATGACTCAATCAATCAGGACCAGGCGCTGTTCGCCCGGGTCGATGCGGTTCGCAAAGGTGCGGAATATGACACGCTGGCACCGGACCAGCAGCGGCTGACAGAAATCATCCACCAGCGCTTCACCCGCAATGGCGGCACGCTGACGGGAGAGAAGGCAGAGCAGTTCGCGGCCATCAACAAGGAACTGGCAGGCCTGTACGCGGAATTCTCGGGCAATCTCCTGGCGGACGAAGAAGGCTGGGTCACCTATCTGACGCCAGAACAGACCAGCGGCCTGCCGGACTCCTATCTCAGTTCCGCCGCCGCCGCTGCTGAGGCGCTGGGCAAGCCGGGCATGTACGCCGTGCGCAACACACGCTCGTCCATGGACCCGTTCCTGACTTTCTCCACGGAACGTGACCTGCGTGAACAGGTGTGGCGCAATTATTATAACCGCGGTGACAATGGCGATGCGCACGACAACAATGCCATCATCGCGAAGATCCTGAAGCTGCGCGATGAGCGGGTCGAACTGCTCGGGTATGACAATTTTGCTGCGTGGCGCCTGGAAGACCGGATGGCGAAGACGCCGGACCGGGCGTTCGACCTGATGCTGCAGGTGTGGAAGGCCTCCGTTGCACGCGTGCATGAGGAAGTCGCCGACATGCAGGCACTGGCAGACGCGGAAGGCGCGGACATCAAGATCGAGCCGTGGGACTACCGTTTCTATGCGGAAAAGGTCCGCAAGGCGAAATACGACCTGAATTCACAAGAGGTGAAGCAGTACCTGCAACTCGACAATCTGCGCCTCGCCATGTTCGATGTGGCCGGACAGCTGTTCGGCTTCGAATTCGTGCCGATCACCGATGGCTCTGTACCTGTTTTCCATCCGGATGTGACCGTCTATGAGGTCAACGACAAGGCCACCGGCCGGAATGTGGGCCTCTGGTATTTCGACCCGTTTGCGCGCGACGGCAAACGTTCAGGCGCCTGGGCGACGACCTACCGGTCGCACGAAAGCTTCCGGGGTGAAAAGAACGTTCTGGCCGCCAACAATTCCAACTTCGTGAAGCCGGCGCCGGGTGAGCCTGTGCTGCTATCATGGGACGATTCCGAGACCATGTTCCACGAGTTCGGCCATGCGCTGCACTACCTGTCGCTGCAGGTGGCGTATCCGGACCTGACCGGCGGCCTGCGTGACTATACCGAATTCCAGTCGCAGCTGCTGGAGCGCTGGCTTTCGACGGACCATGTCATCGACACCTATCTCGTCAGTGCAGAGACGGGCGAACCGATGCCGGAAGAGCTGGTCGAGAAGATCCGCAAGGCGTCCACCTTCAATCAGGGCTTCGCGACGACGGAATACCTGGCTTCGGCTCTGATCGACATGAAGCTGCACATGGCCGACCCCGACGGACTCGATCCCGACAAGTTCGAGCGGGAGACGCTGGACGAACTCGGCATGCCTTCCGAACTAGTCATGCGTCACCGTACGCCGCAATTCGGGCATATCTTCTCGGGAGAGGGCTACGCCGCCGGGTATTATGGTTACATCTGGGCCGACGTGCTGACGTCAGACGCCGCAGAGGCCTTCGCCGAAGCGTCCGGCGGCTTCTATGATCAGGATGTCGCCAGCGCGATGGTGAAATACCTGTTCGCTGCCGGCAACTCGATGGACCCGGCAGAGGCTTACCGCCTGTTCCGTGGCCGCGACGCCGAAATCGGCGCCCTGATGCGTGACCGCGGCTTCGCGGAATAGGGCAGAGCTCTAGGCCTCCGCCGTTACACTTTCAGCCGGAACCGGATTATCCTCTGGTTCCGGCGTTTCAACTGCGCCCACGCCCTTTGGCGACACGATGCGGCAGAGCACGAGATCGCCGGTCACGTTCACCAGTGTGCGGGCCATGTCGAGGATCCGGTCTACGCCCATCACGAGTGGCAGGCCGACGAGGGGCACACCAAAGCTGGCCGCGGTCGCTGCAAGGATCGCGATGCTTGCGCCCGGCGCAGCGGGTGCCCCGATGGAGGCGCCGGTCAGCGTCACCATGACAAGCGCCAGATCACCCGGGGTCAGCGGCGTGCCTGCGATGTCGGCCAGGAACATGATCGCGACGGACTGGTAGAGCGCCGTGCCCGCCATGTTGACCGTCGAGGCCAGCGGCACCACCGCCCCGGCCAGCGAAGCGGGCGTCTTCAGCTTGTCGATGGCGGTTTTCATGGTCAGCGGCATCACGGCCGCCGAACTCGATGTCGAGAAGGCGAGCAGCTGCACCGGCGCCACCGCGCGGACGAAGGTCACCGGATTCATTCGTCCGAACACGGTAACAATCACCAGATACATGACCAGCAGGCAGGCAAGGCCCGTCAGCACGATGGCGCAATAGGTGGCCAGATCCACCAGCGTGCCGATGCCATTGGCGGAGATCGTCTCCGCCATCAGGCCGAACACGGCCAGCGGCGCAAACCGCATCGCGGTGCGGATGACCGTCATGCTGACTTCCAGCATCGCCTCCGTCAGGGCGACCAGCGGGCGCGTGAGTTCCTTCTTGTCGGCGCTCACCATGGCGATGCCGACGAACAGAGAGAACACGACAATGGCCAGCATGTCCTGTTCCAGCAGGGAGGCGGTGATGTTCTGCGGGATCAGGCCGGTGATCAGGTCCGGCAGCTCCCGCGTGATCCCCTCCAGCGGAGACGGGTCCGGCGTTGCCAGCTGCAGGTTATCCGGCTTCAGGCTCGGCGGCAGGGGCAGGCCTTCTTCCAGCGACCGCCCCGGCCGGATGAAGCGTGACAGCGTCACGCCGATCATCGTCGCTGCCACCGTTGTCAGCAGGACATAGACAATCAGCTTCCGGCCAATCGTCCGCAGCGCTTCACCGCCGCCTGTGCCCGCAATGCCGAGGATGATGGAGCTGGCCGCCAGCGGGATGATTACCATCCGGATCAGCGCCAGAAACAGATTGCCCGGCAGACCCAGCCAGCCGCCGATCAGGTCGGCGCGGTCACGTGGCAGCAGCGCAAGGTCAGGCCCCAGCAGCAGGCCGACCCCCACACCGAACACCATGGCCAGGATCACCTGAAGCCACAGCTTGCCTTTCACCAGCACATCAAGGCGCCGGTTCAGGCGATTATAGGTAAAACGGGGCTTCTTCACGGAGGCCATGGATTCGCGTCTCTTGGGTTGGGTATTCATCCCATATGAGCCCGGCTCAGGGAAGGAAAGCCGTACGGGCCCGTGGTCGACGCTGAATTTCCGGGGAATCTGCTGGTGCCGCGAGGGAGAATTGAACTCCCGACCTCATCATTACCAATGATGCGCTCTACCACTGAGCTACCGCGGCGTTTGCAGTTGCAGAATGCGGCGTTTAGCTTAAGCGATCCGACATGAAAAGACAGTTTCGCCGCGAATTACACCTGACATGACAGACAAATCCCCACCGAAGGACGAGAAAGCCGAACGGCTCGCCGCCGCCTTGCGCGCCAACCTGCGCCGCCGCAAGGCCGCCGCGCGAAAGCCTCCGGCTGAATCCGCCATGAAACCAGACGCCAAACCAGGCAAGGGCAAGTGACGTTGTCCCTCTCATCGCGGGCGTATCTGGCCGCGCCGCATGAGACGCTGGCGGCGATCGTGGCCGACAAAGCCTGGTACCGGGCCCGAATGCCGATTCTGGGTGAAATCGACCTTGTGACGCGCCACGCGGCCATTCATGCCCTGTTGAAGGACAAGGAGCGCTTCGTCGTCGACGCGCGCCATGCGGGGCACAAGGCGGCCTTCGGCATGCCATTCCTGCCGAAGTCCCTGAAGATCATGGCCGACAATGTCCTGTCCATGGACGATCCGGACCATGCGCGCCTGCGCCGCCTCGCAGACGCCCCGTTCCGCCGGGCTGCGATCCTCACCCAGCGCCGGAAGATCCATGCCTGTGCGCATGAACTGCTGGACCTCATGGAAACGGATGGCAACACGGACCTGGTCTCAGGCTTTTGCCGTCCACTCCCCCTGAAAGTCATTTACGGCTTGCTCGGCTTCCGGCCGGAAACGGAGGCGAAGCTCTCCCGTACGCTCAGCAACCTGACGGCCACCGATTCGCCATTCACCATGCTGTGGGGCCTGTTCCGGCTCGGCCACATCCAGGACCTGCTGCGCGAGGAATTCCGCGCGCTGCACGAAAATCCGCGTGAGGGCCTTGTCTCGGAACTGGTCCATGCCGAGGCCGATGGCCAGAAGATGAGCGAGAACGAGCTACTGGCCATGGTCTTCGTCCTGTTCGTCGCCGGGCACGAGACGACGACACACCTGTTGTCGTCCGGCATCTGGACGCTGCTGACCCATCCTGGCGCCGCCGACCGTGTGCGCGCCATGGATGAAGAGGCCCGACTGATCGCGGTGGACGAACTGATGCGCTACTGCACGCCCGTCCAGATGACCAAGCCGCGCTTCGTGAAAGAGGATATTGAGTTCGAGGGCAGGGCGCTGAAGCGGGGCGACCGCGTCTTCGGCTTCCTTGCTGCCGGGAACATGGACCCGGCCGAGTTCGACGATCCGCTCAGGCTGGACCTCGCCCGCCGTCCGAACCGGCATGTCGGCTTCGGCTCGGGGGCCCACGTCTGCCTCGGCATCCACCTCGCCCGGCTGGAAGGCGAAGTCGCGCTGGACGTCCTGCTCAGCCGCTATCCCGGCCTCGCCATCGAGGGCGGCGCGGACAATGTAAAGTGGATCTCGCGCGCCGGCCTCCGCGGTCTGAAGCGGTTGCCATTGGCGCTCCGCTGAAACCCGCTGAAAATCAACACATTCCGGCCCTCCCAAAACCGCGAAGCGCGGTATAAGAGCCCCCATGGACAGACTCGTTATACAAGGTGGCCACAAGCTGAATGGCCACATCCCGATCTCCGGCGCGAAGAATTCGGCGCTGAAGCTCATGGTCGCCTGCCTGCTGACCGACCAGCCCATCACGCTCACCAACATGCCGAGCCTGGCAGATACGCGCTTTCTGGCGCAGCTGCTGGAGACGCTCGGCGTGGAAGTCTACTGGCCGAAGGGCAGCGCGACCTGCCATTTGAACGCCGCTGAGCTGAAAAGCACGATCGCGCCGTATGACCAGGTGCGGAAGATGCGGGCGAGCTTCAATGTGCTGGGGCCGCTGATCGCGCGCTCCGGCCATGCCACGGTCTCGTTGCCCGGCGGCTGTGCCATCGGCGCCCGTCCGGTCGACCTGCACCTGCAGGCGCTGGAGGCCATGGGTGCGGACCTGAAAGTCGAGCAGGGCTATGTGAAGGCCGCCGCCATCCATGGCCTGAAGGGCGCACACATCAACTTCTCCATGCCGAGCGTCGGGGCCACCGAGCACGCCATGCTGACCGCCACGCTGGCCAAGGGCGAGACCATCCTCGAAAACGCCGCGCGCGAGCCCGAGATCGAAGACCTGGCCGACTGTCTGAACGCGATGGGCGCGGATATCACCGGCGCCGGCACGGCCGTCATCCGGATCAAGGGCGCAGAGAGCCTGACCGGCACGACCCATGCCGTCATGGCCGACCGGATCGAGGCGGGCACCTATGCCATCGCCGCGGCGGCTGCAGGCGGGGACGTCACGCTGGACGGCTGCCCGGTTGAGGCGCTGGGCGCCATGATCGCCAAGCTGCGCGAGGCAGGCGTGACCGTGGACGCCGACGAGGCCGCCCATACGCTGCGCATCCGCCGCAACGGCACACACCTGAAGGCCGTGAACCTGTCGACTCAGCCGCACCCCGGCTTCCCGACGGATCTGCAGGCCCAGTTTATGGCCCTGATGGCGATTGCCGACGGCACCAGCGTCATCCGCGAAACGATTTTCGAAAACCGCTTCATGCACGCGCCGGAGCTTTCCCGCCTTGGTGCGGACATCACCGTGCGCGGGCAGGAAGCCATTGTGAAAGGCGTGCGCCAGCTCACCGCTGCGCCCGTCATGGCGACAGATCTGCGCGCATCGGTCTCTCTGGTGATTGCGGGGCTTGCGGCGGAAGGTGAAACCGTGGTGAACCGGATCTACCACCTCGACCGGGGGTTTGAGCGGCTGGAAGAAAAGCTGACCGCGTGCGGCGCGCAGATTGAGCGCCGCTCCGAGGATGAAGAATAGGGGCTGTCGCGAAAGGGGCTGGCATGTCTGAACTGAAACCACTCCGGCTTCTTGCTGAAGAGGCAGAGGATCTCGAGATCATCTCCGCCGCGGTGCAGGATTCCGTGGTGAAGGCCGAGAACCTCAATTACGAGGCGCGCATCCGCCGTTTCTCGCTGGAGATCAACCGCTACCGCTGGGAAGAGGGCGTCACCAAGCGCCGCGACGGCGAACGCGTGCGTTCCCTCCTGGCCTTCGACGGCGTGCTGGGCGTGAAGACCCGCGCCGTGACCAAGGCGGACCCGGAACTGATCCTGTCATTGCTTCAGGTGACCTTCACGCCGGACGAAGAACCGCCTGGCGGCAAGATCACGCTGCTGTTCGCTGGTGATGGCGAAATCGAACTGACGGTGGAGGCGCTCGACGCGACCCTGCTCGACAGCGACTACATCTGGAACACCCGCCACACGCCCAGCCACGAGCGGCGGAAGCGGTAGGCCTTTGGCTTAGCTATGGCTTCGCTCGATCCACTTCACCTTGTTCGTAATCCTGCCGGGTATGCCAACTTAGTTTGGTGATGATGGGGGTGGCCCTCAGGACCCGATCAAGGGCCGACAAGAATGATGAGAATCCGGCGCGTTTCTGAAACAGCCCCATGGGTTCGCAGATTAAAAGCCAAGAAGAACCCGCCTGCAGGAGTAACCAATACTTGCGTTGCTTCTGGCGGACAAAGAATGCCCAGCCGTAATACTCGTGTTGCTCCGGATTATTGGTTTGCCAGCCCGCCGCATTAAGCCGGCTCGCCAGAATTTGAACCAATGCATGGCCGCCGGGAATACTAATGTCTCCGGTCTCTGAAAATACAATGTCGTCTGGTAGGTCGGCATCGAAGACCGCGAAATTACGTTCATATTCTATCGAGTTTGCCATACACTTACCCCTTCGCCCGGTGGCAGAGCGCCTCCATGAGCGCCGCCCAGAAGGGCTTCACAGCGGCCCAGTCATTGGTGCCGAGGGTGACATGGCTGAACATTGAAGAGCCTCCCAAACCGTGCCGGAAGGGCCAGCCTAAGCCGGGAAGCTAGGGCGGCCAAGCCTGCCAGACTCGATGCGCCGACTCAGCGCCTTGCCAGCGGCGGATGGAGAGTCCATGAAGCGGGGTTCAGACACACCAATCCTGCTTGGGAATTCCGCGCCAATGGCCCGTACATTCAACACATCCGCACCGGATTTCGAAACCCGGTTCAGCCGCTTCCTTGGGGAACAGCGGGCGGATGGACATGATGTCGGCGGGATCGTCGCGAAGATCCTGGACGAGGTGGAGGCCCGCGGCGGTGAAGCCGTGGCCCGCTATACGGCCCAGTTCGACGAGCTGCAGATCGACCCGACCACGCTGCAGTCAGACAATGTCGACCTCGCTGCGTTGGCCGCTGACTGCCCGGCTGACCTGAAAGCCGCCATCGATTTCGCGCATGACCGCATCGCCGCCTATCACAGCGCACAGCGCCCGTCAGACCATTCGTTTACGGATGAGGCCGGCGTCGAACTCGGCTGGCGCTGGACGTCGCTGGAGAGCGTCGGCGTCTACGTGCCGGGCGGGCGGGCGAGCTATCCGTCCTCGGTGCTGATGAACACCGTCCCGGCCAAGATTGCGGGCGTCGACCGGATCGTCATGGTTGCCCCCGCGCCGAAGGGCGAGATGGGCCCGGCCGTGGCCTATGCGGCGCTCCGTGCGGGCGTTGACGAATTCTATCCGATCGGCGGGGCGCAGGCCGTCGGTGCGCTGGCCTTCGGGGCAGGGCGCCTCGCGCCGGTCGACAAGATTGTCGGCCCCGGCAATGCCTTTGTGGCCGAAGCCAAGCGCCAGGTGTTTGGCCGAGTCGGCATCGACACGATCGCGGGCCCGTCGGAAATCCTCGTCATCGCTGATGAGACTGCCAATCCGGATTGGATCGCGGCTGACCTGCTGAGCCAGGCCGAGCATGACCCGTCCTCCCAGTCGATCCTGATCACTGTGAACGAAGCTGTGGGCAGGGCTGTGGATAACGCTGTGGATAAGCAGTTGAAAACGTTGGCCACCGGCGAACGCGCAGCCCGCTCCTGGTCGACCCATGGCGCGATCATCTTTGTCGCGGATCTCGATCAGGCTGCCACCATTGCCAACCGCATCGCGGCTGAGCACGTCGAGCTCGCTGTCGCCGATCCCGATGGCATGCTGCCGAAGATCCGCCATGCCGGCGCAGTGTTCCTGGGGCACCACACGCCGGAAGCGCTGGGCGACTATGTCACCGGCTCGAACCACGTTTTGCCAACCAGCCGGGCGGCGCGGTTCTCCTCCGGCCTTGGCCTTTATGACTTCCTGAAACGCATGAGCGTGCAGCGCGCGAGCCCCGCCGGATTTGCCGCGCTGGCCCCGGCTGCTCTGCGCCTTGCCGAGGCAGAGCGCCTGCCGGCGCATGCCCGCTCCATCTCCATCCGCTCGAATGCAGTCCAGGATCCTGGGACGGGCGATGACGGATAAGAACCGCCTCATCGCCGTCGAGATCGACGAAGATACGCTGGGCGCGTCTGGTCCGGACGCCGAGCATGAGCGCCGTGTCGCCATCTTCGACCTGATCGAGCAGAACAGTTTTGCTCTGCCGGAACATGGCGAGGGCCCGTTCATCCTGACCCTGTCCAAGGTCGAGCGGCGCCTGGTGTTCGCGGTCAAGGACGAGCACGGCAAGGACGTGCACACCTTCATCCTGTCGCTGAACCCGTTCCGGGGCGTGATCCGCGATTATTTCATGATCTGCGACAGCTATTACGATGCGATCCGCACCCAGTCGCCGCACCAGATCGAGGCGATCGACATGGCCCGGCGCGGCGTTCACAATGAAGGCTCGGAACTTCTGGCAGACCGCCTGAAAGGCAAGGTTGAGGTCGATTTCCTCACCGCCCGGCGCCTGTTTACCCTGATCTGCGCTCTCCATGCCGGCCAGGCGAGGGCAGCGGGCTAGACGGCCGGCTCAGCAGACCTTTTCGACGCCGAGTTCGCAGGCGCGGGTCTTGTAATGGGCGAAGCCCTTGTCCGCTGTTCCGGTCGCGCGTTTCTTCACGATCAGGAAGGCGGCATTGTAGCAGCCATCGCCAATGTCCAGTCCGCAGGCCTTGTCATAGCTGGCGAACGCGCCCGCATCGTCAACGTCTCCGCCGATGCCCTGCATCTGCATGTTTCCCGCATTGAAGCAGGCAAATTGCTGCCCGATCGAACAGGCCTTGAGGTAATAGTTCCGCGCGCCTGTCAGGTCCTGTGCGCCGCCCCAGCCTTTTTCGAGCGCCAGGGCGTAGTTGAAACAGGCATCCCCCGGATTTTTCCCGCCATATTTCCCATCGCAGCCTGTCTGGAACAGCGGCCGCGCCCTGGACATGTCTTTCGGGCCGCCTTTGCCATTGGTCCAGAGAATTGCGAGATTGTGGCAGGCGGCGGCCACGCCCCATTGGCAGGCCCGGTCGAGATGAACACGCGCTGTCTCGAATTCCTCCGCCTCGAGCGCGGCCATTCCCGCATCGAATTCGGCGAGCGCGCCTTTCCCGTCAAGAACGGTCTGGGCCAGGGCTGGCGAGGCGAAGAAGAGGGTGGCAATGGCCGCGAGTCGAATACGATTCAGCATTCTGGCACTATATATCGCGGGGCATGGGCAAGTCACTTCTCGGACAAGGCTGACTTCCAAAGCTTGCCGGAATCCCTTCAAAAGTATATGGCGCACCCTAAATGAACGGGTGGCGGCACATTGGCCCGTCCTGATTTGGAGACTGCATGTCGAAGGAAGAACTGATTGAATTCGAGGGAACGGTGGTGGAATTGCTGCCGAACGCGACCTTCCGCGTGAAACTCGAAAATGACCACGAGATCATCGCCCACACGGCCGGCAAGATGCGCAAGAACCGCATCCGCGTGCTGACCGGCGACAAAGTCATGGTCGAGATGACGCCCTATGACCTGACCAAGGGCCGCATCACCTACCGCTTCAAGTAAGCGTCATGGCGTCCACCGGGGCCGCGCGGCTCATCCTTGCCAGCGCCAGCCCCCGGCGGCAGCAGCTGCTCGCCCAGATCGGCATCGTGCCGGACGCCATCTGTCCCACAGACATCGACGAATCCCGCCGCAAGGACGAGAGCCCGCGCGCGCTGGCCGAACGGCTTGCGCGCGAAAAGGCGCTGGCCTGCCCGGAAGCGGGCTATGTTCTGGCCGCCGACACGGTCGTCGCGCTGGGCAGCCGCAATCTCGAGAAGGCGGCGGACGAGGGCGAGGCCGAGGCTTTCCTGCGGCTCCTCTCCGGCCGGTCGCACCAGTGCCTCACCGGTGTCGCCGTACGCGCGCCGGACGGCCGCTTCAGCGCCCGCACCGTGCTCGCCCGTGTGAAGTTCAAACGCCTCACCGACCGGGACATTGCCGATTACGTCGCCAGCGGCGACTGGAAGGGCAAGGCGGGCGGCTACGGCATCCAGGGCGCCGCCGGCGCCTTCGTCACCGCCATCAATGGCAGCTACACCGCCATCGTCGGCCTGCCGCTGTATGAGACGAAGGCTTTGCTTGAAGGGATGGGGTGGCGGGCACCCTGAGCGCTTGCTCTTGGACCTGCCTCGGGAACCGGCTTAACCAGTCCGTCACGGCTTGCCGCTAGTGTCATGACAGCGATTTGGCAGTTTGGGGCGGGGCCATGCACGGAATCAAAATCTGGGGAGCCATTGCGCTCTGCGCCTTCGCCGTCAGCTGCGACGATATCAGCAATGAGGCGGTTTCCTTCAAATGTGAGGCGAGCGAGCAGGCCTTGCCGCGCCTGGGCAGGAAGGTTCGTTTTTACCACGAAGGCGGCTTCCTCTTCGTTCAGAACACTGCAGGCCGGGCAGATAATGTCTGCTCCCAGAAGGGTATGCTGACGTGTGATGTGAGGATGACGTCCAAAAAGCTGACCCTCCGTCAGGAGATTGAAACACCTGCGTGTGAATGGCGCCGGACGGCGAAAACCACGCTCGATATTGACCGTCACACCGGCGCATTTGAGTTCACGCAGGACCTGTGTGACCTGACCGCAAAGATGGAAGTCAAAGGGACCTGTGAGATGCACCCGGGCAAGTGATTGCAGGATCCTGCTGAAAAGCCCTAGCCCATTTGCATCTGGCTTTAGGCCTGATCTGGGGATGTACTATGCCTCATCCCACTCCGACACCTTTGCCGAGACGTCCGATGAGAAAGCAATACCATTTCCGCCCCAGCCCGAACGGTTTCTATGCCTGGGATGTGGACCGCCTTGTGGCGCTGTCCGCGGCGCTTCCTGTCGAAACCATCGCATTGTCTGACATAAGCGAACTGGATGAGCCTTATTGGTTCACCGGCGATGACCGCCCGACATGCCGGCGAATTGCGGAGCATTTCAAACTCATGCAGGCGGCAGACCTCCAATATCCGATCATCCTCTGTGCCGAGGGCCGGGTGATGGATGGCATGCACCGCGTGACCAAAGCGCTGGCGGAGGGGCAGACCAGCATGGCTGCGGTGCGCTTCCCGGAAACGCCCAAGGCCGATTTCGTCGACGTCCAACCCGGCGATTTGCCTTACTAGCGTTTGGGCCTGGCCACAGGGCCTGTCGATTCCGGTCCGGAACTCTGTCAAAGTAAGTGCAGATAAATCGGAGGGAGGGTCAGGATCATGGCGCATGAAGAATATGGCTGCCCGTGTTGTCAGGCGGGATTGGGCAATCTCTTTGCCTACAACCCTGCCGATGCAACTGCTGCGGAAATAAGGATTCTCCCCATCGGCCGCCGCAAGTTCATGGCCGGGGCGTCCGCCCTTGCCAGCACGGCCGCGACGACCGCGTGCGGAACCAGCTTCTTTTCTGAAGCCCCCATTGCCCCCGAGATGGAAACCCGCACCAGAATCTACACCGGGGGAACGATCATGACGGTTGATCCCGGCTTTTCCAGACCCGAAGCCATGGCGGTGAAAGGCAATCGCATTCTGGCAACCGGCAGTCTGGAAAACGTCCAGGCCGCAGCAGGCGAAGACGCGGACATCATTGACCTCAAGGGCCGCACCGTCATGCCAGGCCTGATCGATCCCCATACGCACATCCTCATTGGTGCCCTGATGGATCAGGCGATGGACTATGTCGGCATCACGCGCTTTTCCACAACGGCAGAAATCCTGGACTACATCCGGCACCTGGATTCGGAGCGCCCGGAAAACGAGTGGATCGTCTGCCGCAACTATTATCCGATGCTGCAGGCATTTGAGGAACCGCTCGGATTTTCCTCGCTCGACAAGATTTCCGGCATCCGCCCTATCATGGTTCTGAATGCGTCCGGCCACATCGCCTATGCCAACCGGGCCGCGTTCAAGGCGGCTGGCGTTCCGGACGATGTCGCCAACCCGTCCGGCGGCGAGTTTGTGCGGGATGCGAACGGGAACCTGACCGGCGAGATGCGGAACCAGACGACCTATTCCAAAGTGCTCGGCGCCCGCCCCAGCGGGGCCGGCTCTGCGCCTGCCGATGCGGTCCTGAAAACTTGTGAGAGATTTGCCTCGCTCGGCCTGACGACCGTGTCAGAGCTCGGGCTTGGCGGACTTCTGCGCGGTGCGGGGGACTGGGAGGTTCTGAAACAGGCAGGCGCGACAGGACGCTTGTCGCAGCGCATTCGTGCTTACCCGATGTATGTGTTCGATGACGCCTGGGATGAAGCGGGGCTCCGCCCCGGCGAGGGGGACGACCTCGTGCGGATTGCGGGTTACAAACTGATCGCCGACGGCTCCAATCAGGGATTCACGGGCCTTCAGCGTGAGCCTTACTACACAGTCGACTCGACCGGGATTGCCTATATGGCGCCGGAAGAACTGACCGCGCTGATGCGCAAGAGGGCCGCACAGGGCTGGCAGATCGCCGTGCACGGAAACGGTGACAAGGCGATCGACAATATACTCGACGCCGTCGAACAGGTCGCCTCGGAAGGGATCGACGTCAGATCCCTGCGTATACGAATTGAACACTGTTCCATTCTTCATGACGAACAGATCGAACGCATGAAGGCCCATGGCGTGTCGGCGAGTTTCCTCATCGGCCACGTGCATTATTGGGGCGTTGCCATGCGTGACAGGATTTTCGGACCCGACAAGTCACGCCTTCTTGACCGCTGCGCCAGCTGCGAGCGTGCGGGCGTCGGCTACACAATTCATTCGGACTTCTTCGTGACCGATCCGAACCCGCTGCACATGATCGAGATGGCCGTGACCCGCCAGTCATGGAAGGAACCGGACTTCGCCCTTGCGCCCGAAGAGTGCGCCAGCCGCGAAACCGCGATCCGCGCCATGACCTCAGAAGCGGCCTGGCAACTGGGATCCGATCACGAAATCGGCAGCCTGGAGCCGGGCAAATTTGCGGACTATGTGATCCTGGATGGCGATCCGTCGTCTGTGCCTGCGGACGAAATCAAGAACATCAAAGTTCTGGAAACCTGGATGGGAGGCGCGCAGACTTTCCAGGCCTGATGCGAGACAAGATTCGAGGATCGTGTGCCGGGGACAGATTCTGCGCTATTCACCCCCTGAACCCAATGACCACGCTGCATCCGCGCATCTGAATTCGACGGACCTCCATGGCGCTCATTCTTTCGGGCATGGATGAGACAGGCGATTTCTTTTCAGGGGCGGTGAATACGGCGCGGGATGTGCTGGCCGAACTGGTCACGCGGGCCGGGCTGCATTTACGGCCCGAAATCCTGTCGCGGGGCATGGCCCGGCAGTGCCGTGTGCGCCTCTCTTTTCTGATGAACTATATCCGCCAGCTGATCTTCCTGATGGCGGCCGGCATGATCGATACGTTGCCGCCGGTGAAACCGCAGGCAGGGGCAACGCGCACGATGTTGCCCGATGGCGTGGAAGACGTGACGGCCAGTTTCGTCGCTGCGTCCGGCCCGCGCCCATGGCGTTTTGCGCTCGCGCCTGCCCAATATGTCCCGATGCCCGACATGCCGGAAATTCCAGGCAGACTGGCCCGGGATGACGTGCCAGCAGGTCGCTTTATAGAACAGGTGATCGTTCTCGGCGGCATTCTTGCGGACCCGGCCCCGCATGCGAAACGCATGGCGCGGGCGCTGCGCCGCTGGCGGACGGCCGGGGAAATGGCACCCGTCAGCCTGCAAGCCGTCCCACGCTTCCGCGCCGGGCGGCTGGCCGAGAGCTTCGCGCAGGTCCTCAGTGTACGCTTGAACGATGCCCTCGCTGTCGCGTGGAACGATACGGGCTGAGCCTTGCCTGAATTCAGGATTTTACCGGAGCGCGACAGTGTGTCCGGGTAAACGTGCTGGAAGAGATTTCAGGTCCGCTCCGGAGCGGGCTTCCCGAAGGCTTTCCTCATATTGATCCCGGTGGGAGAAAAGCCCGTGCTCCGGTAAAGCCGCTGCGCAATCTCATTGTCTGCGGCGACCCGCAGCCGGACTTCGCTATGCCCGGTTTTCGAAAAGTGTTCTTCCAGCGCGGCCAGGGCTGTCTTGGCATGGCCGTTTCCGCGATGGGCCGGGAGGATGCAGAAGTCGCTGATGAAGACACACGGACCGGCCTCATCGGGTTTGCACCAGAGATAGCCGATGGGAGAGTCGGTCGTGTCTCCCTCTTCGACGATGCAGAGAAGAACCTGACCGGGAGTCTCAACGCCCTGTGCCAGATCCGTCTCGACGTCCTGTTTCGCTTTGGCCAGCGCGCTGGCCATATCCTGATCGTAATTGGCAGATATTTCCGCGGCATA
Source organism: Hyphomonas adhaerens MHS-3 (assembly GCF_000685235.1). NCBI lineage: Bacteria > Pseudomonadati > Pseudomonadota > Alphaproteobacteria > Hyphomonadales > Hyphomonadaceae > Hyphomonas > Hyphomonas adhaerens. The sequence continues at coordinate 1,951,198 of NZ_ARYH01000001.1, forward strand.
ATCGGGGACGAAATAGGCGACATAGGCCGGAAACTCACTGGACCGCATCGGGCGGAGTCGGATCATTCTTTCACTCCGGCCATCTCTTGTGGAGGTTATCAGGTTCGTTCCAGCGCCGTGACGGCGGCGACGCACAGACCAACCACAGCGGCGATGCCGAGCCAGAGCGGATCGGTGCTGGCCAGCAGGCCGGCTTGTTGCTGGGCGGAGGAGATCGTGTTGACCACCGTATTGTCCAGCATGGTCCAGTCACCCAGCAGGCCCGGCAGTTGCAGCGCGGCGACCACGGCGCCTGCACCGCCCACCGCCAGCAGGACGCCCCGGCGCACAAGGGAGCGGCGGCGCACCTTGCCCATCACACCGTCCACGAACGGCTTTGCTTCAAGCGCGCGGTCTTCAGCTGCAAACAGACTGGACAGATCCTGGAAGGTGTCTTCTTCGCGCATATTTCTACTCCATCACGCCACTTCGGGCTTCGCAAGGTGTTTGCGGAGGGCTTCGACCCCCCGCAGCACATGGGATTTCACAGTGCCAAGCGGCCAACCTGTGGCTTCGGCCGCTTCGCGGTGGGTGAGGCCGGCGGCGACGCACATGACGACACAAACCCGCTGGGCCTCGCTCAGTTTTTCCAGCGCCCGGCTGAGGTCCATCCGGTCATCCTGCTGGTCGGTCGGCCGTGACCCATGAGCGCCAAAGGGGATGATCTCCGCGGTCTCGTCGAATTCGATCTCCGGCCGGGTCTTGCGGCGGACCTGCAGGAACTCCCGCCAGCAGATGGCGCAGATCCAGGCGCTGAAGGTACCGCCGGCATAGGTGCCGATCTTCTGCCAGGCCGTCAGGAAGGTGGCCTGCGCAATATCGTCACCGGCGGCCGGCGATCCGGTCAGGCGCCGGGCCATGCCGCGCACGCGGGCCTGGTGGCGGCGGACGAGTTCGGCAAATGCCGCCTCGCTGCCGCGTGCTGCCTCTGCAGCCAGGTCCGGATCCGTGCGCATGTCCCGTCCTTCGTCCGTGACCAGAAAGAGGTCAGGCTTTCCGTTCATTGCGACCCGACACCCAGAGGCCAAGGTAGGCAACACCCAGGAAGACCGGGAAGGCGGCAACGCCCAGCATTGGACGGATCGCTTCGCCTTCTTCCATGCCGATCATCGTGCCGAGGAAGGCAAAGGCAAGGCCTGCCGCGATGAACAACACGCCGCGGCGCAAATCGGCCCGCACCGGGTCGTTGGCCAGCGACAGGCGCACCATCATGTCGTCAGACAGGACCTGGCCCTGGTCGATGGCATGGCGCAGCGTTTCGTGGACCGTCTTGCGCTTGCGGGCGTTGAAATAGCTGACCAGCCACACAATCCCGACGATAGACCCGAACAATATGCCGGGGACAAAGATTTCTTCGCCCATCTCAGGCTCCTTCTTGCAAACTCGTGCGGCGGAATTGCCGCTGTTTGATTGTCAGATGCAGTGAAGGGCGCGTTTGGATGCAGCGCGATGTGATTTTTTTGTAGGGAGGCGGCGTCAGTCCTGCCCGCCGACCGGGATGGCGAGGTCGGCGACCTCGGTTTCGGTCTTCACCTTGTAGGGCGGCAGAGCTTTCTCGCCGCGCTTGGTTTGCGGGGCGAAGCGATTGAGCAGGCGGATTTCGATCTCGGGATCGGCCGGCAGGGGCTGGTCCAGCGGAACGATCAGGTTCCGCGTGCCTTTATCCGGCACGATCACATCTTTCAGATCCTGCGCCAGCACGATTTCTGTGCCGCTGCGGATTTCTATGACGCCGTCCAGCCGCGCATGGGCGTTGCCGGTATTGGCGAGGTCCAGTCCGATGGCCGGATCGCCGCTCGCGGTGACGGTCAGGCGGCTGGCCATGATTTTCGGGTACGAACGCGCCTTTCCGGCTGTCAGGCTGAACAGGGAGGCGATCCGGTGCTTCTGCCAATGGCCGGCTTCGTCCTTCATGACGGAAGAGGCCAGCAGGGCGACGCGATAGTCTCCTGTCCGGACCAGCGGCTCTGGCGTGGAGAGATTGATGACCACCTGCTTTGACTGTCCGGGGGCGAGCGAAACCGTCGGCGCGCGGTAGCGGGTCCAGGATGCGGCAGAGGAGTCGCTTTCTCCGGCGGGCGTGAAGACCGGCGCGCCGTCTTCATCATAGGCCCAGTCGGCGAGCGCCAGGGAAACGGAAACGGGATGGGCGGGATCGAGGTTCGCGACGGTCACGACCTGCCGCATCGGCTCGCCGGGGTCGAGTTCCAGTTCCACGCTGGCGGGCTGAAGTCCTATCCGGCCCTCTGCCTGTGCCAGGAACGCAGCGCTCCCGGCGGCGAGGACAGCCGCAAGGAAGCTACGAAATGGCAGTCTGGCAGGCATGGCGCACGTCCCTGAAGGGCCAGCAATTCATGACATGATCGTAAAAGAACCTTACCACCCGGTTTAGATTTCCCTGCGAGCCAGCGCTTGATGGAAACCGGGGGGAAGGCTAATCGCGAAGCTTCATGGTGAAACTGACTCCCAAGGCAAAGCGCAAGAAACGCAAGCACATCGCTGCCGACCTCTCGACCCGCGAGGGTCGGGCGCGGGCGCGGCGCGAAATGGTCTGGCAGGACCACGGGTTCCTGCGCGCGATCTACCAGAACCTCCACCAGATCTCGCCGGACATGTACCGGTCCAACCAGCCGTCTCCCGCCAAGGTGATGAAATACGCCCGCGAGCTCGGCCTGCGGACCATCCTCAATCTCCGGGGCGAGAGCACCAAGGGCTATTACCTGCTGGAGAAGGAAGCCTGCGAACAGGCCGGCATCACGCTGATCGATTTCCAGGTTTTTTCCCGCGATACGCCGACCCGTGAAGCAATCTTCGCGGCGCGCGACCTGTTTGAGACGATCGAATATCCGGCCCTGATGCACTGCAAATCCGGCGCGGACCGGGCCGGGCTGATGGCTGTGCTCTACATGCTGCTCAAGGAAAAAGTGCCGTTCCATCAGGCGACTGAACAGCTTTCCTTCAAATATCTGCACATCAAGCACGGCAAGACCGGGATGCTGGATGCCTTCTTCCAGGCCTATGCCGATTTCAATGAAGGCCGGCCGGAGGACGAGTGGAAGCCCTTCCTCGACTGGATTGCCGAGGACTATGACCGGCTGCAGGTGAAAGAGGACTTCCTGCGCGATTTCGGCAAGGGCGTTCAGGTCGACAAGATCCTGCAGCGCGAGTAGCCGGCAAACCGGAACGCTTCCCCCACAGCGGGATTCATGCTTCGCTCAGCCCTGATACCGGTGAGGGAGACGCCGATGCGCACGATCACGCTTGCGGGGCTGGCATTTGCCGCCGCGCTGACCGGATGTGGCGGTTCGAAGGACAGTCACGACCAGCTGGTCGACACCTGCATCGCCGAAGGCGAAGCACCGGAAACCTGCGCCTGTATCGTTGATGCCATGGAGGCCAAGCTCAGCCCGGACCTGTTCAAGCGCTCCGCAGTGGCGATCTCCCGCGAAAAGCGACCGGTTGGCGAATATATTCTCAGCCTGTCGGACGATGAAAAGATGCAGTTTTTCGACGCCGAGCAGGAAATGGAAACGTGCGAATTGTCGGCCACAGAGGACGAGTAAGCGCGCAGGATAGTGCAAATCTGCACCAGCTGGGGCGGGTCAGGTTCGTTTCTGACGAGTATTTGCGTGACGAACAGGGTTAATCCCCTTAGATTCCGATTTGCTCCAGAAAGGGGAAGACCATGAAGTTCTTTATTATCAACAGCTTCCGTACGATGATCTACGTGGCCTATATCGCCGTCATCGTATCGGGGATCGCGCTGGGCATTTACAACAAGGGTGAATTCACGGGCGAACTCGTGGGCCTGACGGGCACGCTGGCCCAGGTGGCGGATTTCGCGGTGTTCACCGTGGGCGGCTGGATCGCAGCCAGCCTGATCTGCGGCCTGATCGTGACGCTGCTCGACATCCGGGACGATATCAACGACCGGCTGCCGGATGCGCGCCGGGACGACTGATCAAGTCCTTGCGGGGGATCACAGGGCCGCCGGCGGAAACGCTGGCGGTCTTTCATTTGGGAAGGAACGGATATGAATTCGACACAGGTGGCCGCGCTTTATGTCGGGGTGAACATTGCGCTTCTGGTTGTGCTGGCCGTGTGGGTGATGATGCACCGGCGGTCCGCGCAGGTCTCGGTCGGTGATGGCGGGAATGACACGCTGGCGCTGCGGATCCGGACGCATGGCAATGCCAGCGAATACGTTCCGGCCTTCCTGGTCGGCCTGTTCATGACGGCGGCCCTGGGCAGTTCGGCCATGCTGGTCCATGCCCTTGGCGCGAGCTTTACGGCGGGCCGCCTGTTGCATGCCGTTGGCCTGTCGGCATCGATCATGGCGTCCCGCGCGCTGGGCATGCTGCTGACCTGGGTTCCGATGCTGATCGTCGCCGGGCTGCTGATCTGGCAGGGCAGTTTCTGACACGGGGAGTTGCGCCTGCAGAAGCCGCAGGCCATCTAGCGCGCATGGCTGATTTTAAAACCCCGCCGGCAGATCTCCTCGCCGGCCTTATTGAGCAGTGCCGCAAAGCTGGCGCAGACGCAGCAGATGCCCGTATCGGCGAGACGGATGGCGTCGGCGTTGCAGTGCGGGACGGCAAGCTGGAAAGCATTGAGCGCGAGGAGAGCGTCTCGGTCGCGCTGCGCTGCTTCTACGGAAAGCGCCAGGCGCATGTGTCCAGCGCCGACCTGTCGCCCGATGGGCTGAGACTGCTGGCCGAACGCTGCGTGGCGATGGCGAAAGCCGTGCCGGAAGACAAGTATTGCGGCCTGCCGGACGCCTCCATGCTCGCCAAAGGCGATCTCGACATGGACCTGTCCGGAGAGCCGGAAATGCCGGCTGAGGCGCTGGAAGAGCGCGCATTGGCCGCCGAGGCGGCTGCGCTTGGCACGCCGGGGATCAAGACGGTGGCCGGGTGCGGCGCCTCCTGGAACCGCTCGAAGCGCTGGGTCGCTGCCTCCAATGGCTTTGCCGCATTCAAGACCGGATCGTCCACCAGCCTGGGCCTGTCCGCCGTGGCGGAAAAGGACGGCAAGATGGAGCGGGATTATGATTCCTGGTCAGTCCGCTTCCTCAATAAAATGCCGTTGCCAGAGGAAGTGGGCAAAACGGCGGGCGACCGGACCATCGCCCGTCTCGGCGCGCGCAAGCTTGGGACGCAAAAGGCCGCCGTCATCTATGACCGGCGCGTTTCGGCCAGCCTGATTGGCGCCTTGCTGGGTGCCATTTCCGGGCCGTCCATTGCGCGCGGCGTCTCTTACCTGAAAGAACGGATGGGCGAGCAGGTGTTCGCCAAGGGGGTCTACATCACCGACGATCCGTTCCGGGACATGGGCATGGGTTCGCGCAGTCATGATGGCGAGGGCCTGCCCGTTCATGAGACGCACCTGATCGAAGATGGCCGGCTGACCGCCTGGCTGCTGAACACGCCATCGGCAAAACAACTGGGCCTGCAGCCGAATGGCTTTTCCGCCCTGGGCTTCGGAGATCCGCCGGGGGTGACCACATCCAACATCTATTTGCGGGCCGGAGAGAAAACGCCGGAAGAACTGATGGCCGGAGTCGGCCAGGGCCTGTTGGTGACCGATATGTTCGGCCCGTCCATCAACCCCAACACGGGCGATTATTCCGTTGGTGTGGCCGGCTTCTGGTTCGAGAATGGCGAGATCGCCTATCCGGTGTCCGAAGTGACCATCGCCGGGGACCTGCCATCCATGTTTTCGCGTCTTGTGCCGGCGTCCAATCTGGAATTCCGCGGCACGCGGGATGCGCCAAGTATTCTTGTGGAAGGGATGAGTCTTGCGGGCAGCTGAGCGGACGCTCCTCGAAGACCTGGACACAATGCGGGCGCTTGCCCGTGAGGCCGGCGAGCTTGCGGTCTCCTATCAGCGCGGTGGGCAACCAAACCGCGTCTGGCACAAAGCCGGGGGCAGCCCGGTCACCGAAGCCGATATCGAAGTGAACCGGCTCTGCGCGGCGCATCTTCAGCGCGCGCGGCCTGAATATGGCTGGTTGTCCGAAGAGACGACCGACAGCCTTGAGGCGCGCCGGAAGCAGCGCTGCTGGGTGGTCGATCCGATCGACGGCACGCGCGCCTATATGCGCGACGATCCGAACTGGTGTGTCGCGCTGGCCGTGATCGAAGAAGGCCGCGCCGTGGCTGGTGTGCTCTATGCACCGAGGCTGGACCGTTTTTACGAGGCCTGGCATGCGGGCGGCGCCTTCCTGAACGGGCAGGCGATCCGCGTATCGGCCTGTTCGGAAGAGACCGGCTGCCGCCTGATCACCAATGAAGGCATGCTCGAGCATCCGGCCTGGCCGGAACCCTGGCCCCAAGTGGTGATCGCCCGGCCGAAACCCAACTCGACCCTGCTGCGCATGGCGCTGGTTGCGACCGGCGAATGGGATGCAACCGTGACGCTTGCGGGCAAGTCCGATTGGGACCTTGCCGCCGGGACAGTGCTCGTCGAACAGGCGGGGGGAGTCGTCTCCACCCACCGGGGTGAACCCCTTGTGTTCAATCAGGAAGTTCCTGCGCAGCGCAGTGTCATAGCGGCTGGCGCCGGGCTTCACCCTCTGTTAGTGCGCAGGACAGGATTTGTGGGTATACCTGACCCACAGGAAAGGGCGGCCAGCGCCGCCACAACCACGGAGCAGAAGAAAATGGGCGACGCCCCGAAAAGCCAGCAGCAATTGCTGCACATCGTGTTTGGCGGTGAGCTGAAGGACGTGACCGGAATTGAGTTCGAAGACTTGTCCAAGATGGACTTTGTCGGTGCCTTCTCGAATTACAAAGATGCCTATGACGCCTGGAAATCAGCGGCGCAGCGCACGGTGGACCACGCCGAAATGCGCTATTTCATCCTGCATGCCCACAAGCTGCTGGATCCGCTGACGGGGGATCACCATCACGTCTGATCAGGAGCACCCGAAGGCGCAGCGGGGGAGCCTGCGGAGATTGTTCGCGGCCTATTTCCGGCCGCACCTCGGCTGGTTCATCGGCGGCACGCTGATGGCGCTGGGCACATCCTTGTGTGCCATGGCCTATACTTATGTCCTGAAGCTGATGGGCGACCGGCTGGAAGCGAGCTTTGGTGCCACCGGATCAGCTGATTCCGGCTGGATCCTGCACATCGGGGCGGCAATTGTCGCCTTGGCGGCGGCACGCTCGCTGACCATGTACCTGATGACGCTGCTCAACAATACCGGCGTCCAGCGCGGCCTCGTCAGCATGCAGGCGCATGAGTTCGAATCGCTGATCGACGGCGACTTTGCGCGGTTTTCAGAAGATGCGTCCGGCGGCTTCGTTTCGCGCTTTATCAATGACGTGAACGCCATCCGCGACGCGGCCCTGCGCTTTGCCAACAATTTCACCAAGAGCACAGCCACCACGATCGGCTGTCTTGCCGTGATGGCCTGGATCGACTGGCAGCTGACCCTGCTGATCCTCGTCGCCTATCCGATTGCTTTCGCCCCGGTCATCAGCCTCGGCAACCGGGTGCGCAAGCGCTCCCGCCGGGCCCAGAAACAGGTCGGCGAGATGACGTCGCTCCTGTCTGAAGGTTTTCAGGCGGCCCGCGTGATCAAGGCGTATGGCCTCGAATCCTACCAGAAAGGCCGCGCGCGCAGCGGCTTTGCCGAACGTTCGCGCCTGTTCCTGAAAGTCCTGGCCGACCGGGCCGCTGTCGATCCGATCCTCGAAATTGCGGGCGGTGTGGCGCTGGCCGGTATTCTGGGCTTTGCGGCCTGGCGGATATCGCTGGGCCAGATGTCCCTCGGCGACCTGCTTGCCTTCATCGCCGCGCTGGGCGTTGCCTCGCCGGAGATCCGCGCGCTGGGCACGCTGAACTCGGTCGCGCAGGAAGGCGGCGCTGCGGCGGACCGCGTGTTCGAGATCATCGAAGCCAAACCCGTGATGGCCGACCGGCCGGGGGCAGGGCGCTTCGGCAAAGTGTCTGGCGATGTCTCTTTCGAGGACGTGGTCTTCTCCTATCCGGACGGGACGCCCGCCCTGAAAGGATTGAGCTTCAAGGCTGAACCCGGGGAGACGGTCGCCATCGTTGGCCCGTCCGGTGCCGGCAAGTCCACGATCTTCAATCTGCTGCTGCGCCTCTACGACCCCGTTTCCGGCGAGATTCGCGTCGATGGGCAGGACATCCGTACGATGACCGGCGAAAGCCTGCGCGCGAACATGGGCCTCGTCGCGCAGGATTCGGCCCTGTTCGACGACACGGTCCAGGCAAACATCGCACTCGGCCGCCTGGGCGCCACCAAGGCGGAGATCGAAGTCGCCGCCCGCGCAGCGTTCGCGCACGAGTTCATCATGGCCTTGCCGCAGGGCTATCAGTCTCCGGCGGGCGAGATGGGGCGGAACCTGTCCGGCGGCCAGCGCCAGCGCATTGCGCTTGCCCGGGCCATCCTCCGCAGCGCGCCGATCCTGCTGCTGGACGAAGCCACCTCCGCCCTCGATGCCGAAAGCGAGTCCCGCGTTCAGCAGGCGCTCAGCGATTTCAGCCGCGGGCGGACCGTTCTGATCATCGCCCACCGCCTGTCCACCGTTCGCGCCGCTGACCGCATTCTCGTGGTCGAGGATGGCCGTGTGGTCGAGCAGGGGACGCATGACAGCCTGCTGGCCTGGGATGGCGCCTATGCCCGCCTCGTGAAGCTGCAGCTCAGCTAAAGGCGAGTTTAGCCAAGTCCACCTACCTGTTTTCCAAATTGCCGGCGTGCAATCGTCCCCGCAGGGCGGTCCGGGATGTGGCCTTGCCCGATATCCTGTGAAGCGACAGATGCCGGGGCGCCAAACAAAAACCCCGCGAAGCGAACTTCGCGGGGTTTTCTGTATCGTTTGCCTGAAGCGCCTTAGTTGGCCAGCGCCTTCTCGACCTCGCGGGCAGCGTTCTCGAACTGGTCGACCGCGGTGTCGCTGGCGAGCAGGCGGCGGGCCGCTTCGGTGGCGGCGTCAGCGGCTGCGCGGCGCACTTCTTCGGTTGCTTCGACTTCAGCGCGGGCAATCCGCGCTTCCGCGAGGGCTTCACGGCGTGCGAGACGCTCGGCGATATCCTTGCGGGTCTCTTCCATGATGCGCTTGGCGTCGGCCTTGGCCTGTTCGATCATGGCCTCGGCTTCCTTGTCGGCGTCCTGGGCCTTGCGTTCAGCGGCAGCCAGGGCGTCAGCGGCCTGTTCGCGCAGGCTGGCGGCTTCTTCCAGTTCCTTGCGGATGGCATCAGCGCGGGAGTCGAGACCGCCGATCACGGTCTTGAATGCGCCCATGCGCCAGGCAATCGCAACAAAGCCGAGGAAGGCCAGGAAGGCGGTGAATGTGACGGGGTCCGTCGCGGCATAAGCCAGGCCGCCAAGGAAGCCGCCACCGCCATGACCGCCAGCGGCGCCATGTTCGGTTTCAGCGGCAAAAGCAGGCAGGGCCGATGCGGCGATAGCGGAGAAGAGGACGATGCGTTTCATGGTCTTACTTCTTCTCCATCGCGGCCGAGACGGCAGACTTCAGGTCACCGGCAGAAGCTTTGAGACCGAACCGGGCTGTCATGGCCTCGGCGGTATCGACAGCGATCTGCTCGACATTTGCCATTGCGCTTGAACGAAGCGTCGCGATGCGGGCATCGGCCGTTTCGAGTTTCTTGGCGATCTCGGCATCGACGCGAGCAGTTTCGGCGGCCATTTCGGCCTCCATCTTCTCACTGGCCTTTTCCGAGGTTTCGCGGGCCTTGCTACGGGCCTGCGCGACGCGCAGTTCGAGGGCCTGCTGGGCTTCGGTCGCCTGGTCGTTCAGGCGGGCTGCCTGATCGAGATCCGAAGCGATCCGGTCGGAACGTTTTTCCAGCGTGTCCGACAGTTTCGGCAGGATCCAGCGCGACATCGCCAGATAAAGTGTCGTGAACAGGATGACGAGCCAGAATACCTGGCCCGGCATGTGCCAGGTCTCGAACGGCGGGAAAGCCGGCGGTGCGTCGTCCGGCGTGTGCCCGTGGGCAGCGCCTTCAGCAAGCAATGCGATCAGCATCAGGTTACCTCTGCGTCGGAATACGACAGGATCGGGCCGGCCGGCAAGAGTGCCGCCGGCCCGTTCAGTCTGGACGTAGGTCTATTAGACCACGAACAGGATCAGGATGGCGACGAGGAACGACAGGATGCCGAGCGCCTCGGAGAGAGCCATACCGATGAAGAGGTTGCCGGTCTGCTGCGGGGCAGCGGACGGGTTGCGCATGGCGGCGTCGAGGAACGAGCCGAAGATGTTGCCCACACCGATTGCAGCACCGATCATGCCGAGCGTTGCGAGGCCAGCGCCGACATATTTGAGGCCGAGGGTGATATCGCCTTCCATTGGGTGTCTCCTTGTTGGAATGCTTAAGGTTTCGAAAGTTTGCCGCCCGTGAAGCGTGTTCGGTGGGAGGCGTCAAGCGGTTTTGGTGCGGCCTAGACGCCGCACCGGCGAACTGGGTCCTAGTGGGAGGGGTGCAGAGCGTCGTTTAGGTAGACGCAGGTCAGGATCGCGAAGACGTAAGCCTGAAGACCCGCAACCAGGAATTCGAGTGCGTTGAGTGCCACGCCCATGGAAAAGGCGAGGATTGCAACCGGAATGTAGGCAATGCCGGCGCCGATCAGCGACACGGCGAAGCCTGCGAACAGTTTCAGCATGATGTGACCGGCCAGCATGTTGGCGAACAGACGCAGCGCCAGGGTCAGCGGACGGGCAAAGAACGAGATGACCTCGATCGGCACCAGAAGGAAGTAGATCAGGAACGGCGCGCCCGACGGGGCGAACAGTTTGAAGAATTTCAGGCCGTTCTTGTAGAAGCCGTAGCCGATCACGATGGAAATCACGAGCAGGGCCAGCGCACCGGTCACGATGACGTGGCTCGTTGTGGTGAAGGCGTACGGCACCATGCCGATCATGTTGGCAAAGAACAGGAAGAAGAAGAGCGTGAAGACGAACGGGAAGAATTTCAGGCCTTCCTCGCCGGCAGCGCCGCGAACCATGTCCGCCACGAAGCCGTAGCCGATCTCGGCCATCGACTGCAGGCGGGACGGGACGAGAAGGCCCTTCGAAGCTGCCACGCCGAAAAAGGCGATGGTCAGCACCACGCCCAGCAGCATGAAGCCGGAGGCATTGGTGAAGGACAGGTCAACGCCACCAATGTTCAGGTCCAGCCATTTGCTGACCTGGAACTGGTGGATCGGGTCGATCGCTACGCTCGGCAACAGGAAGTTCATTCGTCCTCAGTCCCGTCTTCTTTTGGGGCGTCTTGCCCCTGTGTCATTTCCAGCGCCCGAGCATTCAGCTCTTTGTAGGCGCGCATTATAGCCCGGATGCCTGCAACGAAACCAAGGGTCCCGCCAATCAGCAATCCCCAGGGTTTCGTGCCTGCGAACTCGTCGATCCAGAAGCCGATAAAGCCTCCGACAAAGACATTGGCACCAAACTCGGCGCCGTAACGCAGGGCATAGCCCCCTGCCGAGAGACTGGTCCCGTCTGCCTGTTCATCGCGCCGCTTACTTGCCTCACGCTCATCGCGGGCCGCTTTTGCCTTGGCGATGCGCTCGCCGAGGTCGTTCGGTCCCTCGTTGGACATGATTTCAGATGCTCCGCAGCCGCGAATCCTTGCCGACGGGGCTTCCCCCCGGATTTCGGCGCAAACTATGTATGGGGGCTGTCCAAGTCAACCGGATATGCAGATTGCTATATCCCTGTTTTTTCTTGAATAATTTTCACGATGTGTGCGCTACTCCGCCGCAACAAGCTCTTCGGCGGCCTGCAGGTCCACAGAAACCAGCTTTGAAACGCCCTGTTCACGCATCGTAACCCCGAAAAGTCGGTCCATCCGGCTCATCGTGACAGGGTTGTGGGTGATGACGACAAAACGGGTATCCGTGCGCTGGCGCATCTCGTTCAGCATGTTGCAGAAGCGGTCGACATTCGCGTCATCCAGCGGGGCGTCCACCTCGTCCAGCACGCAGATCGGGGCCGGACGCGAGAGGAACACCGCGAAGATCAGCGCCGCTGCCGTCAGCGCCTGCTCGCCGCCGGACATCAGGTTCAGCGTGCCCAGCTTCTTTCCGGGCGGCTGGGCGAAGATTTCGAGGCCCGCCTGCAGCGGATCATCGGCATCGACGAGGCGCAATTCTGCCTGGCCGCCGCGGAACAGCGCCGTGAACAGGGCCTTGAAGTGCTCGTTCACCTGTTCGAACGCCTTGATGAGGCGGTCGCGGCCTTCCTCGTTCAGCGCTTCGACGCCCTGGCGCAGCTTGGCGATGGCCTTGGTGAGGTCTTCCCGCTCGATGACCTGTGCGCCGAGGCGTTCTTCCATTTCGGCCGCTTCTTCCTCGGCTTCCATGTTCACGCCGCCCAGCTGGTCGCGGGTGCGGCGCAGGTCTTCAACCCGGCGCTCGATGTCGCGGGGCGTGAACTCGCCCATATCCTCTTCGTCGAGCCCGGCTTCCGCGATGGCCAGCAGGCCTTCGGGCGTGCGCTGGAAATTGTTGCGGGCGATCTCGACCGATTCTTCGAGCCGGCTTTCCGCGGTTTCGAGTTTCACTTTCCAGCCGGCGAGGGATTCGCGCGCCTCTGAGGCGGCGGCGGAGGCGCGTCGGGCCGCAAACTCAGCTTCGCGGATCGCGGCTTCCTTTTCGGACAGACGGTCCGCCGCTTTCTGGCGTTCTGTTTCCAGCGAGGCGACCTCGGCGGACATCGCGTCGATCTCGGCCGCGAGCTGTTCCGGCCGGGTCTTTGCAGCCAGCGCTTCGGCGGCTGCCGCAGAGCGGCGCTCCAGCAGGCGGCCCACACGTTCGGACGCGGCAGCGATGCGGCTGGTCCAGGTCTGGACATCACGTTCCAGTCCCTGACGCCGGGCGGCGGCCTGTTCGCGGCCGCGGGTGATGTCGGTCAGGCGGCCGCGCGCTTCGATTTCGGCGGTGCGCGATTCGGCAACGGCGGCCCGGGCTTCGGCCAGGCGGGCTTCCAGCTGGCTTTCCTGCTCGCGGCTGTCGGACGGCGCGATCAGGGCAAGGTTTTCATTGACGACAGAGAGTTCCGACTCGGCCCGCGACAGGGCTTCGCCAGCCGTATCGCGTTTCATTGCGGCCCGTTCGGAGGCCTGCGCGGCTTCGGTGACCGTGCTGCGGGCCATGTTCAGTGCGCGCTGGGCCGGGGCGATTTCATAGCGGCAATTGCGCAGTGCTTCTTCTGCGGCGATCCGGGCCTCTCGGGCGGCGGCGAATTCCGCTTCGCGTGCGGCCAGCGTTTCCTGGAGCGGGCCCAGTTCGGCGAGCGCCGCTTCGAGGCGGGCCTGCTGTTCGAGGCGGGCCGCAGCACTGACCGGCGCATCCGGCGTGCGGGCAAACCCGTCCCAGCGCCAGAGATGGCCTTCCTTGGAGACGAGGCGCTGTCCGGGCTTCATCTCATCGGCGAGGCGAGCGCCTTCTGAGGCATCGACCAGCCCGCACTGTGACAGGCGGGCGGCAAGTTCACCCGGCGCGTCCGTGTACTGAGACAGCGGTGTGGCCCCGTCCGGCAGGACCTGCCCAACCGCGTCGGCGCCGCCCCAGTACATGGCAGCGGCCTTGTCGGTCGGGGCTTCGATGTCATCACCAAGCGCCGCCGCGACCGCCTTTTCATAGCCGTCACGTGTCCGGATGCGTTCCACGACGGGCGGCGCGCTCGGCCCTTCCGCCTTGCGAAGCAGTTTGCGTAGCCCGCCGATCTCGGCTTCCAGTTCGCGGACGGCGCTCGCCGCCTCATCGCGTTTGGGCTGCGCGCTGGTCTCGGCATCGCGCGCGGTGGTGAGGCGTTGTTCCGCGTCTTCGACGGCGCGCTCAGCGGCCTGAAGGGCGGTTTCCGCTTCTTCCTCGGCCGCCTTTGCCGCCTTCAGCTTGCTGACAAGTGTGACAGCATCTTCCAGGGCGGCCATGTCGGCGCGCAGGCGCTCGGCCTCTGCGGTCAGCTGTGCCTTGCGGCGGGTCTGGGCGGCGGCTTGTTCTTCCGTGGCCTGACGGCGGGCGCGGGCTTCGGACAGGCGTGCCTGTGCGTCGTCGGCGGCCTGCTCGGCGCGGACAAGGTCGGCCCGGGCGGTTTCAAGAGCGGCGCGGGTCTGGGCCTCGGTTTCGGCATTGGCGGTTTCGTCCTCGACCGGCAGGGCCGAGAGTTCAAACTTCGCGTTGGCCAGCGCTTCTTCCGCTTCGGTCTTGGAGGCCTGCTCGCGCTCGATGTCTTCCATCAGGCGGGTGGCTTCCGATTGCAGCCGGTCATGCGTATCGGCGGCGACCTTGCGTTCGGTTTCCAGTTTGGCCAGCGCGATCCGCGCCTGACCGAGCTTTGCCGCGACGAGGCTTTCCGCTTCGCGCAATGGAGCGAGGCCTTCGCCGGCTTCGACGCGGGCTGCTTCAGACACTGCATCCTGGCGGGAGGCTTCCTCTACCTGGCGTTTCGTCTCTTCGAGTTTTTCCCGCGCGGTTTCGCAAGCGAGTTTCGCCTCATGCCAGCGCAGATGCGCGACCAGTGCGTCGAGTGCGAAGATCTCTTCCGACAGTCTCTTGTAACGGCGGGCTTTCGCCGCCTGCCGCTTCAGGCTGGCCAGCTGGCGCTCGACCTCGGCGGAGACTTCGGACAGGCGTTCAAGGTTGGCCTCCGCGGCATTCAGCTTCAGCTCTGCTTCGTGGCGGCGTGTGTTGAGGCCCGCGATCCCGGCCGCTTCCTCTAGGATGCGGCGGCGGTTCTGCGGCTTCGAGCCGATCAGTTCAGAGATCTGCCCCTGACGGACCAGCGCCGGGGAGTTCGCACCCGTGGAGGCATCCGCGAACAGGAGCGTGATGTCCTTCCCGCGAACCGTGCGCCCGTTCAGCTTGTAAGATGTCCCGGCGCCCCGGCGGATGCGCCGCACGATTTCCAGCGTGTCGGACCCATTGAATTCCGGCGGCGCCGTCCGGTTCGAATTGTCGAGGATCAGCGTGACCTCAGCAGTCTCGCGGGCCGGACGTCCGGCTGAGCCGGAGAAGATGAGGTCGTCCATCTCCCCGCCGCGCATGGCCCGGGCGGAGCTCGCCCCCATGGCCCAGCGCAAGGCTTCGAGGAGATTGGACTTGCCACAGCCATTCGGTCCGACAATCCCGGTCAGGCCCGGTTGGACGGGCAAATCCTGCGGATCGACGAACGACTTGAAGCCGGCAATGCGAAGTTCAGTTATCTGCATTCCGGCCCCTTGTCTTATGGTTGGTCTGTGGTTTCCGGCACGCCTGCATCATCGCCAGCGGCGGTCGGCTGGGGGGCGGTGTCTTCAGCCGGAGCGGCCGTTTCGGTGTCGTCGGCCGGGGCATCTTCGCCCAGCAGGCCATCAATATATTTCGAGAAGCCTTCGGCCGATCCGAACTCACCGCCGAACAGGTGTTTCTCGCCATTGATGATGAAAGTCGGGGTCGAGTCGACGCCCCACTTCTCCGTGGCGACCTGATACTTGTCGGCCAGCGCGGTGCGATAGTCGCGGTTTTCCATACAGGCGTCGAACTGGGCCGTGGTCTCGATACCGTGACGCTTGCCGATCGTCTGCAGCGCGCCTTTCAGCGTACCGTTCTGGGCGGCGGTAACGACGCCCACCTGATTTGCGAACAGGTCATCCAGCACGTCGAAGAACTGGCCGTCCCCGGCGCACATGGCCAGTACATAGGACGGCACGTCCGGTTCGTGGATCGGGAATTCGCGGAAGACGAACTTCACCTTGCCGGTAACGACGTATTTTTCGCTCAGTGCCGGAAGAATGTCGTCATGGAAGTATTTGCAGGCCGGGCAGGTCGGCGATGCGTATTCGATGATCGTGATCGGGGCGCTCTCCGAGCCTTTAACATGGTCGCCCTTCGAGATCGAAGGAACACCGGTTGCAGAGCCGCCATCGCCGCCGCCACAAGCAGCAAGCATCAGCGCCGAAACAGCGGCCAGGGCGGAGCGTCTCGAGAGAAGGTTCATGATCATGGCTTTCGCGTTAAGGATTGAGTCGATTGGGTTGCCAACTGGTTAACGGAAGCGGGGGCTGCTGTTAACTTTTGGCGTGCGTTCAGTTGGTTTCAGGGGCGGCTTTGGCCAGTTCCGCGTCGAGGAAAGCGGTGAAGCCTTCCGGCGTCATCATGGCTTTGGTGGCCGGATGGACTGTGCCGTCGACAATGAAGGTCGGCGTGGCGTGAATGTCATATTTCTCCGCCGATTTTTCGACTTCCAGCATGTCAAAACGGATATCCATGTCCTGATAGCAGGCGTCCAGTTTCTCCCTGTCGGTAATCCCGTAGGGCGTGCCCACAATCTGCAGTGTGCCCGGAAGCGTCCCGACCTGCGCGGCGACAAAGATCTCCTCCTGACGGGCGAAGATGTCTTTGAGGTAGGAGAGGCCGTTTTTCTTCGGCAGGCAGCGGGCCTGGGTCAGGATCGTCCTGTCGACCGAGTTGCGGACCCATTCGCGCATGATGAAGCGCACCTTGCCGGTGGAGATGTAGGTCTCTTCAACGATCGGCAGGATGTCTTCCGCGAACTCCTTGCAGTGGCTGCAGGTCGGCGAGAAATACTCGATGACGGTGACAGGCGCATCGGCCTGGCCTTCCACCCAGCCAAGCTCCATCGCGGTATCTGGTTCCGTTGATGCGTCCTGGGCCATGGCAGGCGCGGCAAGGGTGACGCAAGCGAGCGCGGCGATGGCGAGGCGTCGGGTCAGTCCTGACATGATCAATCCCGTGTGTTCCTTGGATTGTCAGCGGTTAGCATGGCAGCGCCGAGCGCAACAATTGCCTGTCGCAGCCCTTTGTCCTGAATGCCGGCCGTGCTCGCTTCGAGGTCAGCGCGCTCTTTTGGGGTCAGCGGGCGGATGACGCGGCGCGGCTTGACGGTTTCGGTGGTCGTCAGGGCGCCCTGAACCAGTTTGATCGAAATCACATCGCCGCCCGCCGCGACGGAGACGCGCTGGCGGATGGTCTCCGACTGGTGCTGAACCATCGGTGCCGCCTGGGGCAGGACGCGCAGGGTCAGCACCCGCCCGTCCTTGCCGCCGCTGAGGCGTTCGGGGCGGCAGAATTTGTAGAGCTGCTCTCCGGCAATCTCCCGCCAGCGGCGTTTCAGGACCTGGATCGGCGGCAACTTTTTCGCGCCGGACTTGCGGGTCAGGCGTTCAGCCGCCACGCCGACCTTTGACATGCCCGGCGTGGCTGCCCGGCCCCGCATATAGCGCAGGCGCACCCGCGCGCGGGCCTCCTCGATGGGATCGATGCTTGATCTGGTCACCATTGATCTGAGATTGCACGGGAATGATGACAACGGGAAGGCAGGCTGTGCCGAAACACGAGGATTTGAACAAACTGCCTGCAGATCTGCTTGCCTGGTTCGACCGGCATGGGCGCGACCTGCCCTGGCGCATGGCGCTGGGCGAGCGGCGCGATCCCTACCGTGTCTGGCTGGCCGAGATCATGCTGCAGCAGACGACCATCCCCCACGGCACGCCGTATTTCCACAAATTTACAGACCGCTGGCCAAGCGTGGAGGCACTGGCCGCGGCGAAGGATGAGGAGGTCATGACGGCCTGGGCCGGGCTCGGTTATTATGCCCGGGCCCGGAACCTGCTGAAATGTGCGCGGGAGATTGCGGAACGTGGCAGCTGGCCGGAGACGGCGGTGGAGCTGAAAAAGCTGCCGGGGATCGGCCCTTATACGGCAGGCGCTATTGCCGCGATTGCGTTCAATCAGCCAGCCGCCGCGGTAGACGGGAATGTCGACCGGGTCTTTGCGCGCCTCCTGGCCCTCAAAGGCGACTGGGCGCAGGAGAAAAAACGCCTCCACAAGGAAGTGGAACGGCTTGTTCCGGAAGGCCGTCCGGGGGACTTTGCCGAGGCGCTGATGGACCTCGGCGCGACCGTGTGCACGCCCACAAAGCCGAACTGCCTGATCTGTCCGGTGTCCGGCTATTGCCGCGCCAAGGCGGAAGGCGAACCGGAACGCTACCCCATCAAGCCGCCGAAGAAGGCGAAGCCCGTCCGGCGCGGCGCTGCTTATGTGGCGATCCACAAGGGCGACGTCCTGCTGCAGCGGCGGCCGGACAAGGGCCTGCTCGGCGGCATGGCCGGCCTGCCGACCAGCGACTGGGTGGAAGGCGAACGGTCAGATCCTGTCCCGCCCTTCAAGGCAAGCTGGGAAGAGATCGGCGAAGTCCGCCACGTCTTCACGCATTTCGACCTGCGCCTCACCGTGCAGCGGGCAGACCTGCCGCGCCGCCCGAAGGCCGACGGCTTCTGGGTGCCGCTGGATGAGGTGGAGGGCCTGCCCAGCGTCTTTGCCAAGGCGTTCCGGCTGGCGATTGCGGGCAAATAGGCTGACCGCAAGAATCGGGTCGCCTGCACCAGCCTCAGAGGGAAAGACCTCGGCAAGTCTGCCTGAGAGGTCTTCCGATGATTGCATTGCTCGTCTTCCTGTTCCCGCTCGCCTACAGCCCCGGCCCGGGAAACATGTTCTTTGCGGCCAATGGGGCCCGCTTCGGTGTTCGGGCCACCATCCCGGCCAGTGCGGGCTATCACCTCGCCACATGGATCGTGACGGTGGCTATTGGGTTCGGGTTTATGGCAACGCTGGAACGTTTGCCGGGTCTGTTCGTGGCGATCAAATGGGCGGGGTCGGCCTATGTACTCTATCTCGCCTGGAAGCTGTTCCGGGCTGGCGCGGTCGAGACTGTCGAAGATGCGCGACCGGCGGGGTTCATGGACGGGGCGGTTCTGCTGGTCCTGAATCCGAAAGCCTATGTCATCATTGCCCTGATGTTCAGCCAGTTCCTGAACGGGTCAGGCGGCTCCCATACCGGCGCCGTGCTTTGGATCACGACCGTGTTCACGCTCAACAATCTCGTGGCCTTCACGGTGTGGACGCTGATCGGAGACAGGATCGCGGCCCAGTTCAGCGAGGAACGCCATGCGCACCTGCTGAACAGGCTGTTCGGCCTTGTCCTGGCAGGTGTCGCCATCTGGATGATGGTGGGCTGACGCCGTTTGCGCGCGGTCTTGCGGAGCCTAGTTCAGCCCCATTTCTTCGCGATAGCGCCGGCGCAGCAGGTCGATCGGCGCAAGGTCGCGCTTTTCGGTCTCATAGTGCCAATAGGTCCAGCCATTGCAGGCCGGGGCCTGCTGGACATGGGCGCCGAGGCGGTGGATCGAGCCGGAATGGTTGCCCGTCGTCAGCGAGCCGTCGACGCGGATGCGCGCCTGGTAGCGGCGCTGCGGGCTGAACAGGCGGTCGCCCGGCTTCAGCCAGCCGCTGTCCAGCAGCGCGCCGAACGGCACGCGCGGCAGGGACTTCTTGCTCTTCTCGGTTTCCAGCGCTTCGCCGTCGATGGGCTGGATGGATTTCAGCCGCGCACGGGACAGGCGGGCATAAGTTTCGTCGCGCTCGATGCCGATATAGTTGCGGCCGAGGCGTTTTGCGGCGGCGGCGGTGGTGCCGGTGCCGGAGAACGGGTCGAGCACGGTGTCGCCGGGATTGGTCGTCGCCAGCAGGACGCGGTGCAGCAGGCTTTCCGGCTTCTGCGTCGGGTGGGCCTTCTTGCCGTCCTCATCCTTCAGCCGCTCGCCGCCTGTGCAAAGCGGGATCAGCCAGTCGGACCGCATCTGCTTGTCCTCGTTGAAGACTTTCAGCGCGTCATAATTGAAGGTGCATTTGGAGCGTTCGGACTTGCCGGCCCAGATCAGCGTTTCGTGCGCGTTCTGGAAACGGGTGCCCTTGAAATTCGGCATCGGGTTCGACTTCAGCCAGATCACGTCATTCTGGATCCAGAAGCCCTGATCCTGCAGGATCGCGCCGACGCGGAAGATGTTGTGATACGAGCCGATCACCCAGATCGCGCCGTCATCCTTCAGGACGCGGCGGCATTCTTCCAGCCATTGGTGGCAGAACAGATCGTAGGCGTCGAAACTGTCGAACTTGTCCCAGTCATCGTCCACGCCATCGACGGTCGACTGGTCCGGACGGGTCAGGCCGCCGCCAAGCTGGAGGTTGTAAGGCGGGTCCGCAAAGACGAGGTCCACCGACCGGTCCGGCAGGCGGGAAAGGATATCGATGCAGTCGCCCTGCATGATGACGTTCTTTTGCAATTCCATAGTACAGCCCCGAATACGCAACGCGTGAAAGACAGAAGCCCGAATCAGTGCGTCGCTCCGGTTAGCGTTTCCCTAACCGCGCCGCCTCGTTCCGGCTCCGAATCGTTCCGGAAGCGAAACTAAAGGCTGATTCGTGTTGTGGATAGGGCTGTGTGGCGATCTGTGGAAAACCCTGTGAATTACTGTGCAATTCGTGAGGCTGTCTGCCGGGATTGGAAGTAGGCCGAAAATCGGATTAGGAAGCGCCGCATGATAATCGACCTCGATCTCATCCTCTCCTTCGCCAACCCCATTGGTGCGTTCGTGTTCGCCCTGTCCGGCGGCATTGTTGCCGTGCGCAACAAGATGGACATTTTCGGTGCCGTCGTGCTGGCGATCATCACGGCTGTCGGTGGCGGCACGATCCGCGACATCATCCTGAACCAGCCGGTTTTCTGGCTGTATGATGCGGTGATCATCTGGTGCGCCATTGCGGGTGGGTTGATGGCGTTTTTCCTGCACAGTTTTGTCGATGCATTCAAACCGATCCGCTGGGCCGACGCCCTGGGCCTCGCCATCTTCGCGATTGCCGGCGCCGCCAAGACTGCCAGCCTAGGGCACGATCCGCTGTTCGTGGTGATCATGGGCATCCTGACCGGAACGGGCGGCGGCGTGCTGCGCGATGTCGTCGCGAACCGTGATCCGCTGTTGCTGAAGGAAGAGATCTACGCAACCGCTGCGATGGTGGGCGCGGGTCTGTATGCCGCGCTGCATTTCTCGGGCGTTCCGGAGGGCTGGGCGTTTGCGGCCGGCGGGCTGGTCGCGTTTGTTTTGCGCGGGGCCGCGCTGGTCTTCGGCTGGCACCTGCCGAAGAGCCAGCTGTAATTCCTGTTGCAGGTTCGGTGTACGACCTTTCGGTAAGGTGCGTTTGACCGGCCGGCGTGGTATTCTCCAGCCTATGAAACGGGATAATCCGCCGGTTGGGCACGCCGAAAAGGTGCGCTCTGTGGCCCTGTCGCGAAGTGCGGCGGCGCAGTCCAGTCTTGCCGCCTCATGGGCGCGCTCGATGAAGACTTACGGCCTGGAGCCGGACACCCCCGGCAATGCCGATGCCCGGCTGGAGCAAACCGAACTCCACCAGCGCCGCGATGGCCTCGGCCGGATCCTCGCCACCTCCGCGCCCGTGATGGACCGCCTCTATGCCAGCCTCGGCCTCGCCGGGTGCAGCGTCTTCCTTTCCGATACCGAAGGCGTGGTGATCGACCACCGCATGGCCGACAGCGATGGCGCACTGTTCCGCGCCGCCGGGCTTTGCGAGGGCGGCGTCTGGTCCGAAGCGGTGCAGGGCACGAACGGCATCGGCACGTGCATCGCCGAGCAGCGCGCGGTCACGATCTATCGCGACCAGCACTTCCACGACCGCAACACGGTGATGAGCTGCATGGGCGCGCCGGTGTTCGACGAGCATGGCGGGATTGCCGCCGTGCTGGATGTGTCTTCCTGCCGGGATGACCTGACCCAGCCCTTCGCGGCCCTGATCGCGCAGACCGTGACCGATGCGGCCCGCCAGATCGAAGCCGATCATTTTCAGAGTGCGTTTGCTTCGCGGCGCATCCTGCGCGGGTCCGGAGACGGGCAGAAAGGCGCTGTGCTGCTGGCCGTGGATGGCGACGATCTCGTGGTCGGCGCAACCCGCGCCGCCCGGGCGATCTATGGCCTGGGGCACGATAACCGGATCGATCCGCGCCCGGCCGGAGACCTGTTCGGAGATTCCGAACAACGCGGTGTCGGTCTCGAAAGTGCCGAGCGCCGCGAACTGCGCAGGGCCATCGCCCGGGCGAATGGCAACATGGCGGCTGCTGCCCGCGCCCTCGGCATCAGCCGGGCGACGCTTTACCGCCGGATGGACCAGCTCGGTCTCTCCCGCGACTGATTTCCACCAAATGTGTCTCATTCCTGAGACACATCACGCATTTCACCGGATTGACGCGGGCTGACAGCCGCCCGCCGCAGGCAGAACATTCCTCCCAGTCTTCGCACCCGACGAAGAGCGCCAATGATCTGGAGGAAATGACATGGCCGACACACAGATTCTCGACACATCCGAAATGAAGGCGCCGTTCCGTGAACGGTATGACAATTTTATCGGCGGCAAGTTCGTTGCGCCAAATGCCGGGCGCTATTTCGACAACACCTCCCCGGTGAACGGCAAGGTGATCTGCCAGATCGCCCGGTCCGATGCCAGCGACATTGATATGGCGCTGGACGCCGCGCACGCTGCGAAAGACGCCTGGGGCAAGGCCTCGGTGGCCGACCGCGCGGGCATGCTGAACAAGATCGCTGATGTGCTGGAGGAAAACCTCGAACTCATCGCCACCTGCGAGACCTGGGACAATGGCAAGCCGATCCGCGAGACCATGGCCGCCGACGTGCCGCTCGCCATCGACCATTTCCGCTATTTCGCAGGCTGTATCCGCGCGCAGGAAGGCAGCATTTCAGAGATCGACCATGACACGGTCGCTTATCATTTCCATGAACCGCTCGGCGTGGTTGGCCAGATCATTCCGTGGAACTTCCCCCTCCTGATGGCGGCATGGAAACTCGCCCCGGCCCTGGCCGCCGGGAATTGCGTGGTGCTGAAGCCGGCCGAGCAGACCCCGGCCACGATCATGGTGTTTGCAGAGCTTATCGCCGACATCCTCCCACCTGGCGTGCTCAACATCGTGAACGGCTTTGGCCTGGAGGCGGGCAAGCCGCTCGCCTCCAGTAACCGCATCGCCAAGATCGCCTTCACCGGCGAGACGACGACGGGCCGACTGATCATGCAGTATGCGTCCGAAAACCTGATCCCGGTGACGCTGGAACTGGGCGGCAAGTCGCCGAACATCTTCTTCGAGGATGTGATGCGTGCGGACGATGACTATCTCGACAAGGCGATCGAAGGCTTCGTCATGTTCGCCCTGAACCAGGGCGAGGTGTGCACCTGTCCGTCGCGCGCGCTGATCCATGAAAACATCTATGACCGCTTCATGGAACGCGCCCTGAAACGCGTGGCCGAGATCAAGCAGGGCAACCCGCTGGACCCTGCCACGATGATCGGCGCGCAGGCCAGCTCCGAGCAGAAAGAGAAGATCCTCTCCTACTTCGACATCGGCCGCCAGGAGGGCGCCGAAGTGCTGATCGGCGGCGAGGCGGCCAATCTCGGCGGGGATCTTTCCGGCGGCTATTACATCCAGCCGACGGTTCTCAAAGGCCACAACAAGATGCGTGTGTTCCAGGAGGAAATCTTCGGTCCGGTCGTCTCCGTCACGACGTTCAAGGACGAAGCGGACGCTCTCGCCATCGCCAATGACACGCTCTATGGCCTCGGCGCCGGTGTGTGGAGCCGCGAGGCGAACACCTGCTACCGCTTCGGCCGCGGCATCCAGGCCGGGCGCGTGTGGACCAATTGCTACCACGCCTATCCGGCCCATGCGGCGTTCGGCGGTTACAAGCAATCGGGCATCGGCCGGGAGAACCATTCGAAGATGCTGGATCACTACCAGCAGACCAAGAACATGCTGGTCTCCTACTCTCCGAAGAAGCTCGGCTTCTTCTGATCCTGCCGCGGTGTGGCGGCAGGGGACGGTCCCGGTGGCAGCTTAGGCCGGGGCCGTCCGATCCTTTCCGGAGGTCATCCGATGACAGAAGATAACAGACAGCCCCCGCGCGTGACCGCCACGGATGCGGCGCGGCGCCTGATTGCGGAAATCCGGCAGGACTATCCGGAGATCCTGTTCCACCAGTCCGGCGGGTGCTGCGACGGGTCCAGCCCGATGTGCTACCCGGCAGACGATTTCAAGGTTGGCGAACGGGATGTGAAGCTGGGCGAGATCGACGGCGTGCCCGTCTATATCTCCGCCAGCCAGTTTGAGGCGTGGAAACATACGCAGCTGATCCTGGATGTGGTGCCGGGGCGGGGCGGCATGTTCTCGCTGGACAATGGACGGGAGCAGCGCTTCCTGACGCGAAGCCGCGTCTTCGATGCGGGCGAATTGGATGCGCTGGGCTGAGGTCTAGAGGTCCAGCGCCATCTGGCCGCCCGGCTGAACCGGCGGGGCGAACAGATCCGTGCGCAGGGACGGACGGGCATTGCCGAGGCCGAGCCGCTTTGTTGCCCGGGCGAAGCGTTTCGCGATCAGGTCCGCCACCGGGCCGCGCCCGCGCATACGCTCGTTCCAGCGGGCGTCGTAATCCTTGCCGCCGCGCATGTCGCGCATGGTGTTGATCACCTTTGCGGCCCGGTCGGGCACATGCTGGACCAGCCATTCATGGAACAGGTCCTTGATCTCGTGCGGCAGGCGCAGCAGCACATAGCCCGCGCCGCCTGCGCCATGGGCGGCGGCAGCTTCCAGCAGGGCCTCGATCTCATGATCGTTCAGCGCCGGGATGACCGGCGCCGTCATCACGGTGACCGGAATGCCCGCCTCGCTGAGGGCGCGCACCGTTTCCAGCCGCCGCTGCGGCGTGGCGGCGCGCGGCTCCATCTTGCGGGAAAGCGCGCGGTCCAGCGTTGTGATCGACACGCCGGCCCGGACCAGGCCTTTTTCGGCCATGGGGGCCAGCAGGTCGATGTCGCGCTGGATCAGGGCGGATTTCGTCAGCAGGCTGACAGGGTGGTTGTGCGCCGCCAGCATTTCCAGCACCTGCCGGGTCATCTTGTAGGTTCGTTCGATCGGCTGGTAGGCGTCGGTGTTCATGCCCAGCGCGATGGGGCGGCAGACATAGCCGGGGCGGGAAAGTTCCCATTCCAGCTGCCGGATCGCATTGGTCTTGTAGAAAAGCCGGCTTTCGAAATCGAGACCGGCGGACAGCCCGTGGAAGGCATGGCTGGGCCGGGCAAAGCAATAGATGCAGCCATGCTCGCAGCCGCGATAGGGGTTGATCGTCCGGTCGAAGGAAATGTCGGGCGAGCGGTTGAAGGTGATCACCGTCCGCGCCGTTTCCGGCATCACCAGCGTCTCGATCCGGGCGGCATCCTGTTCGATCGTGTCCCAGCCATCATCGAAGGCGAAGCGGGTCTCTTTCTCGAACCGTCCGGTCTGGTTCGAGACAGCCCCCCGTCCGCGCTGTGTGGCGCGTTCGGTGGCGGCCTGTGTGTCGATCAGGCTGACACGGCCTTTGGGGGAGAGTTTCTGTCCGGTGCGCATGCTGGCAGAAGGCCACGCAGATCAGAACAAATCAAGAACAAAATTGGCAGAAGGACGTCGTTTCCTGTGGATGGGCCGGGCGCGTTCAGCCCTTCAGCGTGTCGAAATTTCCGAAGATGCGCGACAGGTGTTCCGGCATGGGCCGGTCGGTCACGTCAGAGAAGTCGGTGCCGTCCCCAAAGCCGGGATTGGCCGTCGACGGTCTTGCCTTGAGCTGCATGGACCAGTCCGGGAAGACCCGCTCATCTGCCGGTTCCTGCAGGACGGTGACCACCGATGTGTGGCGCGAATCCCGGACGATGCGGTTGAAAATCTCCATCACGTCGCGCTGCTCGCCTTCGAGCATCTGCAGGAAATTCAGCCCATTGAACAGCAGGACGCCCGTCATGCCGCGTTGGGCATTGGCCGTTGTCGCCTGCTCCAGGATGTTTGCGAGATCAGTCTCTGCCAGACCGAATTTGGCCGTGCTGACATAAATAAGCCGGAACATGTAAGCCCTTGATCTGTATGGCCTTCGGCCGGGTTGCCAGACTGGCAAATCTTAGGCGCAGTTTTTGCGGCTCCGTCAAGCGTGATCCCTGCGGTTCCAGGCGCGCCAGTCGCTCAGCTGGTCGATGTCCATCAGCATGGGCAACAGGCCGATATTCGCGTGGCCGGGCAGGTTCGACCACACATCCTGCATCGCGTGCGGGCCGGACCAGCGCACGTTCCGGAAGGGCGAATGGGTCCGCGCGCTTTTGTTGATGCCGAACAGCCAGAAGCCGCCATCCTCGGCCGGGCCAAAGATCGCGTCATGCCGGGCCAGCAGGCGGACCGCCTGGCGCAGCAGCGCGGCCGAAACGTCCGGCGCGTCGGTTCCGATGAACAGGACCGGGCCGGGCGGCGCTTCGTTCAGCCCCTTTTCCAGCCGTTCCGTCAGCGTGCCCTCGCCCTGGCTGCGGCGTGGCAGGTGGGCTGGCCATCCTGTCGTGGTGACAGCACGCAGCGCGCTGTCCGGCGCGGCATAGATGATCGTGTCACAGCCGGACTGCAGGGCCGCGCGAAAGGTGCGCGCCTGGGTGAAGCCGGCGATGCGCCGGGCGGCCGCTGGCCCGATGCCTTTGGCCAGCCTTGTCTTGGACAGGCCGATGCGCGGCGGCTTGGCGAAAACGAGAAGAGTTGGACGTCCCATGCCAATGCCTTACTTTCGTCTGGTGCCCGGCGAAAGATGGTGAAATCAAATCCGGGCCAAAAAGGAGGTCTTCTCATGCAACGCCTGATCAGCACTTTGGCGATAGGGGCTGCGGCGTTCCTGTCTGCCTGTTTCATGAGCGACACGCCATTTATCCCCGAGGGCGAGGCAGTCCGCCTTGATGAGGCCTCCACGATCCTTGTCTGCAGCGCCGCGGATGATTGCGCTCGCACCGTCCCCAACCGGGGCAACAAGGGCTACCTGATGATGCCGCCCCCGGATGAGGATGACGGGCCGGTCGGCATCCGTTTCGCGCCGCTCATGGAGACAGAAATGGGGCCGGTCTGGCTGGCCGAGGTCAAAATGGTGGAAGACGATGAGACGGCCTATGTCGTCAGCGTCGCCCGCCGCGCGCCGGAATTCGATGTGGACGGCGTGAAGGCGTTCGATATCGAACTGCCCTGGTGCGACGATGTCAGCGAGGCAGAACGCGAGGCGTATGGGATCGAAAAGCTCGACTCCTACACCTGCGGCCTGCCGACCAAGGCTTCGCTTGCGGATTACCTGCGCGCCTCGCACAAGGTCTATTTCGACGATCCGGTCTGGTGGGACGGCGACTAGGTGTAGCGCTTCGCCAGCGCGTCCGGGCTGGCCCCCAGCAGGAAACGGGCGAGCAGGGCCGCATTGTGCCATGACCGCTTGCGCCAGCCGTCGCGCTCATATTTGGCGGCGGAGGTGCGTGCCTCGGCATTCAGCTGGACGAGACGCCGCTTGCCGATGGCGCGGACGATCATCACATCCTCCATCAGCGGGACGTCCTGATAACCGCCGACCTCATCATAAAGTTTCCGGCTGATCAGCAGCCCCTGATCGCCATAGGGCAGGCCCAGCATCCGGGCGCGGCGGTTGGCGCGTTTCTCCAAAGTCCGGGCCGCGCGCGCATCGGACCGGAAACGCAGCTCGAAGAACGCGGCATGGTCCGGTTTAGTCATGACATGATCGCCTGTGCGCTCGGCCCAGTCACGGGAAAGCGCGGTATCGGCATGCAGAAACAGTAGCCAGTCACCCCGCGCGGCGGCCGCTCCGGCAGCCAGCTGCGCCCCACGTCCGCGTGCGCCGGTGACCAGATTGGCCCCCATCGCCCCCGCGATTTTCGGCGTCGCATCCTCAGACCCGCCATCGGCCACGACGACCTCCCGGATCAGCCCGGCCTCCAGCCCCGGCATCAGGCTTTCCAGGCACAGCGGCAGTTCGGCCTCCGCGTTCAGCGTCGGAATGACAATGGACAGGGGGGCAGGCATCAGCCGCCCAGCTCGCCGAGGCGCTGCTCCACCAGCTGCAAATCCCGCCACGCGCGGCTCTTTTCCTGCGGGCGGCGCAGCAGGTAGGCCGGGTGCAGCAGCGGAATCAGCGGCACCGAATAGCCGCCGGCCGTGGTGAACACATGTTCGGAGCCGCGCAGGCGCATGATGCCGTCCTGCGTGTCCAGCAGGGCCTTGGCCGGGACACCGCCAGCCGCGACGATCAGCTTCGGCTGGTTCAGCTCGATCATCCGGTCGACGAAGGGGCGGCAGACGTCCAGCTCTTCCTGGTCGGGGTTCCGGTTGCCGGGCGGGCGCCAGTAATTGACGTTGGTGATGAAGGCGTTGGCCTGGCGGGTCCGCTCGATGGCGGCCAGCATCCGGTCCAACAGCTGCCCCGCCTTGCCGACAAAAGGCAGGCCGCGCCGGTCCTCCTCCGCGCCGGGGCCTTCGCCGATCACCATCAGGCTGGCGCCCTCGGTGCCGTCATAGACCACGGTTGAGTGCGCCGCGGCCTTGAGCGGGCTGCCCTCGAACGATTCGATCACCGCCTTAAGGGCGTCCAGAGTGTCGCACCCTGCGGCCTGTGAGCGGGCCTCATCGACCCAATTGGTGGGTTTCCGGCGGCGCTGGCGAACAGGTGCAGATTGCTGCGGTGCAGCAGAACCTGTTGATTCTGCAGCCTTCAGGAGGGCATCGACGCGGGCGTGATCCACGTCCACGCCCATCTCCTCCCACCAGTCAGTGAGGGCATCGATGGCAGTGATTGACGCAGGGGCGGGCATTCAGAAGCTCTGGACCTTCGCGGCAGACATTGTAAGTGCTTAACTAATTGCAGATATGGGCGGCAACTCTAAGGCCGAAGCGAGGAGAAACCAATGGCGGATGACGCTATGGAACGGGAATCGATGGAGTTCGACCTGGTGATCGTGGGCGGGGGCCCGTCCGGTCTGTCAGCCGCCATCAGGTTTAAACAACTGGCGAACGAGGCAGGCGAAGACCTGTCTGTCGTGGTTCTGGAAAAAGGCGGCGAGATCGGCGCGCACATCTTGTCGGGTGTCGTGATGGATCCGGTCGGCCTGGACAAGCTGATCCCCGATTGGCGCACACGTGACGACCGTCCGCTGAAAACGGAAGTCTCCGCCGACAAATTCATGTTCCTCGGCCCGGAAGGCGTTGCAGACATTTCCTGGCTGCCGATGCCGGGCTTCATGAAGAACCACGGCAACTATACCGGCTCGCTCGCGAACGTGACCCGCTGGCTGGGCCAGGAAGCCGAGAATCTCGGCGTGGAAGTCTTTCCGGGCTTTGCCGCCTCTGAAGTCGTTTACGGCGAAGACGGCCGCGTGAAAGGCGTCGTCTCCGGCGTCATGGGCATCGCCGCTGACGGCAGCCACAAGGGCGACTACCAGCCGGGCATGGAACTGTTGGGCAAATATGTCCTGTTCGCTGAAGGCGCCCGCGGCTCGCTCACCAAGGAATTGATCGCGAAGTTCAATCTCGATGAAGGCCGCGATCCGCAGAAGTTCGGCATTGGCCTGAAAGAGCTGTGGTCCGTGCCGGAAGAGCAGTTCCGGGAAGGCTATGTCCAGCACACGATGGGCTGGCCGCTCGACAACAAGACCGGCGGCGGCAGCTTCCTCTATCACTTCCGCGACAATGGCGAGCCGTTCATCTCGGTCGGCTTCGTGGTTCACCTGAACTACGCCAATCCGTACATTTCGCCGTATCAGGAATTCCAGCGCTTCAAGCACCATCCGGCTGTGCTGCCGCATCTCGAAGGCGGCAAGCGGGTGGCTTATGGCGCCCGTGCGATCACCGAGGGCGGCTTCCAGTCCGTTCCGAAGCTGGCCTTCCCGGGCGGCGCGCTGATCGGTTGCGGCGCCGGCTTCGTCAACGTGCCGCGCATCAAGGGCAGCCACAACGCTATCCTGACCGGCATGATGGGCGCTGAAGCGGCCTTTACCGCCATCAAGGACGGCCGTCAGGGCGACACGCTGGAAAGCTATGAAGACGCTTACGCCCAGTCTTCGGTCTACAAGGAGCTGAAGACGGTCCGGAACGTGAAGCCGCTTTGGTCGAAACTCGGCACCGTCATCGGCATCCCGATGGGCGGCATCGAAATGTGGATCTCCAGCCTGTTTGGTGGCTTCTCCTTCTTCGGCACGCTGAAGCACGGCAAGTCGGATGCGAAATCGCTGCAGCCGGCCAAGAACTTCAAGCCGATCGACTATCCGAAACCTGATGGCGTGATCAGCTTCGACAAGCTCACCAACGTCTCCTTCACCAACACATTCCACGAGGAAGACCAGCCGGTGCACCTGAAGGTCGCTGACCTCGCCCTGCAGAAATCTTCCGAGCACGATGTCTTTGACGGCCCGTCGGCACGTTACTGCCCGGCAGGCGTGTATGAGTGGATCGAGGAAGGCGGCGAGCTGAAGTTCCAGATCAACTCGCAGAACTGCATCCACTGCAAGACCTGCGATATCAAGGATCCGAACCAGAACATCAACTGGACCGTGCCGGAAGGTGGCGGCGGACCGGCTTACCCGAACATGTGATTGGACCGTTACCGGCGAACATGATGCAGCCCGTTCCTTAACTGGAACGGGCTGTTCCGCTTTTTGCATCGCGGAATGAAAACGGTAGGGGACGATCATGGAGTTGGGCAGGCGTTTGCTGGCGGAATTTCTGGGGTCGGCCATGCTGGCGGGCGTGGTGATCGGATCCGGCATTCTCGCCGTGACAGTGAGTTCCGGAAACGACGGCGTCGCCCTGCTCGGGAATACCGCTGCTACAGCGGCAATCCTCTGGGTGCTGGTGGCGACACTCGGCCCGGTTTCCGGTGCCCATTTCAATCCGGCTGTCACGCTCGCTTTTGCGGTGCGCCGAGAGATCTCAGCGCCGATGGCACTGGTCTATATCGTCGTCCAGATTATTGGCTGCGTCGCCGGCGCCTTGCTCGCCCACGGCATGTTCGAGCTGCCGCTGATCCAGGTTGCAATGACCGACCGGTCCGGGCCAGCAAAGATGCTGTCCGAAGGTGTGGCGACATTTGCACTCGTTTTCGCCATTTTCGGCACGATCCGGTTCGCACCGAAAGCTGTCCCGGCGGCGGTCGCGCTGGTGATTGCGGCGGGATACTGGTGGACGGCATCGACGAGCTTCGCAAACCCCGCAATCACGATCGCACGGTCCCTGTCCGACACCTTCGCCGGTGTCCGGCCGGCCGATGTCCCCGGTTTCCTTGTCGCGCAGTTCTTCGGGGCATGTCTGGCCACGGCAGCGTGCCTGGTCCTGTTTGTGCCGGTCAGGGAAGCCGCAGAAGCTGCAGATTAATCGCCTGTTTATGAACAAGGCAGCAAACCTGCCTTATTCACCATGTGGCCGCCTTGCTCTTGCCCTGCGGGGCTGCTTCACTCGGAACAATTAGTGAAGCTGGAGACCCGAGAGTCCATGCGCCTGAAGAATTCTGTAGCGGCAAGTGCGCTTGCCCTCTCATTTTGCCTGACCGTTTCTCTGGGCGCGTGCACCTCTGCGCCGGTGACCGAGGTCGTCGAGAACCAGCCTGAAGACATCGCCATCGCGGAAACCTATTCGGGCCTGTCCCAGGCGGCGCGTGACACATCCGTGCTGGATGCCCGTGGCAAGCCGGTCGGGCCGGATGCTTACGCCGTTCCCTCCGATGCCGTGAAGGCCGGAGACATGGCGGCCTTCATCACCATGACCCGTAATCTGGACATGGAAGACCGCGATGCCAGCCCGCTGTTCGATGCGTTCATTGCGCTGGACGAGGCCGCCGCCGGAAAATTCGAAGACGCCCGGCAGACACTCGCGGACGCCAGTGCGCGGTCGGGAGAGGCGGGTGAAACCAGCTTCTACATCTATCTCGACGCCTGGCTGCTCGCCCTGGAAGGCGACGCGGACGAGGCCATCAACCGGCATCGCGGCGCTGCCGGCGGTATGCCTGGCCTGACGGGCGATCTCTCGCTGGCGGCGATGCTGGATGCCCTCGGCCGGCCAGAGCAGGCGCTTGCGGTCTATGAGGCGATGACGCCGTCCAAGATCGAAGCGCCGGAACATCAGTTCGATCCCAAGGGCCTTCTCTACAGCCACATCCGCACGGTGATCTCCCGGCACGCGCTGCTGCTTCAGCGGCTGGGCCGGATCGATGAGGCCAAGGCCGTTTACCAGAAGCTGGCAGATGCCGAACCGGAAGAAGCAATCAGTTATGCCGCGGCGATGGACAGTCTGGAGACCGGCAAAAATCTCCGGAACCAGCCCCAGACGGTCGCCGAAGCGTTCAGCCAGTCCCTCTCGGATGTTTCCCGAGCGCTTCAGGAACAACGGATTATCCGCCGGATCATGATGGGGGGCCGCGTCGAGGGCTTCGATGACCAGCGGTCTGCCTTCGATCAGGTTGCCTTGCTGATCTCTCCGGAAAACGAAGACCTGCGGTCGGGCATTATCGACGAAATGTACGCCAGCGCCCTTTATGACGGCGTGGCCCATGTCGCCAATTCGGCGCCGGAAGCGACCGCGGCCCTGCAGATTGCTGCGGCGCAGGCCAAGCTGATGTCGGGCAAGGAAGACGACGCGCGGGCGGCGATCGACCGGGCGCTCAGCCTCACCGATGAAGATGACCGGCTATCGACGCTGTATGGCGCGCTTCAGCTGCACTCGCGGATGAATGACGAGAAAGCATCGCGGACGCTGATCCAGGAAGTCATCGCCATGTCTGAGAATCCGGCGGAAAAGGCCGCCGCGCATGGACTGGCCACCGACATCTACAACCAGTTCGGCGATTCCCAGCAGGCTGTGGAACATGCCGAGCAGGCGCGCGATCTGGATGATACGCACGATCGCCGCGTCGTTCTGGCGGATGCGCTTGGCCGGAACGGCCAGATCAATGAAGCGCTCGCCATCCTGCGGACCGAGCGCCTGTCCCGCCCGAACGACCCGTACATGCTGAACACGCTCGGCTACTTCCTGATCGAACGGACCGACAAGCTGGAAGAAGGCTTCAAGGTATTGAGCCGTGCCCGCGCCATGGCGGAGCGTGATCCCTATATCGCGGATTCGCTCGGCTGGGCCTATTTCAAGCTGGGCCACCTCAGCGAGGCCAAGCGTCTGATCGAGCTGGCCCGCAAGGAGCTGGAGCCGCACCAGCATTGGGAAATCGAATACCATCTCGGCGACATCTACTGGTATCTGGGCGACAAGGAGGATGCGGAAGCGGCCTGGCAGACCGCGCTCGACAACCGTCCGCCCGCCGCGGAAAAGGTGGCCCTGGCTGACCGGCTGGCAAATGGACTCAACGTCCCGGAGCCGGAACGCAAGGCATTGCCGGATGTGTCGCTGACCGATGGCGAAGTCGGCCGTCAG
Organism: Hyphomonas adhaerens MHS-3; assembly: GCF_000685235.1. Taxonomy (NCBI): domain Bacteria; kingdom Pseudomonadati; phylum Pseudomonadota; class Alphaproteobacteria; order Hyphomonadales; family Hyphomonadaceae; genus Hyphomonas; species Hyphomonas adhaerens. The sequence continues at coordinate 1,984,380 of NZ_ARYH01000001.1, forward strand.
GACATCTGACACCCGCCTCTTTCACGTGCCAGCGGCGCGCCTTACTATCGCCTGAAAAGGCTGCGATTCCGTCAGCAGACGGCAGGGAAAGTGTTCATGACTGACGGCAGATACGAAAGCGCCGAAAACCGCTTCGGATTCAAAGGGTTTTACCTGCCAGGGCCACGCTGGGTGTGGATCTGGCTGCGACGCTTGATTGTGCTTGGCTTCATTCTGGGTGTGATCGGCATCATCGCCCTCTGGCTGTATTTCGCGGCATTGGGCCGGACCGTGCCCTCGATCTCCAAGCTGAAACAGTATGAGCCGCCGATTACCTCCCGCGTTCACGCCGGGGACGGCACCCTGATTGCGGAGTTTGCGGATCAGCATCGCGTTTTCGTGCCTTACGAATCGATACCGACGCATGTGGTCGATGCGTTCGTTGCCGCTGAGGACAAGAACTACTTCCACCACCATGGCCTCGATTATGTCGGGATCCTTCGCGGCGGCATCAATTCGGTGAAGAACAAGATTACCGGCAAGGGCGGCCTGCAGGGCGGTTCGACCATCACCCAGCAGGTGGCCAAGAACATGCTGCTGACGCGCGACCAGAACCTGAAGCGCAAGGCCAAGGAAGCCATCGTCGCCCAGCGCATGGAAAAGGAATTCACCAAGGGCCAGATTCTCGAACTGTACCTGAACGAGATCTATCTCGGCGGCCGGTCCTATGGCGTCGGGTCCGCGGCGCTGAACTATTTCAACAAATCCCTGCCGGAGCTGGACCTGTCCGAGGCAGCGGTTCTGGCGTCGCTGGCGAAAGCCCCGTCCGCCGTCAATCCGTACACCAACCCGAAACGCCTTCTGGCCCGCCGGAACTATGTGCTCGGCCGTATGGTCGAGGATGGGTACATCACCCAGGAGCAGGCCGACGAGGCCAAGGCCAAACCGCTGACCACCACGCGCCGCCTGAAGGGGCCGGAATACGCCGCCGCGACCTATTTCGTTCAGGAGCTGCGCCGCGACCTGATCAAGTCCTATGGCGAAGAAACGCTGGAACAAGGCGGCCTTTCGATCCGCTCAACGATCGACACACGCTTGCAGCTCGCCGCCCAGCAGGCGCTGCGCAACGGTCTGGTCGCGTATGACCGCCGCCATGGCTGGCGCGGCCCGGTCACCACGATCGATCCCAATGATGGGGCCCTTGAGGCGCTCAAGGACGTCAAACTTCCGGGCGGTTACGGCACCTGGGAAGCGGCCATGGTGCAGAAGGTTTCCCGGTCCGGCGCGACGCTGCTGCTGACCGATGGCGCGACGATCAAATTGCCGGCCGAAGAGGTCGAATGGGCCAACACCTACAAACCGCAGGGTGGCAAGGCTGGCCTGCAAGTAGGGCAGGTCATTCTGGCAGAGCTGAAGCGTCAGGTTCTCAATGCCGACGAAACGCTCGCCCCGCGGTCCGAGGAAGCAGAGCTTGACCCCGAAGGCAACGAGATCGACGAAGGTGAGATTGAGCCGATGCTGGTGCCGGTGGGCAATGCCACGCTACGCCAGGTGCCGGAGGTCGACGGCGCGCTGATCGCCCTCGATCCGCACACGGGCCGGATCCTGGCCATGCAGGGCGGATATTCCTTCTTCAAGTCGAGCTACAACCGCGTCACCCAGTCGAAGCGCCAGCCGGGGTCCAGCTTCAAGCCATTCGTTTATGCGGCCGCGCTTGAAAAAGGCTACACGCCGGCGACCCGGATGCTGGATGCGCCGTTTGTGTCGTTTGATGTCTCGACCGGCGATTACTGGCGCCCGTCCAACTACACCGAAGGCCGGTCCTATGGCATGGTCACTCTGCGGATCGCGTTGGAGAAATCCCTCAACCAGGTGACCGCGCGTGTTGCGCAGGACATCGGCATGGAAGCGGTCTCCGATATGGCCGTGCGGCTTGGGGCGTATACGGAACTTCCGCCGTACCCGGCCATGTCTCTGGGCTCGGGCGATACCTATCTGATTGATCTTGCGCGTGGCTATGCCGCTTTCGTCAATGGCGGCAAGAAGATTACACCGACCCTGTTGGATCGGGTGCAGGATCGCCGCGGCCGGACTTTGTTCCGCCATGACGAGCGTGTCTGTGAAGGCTGCAAGGCCGAGGAATGGACCGGGCAGGAGCCGCCCCAGCTGGCCGAGGTGGGCGAGCCTGTGCTCGACCCGGTGATTGCCTATCAGATCACCCACATGATGGAAGGTGTCGTTGAGCGCGGGACGGCCCGCCGGGCGCGCAAGGTCGGAAAGCCGCTGGCGGCCAAGACCGGCACAACGAACGATTACCGCGACGCGCTGACAATCGGCTTCTCGCCTGACCTCGTGGTCGGTGTGCGGGTCGGCTTCGACGACAACCGCTCGCTCGGCGAAGGTGAAGCCGGCGGATCGGTTGCCGGGCCGATCTTTACCGACTTCATGGAAAAGGCCCTGGCGGACCAGCCGGCCATTCCGTTCCGGATTCCGCCCGGCGTGCGCCTGGTGAAGATCGATGCCCGCACCGGCGAGCTACCGGGGCCGGAGACCAGCGTCATTATTGACGAGGCATTCCGTCCGGGGACTGAGCCGGGCTTGTCGGCCTTCAACAGCAGCGACGATTGCCTGTCGATCTCCGGCAGCTGCGGTGCGGGGAGTGGCTCTGACAGCGTATCCGGCTTCGATCCCGAGCGCGATGCCGGTGTCGTGCCGGAAGACCCGATGCTTCCGCAGGACCCGATGCAGCCGCAGGAGCAGGCTGTCACCGGGGATCTCGACGGCACTTACTGATCCCAAACCTGTTTTGACCCTGCGAAGCGGCTGCGCTATAGGCCCGCCTCGCACAGTTTCCCATTTGAAAGGCCAGATTCATGTCCGCAGAAATCAAGTCGCTTATTGACCAGATCCGCTCCTCGGCCGCCCTGCTACGGAGGCGTCTTTGACTGGGATACAGCCACAAAACGCCTCGATGAACTGACCACACTCTCTGAAAAGCCGGACTTCTGGGACGATCCGCAGGCCGCCCAGGCCATGATGCGTGAGCGCCAGAAGCTGGCCGACGGGATCGAAACCGTCGAAGCCCTCGAAAAAGAAGCCGAAGACGCCGGCGAGCTGCTGGAACTGGCCGAAGGCGACGACGCCATGGTGGCCGATATCGAAGCCTCGCTGACGCGCGCGGCTGCCCGGGCGGAAAAGGCGGAGCTGGCGGCGCTGCTGTCCGGCGAAGCCGACGGCAATGATGCCTATGTCCAGATCAATGCCGGCGAGGGCGGAACCGAGAGTCAGGACTGGGCCTCGATCCTCCGGCGTATGTATGTGCGCTGGGCCGAGAAGCACGGCATGAAGGTCGAGGAGATGGACGAACGCGAGGGCGAGGAAGCAGGCATCAAGTCTGCCACGCTGCAGATCAAGGGCGAGAGCGCTTATGGCTGGCTGAAGTCGGAGCAGGGCGTGCACCGTCTTGTCCGGATTTCGCCGTTCGACTCTTCGGCCCGCCGTCACACCTCGTTTGCCTCTGTTACGGTCACCCCGGTGATCGACGACAATATCGACATCGAGATCGACCCCTCCGATGTGCGCACCGACACTTACCGGGCCTCCGGCGCGGGCGGGCAGCACGTCAACCGGACCGACTCTGCCGTCCGCCTGACGCACGAGCCGACGGGGATTGTGGTCCAGTGTCAGAACGACCGGTCGCAACACCGCAACCGGGATCAGGCCTGGCAGATGCTGCGCTCGCGCCTGTATGAGCTGGAGCTTCAGAAGCGCCGCGAAGTGGCCGACGCCAGCTATGCCGGCAAGACCGATATCGGCTTCGGCCACCAGATCCGGTCCTATGTCCTGCAGCCATACCAGATGGTGAAGGACCTGCGGACCGAGGTTGAGACGTCCGACACGCAGGGCGTGCTGGATGGGGACATCGACCGCTTCCTGTCTGCATCACTGGCGGCGTCCGTGGCAGCGGACGACGAGGAATAGGGCCTGCCAGCACCTTTGCCCGGACGCGCCCAAGGCGCTCCGGCAAAGGTCCTGATTGTCGGTAAGCTCAGCTCGTGTCGGCGGCTGGCCAATCGCGCAGGGCTTCGATCAGCTGCACGGTGAGCCCGCCGGAGACGATGCCGAGTGCGGCAGGCATGGCGTAGGTTTTCTGGATCGGTGCGATATAGGGCCGGGCTTCGCCGTCAGCTTTCCAGCGCTGGATCGTACGCGCGAGACACTTCGCCCGGCGGTTGCAGAATTTCAGCGTCTCCAGCATGGCTTCCCAGCGGGCGATCAGCGGCGCAGCAGGCACGGGGCCACGCGTCGGCACAGTGATTGGGCCGTCGAGAAAATCCGGGGTTTCGCCCGCGGGTGCGGGCAAGACGGAAAAGACCACCTTGCGCGCCGCCGGTTCGCCTTCGGCTTTCTCGAAATAATTGCTACCCGGACGCGGCTTCACCGGAGCCAGCTCCACCTGCAGCGCCATCAGGAAGATCAGACGGCGGAGCAGTACAGCGAGCCGTTTCAGCTCTGCCGAGACGCGGCGCTTCAGTGTTTTCGGGATCAGTTCCGGATGTTTGAACAGGTCTGCATTCACGCCGGCTTCGGCCACGGCGCGGGCAATCGTGGAATAGGCGTGGGAGAAGAAATCCGTGAGGTCTGTCATGCCGGGAAGCCTGGCATGGAGGCTCAGAGGGTGGATTGCGGCACACCGCCGCCGCGGAAAATACGCGTCTTTGCAAGAGCTTATGGAAATGGCGCAGGCCGGTGGCCGCGGATTGGCGCGGATTTATCCTCCCGTCAGATCGTCGATAACATCGGCGTGATCGGTCAATCCACCCATGGGGGCGTGTTCGTATGAAGTGTACCGATCAATTGGATCGGCCAGCAAGAAAAAGGGACGATGTAATGCGACTTCATATGATTGCCGCCGCGACTGTGGCCGGCGCGCTTCTGGCTGCCCCTGGGCATGCTCAAGGCTTCTATGTGTCAGGAACTGTGGGAGCCGCAATGCAATCCGACAGTGACAATTCCGGCGCAACCAGCGCCGACTTCCTGACGGGCAATGGCGGCGCCTTGCCTGCCGGAACCCCCATCGCCTCCGGCACGTCTGTCGGTTGGGAAACCGAATTCGACAATGGCATGTCCTACTCGGCGGCCGTCGGTTACCGCTATTCTCCGTCATTCCGCGGCGAGGTCCAGCTCGCCATGTCAAAGGCCGATGTTGATACGCACAAGAACGTGATGCTGGGCGGCGGTTCTATCGATGCGCTCGATGCGGGCGCCCTGACCGGGTCTGCCGACACGCTGGGCGTAACGGTTGCCGACGTGGTTGCCGACGGGCGCGGGGACACCAAGACCACGGCGATCTTCGTCAATGGCTATTACGATTTCGCCAACGACTCCGGCTTCACGCCTTATGTCGGTGCAGGTATCGGCTATGCGAAGACGGATGTGACGTTCAAGCCGTCCGGCGTGGGCATCATCGACGATGACGACAACGGACTGGCCTATCAGGTCATGGCCGGTGCGACTTACAGCTTCAATGAGCGCTGGGATGTCTTCGGTCAGTATACCTACCGTTCTGTTGAAGACGGCAAGTACAAGGTCGACCTGTTCCCGGCAAACCTCGAAGTCGAGAACAAGTCGAACCTGATCGAAGTGGGTGTCCGCTACAAATTCTAAAATCCGGATCCTGTAAACAGGGGCTCCCGTGAACTTGACCTTGCACGCCAGCTGGCGAAGCATGGCCGGGTAATCACGGGAGCCTTTCATGCGTGCGATGGTGTTTGAACGGCCCGGCGCGCCGCTCGTCCTGAAGAACCTGCCGGACCCGGTGCCCGGCGCGGGGCAGATCCGCATCCGGGTCAGGGCGTGCGCCGTGTGCCGGACAGATCTGCATGTGGTGGACGGAGATCTGAAACAGCCGAAGCTGCCGCTGATCCCCGGACATGAGATTATCGGGATTGTGGATGCGCTGGGGCCCGGCGCGGCGGGCTTTGCCGTGGGCGACCGGGTGGGCGTGCCCTGGCTCGGCCACACCTGCGGGCGTTGTGTCTATTGCCGGCGGGGGCAGGAGAATCTGTGCGAGGCGGCAGAGTTCACCGGCTACACCCGCGATGGCGGCTTTGCCGAGTATACGGTGGCCGATGCGCATTACTGTTTCCCGATCCCGGACGCTTATTCGGACGAGGCTGCTGCGCCGCTGATGTGTGCGGGGCTGATCGGCTATCGCTCTTACCGCATGGCGGGGGACGGCAAGCGGCTCGGCCTTTATGGCTTCGGGGCGGCGGCGCACATCATCGCGCAGGTGGCCGTGCATCAGGGGCGGGACGTTTATGCCTTCACAAAGGCGGGGGACGAGAAAGGGCAGGATTTCGCCCGCTCGCTTGGCGCCGTCTGGGCGGGCAGTAGCGAGGAGGCGCCGCCGGACGTGCTGGACGCCGCGATCATCTTCGCCCCGGTCGGCGCGCTGGTGCCCGCGGCGCTGAAAGCCGTCGACAAGGGCGGCGTGGTGGTCTGCGCCGGGATCCATATGAGCGACATTCCTTCCTTTCCGTATGCGGATTTGTGGGAGGAGCGGCGCATCCAGTCCGTCGCGAACCTCACCCGGCAGGACGGGGTGGAGTTCCTGAAGATCGCCCCGGAGGCGATGGTGAAGACCTCGACGCATGCCTATCCGCTGGAGCGCGCGAATGAGGCGCTGGACGATCTGCGCGCCGGGCGTTTCGAGGGCGCCGCGGTGCTGCGGATGGATCTCTAAAGAAAAAGCCCGCCGGAGGGCATTCCGGCGGGCTGATCACGTTTGAGGCGGGATGGCCTCAGAGGACGTTCAGCATGTCGGCGACGAGCGGGTGGCGGACGACGTCCTGGCCTTCGAGCGTCACCACGGCGGCGCCTTCCAGCTTCTCCAGCCGCTCGCCCGCTTTGGCGAGGCCGGAGAATTCCGGCAGCAGGTCCGACTGGGCCGGGTCGCCGGTGATCACCATGGTGGAGTGCCAGCCGAGCCGCGTCAGCAGCATTTTCAGCTGGGTGTAGGTACAGTTCTGCGCCTCGTCGATCACGATGAAGGCATTGTTGAGCGTGCGTCCCCTCATAAAGCCGATGGGCGCGATCTCGATCACGCCTTCGGCCAGCATGTGTTTCAATTGCCCGGGCGAGAGCCGGTCCGACAGGGCGTCGTAAAGCGGGCGCAGATAGGGCGCGAGCTTGTCCTCCATGGCGCCGGGCAGGAAGCCGATCTGCTCGCCGGCCTCAACGGCCGGGCGGGAGAGAATGATGCGTGAGACCTTGCCCTTCTGCAGGGCTTCGACCGCCTTGCAGATGGCGAGATAGGTCTTGCCGGTGCCTGCCGGGCCGAGCGCGGCGACGAGGGCGTATTCGTCCATCGCTTCCATCAGGCGGGCCTGATTCTCGGAGCGGGGTTTCACATTTTTCTGGTAGCGCTGGGCCCGGTCGCCTTCCGGGGCGGTGGCGGCGCGCTTGTATTTTTTCTGGTCCGCATCGTCGGGATGCCAGGACCGGCCTCCATCTATGGCTTGCAGCCTGGGCCCCCTCACGCGGCCGGTTTCTTCAAACCAGGTGGAGGTATCCACTTCCGAAGCGGTTTTCATACGCTTGGCTGCGTTGCGTTTTCCCATGGGAGGTCTCCTTGCTGCAGGGACTAAAAAAGCCGCTGGCAGGAATGCGCAGCGGCTGACTGGAAACTTGGGGGGAAGGGGAGGCAACACGCCCGATGGGCGGCAGGACCTTAACCCGGTATCTTCCGGGCGGCGGGGTATGACACAGTCTCAGGATGACCGTACTCCACGTCCGAATCTGTTGATGACTAGACACTACCAGAGTTATCAGGTGGTAAACATTAAATCCGCAAGCGAAATGAAGGAAACAGGCATGGCAATTTTCGAGATGGATGGAAATCGACCGGACCTGCCTGAAAGTGGCAATTACTGGGTCGCCGAAACGGCCCAGGTCATGGGCAATATCATCCTCAAGGAAAACGCGTCTGTCTGGTACGGCTCGGTCCTGCGGGGGGACAATGACCCGATCACGATCGGCGAGAACTCAAACATTCAGGACAATTGCGTTCTGCACACGGATGTTGGCATGCCGTTGACCATCGGCCGCGACGTGACCGTGGGGCATATGGTGATGCTGCATGGCTGCACGATCGGCGAGGAAACGCTGATCGGGATCGGCTCGATCGTCCTGAATGGCGCCAAGATCGGCCGGAACTGCATCATCGGGGCAAATTCCCTTATCCCCGAGGGGAAGGAAATTCCCGATAATTCACTGGTGATGGGGGCACCGGGCAAGGTGGTGAAGCAGGTCTCCGACCACCAGATCCAGGTCATCAAGATGTCGGCGGTGCACTATGTGGAAAACTGGAAACGCCACAAGGCGGGCCTGAAACGGATCGACTGATCCGACAGGGCTCCCGCCTGGTCGCTTAGAGTGCGTCGCGTTCGTCCTGCTGGAGGTAACGCACGGCAAACCCGCCCTGGCCCGTGCGGACGACTTCGGCCGGAATGGAGCCTGCGCTGACAATCTCGCCAAGCTTCGGCAAGGCGCAGCCCTGGCATTCGAAATTGGCACCGGTCAGGGAAATGTCGAGCACGCGGCAGGGGAGGATCTGGCCGCTGCGGCGCAGGACCTGCGCCGGCACATCGGCCGCATAGCGCGGGGCGTCACGTTCTTCGGACAGGTTCAGCATGTCCTTGTTGAGCAGCCAGGTCAGCCGGTCGGCAATCTTCTCGCGCTTGTGCGAGGCGACATTGAACGACAGGGCGAAGCCTTCGCCGGTGTGGCGCACGACGGTGGCGACCACGCGTCCCAGGTCATCGAAATAGCAGACGAGTTCCGCGCCCGGGTCCGGCAGGGTCGCAGACTGGACCAGTGCCCCTGAACAGGAAAGATTGATCGTCGAGAGCGACGCATCGTTACCGACATGAGTGAGGAACCGGCCCGGAAGACACAGATCCACCCGTTTATGGCGGCGGCGATCGAAATACTCTTCCGGCGTTTCTGATGCCATCAGAACCTGAGAAGTAGAGAAGGTCATAAATCACTCCTTGAGCTGACCCGTCCTTTCGGACTACTTCTCCCCACGCTCTTTACTTAGCAGGCTTTCGTTCACAAAGTATTGCTTGAACCGTCGAAATTCTACCGACGAATGCAGAAAACAGGATCCCATGGAACGCTATGATTACGTAATCGTTGGTGCAGGAAGCGCCGGATGTACCCTCGCCAACCGGCTGTCGGCCGATCCGGCGGTGAAAGTATGTCTGATCGAGGCGGGCAAGAAAGACAAATCGCTGATGGTGCGCATGCCGGCGGGCGTCGGATCTCTCATCAAGGAAGAGAATGATTTCAACTGGGGGTTTTGGACCGAGCCTCAAAAACACATGAATGGACGCAAGCTCTACTGGCCGCGTGGCCGGGGCTGGGGCGGCTCCTCCTCGATCAATGGCATGATCTATATCCGCGGGCATGCCGGTGATTACGACCAATGGGGCCAGATGGGCCTGAAGGGCTGGGACTATGCGAGCGTCCTGCCGTATTTCAAAAAGTCCGAAACCCTGGACAAGGGCGAGAACGCTTTCCATGGCGGCAGCGGTCCGCTGAACGTGTCGTCCGCGCCGATGTCCAGCCCGCTCTACCGCGCCTTCATCCAGGCCGGGGAACAGGCAGGCTACGCCACGACCGACGATTTCAACGGCGCCCAGCAGGAAGGTTTCGGCCCTTACCAGCGCACCATTCACAAGGGCGAACGCTGGAGCGCATCTTATGCTTACCTCCGCCCGATCGTGGGCGTGCGGGACAATCTGACGGTGATTTCAACCGGCCGGGTCACCCGCGTCCTGTTCGACGGAAAACGCGCCACCGGTGTGGAAGTGGTGGAAGGCAAGGGCGGCCTGCCGCAATCCATTTTCGCGGATGGCGAAGTGATCGTGTGCGCCGGTGCCGTCCAGTCTCCGCAAATCCTGATGCTGTCGGGTATCGGCAATGCCGAACACCTGGACCGGTTCGGAATCAAGTCCGTGGTCGATTCCAAAGGTGTCGGCCAGAACCTGCAGGACCATCTCGACGTGACGGTCATCCATGAGATGACGCAGCCGATCTCCGCCTATTCCATGCAGAAGGGCCTGAAGAAGCTGGGCGTCGGCCTGCGTTACCTGATGAACCAGACCGGACCGGGCGCCGATAATTTCTTGCAGGCAGGGGCGTTCCTGAAATCCCGCCCCGGCCTTGAGATGCCGGACCTGCAGCTGCACCTCGTCAACGCGATCATGATGGATCACGGCAAGCACGACCCGCAGAAGGATGGCTATACCGTCCATGCCTGCCAGCTGCGCCCGGAAAGCCGGGGCACGGTGTGCCTGGCGTCAGACGATCCGTTCGCCAATCCGGCGATCGACCCGAACCATCTGGCCACGGAAGAAGACCGCCGCGCCATGCGCGAAGCAGTGAAGATGGTGCGGGAAGTCTGCCAGCAGGAAGCCCTGAAACCCTTCACCGGATCGGAAATCATGCCCGGCCCGGGGGCGACGTCGGACGACGACATCGACTCCTTCATCCGCCGCACGGGCGAGACGATCTATCACCCGGTCGGCACGGTTGCGATGGGCGTCAGCGATGCCCAGCCGCTGGATGGCGAATTGCGGGTGAAGGGCGTGGAAGGCCTGCGCGTGATCGATGCGTCGGTCATGCCGACCCTGATTGGCGGCAACACCAATGCGCCGACGATCATGATCGCCGAAAAAGCCGCTGACATGATCCTGAAAAAGCCGGCTCTGGCGAAGCAGGAACCGTCGGAACTGGCGGGCGCATAGAAGATAAGGTGAAGCAGGTGTTCGTCGCCGGGTGTCTGAGGGACCCGGTTGACGGATCCTGCCCGGAGGCCTGGCGGGCCTCACGCGTTGCGCTTAAGATGATTTCATAAAAACTTCGAATAAAATTGAGGAATATTCATTCGGCTGTCATGCAGCCGGGGTAGATCCGCTCACAGGCATTCATTGGCTGGCCGCACAAAGTTCTGGCGGCCGGTGCGCAATCACCTGGGAGCAAGATCATGACGACCGACCGCCGCGAGTTCCTTCGCATCATGGGGGTCAGCGCCGCTGCGGGCGCTGCCGCAAACACCTTTCCCAGTGCGATCGCCGAGGCGCTGCAAACGCCCGCCGCCAATGAGACGGGCACGATCAGGGATGTGAAACACGTCGTCATCCTGATGCAGGAGAACCGCTCGTTCGATCATTATTTCGGAACGCTTCGCGGGGTTCGCGGCTTTGGCGACCGGTACACCGTTCCCATGGAAAGCGGCAAGCCGGTCTGGTTCCAGTCGGACGGGCAAAAGGACATTCCGCCCTTCCACCTCGATACAAAGACAACGGATGCCATCGCCCACCCGGGCACGCCGCACTCCTTCAGCGACTCGCAGGCCGCGTGGAACCAGGGAAAGTTCGGCTATTGGCCGAAATACAAGAACCCTTACTCGATGGGGTATTTCAAGCGTGAGGACGTGCCGTTCCAGTTTGCATTGGCCGAGGCTTTCACGATCTGCGATGCCTATCACTGCTCGATCACGACAGGCACAGATCCCAACCGCATCGTGTTCTGGTCCGGCTCCAACCATGACCCTGACCTGCGTGCGCGGGGGATCAACGGCACGGAAGCCGACAGCGAGCCAAACAATTTGCGGTGCTGGATCGAAGGCGCCTTGCCGGAACCGGGTTACACTTATCAGGGCTCGGCCTTGCCATGGCAGACCATTCCGGACGTTCTGGAAGACGCTGGCGTGTCATGGCGGATTTACCAGAACACCAACGACAACTGGACCGGCGCCATGCATGGCGGGCTTGCTTTCAAGAGCTTCCGCGAAGCCCAGCCCGGCTCGCCGCTCTACGAAAAAGGCATGACGGACTATTCGCTGGAGCGCTTCGCGGCCGATGTGCAGGCGGGCACGCTGCCCGAGGTGTCCTGGATCCTGCCGCCGAAAAACTGGTCCGAGCATCCGAGCGCATCGACGCCGCTGCAGGGCGCCGAGTATACATCGCGTATCCTGCAGGCGCTGACGTCCAAACCGGAGGTCTGGAGCCGCACGGTCTTCTTCCAGATGTTCGATGAGAATGACGGCCTGTTCGATCACCTGCCGCCGGCGGCGCCGCCATCCTACACGGCGGATGGCGAACTGGCCGGCAAGTCGACCATCGATCTGAAGGGCTTCTACTTCTCAGATCCGGAGAAGCGGTTGCTGGATGATTCCGACACGATCAGCGGCAGCGTCCGTCCCTGGGGGCTCGGGGCGCGTGTGCCGCTCTATGTCGTGTCGCCTTGGAGCCGCGGCGGCTGGGTGAACAGCCAGGTCGCCGATCACACATCGGTCGGCATGTTCCTGGAACAGCGGTTCGGCTTGACCGTGCCCGCGATCAGCCCGTGGCACCGCGCCGTCTGCAGCGACCTGACGTCCTGCTTCGACTTCAAGACGCCGAACGAACCGGTGTTTCCGGATCTTCCCTCTGCCGAAGGATCGCAGAAGGCCGTGCTGGCCCAGATCCACCGCAAGCGGATCGAGCCGCCGGCCGAGCCCCAGAGCCTGTCGCAGGAGCCGGGATCGCGGCCGTCGCGCGCCTTGCCATACGCGCTGGACGTGACGGCCAGTGCCGATCCGGATGCGATCTCGCTGAAGTTCGCCAATACGGGAAAGGCAGGCGCGGTCTTCCACGTCTACGACAAGCGGCATCTCGACCGCATTCCGCGCCGCTACACGGTCGAGGCGGGGAAGGCGATATCGGATGTGTGGGATCTGGAAGCCGATGAAGGCCAGTATGATCTGTGGGTGCTGGGGCCGAATGGCTTCCTGCGTACCTTCCGCGGCGATGCGTCGAAAGAGATCGAAACCTCAGCTAGAATGACTCTGCGCACCGGCATCGTGACCCTTTTCATGAAGAATACGGGCAGGACGAAGCAGGAATTGTCCATCGATGCGGGCGTCTATGACGGCTCGGAACCGGTCAGGGTGACCGTCGGTGCCGGCCGGACGCTGAAGCGGGAATTCGACACCAGCGCCAGTAATGCCTGGTACGATATCACCGTGTCGGCCGAAGGCTTCGAACGGCGCCTCGCCGGGCGGATCGAAACCGGCCGCGATGGCTTCAGCGATCCGGCGATGGGCGCTTAGGCGTTTGAGGCGACCAGCTTCACGCGGGGTTCGCTGACACGGGTGTCTGGCGGCACGAGCATCGAGACGCGATGGCGCCAGACAGGCCGGCCCTTCAGCATGGGTTCACCGCCGAGGGTCTGGTAGAGGCCGAGCAGACGATTGCTGGCCGGCCGTTCGGTCTGCTTTGCCAGCGGCATGATGGTGAGTTCCAGTTCGACGCGCTGGCCGGTCATGGTTTCACCGCGGCCGCGGATCACGCCGGGGGCGCCGTCCATCTGAACCGCATCGAGGAAGGCGGACATCATCGGTTTGTCCGGCCCGCTCCAGAGGTTGAGGAAATCATGGTCCACGAGCGGCCGGCCCATCAGCTCAGTGAGCGATCCGCCGGCGGTGCGGAACAGCCAGGCGCCGTCGCGCTTGTTTTCAAGAACGAAGAGGCGATCGATCAGACCGGGATGGTCTTCGACACGTGGCGATTCAATTGCGCCGGAAGCGTTGTTGGCGTTCATGCGGCGCCAGGCGTCCAGCAGGACTCTGGTGTTGGGATGAATGGACCGGTCATTCATGACTGGGTGAAACTCCGAATTTGTTTGCAGGCCCCCGCGGGCCGGTTCGGGCTCTCTTGCGCAATAACTGTTCCAGAAGCGGCTTTTCCCTCGCATGGCGAATTCTGCAGGAGAATGGGGCCGGGTTTTCCCCTGTCAGGGAATGAACCGCCGATTTCAGGCGAGTCGCGACCTGTTGGACTCGCGGCACAGGGCGGCATGGTTACCCAAACGTGTCCCTTGGCGGGACGCCTTGTTGATTCGCGTGACCGCCTGGCGCCGGATGCGGTGAGGCTGCCGATAAATTATTCTGTGTGCGACGCAGAATAGAGGTAAATCGACCCGATTGTTGCTCAGAAAGACAGCGCGTCTTTTGCAGTTCGTGACTTTCCGGCAACGGATTTCCACTTTGGGAGTGATTTTCAGGCGAATCCCTTGCCGCCGGTAACCTTAAGGATACGAAAGTCATGCGAGAAAACTCGCAAAGACTGGCGTTTCCTCCACTCACTTCAGCAGTCTTTCAAAATTTATAACCAAAGGGAGAGTGACCTCGTGTCTACATCCAATGCCTATTCACGTGCGGGCTTCAAAGCCTTTCTTAGCCTTGGTGTCGGTCTGACAGCACTGGCCGCCAGCCAGGTGCCGGCCCACGCCCAGGAAACCGGCGACGAAGAGTCGTCGCGCACTTTGCAAACCGTCACCATCACCGCCACCAAGCGCGAGCAGACGCTGCAGGATGTCCCGGTGGCTGTCTCGGTCGTCGACAGTTCGGTGATCGATCAGGCAGAGATCATTGACCTGAACGACCTGCAATCGATCGTTCCGTCTCTGCGCATCGGCCAGTACCAGACCTCCGCCAACACGAACTTCATCATTCGTGGCTTCGGCAACGGCGACAACAATGCCGGTATCGAGCCATCGGTCGGTGTCTTCATCGACGGTGTGTACCGCTCGCGGTCTGCGGCCCAGATTTCCGACCTGCCGAATATCCAGCGTGTCGAAGTGCTGCGCGGCCCGCAATCGACGCTGTTCGGCAAGAACGCGTCCGCCGGTGTCATCTCGATCGTCACCGAGAAGCCGCAATATGAATGGGGCGGATCAGCCGAAGCCACTGTTGGCAACTTCAACATGCTCCGCGTGGCGGGTGATGTGACCGGACCGATTTCCGACAATGTCGCGTTCAGCCTCGGCGCCAACTACAATACCCGCGACGGTTATGCTGATGACCTCAACACCGGCGCCGACATCAACGACCGCAACCGTTGGGGCGTGCGTGGCCAGCTGCTGATCGAGCCGACCGAGGATCTGAGTTTCCGCATTATCGGCGACTTCGACAAGATCGACGAAACCTGCTGTGTGGTGGCGAACGTCGTGAACGGCATGACCGGGCCGGCGATCTTCGCCCTCGGCGGCCAGCTCGATCCGGAAAACCCGTACTCTTATAATGTCTACAGCAACCTGGACTCCACGAATGACGTGGAGAACTCCGGCTTGTCGGTACAGGCCGACTATGCGTTCGGGTTCGCCGACCTGACTTCGATCACGGCCTACCGGTCCTCCAAGCTGAAGACCGATCAGGATTCCGACTTCACCAGCGCGGACCTGCTCAGCCGGAACTCGAACGACACCGACATCGACACCTTCACCCAGGAGATTCGCCTGACGTCGAATGGCGACGGCGCGGTGGACTGGATGGTCGGCGGTTTCTACTTCGATGAATCCGTCGATATCGAGAACCAGATCCTCTACGGTCAGGACATCCGCGGTTATATCGACTTCCTGTCGCAGGGCCTGCTCACGGGTCTTGAGCCGCTGGTCTTCAGCGTTCCGCAAGGCTTCTTCTTCCAGCCGGGCGAGGGCATGACCGAGGCCTACGGGCAGGACAACACGGCGTTCTCGCTGTTCGGCACGGTCGACTACCACATGACTGACCGCCTCACAGCGACGGTCGGCCTGAACTATACGCAGGACAACAAGGACGCCTATGGCCGCGTCGTGTCGACTGATACGTTCTCGGCGATCGATCTGGATCCGCTCTCGCCATTCATCTCGCAGGTCGCCACCGGGGCGCTTCTGCTGCAGGCCGGTGTGGACCCGACCAGCCCGGCCCAGATCGGCGCGTTCGCCGCGGCCTATCCGGATGTGTTCGCGACAATCCAGGCAACGGCGGCGGGTTCAACGTCCCAGCTGCAGCTGCTGCAGTTCTTCCCGCAATTCGTGGACTTCCCGAATGCCGTGGAAGGCGGGTCGACCAATGACGACGACACGACCTACACGCTGCGCCTCGCTTACGATGCCACGGACAACATGAACGTGTACGCATCATATGCAACGGGCTTCAAGGCATCGTCCTGGAACCTGTCGCGAGACAGCCGTCCGACACCGACCGGCTATTCGAACCTTGTTGCCGCTGGCCTTAACCCGCCGAACCTGACGACGGGGACGCGGTTTGCCGGGCCGGAAGAATCCGAAGTGTTCGAAGTCGGCCTGAAAGGGGCGTGGGACACGATTGCGGTGAACGTCGCGGTGTTCGATCAGAAGATCAAAGGCTTCCAGTCCAATATCTTCACGGGCACGGGCTTTGCGCTGGCAAACGCCGGTGAGCAATCGACTCAGGGGCTCGAACTCGATGCGACCTGGAACGCGACCGAAAATCTGACGCTCGGCTTTGCGGGTACGTTCCTCGATCCTGTCTATGACAGCTTCAAGAACTCGTCGGCCGGGGACATCTCCGGTGCGAAACCAGCGGGGATTTCTCAAGTCTCCACGTCGGCGTCGGCGCTCTACACCTTCAACGTCAAAGGCCTCGATGCCTTCGTGCGGGGTGACTGGCAGTATGAAGGCCCGTCGACTTACCGCGATGATCCGGCCGAACAGGCCATCATTGCAGAAAAGCGGGAATACAATTTGTTCAACGCGTCGCTCGGCTTTACCTCCGAAAGCGGGCTCAACGTGACGTTCTGGGGACGGAACATCTTTGACGAGCAATACATCATGGCGGCCTTTCCGTCCGTGGCACAGCTCGGGTCCTTCTCCGGCTATCCGAGCCAGCCGGCGACCTATGGCGTGACGGTTCGCAAGTCGTTCTAAGCCCTGATGCACATTACTTGAGGAAAGCCCCGCCGTTTGGCGGGGCTTTTTTTTCGCGGGGAAGGCCGAGCGCGCGCTGGCCAATGCCGGTGCAGACGTCTAGCCTGCGCGGGTAAGAGTTCCGCAGATAAGGCCTGATCCCACCCCGTGACGCGCGCAACCAGGACGCCGCCTATTATAGAAGCCCCGCCGGCGGTGACCGGTCTTGCCGGCCTGATCGTGCTGGCGCACGCCGTGCGCGTGTTTTCGCCCATCAGCTGGCAGGGCTACATGCTGTCGATGGCGAGCCTCCAGCCGGACCGGTTCTGGGCATCCGTGGGGCAGGGGGCGCCCGGCGCAGTGCCTTACGGCTCCCCTGTCGAGGCGCTGGTCCCCTTTATTTCAGATGCGTTGCTTCATGATGGCTGGGCGGGGGCGATCCTGAACGCCGCGCTGATCGTGATTTTCGGGCGGCTGGTGCATGCGTCTCTCTCTATAGGGCGCAAAAGCGGGGCGATTCCCTTCCTCGTCGTGTTTGCGGTGTCTGTGGCGGGCGGGTCGCTCTGTCATCTGGTGACGCAATATCCGGCCGGAACGGCGTTGATTGGCGCGTCAGGCGGCGCCAGCGGCCTGTTCGCGGCATGGGTGCTGATACAGGAAGGGCGCGGCGGGCGGATTCTTTCGAAGCGATTCCTGACCGTCTTCCTGTTCTTCGCGGGCGTGAACCTGGCGCTGTGGCTGATGGGGCCCTCCCTTATAGGGGCGAGAATCAGCTGGCAGGCGCACCTGGGCGGCTTCCTGGCAGGGGCGGCAGCGTTCCAGATTTACCGCGCCCGGCGGCCCCGTTCGCAATTCTGATCGCCCAGAAGACTCCTTTATGGTAGGTTTCCGTAACGGCGAGGCCGGTCAACGGCCCGTCAATAAAGGAGGACGCGCATGACAATAGACCAGATCCTAAATGACAAGGGGCGCGAAATAATCTCGATCAAGGCCGATTCGAGCCTGGCCGACGCGGCCCGGACTCTGGACGAGAAAAGAATCGGTGCGGTGGTGGCACTGGGTGACGATGGAGAGATCGTCGGTGTTCTTTCCGAGCGTGATATTGTCCGCCATGTCGCCCGAAACGGAGAGGCGGCACTCAAAATCATCGTCGGAGATGCGATGACGCGTGACGTCATCACCATCGAGTCGACCACAAATGTGGAAGAAGCGATGCAATTGATGACCGATCGGCGGGTCAGACACCTGCCGGTTATGCGGAATGACCGCCTGATTGGCGTCGTTTCCATCGGCGATCTGGTGAAATGGAAGATCGCCGAGACAGAAGCGGAAGCCGAAGCGATGAAATCGTATCTTTCGGCACAATACTGATTTTTCAAGGCACTAGCCTTTTTGAACTCCAAATCCGGCAAGAATGCATGGCCGGTCTGCAGCGAAATCGCATTATTTCTTCCGATTTGCTGCAGAAGGGGGTTGCGGCGACCCCGTGCCTTGAGTATCTCCCGGCCTCCGCTGAAGACGCCCTCGGGCTTCGGACGCGGCGCCCGCAAATGGCGCCCCTGTGATGAGAAAAAGGCTTGCGCCTTTCACCGAACAGGGGTTATGTATGCGGTTCCTCGAAATGCTCGGACATGCCGGGCCGGTTGCCGGCCCACAGTGTCTTTTGCGCTAAAAATTCAGTGGTTTCCCGGCTCAAACCGGTAACTGCAGAAGGCGCGAAAAAGAGTGTTGACGGGCAAAACGGTGGCCCATATAAGCCGCCGCTTCCTGATGAGGTTTCGGCCTTCTGACGGACCCGGAACTTCGGTTCCACCTGATCGCTCGGACACCCCGGGCCGCATGTCGGTCTAAAGTGTCTCTTGTGCTGGAAAATCGGCGGTTACACGGTTCACACCGGAAACTGCAGAAGGCGCAAAAAAGAGTGTTGACGGGCAATTCGGCGGCCCATATAAGCCGCCACTTCCGGACGGAGCCGCAGGCTTCTGAAGGGCTTCGGAACTCCGGTTCCAGCTGTTTGACATCGTAAGAGATTAAGGAAGAGAAACGCAGGCGGCGTGATGGCTTGCGAACCTCGCCAGAGAGCAATCGACGGCAGGTTCATACGATCACGACGGATGCGTTTCTTGAGAGAAAATTCTTTATATCCATCGGATGGGTTTCGGCCCGTCCTTTAGTGACAAAGGGTTTCTCGTCAAAAGAACGCAATACTTATGCTTAACAGCTTGAGTAACCGTCCATATTCCAATGGATGGTTTCGTCAGATCAACACTCAACTTGAGAGTTTGATTCTGGCTCAGAACGAACGCTGGCGGCAGGCCTAACACATGCAAGTCGAACGACATAGTGGCAGACGGGTGAGTAACGCGTGGGAACGTACCTTTCGCTACGGAATAGCTCTTGGAAACGAGTGGTAATACCGTATACGCCCTTCGGGGGAAAGATTTATCGGCGAAAGATCGGCCCGCGTTAGATTAGTTTGTTGGTGGGGTAATGGCCTACCAAGACTACGATCTATAGCTGGTCTGAGAGGATGATCAGCCACACTGGGACTGAGACACGGCCCAGACTCCTACGGGAGGCAGCAGTGGGGAATCTTGCACAATGGGCGAAAGCCTGATGCAGCCATGCCGCGTGAATGATGAAGGCCTTAGGGTTGTAAAATTCTTTCGCTAGGGATGATAATGACAGTACCTAGTAAAGAAGCCCCGGCTAACTTCGTGCCAGCAGCCGCGGTAATACGAAGGGGGCTAGCGTTGTTCGGAATTACTGGGCGTAAAGCGCACGTAGGCGGACTTTTAAGTCAGATGTGAAATCCCGGGGCTCAACCTCGGAACTGCATTTGAAACTGGAAGTCTGGAGTTCAGGAGAGGTTAGCGGAATACCGAGTGTAGAGGTGAAATTCGTAGATATTCGGTGGAACACCAGTGGCGAAGGCGGCTAACTGGACTGATACTGACGCTGAGGTGCGAAAGTGTGGGGAGCAAACAGGATTAGATACCCTGGTAGTCCACACCGTAAACGATGACAGCTAGTTGTTGGCAGGCATGCCTGTCGGTGACGCAGCTAACGCATTAAGCTGTCCGCCTGGGGAGTACGGCCGCAAGGTTAAAACTCAAAGAAATTGACGGGGGCCCGCACAAGCGGTGGAGCATGTGGTTTAATTCGAAGCAACGCGCAGAACCTTACCTACCCTTGACATCCCGATCGCGGTTTCCAGAGATGGATTCCTTCAGTTAGGCTGGATCGGTGACAGGTGCTGCATGGCTGTCGTCAGCTCGTGTCGTGAGATGTTGGGTTAAGTCCCGCAACGAGCGCAACCCTCATCCTTAGTTGCCATCACGTTTGGGTGGGCACTCTAAGGAAACTGCCGGTGGCAAGCCGGAGGAAGGTGGGGATGACGTCAAGTCCTCATGGCCCTTACGGGTAGGGCTACACACGTGCTACAATGGCAGTGACAATGGGATAATCCCAAAAAGCTGTCTCAGTTCAGATTGTCCTCTGCAACTCGAGGGCATGAAGGTGGAATCGCTAGTAATCGTGGATCAGCATGCCACGGTGAATACGTTCCCGGGCCTTGTACACACCGCCCGTCACATCATGGGAATTGGCTCTACCCGAAGACGCTGTGCTAACTTCGGAGGCAGGCGGCCACGGTAGGGTCAGTGACTGGGATGAAGTCGTAACAAGGTAGCCGTAGGGGAACCTGCGGCTGGATCACCTCCTTTCTAAGGATGCATTGGATTGTTTTGCTCACGCGGAACTCCAAGGCTTCTTAAAATTAGCTCCCATTGTGGAGCAAAACATATGCGGCTATCGCGCCGTCTCCGTTTCTCTTCCTTCGTTCGTTGTTTGGATCCGCACTTTGCGGATCTGGGCACTAAGCGAGCCCCGCGGGCGCTTTATCGCCTGTCTTCGACTTTGACCGCGATGGGCCTGGCCCTGACCAGTCACGGGCCGGTAGCTCAGGTGGTTAGAGCGCACGCCTGATAAGCGTGAGGTCGGAAGTTCAACTCTTCCTCGGCCCACCATCGAAGCCTGCGGCAACGCAGGGCAGGGCATGCGACCTGGCGGGAAGCCGGGGTTACGGGGCCATAGCTCAGTTGGGAGAGCGCCTGATTTGCATTCAGGAGGTCGTCGGTTCGACTCCGTCTGGCTCCACCATCGCCTTTATGGCGCTACAACGATCGAAAGAAGAACGTCCGTTTCCGGAGCAAGCTCCGGGATATTTGTCATCGTAAGGGAAAGATTGATCCGGCAGCCATGCCGCTCGACCCATTGGGTCTGGCCTGGTTGCTTCAGCCGATAAAATGATTGCCGTAAGGCGATCATCCAAAGGGTCAGTCTGCAAGAAACCAACATGTCTGATCGAGATCCATGTGGTGGTTCGCGTATGCGTTTTCCACTGCACATGGGTTTCAAAAACGATCAAGCGTCAAAAGGGCATCCGGGGGATGTCTTGGCGGTAAGAGGCGATGAAAGACGTGGCACTCTGCGATAAGCACCGGGGAGGCGAGAGCATCCTTTGATCCGGTGATTTCTGAATGGGGAAACCCACCTCCGAGATGTTGGATAAATCTTCCGTTCGCGGAAGATGTATCTGACATTTCAATAGCGAGGTATTTTAACCTGAATACATAGGGTTAAAAAGCGAACCCGGGGAATTGAAACATCTAAGTACCCGGAGGAAAGGACATCAATTGAGACTCCGTTAGTAGTGGCGAGCGAACGCGGACCAGGCCTGGTCTGAAATAAGGAGAAGTATCTGGAAAGGTACGCCATAGTGGGTGATAGCCCCGTATCCGTGCAATGAAGACCTTTTAGAGTAGGGCGGGACACGTGAAATCCTGTCTGAACATGGGGGGACCATCCTCCAAGCCTAAGTACTCCTTACCGACCGATAGTGAACAAGTACCGTGAGGGAATGATGAAAAGAACCCCGATGAGGGGAGTGAAACAGATCCTGAAACCGGATGCCTACAAGCTGATGGAGCTCTTCGGAGTGACATCGTACCTTTTGTATAATGGGTCAGCGACTTAGTGTTGCGTGCAAGCTTAAGCCGTTAGGTGTAGGCACAGCGAAAGCGAGTCTGAATAGGGCGACCGAGTACGTAGCATTAGACCCGAAGGCAAGTGATCTAGGTATGGGCAGGCTGAAGGTGCGGTAACACGCACTGGAGGGCCGAACCGTTGAGCGTTGAAAAGCTCTCGGATGACCTGTGCCTAGGGGTGAAAGGCCAATCAAACTTGCTGATAGCTGGTTCTCCGCGAAATCTATTTAGGTAGAGCGTCACGATTAGACTCTGGGGGGTAGAGCACTGAATGGGCTAGGGGTCCTCACCGGATTACCAAACCTTCTCAAACTCCGAATACCCAGAAGTTATGCGTGGCAGACACACGGCGGGTGCTAACGTCCGTCGTGAAAAGGGAAACAACCCAGACCGCCAATTAAGGCCCCTAAGTAATAGCTAAGTGCGAAACGATGTGGAGGTGCTGAGACAATCAGGAGGTTGGCTTAGAAGCAGCCATCCTTTAAAGAAAGCGTAACAGCTCACTGATCAAGCGCCTCTGCGCGGAAAATGTAACGGGACTAAAGTTATTCGCCGAAATTGCGGACTCGAAAGAGTGGTAGCGGAGCGTTCCGTAAGCCTGCGAAGGTGAACCGTGAGGTTTGCTGGAGGTATCGGAAGTGAGAATGCTGACATGAGTAGCGACAAAGCGGGTGAGAGACCCGCTCGCCGAAAGACCAAGGGTTCCTGCGTAAAGCTAATCTGCGCAGGGTTAGCCGGCCCCTAAGGTAAGGCCGAAAGGCGTAGCCGATGGGAACCACGTTAATATTCGTGGGCCAAGGGATGAGTGACGGATTTCGAAAGTTGTAGACCCTTATTGGATTGGGTCTGCAGCCTGGAAGTTCCTGGAAATAGCCTCCCATTAAGACCGTACCCGAAACCGACACAGGTGGTCAGGTAGAGCATACCAAGGCGCTTGAGAGAACTATGTTGAAGGAACTCGGCAAATTACCTCCGTAACTTCGGGAGAAGGAGGCCTCAATCTGGGCAACCAGGTCTGAGGGGCACAAAACTGGGGGTTGCGACTGTTTATCAAAAACACAGGGCTCTGCGAAGCCGCAAGGCGACGTATAGGGTCTGACGCCTGCCCGGTGCCGGAAGGTTAAAAGGAGAGGTGAGAGCCTTGAATTGAAGCCCCGGTGAACGGCGGCCGTAACTATAACGGTCCTAAGGTAGCGAAATTCCTTGTCGGGTAAGTTCCGACCTGCACGAATGGCGTAACGACTTCCCCACTGTCTCCAACATAGACTCAGCGAAATTGAATTCCCCGTGAAGATGCGGGGTACCCGCGGTCAGACGGAAAGACCCCGTGAACCTTTACTACAGCTTCACAGTGGCATTAAAGAACTTATGTGTAGGATAGGTGGGAGGCTTTGAAGCTTTGGCGCCAGCTGGAGTGGAGCCAACCTTGAAATACCACCCTTAATTTCTTTGATGTCTAACCGCGCCCCTGGATGGGGCCGGGACCCTGTGTGGCGGGTAGTTTGACTGGGGCGGTCGCCTCCTAAAGAGTAACGGAGGCGCGCGATGGTAGGCTCAGAGCGGTCGGACATCGCTCGATGAGTGCAATGGCATAAGCCTGCCTGACTGCGAGCTCGACGGAGCGAGCAGAGACGAAAGTCGGTCATAGTGATCCGGTGGTCCCGAATGGAAGGGCCATCGCTCAACGGATAAAAGGTACTCCGGGGATAACAGGCTGATGATGCCCAAGAGTCCATATCGACGGCATCGTTTGGCACCTCGATGTCGGCTCATCACATCCTGGGGCTGGAGCAGGTCCCAAGGGTTCGGCTGTTCGCCGATTAAAGTGGTACGTGAGCTGGGTTCAGAACGTCGCGAGACAGTTTGGTCCCTATCTGCCGTGGGTGTTGGATACTTGAGAGGATTTGTCCCTAGTACGAGAGGACCGGGATGAACACACCTCTGGTGGACCTGTTGTGGCGCCAGCCGCATTGCAGGGTAGCTATGTGTGGACGGGATAACCGCTGAAAGCATCTAAGCGGGAAACCCACCTCAAAACCAGGTATCCCTGAGAGCCGTGCAAGACCAGCACGTCGATAGGCCGGGTGTGGAAGCGCTGCGAGGCGTGAAGCTAACCGGTACTAATTGCTCGATAGGCTTGATCGAGAAACTCGTGTGTAGTTGAAAGCGCATCCGCTTTAACTGCCACTGATCTCAAGAAGACATATTGGTTTCAAAACTTGCAACAGTCTGGTTTCCGCCGACCCGGTGGTTATGGCAGGGGATCCCCACCTGATCCCATCCCGAACTCAGTCGTTAAGTCCCCTTGCGCCAATGGTACTACGTCTCAAGGCGTGGGAGAGTAGGTCGCTGCCGGGTCCGCAGAGCCCAGACAAAGCAAGTATCTTGCAGACATTTCTTTCCTTTACGACGACATCTGCCGCAAGCCGGCAGTTGCTCCGGCCTTAGCCTTTGGCGGGCCGGATTTGCATTTTGGGGGACACCGCCTAGAGTGCAGCGAACATGTTTGACGCGGGATGGAGCAGCCCGGTAGCTCGTCAGGCTCATAACCTGAAGGTCGTAGGTTCAAATCCTACTCCCGCACCCAAAAGAAACCCCTGGATCTTCGGATCCGGGGGTTTTTTTGTCATCTGGCGCCGGATGTCCGTTTGGTGCAGTCAGCACCGACGGATTGTTCCTGCCAGACCGTTTGATCTGTCAGGCGGACGAATAAAGGGGCTGGCATCATGCGGCGTATTTTCTTCTGGGCACACTTTTCAATGGGCCTCGCTGCAGGCGTGTTTATCCTTTTGATGTCGGTGACGGGCGTATTGCTCACCTATGAGCGTCAAATGGTGGCCGCCGCGCAGAACGCTGCTGTCGAGACACCGGCCGGGGCGGAGCCACTCAGCGTAGATGCTCTGGCAGATGCCGCATTGGCGGCTGGCGGAGCGCCGGGAAATACTCTTACAATTCAACGTAATACAGGTAATGTCTCGACGCTTTCCAAAGGGCGCCGGGACAATGTCCTGCTTGATCCGTATACGGGTGAAACGCTGGAGGGTGCGGGTGAAGGCATGGAAGCTTTCTTTGGCCGGGTGATGCGAATCCATCGCTGGCTTGCCTTCACAGGCGGGCGCAACGACGTCGGCGCGGCCATAAATGGCGCGGCAAACCTGGTGTTCGGGGCGCTACTGATCTCGGGCATTGTTCTTTGGTGGCCGCGCAGATGGAAGTGGCCCTTTGTGAAAACGCAACTCTTCTTCCGGCGCGGCCTTCCGAATGCAAAGGCGCGTCACTACAACTGGCACCATGTCCTGGCGGCGTGGAGTTTCGTGCCGCTGTTCCTGATCATCGTGTCAGGCGCCGTCTTTTCCTACAGCTGGGCCAACAAACTTGTGTACGCCGCCTTTGGTGAAACGCCAGGCGGGCAGGGAAAAGGACGGGTCGCAGTCGCTGCGCCGCCGCCGATGTTGACCGGTGACATCCTGCCACTCGACTCATTGATTGCGCAGGCAACGGAAGACTTTCCCAATTGGCGCCGGGTATCGATCACCTTGCCGAAGCCGGACGCTGCGACGCTCGAAATGTCTGTCGATTGGGGCAACGGCACGCAGGCGTCGAAAAAGCGGAGCCTTACGGTCGCGCGGGATGGATCCGGTCTGATCGGGGCGCCCGTTGGCGACACATCCAGCCCGGCATTGAAAGCCCGCCGGTATCTTCGCTTCGTGCACACCGGCGAGATCTATGGCTTGATTGGGCAAACCCTTGCCGGGCTTGCCTCCATTGCCGGGATGGTCCTCGTTTATACGGGGATATCGCTGGCCATTCGGCGCCTGATTCGTATGCGGAACTCGGGAAAAGCCTGATCGCCACAAGGACGCGCGATCCGTCGCATGGCGAAAGCTCAATTTACAATTTACAAAAACGTAAAATGAACTGACGGCCAGTCAGCGTCATGCCTTGGTCTGGCCGGGGAGGTGTTCGATGAACACAACGGGTCAGCCGGGCTTTGAGCAATGCGCAGAGCGTGCCGACATTCAGGCCGAGGCGCATGCGCGTCCACCGCTCGCCGTCGAGTTTGAATCCGCTGAAGTCTGGAACTGGGTGCTGTACGACTTGCCGGATGACCCGGCAGCTTGGCAAACGCCGTATGATCCGGCTTGCCGGCACAAGGTGCTGGAGTTGGCGGGGGGGCAACTGCGTATTGAGCGTCATACGGAATTTGTTTCTGTGACATGGCTTGGCAATGGCCCGCCTGATGCCGAGAGCTTGCGCGTGATCGGAACGTGTCCGGGGCGACAGCTGGCAGGCGCCCGCGTGCTGGTCCGGCCGGCCGGGTGGGAAGGTGTTGCGGATGTTTTCGGGCCAGGCCGGATCTTTGGCGGCATGGCGCGGTTCACCGGGGTCGAGGTTGCCACCGATTTCCAGATCGGGGCCGATCAGATGGTTACATATACGCTGAGCGGAAACTTCGAGGATGCGTTTGCACGCGGGCGTCTGGTCAAACGGCTGGTTGATCTGGAAACCTATCGGATGGCCGCGCTTTTGGGCTTGCCGGTGGTTCGGCAGTCGACACCGGCGCTTCAGTCGCTGGAAGTCCGCACCGGTGTGGCGATGCGCGCTTTGAGCTCATCTGAAGATGAGACGCTTGCCGCGTCGATCCGGGAAATTTCCGCATTGCTGGCAGAAGTGGGCGCCTTGCGGGAAGGCCTCCGTTACCGCATCGCGGCATCCAAGGCGTATTACGATGTTGTCTCGGATCGTTTGGCGAGTCTGGCAGAAGCCCCGATCGGCCAGCGCCAAACCCTGAAAGGCTTTGTCGATCATCGCCTGGCACCGGCCATCAAGACCGTTGGCGCTTTTGACCGGCGGATATCCGACGTTTCCGCCACTTTATCGGATGCGATGGCATTGGCGCGGACCCGGCTGGAGCAGACATCACAGGAATACAATCAGGCCCTGCTGGTCTCTATGGAAAAGCGCGCACGCCAGCAGGTGCATCTTGGACAAGCGGTTGAAGGTCTCTCAGTTGCGGCGATTTCCTATTATGTCGTCGGCCTGATTGGTGTGCTGATAAAATCCCTACCGCACTTCGCTGTAAGCGTTCCGGTCCTGCAGGCGATCAGTGTGCCGGCCGTGATCGCTCTGGTCTGGTGGAACGTCCGCCGGGCGAAAGCGCGGGTCGAAAAGGTCTGAGCCTCTTAGCTCTGGATATGAACTTCACTGGAGGAAAGCTTCTCGAAAGCCACATCCAGGGGTTTGTGTGCCAGGGCGATCAGGGCGCGAGGTGCCTCGGACGCCCATGTATCAAGGTTCACGGCAAGCCGCCGGGCGAGGTCTGCCTCCAGGCCGGCGAAGGGTTCGTCCAGAATCAGGATCTCCGGTTTGGCCAGCAGCGCGCGGGCGAGTCCAATGCGGCGCAACTCTCCGCCGGAGAATGGCAGATCGCCTTCGTGGAACATGATGTCCAGACCTTCGGGCCGGGCGGCAACAAATGCGTCGGCGCAGGCGATGCGCAAGGTGCGCCAGATCTCGTCCTCGGTGGCTTCCGGCGCAGCGAGACGCATCTGGTCCGCCAGCGTGCCGGGCAGGAAAGCCGGAAATTGCGGACTGATCGCGACATGGGCCAGAACGCTTGCGATGCGTGTGGTCTCTGCCGGGACGCCATTGTACGTCAGCATGCCGGGTGAAACAGGATGCAGGCGCATCAGGGCTTCGGCCACGGTTGTTTTGCCGCTGCCGGAAGGACCGATCAGCTGCAACAGCGTTCCCGGCGAGACTGTGAAACTCAATGGGCCAATCATCGGCGCATTGGGCGCCGCCTGAGCCATCAGGCCATTTGCCGAAAGCGGAAACAGGCTGTCCAGAGAGGCCGCCGATTCCAGTGGTGGATCCCAGCTCGCTTCAGCCGGTTGCAGGCGGGCGGCAAGGCGCTCGGCTGCCACACCGGAGCGGGCGCGGGCATCAAAGACTTTCAACATTGCACCTGTGGATTCAAAGGCGGCCATCAGGGCGAGCGCGGCGCCAGTCGCCATCGCGATGCTGGATTGCGCCTCCGCGGCCCGCCACAGGACCAGCAGCGCCAGCGCAAGGCCAGCTGTGGCCGTGAACGCGCCGAGATTGCGGTAGGGCGCTTCAATCGCGTCGCGGCCGGAGACCTGTTCTTCCAGTGCCGCCTGCGCGACGCGCGTCTCACGGCCCATGGCCCCGAGGATGTCGAGTTCTATTGCATTTTCGACAAGGCGGGAGGTTTGCTCCCGCGCCAGTTCCGCCTGCCGGGCATTCGCGTCGGCCGCGCGGTGGGAGCGTTGAACGGCCATGGCCGGGAACGCCCAGCCTGTGCACAGAAAAGCGGCCAATGCCAAAAGGCCGCTGATCCAGTCGCTCGCAAAAACAAATCCGAGCGCAACGGCAATGCCGGCGATCACCGCGGC
The DNA here is from genome assembly GCF_000685235.1 of Hyphomonas adhaerens MHS-3. Taxonomy (NCBI): domain Bacteria; kingdom Pseudomonadati; phylum Pseudomonadota; class Alphaproteobacteria; order Hyphomonadales; family Hyphomonadaceae; genus Hyphomonas; species Hyphomonas adhaerens. The sequence continues at coordinate 2,012,581 of NZ_ARYH01000001.1, forward strand.
GGCCGGGCTGTAGACACGAAGAAAGCCGGCCTCTGCTGCGTCGACGTCATCGATCAGCGTGCTGAGGTCTTTTGCGGGCATGGAGGTGAAGCCGCGCTGGGTCGACGCGCTCGCGGCGAAGAGCTGCGGCCGGAGGACGGCCGACAGGCTGAGTGTCGCATCATGGCCAACCAGCTGCTCGCCATAGCGCGTGAGGACGCGCGAGAAAGCTGCGCCGCGCACGCCTGCGCTGGGGTAGAGATGGTTGAAGACATAGCCCGCCCCGGCAGAGCCTGCGATGGCGGCTGCGGTCAGGAACCAGCCAGACAAACCGAGCAGGACTATGCTCGATGCGCCGGCAAGGCCCGACAGGAGCAAAGCGAGGCCAAAGCGGATTTTGCCCGGCCGGCCGAGAAGGCGCCAGAGTTTCAGCATCCCGAATCCTCCGGCATGAGTTGGGGCTGCAGCCATATCACCTCATCAGATGCGGCGATCAGGGTGTCCGAATGGCTGGCGACCAGAAGTGTGCGGTCTGTCGCCAGGTCTTTCAGCTTGCGGAGAAAATCTTCCTCGGCGTCCGGGTCCAGGTGCGCCGTCGGCTCATCGAGCAGGAGAATCGGCGCGTTGCGCAGAAGTGCGCGGGCGAGGGCGATCCGCTGGCGCTGGCCGCCGGAAAGCCCGGCACCGAAGCGGGCAAGGTCCTGTTCCAGCCCGCCGCGACCCTCGTCAGCGAAGTCGAGAATACCTGCCTGACGCGCTGCATCCTTGATCTCATCCGGTCCGGCGTCAGGCCGGGCGATGGCGATGTTCTCCCGGATCGTACCCTCCATAAGCCACGGCGTCTGGCCGATATAGGCGATGGAGTCTGCAAGGCTTTCGCCGGGTTGCAATGTATGCGCGTCCACCCGAATCTCGCCACCGGTCAGCCGGGCCCGGCCAATCAGAGCGAGCAGGGCGGTCGACTTGCCCGATCCGGATGGCCCGGCCAGCGTGGTCACCTTTCCGGGCAGTGCTTTGAAGGTAAGGTCTGAGACGGCTGTTTTGCCATCGCCCCAGCCGAGGGCCGTCTGATCGAATGTGATCACCGGGGCGCTTTCGAGCGGGGGCCGTTTTGTCACCGGGAAATCGCTGCGATGGGCCAGCCAGTCCGACAGCATGCTGGCGGCTGCGGCGGCGTCCGCACGATCATGGTGCAGGCTCGAGAGCTTGCGGATGGGGCTGAAGAATTCGGGCGCGAGGATCAGGGCGGTGAGGCCTTCGGCCAAAGTCAGGGTTTCGCCGGTGCCGAACGGGAAAACGCCGAGCAGTTTGAACCCGATATAGACCGCGACCAGCGCGATGGAGACCGATGCGAAGAATTCCAGCACGGCGGTCGACAGGAAAGCCACGCGCAGGATGGCCATGGTGCGGTCGCGTAGCTGGAGGGCGGCATCCTCAAGGCTGGCCGTCTCACGGCGGATCCCGCGAAACGCCCGGATCAGGCCGGACTGCGCCGCACGGGACTGGAAGGCGCCGGACAGGTCATCCAGTGCGGCCTGTTGGGCTTTGGCCCGGGCGGCGGTCTCGCTGGCGGTCAGCCAGATGAACACCGGCAGCACCATGACCGACACGAGCAGCAGCACGGCGGACAGCCAGCTCTGGGTCGCGACAGCAATCAGGATGATCACGGGCCCGGTGACGGCGAGGCGCATGCCGGGCAGCCATCGTGCGGCGTACCCTTCGAGTTTTGCCGTGCGGTCGATGATCTGTGCTGTGCGGGTGCCGGCGTCAGCGCCGCCGAGCCAACCGGCCCCGGCCTTTGACAAGGTTTCGAAAATCTCGGCCCGGGCTGCATTCACCATGGTCTGTCCGGCGCGGGCGAGCAGAAGGTCTCCCAGCCAGCCCGATATGCCCCGGACCAGCACGCCGGCAGCGGCGACCGGCAGGCCCGGCCCGGCTGGCTGGCCAGCGGCGATGGCAGCAACGCTGTGGCCGATGCCCCAGGCGATGGCGATCCATCCGGCCATGGCCAGAATCTGGCAGGCAAGGCCCAGACTGACCGCGCGCTGCGATGCGCCTGCCCAGAGCCGGAGCGCACTACGCGTCCGCTTTTTCTCAGAATTTTCAGTGTCTTCGGGCATGTTCAGTAATTATGGCTTATAAGTGTTATATTGCATGCGACTTTTTGCGCTATCGTTTGTTAAGGGTGGCAGGCATAAATGTGCCGACATGAAGACGAGAGACCGCAGTATTATGTGGTCAGGAGACAACCATGCCTGAACTATTAGTCGCTGACCTGTCGCGCTGGCAATTTGCGCTGACAGCCATGTACCATTTCCTGTTCGTGCCACTGACGCTTGGGCTTTCCATGCTGCTGGTGGTCATGGAAGGCGCTTATGTGATGACCGGCAAGGAGGTGTGGCGACGCACCACCAAGTTCTGGGGCACCCTGTTCGGAATCAATTTCGTCCTGGGCGTGGCCACCGGTATCACGATGGAATTCCAGTTCGGGATGAACTGGTCCTATTATTCGCACTATGTGGGCGACATTTTCGGCGCGCCACTGGCGATTGAGGGCCTGATGGCGTTCTTCCTTGAAGCGACGCTTGTCGGCCTGATGTTCTTCGGTTGGGACAAGCTGTCCCGTCCGGCCCACTGGTTCGTCACCTTCCTCGTGGCGCTGGGCTCGAACCTGTCTGCCCTGTGGATTCTGATCGCCAATGGCTGGATGCAGAACCCGGTCGGGTCCGAGTTCAATCCGGACACGATGCGGATGGAAGTCACCAATTTCATGGAAGTGCTTTTCAATCCGGTCGCGCAGGCCAAGTTCGTCCACACGGTCAGCGCCGGCTATGTGACGGCATCGGTTTTCGTGCTTGGCATTTCCGCCTGGTACGTTCTGAAGAACCGGCACCTTGGTCTCGCCAAACGCTCGATGGCGGTCGCGGCCAGCTTCGGTCTTCTGTCAGCCCTGTCGGTCGTCGTCCTCGGTGACGAAAGCGGCTATGCGCTGACGGATAACCAGAAGATGAAACTCGCCTCGCTGGAGGCCATGTGGGAAACGGAGTCCGCGCCAGCAGGCCTGACCCTTATCGGCATTCCGAACCAGAAAGAGCACCGGACCGACTACGCCATCCATGTCCCTTACGTGCTTGGCCTGATTGCGACCCGCTCGCTTGACGGTGAAGTCGAAGGTATCCTGCCGCTGGTCGCAGTGGCGGAAGACAGGATCGAAAACGGGATCCGCGCCTACACGGCTGTAGAAGCGCTGAACGACAACCCGAACGACGTCGAGGCGCGCGAGATCTTCGAGCAGACCAAACAGGATCTTGGCTATGCCATGCTCCTGAAACGGTATGTCGATGATCCGGCAACCGCCGACCGTGCGACGATCGAGAAAGCTGCCATGGACACCGTTCCGAATGTGGCCATGTCGTTCTTCTCTTTCCGCATCATGGCCGGCGTCGGCTTCCTGTTCATCGCGATGTTCGCCGTCGCCTTCTATTTCGTGAGCCTGAAGCGCAAAGTGCCGCGCTGGTTCCTGTATCTGGCATTCTTCTCCATTCCGCTGCCCTGGATTGCGGCGGAGCTTGGCTGGATCCTTGCCGAAACAGGCCGCCAGCCCTGGGTGATCGACGGTGTGCTGCCGACCTTCATGGGGGTCTCCAGCCTGTCGGCGACGCAGGTCATCATGACTATGGTCGGCTTCACGCTGCTCTATGGCACGCTGGCCGTGATCGAGATCACGCTGATGATCCGCGCCGTGAAGCTCGGCCCCGGTGCCCGCATCCTGCCCAAGGGCATGAGCGGCGGCGGTCCCGACACCCATAATGAACCCGTGCCGGCCCGTCCGCGCACCATCCAGTTTGACAAATAGGAGGACAGGACAATGGAACTTCCTCTCGACTATGCAACGCTGAAAGTCCTCTGGTGGGGCCTCGTCGGCGTGCTGCTCATCGGTTACGCCCTGACGGACGGATATGACCTTGGCGTCGCGTCGCTGCTGCCCTTCGTGGCAAAGAACGACAAGGAACGGCGTCTCGTCATCAACTCCATCGGTCCGATGTGGGAAGGCCACCAGGTGTGGCTGATCACGGGCGGCGGCGCCTTGTTCGCGGCCTGGCCCTATGTGTATGCGATCAGTTTCTCCGGATTCTATCTCGCCATGTTCGTGGTGCTTGCCGCACTGATCTTGAGGCCTGTGGGCTTCAAGTACCGGTCAAAACGGGAAAGCGCCACCTGGCGTACCTCGTGGGACTGGGCGCTGTTCGTCGGCGGCTTTGTTCCGGCCCTGATCTTCGGTGTGGCCCTTGGCAATGTGCTGCAGGGTGTTCCGTTCGACATCGACCGGACGCTGCGGGCGACTTATACGGGCGGCCTGCTCGGCTTGCTGAATCCGTTTGCCCTTCTGTGCGGTCTCGCGTCGGTGGCGATGCTCGTCGTGCATGGGGCGTCCTGGCTGGTCGTGAAGATCGAGCATGGGCATGTCATGAACCGGGCGGCGAAGTTCGGCCAGATCGCTGCGCTGCTGGTCATCGTCTTCTACGCGGCGGCTGGAATCTGGCTCGCCATGGCGGGCATGGGCTATCGCATCGTGACGGACATTGATCCGAACGGCGTGGCCAATCCGCTGCGCAAGGAAGTCGTCCTGGAAGCGGGTGCCTGGCTCACCAATTACGGCAAGTATCCGTGGATGATCCTCGCACCGGCGCTCGGCTTTATCGGCTCGGCCCTGGCCTTCATTGGCCTCCGGAACAAGACATCTCTGTCTCTGATCGGGTCCGGCCTTGCCGCGACCGGCATCGTGGCGTCCGTCGGCGCATCGATGTTCCCCTTCATCCTGCCCAGCTCGATCAACCCGAATGCCAGCCTGACCGTGTGGGACAGCTCGTCCAGCCATCTCACCCTGTTCATCATGCTGATCGTGACGGTCATCTTCGTTCCGATCATTCTGGCCTATACAGCCTGGGTGTTCAAAGTCCTCTGGGGTCGTCTGACCACAGAGGAGGCAAACGCCGCCGGCACCTATTAAGCGGAAGGAAAACGATATGTGGTATTTCAGCTGGATACTTGGCCTTGGCCTTGCGCTGACCTTCGGCATCCTCAATGCGATGTGGAACGAAGTTTCCATGGGCGAAGCCGGTGAGAACGATCTGGAGATCGATTGATGCGCGGATTGCTGGTCGCGTGTGCAGCCTTGGTGCTGCCGGCGTGTGCGGCGGTTGCTGACACGCCGCCAGCCGCTGCGGCCGGGGATGCTGGCCGTCCGATGCTCACCATCCTGACCAGCGGCGATGCAGAGACGCAACTGATGGCGCTGGTGCTGACGAAGGCGGCGATGGCGAAGGGCGTGACACCGCAGATTCTGCTGTGCAGCGCTGCGGGCGATCTCGCCCTGAAATCACCGCCGCCGGAAGCTCTCGCACCGCTTCAGCCGAAGGGCGCCAGTCCGGCTGGCCTGTTGCGGTCCCTGAAGGCCGAAGGCGTGAAGGTTGATGTGTGTGCCATCTACCTCCCCAATCGCCCCTTCGGCGCCGAGGCGCTGGAAGACGGGATCGGGGTTGCCGCGCCGCCTGACATTGCGTCTGCCTTCACGGCAGAGGGCGCGACCGTTCTGAGCTTCTGAAAGGAGCGATGCAGATATGAACAAGACGCTGGCAGTCTTTGGCTGGATCTTTTTCGGACTGATCATGGGTGTCGGCCTGATGCGCTTCATGTCCACGCATGAGGAACTCAACGAACTGGCGACCGAAACGGCGCGCCCCGAACGGACGGCCGATGGCCGTCTGGCGCTTTACTACACGGCGGATGACCGGGGACATATCAGCAGCGAAATGCTGGGGTTCCTGCAAGGGCTGCAGACGATTAGCGGAGCCATCGCGGATGAAGACCGGGAAACCATCCGCGATGCGGCGGGTGCCTTGCGGCGCGGCAATGGCCAAGGGCAGGCCGTGCAACTGAAGAGCCCGGAAGGATTCCGGATGATCGGTCGGTCGCTTCGTCAGGATTTCAGCGCCATGTCGGATATGGCCATGACGGCAGACATGGACGAGCTCCAGCTGCTGGTCAGCGATGCGATGGGAAAATGCGTCGCCTGTCATGGCAGCTACAAGGCGGTTGAAGTCGAAGAGCCGGCAGCCGACTAGCAGCCTGTGTCCAAGGCCTCGCGATTGCTTTCAAGCCGTTCCAGCAAAACCGGTCCATTTGCAATGATGTCCGCCAGCGTGACCTTGTCCAGTTCGGCGAAGAAGGCCCGCAGGCCTGCGCGGAACAGCGTACTGAACTTGCAGACGCCAATCAGCGGGCAGGTATTGGTCGTCGGATTGAAACACTCAACGATTTCGAGGTCGCCCTCCGTGTGGCGAACCACCTCGCCAATGATGATGCGCTCGGGCGGGCGGCCGAGACGGACGCCGCCGGTCCGGCCGCGGACATTCTCAAGATAACCGAGCTGGCCCAGCTGGCGGGCCGCTTTCAGAAGGTGCGCCTTGGAAATCCCGTGCGCGTCGGCGACATCCTGAATACGCACCAGCTGGTCTGGGTGCAGGGCACAATACATCAGCGTCCGGAGCGCATAGTTTGTGTAAGCTGTCAGTCGCACGTTTCCAGTTTCCTCCCGGACGCTTCGCCACCCGGCTTTTATTTTTGCCACATAAAAGTGTCAAAACGATTGACACTATTCTGTTGTGGATACGGAATTTGTCAATTCAAAACTTTACGGGGCGTATTTTCCGGGTGTCGGGGGGCATCGTCTGATGAACAGAAATATGAATACATTCAACGTTGTATAGTTTCTTCCATTGGCGGTTGAGAGTGGCGTCCCATAAATTCGTTCTATGGCAGGCATCGGTAGAATGAGTTTGCAAAGTATGATACAAAATAACACATTAAATTCAGGAAGCGGCCCGTGCGACAAGCCGGGTCAAATCCGGGAACTGACAAGTTAAACGAATAGAAGGATTATCTGCCATGTCATTGCGTATCGGAGATACTGCCCCCGATTTTACCGTTGCCACCCAGAAGGGAGAGATTTCCTTCCACGAATGGGCGGGCGACAGCTGGGTTTTCTTCTTCTCTCACCCCGCGGATTTCACCCCGGTCTGCACCACGGAAATGGGCCGCACGGCTCAGCTGGCGGATAAGTTCGCTGCCCGCAACGTGAAGCCACTCGGCCTGTCCACGGATACGGTGGAAGAGCACGTCAAATGGATTGAGGACGTCAACGATACCCAGAACACCAATCTGGAATTCCCGATCGTTGCCGACAAGGACCTCAAGATCGCCCAGACCTACGACATGATCCATCCGGATGAGAGTAACACCCAGGCGGTGCGGTCGGTCTTCATTATCGACCCGAACAAGAAAATCCGCCTGACCATGACCTATCCGATGTCGGTGGGCCGGAACTTCGATGAGATCCTGCGTGTGATCGACGCCCTCCAGACCAGCGACGCCAACAAGGTTGCGACGCCGGCAGACTGGGTCCCGGGCAAGAAGGTGATCATTCCGCCGTCCATCAGCGATGAAGATGCCAAATCCCTGTTCCCGCAGGGCTGGGAAACCCTTCGTCCCTATCTGCGCCTCACGGACGTGAAGGCCTGATCAGACCGCTGCCCTTCTGACCCCCTACCAACGACAGGGCAGCCAGGATCGCGCAGGTGCCCGTCACCTGCGCGATTTCCTTTTCAGGCATCGCCAAACAGGTCGCCGGTCGCCTCGTCGCGGACGTTGGCGAGGTCTTCGCCGATATAGAAGCAGGGATGCTTCAGGCGGGACAAGCCGATGCCCCGCTCAAAGTGGACCCAGCCGCCATTCGGCATGCGCAGGCTGAGGATCGGTGCATCGCAAACCGGGCAGGCGGAATGGAAGGATGCGCCCTTCGCTTCGCCGCCTTTGTCCTCGACCGGCACCCAACTGGGCGCGACCTGGACACTGTCACCGGATGCCAGGCGCCGGACATGAGCCCGCCGCCGAACCCATTTGATGGACATATCAGCCTCCTCACACTGGGGATGAGCAGACCATGCCGGCGATTCGGTTAAGGTCGGTTAAGTGTTGCAGGCAGAATAGGTATTTGCCCGTAATCTGTAATGGGTACGCTTGTTTCAGAAGTCCCAAAACAGGCGTGAAACTGGCAAGAAAGTTGCGAATGTCCCTTCCATACAGCCGCCGGAAACGGATTCCGGAACGTATTGGCACAGGAAGGCGCAACAAGGCGATGGGCACACAGGGCGACATTCTCATAGTGATTCATGGTCCGGGGCGCGGCCGCGATGTGCCCACTGGCCATGTATTCATGGACCGTGTGCGCGAAACCGATCCGGCGTTTGCCGCGCGGATCCGCTTTCACGAAACCGGGGCGCCTGCGCCGGACCTGTCGGGTGTCAGCCTGGTCACGTTCTGGCTGGGTGACCCGCTGAAGGAAAAATATCCGGCGTGTTTCGCCGACGCCGCCAGCATCGCCAAAGCGGCACGCGAGGCCGGGATCCGGGTACTCAACAATCCGGAAGCGCTGAGCAATACAGCCAAGACCCGGCAGTCTGCCATCTGGTCCCAGGAACGCCTGCCGTCGGCCCGCGCGCGGATCGTCAACAGACCGTCCAGCCTGGCGCAGGTCTGCAAGGAGCTGGGAGGGACCTGTATCGTCCGGTCGGATGTGGAACATGCCCAGCGTGACGTGATCATCATCCGCAGCGAGGCGGATGCCCGCCGCGCCGCGAAGACATGTGCCTTCCCGGTTGCCGTGATCCAGCTCTACGATATCCGGGCCGAATACCGGGCCGCCGGTGCGGACCCGTCCAGCCTTTTCACACGCTATCATCACAAGGCCCGTGCCTTTGTGTTCGGCGATACGGTGATGCCGAGCCACCTGTTCTTCGCGCCGGATCTTGTGGTGGGTCTGTCAAACTGCCTGTTGAAGCGGGAGTCCCGTCCCCGCCGGCGCGTGGGGCACCGGTTTGGCTATCATCGCAAATTGCTGGGCGACATGATCCGCGAGGATCAGTCGTATTTCGACAGCGACCCGCTTCATGCCAGAACTCTGGTGGAGGGCGTGCGAGCCCTTGGGCTCGACTTTGCGGCGGTCGATTACAGTATCCGTCCGGATGGTTCCGCCATCCTGTGGGAGGCCAATCCCTATTTCTACCTGCCGCCCGGGGAGCAAAGCGTGCTGAGCGCCGAGCGCAACGCCGTCGACCGCGTGAACCAGTCGCTGGACTGGATGGCGGCAAATCTCCAGGCCGCAGCGGTGAGTGCGCAGGCCGGCCCGCGTCTGATGCAGGCCTCGTGACTGTCATATAAGTTTGACGGCCAAGACAAGAAACTGTCGACGAACGGACATATGGAAGGCTCGAAGGTACGGGGCGTTCCGATATGTCTGGCGATCCTCAGCTCGTTTATTCCCTTGAGATCAAGGTGCTCGACCTTGAGGCAAAGGTTGCGTCACTCGAAAAGAACCTGGACCGGCTCGCCCGCGAGGTCAGCGCCACGGACTCCGTCAATATACCGGCAGATGTTCTCGATCTGATCGGCCAGGGGGAACATCCGGTCCGCGCGGTGCGGCAGTACCGGTTGCTGACCCAGAAGGAACTGGGCGAGCGCAGCGGCATCCGTGCCAATCACATCTCCGCAATCGAGCGCGGCATGCCGTATGGGCTGAAAACAGCCAAACGTCTGTCGAGTGCGCTGGATGTGCCGGTCAGCCTGCTCACCTGACTTGTTTCCCTAAGGAAATCCCCACGCGGCAGGCCTTGCCAAGGCCTTGGGGCGTGTCCCATTGAATACCGGAAAACAGGGAGATGCCCATGCCGGGAACAAGCGTGCTGTCCGATATCCGAATTGCCGACATGACCACGGTAATCTTCGGTCCGTACTGCACCCAGACCCTGGCGGATATGGGGGCGGATGTCGTGAAGGTCGAACCGCCTTCCGGCGACGATTTCCGCAATGTCGGCAAGTCTGCCAAGAACAAGCACATGGGTCCCTGCCATATGACGATCAACCGCGGAAAGCGGTCGGTCGTCTGGGACATGAAATCCGATGAGGGCCAGGAAGCCATCCGGCGGCTGATCGAATGCAGCGATGTGTTCATCCACAATATTCGTCCGGATGCCGTGGCGCGGCTCGGCCTGACTTTCGAGGAAGTGAAGGCGATCAAGCCGGACATTGTTTATGTCCACTGCCTCGGTTTCGGGTCCGAAGGCCCCTATGCCGGCCGGCCGGCTTATGATGACCTGATCCAGGGCCTGTCGGCGGCGACCAGCCTGTTGCCGAAAGTCGACGGCAATCCGCGCCCGCGCTTCATTCCGACGGCGTTTGCCGACAAGGTTTCCGGCCTTCACGCAGTCTATGCGACGCTCGCCGCACTACGCCAGCGCGACCGGACGGGCGAGGCCGTGCATGTGGAAGTGCCGATGTTCGAATGCATCACGCACTTCCTGCTGGAAGAGCATTTCTATGAAGCGGCCTTCGATCCGCCGGTTGGTCCGTTCTGTTACCAGCGCCAGGTCGATCCCTGCCGCCAGCCGCTGCAGACGGCGAACGGCTATGTCGTCATCGCGCCTTACGTGGACCAGCGCTGGGTGAAGCTGTTCGAAGTCATGGGCGCGCCCGAAGAGCTCAAGGACGAGCGCATTGCCGACCGGCGCGGACGCTTCTTCAACATGGATTACATGATGGAGCGCGTGCAGCACTATTTCGTCAATCACACGACCGAGCACTGGCTGAAACTGCTGGCCGAAGCGGACATTCCGGCGGCTCAGGCGAACGATTTCCCGGACCTTCAGGACGATCCGCACCTCAAGGCCGTGAACTTCTTCCAGCGGCGCGAACACCCGACCGAAGGCGGGTATTGGGAAACCCAGCCGCCGGTCCAGTTCGTCGGCCAGCCGCAGCGGGAAATCACGCCCGCTCCGGCGATTGGAGAACATACCGACGATGTGCTCGCGGAGCTGGGCCTGAAGAAAGACTGACGATCGACCGATTGCGAACGATTCACAGTTTTCCCTGGAGTTGAAATTGACACCTCCCTGCAGGGGGATCAGGACTGTTTCCACCGAGTCCTAAGGAAGCGTGGAAACCCGCCCATGAGCGAGTTGGAAAATTGTGGCCCTCTTCTGCTGAGGGAGCCGACAATGGATGATGTGGAACGTCACTTTGCGATCTTCGGTGACCCGAAGGTCTCGGCTTACGTGCCGTCCGGACCGCTGGTCGACAAGGCTGACAGCCGGCGCATGCTGCGGACCATCAAAGACCATTGGTGGAAGTACCGTTTCGGCCACTGGGCCGTCTCCACGGTTGAGAACCCGGATCACGTGATTGGCTTTGGCGGGCTGGCTTACCGGCAGATCAATCGGAAGGAACGGCTCAATCTCCGTTTCCGCCTGGCCAGGGAGGCCTGGGGCAATGGCTACGGGCACCAGCTGGGCCTTGCGAGTTTCCACCTGGCCTTCCAGCAGCTGGATGCCGATGCGGTTCACGCCATTGTTCGCCCGGACAATCAAAGGATCATCCAGGCATTGGAGCAGCTGGGCATGCACCAGACCGAGACAGTGAGAGATGTGCCGGACGCGCCGCCCAGCCTGGTCTATTCGATCACCGCCGAAGCGGCCCGGGCCGCGCAGCTTTAGGCTGCCCCGATCCCTCTGGCCAATGCCTCCCGGGCATCGCGGGCAAACTGTTTCGTCACCCGGGCGCCCGCCACCCACATGAAGCCATGCGGCGCGCCGGGATAAACGTGCATCTCCACCGGTACGCCGGCGGCCATCAGGCGGCGGGCATAGTCGAGGTCTTCCTCGGTGAAGAGATCCATCGCGCCGGTTGAGATGAAGGCAGGCGGCAGGCCGGAGAGATCGTCGGCTCGCGCCGCAGCGGCGTAGGGCGATACGTCATGCCCGCCGGGCGCCTGGCCGAGCAGGGCCGTCCAGCCGAACCGGTTCTTTTCGCGGTCCCAGACAAATTCCCCAAACATGGGCGAAAGGTCCGCGCGGATCGTTGTCCGGTCATCCAGCATCGGGAAAATCAGGTACTGGAAGCAGAAGCTGTATTCCTTCCGGTCGCGCACCAGAAGGGCCAGCGCCGCGGCGAGGCCCCCGCCCGCGCTTTCGCCCGCGACGGCGATCCTCGATGTGTCGATGCCCAGCTGCTCGGCGTTCCGGTAGACCCAGGCGAGCGCGGCATAGGCATCTTCGACATTGCCGGGGAATGCCGTTTCAGGCGCAAGGCGATAGGCCGGCGCGATGACGACCGCGTCCATCCCTTTTGCCCAGGCGCAATGCTGCGGCGCGTTGCTTTCCGGGCTGCCCAGCACATAGCCGCCGCCATGCAGGTGCAGGATGGCCGGCCGGTCTTTCCGGTCGGATGGCGTGCGGTAGATCTTCATCCGCACATCCGGTGCGCCGTCGCGGCCGGGCGCCATCTCCTGCACGATGGAGACTTCCGGCGGCAGCGGTGGCATCTGTTCCATCGCCATCTTTTCGCGGGCTTCGCGGATGGCGGGCATTTGCTCCCGCGACAGCGTCAGTGGCGGCATGGACAGGAAGAAGTCCTTCAGGTCCGGCTCCAGCAGGTGTTCGGATGACATTAGGCGCCTCCGTCGACCCGGATGATGGAGCCCGTCGTGAAGCTGGAATGGTCGGAGGCGAGATAGAGCGCAGCGGTGACAATCTCTTCCGGCTTGCCGGGGCGGCCGAGGGCGTTGTCGGATTTTTCCCGCGCCTCTTCCGTCCATGCCTTGGAGATATCGGTCAGGAAGGGCCCGGCGGCGATGGCGTTCACGCGCACTTCCGGGCCGTATTCGCGGGCGAAGCTGGTTGTCATCGCATTCAGCGCCGCCTTCGCCCCGGCATAGGACACGACGCGGGGCATCGGCACCAGTGAGGCGATGGAGGAGATGTTTATGATCGACCCGCCGCCGGCCTTCTTCATGCGGTCGCCGATGATCGCGGCGAGGCGGTACGGGCCTTTGAAGTTCAGGTTCATGACACTGTCGAACAGGTTTTCCGGCACGTCGTGGCTCGGCGTCAGCGGGCCCTTGCCGGCATTGTTCACGAGAATGTCGACCCGGCCGAATTCGGCATAGGCCGCCTCGATCAGCGCGTCGATGTCGTCCCACTTGCCGCAATGCGCGCCGACTGCCAGCGCCTTGCGGCCCATGGCGCGGACTTCGGCGGCGACCTCTTCACATGCTTCGACCTTGCGGCTGGCGATGATGACGTCGGCGCCGCGTTCGGCGAAGGCTTTCACCATCTGGTAGCCGAGGCCGCGGCTGCCACCGGTAACGAGGGCAACTTTGCCTTCCAGACTGAAGAGCGGATCTGCCATGGGTGTCCTCCTGATATGTTTCACGCCAGTCTAGCCGGGACGGACGCACACACCAGTCGTGACCTATGGTCAGGCCCTAGAGGAACGCTTTCAGGTCGGCGACGAACTCGTCCAGCTTGTCGTGGTGCAGCCAGTGGCCGGCATCCTTGTAGAGCTTCACGGTCGCGTTCTGGAAATGCGCGAGCCGGCCATCTTCCGCCGGGTTCGAGGCCCAGCTTTTCTCGCCATAGGCCAGCAGCGTCGGGCAGGTGATGTTGGCCCAGAGTTTTTCCAGCTCCTCCTGCGGCATGTCATAGGGCGTCATGACGCGGAAATAATTGTCGAACTTCCAGGAATAGGTGCCGTCTTCGTTCTGGCTGATGCCGTGAATGGTGAGGTGGCGGGCCTGCTCGCTGCTGAGATAGGCGTTTTCGTCCTTCATGCGTTTGTAGGCGTCTTCCAGCGAGGCGTATTTGCGCGGCACCCGGCCGGCGGCGGCGCGTTTGCCTTCGATCCAGTCGCGCATCCGCTTGTCAGGCGCTTCGGCGAAGCGTTCGGCCAGCAGTTTCGGCGACGGCCCCAGCCCCTCGATGGCGACCAGTTTTTTCACCATGTCCGGATAGACCCCGGCATAGCGCAGCGAGATGTTGCCGCCATAGGAATGGGCGACGATGTGGACCGGGCCGACATTCAGCTGGTGGATCAGCTGGGCGAGGTCATAGACATTGGCGCGGGGGCTGTACTCCCCGTCCGACGACCAGGCGCTGTCGCCATGGCCGCGCAGATCGGGCGCGATGATGTGCCAGTCGTCCCGTAATTCCTGGGCCACCCAGTCCCAGTTGCGGCAATGATCGCGCCCGCCATGCAGCAGGATCAGCGTCGGGGCGCCTTCATTGCCCCAGTCGACATAATGAAGCCGCAGGCGTTGCGACATGAAAGAGTGTGAAGTCGGTCCTGTAATCATGGCGCGAATGTCGGGCGCTGCGGCGGACTTGTCCAGACATGCCGTCGCGCCCAGCACGTGCGGCGCCCGTGAAGGCGCTTGGTGGAGAGGCCGGGTTTTCAGGCAGGTGGGGCGCGTCAGGTTTCCGGCAGGGGCAGGTTCCGGCCGCGCGATGGCGCGCTGCGGCTGTGCGGTGAGCGAAGATCGCCGGCCTCAGGAGCGCTTGCGAATTCGGACGCATAGGCGGGTGCGAAGGCGCGGCCATCGCAGGCGGCGGCGAGGCGGTCACAGGACTGAGCCGGTGGGCTCAGCCAGGTTCGATCCGTTTTCTGGGATGGCATCCAGTCGATGCTTGTGAGGAACACCCGGCCATTAGGTGACACACTCCAGTGATACTGGACCCCTCTTCCATAGGCCGCCCGCACCGCCGCGCGGAGCAGCAGCACCTGGACCCAGATCATGGGCCAGAAATACGCAAGGTGCGGCGGGAAGCCTTTGGGTGGATGGAAGAGTGACATGGGCCGGAGTATACGTCCGGCCACGGAGGTGTCGGATAAGTTTGTTTTCGCGGCAATGGCTGCGGCAGGATCAGGCGGTGGGGGTGGTGGATAGCCTATGCGCGCGCTTCGAAGTCGCTTCAAAACCAGACAGGTGCTGGGCGACACCGACGCGTGACCGGCATCGCACAAAATCCGTCTACGCCATGATCAGGCGTGACCAGCCATGATCATACCGGACTAAACCGGACTTGCCTCAGGCGTCGCCCCAGAGGCGGAGCAGGTTCGAGATCGTCTTGGCCAGGGTCAGCATTTCCGGCGACTGGGCATCGTGCTGCTGGGCCAGCGTGGCGCGCAGGTTTTCAAGGTCGAACAGGATCTCGCGCGCGGCGGCATCGCGTACGGCGCTTTCGATCCAGCCGACGCAGACGATGCGCTCACCGGATGTGACCGGCCGCACTTCATGCAGCGTGGTGGAGGGGTAGAGCACAAGGTCGCCCGCATCGGGCTTCACGATGTGCTCGCCGGAGGGCGTGTCCACCGCCAGCTCGCCGCCGTCATAGGTGGACGGGTCGCTGAGGAAGATCGTGAAGGACAGGTCCGTGCGCAGGCGGCGCACGCCGGAGCCCATGAAGGCATTGTCGACATGCCGGCCATAGCCGCCGCCATTGCTGGCCCGGCTGATCATCAGGGGGGAGAAACGGCGCGGCTGGGCGGCGGCGCGCAGCACGGGGTGGCGCTCCAGGGCCGCCTGCACGAGCTTTTTCACGGCGGTGCCGGTGGCGCCGGTGAGGTCTGCCTGCTCGTTGCGCTTCACTTCGCGGGCCGTGGGGCCGGCGGTGTCTGCGCCGTCACGCCAGCTGAGGCCGGAGACGAGACTTGTGACCTTCTGCACCTGATTGGGGGTGAGGACTCTGGAAAGGGTGATCATCATGGGATTGTACGCGGCTTCCGGTGTGCGGGGGCAGGATCAGCCATGACTATGGCATGACCCGGCCGGACTTCGCCTAGCCCAGATACAGCGCTGCTGAAACCCGGGGGTTTTCCTTAGTCCGAGGGTTGACGGTGTTTGTCGATAAGGTAATGCAATAATATAACACCTTAGCAAGCGGATCCTCTCTCCCACATGAAACAGCTCCTCCTCCTCGCTGCCTCCTCGGCGGTTCTCGCCGGTTTTGCCCATGCCGATGCCCCGGAAGAAACCGATCTGCGCCAGCAGTCTGTCATCGTCACCGCGCCAGGCCCTGACCGGCTGGAAGGCGAGCTGATCGGCAATGCAACCTCGATCGGCCGCGAAGGCATTATCGAAACGCTGGGCCCGACGCTGGGCGACACGCTGGACCGCCAGCCGGGCGTCTCCACCACCTTCTTCGGACAGGGCGCCAGCCGGCCTGTGCTGCGCGGCCTCGGCGCCGAGCGCGTGCAGGTGCTGACCAATGGCATCGGCGTGATCGACGTCTCCGCCGCCTCGCCCGACCACCAGGCCGCGGCGGACGGCATTGATGCGGAGAAGATCGAGATCCTGCGCGGCCCGGCGGCGCTGGCCTATGGCGGGCAGGCAATCGGCGGCGTGGTCAATGTGATCGACGGCCTGCTGCCCGAGACGCTGCCGGAGAAGCCGGTTTCGGTCGACCTGCTGGGCGCCTATAACAGTGTCAGCGAGGGCACGGAACTGTCCGGCCGCTTCCAGGGCGTGCAAGGACCGATCGTCCTGACCCTGACGGCGTCGCAGCGCGATTTCAACGATTACGATATTCCGGGCATGTCCGAATCTGCCCGCCTGCATGCGGCTGAAGAAGCCGAAGAGGGCGAAGCGCACGAAGAGGAAGAACATGCCGACGGGACGGTGGAGAACTCCTTCGTCAATACGAATACTTATGCCGGTGGTCTCAGCTGGGTGGGTGACAGCGCTTTCCTGGGCATTGCTGTGCGGCGCCAGGAAGCGCAGTACGGCCTGCCGGGCGCAGCGCACGAACATGGCGACGAAGATGGCGATGAGGGCGAAGGCGAGGCCCATGGAGAGGAAAATCCGTTCATCGACCTGGAACAAACGCGCTACGATCTGCGCGGTGGCATCAAGCTCGACAACGGCTTCCTGAAGGAAATCACAGGCACGGTGTCTCAGGCAGACTATGAGCACACCGAGTTTGAAGCGCCAGGCGAGCCGGGCACCGTCTACAAGACCGATGGCACCGAGGCCCGCCTCGAGGCGAGCCATGAGCTGGGCCGCGTGAAAGGCGCCTTCGGTCTTCAGTATTCGGACAAGACGCTGGATGCGTTCGGCGACGAGGCCTTCATCACGAAGACCGATTCTGAAAACATCGGGGCCTTCCTGTATGAGACGATGGAATGGGACAATGGCTTCGGCCTGGAAGGCGGGGCCCGGATCGAGCAGGTGACGCGGGACAACATCAACGGCAACACGGATTTCGACCTGTTCAGCGCCTCCCTCGGCGCGCACCATCACTGGGAAAATGGCTGGTTCGTCGGTCTTCAGGCCTCGCACACCGAGCGGGCGCCGAACGAGAGCGAGCTCTATGCCAACGGCCTGCACCTCGCCACCGAACAGTATGAAGTGGGCGACATCAATCTCGACAAGGAGAAGGGTCTGAACCTGGAGGCGACTGCGCGCTGGGAAAGCGAGCAGGCGAGCTTTGGCATCAACCTGTACCGCACCGAGTTCGACGGCTTTGTCTACCTGGCGCCGGGCACGCTGGACGGGGAAGCAGTGGTCGAGAACCTGCCCGTCTACCAATTCCTGCAGCAGGACGCGACCTTCACCGGCGCGGAGATCTATGGCGAAGCCTACATGCCGCAAGGCCTGTTGAGTGCTGACTGGACGCTGGATGGCGGCATCGATGTCGTCTCAGGTGAGCTGAATGATGGCGGCAATGTGCCTTACATGCCGCCGCTGACGCTGAATGTCGGCACCAAGGCGGACTGGAAGCTCTGGTCAGCCGCTGCGCATGTGACGTGGGCGGACGACCAGAACGACACTGGCGGCGCCGAACTGCCAACCGACGGCTACACCCAGCTTGACCTGCGGGCGGACCTGAAGCTCTCCGAACTCGGCTATGGCCGTGAGGGCACGACGCTGTTCGTGGATGCGCGCAATGTGACGGATGAAGAGATCCGCTACGCGACCAGCGTGCTGAAAGACAAGCTGCCGGCGCCGGGCCGCAATATCCGCGTCGGTATCCGGGCTGTCTTCTAGACTTCCTCCCGGAAGACCCGTCTGGCCCTCACCTCCAGCCGCTGTTCCCCCGTAGCGGTGTCTCCTCCCGCCGGAGGTGAGGGCTCAGGCGGTGCCGGTCAGCCGAGCGGCTGCGCCCGCGATCAATTCATCCAGGAATGCATTCACGGCCCGGGCGCGGCTGGTGGCGTGGAGCGACCTGAGGTCGTCCCAATTCACGTCGTCCGGTCGATATGAAATTACCTGCGTAAATGCAGCTGGTGGCTGCGATTTTATCCATTTACCTGAAATTACGCGCGCTTTAGGGTCCCGTCAAAGTTCAAGGGAGTCCACTATGCGCGAAGTGCATCATTTTATCGGCGGCAAGAGCGTGACCGGCACGTCCGGCCGGTTCGGCGACATCTATAATCCGAACACCGGCGAGGTTCAGGCCCGCGTCGCGCTGTCGACCGAGGCTGAGCTGGACGCGGCGGTGGCGAATGCCGCCGAAGCCTTCCCGGCCTGGTCCATGACGAACCCGCAGCGCCGGGCGCGCGTGATGTTCGAGTTCAAGCGCCTGCTGGAAGCGAACATCAACGAGCTGGCCGAGCTGCTCTCCTCCGAGCATGGCAAAGTGGTCGCGGACTCCAAGGGCGACGTGCAGCGCGGCATCGACGTGGTCGAGTTTGCCTGCGGCATCCCGCACTTGCAGAAGGGCGAGTATACCGAGGGCGCCGGCCCGGGCATCGATGTCTATTCCATGCGCCAGCCGCTGGGCGTGGTGGCCGGCATCACGCCGTTCAACTTCCCCGCCATGATCCCGTGCTGGATGTCCGCCGTGGCGATCGCCTGCGGCAACACCTTCATCCTGAAGCCGTCGGAGAAAGACCCGTCGGTGCCGATGCGCCTGGCCGAACTGTTCCTTGAGGCCGGGGCGCCGGAAGGCGTGCTGAACGTCGTGAACGGTGACAAGGTGGCCGTGGACGCCATCCTGAAACATCCGGAGATCAAGGCCGTCAGTTTCGTCGGATCGTCCGACATCGCACAATATGTCTACAGCACCGGCACGGCGCACGGAAAGCGCGTGCAGGCCATGGGCGGCGCGAAGAACCACGGCATCATCATGCCGGACGCCAACATGGAACAGGCCGTGAAGGACATCGTCGGCGCGGCTTATGGCTCGGCAGGCGAACGCTGCATGGCACTGCCTGTGGCCGTGACCGTCGGCCAGAAAACGGGCGACGAATTCGTCGAGCGCATGCTGGACGCCGCCAAGGCGCTGAAGGTCGGCGTTTCGACAGACCCGGACGCGCATTACGGCCCGGTCGTCTCCGCCGCGCACAAGGCGAAGGTGGAAGACTACATCCAGATGGGTGTGGACGAGGGCGCGGACCTCAAGCTCGATGGCCGGGGCCTGACCATGCAGGGCGCCGAGGGCGGATACTTCATCGGGCCGAACCTGTTCGACAATGTGAAGCCGCACATGCAGTCCTACAAGGAAGAGATCTTCGGCCCGGTGCTGCAGGTTGTGCGCGCGGAGTCGCTTGAAGAAGCGGCGGCGCTTCCCTCCAATCACCAGTATGGCAATGGCTGCGCGATCTTCACCTCGAACGGCCGCGCGGCACGCGAATTTGCGGCGCAGGTCAATGTCGGCATGGTCGGCGTGAACGTGCCGATCCCGGTGCCGGTGAGCTATCACACGTTCGGGGGCTGGAAGCGCTCGGCATTCGGCGATACGAACCAGCATGGCCCGGAAGGCGTGCGGTTCTGGACGAAGATCAAGACCGTCACCCAACGCTGGCCCGAAGGCGATATCGGCGATCAAGCCTTTATCATTCCGACGATGGGATAGGATTTCATGAGCACTTACGACACGATCACGTTCGAACATAATGACCGCATTGCGCTGGTCACGATCAACCGCCCGGACAGCCTGAATGCGCTGAACCAGGAAGTCATGAGCGAAGTCGCGCATGTCTTCGGCGAGATCGACCGCAACAAGGACATTGCTGTCAGTGTGCTGACGGGCGAGGGCCGGGCCTTTGCGGCAGGTGCCGACATCAAGGAGATGCAGCCGCAGAGCTTCTCCGACATGTATGTCGACGATTTCTTCGGCCTGTGGGACCGGTTCGCGTCGTGCCGCAAGCCGGTGATCGCGGCGGTGAACGGCTTCGCCCTCGGCGGCGGCTGTGAGCTGGCCATGATGTGCGACATGATCATCGCGTCGGAAAAGGCGAAGTTCGGCCAGCCGGAAATCAAGCTGGGCGTGACGCCGGGCATGGGCGGCTCGATCCGTCTGACGAAAGCTGTCGGCAAGGCGAAGGCCATGGACATGGTGCTGACCGGCCGCATGATCGACGCCGCCGAAGCAGACCGGATCGGGCTCGTCTCCCGCGTTGTGGAGCATGACGCGCTGATGGACACGGCCATGGGCGCGGCGAAGGAAATCGCCGGCTACTCCATCCCGTCGCTGATGGCAGCGAAGGAAATGGTGGGCCGGGCGCTGGAGCTGCCGACCACGGAAGGCGTGAAGTTCGAACGCCGCCTGTTCCAGGGCCTGTTCGGCACCGCCGACCAGAAGGAAGGCATGAGCGCGTTCGTCGACAAGCGCGCGCCGGACTTCAAGGACAAGTAAGAACACACGTCAAAGGGAGGCTGTCATGGCCAAGATCGCATTCATCGGGCTCGGGAACATGGGCTCGGGCATGTGCGCCAATCTCTGCAATGCCGGGCATGAGGTGCACGCTTTCGACCTGAACGAAAAGGCGGTGCAGGACGCTGCGGCGCACGGGGCGCTGCCGGCGCTGTCGCTGGCCGCGGCGGTGAAGGCAGCAGACCTGGTCGTCACCATGCTGCCTGCGGGCAAGCATGTGCTGTCGGTCTATTTCGGGGACGATGGCGTCGCGGCGAATGCGAAGCCGGGCATGCTATTCATCGATTGCTCCACCATCGCGGTGGAAGATGCGCGCGAGGCGGCGAAACAGGCCGAAGCGGGCGGCTTCCTGATGGTCGACGCGCCGGTCTCCGGCGGGACAGCGGCGGCGGAAGCCGGTACGCTGACCTTTATGGCGGGCGGCCCGGACGCGGCCTTCGCCAAGGCCAAGCCGATCCTCGACGCGATGGGCAAGAACATCTTTCACGCCGGTGCCAGCGGGAACGGGCAGGTGGCGAAGATCGCCAACAACATGCTGCTCGGCATTTCCATGATCGGCACCTGCGAGGCGTTCAATCTGGCGGAAAAGCTGGGCCTCGATGCGCAGACCTTCTTCGACATCTCGTCGGTCTCGTCCGGCCAGTGCTGGAGCATGACGAGCTATTGCCCGGCGCCGGGGCCTGTGCCCGCCTCACCCGCAAACCGGGACTACCAGCCGGGCTTTGCCGTGGCGATGATGCTGAAGGATCTGAGGCTGGCCCATGAGGCCGCGGTTGCGGCGGGCGCGAAGATCACGCTCGGCGAGATGGCCGAGAAGGTCTATGGCGACCTCGATGCGCGCGGCCATGCCGGGCTCGACTTCTCCGGCGTGATGAAAGACCTGAAGGGCGCCCTCTAACGCACGCCGTGCTGTTGCGGGTTGCCGGCCCGCGCTTCTGCCATGGCCAGCGCGCCGGTCACGCCCGCGCGGTCGCCGAGCGCCGGGGACACGAGATAATCCACCAGGTCTCCGCCGGCCGGGCCGCCGGTCAGGTAGTTTGCCAGCTGTATCCGGGTTGCGGCGCGCAGGCGCTCCAGCAGGCCGGGGGCTTTCATTACGCTGCCGCCGAACACGATCCGGTCCGGCATGTGGGTCAGGATGATCGTGGCGGCCAGGTGCGCGAGATAGCCCGCCTGCAGGGCGAAGGCCGGGTGGCCTGTCGGCATTTCCGAAAGCGTGATGCCCCAGCGGTCGATGATCGCCGGGCCGCTGGCGAGCCCTTCCACGCAATCCTTGTGAAAGGGGCAGCGGCCGGGGAACGGGTCTGATTCGTAATCGTGCGGCGGATAAATATGGCCCATCTCGAAATGGCCTGTGCCCGACAGGGGCCGGCCATTCTTCAGGATGCCTGCGCCGATGCCGGTGCCGACGGTGACGTAGGCGAGGGTGTCGCAGCCTTTGCCCGCGCCGAGCCGCCATTCGCCGAGCGCCGCCCCGTTGACGTCCGTATCCACGGTGATCGGGCAGGGCAGGCGGTTCAGCCCGTCCACCCAGTTCGCGCCGGCCCAGCCGGGCTTCGGTGTCCGGCGCACCGTGCCATAACATGGCGAACCGGGATCGATATCGACCGGCCCGAAAGCCGCCACCCCGATGGCGCTGATGCGCCCGTGCGTGCCCTGTGCCTTGTCGAAGAAGGCGCGTACCTGCTGGAAGCTGGTTTCAGGCTCGGCCGTGGGGATCGTCTGGCTGGCCAAAATCTGGTCAGGGCTGCTTCCAACTGCACAAATGATTTTTGTGCCACCTGCTTCGATCCCGCCCAGCATGGATTCCTCCTAAAGTAACACGTCCAATGTATTCGTTACCCCGTATAAGCTAATAGAGGACTTTGTCTGCAACTTTTAAGGGAAAATGGCGCCCGTAATTGTCGCATTCTCACGAAAATGTGTGCGACTGCAACAAACCTCGTATGGACAATGGTCAGTTTGGACTATCTTTGCAGATACGGGCGATTTGGAGGCTGGTTGTGCAAGGCATGGCCGGCCCGAATGGATATGGACAGGCGGTTCGTGCCGCCGGACAGGATAGAGTAGAAATGAAAACCCGGATTTTCGGACACTGGCACGCGGCCCTGGCAGCTGCGCTGACGGTGATCGTCATGGCTGGTACGCTTCCGGCGGAAGCCCAGCGCGGACCGCGCGCTGCAAGCGTCTTCACTGCGCCCGTGCAGGAAGCCGAGTTCTCCATGCAGATCGAGGCGCTCGGCACGCTGGAGGCCCGCGAAAGCGTCGACCTGACCCTGAACGTCGCCGACCGCGTGACCGCCATCTATTTCGATGACGGCGACCGGGTGACCAAGGGCAAGACGCTGCTCTCCCTCGCACAAGGCGAACAGGCCGCGCTGGTCGATGCCGCCGAGGCCACCGCCAACGAAGCCCGCCAGCGCTATGAGCGCACCCAGCAGCTGGCCAAGGAGCGCACCGTGTCCCAGTCCGCGCTGGATGAGGCCGCGCGCGACCTTGCGTCCGCCAATGCCCAGCTGCGCGCCGTCCAGTCCCGCCAGAAAGACCGCGTCCTGGTTGCCCCCTTTGACGGTGTGCTGGGGTTCCGGCTTGTCAGCGTCGGGTCCTATGTCCGCGCCGGCGACGTGGTGGCCGAACTGATCGACGACAGCGAAATGAAGCTCGACTTCTCCGTGCCGTCCATTTTCCTGCGCTCGGTGCGCAAGGGAACGGATGTCCGCGTTGAGACGGACGACCTGCCAGGCATGGCGTTCGACGGTATCGTCGACACGGTCGGCGCCAGTATCGACCCCGTGACCCGCTCCATTCGCGTGCGCGCCATCCTGCCCAACCCCGATCGCCTGCTGAAACCCGGCATGTTCATGAAAGTGACGCTGCTGGCAGACCCGCGCCGCGCCTTGTCGGTGCCGGAAGAAGCCATCGAGCCGGTCGGGCCGAACAGCTTCGTCTATGTCGCGGTCGACAAGAACGGCCAGCTGGTGGCAGAGCGCCGCCAGATCCAGGTCGGCCTGCGCCAGGGCGGGCAGGTGGAAGTCATCGCCGGTCTGGAACCGGGTGACGAGATCATCACGGACGGCCTGATCAGCGTGCGCGATGGCGCCCCGATCATCGTGCGCGACCGAACCGTGCTGCAAACCGGGGGCGGCGTTGCGTCTCCCGGCGCCTCCAACGGCCGGTAAGCCAGATGCTGCTGTCAGACGTTTCCATCAAGCGGCCGGTTTTTGCATCGGTTCTTTCGCTCGTCCTCATCATCTTCGGCATCGTGTCCTTCATGCGGCTGCCGCTGCGTGAGTATCCGGACATCGACGCCCCTATCGTCAATATCCAGACCAATTATCCCGGGGCCTCCGCCGACGTTGTCGAGACGCGCATCACGCGGATCATCGAGGACCAGATCGCCGGCGTGTCCGGCATCCGTTTCATCGACTCCAACTCGACCGATGGCCGGTCCAGCATCAGTGTCGAATTCTCGGTCAATGTGGACATCGATGCGGCCGCGAATGACATCCGCGACCGTGTTTCGACCGTGCTGAACAATTTGCCGGTTGAGGCCGATCCGCCCGAAATCCAGAAGGCCGACAACAACGAAGACGTGGTCATGTGGCTGAATCTGGCCAGTGACAACATGACGACGCCGGAACTCTCGGACTATGCCGACCGCTATCTGGTCGACCGGTTCTCCGCCCTCGATGGTGTGGCGCGGGTGCGGGTTGGCGGCGACCGCTCCTACGCCTTGCGGATATGGATCGACCGGCGATCGCTGGCGGCACGTAATCTCGCCGTCTCCGATATTGAAAATGCCTTGCGACGCGAGAATGTCGAAGCCCCGGCGGGCAGCGTCGAGTCCGGCGCGCGGAACTATACCGTCCGCATCGACCGGGCTTTCCGGACACCGGACCAGTTCGCAAACCTGGTGATCGGACGCGGGACGGATGGGTATCTCATTCGCCTTGGCGATGTGGCGCGGGTTGAACGTGGCACGGAGGAAGACCGGAACCTTTTCCGCGGCAATGGCGTGCCGCAGGTTGGGCTTGGTGTCGTCAAGCAGTCGACCGCGAATACCGTGGCCGTCGCTGACGAGGCGCGAAAGCTGGCCGACCAGCTGAACGAGACCCTGCCGGATGGCATGACGATCGTCGTCAACTATGACAGTTCGGTCTTTATCAGCGCGTCGATCCGGGAAGTCTGGGTCACGCTGGCCATTGCTGTCGGCCTGGTGACGCTGGTGATTTTCCTGTTCCTGGGGAGTCTGCGCTCGACCATCATTCCGGCGGTGACGGTGCCTGTCTCGATCACGGCGACCTTTATCGTTCTGTTCGCGCTCGGCTTCTCGGTGAACCTCCTGACGCTGCTGGCGCTGGTTCTGGCTATCGGCCTTGTCGTGGACGATGCCATCGTGGTGCTGGAGAACATCCACCGCCGCATGGAAGAATATGGCGAGACACCATTGGTCGCGGCCTACCGGGGCACCCGGCAGGTGGGGTTTGCCGTCGTCGCCACGACGCTGGTCCTGATTGCCGTGTTCGTTCCGATCACCTTCCTGGAAGGTGACCTTGGCCGTCTGTTTACGGAATTTGCGCTGGCGATCGCGGCGGCTGTGTGTTTCTCGGCCATTCTGGCGCTGACATTGACCCCCATGCTGGCCTCGAAGCTCCTGTCCGACAAGCCGCCAAGCGGGCCCTTTGCGATCATGCCAAGGCTGATCGACGGGGCGTTCAAGAAATTGCGGGGCGGCTACTCGGCGCTGCTGAACCAGCTGATCGGGCGGCCGATTGCCGTGGGTCTCGTCCTGATTTCCCTGTTTGCAGGCGCTTACAGCCTGCTGCGGGTCGTGCCGCAGGAATATGTACCGACAGAAGACCGCGGCAGCTTCTTCATCATGGTCCGCGGGCCGGAAGGGGCATCGTTCGACTATATGAAGCAATATGTCGACGAGATTGAGCGCCGCGTATTGCCTTATACCGAAACCGGCGAAATGCGCCGTGTGCTGGTGCGGGCCCCTGGCTTTGGCAGCAATGCGTTCAACCAGGCCTTCGTCATTGTCTCCCTCGCGGACTGGGGCGAACGCCGCCCGAGTAGCGAGATCATCGGAGAGGTAAACCGGAAGCTGAGCGACCTGCCGGGCATCCGGGCCTTTGCCATCATGCGGCAAGGCCTTGGCGGCGGGAACGGCAAGCCGGTCCAGTTCGTGCTGGGCGGGCCGGATTATCAACAGCTGACCGAGTGGCGGGATACATTCATTCAGGCGCTGAACGAGAACAATCCCGGCATCACGGATATCGATTGGGACTATAAGGAAACCCAGCCGCAATACCGTGTGCAGATCGATTACGACCGGGCGGCAGACGTTGGCGTCACCGTGGCCGATATCGGCAATACGCTTCAGACCATGCTCGGCTCGCGCCGGGTGACGACCTATGTCGATAATGGCGAAGAGTATGATGTCATCCTGGAAGGGCTGCGGTC
The DNA here is from genome assembly GCF_000685235.1 of Hyphomonas adhaerens MHS-3. Lineage (NCBI taxonomy): Bacteria > Pseudomonadati > Pseudomonadota > Alphaproteobacteria > Hyphomonadales > Hyphomonadaceae > Hyphomonas > Hyphomonas adhaerens. The sequence continues at coordinate 2,038,569 of NZ_ARYH01000001.1, forward strand.
CGAACAGAACTCGCCCAATGATGTGCAGAACATCTATGTCCGCTCGTCGACGTCCGGAAACCTGATCCCGCTGTCCAGCCTGGTCCAGATTGTCGGCATCGCCGACAGTCCTCGGCTGAACCGCTATAACCGGGTCCGCTCGATCACGATCGAGGCCGGGCTTGCGGAGGGGGCGTCGCTGGGCGATGTGCTTATCAAGATGGAGCAGATCGCCCGTGAGGTCTTGCCGACCGAGGCGCAGATCGACTTCAAGGGCCAGTCGCTCGACTTCAAGAGCTCCGGCAGCTCGATCATGTTCGTGTTCGCCATCGGCCTGATCATTGTGTTCCTGGTTCTGGCGGCGCAGTTCGAGAGCTATCGCCACCCGATCATCATCATGCTGACCGTTCCGGCGACGCTGGCGGGCGGCCTGCTGGGCATTTACCTGACCGGGAACTCATTGAACATCTATACGCAGATCGGCCTGATCATGCTGATCGGCCTGTCGGCGAAGAACGGCATCCTGATCGTCGAATTCGCCAACCAGCTGCGTGACGAGGGCATGGAATTCCTCGATGCGATCAAGGAAGCGTCGCTGACGCGGCTCCGGCCCATCGTCATGACCAGCCTGACCACGGCGGCGGGCGCTGTCCCGCTGATCCTGACGAGTGGGGCAGGGGCCGAGACGCGGCAGGCCATCGGTGTGGTGATCCTGTCCGGCGTGCTCGCGGGCATGCTGGTGACGGTGCTGATCGTGCCGACGGCCTATGCGTTGATTGCGCGCGGGTCGGGCTCACCGAGCGATGTTGCGCGGCGGCTTGAGGCCGAAGAACAGGAAGCCGACGAAGCGGCCGCCTCGCCGGCGGAATAAGGGATCTCTTGTGAGGGGCGCTGGTTCGGCCTGGCAACCGTCAGGCGGCTGGCGACCCCGGCAGGATTCGAACCTGCGACCGTCCGCTTAGAAGGCGGATGCTCTATCCAGCTGAGCTACGGGGCCGAATGCGGACCCGGATGCGCGACTAGTGCGTCCAGGGCTGTTTCCGGTTGGCGTCGAAATTAGCACTATACGACTTTACAAGGCGTTTGCGCTCGTGCGTCGGCTCAACGCGGAAGGCGATGCCCTCGCGCTTGGCGAATTCGATGGCCTGCTCCTGGGTGTCGAATTCCATGCGGACCTGGCCCGACGTGTCGTCGATGCTGGTCCAGCCCATCAGGGGGTCTGCCGTGCGGTGGACATTTTCCTTAACGAATTCAAGCACCCAAGCCTTGGTCTTGCCGCGGCCCGACGTCATCGCGCTCTTGGAGGGCTTGTAAATTCTCGCCTGCATCTGACTGTCCCTGTCGGCCTCTTCAAAAGATGGTCGGAGCGATAGGATCCGATCCTACGACCCTCTGGTCCCAAACCAGATAGGCTGGTGGAAGGAGACCTTCGCAAGACCTCTGTAAATACAATACATTAAGTGGGTTTGGACCCCACTTTCCGCAATGCCCCCAAACGCTTAGCACCGTCTGAGTTGCGATGATGCCGGAATAGCGAGGCTTGGCCCTGCCTGCAACCATTATAGTGATTCAGACTATTCATTCCCCCCGACGACGCGGTCCACCGCTTAAGGGTGGATTTTCAGTGGTGCAGGCCGGTCAGCCTGTTCCCGGGCGTGAGAGAAGGCCGCATGATTCAGGAGGCTGAGCGCGCGCGTCGAGCCTCAACAAGCGGTATGGAAATGTCGGGTTGAGACTCTCGGGCATCCAACACAACCAAGGATGCCATCTTAACGCGTCTCAGCAGAAATTCGTAACCACGACGGATCCGCTATTTTCATTCGAGAAGTGTTCCATCGAACACAAAACATCCTGAACATTTGAGAGAGATATTTCTCTCTTGATCATCCTGGCAGGCGTCAGCCTGCCAGATGCGATCATTGGCAACAGGGCCTCGAACCTGTGTGCCGGCATTCCGAAGCCGGAGATGAATGCGACTTCCCGGCTGAGCATCTCTTCAACAGGAAGGAGCACTGATCCTCGCTCGGCGACGGATGGTACGCCTAGCTGCAAGTGGCGACCGCGCTTGCGTACACTACGGGTCGATGCGACGCAGGTTTCGGCAAAACCAAGCGCATCAATCGATACATGTGCGCCACCTTGGGTGATTTCGCGGATCGCCTCGACGGGGAGTGTTGTGCGACTATTTATTGTGTGAGCCGCCCCCATCTCCCGGGCGAGCGCCAGATTTCCGTCATTTATATCCACGCCGATCACTTCAGCTCCGGCCGCTGCCGCGACGTTCACCGATGAAAGGCCAACCCCACCGCAGCCGTATACCACGACGTACTCTCCCGCTGAAACCTTCGCCTGGTCAATCACACCATGAAAAGCGGTGACGAAACGGCAGCCCAGCGCCGAGGCATCGAGAAAGCCGACCTCGTCTGGCAGATGCACCAGGTTCCGATCAGCTGAAGGGAAGGCGACAAATTCGGCATAGCCGCCCTGGTAGGAGTGGCCGGGCACTGTCAGGGAGTCGCAAAGGTGAGAATGTCCTGACTTACAGATATTGCAGGTGCCGTCGCCCACTGTCGTTGGAACGACCACACGGTCTCCGCGCTTGAACCGCTTAACATTGGCACCAATTTCTTCCACCGTGCCAGCGATTTCATGGCCCATCACATCGGTCTTGGCGACGAGTGCGGGCATGACCTCCGCCAAGGCAGGGTCGCCATAATTCTCCCACATGTGAAAGTCTGTGCGGCAGACACCATTCGCGGCCACCCGGATTAGCACACTGTCCGCATTTATCTCCGGCAGGGGACGACGTTCGACTTCAAGATGGCGTGCAGCCTTGAAGGCCAGGACATTCATTTTGGGTGCTACGCCGTTCATTTCGGGCGATCCATATCATCGAGCTTCGGCCCGGCCGTGGCGGTCAATCCGCCGTCAACGGTAAGTTCAGCGCCTGTCATGAAGCGGGATTCCCCTGAGCACAGGAACAGGACGGCCGATGCAATGTCCTCCGGCTGGCCGACATAGGGCAAGGGAATGGCGCCGGTCATGACCCGTGCCAGTTCCGGCTGGGAGAGAACCTGCCGGGTCAGGTCGGTTTCGATGAGGCCAGGCAGAACCGTGTTCACCCGAACTTTCTGCGAGGCAAATTCGATCGCCGCGGCGCGGGTCAGGGCGATCATGCCGGCTTTGGCCACGCTGTAATGGGCAAAGCTTCCGCCGATACGTGCGGCGATGGAGGAAATGTTGACGATCGCGCCACCCCCACGCTCGGCAATCTTCGGGGCCGCTTCGCGAATACCCACGAAGGCGCCACTGAGATCGACTCTCAGCACCTCATCCCATTCGGCAAGGCTGATCGCGCCGAACGAGGTTTCGCGGTGCAGGCCGGCATTGTTCACCAGGATATCGATACCGCCGAAACCGGAGACAGCTGCAGAAATCACATCCTTCCATGAGGCTTCGGAGCCAACGTCGTGTTCCACAGCCAGGCCTTTCGCGCCCAGGCGTTCGACCCGTGTGACAGCGTTTTCTGCCCCCGCAAGGTTGATATCCGAGATGACGAGATTGGCGCCATGCGCAGCCAGCATCTGCGCGGTCGCACTGCCGATACCGCCGCCTCCGCCGGTAATGATGGCTGTTTTGCCTTCCAGGCGCTTGCCCAACGTGAATTGCGTCATGTCCGTCTCCTGTCCTGCCTTCGTCGGTTCAACAAAGTTTGACTTCTGGTTCGACAGTCTGCTTGGAATGTTCCGGCGGCTTCAGGCCGATGATCATCACAACCGTGCCGACCACGAGCAGGGCCAGGATCGCGCCCGGGATCTTCTCGATGCCGTAGTGATGGGCGATGAAGCCCGCAAGGAATGGTGCGCCGGCGCCGCCGATGATCTCGCCGATTCCCATGGCCATCCCTGTCGCAGTATTCGCAAGCGATTTGGGGACGGACTTGTTGATGAGAGGCCCAAGAAGCGTGGCGATCACACCCGCATTGGCTCCGGAGATAAGGCACAGCAGTACGAAGAGCAGGGGAACGTTTATGGGGGCGTACTGGAAGGCCGCCAGCGATACGACTTCCAGAATGGCACAAGCCACGACCATGATCTTTGTGCCCATCTTGTCCGACAGGGCTGGAATGAGCAGCACGCCCGCGACACTTCCGACCCCTTGCCCGGCCAGAACGATGCCCATGCTGGGAATGTTCAGGCCCATGTGATCCGTCAACAGGTTGGGAAGCAGGGTCGCCAGAGCCGTCAGGGATGATAGCCAGATCGTGACGCCGATAATCGCGACCACGGCGTTGCGGTACTTCAGGACTCCGTCACTGGGCTCGGGTGGCGCTCTGGTGATCACCTCGGGTTTCTCCGGCGCCGTCCCGGTGGTTCCGTTCTGCCGCCGTCCTTTGAGGATTTTGGCCATGGCCGCGGCGAGTAGCAGGCCTGGAATTGAGACCACGAAGAACACCAGGTGCCAGTCTTTTACGGTCGTCAATAGGAACGTCGCGAGAAGGGGCGCGACAAGAAACCCGAAGAAAGGCGCTGCCATTTGCTGGAGGCCGGTGTTTAAGCCGATCCGCTCTGGTCGGGAGGCGCGCACCGTGATCACGATGCTGGCCGGCGCAAACAGGCCTTCGGCAAACCCCATCAGGGCACGAACAATCAAGAGTGTGAGAATGCTGTTCGCGAATCCGGTCAGGAGCACCAGAAGGGAAAAGGCAATTGTTGCCGGGACAAGGATCGCCTTCTCGCCGAGCCGGTCAGACAGCCTGCCAGAGACAAGTGCTGATGCGCCCCAGGTCAGTGCCAGTATGGCGGAAATATTGCCGATATCCTGATAGTTCAGGCCGAGCTCTGCTGAGAGGACGGGGAAGAGTGGATAGATGATCGTTCTGTCCAGTCCAACAAGGCCGAAGCCAAGGGACATCAGAATAATCACATTGCGTTCATACCCGGCATCATGTTGGGCCGGATCCGAAACGGATCTTGCGACTGGTAGCACGCGGTGTTTCCTTCCAATTGGTACAGATCTTCCGTCTGTTTGTGCCCGTTTCAGCTTACGTCATTGCTCTGAAATGGCCGGGCCGGGTTCAAAGAAGTCTGCTGCAGGCTCCGGGCCCCATTGATAAAGTTGATCTGGGGAAGTCTGCGCATTTCCGACCGGCGTGTCATCATTTACCAGGTCGCCATCTGCCCAGTGTTCAAGCTGGTTGCCGAATGGATCGCGCCAATAATCGAAGACCTGGCTGCCTTGAATATGGCGCCCGACGCCCCAACTTGCCTTGCGATTCTGACTGGTAAGATAATTGTTTCCGCGCAACACCTCGGCGATGTCAATCATTTCATAGGCGCTATGCCCAATGCGCGAGATGCCGTCAGGGGCACGGGCCACGACGATCGTATGGTGATCAGTCCATTCCTTGCCGAGGCCACAACGCAGGAAGGCCGCCATGACATGTTCAGGATCGCCATCATGGAAATTATCAGACGGGCGCATACCCAGTACGTTCAGGAAGAAGTCCATCGTACCGTCAAAGTCCTTGCAGCGTAGCACGACGTGGCCGAGGCGCACTGGATGGGCAGGCGTATTTCCTTCTCGGACAAAATGACCTTTGCGCAAACGCTGATAGGCGGTATTTCGCGCCACCGGTCCTTCTGGCCGAAGTGGCTTGTGTTCGTCCCAGTAAACGAGATCCACACCAAAGCCTGACGGCTCGGTGAGACTCACTTTGAAACCAGGGACCGGGCCATCTACCGGCACGACCGGGACATTGGCGCTCTCGGATATTTTCTCGAGGTCCGCCATGGATTTGGTGAACAGGCCCACGCCCAGGGACGCGATAGGGCCTTTGTGGGTAACATGAGCGAACGGCGCCCCCGCCAGTGTCCTCATATAGAGCGTGTCATCGGTTTTTTGCGCCGTGGTAAGCCCGAAGTCCTCCATAAAGGATTCCATCTCATCCAGGTCCGGTGCTTGATACCGAACAAAGGCAACATCTTTCACGTGAATCATTTTCGGCTCTTTCCAAGGCTGCTGTTCATAATCAATTCGGGACGGTTTCCGGACCTCCGAGAACGACAGTGGCCTGACTTGAGAGCTCTACGCCGTTACCATGGGCAATGGCTGTTTCAGGACGTTCCACCTGCCGCTCGCCCGCCCGCCACATCAGTTGGTCAACTGCCTCCACAAGGGCAAACAGGCCATACATGCCAGGATGTACGCAGGAGAGGCCGCCGCCATTCGTGTTGACCGGTAGCGATCCTCCCGGCGCGATCCGTCCATCCGTCACGAATGCGCCACCTTCCCCTTTGGGGCAGAAGCCGAGGTCTTCGAGGAACATCACTGTGTTGATCGTGAAGGCATCATAGAGTTGGACGACATCTATGTCGCTCGGGCGGAGGCCTGCGGCTTCAAAGGCGCGTCGGCCACTGTCTTTCGCAGAGGTGGTGGTCAGGCCCGGTGAGTTCGACACTTCCAAATGGTGTGTGGCCTCTCCCGCACCGAGAATATGTACCGGGCGGTCGGTGAGATCCTTTGCCCGGTCTGCACGGGTCATCACGATTGCTGCGCCGCCGTCAGTCACCAGACAACAGTCCAGCAGTGACAAGGGATCGGCGATCATTCGGGAAGCCAGAACGTCTTCACGGGTCAGCGGATCGCGCTTGTACGCCTTGGGGTTCAGCTGCGCCCATTGGCGTGCGGCAACCGCCACATCGGCGAGTTGTTCGCGCGTCGTGCCGTATTCATGCATATGACGCATTGCCGCGAGGGCATAACCGGAAATCGGCCGGCGCGGATTATAGGGCGCTTCGAACGGCGATGACGGGGGCGGGTTCAGCTTTCCGCTGCTGGTCCGTAGGGTGCTGCCATAGGAGATGAGCACCGTGTCGCAAAGTCCAGCAGACAGCGCCATGCTGGCCCAGAGTACGTGGGTCATGAACGCAGACCCGCCGACGGCATTATTGTTGGTCAATTTCGGATGTATACCGAGATATTCCGCCATCTGAAGGCCGAAAAAGGGATTGGTCGAGGAGGCGCCGAGCACGGCGTCCACGTCAGAAAAAGTCAAGCCGGCCTGCTTCAGAGCCAGTCCGGCGGCACCGACGGCAAGTTCGATCGGCAAGGCGCCGGGGCTTTCACCCATGCCATAGGTTGCTGCGCCGACGATTGCGGCTTTGCCTCTGGGAAAGCTCATGCTGCATCCTCCTCAGATACCAGGGGGTCAAAGACGATGACTGCATCTTCGTCCGTCTGCAGCACACGCGCTTTTACACGCATGCCGATCTTCAATGTGCCCGGCTCAACGCCTTCCACGCGCGACATGAGCCGCACACCTTCATCCAGGTCGATCAGGCAGACATTGTAGGGCGGCTTTGGGGGGCGTGAATGGAAGAATGTGTAGGAATAGACCGTGCCTTTCCCTTCCACTTCTTCCCATGTCAGGTCAGTGCATCCTGTCAGAGGCTCAGCCACGCGTGGGAAGAATATATACTTCCCGGTCTCAGCGCTCTTCTGCAGCCTGAACGAGCCGGCATTGAGATAGTTCTGATAGGTCGTGACGGGAGATTCCATCGTCTGGGTCATGTTATTTGTCGCTTTCTTCCAGTCGGGCGCGCAGTTTGGCCTTCGCGATTTTTTCCAGCGTGACGCGCGGGAAATCATCAACAAAGTATATCTCTCGCGGCTGCTTGAAGTCGGCGAGCGCGCTGGCTGTGGCCGCTGCAATTTCGGCGCGCAGGGCCTCCTGGTCGACGTCGCTCGATGGCTGAGTGGGGCGGATGAATGCGACCGGGACTTCGTCGAGCATGGGGTGGCGTTTCGCGACGACGGCCACTTCTGCGACTGATTCGAGACTCATCAGCACGCGCTCGACCTCAGAAGGCGCGACATTCTCTCCGCCGACTTTCATCATGTCCTTGTCGCGATCGGAGAAGCGGATCGTGCCGTTTTCGAACGGGATGACGCGATCGCCGGTTATGAACCAGCCTTCTTCATCAAACGCATTTCGGGTGGCTTCTTCGTTGAAGAGGTACTCCTTGAACAATGAAAGGCCGGGGCGGCCTTTCACACGGAGGTGCCCTACATCGCCGTATTGGGTTGGATTGCCGTTTTCATCAACAATCGAAATGTCATATTCCGGTGCGGCGCGACCGATCACGTCAGGCTCGTTCGGCATATCATTATGACCCGTGATGGGCTGGGAAATGGTTTCAGTCATTCCGTACCAGCCGACCGTATGGATCCCGAGCTCCTGAGCGATGGGGACATAGGAAATGCCGCCGCCCCAGGTGCGGTAGTAGTGTTTCTTCGGTCGTTCCACGTCCGCGAGCGCACGGTAGCAAAAGGGAATCAACGAGCCGAGCGTCACCTTGTGTTCCAGCGAGACATTCCAGAACCGGCTGGACGAAAATTTCGGCATCAGGACCACCGTAGCGCCTTTCCAAAGGGCCGGCAGGAAAGAATAGGCAAGGGCGTTAATGTGGAAAAGCGGGAGGAAGATCAGTTGGGTATCATCGGTCCGCGTGCCCAGATGCCCCCCGGTTACACGAGCTGCCCAGAGCGCATTGCCATGGGTAATGACAACGCCTTTGGGTCTGGAGGTCGTACCAGAGGTATACTGAACACCGACTGGCCGGTTGGGATCTGCGGACACGCGGTGCCTGTTTGCGGCCGGCTCGCCAGTGAGCATTTGATCAAAGCTTTCAATCCCCGGGCCGCTTGGCGGGACCTCGTTTACCCCCGCATTATGGCTGGTGACCGCGATAAAGTTGAGATCATTCCCGGCTGCCTGCAGCGTCGAAAACAGAGAGGGTTGGGTGATCGCGCATTTTGCACCGCTATTGTCGATATAGTAGCTCAGCTCATCGATCGCGCTGCGCGTATTGGTCGTCACGGCAATGGCCCCAAGTTCGGCCAGTGCCGCCCAGCTGAGCAGGAATTCCGGGCAGTTCTCCAGATGCACCAGCACCCGGTCGCCTTCCTGCACGCCTTTCGCACTCAAGCTGGCAGCGAGGCAGCCTGCCAGGTGGACAAATTCGGAATAGCTGTAGTGCCGCGCAGGTGCGTCGAACGGTGCCCAGGTCAGCAGTGGCTTTTGTTTGAAACGCTCAGCCTGCGTCTGAAGCATCCAGGTTACGTCGAGCCCAGTAAACGGGTTACGGACATCCTCGTTTGGCGTCGCCATAGCGATTTCCCCCGTTACTGCTCGTCAGCAATCGTGTTGGACAGGATTCCGATCCCTTCGATTTCCACCTCGCACACGTCGCCTGGCTTCATGAAGACCTGCGGCTTGCGCGCTGCGCCAACGCCTGCCGGCGTTCCTGAGATGATCACATCGCCCGGTACCAGCTCAAAGGCCTCGGAGATCAAGGCAATCAAGGTCGCAACATCGAAGATCATCTGATCCGTCGAAGTGCTCTGCATGACTTCGCCGTTCAATCGGGTTTGCAGGCTCAGTCCGGTCGCGCCAGCTGGAAGTTCGTCTGCGCTTACGAAGACGGGACCAAAGCTGCCAGACCGATCGAAGTTCTTGCCCATCATCCATTGCGCTGACTTGGTCTGGTAGTCGCGGATCGAGCCATCGTTAAAGACGGAATATCCGGCCACGTGGTCGAGCGCGGTTTCTTTTGAAATGTAGCGTCCCGATTTACCGATGATGACGGCCATCTCGCCCTCATAATCGAACTTGTCAGAGATATGTGGGCGGATGATCGGTTGATCGTGTCCGACCCAGGAAGTCGGGTAGCGGTTGAAGAGTACGGGATAGCTCGGAGGCTCGAATTTCGATTCAGCGGCATGGTCGACATAATTGAGGCCAACAGCGATTGCCTTCGCACAATTTATAATTGGGGGAAGGAACTCAATTTCCGAATAGGGAATGCAGGTTTTTGAGGCGGCTGCAGCTGTTGCGACACGCTCAGTGTAATCAGGGCCTGATTGCAAAAGCGCTTCAAGCGTGGCCGGGAGGCCCGCAGCGGTAAGATCTACAACATCGTCTTCGCGCTTTAGGCCGAGACGGGGCCCTTCCGATGCCATGAAGTTCAGCAGCCGCATCATTTCCTCCGGTTCAATTTGAGTAATTCAGTGTTGCCTGAGCATAAATTATATATAATCGAGACCGTCAATATATAAAAAAATAGAAACAATAAGTATTTTGCCCCAAGCTGGATTTCTTAGGGATTTTGGATGTATTAGGTTCACGCATGCAGATGGATTCGAAAAAAACGGTATCGCCTACGGCCGCCACGCAGGTCGAAAACGTGATTCAGCGATTGAAGGACGACATCGTATCGGCGCGCGCCGAACCCGGAGCAAAGCTCAGTATTATGGGGTTGGCTGAAGAGTTTGGTGTAAGCGCTGGCGCCGTGCGCGAAGGCCTCTCTGCATTGCAGGCCGAGGGCCTTGTTTCCGCAGAACCCCGGCGCGGCTTTCGGGTTAGCGGAATTTCCCGCAGTGACCTGTCGGAACTGACAGAAGCTCGCGTGGCCATCGAGACGCTCTGCCTCAGGGAATCCATTAGACGGGGCGGCATCGATTGGGAAAGCAGCTGCCGTCAGACGTTTGACGTCATGCGTGATCTCCAGCAGTCAAATGGTGGCAGCAAAGATAAAACAAAAGCCCATGAAGACTTTCACTCTGCTCTGGTTTCCGGATGTGGCAACCGGTGGCTGTTGAAGGCACAGAGTGCTCTTTATGTACAATCGGAACGGTATCGCCAGCTGACTGCGAAGCTTACTCGTCCGCCCCGGGATATTTTGGGCGAGCATGAGCAGATCCTCCATGCGGCCCTCGCACGCGATGGTGAGAGGGCCGCAGAACTCCTGGCCAGTCATTTGCGTGAAACCGCGCAGACTCTCTTGCAGACCAGTTTCCTGAGCTGAGGCTTGCGCCTGGTTCAGCCAGCGTAACTCGCTTCGAGTCCTTTCCAGAAGTCCATGCCTGTCAGCCGGTTCCGTTCGGGCATGGTCACGATATCGTTGAGAATTTCTTCGCTGTCACCATGCGTCTTGAGGTGAGCGAAGGCCTTCTTCATCGCCATCATCGCCGCGCGCGGTCCCAGATTGGCGTAGAGGACGAGTGCATAGCCCATCTTTGTCAGCTCCGCGCGTGACACAGCGGGTGTCTTTCCGCCTTCAACAATGTTCGCGACCAGAGGACCGTCGACGGCCTTGGCAACTTCAGCCAACTCATCAACTGTTCTCGGAGCTTCAAGGAAAATGACATCCGCGCCGGCTTCACGGTAGAGCTGAGCCCGTTCGATGGCTGTTTCGAGGTCATAGACTGCCCGTGCGTCCGTTCTCGCAATGAGGACCAGATCCGGATCTTGACGTGCATCTGTTGCGGCCTTGATTTTCGCAACCATCTCAGATGCATCAATGACGGATTTGCCATCGAAATGTCCGCACCTCTTGGGGTGAACCTGGTCTTCCAATTGGATCGCAGCTACGCCAGCCCTTTCGAATTCGCGTACGCAGCGAAAAACATTCAGAGCATTGCCGTATCCCGTATCCGCATCGGCAATGACTGGGATGTCAACCGCAGCACAGATCCGCGCAACCTCTCCAACGACATCAGACATGCTGGCCAACCCCAGATCCGGTACACCGAGCGCCCAGTTCGCGATGCCTGCACCGCTTGCGTACACAGTGCTGAATCCGGCGTCCTGCGCGATGCGGGCCGTCAGCGCGTTTGGTGCGCCAGGTGCGAGAATCGTTTCGTCAGAATCCTTCATCAAGGCTCTTAGCCTTGCGCCTGGAGAGTGGGCAGGGATTTTGGGAGGAGACGTGTTCATGGGGAACTCCGGGTTGGTGATGTGACTATTCAGACAAGCTCATTTCTGGTTGGTCTACCTGGCTTTGTCCGGCTATGGCTTTTAGGTTCTTTCTCAACCACTCATGTCCGGCATCATCGTCCTGGTCCGGGCGCCATACCATTATCAGGTCCAGCTTTTCGCAGGGCAGGGGAGGTTCGATGATCTTTATCGGCAGAGTGCTGACAGCAAGGTTTGCGACCTTTCCCGGCACGACACCAACGGCGTCGCTCTCCGCAACGATGCGGGAAAATGTCGAATAACTTGCCGACGTCAGCACGAAATTGGGCAGCAGGCCCTCTTTGTGCCATAGGGCGGCTTCGTGGCTGAAAACAGTTCTTGGAATGGCTGTGTAGCCAACATGGGAGAGTCTTAGAAAGTCCTCCGCGCTAATGCCGTCGTACAGTTTTTCATTCTTCTCGTGAGCGATGCATACATAGTTATCCAGATGAAGGTGTTCAGTTCGCAGACCAACCGTCTGCAAGGAGTTTTGCGGCAGGATGAACATGTCAACATCAGGCAGGCTGCTGCGATTGATGAGCTGTGGTTTTATTTCAACAAAATCGAATTTGAAATGTGGGGCCTCAATCTTGGCGCGCTGTATCAGCTGTGGTCCGTAAAGCTCAGCAACGTAGTCCGCTGTGGCGAGAACAAAATGTCGGTGGGCGGACTGAAGGTCTTCTCGGGCATTGTCCAGCAGGTCGCGCACCTGAAATATGATCTTGCGTATCTCGGGCATCAAATTCTCTGCGCGAGGCGTCGGGTGCATGACATGCCCGTTCCAGACAAACAATTCGTCATCAAACTGACTGCGCAGGCGCTTGAGCGCCATGCTGACAGTTGATTGTGCGAAATTCAGCCTTTGTGCTGCTTCGGAGACGCTACGTGTCATCCACAACTGTTCCATGACGAGGAAAAGGCTGAGGTCGATATTGCGGTAGTTCTGCAGCGACATGTCACTCATCGCCCCACCGCTCCGGAATTTGTTATGCAAGTCTGGATAGGATGAGTAAGCTCTGCTGCAGTGGAAAGAGGTGCCATCATAGTCATTTTTCGCTCCCTGATATTTGTGGATGAATGACTATAACCTCGGCAATTTGATTTCCGGAAACACTTCCGACCCAAATACGATCGTCAACCTCTGCTGCGACACTGGCCATTCCAAAATCGGAGGAGGCAATACTTGCGACTTGTCTTATCGTTCCAACGACCGGGTCGATCCAGGTGATCTCGAATCCTGTTGGGCATTCTGCCTCACCGGCGATACAGGCATGGCCTTCGCCAATGCTGCTGCCTTGTCCGGTTACAAGGATATCTCCGTCACGGCTCCAGCGAAGATTGTCCGGCATGTAGGAGAGCTTTGTGAGGATCTGGGCATCGCCGAGATCTCCATCTGTCTCACCTGCTGGAATACGCATGATTTGATGGCGCGCCCATTCGGCGACAATCAGACTATTGGTCTCCTCTTCCCACAGCAGGCCATTCGGGCCGGACAAGCGTAGCTGTTTGTGGTCCTGCCAACCTGTCGCGGGGAACCAGGTCAGTATCGAGCCTGTGTCTTGCTGCTTTGAAAAGCGCTCAAACGGATCGCCTTCCTGCGGGTTGAACATCTTCGTAACCGCCAGGCCATTCGGGCCAAGTGCCGTGACGGCGTTTGCGAAGACGCCCTGGGGCAGAGCAAGGCATGTATTCTCGGTCAGCGTGATGTTCCCGTCATCTTGCTGGATGTCGAATACAAGGACCGCCTCGACTGGAGCATGCGCAATGACGAGCAAGTGCTCGGTGTCAGATGCAAATGATCCAATAGCAATTCCATGCGGCGCGAGCCTCGCGGGGGTCGTCAGGCCGCAGGAACTCGGTGCGAAGGTTTGCGTCGCCGCTTCCGGCGACCAATACAATACCGTCTCAATCGGTGTTCCCCGTTGCCGGTCGAGGATATAAATGCCTGCACGGTTGTCCGCGGGAGATGTGGAAAGGGCCGACACGAAGACCGGTCCCCCATCCGCGGATTGTACTATGTCTTCCGGCCTGGGAGGACTGTCCAGGTACCTGACCTGAAAATCGCTCTCGGTTCGAGCGCAAGCGTTTGAGGTGAGTACGATAGCAACGAAGACGGCCAGGCGGACAGGTGCGAAAAACCGGTTCAAGAGCCTGTTTTTCTCACCTGTCGCCAAACGCGTCACGGAGTCGTAAAGCGCAATCTCCAACAGGCCGGCCTCAGAATGAATAAGTGGCGCGTGCGAACCACTCCTGAGGGCGACCGACAACGCCTCGGATCATGCCAAGACCAGCAGGTCCGAGGCCGGAGGCATAATACTCCTCGTCGAATAGGTTTGTGACGCCTGCTGTGAATTGAATATTGGAGTTCTCGGGTGCGAACGAAACCTGGGCATTGACCAGTTCCAGTGCGCCCGTAATTCCTTCTGTGTTCAGCGGATTGAAGTAGATCTTGCTGCGATAGCTATAGTCACCGGCCAGGGTGAACTCACCCAGTCCGTGTACGGGAATGCGATATTGCGCAGCGAGGGATGTTGTCCATTCCGGCGCCCCCATCAACTTGCTATCAGCCGTGATCTCATCCGCTTGGGGGCTGACTTCTGTGAACTTGGCGTCGAGGTAGCCCAGGGAAAAACTGACATCCAAATTGTCTGCCGGGACCGCAACAACTTCCATTTCAAAGCCGTTGATCTCCGCTGCAGCAGCATTTTCCAAGCCGATCAGCAATGTGACACCATCATCAGCCAGCGATGAAACGGAGAATTGCAGGTCCTCGTAGTCGTTCATGAAGGCTGCTGCATTGAATCGAAGCCGGCGTGAGAAAAGTTCCGATTTGAGGCCCAACTCATAGGTCCAGACATTCTCCGGATCAAATGGGCCAACCGTATCCAGAGAGGTGGCGCGACCATTAAATCCACCACTTTTGAAGCCCTGGGCGACTGAGCCGTAGAAGAGGACACTGTCAGAATACTGGTAGTTCAGACCAATGCGCGGGGTTAGCGCATCCCAGCTCTCAGTATACGTACCTGGGGCCAGTTCATAAAAGCCAAGGGTGTCACGGAAGGTCGAGAGCGTCGCTTTCTTTTCTTCATAGGTGTAACGCAATCCCCCTGTGACGGACCATTTCTCATTCAAGGTATAGTCGGCCTGGCCATAAGCCGCGTAACTCTCCTGTTTCTGATTTGCGCTGACAATGCGGTCCAGAATGCCGGGAGCCGGCAGCACTGGCAGGTCGCTCAGGATATCCACATTGATGTACTGGTCGGCATCTTCTGTCAGATAGAAAAGCCCACTCGTATAATTGAGTTTGCCGTCCATGGAAGTGCCGCTAAGTCTCAGCTCCTGACTGAACTGCTCCTGACTGATGTCGTCATATTCCGTGAGGATGCTGAAAGGCGTTCCATCAAGGTCACCAAGATTGGCGATTTCGCTGGAGCGGAAGCTGCTGATGGACGATAAGGTTGAGTTGCCGAGCTCCCACTCAGCTGTGCCGGAGATGCCCCAGATATCGACTTCGACGTAGTTATCGCCCGTGGCGTAGGACTCCAACAGGTTATCAGTATCGTACTGATCAACGCCGCCTGGGTCGAGGAGGGTATAGAGAACGGCTGGATCATCCGTGAAGCGACCGGCGTAGCGGTACGGACCCTGTTCGGTGTCGGAACTTGTGTAGTCCCCAGCCAGGTCGAAAGAGAAGGATTCCGTCGGCGTCCAACGAAGGGCAACGCGTGCCGCCTGAGAGTCGGTCCCGCCTTGTGTCTTGCCAGGCTCCAGCACACGCTCGACGTAACCGTCCCGGTTTTGAGTCATGACCGCAATTGAGCCGGCAAGTTTGTCTTTAACAAGCGGACCTGAGAGGAAGCCATAAGCGTCAATACGATTATATTCACCGACCGTAACGGCCGCTTTGCCGCGAGCATCATTCGATGGTTTGCGGGTTACGACATTCACCGCACCGCCCAACGCGTTCTTGCCATAAAGCGTTCCCTGCGGTCCGCGCAGAACCTCTATTCGCTCAACATCGGCCAAATCGAGGAGATTGCCGGTCGTGCGGGCGAGATAAACGCCATCAAGGTATACCCCCACGCCAGGATCGGTCGTGACGATGTAATCAAACTGGCCGATTCCCCGGATAAACAATTGCCCGGAATCTGAAACGGAAAACGCGCCCGGGTACGCGGCAACATTCGGCGAAAATCGCGCAACGTCATCGAGCTGTTCTGCAGCGCGTAGTTCCAGATCGTTTGCGTTGAAAGCCGTGACCGCAACCGGCGCATTCTGCAGGTTTTCTTCTACTCGTCTAGCGGTAACGGTGACCGTATCGAGTTGGCGTGAGGTATCCGGCGCATTCGTGGCAACCGCTTCATCAGCTTGTTGCGCGAAGGCTTGAGACGCAATCGGCGATGCGATCGAAAAAAGTGCTGATGTTACCAGTATTCGTGTTTTCATACGTGAGCGGCATGCCGACTCATTACGTGTGACCCCGTTGAGCATACTTTCCTCCCTGATTCGGCACCATGAGTGGCGCGCTTGATTTTGTTTCTTTCCTGAAATCGAATTCATGATTTCAGGATCGGATTTCGATCCGTGGCAAATCTTGGCGTCAAACTCCAAGCCCCACAAATTGCATGATTGAAAAGCCGATATCGTCGTTCTTGATGGGTAGCGGATTTCTGACCACGCTCGCTTAGGTCTGTATTTGCTATCACGCTTCTTGATATTAGGGTTCAGCAAATATTGTTTGCCGACCGCGCCTACTTTTCTCACCCTTGGATCAACAAAAAAACGCGCCAGCGAAGTGGCTGTGACGTGAAAACGATAATTTGATCAGGGAGGTGAATATGCCGGAAGTTTCCAGTCTTGGTTATGTTGTAATCAATTCAGAAAAGCTCGACGACTGGCGGAAGTTCTCAACCGAAATACTCGGTATGCAGATCGGCGAAGATACAGATTCCTACGTGTCATTCCGAATGGACGAGCTTGCACATCGTTTGATCGTTCAGCGGGGCGATGAGGAAGACTTGTCGGCGATTGGCTGGGCGTTGAAGTCAGAAGGTGAACTGGACGCATACGTCGCACAACTTCGTGCGCGTGGATGTGATGTTCAGGAGGCAGAAGAAGAACTGCTTGCGGTGCGCAAGGTCGAAAAGCTCTATCGCTGCGCTGATCCGAATGGATTTCGCCATGAGTTTTACTACGGTCCCCGGATTCTGTCTCTCATGGATCCGTTCAAGTCACCAAGTCTGGTCGGTCCAGGCTTCGTGACCGGAGATCTGGGCTTCGGTCACGTGCTGCCTGTCGCGCGCGACTATGCTGAATCCCGGCAGTTCTACGTCGACGTGATTGGTTTGAAGGTCAGCGACTACATCCGTCAGGAGATCGAGCCAGGGAAGGTTGCGGATGCTGTCTTCTTCCATACCGCGACCGGCAGGCATCACTCGTTGGCCACGGGACAGTTTCCATCAGAGAAGATCCTAAATCACTTCATGGTCGAGGTCGCTGACATGAATGATGTCGGTTTGGCTTACGACAGGGCCAGCGCCGCCGACATCCCGATCATACTCGAT
The DNA here is from genome assembly GCF_000685235.1 of Hyphomonas adhaerens MHS-3. Lineage (NCBI taxonomy): Bacteria > Pseudomonadati > Pseudomonadota > Alphaproteobacteria > Hyphomonadales > Hyphomonadaceae > Hyphomonas > Hyphomonas adhaerens. The sequence goes on from NZ_ARYH01000001.1 coordinate 2,055,909, forward strand.
CTCGGACATCACCCCAACGATCAGATGTTCTCATTTTACATGGTCTCGCCTAGCGGATTTGGCGTCGAAATGGGGCATGGCGGCCTCGTGATCGACGAACAGAGCTGGCAGGTCGTCGAGTACAACAAAATGAGTGATTGGGGCCACCGGCGCCTCCGGAACTCGGCTTGAAACATTTTCTTCGGAAACAAGGATAAGTGAACATGTCTCTTTGGTTAGACTTTCTCAGCGCGAGCATTAGGTATGTTGATTTGCCGACAATGGGCAAAACCCGGATCGCCGAGGCTGGCGTCGGGAACCCTGAAACTCTCATTCTTATGCATGGTGTCGGGGGGCACATCGAAGCGTATGCAAAGAATGTCGTTGAGCTTGGCAAGACTTACCACATCGTAGCTTTTGATTTCGTCGGACACGGATATTCCGAGAAGAAAACAGATATTGAGTACGCGATCGATGACTATGTCGAACAGCTCCGGGAGTTGTTGGATTCCCTTGGCGTAACGTCGGCGCATATATCCGGGGAATCGCTCGGTGGCATGGTCGCGGGTACATTTGCAGTAAAGTATCCCCAATATACCAAGACGCTCATTCTCAACACCGCTGGCGGAATACCCATTGTAAGCGAGAAAGGCCATCAGGACGTTGCCGACCTGGCGAGCCTCAGCAAAAGTACGATGGGCAAGGCCCCGACTTTCGAGTCAGTTCGTGACCGTATGCGCTGGCTCTTCTACAAAGGGAACTGGGGGCAAATCTCCGATGAATTGGTTGAGACACGCCTCAAGATCTATAGCAGTGAGGGATATCAAAAAACCGCTCCATTGATCTTTGAACGTGTCGCGAGGGTCGCGGCCGGCAAGAGCGGCTTTCCCATGCTGGAGTTGGAGAAGATTGCATGCCCGGCATTGATGCTGTGGACCTTGCACAATCCCATTCACGATGTGGCGGCCGCCGAGGCGGCTCTCCCGCGCCTGCAAAATGGTCAGCTCTATGTGATGAAGACACCGGCAGGGCACTGGCCACAATATGAAGACAGCGTGGAATTCAACGCTGTTGTGTCCCGATTTATAGATACAGGGAAGGCTTGATGTGATGGCATCCGAACACAAGCCCGATGGACTGTGTAAGCCAGCGAGAGCCGCGTCGATCCAGCAGGCGTGCGCGTCGGTCTCCGCAGATCTGAGCAGCAAGTTCTGCTCTGCAATGCGGAACTTCGCTGGGGCATGTTGTGTTATCGCAACTGCCGATGGCGCGGAATATTCCGGGCTAACAGCGACTGCGGTCTGTTCGGTGACGGCAGACCCGCCCCGGCTCCTCGTTGTCGTGAACCATAATGTATTCGCTCACGACATCATCAAGAAGAGCTCTGTACTGTCGATCAACGTTCTGACTGAGGCGCAACGGGACCTGGCTTTGCGGTTTTCTGGCCAGGACGGGAGCAATCCAAATGAACGTTTCGAAGGTGGTGAATGGGACCTGGAACCGGGCGAAGCACCTCGGCTCAGGTCCTGTCTTGCCAGCTTCCGGGGCAATGTCAGCCATACAATAACTGAAAGCACTCACACGCTTTTTCTCATTGATGTCACTGATATCCGAAAAGACGAGACTTCCCGCGCTCCGCTTATCTACTTCGATCGGAAGTTTGCCACCCTCACCACAGCAAAACAATAAATGAACATCGGGAGATTAGAAAATGCCAGCACTTGAGACGGTCAAAAGTGGCGCAACCGCAATACCGAGCTCGCGTGAGCTTGTTGAAAGGGCGCAAGCGCTCATTCCAATGTTGAAAGAAAAGGCCGATCAGGTCGAAAAAGACCGGAAAGTCTCTTCAGAGACTATCCAGGCTTTCGTCGATGCCGGTTTCTTCAAGATCCTGCAGCCTCCGCGTTGGGGTGGTTATGGCATGAACCCGATTGTATTTTTCCGGGTGCTGAACGAGCTGGGGCGGGGGTGCCCTGCAAGTGCATGGAACATGATGATCCTGGGCGTGCACCAGTGGGAATTTGGTGTCATGAATGCGCAAGCGGGTGAAGATGTGTGGGGCCAGGATGATACGGTCATTGTCGCGTCATCCTATCCTCCCGTAGGGAAGCTCACCAAGGTGGAGGGCGGGTACCGCCTGTCGGGACGCTACCCGACATCCAGCGGTACAGATCATGGCAAATGGGCCTTCGTGGGTGCGCTCGAGCGCAACGAAGAAGGTGTGCCAGTCAACCGAATTGCTTTGCTTGTCTCGCATGACGATTACGACGTCATCGATGACTGGCACGTGTTCGGCCTGGCAGGAACTGGCAGCAAGAGTTTGATGGTGAATGACGCTTTCATACCGGATCACCGTACTCACAGTATGATTGAATATCATCCGAATAAGGAATTCGGCCCGAGTTACGCCATTCCTTTCATGACCGTTTTCTATTCGGCCGTTTCAGCCGTGATTATCGGCTTCGCCCAGGGCGCCATCGATGTCTATATCGAGCATATGAAAGTGCGGAAGAATACCGGAACCGGAGACGCTGCAGCACTTAGCCCCTATGTGAAAGACCGTCTGGGGAATGCTGTTGGACTCGTGCGTTCGTGTAAGGCGCGCATGGAATTCATGATGGCTGAGGTGATGGAGAAGCTTGAGAACGGAGAGCGGATCAGCAAGGAAGAGCGTGCGCACTATCTGCTCGACACCGCAAGAGTCGGCCGGGAATGTGAGGAGGCGGTGATGCTGCTGTTCAAGCCTATGGGGGCGCGTGGCATCTACCTTTCCAATCCGATGCAACGCTTCCTGCGGGACACAATCGCAGGCGCCAACCATATTACCCAAAACGCCGATGATACAGCTGGTTTGGTAGGTGGATATCTGCTCGGGCAGGAGCTTCCGGATCTGATGTTCGGTAAGGACTAGATTCGATAACGCTTCGAATAAGCGAGCCCCCGTTTGGTCGCCGAGACCCTTAATTCGGTCCGGACTGGTGACCCGCCCTTGATCGCGCAACTTGCATCCTCCCAAGGCGATCAAGGGCGACCTTCCATACCTCAGCATAGTGAGTAAGTATGAGTATACGCATTTGGCACCAAAGCTTTACGGTCCTCGGTGAGCTTACACCCTATCGACAGGCTCTCGAGGAACATTTTCGAACGGTCTCACGTGCGGACACAGAGATCGTCATGCATGGAATGCGGCCACGGACATATCGTTCAAACTATCCGGGTGACGATATCAAGTATTGTGCCTTTCAGTACCTGCACGGTTTGCAGTTTATGCAGGCCGCGCGTGCCGCCGAAAAGGGTGGGTTTGACGCCTTCGCCTTGAGTACGTTGCCTGAGCCTGCACTGAGGGAGATCCAGACATTGGTGGAGATTCCGGTGGTAGGTTATCTGGAGGCTGCACTGGAAAGCGCGAGCAAAGCGGGCAGCAAGATCGGCGTTCTGGTCTTTATTAGTGAGCTGGCGGAACTCACCGCAGCGAATATCCGTCAGCATGGATATGAGAATAATTTTGTTGTCGCCAGCCATGTAGGCTTCACGTTCCACGACGTTCTGCCAGCCTTTGATGATCCTGAACCATTGCTGGAGAGATTCTTTGCCTCCGCGCGCAAGATGATCAAGACAGGTGCCGACGTTATTATCCCGGGCGAAGCACCGCTGAATGTGATTCTCGCGCGCAACGGCATCAGTGAAGTGGATGGTGTACCAATCATCGATTCACTTGCGGCCTGGATCCAGCGTGCCGAGCGGTTGGTGGACGCCCATCGTGATGGTCAATCCATGCAACCCGGTGGTTACTTCTCTACCAGACCGCCGAAGGACCGTATCGACGAACTCTTCCGCTTCTACGGGTTGAGCTAGGCATGGTCATGGCACGTGAGAGTGAAATTGTTGTTGTCGGCGGTGGAGCGGCTGGCTTTTGCGCTGCATTGCGTGCGGTGGAACATGGTTTCTCGGTCATCGTTCTGGAGAAGACAGATGAGATTGGTGGCTCATCAGCCAAAAGTGGCGGTTGCCTTGCATTTGCCGGGACGGATATTCAGAAGGCTAATAACATCGATGATGGTCCGGAGCTTCTGGAGCGTGATCTGATTGAGGTCGGCAAGGGGGCAAATGATCCCGATCTTGTTCGCGCTTACGTGGATGCGCAACACGATACTTATGAATGGCTGAAATCTGCGGGCGTAACTTTCAGTCCGGTCGTGGAGGCTGCTTCCGGACAATCCGCCAAACGCGCCCATAATGTGGACCCGGCCGATATGGTTCGGGTACTGCGTAATCGTGCAGTTGAGACCGGAAAGTGCGAAGTCGTGTTCAATACACGGGCTGGACGCCTTGTCGTGGACGACACAACAGGACGTGTCGCTGGCGTGGTTACTGATGATGGTCTTGAGTATTTGGCCAGCAGGGCCGTGTTGCTCGCCAGTGGAGGCTTTGCATGGGATGCAGGTCTCCTGAAGACGTTCTCACCTGCGTATGAACATGCACTGATTGTCAGTGGCAAGGGCAATGAGGGCGACGGTCTTCGCATGGCTTGGAAGCTGGGCGCGGATCTGCGCGATATGGCCTACATCAAGGGTACATTCGGCAAGCATCCGTTTGATGAAACCAATGATCATAGTCTTCAGGCGGTTTACAAGGGCGCCATCGCTGTGAATGAAAAAGGCAACCGGTTCGTCGATGAGTCAATCTCCTACAAGCTGCTTGGAGATGCCGTCATGGCCCAGTCGAACCATGTCAGTTATCAGATTCTTGATCAGGCGATTTTCGACACGGGTGACAATCGGGTCCGGATCATGGATTTCGAGCGGCGTTTGGAAGAAGGTCTGTTCTACGTTGCCGACAGCCTCGAGGGGTTGGCGGCGCAGCTCGAAATCGATCCATCCGTACTGAAAGCCACGATTGATCGCTACAATAGTGATGTCGCCGCTGGCCAGGACAAAGCGTTCGGGCGCAGCAACTTGGTGCATCATCATGGGGCTCTTCGACCGATCGAGACACCGCCTTTCTATGCCTATCCGTCCACGGCGGTGGTATTTGGTACCTATTGCGGATTGCGTATTGATCCGTCGACACGTGTGATCGATGTCTTTGGTGAACCTATTCCGGGGCTTTATGCCGTTGGCGAAGTGACGGGAGGCTTTCACGGAGCCGCCTATATGACTGGTTCCGCGTTGGGTAAGGCGGTGGTTTTTGGGAGAATTTTTGCAGATCGACTTACTGCGGACGAAGGAAGTCGCGCATGAAGATCATCGTCTTCCTGGCAGCTATACTGGATCCGAAATGGATGCTCTCCCTCGATCCTTCAGGGGCACTGCCGTCGCGTGATCCGCAAAAGCTGGCCTTAAGCCCATTTGATGAGGCGGCGCTGGAACTGGCTTTGCGTCTGCGCGAAGGGGGTAACACACAGGCGTACGTGCTTGAGGCCTACCTTATCGGCGAGGAGTCTTCGCGGCTTGCGCGCAAAGTTGCTGCCTACAAGCCGGACCGGATCGAAACTGTATCAGTCGGGACCGGAGGTCTGGCGGATCGGGCACATGTGGCGCGTGTGCTCGCAGAGCGGGTCGCTGCGGATGGCGAACCGGCTGATGTGATCTTGATCGGCAGAGAGTTTGGCGACTGCGATGATGGTGCTGTGCCGGCAATGTTGGCGCGTATACTGGGGAATAGATATGTTGGCCTGATCCACTCTCTTGAAGTCGGTGGGCAGAGTATTCAGCTCCAGCGTCGCCGTGATGGCGTTGTGGAAAGTATCCAGCTCGATCGCCAGATCGTCGCCAGCGTAACCAATGACAAGAGCAATCGGCTGCGGCATCCGCTGATGAAGAACGCAATGCAGGCGCGCACGGCCGAAATAGGACATCACGCCGATCCTGGGCGCGCGTCGATGCCGGTCGCACGAAAAGTCAGTGCCCTGCGCCAGAGCAGACCAGAGGGCCAATGCCGCATTCTGACCGGCGACATCGCGGCGCAGACACAGGAGCTCGCTGAGATTTTACGCATAGGCGCGGCAACATGAGCCGCGCGACACCTATTCTGCTGGCCGTCTGCCTGCCTGGTGCGACAGATGCATTAGCGGCAAGTCTTGCGTTCGCTAAAGCGCAGGAGCTGGAGCTTTGGGCATTGGCGTGCGGTCCAGAAGCTGGTGAGCTGGCTGAACATGCGGTGGAAATGGGCGTGAGCCGTGCTTTTGCGGTCACGGAGAATGTCAGTGCGGCGAGTGATCCAGAACAGCTCGCATCGCTCTGCAGCCAATGCTTGCATCAGGTTTGCGATACATCCGGTGGAAATTCGTATATCTGCGTCTTCAGCGCCGATCCTTCAGGTGATGTTATTGCCGCCATGGTGAGCGTCGATCTCGCCTTTGAATGCGCGGGGCGAGTGCTCACCCTTGAAAGGGATGAGAGCGGCTTCTGGCTGGGCCGCGGCGCCTATGGCGGGCGGCTGCAGCTGGAAACACAGCTGGGCGGTGGCAGCTGTACTTGCGTGGTTCAATCCCCGAAAGGCGACCACCCTGCACTTGGTCCGTCCACCGCGAGAGTCGAGACGATCGATGTCTCGTTACCTGAGGTAGAGCCTCTGACGGTTACGACCGTGCCAGTGGATGAGGAAGGCTTCGATCTGCATTCCGCCAAATTGGTCCTTTCCGGCGGACGAGGTCTCAATGAGCAGGGGTTTGCCTATCTGGCACAACTCGCGCATGCTTTAGATCATGCTGCGGTGGGGGCGAGTCTGCCGGCGGTCGATCTGGGGCTCGCGCCAGTCTCCTGGCAGGTCGGGCAATCCGGCAAGTTCGTCTCACCCGATGTGTACTTTGCAATTGGCATATCGGGCACGCCGCAACATCTTGCCGGCGTCTCGAAAGAGTCCCGAATTATCGCGATAAATTCGGATCCGGATGCAACGATCTTCAGTGTTGCGGAGATTGGGGTCATTGCGGATTGGAAAGAGGTGTTGCCGCGTCTGGTGACCGCCGTGTCGCAGGAAGTACCACAATGAGTCGCCCGGATGTCCTCATCGTGGGTAGCGGAAATGCGGCCATGTGCGCAGCGATAGCTGCCGCGGAACATGGTGCGTCCGTACTGGTTGTCGATTGGGCGCCGAAGCATCAGCGGGGCGGCAACAGTGCTTTCACAGGCGGAGCATTTCGGGTGGCGTATGAAGGCGCCAGCGATATCAGGAAGATCGTGCCTGATCTTGGCGATGAAGAAATCGCGACCTCCGATTTCGGGTCATATTCCGAGGAAAAGTACTTCGGCGATCTGATCGAAATGTCGTCCTATCACACAGACGCGGATCTGGCCGACACGCTCACGCGCGAGAGCCTGCCAACATTGCTCTGGCTGGTTTCCCACGGGGTTCGGTTCATTCCTATCTATGGACGTCAATCGTTCGTGGTCGACGGGATTCGAACCTACTGGGGTGGTCTGACGGTTGAAGTGTCAGGTGGCGGCCTCGGGCTTGTCGATACGCAACACGAAATTGCCGACAAAGCCGGTATTCGGTTTCTCTATGGCCACCGCGTGGTCGGCCTCACCGAAAGAGCGGGACAAGTCACGGGCGTTATAACGCGGACGCCCCGTGGGACCGAACAGATCGAGGCGCGGAGTGTGATCCTCGCGGCTGGAGGGTTCCACGCAAATTCCGAATGGCGTGCACGTTACCTTGGCCGCAATTGGGATCTGGCGAAGGTTCGCGGGTGCAGGTTCAATATGGGCGATGGCATCCGTATGGCGCTTGATATGGGGGCTGCACCGGCTGGTCATTGGAGCGGTTGTCATTCCGTGGCCTATGATGCGAATGCACCCGAATTTGGTGAGATCAGTCTGCTAAACCAGCAGAAGAACAGCTTTCCGTTCGGCATTATCGTGAATGCGCGTGGTGAACGTTTCTTTGACGAAGGTGCGAACTTTCGGAATTACACCTACGCCAATCTTGGGCGGGCCATACTCTCCCAGCCCGATGCGCTGGCCTGGCAAATATTTGATGACCAGTCATTCCATCTTGTGACGGACGAATACCGGATGAAGCAAATGAGTTGGGTGCAGGCCGATACGCTGGAAGCACTCGCGCACAAGCTGGACGGCGTCGACGCAGACGGCTTCCTGTCTTACGTCCAGGCCTATAATGACGCCGTCGAAACCGGCACGCCGTTCAATCCCGCAGTGCTGGATGGGCGCAGAGCCCGGATCGGGCCAGTGGAAAAATCGAACTGGGCGCTGCAACTCAGCAAACCACCCTACCGCGCCTTCAAAGTCACGTGTGGCATCACGTTCACCTATGGCGGCGTGCGCACCGATAGCGATTCGCGTGTCCTGGCCCAGTCTGGCGACGAGATCGCCGGGCTCTATGCCGCCGGCGAAATGCAGGGGGGGCTTTATTTCGAGAAATATCCAGGCGGGGCAGGGCTGATGTCCGGCTCTGTCTTCGGCGCACGTGCGGGCCGGCATGCCGCCGCTTTCGCCCTGGAAACCTAGCTCTATTCATTTGAAAGGAACAACGATGTCAGACATCACGCCCTCAACCAGCGCACTTCTCCTGCTCGATCTGCAGAACGAAATGGTCGATCCCAAAGGCAAGGTCGGTGCGCACGGCCTGGCCGGCATCGTCGCCGAGGCAGGCGTTCTTGAGCATGCCTCCAGCGCTCTGAAAGCCGCACGAACGTGCGGCATGACGGTGGCCCATGTGCGCCTCGGTTTCCGCCCCGACCATGCCGATTGTCTGAGTGTGGCTGCGCGCATTGATGCGCTGAAGAAGAACAAGGCCGCCATTCTCGGGGAGTGGGGTACGGAGTTTCCCGATGTCGTGAAGCCCGCTGATGATGAGGTGATCTTTACCAAGCAGTGCGTGAATCCCTTCTTCAATACCGGTCTGATGACGTGGTTGATGCAGCGCGGGATCAAGTCACTCTATCTCTCGGGTGTGGCAACCAATCTGGTGGTGGAGGCCACCGCGCGGGCTGGCGATGATGCGGGCTTCGCAATTAACGTGCTTGGTGATGCCTGTGCGTCGCCCAATGCAGAATGGCACGCCTTTGCCGTGGAAAAGATGTTGCCTGTGTTCGGATCGGTGATGACGACAAACGATTTCGTTGAAGCTTGTCGGGCTTAGATGGCCAGCAAACATCACAAGCCAGGGAGAGCATCATGAAACAGATAGTCGTTGTCGGGAGTGGGATTGCTGGCTTGTCAGCGGCACTCAGTGCAGCTGAGGCTGGCGCATCAGTCACCATTATTGAGCGCGCACAAGAAGGAGAGCATGGCGGCAATACTCGCTACACTGAAGCATATCTGCGCATGAAGAGTCTGGACGAACCGGCTGACGACTTTATCGATCATCTTGCTGAGAATGCCGGCGGTTATATCGATGCATCATTCATAAAGGAAATGTCCGGCGATCCGGACGGCTGGAGCCAGCTTGCCAAATCGCTCAGCATGGCCGATCCGCAGATGATTTCCGCATTACATGATGCGGCCGGACCGACCATTCGCTGGTTGGAAAAAGCGGGCATTAAATTCGACTTCCTGCCCACGGCCTTTCTGACCACGACGACCACGCGTCTGCTTCCCGTGGGCGGTGGCCTCGCCATGGTCGAAACTCTGACTGAGAAGTGCAAGCAGGCCGGAGTTGAATTCTGCTTCGAAACCACGGCAGAAAAATTGGTTACCAGTCCGACGGGGCAGGTATCAGGTTTGCTCGCGCGCAAGAAGGGAGGCGCGCTGGAGCAGATCGCGGCGGACGCGATCGTGCTGGCTAGTGGCGGGTTTGAAGGAAATGCCGAGATGCAGACTCAGTATCTTGGCCAATCTTCCATCAATCTGCGCCCTGTCGCCCGCGGGGGATATTACAACAAGGGCGAAGGCATACGGATGGCACTGGAAATCGGCGCCGCGCCGAACGGAGATTTTGGTAGCTATCATGCTGAACCGATCGATCCGCGGTCCGGCGCTGCTGAACCGGCAGTGTTCATTTTTCCCTATGGCATTCTGGTAAACAAGGCTGGAGAACGTTTCACGGACGAGGCCCCCGGCACGGTGGATGCGCACTATGAGTCTGTCACACGTGAGATTCACAAACAGCGTGACGGGATTGCCTATCTGATCCTGGATGCAGGAATCGAGGATGTTCCAAACTGGCAGACGGGACTACGCACGGACCAGCCCGCCATCGAGGCGGGCACGATTGCAGAGCTCGCCGACTTGATAAAGATTGATGCCCAAAATCTGGAGGCCACCGTTGATGCCTACAATGCGAGCTGCCAGCCTGGTGAGTTCAAACCACTGGAAACCGATGGTCTGGCCACGCATGGTGTCGGGATTCGAAAGTCCAATTGGGCGCGGCCACTCGAAAGAGCTCCGTTCAAGGCTTATCCCATCATCTCAGCAAACGTCTTTACATTTGGTGGCCTGAAGATCGACCAGCATGCACGTGTCCTCAGCCAGAATGGCGAACCGATCAACGGGCTCTATGCTGCCGGCGAAACAATGGGAATCTATTATCGCGTTTACACCGGTTCGACATCGGTTCTGCGCGGTGCAGTGTTCGGCAGGCTCGCGGCCCTTCATGCAACGGGGGCTTAGATGGCCTACCCGCCTCCCAGGGAGCAAGTGGTCCTGATCACAGGGGCCAGAGGTGTGATCGGCTCGGCAGTTGTGCGACGTCTGGCGCGTATGGGCTATTCGCTTGTGCTGGCTGACCGGGAGGAACCGGGCTTCAGTCCGGAGGAACTTGCCGGGGCAGGAAACGTCACATGCGAAAGGCTTGATGTATCTGATCGCGACGCAGTCTTCGAACTGGTCGCGCAGACCATGAAGCGGCACGGACGAATTGACTGTCTCGTTACCGTGGCGGGCGTGACGTCTGTGGGCGGGTTTGAGACCATCACGGAGGCGGAGTATAGGCGTGTTCTGTCCATCAATCTGGACGGCGTCTTCTTCTCGAATCAGGCCGTGATGGCGCCGATGAAAGCGCAAGGCTTCGGGCGGATCGTCAATATCGGCTCCATTCTGGCCAAGAATGGAGGTAATGCGAGGCCCTGGCTGGACCCTCATGAGCAAGCCGGGTCAGCCAATGCCGTTTATGGTGCATCCAAGGCGGCAGTGCACAGCCTGACGCTCTATGCAGCAAAGGAGCTCGCCTCCCATGGTGCGACAGCCAACGTCGTCGCACCGGGACCAATTCAATCTCCCATGACGGTGAATTTCCCGGAAGCCTTGCGAGCAACCATTCCAGTGGGGCGGCTGGGCCTGGCTGACGAAGTGGCCGGCACGGTAGCGTTCCTGCTTGGTGCTGATGCGGGCTTTATCACCGGTGAGATCATTGATGTGAATGGCGGGGCTTGGCCGGATTAAGCCTTGAGTTGAGCCGCAGAAAACGACAAGACAACAGAGAAGTCGGAGGGAAACAGAATGACACAGCGTAAGATATTGGGACCCACTATTGGCCGGCGCAGCTTTCTGGCCGGCGGGGCCTCCACGCTGGCCTTGGCAGCGTGCGCTGGCGTTACCTCGGCTGAGACAGTGGGAATCCGTGCACCGAACATTGTATTCATTATGGCAGATGATCTCGGCTATGCTGATCTTTCATGTTTCGGCCGGCGGGATTATGAAACACCGCATATCGATAGCCTGGCGCGTGATGGGGTGAAGCTGACTCAGGCCTATGCCAATTCCCCCGTCTGCTCGGCGACCCGCACCGCATTGATCACCGGACGCTATCAATACCGCTTCCCGATCGGTTTGGAGGAGCCGCTGGTTAATCGCGATGTCGGTCTGGAGCCGGAGGTCGAGACCTTGCCACGCGTCTTGCAGCGCGCTGGTTATTCAACGGCTCTGGTTGGCAAATGGCATCTCGGTGCATTGCCTGACTATGGTCCGTTGAAGAGTGGCTATGACCAGTTCTGGGGCTTCCGGAGTGGCAGCGTCGATTATTTCAGCCACAATACGATCGGCGGTCATGATCTGTGGGACGGTACACAAGAAGTGCATGAGACCGGATATCTGACACAGATGTTGGGTGATAGGGCGGTGGATGTAATCGAAGACGCGAGCAAATCACACCAACCCTTTTTCCTCAGTCTGCATTTCAGTGCGCCGCACTGGCCTTGGGAAGGACCGAACGATCTTGACGAATCCAAGAGAATTCAATCCTCGGGTCTGCCAATCTGGATCGTTCACTTGGATGGGGGATCAATTGCCGTCTATGCAGAAATGATGAAAGCCATGGACCGTCAGGTTGGCCGGATTCTCGACACGCTGGATCGGTTGAACATCTCCGATAATACAATTGTTGTATTCACAAGTGACAATGGAGGAGAGCGCTTCTCAGACACATGGCCGTTCACAGGGCGCAAAACGGAACTGTTGGAAGGGGGAATCCGGGTGCCTACGATTGTACGGTGGCCAGCTGAGCTGCCAGCGGGTGCCGAGAGTGAGCAGGTTTGCATGTCCATGGACTGGCTGCCGACGTTGGTTGCTGCAGCAGGTGCCCCAATGACGCCCGGCCTGGAGAGTGACGGGATGGATCTGCTGCCCAGCTTGCGCGGTGGAAAGCCACAGGAACGCACGCTCTTTTGGCGCTACCGTAACTTGTCCCAGCGCGCATGCCGGTCGGGCAATCTGAAATATCTCAAGATTCTCGAAAATGAGTTTCTGTTTGATGTCGTGGAAGATCCTCTGGAACGGGCCAATCTCAAGGACCGCCAGCCGGACGCATTTGAAACCCTGAAGGCGGACTATGCGGCTTGGGAGGCGACCATGCTCCCCGAGGATCCCGAAGCGTTTACTCACGGTGCAAACGGCGCAGATTTTGCCGACAGGTTCGGTGTTGGCGATTAAGTGCGTCGCTTCTCGGCTCAAGAAACAGGTGTTCACAGATTATCTGCTGAATGGTCTTACCGGTTGTGTTCAGTAAATGACGAAATCAGCTGTGGGGGACGGAATAGTTCATGCCTCCGTGACGACTGCGCGCATACTGCAAATGCACCTGGCAGTGGTCGTCCCCCAAATAATTCTTTTGGCTTTGTCTGATTCCAGTCAATGTCAAAAACCGGAACAATACAGATCATTCAGAACGCGCAAACCTGTCTCTGCGAGTGTGACGCCTCACTCGTGAGCATGCGTGTGGAGCGTGGTAGAGGGTGGAACCAGGCTGCCCTCTGGTCCATCAGGAACCTTGACGGTCGCTAAGTGAATAGAGTGGCAGTTCAGCTATTTATTCCCAACGGCGCTCCGTTCGATGCCCGCCGTGCCGGGATAGACTGGGGTATGCGTATCGTTCCGCAACGACTGAATGGCCATATATAAAAGAATGCAGTTTATGATCAGCATGATAATCAGTTTCCATGCGGGAAGATCATACTTTGCTGGATCATCATCAATCATCAGCTTAGCGCTCGTAGCTCCAGTGGAATGCCTGCTCTGATAAAGTAGGTGCCATCGCCTTCATGCTTTTGGGGAATCATAACTTGTGATTTTGGCTATTCAGGATTGCGATTTCTGATGTCCTCTTACCCGCCCACCATGCGGCGGCGCCTGAGTTCGAGCAGAGTTTCGCGTGTATCGACCCCAGCGTCTTCCAGCGCCTTTGCTGCAATCAGATTCGCGTCTGTGTCACTGCCGTCCGATCTCACGATCTGGAGCTTCCAGGCTTCACTGCCATTCGGCGTGATGGCCAGGCAGAGGTCGAGGCCTCGGTGTCCCGGTGGTGTACCTTTTCGGCCCTTCATGGTCCCGATTGAGGCGCTGAACATTGGTTTAGGTGAGCTTGAGTCGGTTATTCGCCGAGTCTTCTTGCTCTTTTTCGAGTTTGAAGATGGGGGATTTCAAGCCCTGCGCCATCCGCTCCACCTCTGAGCCACGTTGGGACGTCGGAATTTGTCCGGCTTTGTCCCGTTTGGCCGCAAAGCAGAAAGGTGCAACTTCCGCGTTGGGGGGCTAGTAATTACAGGGAAATCTCAAAGGCACGGGCGTGTTGCCCGATGAGAAAATGGTCGGAGCGATAGGATTCGAACCTACGACCCTCTGGTCCCAAACCAGATGCGCTACCAGACTGCGCCACGCTCCGGACTCCCGGTGTAATGATCGCGCTCGCTGGTGCAAGCCCTTTTCGCGGTTGCGAACAGTGATCAGCGCTTTTTTCGGGTCGGACGCATCAGGCCTTCCTGCGCCACGCTGGCCACGAGGCGTCCATCCTGGGTGTAAATCGAACCGCGGTTGAAGCTGCGCGCGCCGCCGGCATAGGGGCTGTCCATGGAGTAAAGGTGCCATTCGTCGAACTTGGTCGGCGCATGGAACCACATGGCATGGTCGAGGCTGGCGGACATCAGCTCGCCGGTCATCCAGGAGATGCCATGCGGACGGTTACCGGTGCCGAGCAGGGCCATGTCGCTGGCATAGGCCATCAGGCAGTGGTGCAGCCACGGGGCCTCGTCGATCTTGCGGGCGACGCGGACCCAGAGATTCTGCTGGTCGCTGGCCTTTTCCGGTTTCAGCGGGTCCAGCGGATCGATTTCCCGCATCTCGATGGGCCGCGGGCGCAGGAAATGGCCGCGATGGCGCTCCGGCACTTTCTCAGCGAATTTGCGGCGCCATTCGATGCGGTCGCCCAGGGATTCCGGTCCTGGCACCTCAGGCATGTCGTGCTGGTGGTGCCAGCCGTCTTCCACCACCTGGAAACTGGCAGCGAGATTGAAGATCTGCTTGCCATGCTGGATCGCGACGACCCGGCGGGTGGTGAAGCTGCCACCATCGCGCGAATGGTCGACCTGGTAGATGATCGGCACGTTCGGGTCGCCGGGGCGGATAAAATAGCAGTGCAGTGAATGGCAGGGCCGGTCTTCCGGCACGGTGCGATAGGCCGCAACAAGGCTCTGCGCGATGACCTGGCCGCCAAAAACGCGCTGGCTTTCTTCCTCATCCGGGCTCTGCCCGCGGAAAAGGTCGGTTTCGAGCCGCTCGATATCAAGCAGTGCCAGCAGATCGCTTACCGGATCAGTCATTCTTGTGTGCCTCCCATTGTGCAGTGCAGCAGATACAGGACCCGGCTGCAGATGCAATACCTGCCAGATTATGGGGCCTGTGTGCGGGCAAATCGATGAAATTTCAACGATTCCCGAACCGGCCCGTTCACCCTGTTTCGCTAAGGTGACCGCTAACGACACTCTGGTGATGTGTGAGGCGGTTGTCGATGAAGGCCCTGTCAAATCTGCAGCGTGATGCAAAATTCCTCACGGGGGCGCTGAGTCTCCTGAAATGGACCAAGGGGATTTCCCCCGACAGCGATTTCCTCGTGCCGGATGACTTTGAGCGGGCCGTGGACGAGCACGCCATTCGCATCGCTTTCCGCTTTGAAGGCCGCCTGACCGCCTATGCCGAGTTCGATGCTCATGCGAACCGCTACGCCCACTGGGCGCTGCAGCGCGGCCTGAAGCAGGGCGACGTTGTCGCACTGCTGATGGAAAACCGGCCGGATTATGTCGCCGCATGGGTCGGCCTGTCGAAGGTCGGCGTGGTCGCGGCACTGGTGAACACGAATCTGGATGGTGAAGGGCTGGCCTACAGCCTGAACATTGCTGGCGCGCAGAAGCTGATCACGGGCACCGGCTTCGAGGCCGCCGTTCACAGCGCCCAGCCCTTCCTGGAAGGGCCGCTAGATGCCTGGTCCCTGAACAGCCCGGTCTTCCGCGACATCGCCGCGGAATTGAAGGACATGCCAACGTATCGGCCGACGCGCCTGCGCCGGGCGGGCATGAAGGGCAAGGATACCTGCCTCTTCGTCTATACGTCCGGCACGACCGGTATGCCGAAGGCGGCGAAGCTGACCCATGCCCGGGTGCGCACGCTGATGCGCAACTTTATCGGCCCGTGCGAGATTACCCCGAAAGACCGGATCCTGGAGGCTTTGCCACTCTATCATGCCACCGGCGGCGTCTGCGCGGTCGGCGCGGCGTTGATGAGCGGGGCCAGCTTGATCCTGGAGCGCAAATTCTCCGCAAGCCGCTTCTGGGACGATGCCGTGCTGAACGGCGCGACGCTGTTCGTCTATATTGGCGAGATCTGCCGCTACCTGCTGAACCAGCCGAAACGGCCGGCAGACAAGGCGCACCAGATCCGCGGCGGGTTCGGCAACGGGCTGCGCGAAGACGTCTGGGCGCGTTTTGCTGACCGGTTCGGCGTGTCGGACTTCAAGGAATTCTATGGCTCCACCGAGGGCAATGTCAGCCTTCTGAACATTGATGGAAAGATCGGGGCCTGTGGCCGCATTCCGCCATGGATGAAAAAGCCGTTTGCCCATGTGGCGTTCGTCAAGCCGGACATGGAAACCGAACAGCCGCTGCGCGGCGAAGACGGGTTTTGCGTGCGGGCGGGCGTCGATGAGGCCGGCGAAGTGCTGGGCCGGATCGGAGAGGACAACCGCACCCGCTTCGAAGGCTATACCGACAGCCGCGATACGGAAGGCAAGGTACTGCACGATGTTTTCGAAAAGGGGGACATGTGGTTCCGCACAGGTGACCTGATGCGGAAAGACAAGGACGGCTACGTCTACTTCATCGACCGGATTGGCGACACGTTCCGCTGGAAAGGCGAGAACGTGGCCACGAACGAAGTCGGTGAAGCCTTCTCACACATCCAGGGTGTGGAGACGGCCAATGTTTATGGAATTGCCGTGCCCGGCGCCGATGGCAAAGCGGGCATGGCGGCAATCACGGCGTCGGATGAACTCGACATAGCTGGTCTCCACCGGCTACTGGCAGAACGCCTGCCGGGATATGCCATACCGGTCTTCCTGCGCGTGCAGAAGGAGCCGGAGACCACGGGCACGTTCAAGTACCGCAAGATCGAACTGGTCAAGGACGGGTTCGATCCGAACCAGGTGCATGATCCGCTCTACGTCTACAACGCCGAGGAAGACCGCTACGAGCCGATGACCGAAGAGGTCTACAAGAAGGTCGTGAATGGCGGCGGCCGTTTCTAGGCAACCCGGCCCATGCGCTGTTCAAGGCGCGTCGAAAACCAGGAAATCAACCGGCGCCACAACTCGTCCTTCAGAATGGCGCCTTCGACATCATGGTCGATCGACGGATTGTCATTGATCTCGATGATCATGACGCCGCGCTCGGTCTCTTTCAGGTCCACGCCGTAAAGGCCGTCGCCGATGAGGCGGGCGGAGCGCATGGCGGCATCCACGATGGCGGGCGGGGCATCCTCGACCGCGACCGTCTTGAAGCCGCCTTCCGTGGTTTTGCCGTCCGGGCCGTGTTTCACGATCTGCCAGTGGCCGCGGGCCATCCTGTATTGGCAGGCATAGAGCGGCTCGCCGTTCAGCACGCCAATGCGCCAGTCGAACTTTGTGGGCACGAATTCCTGCGCGATGACGAGGGCGGTTGTCTCGAACATGGCCTTCACGCCGGTCTTCAGCTCCTCCAGCGTCTTCGCCTTCACCATGTTGGAGCCGAAAGAGCCATCAGGTGTTTTCAGGACGACCGGCGAACCCAGCTTTTCGAACACGGTTTTCAGGTCTGAATTCTCGTCCAGGATCTCCGTTTGCGGAATGGGCAGGCCGGCTTTCTCCAGGATCTCCTTCAGGTACACCTTGTTGGTACAGCGGATCATGGAGTGCGTGTCGTCGATGACGGGCATGCCTTCCTGCTCGGCCCTGCGGGCGAACTTGTAGGTGTAGTTGTTGATCTGCGTTGTGGCGCGAATGAACAGGGCGTCGAACTCAGCGAGGCTGGTCAGGTCTGACGGCTCGATGATTTCGACTTCTACGCCCATCTTCGCCGCGACGTCTGCGAGGCGCTTGATCGAGGCCGGCTTCGATGGGGCGGTGTGCGTTTCATTCGGGTCGACCAGAACGGCGAGGGCCCATTTGGCGGGGGCCTTCGTCTTCGGCTCGCTGATCCGTCCGCTCGTATAGGCCTCCATGGCGCGGAGGAAAAATTCCCGCCGCTCACCTTTCAGCTTCTGGGGCGGCACCATGCGTACACGGGCAATGCCGTGCGGGGCAGTCGGGTCGAACTCGACTTCCAGGGCCGGGACACGAAACCAGTCGGAGACCTCGCGGGCGAGGCGCTCATAGCCTGCCGTTTCCGGCTTCGAGAAAGCGACGAACAGGCTGCCGATCTCCGGCGCCTCTTTGGCGCGCGCGTCACGCAGGCGTTCGCCAAGATCGGGCAGGGCGTGATTGTAGAGACCCTTGGCCGACAGCTCGACCATGGTCTGCACGCTGGGACTGACCCGGTGTCCGCGGGCCTCTGCCAGCAGCGAGGCGTAGTAGCCTTCCGACTGGTACCCGTAGGACCGGCAGAGATTCAGGATATAGGGCCGCCGTCCGGCGAACAGGGCCGGGCGGGCGATATAGTCCGATACACGGAGCACTTTGTGCGGTGTTTCGGCTTGTGAAATGTCGTTCGCGTTTTCGACGAGAATGACCCAGTCGGTCATGAAAGTGCTGTGCCTCAGAGAAGGATGGGTTTTTCCATCCGGGCTGCTGTTTCCCCGTCCGGATAATAGGACGGTATTTTCGCCATTACGCGGAAATCGTGGCGTTCGTAAAGCCGGATTGCAGTGGCGTTGGACTGGCGCACTTCCAGGCGCACCCGGTCACAGCCCCGGTTGCGTGCGTCGGCTTCCCCGGCAGCCAGAAGCGCGGCCGCGACACCCTTCCCGCGATGGCTGGGCGCGACGGTGATGGAGTAGAGCCGGGCCACTTTCGTCCCTGTGCGGTAGAGGTAAACAGCGGCACCGCAGATTTCATCATCAGAAACAGCGGCATAGGCCATGGACTGCCCGCGCAGCAGCCGCCGCCAGGTCCGGACGGGGAACCGGTCGTCCGGCGGAAAATTCTGTTCCAGCGCCACAAGAGCGGGGATATCGGTTTCGATGGCAGGCCGTATCCGGGCCGTTGTCACGTGCGGACCATGTCGTCGCGGTGGACGATGGCGGGTCTGCCGCGATAGCCGAGGATTGCCTCGGTCTCGTCGCTCTGGCGTCCGGCAATGCGCTGGATGTCCGCAGCGGAATAGGCCGTGACCCCGCGGGCGATGATCTTGCCTTCCGGGGCCTTGATGGCGACGGCGGCGCCTTTGTCGAAACTGCCTTCCACGCCGGTGACGCCGACGGCCAGCAGGCTGGCGCCGTCCTTCAGGGCGCGGGCCGCGCCTTTGTCGACGGTGATGAACCCTTCCGGCTGGAGATGTCCGGCGAGCCAGGCTTCGCGGGCACGTGCCGGGGTGATGTTGGCACGGATCAGAGTCGCCCGGGCGCCTTCGGCGAGGGCCAGCAGCGGGTGCTCGCGGTTGCCGATCGTGATGACGGTGGAACAGCCTGCCGCATGGGCAATACGCGCCGCGGCCAGCTTGGTGACCATGCCGCCGGAGCCGACACCCGCCGACGTATTGGCGCCAGCCGCCATGGCATCGTGTTCCGGCGTCAGCGCGTCCAGCACGTCGATATGCGTCGCGTCCGGGTGGCTGCGCGGGTCGGCCGTGTAGAGGCCGTCAATGTCGGACAGGAGGACCAGCAGGTCCGCCCCCATCATCTGGGCGACGCGGGCGGCGAGGCGGTCATTGTCGCCATAGCGGATCTCTTCGGTGGCGACCGTGTCGTTCTCGTTGATCACCGGCACGATGCCGGCTTCCAGCAGGGTTTCCAGTGTGGCGCGGGCGTTCAGCCAGCGGCGGCGGATTTCCGTGTCTGTCGGTGTCAGAAGCGCCTGGCCGGCCGTCAGGCCGTGAGGACTGAAAGCCGCCGCGAGGGCGGCCATCAGGCGCGGCTGGCCGATGGCGGCAGCAGCCTGCTTCTGGTCCAGCCTTGCCGTGCCCGCAGAGCCGATCTCCGCCCGGCCCAGCGCCACCGCGCCGGAGGAAACGAGGATGACCTCCTGCCCATGCGCCCGGCAGGCGGCGATGTCGGCGGCCAGCTTCTCCAGCCAGGCAAGCCGGGGGTGTCCGTCTTCGGCAATCAGGGCCGATCCGGTCTTAACGACAATACGCTTGGCTTGGGCGAGGACGTCAGCAATCATGGCGCGCAGCGATACATGAGTGTGGCCTCCGCCGGAAGGAAAAAGTCGAGCGTTGACAAGGCGGGCCGTTGCGCCTCAGTGAGGCGAAAAGAGAGGTGCCCATGCCGCAATTCAACATGATCCTGATCACGCCCGAACAAGCCGCCGGCCATGATGTGCTGGAGCACACGGCAGGCACGCCTGCGCGCGAAGGCGGCGGGGACGAGACCTATCGCTGCGGACGGTGCAAGACGACGCTGCTGGTGGATGTGGCTCATCATGATGCGCATGGTGTAATCGTAAAGTGCGGCAAGTGCGGCGCGTTGAATACCGAACCGCACCACCACTAGGTCCTAGAGGGGCGTCCAGCTGTCATCCGTGTCCGGATTGGCTTCTGCTTCCAGCTCCGCCTGTATGCCCAGGTGCCGGGCGACCTCATAGAGTGCTGGCTTCACACCCTGTCCGGTCACACCGGAAATGAGCAGCGGCTTGCCATCGTATACGGTGGCGAGTTGCTTTGCCTGTTCCTCGACGAGTTCGGGGGTCAGCGCATCGATCTTGTTGAGGCAAACGATCTCCGGCCGCTCGGCCAGTTCGTCATCATAGGCTTCCAACTCGCCCCGGATGGTCCGGTAGGCGCCGGCGACATCATCCTGCGTGCAGTCGATCAGGTGCAGCAGCACTTTGCAACGCTCCACATGGCCCAGGAAGCGGTGACCAAGGCCTGCGCCATCTGCTGCCCCTTCGATCAGGCCCGGAATGTCGGCCAGCACGAAGCGCGTGCCGGGGCCGAGGTCGACCACGCCAAGGCCGGGGTGAAGCGTCGTGAACGGATAGTCTGCGATCTTGGGATGGGCTGCCGTCACGGTCGACAGGAAAGTGGACTTGCCGGCATTCGGCAGGCCGATCAGGCCGGCATCGGCGATCAGCTTCAGGCGCAGCCAGATCCATGCCTCTTCGCCTTCTTCGCCCGGATTGGCGCGGCGCGGCGCCTGATTGGTCGACGATTTGAAGCGCATATTGCCCCAGCCGCCATTGCCGCCCTGTGCCAGCAACACGCGCTGGCCGACTTCGGTCAGGTCCGCGATCAGGGTTTCCTGATCTTCCTCAAAGATCTGTGTGCCCACGGGCAGCTTCAGGACGACATCGTCGCCCTTGGCGCCGGTGCGCTGCTTGCCCATGCCGTGGCCGCCGCGTTTGGCTTTGTGGTGCTGCCGGTAACGATAGTCGATCAGCGTGTTGAGGCCCTCAACCGCTTCGGCCCAGACGTCGCCGCCCCGTCCGCCATCGCCGCCGTCGGGGCCGCCATATTCGATATACTTCTCCCGCCGGAAGGAGACACAGCCTGCGCCGCCCGTTCCGGACTGAATGTATACCTTGGCCTGATCGAGGAACTTCATGATGCTCTCTTACGTGTTTCAGCCAACGCGCGCCATGTCGAAATGATCGACGCGCTCGCCCCGGCCCATACAGAATACTTTGCGCCGGTCCGCCTTCATGAACCTCAGCTTTTCCAGCACGCGGCCTGAAGCCGGATTGTCGACCAGGTAGCCGGAGACGAAGGCGCGTTCGCCCCGGTCGCGCAGCCACTGCAGCAGCGCTCCCGCCGCTTCGGTCATAAAGCCATTTCCCCAGGCAGACGGCGCCAGCCAGTAGCCGACATTGAAGGGCAGGTGCGTGTCCTTCCGCTCGCCGCTGACGACTCCGATCAGGCGCTTGTCCTGCTCGATCGCCAGGATGTGCCTTGTGTTGGTTTCCCGCCCGGATGGGTGCTTTGCGATCCAGTCTTCCGTCTGTGCCACGGTTTGGTGAGCCGGAATGCTGACCACCATTCTGTAGATCTGTGGCTGGTTCACCAAATCGGTGATGGTGGGAGCGTCTTCCAGCCAGATGCGACGCAAGGTGAGCCTGTCTGTGGTTATGACGGCACTCATGCTGTGACTCCTTCCTGAGTCGTTAGCCAGCAGGGGAGACATTGAAAAAGGGGGAGACAGTGGCCTGCCTCCCCCTGGAAACTGATCGTCTGAAGCGATCCGGCCACGTTCCCGCGGCCGCGCTGTCAGCCGCTATTCTGCTGCTTCCGCTGCCGGTACAATGTTTACGTAGACGCGGCCCTTGGCCTTCTTCGCAAACTCGACCTTGCCCTCGGTAAGCGCAAAGAGGGTGTGATCACGGCCCATGCCGACGCCTTTGCCCGGCCATTTCTGGGTGCCGCGCTGACGCACGAGGATGTTGCCCGGGATGACATGCTCGCCACCGAACTTCTTCACACCGAGATACTTCGGATTCGAATCGCGGCCGTTACGGGACGAACCACCTGATTTCTTATGAGCCATAGTCTGCTCCTGATCCTTTAGCGGAGGGCCTTATACAGGCCTTATGCGTCTTTTGCGAGTTCTTTTGCCTGCTCGACCCAGCCGTCCTTTTCGAAGCGGCCGGAAAGACCCAGCTGCTCTTCCAGTTCGGCGATCTGCGCGTCGGTGAGGGCGGCGACCTGAGCGAAGGTCGTGATGCCTGCGCCGTTCAGCTTTTTCTCAAGCGCCGGGCCAATGCCGGTCATTTTCTTGAGATTGTCGGCAGCACCTGCTTCGGCGGCCGGGGCAGCAGCGGCCTCGGCTTTCGGCGCAGCGGCTTCAGCCTTCGGGGCCTCTTCCGTCTTGGCAGCAGCTTTCTTGGCCGGCTTCTTGGCGCCATCGGCGCTGATTCCGGTGATTTTCACCACGGTGAGGTGCTGCTTGTGGCCGATCGTGCGGCGGTAGGTCTGGCGCTGGCGCTTCTTGCGGGTGATGACTTTGTCACCACGGGTCTGCTCAGCAACTTCGCCGGTGACAGCCGCGCCAGCCACGAGGGGCGCGCCAACCGTCACATTTGCGCCTTCGCCCAGCATCAGGACGGTATCGAACACCACATCCTTGCCAGCGTCGGCATTAAGCTTTTCGACAACAATCGTATCGCCTTCAGCGACCTTGTATTGTTTGCCACCTGTCTTGATGACCGCGAACATGGGTCTCATCCTTCCGGCATGGAAATAAACGGGATTCGCGCGGAGCCGTCGCCGACCCCGCGCCTGAAGCGGGGGGTAAACACCAAAGCGGCAGCGCTGTCAAATATCATCTTCAGGCGTTTTCAGGTGGTTGAAATCTGCGCGCAGTCATTATAGGTGACGGCGCTTCAACACCGGCGCGGAGAGGTGCTAGAGTGGTTGAATAGGCTAGTCTCGAAAACTAGTGAACTCGCAAGGGTTCCGAGGGTTCGAATCCCTCTCTCTCCGCCAGCCACCCCCTCATACAGAGAAAAGTACCGCTACCTCCGCGCAAAGCCCCACACACCGCGGGCTTTCGCGCCAAGGCTGCGTCTCCGTTTCCGGAACAGGGTAGATTTTGCGCCCAAAATCCGCCGCCGTCTCCATTCGCCAAATGCAACAGTACCCTCAGGCCCGATTTCCCTGATAACCCGCGATTTACAGGGAAAATTGGAAAAATAACAGGGAAACGTCCCGCAGTGCGCCTGGAAACACACGCAAAATCAATAGGTTTTGGGTAAATTCCCTACTTCAGGAACAGGGAATTTCCTGAAGACGAACAGGGAAATGTTTTCGGAGAACAGGGAACCAGATTGCCGGTATCAGGGAGCTGCGTCAAACCCCAGCGCTGCCCATTGCTCATCCCAGTCCAGTGGAATGTCGGACGTTACGAGCTGCGTCAGCGTCAGCCCCTCGGGCTGTCGTCCATCCAGGATCGCCCCGACAATTGCAGGCGACAGGAATGCCAGCTGAATGCGCTGCCGGACCATCAGCGTCTGCCACCCATAACGCTTGGCGATGTCCTTCATGAGAATGCCCGCCTTGATTTCCTCCAGCCAGGAATGGGCAAGGGCAATCATCCGGATCAGTTTCGGGTCAGGCGCCGTTTGGACCACCCCAAAAACCAGTCTCGATTCCTTCCCGCGTCGCCTGACCCCGAACGGCGCTTCAAGCCGAAGCTTGGTACTGGCATTGTCAGGGCAAATGGCCTTGAGGCGTAGGGCTGGGCGTTTAGCCTTGGAAGATGACCAAGAACCCGTTCCGCTATTTCAAGACGTCAGCTGAAATCATCCAGCTTTCGGTGGTGATGTAAGTCAGATTTCCGCTGTCGTTGCGCAATGTGGAAGACCTGCTTCAAGAGCGCGGGATCGATATATGCCATGAAACGGTCCGTCACTGGGTCGACCGGTTCGGGACTTTCTTCGCGCACAAGATTCGCAAGCACCGATCTGAAAGAATGAGACAATCGCCGCAATGGCAGTGGCACATGGACGAGGTCTTCGTGAAGATCCGTGGGCAGACTCACTATCTGTGGCG
Source organism: Hyphomonas adhaerens MHS-3 (assembly GCF_000685235.1). Classification (NCBI taxonomy): domain Bacteria; kingdom Pseudomonadati; phylum Pseudomonadota; class Alphaproteobacteria; order Hyphomonadales; family Hyphomonadaceae; genus Hyphomonas; species Hyphomonas adhaerens. Next base: position 2,080,222 of record NZ_ARYH01000001.1, read on the forward strand.
AGCGGTCGATCACGAAAGTGAGGTTCTGGAGTCCTTTGTGATGAAGACTCGGGACAAGGCTTCCGCATTGAAATTCATGAGAAAAGCAATGAAACGGTACGGGAATCCGCAGATTGTGGTGACGGACAGGTGCCGATCGTATCGGGCTGCCATGAAGGTGATTGGAAATGCCGGGCGCCAGGAGTGTCGCTGGCATTTGAGCAATCGCGCCGAAAACTCACACTTGCCATTCCGACGAAGAGAACGCGCAATGTCCCGCTTCCGGCGAATGCGAAGTCTCCAGAAATTTGCTTCAGTCCATTCGTCTGTATACAATCACTTCAATCATCAAAGGAATGTCGAGAGCAGGCCCAGGTTCAAATCGCTACGTGACGCCGCTCTTCGCGAGTGGCGCGAACTTCTCGTTGCGTAGCACCCGGTAGTCCGCGAATATCGGAGACTGGTTTGCACCCGTCTGACAGCACCATCGTGACTAATCTGAATTCATGGTCTTCAGAAAGGCGATGATGTCGGCGCGTTGCTGTTCGCGGGGGATTTTGATCGCCATAGCTGTGCCGGGCGCAAATTCTGAAGGCGACGCGAGAAAGGCGTTGAGCTTTTCGGGGGTCCATGTCCCTTCGAGGCCGGACAATGCGTCTGAGTAGTGTACGCCTTTGGATGATGCGATATCTTTTCCCACAATGTTCCACAGGTTGGGGCCGATGCGCGTATCGCCACCCTTTTCAAACGTGTGGCAGCTAGAACATATTGTTGCTGCGCGTTTTCCCGCCACGGGATCTCCACCTGGCAGGGATCCTTGTTTTTCCGGCTCCTCCTGCCCTTGCGAAGATACACTTTCCTGTGGGCCAGCCGCCCAGGCTGCTTTTTGATAATCTGCGACGGTGCGGTTGATCTCTAATGGCGATTGTCCCGCCCGAAGGGATTGGGCGACAAAGATGACATAGGCACGCAGATCCTCAATATCCTTTGTACTCAGATGGTTCTGCATGGGCATGCCACGCTCGGCGAAGGCGCCTTCGCGGATGATTCCCTGGTAATTGTCGAAAACGGCTTTGTTAGATCGCGCGAGATTGGGAATTGCGCCGCCATTTCCGCCTGGAAAACTGTGGCAGCCGACGCAGTTCTGAAAATAGTGCGTATAGCCCCAACCAATATCGACCGGGCTGGCGTTTGTGGTTAGCTCCGTAAGTTTGCGCCGGTCCGAAGGACGTTTCGGTGGCGTCTCCGCCGTCCCTCCGAGTTTGAATGTGTACACAGTGCCGGAGTAGAGGGCGTCGGTAAGACGAAAGGTCTGGCCTTGGCCGCCACCCCATTCGGCAATGATTGTGATATATTGCTCTCCATCAACCAGATATGTGACGGGTGGAGCGATAACGCCCGAATTTACATCGAACTCCCAGAGGACTTCACCGGTTTCCGTATCACGGATACGGAAGAAACCTTCTGCGTCCCCCTGCATAAGAAGGCCTGTGGTGGTGGATAGGAGTCCACCATTGTAGCGACTTGGTTGTGGGATCGCCCAAACTCGTTCCTGCCTGATTGGGTCGTAAGCGATGAGTTCGCCGCTGCTTACTCCTGGTGGAGGAGCATTCGGATCAATCACTTGTTCGTTCCAGGCACGGAATGGAATTGAGACCGCAATGTCGCTGCCGCGTAGAACTCCGCCCGTCATATTGGGCGAGTCGTCGTTCGTTCCGTAAGGTGAAGACTGAATAACACCTGGAATATAAACAAGCCCGGTTTCATGATTGTAAGACATCGGGAACCAGTTGTGGGCGCCATGAGAGCTTGGCGTAATCCAGTGGGTCCGGCCGTCTTGGTATCGTGCATTGTCAGTCTCAATCGGTCTTCCATTTTCATCAATGCCGGTCGCCCAGTTCATATAGCTGAATGGCGCAGCCGAGATGAGTGTGCCGTTCGTTCGGTCGAGCACGTAGAAGAAGCCATTTTTCGGCGCCTGCATCAGCACTTTGCGGCGTTCTCCGGCTATGTCGAGATCGGCGAGAATAATGGGCTGGGTTGCAGTATAGTCCCAACTGTCGCCGGGTGTGGTCTGATAATGCCATTTGTAGGCGCCGGTTTCGGCGTCCAAAGCGACGATACTCGAAAGGAAGAGATTGTCGCCCCCGTCGGGGCTGCGGATCGCGCGGTCCCAGTTTGACCCGTTGCCGACACCGACAAGAACCTGGTTGAACTCGGGATCGTAGACAATGCTGTCCCATGCTGTGCCGCCGCCACCGTTTTTCCACCATTCGCCGGTCCAGGTCTTCGCCGCCATTTCGAGTTCTGGTTGCTCCAAGGGTTGCGATGGATCCCCGGGCACTGTGTAAAAGCGCCAGACCTGATCGCCGGTCGCTGCATCGTATGCCGTAACAAAGCCGCGGACATTCGCGTACTCTGCGCCGCCATTCCCGATCAATACCTTGCCGTTTGCAATCCGAGGTGCGCCGGTGATTGAGTAGTTGCCACCGTCCGGTACGGTCATGACGGACCAGTTTTGTTCACCGGTCGCCGCATCGATGGAGATAAGGCGTCCGTCCAGTGTGCCAACGAAAACCGCGCCCTTGTAAAGGGCAAGCCCCCGATTTACGACGCCACAGCACAAATCGATCGCTTTGACCCGTGGGACTTCTGGGTCGAAGGTCCAGATCTGTGTGCCGGTGCGCGCGTCGACTGCGTAAACAACTGACCAGGGCCCGGTGAAGTACATAATTCCATTAACGACGAGCGGCGTTGCCTGAACACCACGTGTCGAGGTGAGTTCCAGGGTCCATGCAAGCCCGAGTTCGCTCAAGTTTTCCTTTGTGATCTGGTCGAGCGGTGAGTATCGGTCTTCACTGTAATTTCTGCCATAGCTGAGCCAATCTCCTGGCGTTTCGTCTGCTGCCCTGAGGCGCGCGTCATCGACCGTCAGCGATGCATCTTGATGCGAAGCCGTTGCGCTATTCTCGCTATTGGTCGTCGGCGCCGGCCCGCCACACGTGGCAAGGACTGCAATTGCGACCAGAATTGAAATGGACTTCAAGACGTAAGTCATCGGCAGGACCTCCTCCTATGCACCGCTTGGCGGGTGTTTAAGCCACTCAAGCATATTAGAGTGGTTGGGCCGCTGCTCGGGTCGGCATGCATCATGTCTGTGATGGTGGCATATCAGGCAGTGGTGCGAAGAAGATTGTTTGCGAATGCGCGCTTCGATCGGTTGTATTCGTCGATGATCCGGTCGCAGAGGTCCGCGGCGGATTCCACGGATTCGATCATGCCGACGCCTTGCCCGGCGGACTTGATCTTTGAGTAGCGTGCGCGCGCAGCCTGATTCTGAACGCGCTGACCGGGTGTGTAGGCGGCAATTTCATCTGGGTCCAGACCTTCCTGGATAAGGCTCGGGCGAAGCCAGTTCGCCGGTGCTCCGTCCAGTGCTGCCGAGAAAAAAATGTCCTTAGCGGTTGCTGCGACCATCATGTCCCGTGTTGCGTCATCCGACAGGCATTCGCGGGTGGCGATAAAGCGGGTGCCGAAGTAACATGCGGATGCACCCATGGCTTGCGCGGCGAGAATGTCTTGGCCCGTGCTCATGCCTCCCGCAAGTATGATTGGCTTGTCAGTCACCTGACGAACTTCATTCAGGAGGGCAAAGGGGTTGATCGTACCCGTGTGTCCACCTGCGCCGGCGCATACGGCAATAAGTGCGTCGGCACCTGCTTCCGCAGCTTTCTCCGCATGCCTGGCCGACGCGATATCGTGGAATGCGACTCCGCCATAATCGTGGATACGCTTGAACACATCGTCAGGAGCACCTTTCGAGGTAAGAATAACTGGAACCCTGTGCTGAATGCAGAGTTCGAGGTCTCCCGGATAGCGCTCGTTCGTCGGATGAACCACTAGGTTGACGGCGAATGGCGCGGGTGCCTCCATCTCGGCGAGACCGCGTTCCATGTCCTCCAGCCAGTTTGCAAAGACGTCTCGATTGCGAGTGGAATGTGCCGGAAAACTGCCCATCACGCCACGCGAACAACATGCCAGCGCAAGAGGTGGGTTCGAAACGAGGAACATGGGCGAAACGATAAGCGGTACTTTCAGGCGACCGCCGAACGTGAAGTCAATCGACATGGGGCGTTTCCTCACGGGAGTTGAGAATGATGTGAGTATGCTCGCCTATTCCAGGCGCATTGCTGTGGATCCGCATTGGCGTTTGCAGGAGTTGAAACGGAAAGCCCTTGACCAAGTCGCCGCTTGGGCTGGTCGCAAAGGCCCCGGCGGAGCGGATGGCCGGCGCATCGGACAGGTCCTTTCCACTGCGTGCCACTGCTGCGCCGATGCCTGCGTCCAGAAGTGTTTGAGCGCAGTCGGCAGCATTCCATAGCGCGGCCCAGTCCATCAGAGGACAGCCCGATAAGAGGGCTTCAAGGAGGGCGGGGTCCTCACAATTCACTGCGACATACTCGCCGTCTGCACAGCGCAGCATATTTGGGGCATCCGGTCGACGGAAAATCGTATCAGCAGGTCTGGCATCGCTGGCTACGCCGTCCGCGACCCGGGCAATAATATCGCCGATTTGGTAGATGGCGCAGTCTCTTTGCGAAATATCGAGATGCCGGGCGACGCCGTTATGTCGGCACATGATGGCCTGTGCCGCGATCACTGCAGCGCCATAGAGGCATACTGTCTGGTCCGGATAGTTCAGGTTCCGTCCTGAAATGACCGGGACGCCATCATCATAGCTTGTCAGAGACGCAAATCCCGAACTTGCTTCAAGCGTTGACCCGAACGTCGTGTGGTGGGCTCCCGGGCCGGACAGTCCTTGTCCCGAAATAGAGGCGAGCAGGATTGTCGGATTCGCCTGCACTAAACGCTCGAAGGTGACGCCCAGGCGGTCGAGCACACCGCGACGGAAGTTTTCGACAACGATATCGGCGGTTTCAGCCAGTTTCAGAAATTCTCTCAGGCCTTCATCGGTCTTCAGGTTCAGAGTGATGCCCTGTTTGTTTCTGTTGTTGCTTTTGAACAGTGGTGAGTCACCACCGGCCGCTCCGGCCCAGGAGCGGAAAGGGTCGGGGTAGGTATCGGATTCGACCTTGATTACTGTCGCGCCCATATCGGCAAGTAGCGCAGATACGCCAGCACCAGCAGTAATGATTCCAAGATCAAGAACCCTCAGGCCGCTTAGCGGAAGCGAGCCATCAGAATCCTCCTTGGGCGTACCACCTGTCATTTCCCGCTCAATCCTGTGCGGCAAAGCTGGAGCGATGCTGCCTTCCGGTGTTCTTACCAATGCGTTTCGATGCGTAAGCAGTGGGTCGGCAAACAGGTCCTCAATTGTCGACACAGGGGCTCCGGGAACTTCCCGCTCAACAAAGATCTTTGCAAGATCGGCTTTGGTCAGGCCGGCGCACCATTCGGCTATCGGAGCCATATAGTCTGCACGATGTCTGGCCCGGCTGCTAAAACTGCTGAAGCGTTCATCGTTCAAGACAGGATTGCCGATCATTTCGATGACCTTGTTCCAGTCTCTCTCTGTGTAGACGAAGGCGACATGTCCGTCCCTGCAGGCGAGGACCGGCCATTCAGCGCCTTCGCCCTGGCGTTTCAGATCTTCACCAAGCGTACCGGCGATGGCGGCTTTCCAGTTAATCCAGGCGAGCGCCGCCTCTCCATGCAGCCAGGCCTGTTCTGCCCGTCCATGCCGAAACCGTGCCGCAGCGACAGCCGTCAGTGCGGCAAAAGCGGCATAACCGATCGTATGCGCCCCGTAGTTTGCGGCAGGAACCAGAGGTGCGCGGTCAGGATCACCAAGAAGACGGGCCAGTCCGGAGGCAGCAAAGAGCGTATTTTCGGACTGCCATCGCTCGAGTTCGATAGTGACGCTGCTGATAGATCCATCGAGGCATTTTTCTCTGCCGGATTGTGCGGCACGCAGAATAACGCGATGCCGCCCATTGGAAGTGTCGTGAGCCCAACTGATCGGAGACGTTTCAACTCGGGCAGGCTCAATGTGGGATAACTGTGCCAGGGCGGGGCCCTGTTCTTCTGCAGAGATATAAGTTCTCGCACCGAGTTCGCACGCGATCTTGGCTGCGAACTGAACAGCAAGACAGGCTTGTGGGGACGAATTCTTGTCGAAAATCTGCAGAAGGTCAAAATCTTGAAACAAGCGGCACTATCCTGTCATTCTCACTGTTCTTCTTGTTGAGGAGTACGGCGCGCAAAACCAGCGCCGTTCTTTCGGAATCACATACATGATGAACTGGGGGCGTGCGTACTGCGAACACGCATGATCTGGCTAGGCTATTGGGAAAGAGATGCTTGGAAGGTGTAGAACGATGTCACAAGATGCCGCAACCGCGTCAGCAAAAGTGAGGATAGCCGACCATTTCATCGACGGGCGGAGTGTGCCGCCTCACTTGGGCACCTATTTCGACTCTATCGACCCCTCGAACGGTCGGGTGTACGCGAGCGTCGCATCAGGCGATGCCACGGATGTCGAAGCAGCGGTGGCTGCGGCCAAGGCAGCGAGTCCCGCCTGGGCTGCCATGAGGCCACTTGACCGCGGGGCAATTATTCAGAGAATCGGGGAAGCTCTGCTTGAGCATAAAGCGTTGCTTGCTGAGATAGAGACGCGTGAAATGGGTATGCCAGCCCAGGCATCTCCCGATGTCATTGCCAGCTCAGCTGAATATTTTACCTATTATGGCGGTCTGGCGCCTTCGGTGCTTGGGGATACGATCCCGGTAGATGAAGGGACATTCGCTTATACGCTTTATGAGCCTTATGGTGTGGTTGGTATCATCACGCCTTGGAATGCGCCGCTCAATCAGGCTGCACGGAGCGTGGCGCCCGCACTGGCTGCAGGCAATACGATTGTCTTGAAGCCGAGCGAATATACATCGGTCGCAACTGTCGAACTCGCGCGAATTGCTAGTGAAGCAGGTTTGCCGGCGGGCGTTCTGAATGTTGTGACCGGAACCGGGCCAGATGTGGGTGAGCCGCTGGTGCGCCACAGGGGTATTGAAAAGATCGGGTTTACCGGATCTGTGCCAACCGGAGCCCGGATAGGTGCGATCGCCGGGGAGCGGATTGTGCCGGCCACTCTGGAGCTGGGCGGAAAATCACCGGATATCGTGTTCGCTGATGCAAAGCTGGAGGTCGCTGTGCCGCAAGTGCTGTTCGGCTTTATCGCAAACTCCGGACAGATTTGTACCTCCGGTACGAGAATTATTGTTGAGCGCTCAATTCATGACAAGTTGGCGGAGATGCTTGCCGCGGCGGCGCGGCGTATCCCCATAGGTGTGGAAAAGCCGTTTCCCTGCCTCGGTCCCATCGCCAATCGGATGCAATACGAAAAAGTGTTGAACTATTTCGAAAGTGCAAATGCAGAAGGTGCGCAGCTCATCACCGGTGGGTGCCCTGCGCGAGGGGAAGGGCTTGAAGGTGGTCTGTATATAGAGCCCACCATTTATACGGACGTGACGCCAGATATGAAGATCGTTCGTGAAGAGATATTTGGGCCTGTAGGCGTGCTGATCCCCTTCGATACAGAAGATGAAGCCATTGCGATCGCTAATGATACGGAATACGGGCTGGCCGCCGGAGTGTGGTCGCAGAATGCAAGTCGTGTTCACCGTGTCGCCGCACGGCTTCAGGCAGGAACGGTCTACATCAACACTTGGCATGCGCAGGCTGTGGAGGTTCCGACGGGCGGGTACAAGCGTAGCGGCATCGGCCGAGAGCGCGGGCTCAGTGCGATCAAATCCTATATGCAGACCAAAAACGTCACACAGAAATTAGTCTAACCCCTCATGGACCCCGGGTTGGAGGTCTCCACAGGATTTGGTTCACCTTTCCATCAGAAGATTGCATGTCGGTCGCCATGACCGCGTCATTTGACAGCGAGTAAATCTCGCACATCTGAAGCGTCGGACAGATTCATTATGCCCGACCTGAGACGCTCGGCCTTTTCGTGTCCGACAGCGTGCCAAGCATTGCTCAAAAACTTGGTCCCAACACGTCTGCTGACAGTCTCTACGTTGCTCATCAGGTCTCGAAAATCAAAGCTGGATTCGTAATGTCCACCATCGAGCATTGAAATCGAAACGCTTGTTTTGAAGGTATCTGTTCCTGTCTCATTTGCATGAACCAAGGGTCTCAGAAAGGACAGCGTCTTATCTTCTACGGCAGCCTGACTGTAGGATTCATCGGAGGCTGTGTCGCGTCCGGCGAGCACGAGCGCAGCAACATGGGGGAAGGAGAACTTGCCCTCAAGACCTGATTTGGGCTCACCAACAGAAGCGGTCCGCAAGCTCAGTGGAGTTGTAGATACATCGACGCGGGCAATGCGGTGAACGTCGAAGGCATGCTCCGCGACGACGGCGTGCAGCGCTTCGATCATCGGGTGTGTTGCGTGACAAGCAGCGTGGAACTTGAATGCATTATCACGAATGCGGAAAATGCCCGGGTTCTCGACTTTTCGTTCCCCTTCGGTGAGGCCGAAAAACATGGAAAGATACCCTTTCTCTATTTCGAGAGCATTCAGTGGGGCTGTGAAGCCGCGAGCAACCAGGCGGGCTGCGAGCAGTCCGGATGATGCGGCGTGTGCGGCGTTGTAGGGCTTCGCCATCGTGCCGAAAGTGCACTTAAGCCCGCAAGCTTGAGTGGCTGCGAGACCAAGAGCTGCGCGCGCCTTTGTAGAGTCGAGCTTCAGGAGCTGACCAGCAGCAGCGGCGGCACCGAAGACACCGACAGTCGCGGTTGGATGAAAGCCGAGTAAGTAATGGTCGGGATGAAGGAGCGCGCCCACTCGAGCGGCGGTTTCGTACCCTGCGACAACGGCTGTTATTAGGTCTGGTCCTGATGCGCGGAGTTCACATGCCAGTTGGAGGGAGGCGCTGACAACTGCACTGCCGGCATGGGCGGACATTGCCGGTACGAGCGTGTCGTCGAAATCGATTGCATGAGCGGCCGCCGCGTGAAGCATCGCGCGGTTATTGAGCGAACCATTCAATTGCCCAGACAACAGGGGTAGGGCGTCGATGCTGCATTCAAATAACTCTTCGGCCATCAGCTGGACGAGAGAGGATCTGGTACCCCGTATAGTACAACCGATATTGTCAAGGACAACGAGCCGGCCGAGGAGTTCTACATCATCCGGAAAGTCCCGGTGCTGGTAAGACGCAGCGATCGTTGCAATAGCCTCTGTCAGTTCTTGCTGGATCATTGAGGATGCTCCTGTTCTGGGGAAGTGTTTGGGGCGGGCATTTCTGACCTATTCATGCAGACAGCATTCTCTTTTGCGGTCCGGATTTTTTTGGAGCCTGATAGAGCGTTCGCAGTCATTCTGACCGGTAGGGACGAGCATTTGAAAAAATGGCCGGCGGCTTGCGCCGCCGGCCGTCAGGCTGGTGTATCCAGGCACAAAAGGAGGAAACGCCTAGAACTCTTTCTTCAGACGCACCCCATATGTTTGCGGATCACCGGGATTGCCCATGGGGGATCCCCCGGAGACAAAAGGTTGGTTGAACGCGTAGGTGAAGTACTCTTCTCCGAAGCAATTCTTGCAGAAGATCTGGGCGTCCCAATCTCCGGTCACGCGCACGCCAATCTGGGCACCGAATACGCCATATGCATCTTGCTTCTGGAAGCTCAGGGCGTTTGAGCCATCCCCTTCACCAAGGAACATGTCAGAATAGTATGAGTAGTTTGCATTTGCGTAGAAATCGATCGCTTCCGTGATGGGGCGCTGATACTGGCCGCCGAATACGAGCGACAAGTCGGGAGACAAGCCGCGCTGACGTCCGGCTGGCAGGTTCACCACGTCGTCGCCATACGACGCGTCCATCCAGGTCAGGGACATGTTCGCCGACAGATTGTCATTGAAGATGTAGTAGTTTTCGACCTCGATACCTTCGGTCGAGGATGTTCCCGCATTGATGACTTCGAATACCTGCCCATTGAAAGTGGAGACCTGCAGGTCCTCGAATTCGGACCGGAACAATGTCACACCCAGACGGCCAGCGCCGAGGTATTCCCAGCGAAAGCCTAATTCGTATGCGTCTACAAACTCTGGTGCAAAAGTCACAATCTCCGGCGTATCGTCGAGATAAGAACGACCATTGATGATGTTTGTACCGCCGATGGCTGGCTGGCCACCTGCTGCATCATTCTGGAGGTTTATTCCACCCGCTTTGAACCCATGGGCGAACTTTGCATACAATTGCATATCGTCGTCAGGACGGTATTGCAGTGTCAGGTCATATGTGAGTTCTTCGTCTTCTGTACTCGCGGTGAAGTCGGGGCTCGACAGACCGGACCCATTGAGTGCGTAGAAGGCAAATGCCGAGCTCGTGATGAGATCGTAGTAATCCTCACGATCGATCGCTGCATTGTTTTTGTGCGAACCATCTTTCTCGACAGAATTCCAGCGGAGTCCGGCAATCACGCTCCATTGATCGTTAAAGTGGTACGTGCCCTGTCCAAACAGGCCCCAGGAGGTTTCGTTCTGTGTGAAAGCAGAATTCTGGAAGTCGACGCCAACGGAACCAAGTACATCACCTGGTATTGTCCCGCCTGTCAGCAGCTGGCTGTATACGGGCCCGAACTGGCTGCCAACGCTTGCTTTGCGTGTATAGGCGATTTCTTCGGTAAAATAGTTTATGCCAGCGACATAGTCGAATTTGTTCCCCACGGAGCCATTGAGGAGAAATTCCTGCGAGAAGGTCTCGAAGTCAAAATAGAGGCTGAGGCTGCCGCCGAAGTCGAGCGGACCGAAGTCCCAGTCTCCCCCTTGATTGTCATTGTTAATTTCCCGATATCCCGTGATGGAGCGCAGCTGAAGATTGTCTGAAATATCGAAATTGAGATTCAGCGTGAGACCCTCCTGATCCAAAACAGCATCAGAATCATGGTTGGTCGCGATATTGTAGGAGAAAGGATCCGCTGCACCGGGGTTTGTTCCAGTTGGATCTGGTGTCCAGTACCAATAGCCTGCACCGCCAGCGGACTGGTCCAAGGCCGATTGTGCCCAGATCGTGTTATTTAATCCATTCGTGTCTGTATTATCGATACGGGTCGATGAACCGAAGTTCCCGGGGGAGTCCCATTTGCTCCAGTCATAGGTCAGGCGACCGGAAATCCGGTCTGTAGGTTCGAAAGCAAGAGAAGCCCGGATTGCCTTGTTCTTGCTCCACGCGGTGTCCCGCCCGTCGACCGGGTTGGAAAAAAATCCGTCCGTTTCATCGTTCAGTCCTGCCAGGCGAAAAGCGAATTTTTCTCCCATCGGGATGTTGATCATGCCTTCGACACTGCGCTTGCCGTAATTGCCGGCTGTAGCTTGCAGTTTAGCTTGAAACTCATCGAAAACCGGTGCGGCCGTGCGTTGAACGATGGCGCCGGCAGTGGTGTTCTTGCCAAATAGTGTGCCTTGAGGGCCACGCAAAACTTCCACGCCCCCCATGTCGAAAAAAGTCGTGAGGGCGGCGCCCGAACGGGACCGATAGACATCGTCCACATACATGCCGACTGCGCCTTCAAAGCCGGGATTTCCACCTCCCGTGCCGATACCGCGAATTCGTACCGGGGAGTTGCCAATCGGATCCGATAACGTATTGGCAAAGAAGCTGGGGCTGGCCAGGTTGAGGTCGAGAATATCCACCACGCCCGCGACTTCCAGAGCCTCTTCGTCAAACGCGGTTACGGCAATTGGGACGTCAAGAATATCCTGCTCGCGGCGTTGGGCTTCGACGACAACGCTAGGCAGACGACGCGCTGAGTTCGTATCGGTGTTGTTCTCGATTGAAGAGACCGAATCCGATGCGTCTGAGCTTTCCTGGGCAATTGCCGGAAAAGCCAAACCAGAAAACACCAGCGCAGTGCAGGTCAGTAATCTTACTTTCATTTATTCCTCCCGATGGCGCCGTTAATCAACGCTGCACCGGGAACTTCAATGGTGGGCGATAAAGCGCCAATGCACCAGATGTTTTCATCACGTATATGATGTGCCAAGTGTGCGCCATTACATATATGATCAGGGGCGTGGATAAATGCGCCAAATCGTGAGGCAGGCATGGATACTTCGATCAAATCGTCTCAGCGGACGCTAGCATTGTTTGAACTCTTCTCGCTTGAGCAGCGGCCACTCACAATCAAGCAAATCACTGATGCGTTAGATATTCCGCAATCCAGCGCGTCTGTGCTTACCAAGTCACTGGTGTCTCTCGGGTACCTTGAAAAGAATGAACAGAACCGGACCTACTATCCGACGTTACGCGTATCGCTTCTTGGCACCTGGATGCGCCGCCAGCACCAAAGGGCAGGCCAGTTGCCCGCCCTTTTGAGCGAAGTGGCAAGGCTGACCGGTGAATCGACAATACTCGCCATGCGCAACGGCATGTACTCTCAGTATCTGATCGCGCAGAAGGGCAGCTCGCCTACGCGCGCGCAAGTGGAGTCTGGTATGCTCTACCCACTTGCTTGTTGCTCGACCGGCTGGTGTTTGTTGACGCTGGAACGCAAGGACGTGGTTGGAAAAATAGTCCGTAGAACAATATCTGAGGCAAAGGAGGACTATTGGCGAGAAACCGCCAGGAACGCGATTGAACAGGTGCAGCTCACCCAAAGCCGGGGGTACGCCTTTTCAAAAGGGGAGACCATGCGGGGGCTCGGGGCAATTGCAATACTGCTTCCAAGCATGCCCGGCGCCTACGCGATGAGTGCGGGGTGTGGCGGACGAATTGAACGGGTGGAAGCCAAAAAGGATCTGATCCTGGACGCGCTCAATGAACTTGCAAGGTCCGTCAGAACACTGAAAGAACGCGAAGAGCATTTCCTTTTTTCCTAGGTTTTTGTCGGCTTGCCGAGAATGGCATCGGAAATGATGCGCTGCTGAATTTCTGAGCTTCCTTCGAAGATTTTCGTGAGGCGCGCATCACGCCAGTAGCGTTCCACGGCATGCAGGGTTGTGTAGCCAGCCCCCCCCAAAATTTGCAGGGCTTCACTGGTCGTCCGCTCGGCCATCTCAGCGGCATAATATTTGACCATTGCTGCCTCCTTGTCGCAGCGGCGGCCGGAGTCGATCTCATTGCAGACATGATACATAAGTTGGCGCGCCGCTTCGATTTCCGTTGCCATAGTGGCAAGCTTGAAACGAATGGCCTGAAAGTCGCTAATCGGTTGCCCAAACTGGACGCGTTCTTTTGAGAAGGCTATGGCATCTTCAAGGGCCGCTTGGGCGAGACCGATTGAGCGGGCCGCTGTGTGGGCACGGGCACCCTCGAGTCCGGATGCAATAGCTTTGAAGGCACCACCATCAAACTCACGGGATGGCAGCGCCGGCGTCCTAGCCTCATCGAATGCGAGTTCGAACGTCTTCCATCCAAAATAGCCTATTTTCGGAATTGACGCACTGGAAACACCCTTTGGAAAGGTGCCGGGCTTCTTTTCAAACATTATGGATGTCAGTCCGGCCCATCGCGGTGCGTTGGGATCCGTATCTGTACGGCAGACCACGTTCAGGAAGTTTGCCCTATCGGCAAATGTGCACCAGTACTTGTTCCCTGTCACAACCCAATCATCATTCTCCCTGCGAGCGCGGCAGGTGATTGAGGCGACGTCTGAGCCTGCATTTGGCTCTGACATCGCCATGGCGCCGAGGTATTTTCCTTCGGCCATGAGTGCGATCTTCTCGCGCTTCTCAGTCTCGTTGCGTGCCGGGATGGACCGATAGAAAGTGTTCCCCCTGGCGATGATCGATCCAGCGCACATCCATGCACGGGAAAGTTCTTCGGCCACGATACAATACTCGAAATAGCCGAGACCCAACCCGCCATATTCTTCCGGAATGAGAATTCCAAAAAAACCTAGCTCTCCCATTTTGTCTATCAGATCTTGAGGGATGTCGCCCTTTTCCGGGTCGAGTTTGTTTGCAACCGGGAGGACTTCATTCATGGCGAAGTCGCGCGCCATGTCACGCATCATCAGGCGTTCTTCAGTCCAATAACCGGTCTGGGTGGGAGCCGGAGTGACCATATCTGGCATTGTGATGCCCTTCCTTTTCTATGCGCTTGTTTACCTACATCCCGATCAGATCGGCACGATCAACAGTGTTCTGAAAAAGGCGGGCGGAGGCGGCATCTACCATGACGCCTTTGTGGCCTATCGAGCCAATGCCTTCCGCTTCCGCCCTGCGGTACACGTCAATGATTTCGCGCGCGAAATCAACGTCATCCCGCATCGGTGAGAAGACCTCCAGTGCTGGTTCGATTTGTGCAGGATGAATGGCCCACTTACCGACCATTCCGAGGGTGAGGGCACGTTTGCATTCTTCGCGATAAGCATCGGTATCCTTGAAGTTTGCAAACGGACCATCGACTGCGTCGATACCTGCCGCACGGCAAGCGATAGTGAGTTGGTAACGAGGGTAGTGGAAAATATCGCCGGGATAGCCACCCGTTCCGCCAATATGCTTGATCGCCATGCCTTGGCTCGCGGCATAGTCGCCCATTCCAAAGATAAGGCATTCAAGGCGTTCGCAACAATGGGCGATATCCCAGACATTCTGCATCGCCTCAACTTCTTCAATCAGGCATTCTAGGCCGATACACTTTTTCAGTCCGAGTTTCTTTTCCAGTTGGGACAGCAGCGTGTCAGCAAACCGGACGTCGGAAATGGTCATCGGCTTAGTCAACATGATCGTGTCGACGTTTTCTCGCGCGCCTTCCACGATGGTGATGATATCCTCATGGCACCATTCGGTGGTGACGTCATTGACGCGAACGCACCGGACCGTATCCCCCCAGTCGAGGCCGTTGAGTGCCTCTACAATGGTTTGCCGTGCACCAACCTTTGCGGAAGGAGCGACAGCATCTTCAAGATCGCAGAATACATGATCTGCTTGGGATGCTGCGGCTTTTGTCAGCATCTTTTCACTTACGCCCGGGACGGCGAGCTGGCTGCGGCGTAGGCGCATGGTCCGTTTTCGCTTGCTCATCAGTCTGTGTTCCTTCTCACTCAGGCTGGCAAAGCCGCCTTTATTTTTTCAATTTCTGAATCTGTAATCCCGCTTTGGCGCAGAACCTCCTCGGTGTGCTCGCCGAGATACGGGCCACGATGATGAATTCCTCCCGGAGTTTCACTGAGCTTCACGGGAATGCCAGAAACATGGGTCATCTGGGTGGAGCCGGGCTGTTCGACCGGCACGATCATCTGGCGAGCCGCGAAATGCCGATTTTCGGCGATCTCGTCCATTTGGAGAACGGGGCCGAACGGAATTCTTCCGCCCAGCCGTTCAGAAAGTTCGGCTTTGGTGAAATGGGATGTGACATCACAGAGAAGGCGTTCCAGAACGTCCCGGTGCCGACTACGTTGCTCCGGAGAGGCGAAACGTTCGTCTGCCTTGACGTCCGGTGCGTCTATGAGATCACAAAGTAATTCGAAGAAGCGTTGATGCGGAGCCGCGATGGTGACGTGTCCGTCCTTCGCCGGATACATTCCAAAAGGACACATGAAAGGATGCCCGTTACCGATCGGTACGGGAATGCGGTCAGTGATATCATACTGGTAGACGCCCCGCTCGCACACCGCCAGGACCGCATCCAGCATTGCAACATCCACGAATTGTCCAGTACCGGTTCGGCGGGCATGGTGAATTGCACTGAGGACACCGAAGGCAAGCATCATGCCCGGAACGATGTCGCCGATGCCTGGGCCGACTTTTGTCGGATGATCGGGATCAGGGCCTGTTATTCCCATGATCCCACCCATCGCCTGCGCGATGACGTCGAAGGCTGGCCATTCGGCATAGGGTGACCTGCCTGTGCGCGGATCACCGAAGCCACGCAGGGCGCCGTAAACAAGCTTGGGGTTCTCTTCACGAAGGACTTCGTAGGACAGGCCGAGTTTGTCCATGACACCGACCCGAAAATTCTCAGTGATGGCGTCGGCGTCCCTGATCAACTCGAGTAGTACTGTCCGGCCTTCGACGGATTTCAGATCCAGGACGATCGACTTCTTATTCCGGTTCACGCTCTGGAAATAACCACCATGGGTCCGCAGCATGTCGTCGTCGTGCCATGGACCGTTCGGACGCGTCATGTCACCGGTGGGGGGCTCAACCTTGATCACTTCGGCGCCATGATCCGCCAGCATCATCGTGCCATATGGCCCGGCGAGCATTTGTGTCAGGTCGATGATCCTGATGTCAGACAGCGCCCCAAAACTCATTAGCGGTTGCCCCAGTGTGATTGGCGCTTGATCAGGGCAGTCCGCTGCAGCTCGGCGATGATCTTGTCGTTCTGGTTGACCCCCCAGTGCTGGAACACGATGAAGCCAGCATCCTCGCGGTTGCTGTCGTATTTCTCAAGCACGCGGGAATACGCGTAGATCGTGTCGCCATGAAAGATTGGATGTTTCAGGCTGATCTTATCAAGCCCGGTCTCGGCGAGCGCATTTTCGATCGTGTCCTGAGAGGACAAGCCGAGGACAATAGAGAAATTCACACCACCATAGGAGATGACATGACTGCTGCGGGCGCCCGGCGCATTCTTCCTGGTTTCGCCACCCAGACGGGTCATGAAATCCTCATTGAAATGTCCTTGAGCGGTGTTCATCACCATGTTGGTGATGTTTACATTTTCCAGGTTGGTCACGGTCTTGCCGCGCGCATGACGAAGGGTTTGACCAACTTCAAAATGCTCGAAAAAATTGTTGCCGCTGGTCAAGCGTGTAAGTGGCCCCATTACTGAGCTCCTTCGCGTATCATGGCAGAGGCGGACAAGTTTGCTAGATTGGAGCGATGGAAATCGATCACGCGGTCACCAGACTGATTGAAGCCTTCAGTATGCCAGGTGATGACCCCTTTGTTGGGATCACTGTCTGTGATCCGCTTTTCGGTTGTGACAGATTGGGCGGTGAGCGTGTCGCCAATGTAGACGGGGGAATGGTAGGTGAGATCGTAAACACCAAGGAATGGCCCGGCGATTCCTTCTGAGCAATCTTCAACCGACAGGCCGAGAATAATGTTGAAGACAAGGTGAGGGTTCACCACCAAGCATGGGTGCCCATGCGCTCTGGCGTATTCAGAATTGAAGTAGAGGGGATTATAGCTCAGTGTCAGAAAGGTGAATTGTATGGCATCGGCCGCGGTCACCGTCCGTCCCCAATGGTGGTAGATGGTTTCGCCGATGTTGAATTCATGGAACATGCGTCCGCGGGGGCGAAAAACCGCCGCAGCTTTAAGGTCTTCGATATTCACACTGCATTCTCCTTTAAGACGTCCGCATGTGCCTCTCCCAAAATCCTGAAGTCTTTCAGCTGGCGGGCTGTCCAGAGAAATCCAATGCCAGCGATCAGCATTGCTATCAGCAACACTGCGAAGGTGTAGTTCAGCGACATTGCGCCAAATGCCGGTTTCAGTTTCTGGCTGATCCAGCCGGCGAGGGGAGGGCCAATAATTAGTCCAAAGACGTTAGACAGGAGGAGGGCGAATGCGGCGCCGGTTGCGCGCATGTTCGAAGGGATAACGGTCTGGATAATTCCAAGGCTGGGCGCATGGGCGATGTTGAAGACAAAGATGCCGAACCCGAACAGTATGGCCATCGGAAGTGCTCCGCCTACAAATAGGGCAGAGAGAAAGATCGGTATACACAAGAAGCAGCCAGCCGACGGGACCCATCCCATCCAGCGGGAATCGCGCTGGCTCAGCGTGTCGGACAGGTATCCGCCTGCCATCATGCCGGGCACTCCGCCAAGGAGGATGGCGGGGCCTAGGATGAGACCGACTTGCGTCTTGGATATTTCGAAATTCCTGATGAACAGGGCCGCGCCCCATGAGGTAATGACATAGCCCATGAAAACTGCAAACGCGTGGGATAGCACTGTGCCGACATAGGCTTTGTTGCTAAGGAGTTCTGGCAACGCCTTGGTATATGAGGACCTTCTCTGCCTCGCAGGCGTTGCTTCAAACCGCCCCCGCTTCGGTTCTTTTACCGTCAGGAAAATAAGTATACCGCAAATGATACCGGGCGTTGCGGCAATCAGGAAAGTTGTGCGCCAGGACGTCAGGTCTGCAATGAGACCTCCGGCCATTAGGGCGATGGTCGCGCCGAGCACTGTGCCCAATGAAAACACTGCGATAGCGCGTGAGATTTCCATCTTTTTGAAATAGTCGGACAGGAGCGAATGGGCCGGGGCAGTTCCTCCCGCCTCACCGACACCGACCATCATGCGCGCCACAAAAAGGGAGGAAAAACCGGAGGTGGCGGCGCAGGCGGCAGTTGCGATACTCCAGAGGGAAATCGCGCTCGCTATGATGTGCTTGCGGCTGGTATTATCTGCGAGCATGGCAACCGGCACCCCGAGCGTCGCATAGAACATGCCGAACGCCGGTCCCATGAGAAGCCCCTTTGCCATATCGCTCATGGGGCGGCCATTCGCTGCAAATTCCAGCCCTATGTCTTCGATGAGGATAGAGAGGATCTGGCGGTCCATATAGCTGAGGAGATAGCTCAGTGTGAGAAGAGCAAGGACGTAATAGCGGTATATGCCCAGTTTGGGGCGGGCGGTCATCTCCGCTGATGTATTGCTGACTGCCACGATAAGTCCCGCTTTCCCAAACGCACAATTTGGCAAAGCTTAGTCGAGGCGGGCTTATGAGAGCCATTGGCTAAGAAGGTTCATCACATTTGTGATGAGCTGCTGCTCTGTCGAATTGCGGCGTCAGATTAGCTAACCGTCAGGTGGTGGAAATGGGCGAGCAAGCATTATCAAAGGAACCGGGCTTGAAGGAGGCGGATGCGGAATAGCCAAGAAGTCCGTCGGCATTTGCATGGCCGGGCGGAGAATTCACACCTGCTATTTCGACGAAGATACCATGGGATGTTGCGCTTCCCGCGCACGCGAAATCTCCAGAAATTCGCTTCTATCCATTCGTCTGTGTGCAGTCACTTCAATCATCAAAGGAATATTGAGAGCAGGGCCAGGTTCAAATCACTTCGCGACGCCGCTCTTCTCGAATGGCGCGAGTTGGTTGCGGCCTGAGGCCTGCTCGTCCGCGAAAGCGGAGACTGGTTCGAGTTAATCTGACACCACCGCCGAGTGTACCGACAATGCAAATATGGCGTTCACCCAGTGATCAACTGTCAAATGGCCGAAGCATCGGCAGATGCGATCAGCTCCGACACTTTGCCGACGTCATTGATTTTCCAACGGTTCAGGGACTTGCTGAGCAGGCGGGCGTTCTTGAGCTTGGTTATCTCTTTTTGAACCGTCTGACGGGTCACGCCAAGAAAGGCGGATAGCTCGGCGATCGTGATTGGAATGTCGATTTCCTTTGAATTGCCGATCCGGGGCGTCGAACTGCATTCGGCGAGATTCAGCATCACGATGGCAACCTGTTCGCCAATCGGGTGCTCGGATTTGACTTCGCGGAAGCGGATGGTGGATGACACCGTATAGGCAAACTTGCGGCATAATGCTTCCGGAATTTCCGGAAAGCGCGCATAACAGGCTTCAAATTCCGCTTTCGGCAGCACACTCAATGTCACGTCTGTTGCGGCGATTGTGGTGTGAAACAGGTTCCGTCCACAGATAACGGCAGTTTCTCCGAACACATTGCCGGGGACAAAAACGGCGAGTAGCGCGCGTTCCCCACTCGGCAGGTCTGCGACAAGCTTGATATAGCCTTCATCTACCTGGCAGATGCTGAGTCCCGGATCGCCCGCCTCCCGGACCAGCTGTCCGGCCGGGACATGTCTCGTTTGCATCCGGCCGCGCAATTCCTCCCGGATATGCGGCGCCAGTTCGGAAATCCAGTTGTTGAGCCCGGCTATACGCATTTTTCTAGTCTCTGGCCTGACCTGTGTAGCAATGAAACAAAATGCGCGGCGAACGCTATTTTGACTTTTGGAAAATTCTTTCCACGCATTCTGACAATCTCCCGGTAACCCGACAATTCAGAGCAGCGAATTGCCGGACATTATTGGGAGGAATATATGATCAAACTTGCAAGCCGTCTTTTCATGGGCGCATCTCTTGGCGTACTTGTCGGTCATGGGGTTGCAGACGCGCAACAGGAAAATGACGGATCTGCCGACAAGTCCCTCAGAATCGAAGCAGTTACGGTGACCGCGCAGCGGCGCGAAGAGAACCTGCAGACTGTACCGATCACTGTCACCGCTTTCTCCGGTGCGGTGATCGAGCAGAAGGGCCTCGACAATATCCAGTCGATTGCCGACGCAACACCGGGCCTCAGCATGGACGCCTTTCCGCGGACAACGCCGCGTCCGTTCATCCGGGGGATCGGCAGTTCGAACCAGTCGGCGGGTGCAGATCCATCATCCGTCGCTTTCCTGGATGGTGTTTACCTCGGGCGTGGTCCCATGCTGTCCGTCGATGCGTTTGATGTCGAACGCGTGGAGGTTCTGAAGGGGCCGCAGGGGACATTGTGGGGGAAAAACGTGGTCGGCGGTGCGATCAGTTTCATCACAAAGAAGCCGGTCGATGAATTTGAGATTCATGCGCGTGCGACATATGCCGATTACGGCCAGCATGACTATAATCTCGTGCTGAACACCCCCGTCACGGACAAGCTGCTGACTCGGATCGCCCTCTCGTCCAAGAAGAATGACGGGTTCCGCACGAACCTGAACACCGGCGGGCCTCTTGACGACGACGAACGCATCAGCGGCCGGTTTCACGCGCTCTACAAGCTGGACGATGCCACCAATGTTCTTTTCACGATCGATGGCACAAGCGACGATACAGCCGGGCCGGCTCGGTTCAACATTGCGCCCAATGGCAGCAAGGATCTGGACAAGCCCAATGCCACCAATCCCGACCAGCCGGGCTATCTGAAGCGGGATACATGGGGCACGAAACTCGAACTCAATTCCAGCGCACTGGGCTGGGCAGATCTGACCACCTACGTGTCCTATCGGGATCTGGACAATTCGACATCGGAAGATTTCGACGGAACCACGCCTGCGGGAAATGCGGCCAATGGTGTACCGGTTGCAGGCATCCAGGTGTTGAAGGAGGAACAGGCCGATTCGCTATCAGCGGAAATCAGACTGGCAACAAAGTTTGACGGCCCGTTCAACTGGGTTGGCGGACTATTCGCATTGAAGGACACTGTTGACCGCCAGCGCGAGAGCGAGACCAGTGTGCCGGACCTCAGCGAAAACCGTTATATCGCCACCAACGTCACGAAGAGCTTTGGAGTCTTCGGTGAAGGCCGCTATGAGCTCACCAGTGCTTGGACAGCCTTTGCAGGGCTTCGCTTCACAGATGAAACGAAGGAATACGAGATCCGCCGTCTGGTCGGGGACCGGGCCAACCCAACTGTAAATTACACGACCTATGGAAATCCGGGTGTTTCCGACGAGCAGAAATGGACCTGGCGGATCGGTAGCGATTACCAGTTGAACCCCAATGTCTTCCTGTTCGCGACAATCTCGACGGGATTCAAATCTGGTGCGTTTCAGGAACAGCCCAACGCGCCGAC
This sequence comes from Hyphomonas adhaerens MHS-3, assembly GCF_000685235.1. NCBI lineage: Bacteria > Pseudomonadati > Pseudomonadota > Alphaproteobacteria > Hyphomonadales > Hyphomonadaceae > Hyphomonas > Hyphomonas adhaerens. The sequence continues at coordinate 2,101,706 of NZ_ARYH01000001.1, forward strand.
CGCAAGGCTGGCGACGGCTCCGGAAACGGTGACCAATTATGAAGTCGGTATGAAAAGCGATTTCTGGTCGGGCCGTGGCCGGGCAAATATCTCAGTCTTCAACGAAGACTATTCCGATCTTCAGACAATTCAGGTCATCGATGATGCCACTCAGGGGCTAGGCGGATCCCGCGTCGTGACGGATACCGGCAATGCAACGATCCGCGGTGTGGAAACGGAATTCCAGTTTTTGCCGACCGACAATATTCGTCTCGGCCTGTTCTATACCTATCTCGACGCAACATTTGATAACTTGCTTGAAACGGAAGAGATTCTTGCCGATGGCACGCCGATTGTCGCCGACCTGAGCGGGAACAGGCTCAGCCGAACGCCGGAACATGCGCTTGCCTTCTCGGCGTCCTACGAAACCGACGATTATGCTTGGGGGTCCCTGTTGTTCGGCGTGGACGCCAATTACCAGAGCAAGATCTTCGACGACAATTCGAACAACAATATCGAAACGCGCGATCCGCGAACGCTGCTCAACGCCTTCATGACCTATCGTGCGAGCGACCGCCTTTCGCTTCAGTTCTGGGCCCACAATATTACCGATGAAGTATATCGCGTGCACCAGGCGGCAACGGCGGGCGGCCATTTTGTTCAGTACGGTCCGCCTCGCCAGATCGGTGTAACGGCGACCTTCGACTTCTGAGTTCCTCCAACGGGCGTGGCGGCCGGAGACGGCTGCCGCGCTCCCTTTTTTTGAAGTGTACGGCATGACAACATTCTCCGAAGATACGTGTAGGATCTTGGTCCCGTCCGGCGTGCTTGGCTCCGGCTGTCCGGAAGAAGCCTTTCAAAGAGGCTTATCACTCGGCCCGCATGCGATCGCGCTTGATGCCGGGTCGACGGATTCCGGACCGTACTATCTGGGCTCGGGCACATCAAAGATGACGGATGCGGCTATCCAGCGGGATCTTCTCCAGATGATTCCTGCTCAGCTAGAGCGCGGAATTCCCCTGATCATAGGCTCGTGCGGAACCTGTGGCAGCAATCAGGGCGTCGATAATGTCGCTACGATCTGCCGTAGTATTCTCAAGGAGCTTGGCTTGTCTGCGCGCATCGCGAAAATCTATTCCGAGCAGGAGCCGGCCGAGATCGAGACGTATCTAAAGCGAGGTGCGGTAGCGCCTCTTGCTCCGATGAAAGACCTTAGCGTCGAAACTATCCGGGCATGCAGGCGTATCGTTGCTCTCGCCGGGCACATCCCGTTCGTGAAGGCGCTTGAGGCCGGCGCGGACATCGTGCTGGCGGGGCGGGCAACCGACACGGCAGTGATCAGCGCCTTTGCGCTCATGCACGGGTTTCCTCCTGCTCCCGCCTGGCATGCAGCCAAGATTGCCGAGTGCGGAGGAATCTGCACCGAAGACGTTCAGCTGGGAGGGGTAATGATAGACATCGATGCGGGCGGGTTCACGGTCGAACCGCTGCATAAGGAAAATCGATGTACGCCCCGGTCTGTCTCTGCTCACATGCTGTATGAGAATTCCGACCCCTTCAAGCTGGTTGAACCGGGTATCGTTCTTCATGTTAACGAGGCTGTCTATACTGCGCTCGATGAACGGCGTGTCCGCGTAACGGGGGCAACGGCACAGGAGACTGCGCCGACCATAAAGCTGGAAGGCGCCCGGCATGCCGGATACCAGACAGTCAGCTTTGTCGGGATTGCCGATCCGGGATTGCTTGCAAACATCGATTCCTGGATCGAGGCGCTATCGATCCATGCACGGAAGCGGATAGCCGGTGTCCTGGGCTATACGGTTGGGGACTATGATATTGACTTCCGGCCCTATGGGGCAGGCGCGCTCAATCCGCTGCCGGCAGGCACCGTGCCTGCAGAGGTTGGACTGATGGTCGTGGTGACGGCGGAGACGCAGGAGAAAGCCAGCGAGATCCTGAAGCTCTGCAACCCGCTACTTCTGCACTTTCCATACAAGCGGAACGCACCCTTGCCGAGTTTTGCCTTTCCGTACTCGCCGGCAGAGATCGAACGCGGTCCGGTCTACGAATTCTGTCTGAACCATGTCGTGGAAGTCAATGAGCCCGGCGAACTGCACCGGATGGTCATCGAGGAGGCCGGCCAATGAGCATTTCCAGGCTTGGCGACCTTGACGTCTATATCCGGTCCAAGAATGCCGGACCGTTCTGGGTCACGATCGATATATTCTGCGGCTCCCGAGAAACCTACCATGAGATTGACGCGAGTGGTGTGATCAACGCTACCGGGATAGCTGATCTGTACGGAGCCAACTCCAATCTTGTGCGCATCTTTCATGTCGAAGATCTCAATGTCCTGAAGATCTCGTTCCCGCGACCCTATCCACAAGGACACGCCCGAGATCGCGACCAGCATTCCGGGCAATACTTCGTGCGATTGCTTGACCTCACCCTTCCCGGCAAACAAGCCTGACGGAGGACGAACCGTGGCATCTGTTCGCAAATTATCCATGGTCACAATGGTGTCCTTCGGTGTCGGGAACTCCGCCGAAGGTATAAAGAGCGCGGCGTTTGGGGCCTTCCTGCTCTTTTACTACCAACAGGTATTGAGTGTACCGGGTGTGCTCACCGGCGCCGCGCTGGCATTGTCTCTGTTTGCCGACGCCATTACAGACCCAATGGTAGGGCACCTGTCGGATGGCGCAAAATCACGATATGGGCGCAGGCATCCGTTCATCGCGCTGGCGGCGGTGCCGCTGGGTCTCTGTTTCTTCCTGTTGTTCAGTCCGCCTCAAGGGCTTTCCGAATTCGGTTATTTCATCTGGTTGGCCGTCTTCGCGATTTCGGCCAGGGTCGCGATGACTTTCTATGATATTCCGCATCTGGCACTCGGAGCGGAAATGGCGCCGGACTACCAGCAACGCACGACACTTTTTTCCATCAGCACATGGTTCCGGGTTGTCTCCGGCGCTGCCGTTACCTTCGTGGCTTACCGGTTCCTGTTCCCGACAACAGAGGCCTTTGATCCGGGCCTGCTCAATCCGACAGGGTATTTCTGGCTCGGGCTGATCTTCGGTTGCGTGATGGTTGCAGTTCTCGCCGTCTGCGTGCTGGGCACGAAAAGCGAGATCCCTTTTCTCCGGAAATCGGATGAAACAGAACGCAAGAATCTGTTCGGTGTGGTCAGGCAGATGCTGGGTACCTGGCAAAGTCCGTCATTCCGGTACGTTTTCGTCGGGCTCTTCCTCTACGTTCTCATCGTCAATATCGAGCAGAGTCTCGGTACCTATATGGCTGTGCATTTCTGGGGTCTGGCGACGGAGACAATGAGTGTACTGCCTCTGGCGAGTCTTGCCGGCGCGGTGGTCGCATTTCCAGCAGTAAACCTTCTGACCCGCGTGTTCGATAAGAGGATGGTTCTGGTTCTCGTGACCTGCATTGGTTTCCTAAACATCAATATCTTCGTAGCCGGGCGCCTCTTCTTGCCTGGATTGCTACCCGAGAATGGATCACCGGTCATCACATGGTTCGTTGTGACGAATTTCTTCATCACCGGTTTCATTAGCCTGTCTGTCATCACGACGATCAACTCGATGTATGCCGACATCGCTGACGAATACGAGCTCATTGCGGGCAAGCGCCGAGAGGGCATGCTCTACGCGACCCGCTCGTTCGCCAACAAAGCCGCAGCTGCCGTCGGTCTTTTCCTGGGGGGGGTACTACTGGATGCAATCCACTTTCCGGCAAAGGCGAGCGTCGGAAATGTTTCTGGGCATACGGTCTGGAGCCTTGGCTTCCTGTATGGCCCTGTCACGTCGCTCCTTATGCTTGTAACGATCTATCTGTATCATCGCTACGCCTTGGACCGCGCCGCCGTGAATAAGATCCAGGAGAGTCTGACCGCTCGCCGGCTAGGATAATTGCCTCTGAAGTTGGCTATTTCTTGTCGTCCGTCTACGCACTGTGACTGCGTTGAGTCGGTTCGCCCGAGATTTGGGTGCCAGGGCAGGACAAGAGTCTGCATCAAGCCTTTCGCGGGGATTGTCAAAGGAACTGGTCTTGAGGCGGCGCATCCAGGCGTTTAACCTCGGAAAATGACCAAATCGCCATTCCGCTAATTCAAAACGTCGCCCGAGATTATCCAGCTTGCGGTGATGCTATATGTGAGATTTCCGCTTTCGCTGCGCAATGTAGAAGACCTTCTTCACGAGCGTGGGATCGACATTTGCCACGAAACGGTCCGTCACTGGGTCGATCGCTTCGGCATTTACTTCGCGCACAAGATTCGCAAACGTCGATCGGGGGGCATGAAGCAAAGTCCGCAGTGGCAATAGCACCTGGACGAGGTCTTTGTGAAGATCCGTGGTCAGACTCATTACCTTTGGCGAGCGGTTGATCATGAGGGAGAGGTGCTGGAGTCGTTCGTCACGAAGACTCGTGACAAGGCTTCAGCATTGAAATTTATAAGAAAAACCATGAAGCGCTATGGTAATTCCAAGGTGGTCGTGACGGATAAATGCCCTTCATATCGGGCGGCCATGAAAGTGATCGGGAGCGAGAGGCGTCAGGAGACCGGCCGGCACCTGAACAATCGCGCCGAAAACTCACACTTGCCATTCCGACGAAGAGAACGCGCCATTTCCCGTTTCCGGCGCATGCGAAGTCTCCAGAAATTCATTTCGATCCATTCGTCTGTGTACAACCACTTCAATCATCAAAGGAGCATCGAGAGCAGGGCCAGGTTCGATTCGCTACGCGACGCCGCTCTTCTTGAATGGCGCGAGTTGGTTGCGGCCTGAGGCCTGCTCGTCCGCGAAAACGGAGACTGTTTCGAGTTCGTCTGACACCACCCTCCAGCCCTCTCAATAAATAAATCGACTAGACAGTCGAAAAATTGTTTATTATTCGACTAAAAAGTAAAATAAACTCGGAAGGACCGTAGACTTCGCTTCCGATGGAATGAAGATCTGTCGCAATGACAATTCTGGGTTGTCGAAGAAAAGTTCAGGGAGAACGAAATTGTTGAACAATGTTGTCGTTGCCGGAGTTGGCATGATCCCATTTGCGAAGCCGGGGGGGAGCGAGCCGTATTATGTCATGGCATCGAAGGCCATCAGGCGGGCGCTTGAGAATGCCGGGATCGGGCTTGAAAAGGTCCAACAGGCCTATGCTGGCTATGTTTATGGCGACTCCACTGCCGGGCAGCGAGGACTGTACGAAGTTGGCATGACGGGCATCCCGCTGGTCAACGTGAACAATAACTGCTCGACCGGATCAAGCGCCCTCTTCCTAGCGCGTCAGGCTGTAGAGTCCGGAGCTGTCGACTGTGCGATTGCCTTCGGCTTCGAGGAAATGGAGCGCGGTGCGCTGGGAACATATTTCCGCCACCTCGAGAGCCCGATGAGCAAGTTCGAGGAGGTTACTTCGGAGCTTACGACCGAAGACCTTCCGTCGGCCCTTCGCATGTTTGGCGGGGCAGGCGAGGCGCATATGCGCGAGTTCGGTACGAAGATGGAAACCTTCGCAAAGATCCGTGCCAAAGCCAGCCGTCACGCTACGAACAACCCGCTCGCGATTTTCCGCGATGAAGTCACAGAGGAGGATGTCATGAACTCTCCGCTCATGTGGCCGGGTGTCATGACGCGGCTGATGGCCTGCCCACCGACCTGCGGAGCGGCTGCGGCTATCGTTACCTCCGAAACTTTCGCTAAAAAGCATGGGCTGGACACCTCCGTGCGCATCCGCGCGCAGGCCATGACGACCGATGTGCCGGCGGCATTTGACGCACGCGACATGCGTGAGGTCGTCGGCTTCAGTATGGCGAAGAATGCAGCAAATCAGGTGTACGAGGCCGCTGGTATCGGTCCGAAGGATATCAGGGTCGCCGAGCTGCATGACTGCTTCGCGCACAATGAACTCGTGACCTATGAAGCGATCGGCCTGTGCCCGGTTGGTGGTGCAGAGAAGTTCGTCGAGGACGGAGACAACACTTATGGCGGGCAGGTCGTGACCAATCCGTCGGGCGGTCTGCTCTCCAAAGGCCATCCCTTGGGTGCAACAGGGTTGGCACAATGCACTGAGCTTGTTGAGCAACTACGCGGGAAGTCTGAGAAGCGCCAGGTGGAAGGCGCCAAACTGGCCCTTCAGCACAATCTCGGTCTCGGTGGCGCGTGCGTCGTGACGCTGTACGAGAAAGTCTGAACATGCTCGATAAAAGTCTGATCGGGCACGAATTCGAACCGGTTACCGTCGAGGTCGAAAAGGGCCAGCTGAAATTCTTCGCCAAGGCGACCGGCGAGACCAATGCAGTCTATTTCGACGAGGATACGGCACGCGCCGCTGGGCATCCGTCCTTGCCGGCACCGCCGACCTTCGCATTCAGCCTGTCATTGCTGAGCCCTGAGCCGTTTTCCACCCTGACATTGTTCAATGTCGATATCGGTCGGGTTCTGCATGGTGAGCAGCGGTTTTCATATTCCGGCCAGATCTATGCCGAAGACCGCATTACGCTGAAGCAGCGAATTCGCGATGTCTACGACAAGAAAGGCGGTGCGCTCGAATTCATCGTCCAGGAAACCGAAGCGACGAACCAGCATGCGGAAGTGGTTGGGCTCTCAACCACAGTCACAGTGGTTCGCAACGGGTGAGATGATTATGACGATTGAATTTGATAGTGTTGAAGTGGGCGACGAGCTTCCTGAACATGTGAGCCCCGAAATTACCCGCCACGTGCTCGCCCTGTTTTGCGGCAGCTCGGGAGACCACAACCCGATGCATGTGGACATCGATTTTGCGAAATCGTCCGGCATGTCTGACGTTTTCGCGCACGGCATGCTTTCCATGGCTTACCTGGCACAGCTGCTGACACACTGGGTGCCGCAATCACAGCTAAGGGAATGGAATGTCCGGTTCCTCGCAATCACGCCCGTTCATGTGCGCGTGAAATGCACCGGGAAAATCATAGAGAAATTTACGTCAGACGGCGAAAATCTGGTTCGCCTCGACATCAATGCGCACACCGACGCTGGCAGCCATACGCTGGCCGGTGAGGCCGTGATTGCACTCAACTAGAAACTATCAAAGCAGGCAGGATAGACATGTCGAAACTCGAAGGAAAAGTCGCACTTATCTCGGGCTCGGGGCGCGGTATCGGCCGGGAGCTGGCCCTCCGTCTCGCCAGCGAAGGCGCGCAAGTTGTGGTCAACGATCTCGACGAGGCGCCCGCGGCTGAAGTCGTCAGCACGATCAAGGAAATGGGCGGCAACGCGGTCGCCTGTGTCGGCAATGTCACGGCGCCGGACTTCGGCGATCGTTTTGTTCAGGCGGCTCTGGAGTCCTTCAATGGCATCGACATCATCGTCAACAATGCCGGATATACTTGGGACTCGGTGATCCAGAAAATGACCGATGAGCAATTCCAGGCCATGCTGGATGTTCACCTGATTGCACCGTTTCGCATCCTGCGCGCAGCCTCGGAGCCGATCCGTGTTTTTTCGAAACAGGAAGCCGCACGCGGTGAAGAAGTGTTCCGCAAGGTCGTCAACATCTCGTCGATGGCAGGTACAGGCGGCAATCCGGGGCAGGCGAACTATTCGTCTGCAAAGGCCGCGTTGGTCGGCCTCACCAAGACGCTGTCGAAGGAGTGGGGACGCTACAAGGTGAATGTCAATTGTGTTGCATATGGTGTGATTGATACGCGCCTGACTCAGTCAATTGAAAAGTCCGGCGGGACTGTTGAAATTGACGGCAAGCAACTCGCCGTGGGTGTGCCGGAGGCGATGCGCGCTTCATTGAAGACGATGGTGCCGATTGGCCGCGCCGGAACGACAGAAGAGGCCGCAGGCGCGATCCATTTCTTCTGCAGCCCTGACAGCAACTATGTCAGTGGTCAGGTCCTGCTCGTTGGAGGTGGTTTCAGCATCTGACATCTACTCCGCGCAAAATAAACATAGAGGGAGGGCGCGAACATGATGAATCTCACGAATGGACTTCAAAGGTCGGCGTTTCTTTTTCCCGACCGAGTCGCGACAATATTTGGTGAGCGCAGACGAAGCTGGAAAGATGTGCACGAGCGCGTTACGCGACTGGCCGGAGCGATGGTCAGGCGGGGGATCAAGCCCGGCGATCGTGTGGCCTCAGTCGCGGTAAACAGCGATCGATTCTTCGAATTGTATTTTGCGGTGGCCTGGGCCGGCGCTGTCATCGTTCCAGGGAATTTCCGCTGGAGCGCTCCGGAACATGTCTACGCCTTGAATGACAGCGGGGCCAAGCTGGTTTTCCTGGATGGACAGTTCACTGGCATGGCCGGTCGCCTGCTTGAGGAATGTCCTTCGCTGGAGGCGGCCGTTTATATGGATGACGGACAGGCACCGGACGGCCTGCTTGATTTCGAACAGCTCATTGGCCAGTCAGACCCGATCGAGGATCGCTGTGGTCATGGAAGCGAACTCTGCGGGCTCTTCTATACAGGTGGCACGACGGGGCGTTCCAAAGGGGTTATGCTGTCGCATGACAGCCTCATCGGAAACTATATGTGCCGGAACCTGACCGTTCCTCGTACTGAGGAACAGATCTACATTCATTCCGCCCCGATGTTCCATCTTGCAGATGCGGCCGCAGTTTACGGTCTGACCTTCACCGGTGGGACCCACGTGATCATTTCGAGCTTTACGCCCGAGAACTTCGTAAAAGCAGTTTCAGCAGAAAGATGCACTGATGCCACGCTTGTTCCGAGTATGCTCGGAATGCTTCAGGAATACCTGACCGCAAATGGGGGCGATCTTTCATCCATCACCTCGCTTGTTTACGGAGCTTCAGCGATTTCCGACGCACTTGTGCGGCAGGTGATGGAGCTCTTTCCCAATGCATCGCTAACGCAAGCTTATGGACAAACAGAATTGTCCCCCTGCGCGACATTGCTGACGCCGGAACACCACCGTGCCGCCTTGGAGGGCAAGCCATGGCTGCGCTCGGCAGGTCAGCCGATGTGCGGCATGCAGATCAGAATTGTAGACGAAAACATGACGCCGCTTCCATTCGGCGCTGTTGGCGAGATCACAGTGAGCGGGCCTGGCGTGATGCTGGGATACTGGAATCAGCCTGAACTTACGGCTGGGACACTGGTCGATGGTTGGGTGCGAACGGGCGATGCGGGCTATATGGATGACGAAGGCTTTGTCTATGTTGTTGATCGCGTCAAGGACATGATCATCTCCGGCGGGGAGAACGTTTACTCTGCTGAGGTCGAAAATGCGCTATCCTCCCACTCGGCGATACAGGAATGCGCCGTTATCGGTGTGCCGGACGAAAAGTGGGGTGAACGGGTTCATGCCATCGTGCGACTGAAGTCGGGAGAGAGCGTAACCGCAGAAGAACTCTCCGCTCACTGCAAATATGCCATTGCCGGCTACAAATGCCCCCGGTCCATCGAGTTTCGCAAAGAGCCTCTGCCGTTGTCCGCACAAGGCAAGATTCTCAAGGTCGAACTTCGCAAGCTTTTCTGGCAGGATACCGAGCGCAATATCGGCTAGAAGGAGCACGCGATATGAACACGACACAGGCTTTCAGCTTTATTCGCTTTGACACGCCACGTGATCATGTCGCCCGCATCACGCTGGCGCGCGCCGACAAGCACAATGCGCAGAATTATGATATGTTGTATGAAATCAATGATGCGCTGGATGCAGCCATGTATGACGATGATATCAAGGTCGTCATCATCGCGGCGGATGGAAAGAACTTTTCATCCGGACACGACCTTCAGGATCTCGGTGCCGATCATAAACCGCTTTTGGGCATTGGGGGCCATGAACATCCTGGACCGCAGGGATATATGGCCAGGGAGCAGGAGGTCTATCTCGGCCTTTGTTGGCGGTGGAGAAATCTGCCCAAGCCAATCATCGCCCAGGTTCAGGGCAAGGCGATTGCCGGTGGACTCATGTTGATCTGGCCGTTCGACATCATCATTGCCAGCGAGGACGCAGAATTTTCTGACCCTGTCGTCGCGTTCGACATGAATGGGCATGAGTATTTCGTCCACGCATGGGAAGTGGGCCATCGCAAGGCCAAGCAAATGCTGTTCACGGGTGATGCGATCGGCGCTGCGGAAGCCAAGACCCTTGGCATGGTCAACGAAGTTGTGCCTCGTGAAAAGCTGGAAGACGTCACGCTCAATATGGCGTCAAAGATCGCCCTGCGTCCGGCCGCCGGCCTGAAGATGGCAAAAATGAGTGTCAATCAGTCACTTGATGCGCAAGGCATGTGGACTGCACTGCAATCAGCTTTCAACCTTCATCATTTCGGCCACGCCAACAATCGGGCCATTCATGGCAAACTTGTCGATCCTCGCGGTGCTGACGTGATCCGGGCTGGCGCGCGGTCGAAAACGAAGCCCACATAGGGCAAGCATCGCCCTGTGTTTCCGCACCGGCGAAGCCATCAGGGATCTATGGCTTCGGCAGCAATCCGTTGATGATGAGATTAAACAGGTTCTGCCCCATCTCGTCTGGTGGCGGACCTTTATGTTTATAGAGTTTGGGTAGCGAGTTGAATGCGCCGAAAAGCACAATCAGGGCGTACTTCCGGTCGCATTGAGCCAGAGATCCATCGGCAATGCCCTGATCTATCAGGCCACCAACGATGTTGTTTATTTCGGACACCCTTTTAGCCGCTTCTTTCTGGCTTTCGGGGCTGAGAAAATGATTCTCGGATGCGAGGAAACAGCGGGACGCGTCATCGCATACAGCCTCGCTGTAAATCTGAAAGAACCGGGCGAGCCGTTCCCGTCCCGTGCCGTCGCCAAGTTCCGCATTCACGCGGTCCGTGAGCTTCTTGAAGCTCCATGCATAACACTGGTTCAGCAGGTCATCCTTGCTCTTCGCATAATAGTACAAGCCGGGGCGCGTAAGTCCCAGTTCAGCCCCAATGTCTTCCAGGGTCGTGGCAGCATATCCTCGCGAACTGAACATCGCTGCCGCGCACGTCAGAACCTCCTCATGACGCCGGTCAAGTCTGGGTCTGCCGCGAGGGCGCTTGGACTGAGCAGTCTGAGACAAGTTCGCTCCTTCGGTTCAAGGTCAGAATTGCACTGGAGAGTTGATGTAAAAGCCTCTCGCTCTCAATCCTAATGGCAACAGCTACAGATCACCAGCAGGGTGAGCATCCCGCAAGTACCACCGGGCCCGAATTTGGCAGGATCTCGCAATCAGCCTTTCTTGACAGCAGAAATCTGTGCTACGGATAATTCGACTATATAGTCAAAAAAAGAATAATGTTGAAGGTAAAAGCATGCTGGCGGCGGATCTGAAAGGGAAGAGCGTTCTCATCACGGGCGCAGGCCGTGGCATTGGGGCCGGCATCGCTGAACTGTTTGTCGCGGCGGGTGCTCATGTGGCGCTTAATGACATCAAGGTGCCGCCGGCCGGTTCTCCCGCTGTCTCCGAAGGCGGTGACACCCTTTGGGTAGCGGGTGATGTCAGCAAGCTGGAATCGGTCGAAGACATCGTCGAACAGGTAGAAGCCTGGCGGAAGATCGATGTGCTGGTGAATTGCGCGGGTATCGCGGGTGAACTCGCTGCCCTTCATAACCAGTCGGTCGATGCCTGGCAGAACGTCATCGACGTCAATCTCAAGGGAACCTACCTCATGAGCCAGGCCGTCGCCCGGCATATGAGGCAGCGGCAATCAGGCGCCATCCTGAATATTGCTTCCATTACCGGCCTGACCGGTTTCCCGGCGTCGAATGCCTATGGCGTCTCGAAGGCTGCCATCGTGATGCTTACGAAAACGTTCGCAACCGAACTGGCGCGATACCGGATCAGAGTCAACGCAATCGCTCCGGGCGTGATTGAGGCCCCGATGCTAGGCCATATGACAGGGGGCAAGGACGGCACCAGCGCCATCGTCAGACGGGTGCCCCTTGGCAGGCTGGGCGCGCCGTACGACATTGCAAATGCAGCCCTGTTTCTTGCGAGCGATGCTGCCTCCTATATCACGGGCGTTACCTTGCCCGTCGACGGTGGCTGGCTTGCTTTTGGCGGCGCAGGCGATGCTTCCCGTGAAGAGGGGGTAGTCAGCGCGTCTTGAGCATTGTCAAAGGAGCCGGGTCCGAAGTGGTCGATCCTGGCGTTTAGTCTCCGGGAACGACCAAAACGTCTTTCGTATTCCAGGATGCTGCCCGAATTCATGAGGTTCGCGGTGATGGTTCAGAATAGGTGTGGGGTAAATTCCGTATAACGTCGATCGACAAAACGCGGGGGGATGTTTCATGAAAGCCGCTCCAACAGTGAATGGATGTGAATGATGCCCAGGGGGATCTAGGGCAAAGTCGTAGTCTTGGGTATAGGCTGTACGGAGGCCAAAGAGCGCTGATCGGCCAATGTAGATGATCTACGAGAACTACCTGCAGCTGCTAGCGCGCGCCGGTGCGCAGCAACGAAGCGAACCGCCGACTCTCGGTCTCTCGTATAATCTTGGAGATGCGCCGTCGCGGAATGTTTCCGCAATTGCCATTGTGGGATTGCACGAGGCCTGATTGTACGAAAGGCGATTGTTTCGGCCGCACTTTTGAAACAGGCGCGCGACGCGTGAAGTTTAGGTCGCAGGCCTATTCCATCAGCATGGCGTCGAGATGCATCTGTCGTAGCCGTTTCTTGTCGATCTTGCCATACCGCGTAAGCGGCAAAGCATCGACGCGGTGAACGGTTTTCGGAATCTTGTACGCTGACAAGATGCCTGCAAGGTGCTGTTTGAGCTCCTTATGCTCGATGACGTCATCACTTACGATAACTGCAATGACGGCTTCGCCCCAGTCCGGATCCGGCGCGCCGATAACCGCCGCATCGGATACGCGTGCATGTTGACGAATGGCGTTCTCGACCTCGACGGAATAGACATTCATGCCGCCGGTGATGATCATGTCCTTGGTCCGGTCAACAAGGAATATGTAGCCGTCATCATTCTGATAGGCGAGGTCCCCCGTCCGCAACCGTCCGTCTACAATTGTGTTCGCAGTCTGTTCGGGGGCGTTGTGGTACTCTACAAGAAGATAGGGGGATGCTGTCGTCAGCTCACCGATGTCGCCAACCGGAACAGTTTTTCCACCCTCTCCGAGAAGCGTGACATCGCAGAAAGGCACCGCCTTTCCGCAGGAAGATAGCAGATCTGTATTGAGATGATCCTCCTTGCTGAGTGTGCAGATGTAGTTCGGGCACTCTGTCTGGCCATATAGCTGAATGAATACCGGACCAAACAGCTCGAGCCCCTGCTTCAGGCGGTCTTCGCTCATGGGCGCTGCGCCGTAGACGACGGTGCGGAGCGACGGTGCCATCTGTCGGCCGGCGTTGACGGCATCGAGAAGCCGATAGAGCATCGTCGGTACCGCGAACATCCAGGTCACATTTATACTCTCGCATATCTTCAGAACGCGGTCTGGTGAGAATTTGTCTTCCAGAATCGCATGACCACCCGCAAAGAGGCAGGCCTGCATATGATATCCTGCGGAATGCGGAAGCGGTGTTGTCAGCAACATGACTTCATCGTTCCGCACATCGCCACACAGGACCTGGGCCAGAAGGTTGATTCCCATGCGCTCCTGGTTGTGCACAACGCATTTGGGCTGGCCGGTGGTGCCACCGGTGTATGCCATTATCGCACGGCTTGATGGGGACACCGGCTCCGGGGCGAATGTGTCTCCGGACTGATCTTCGGCGGCGAGGGCCGCGTTCCAGTCAGTACACGTATCATTGTCAGCTGTGCCGGGGCCGTCAGAAACGACGATGCAGGTTGGCGTCAGGTCGGCAACATTGTCCGGGGCAGGAAGGGACGCATGGCGGATCAGCAGTTTGACGCCGGCGTGGTTCAGGCAGTAGCCCAACTCTGCGGGCGACATGAGTTCGTTAAGCGGGCATTTGGCTGCGCCGAGTTTCAGGATGGCAAGATCAGCGACGATATATTCAATCGAGTTGCGCATATGCAGCGCCACGACATCATTGTTCTGTACGCCGCGTCGGCGCAGCGCCAGGGCCAGAATGTTCGACAGTCTGTCGAGTTCGGCGTAGGAGACCGTCTGGCCATTGCAGGTAATGGCGGGGCGTTGCCCGTGCCGGCGAATTGCCGCAACAATGAGTGCAGACAGGGTTGTGCAAGAGTAATGGGTCTGCATAATTTCAATTTGTGGATACGATTATTGTGATATTCGTACCGTAATCCAGCAAACGACTCTGAGTCAATGAGAGCGTTTATATGCGTCGGGGGAGGCTCCAAATCGCTGAGGACATGAATCTTGAGGCACGAGAGAACGGCGGGACAAGGAAGTCACGCCGCCGCGAGGCCTTGCTTGCTGAGATGGAGTCGATCTTCCTTGAAGAGGGGTTTGCTGCGGTCACAGTGGACGGCCTCGCGAAGCGGTTAAAGTGCTCCAAAAGAACGCTGTATGAGATAGCGCCAACCAAACAGGACATCGTTCTGTTGGTGGTCGAAAGATGGCTGGCGCGCGTGCGCCGAATGGGCCGCATTGCTGCGCTCGGTCAGGACGGACCGCAGCGGCGCATCTTTGCCTATGTCAGGCCCGGTGTTACGGAAACGAAGAAGGCGAGTAGGAAATTTCTTGAGGATATTCAGTCGTTTGAACCCGCATTGCTGGCGCTGAAGGATCACCAGAAGCAGCGGATGGAGATGCTCGAGGAGATTATCGAGGACGGTATATCCAAAGGCCGGTTCCGGAAGTGCCATGCGCACCTGTTCGCAGAAATCCTCCTGGCAGCGGTCAATCGGATCAATGAGCCGGATTGCCTCGATGCTGCCGGCGTAGGCTTCAGCGAAGCGTTCGACGAACTCTACGATATTATTCTCAACGGCGTTCTCGTGTAAGGGCGGGGGCAGAGGAACATTGCCATTGTGGTAAGCTCTCTCTGTGTACCCGGCTAACCGCGATTGGCGCCGCCCCTCGACCCTCACATTCCTGAGTTTCTGTATCCTCACTGCGGCGCCGTGTGGCATTTTTTTGATTGTTGAAAACTTTTGTTGACGTACGGAACGGTACGATATTAACATCATTGGTACCGATAGGGATCAGAATAAGATCCGGCATAATTAGGGGGAGTGACATGAATTATCAGCAGCGATCACGAATATGCTCAATACGGATAGCGCCCGTCCGCGTCCGGCAGGCCGTTGTGGCTCAGAATCGGGGCGTGTCGTGAAGCTCGTCACCTACAGACTGTTGTCAGGGCAACCTGAAGAGAAGCTCGGCGCCCTCTCGTCCGACGAATCCGAAATCATCGATCTCCAGGCAGCCTGCCAGGCACTGAATGGCGAGCCGTCGGCGTATTTTAAAGACATGATCGCGTTCGTTTCCGGCGGAAGCGCGGCGCAGGAACAAGCGGCTGAACTCGTCTCCAAGGCCAGACCTGACGCAAAACTTTCCGTATCGGATGTCAAGCTGCTCGCTCCGCTTCGGCCGCGCGTCATGCGCGACACGATGTGCTTTGAAGGCCATCTGATAAATTGCCGGAAAACGTCAATGCGGATGCAGGGACAGGATCCCGATTCGGTTGATCCCGAGGAGCTGATGCCGGGAGAGCTGTGGTACACCCGGCCGCTGTATTACAAGGTCAACGTGAATTCCATCATCGGGACGGATGAAGAAGTGACCTATCCCGAAGGCGAGCAGTTCAAGGACTATGAGCTCGAGCTTGCTGTCGTGATTGGCAAGGAAGGCAAGAATATCAATGCCCGCGACGCGATGGACTATGTCGCCGGGTACACGATTTTCAACGACTTCTCGGCGCGCACGACACAGGTTCTGGATATGGGTGATCCGAAGCTCAATCTCGGGCCGGGCGTCTCCAAGGATTTTGCCAACGGACTCGGTCCCTGCATGGTGACGGCCGACGCCTTTGATTTCCGCGATGCAAGGGCAATCGTGCGGGTGAACGGGGAGGTCCGCAGCGAAGGTAATCATGGAACGATCGATCATGATTTCGGTGATGTCATCGCGCACGCCTCTAACAATGTGACGCTCTATCCCGGTGATATAATCTGTACCGGCACCATTACGAATTGTAGCGGGTTCGACATTGGGCGGCCTGTGCGCGTCGATGATGTGATCGAGCTTGAAATTGAGGGCATCGGCGTTCTTCGTCACAAGGTCGTCGCGCCCAAGGCGCAGAAGATGCGTAACAGGCACGGAACCTACAAGCGATCGGTGTGTGCGGTGGGGCCGTCCGGATCACACTTTGCAATCAAGGGCGATTATCCTGATGTGTGGCGCATGTCGGAGCAGATCGCTGACACATGGCGTGTGGATGAGATTCCGGCAACCGCGTCGGCAACGATGACCCGAGATATGGGCAATCTGCCCGTCGAGCATGAGCCACCCAAAGGGGGGAGTATCCTCCGGCACGTCGGTGTAGATCAGAGCTCAATGCCGGTGCTGAAGGATGTTCCGGAAGCGATGCGTCCGGAGGTGATCGCCCGGATTACCGAGATGCACAAGATTATCGGCACCCATTCATTGCCGACGCCGGAAGAGCTTGAAAAGCACCCCACCATGCACAAGACGGACACACTGAATCTGTTCTTCTGCAGTCAGTCGGATGGCTTCGTCTCGCTCAACGAACGAGAGGACATTCCGCTGGAACCCGGCGACACGCTGATCCAAGCGGGTTGCATGCATGGTTGGCGCGGAAAGGGTGTCATCAGTGGCATCCTTGTGTCAGCCGACATGTCGACGCTGGCGCAGCTGACTGAAAAGCCAGCATCGGCATCGTCTTCGGGCCTGAGGAAATTCCGGCGCTATGTCGCGGGAACGATGAAGAGCAACCGCAAGGAAAGCGGAGAGTCTGATGTTCTGATCAATGATTACTCTCCGAATGCTGCAGAGCTGCGGGATGCGGATGGCGATCTACTTGGCTATGCAGGGGATATCTGGAAAACATCAAGTCAACAGGCTGATATTTCCTGCAAAGAAGACGTGATCACAGAGCCTATGGCAGACAGGCCTGCCAAAGGCGGTGTTACTTTCAGGATGATCGAGCTGCTGCCCGGCAAGAGGCTGAACACCAACCCGGACATTCTCAACTACTATTGCGTCGTGTCAGGCGAACTGAGTGCGCACAGCGAAAATGGTGCCGCAATCGCTCGGGATATGGAAGACATCATTCAGCTGCCGGGAGCGGCACTAACGCTCGAGAATACGGGAAGTACTCCGCTGACAATGGCACATTTTATGACCGACGCAGACAAAACATAGCGGACAGCGAAGGCGAACGGGGTGGAACAAACTTCGGCCTGGGAGACAGCAAAGTATAATTTCTGTTCTGGGAGGAACACGATGACCAAAATAAATCTTGAGGTCTTGAAACTGTGCACAGCGTGCTCGATTATTGCGCTCACTGCGGCCCCGGCCGTAGCACAGAATGCGGACACCACTGATGCGGACGAAGTGGCGTCGGCGTCCGAGGCCGCGCCAACCGAATCCAGAAGGCTGGCGCCTGTGACGGTTACCTCGCGGAAGCGCGAGGAATCGCTTCAGGACGTACCAATGTCGATTACCGCAGTCGATGCGGGGTTGATGCAGGACTCGGGCTATATTGATCTCTCGCAGGTGCAGAGGGTTTCGACCAACGTCGTCATCGCCAATATCGGCACGTACATTCCCCGTATCTATATTCGCGGCATCGGGACACGCAATTTCGACCTCGGAAGCGAACAGTCGGTTGGCGTGTTTGTCGACGGTGTGTACCAGGCTCGGCCCTCAAACCTGGACCTCGGTCTGTTGGACCTGGAGCGCGTTGAGGTGCTGAAAGGCCCGCAGGGAACGCTTTACGGCCGCAACACGATTGCAGGCGCACTTTCGGTTGTCACACAGGCTCCGTCAGAAGTCTTTGAAGGTCATATCTCGGCTGAGCTGGGTTCGAGCGTTATCAGCGGTGATGATTTCTACAACCTGTCCGGGCGCATTTCGGGTCCTCTGACGGAAAGCGGTGTCCGCGGTACGCTGGCGGTCGCCTATCGCAACAGGGAGGGCTACCTGCCGGTTCAGAACTCCAGCATTCGAGGCGGCGCAAACGAGGATACGGTCGCGGCAAGGGCGAAGCTGCTCATTCCGCTTTCCAACGCAGCTGACCTGACGCTCATTGGCGACTACATGACTCAGGAAGGCCCCGCTTATGTGCTGAAATCCGTGCCCGTCCTGGATGGCAGCGGCAACGTTGTTCCGCTTGATAAGGACGATCTCTATAAGCCTGAGGCCAACCGTGATGATATTGGACTCGATAGAGATACTTGGGGGTTGTCGGCGACACTTGATTGGGATCTCGGCGCTTTCGATCTGACATCGATAACAGCCTACCGTGAACTCAGCTTCTATGATCGCTTCGACAATGATGCGACCGCTGTTGATGCAACAGAGCGCGACACGACTGAAGACTCCAGTCAGTTCTCGCAGGAAATCAGGCTTAACCGATCCACCGATGCCTACAATCTGCTGCTGGGCGCCTATTACGGGCACGATGAAGGTGATCGGCTGTTTTCGCTGAACTGGACCTTGCCGGTTCCGACGTGGCAGCTCGACGCCAAGACGTCCCTCGATTCCAAGAACTATGCGGTTTTTGGTCAGCTCGAATACTTTGTGACGGATGCACTCAGCCTCACTGTCGGCGCGCGCTACGGTGAGGATGAGAAGGAGTTTGTATATAATACGGTCTCCAGCATGCCGGCCTTCGCAAACTTCACGCAGCCGCTGAACAAGAAGTGGGACTCCTTCGATCCGATGGTGTCGCTTGCCTACGACTTCAACGAGAACAATATGGCGTATGTGTCATACGCTTCCGGTTACAAATCGGGAGCCTTCCAGTGGCTGGCGCGCAACGCGATTGCTGCCAGCGAGGTTGCTGCGCCGGAAGACGTCGATTCATACGAGATCGGATACAAGGGCTTTCTGGCGGATGGTCGCCTTGAGTTGAACGCCTCCGCGTTCCACATGAAGTATAAAGATCTTCAGCTGCTGCTGTACCGGAATATCTCGCCGCCAAGTCTGCCTGAGCAGTTTATTCCTCTGACAGTAAACGCCGCAGATAGCACGATCGACGGACTGGAGATCGAGACAAAGACGATCCTTACCGATCAGTGGTCGCTGGATTTCAGTTATGCCTATCTTGATGGCACCTATGACGAGTTTGTCCGCGAATTGCCGACTGGTGAAATCCAGGACTTTTCAGGCAATCCCCTTGTGAGAGCTCCGAAAAATACCGTGAACGTCGCTCTGAATTATTTCGAGGATTACAGCTTCGGTACTGTGGGTGCCCGGGTCGGCTATTTCTGGCGGGACGAGTGGAACCATGAAGAGGACGCAAACGCGATCAACCCGCGGTCGACGGTTCCGGCAACGGGCCTGCTGGATGCATCGGTTTCACTGGGTTTCGATAATGGATGGGAATTATCGGTCTGGGGACGAAACCTTACTGACGAGCGATACCAGCAGGGTCTTATTAACACGACTGGTTCGCCTCAGCAGATCTTCCCGAACGAGCCCAGAACGTATGGCGTGCGTGTGAAAAAGTCCTTCGGCGGCAACTAGCTTGCTCTGTCAGTTTCCTCCCAAGACAGCACCTGTCGGTAGCGGCCCACTTCGGTGGGCAGCTGCTCGGCATTGTACTGGCCGTCAACTCGGCCCGTCTGGCGTTTCCCAGAAGCTGAACCCAGATGAGTTGGAAATTTAATTGTATGATGGCTGACGGAAAAGCAAAACGACTTTCCTTCCTGGCTCTATTTGGACTGGGTGCCCCGGCGTTTCCCATGTTCGCGCTTATGATGCCACTCGTCGTATTCATTCCCGCTTTTTATGCTGACAATATGGGGCTGGGTATGGCCACGGTAGGGACCATTTTCCTGGTGGCGCGGATTTTCGACGCGGTGACGGATCCCCTGGCCGGCTCTATCATGGACAAGACGCAAGCGGTGATTTCCCGCAAGGGATGGGTGGTCATCGGGGCCATTCCGCTTTTTCTCGCAACGTGGCAGATATTTCTGACGCCCGGCAGCAAGGGGGCTGTCGAGTTTACGGTCTGGCTGCTGGTCCTCTATGCCGGATGGACACTGATGAGCGTCGGCCTATACAGCTGGGCCGGCGAGGCCGGGAGCAACTATAACGAACGCTCGCGCATCATGGGCGCCATCCAGATCGCCAACAGTCTTGGCACGATCGGTGTTCTGCTGCTTCCCGTGGTTCTTGAGATATCGGGCGACAGCGAGAATGTCGCGCAAACGCGCATCTGGGTCATGGGTGCCTTCATCCTCATCGCGCTACCGGTAGTGCTGCTCCTCGCCTGGTTCCTGGCCCCGAACGGTCAGGTTGCAAAGAAGCCGGGCAGGGTCATACCCGCTCTAAAGCAGGCATTGAAAAACCCGGCCATGTTGCGTCTGCTGGCGGCCGATTTCATCGTTGGGTGCAAGGCCGGTATCGCGACGGCACTCGGAATCTTCTTCATAGAGATCGTATCTGACCTACCGGGCCGGGCCGGCACGCTCCAGCTTTTGTCGCTCGTCGCATCTCTGCTAGCCATTCCGGTCTTTGTGCGGCTGTCTGAACACTTCGAGAAACATCATGTGCTCGTCCTGAACGCGCTTGCGGCGGCAATCGCCGGCGCGATTGCACTGATCGCTCCTGTCGGAACGCTCTGGATCGTCGCGATGATCTATTTTCTGTTTGGCGTCGCGAACGGATCGACCCAGTTGCTGATCCGATCGATCATGGCGGACATTGTGGACGAGGAATATGCGCTCTCGGGGAACAGCAATTCCGGGCTGTACTTCTCCTTCCTGACCACAACCCTCAAGCTCAGTCTCAGCATCGGGGTGACAGCCAGTTTCTGGACTGCCGCCGCATTGGGCTTTGATCCATCACTGGCGCGCTTGGATGACAGTGCACACTGGGTTATCCGCACCTTGCTGGGCGTCGGGCCCATTGTTGCCGTGGCGCTCCTGGCGGCAGTCATGTGGCGGTTTCCGATGCGGCGGGAAGATTTATCCGCAGCCCCGGCCGACGCCGCATCCTGATGTCTCGGAAGGAAGCCGATCATGACAGATGCGACGCTGTATTATTTCCCGTGGGCCTGCTCGCGCGTGACAATGACCACGCTCGATCAGGCGGGAGTCGACTATAAGGCTGTGCTTGTCGACGGGCGGAAATGTGAGACACGATCCGGTGAGTATCTGAAAGCAAATCCGCACGGTAAAGTACCGGCCGTTTTGTGGCGCGGCCGGATCATGAGGGAAACGCGGCGCTGATCCTGTTTCTGTCGAAGCTCTATCCGAAGGCAGATATCCGTTCCGGGACGGACGACCTTTTTGAAAAGCAGGGCAAAGGGCGGATCTGTTCTGGTGTTCGAGCACGCTCCACCCCACCGCGCGGCAGATCGCGACGCCCCAGAAGCGGACGGTTTCACAGCCGGACGGTATCAGGCGGGACGGCCTGTCCAAGCTGGCGACGGATAGCACCCGGATCGCTGACCGGGTAGGGGCGGCTAGTGGTATGGCGCGCAATGGGGCATCATCGATGCCTATATCTGGTGGGCCGATGCATTGGCAGAGGGGAAGGTCTCCGGCTACGAACTACTACGACCTGGCGGAATGCCTTGAGCGATCCGCATTGTGGCCTGCTTATCAGCAGGCGTTGACGCGCGAAACAAGCGGGTGATGTTATTTCTGTTCTTCGGCGGGAGCCGTGTCGGTCTGAACGAGCTTGAAATAGTCCGTCCTGACGCTTCGTCTCGGCGAGATGTGCGTGAATATCGGTGAGGCAAATCTCTGCCTATGGTGCCCTGAGAAGAACTCACTTATCCGATCCAAAGTTAGGAGGGCGTTTTTCAAGGAATGCCTTCACAGCCTCAGAGAAATCTTTGGACACGAGGAGCTCGGGTTGCACTCTTGCTTCCATATCGAGGTGTTCGTGTAGAGACTGGCTGGTCGCCTTATCCATGGCGCGGCGTGTTTCGACGTAGGCGCAAGTTGGGCCGAGAGCGAGGATTTGGGCCGTTGCCTCTACCTCCTGATGCAGGTCTTCGTCCGGAACGGCCTTCCAAATCAAACCATGCTCGACCGCTTCTGTCGAAGTCATTGGTTCACCGAAGAAAGCGCTGGCAATGGCTCGCGCCCTGCCCATGCTCCTGGGCGGATGCCAGCTGGCGCCCATATCAGGTATGAGGCCGAGTTGGCCTGTGAACACGAGAACGAATTTGGCACTTTCAGCCGCAATCACCAGGTCGCATGCCAATGCAAGCCCATAGCCCCCTCCCGCCGCGACGCCATTGACGGCGGCGATCGTCGGGACCGGCATGTCCAGCAGCTTCTTTATGATGGCATTAAATTCCTCATCCATTCGCCGTTGATGTGCCATCTTCCGCTGGCTCTCGTCCCCTTCGAGGGGAACGCGCTCACTCAAATCTGCTCCGGCACAAAATCCCCGGCCGGCGCCCGTCAGTATCAGTACATGCATGGCTGGGTCTGCGGCGCACGCGTCCAGTGCCTCATTGAGATCATGACGCAGTTGCGTTCCGAGCGCGTTCAGCTTTTCAGGCACATCAAGTCTGAGTGTGAATACTGAGCCCCTCTTGCTGAGTTCAATGGTCCTAGTCCCCAATTCCTGCTCCTTTTACACCTGAAGTGCGATCTGCCTTCTGGCCATCAATTTGGCATGCAAATCGACCTGCGTCACAGAGAAAATCTGTCCGAGGGTCATTGTCTAAACAACCAAGGTTGAGGCGGTGCAATCTGGAGGGCATTGTCAGCGGAACTGAGCTTGAGGCAGCCAATCCAGGCGTTTAGCATCGGCAAATGAGCCAGAACCCGTTCCGCTATTTCAAAACGTCACCCGAGATCATCCAGCTAGCAGTGATGATGTATGTCCGAATTCCGCTGTCATTGCGCAACGTCGAAGACCTTCTCCATGAGCGAGGGATCGATATCTGCCACGAAACGGTTCGGCACTGGGTAGATCGTTTCGGTACTCATTTCGCATACAAGATCCGTAAGCGCCGGTCTGAACGAATGAGACAATCGCCTCAATGGCAGTGGCACCTGGACGAGGTCTTCATCAAAATTCGAGGAGAACGGCACTATCTTTGGCGGGCTGTCGACCATGAAGGCGAAGTGCTCGAGTCATATGTAACGAAGACCTGGAACAAGGCTTCTGCATTGAAATTTCTAAAGAAAGCTATGAAGCGATACGGCAGTCCGCGAGTGGTCGTCACGGATAGGTGCCCGTCCTATCGGGCTGCAATGAAGGTCATCGGAAATGATGCGTGCCAGGAAACTGGGCGGCATCTCAACAATCGTGCCGAGAATTCGCACCTTCCTTTCCGACGACGGGAGCGGGCGATGTCTCGGTTCCAGCGCATGCGAAGTCTGCAGAAGTTCGTTTCAGTTCATTCGTCAGTGTGCAATCACTTCAACTTCGAAAGGCATGTCAACTCCAGAATTCGATTCAAATAGAAACGTGGCGCCGCTCTACTCGAATCGCGGCAATTTCTGCCTTTCTGTGGACCATCTGTTCCAGCTATCCTCCCACCTTTGCGAAGAACCGCCAGAGATTGATGAAGACTGAAGACGCATTCGCCCTGATTGACCATGAGTATGAGGCCGATGACGGCCTGCTCATCAAGTTTCGCTTGAGCGACGATGTCGAAACCGAACGACTTGAACAGTTTCATGAGGCCCTTCAAACACTCGCTGAACATTATGACCAGCAAACGCATGTCGAGAGCGACGTGGCGTATAAAATCATGTCCTTTCGGGACACATTATCAGCGAGTGCCGGCCACTGGAAAGTCTCCCGCCCCGAGGGCCTGACAGTCCAGATGACCACGAAGCTCATAATTGCTCTGAGCGGAGTCTTCGCCGGTCGTGGGGCCTCACAGGCAAACTCGAACAAGCTGAACGGCACCATCCAGAAAAAATGGCGCGAAGGCTTTGTGGTCGGCTATGACTGCATTACCTATGGCGACGGGCAAATCGTCTTCGCGAATGCCTACAGCGTCTACGATCCGAATACCCATGAGACGACGCTCTACTGGTCGCCTCTCTGCGATACGACCGTCGCCTCGCTTCTCAAATATAATGACGATATCTGGACCGAGGTCGATATCTTCCGCGATCCCTTCGAGTTTCAAGGCCAGAAGATCGTCTTCGGTGATGGTGGCATGGGCAATGAAGGCTACATCGCCTCCGTGACGCCGGACAATGATCTCAACTGGAGCCTGTTCTTCACCAATTCGAACCCAATCATGCGCGCAGAAATGCGCGGCCGGACGATTGTGGCCTATGGCGAGACGGGCTTTATCGCCCACATCAACATCGACAATCCGGCGGACATCTCCGTCACCCATGAAAATTCGATCAGGGACACGTGACCGCCCGCGTAACGCTACATCCAGATCGGCAGTGACGCGGCCTACTCCCAAAGCCTTCCGCGGCAGCAGATTTAATACAGTCTGCGCGCATTGTCGGAGACAGTCGCAGACCGCCTTCCTGCTAACTGAAGAAGACTGGCCAGAGCAAGCTCCCGGCTTGGCAAAGAACCTTCATTCCGTGCTAAGGCAGTCGCTTGAGGCTTGGTGCATTGAGAACAACGCCAAACTGGTTATCGATGAGACCGGCATTGCCTTCTGAACCTGGTCAATTTTGCTAGCGGAGTTTCATCCCATGCCGAGTGGAAAACAGATTCTCCTATCTCAGCTGACCGAATACTCGCAGCGCCGAACCGTTGAGGATGAGATTGAAACCGCCAGTGAAAGGATCAAGGCCGGCCTGCTCCTGCACGGGTCTACCTCACACCAGATGTGGAAAACAGTTTCTCATCTCGCATGGGTCCAAAGTCACAATCATACGGAAGGCCGACCGCCCTACCTTGAAAGGCAAGGATTGGGGCTTGGAAAGTCTGGCCTTCTTCTGAGTGATTTGTTCGAAGCCCTCACCGATGATCCGGCAATAGCCGAGGCGCTCGCAACCGATGACCCGAAATTGTCGAAGGACAGCGTACAGGCAGGCTTGCATGTGATCTGGCTGCTCCTCAAGGCGCTGGAATGGTCGAAAGCCCATGAGGCGGTTGAGATTGATGGAAGTTTCAGTGAAGACCGCAAGACGCAGCTGATCGCGAGCTATGTCGACAAACTCAAGGCGTTCGAAGCAAATCCGGATGATTTTTCATGAGATGGCGCTGATAGGTCTGCAGCACCTCCCTGGCTTTCCTGCATTCATCCATGCGAATTCAGGGTCTCTTCTATAAAGCAATCGGGGGCGGGCTGGTCCGGTTTAACCCGGATCTTCGCTTCGATATTCGAGCCTGTCTATGCGGAGCTCATCTTCCTCACCGGCAAGTTGGACGACCAGATAGTCAGACACGCCGCGTCCTTCGATGGATTCCCGATACGGATCGTTTTCGTGCTGATACACTTCAAACCTGTCCCAGTCTGCCAGCACTTTCTGGAGGTCAAACGTGATTTCGAATTTCGAAACTGGTTTGCGTTCACATGCCCAACCGTCGCCGTCATTTGTGACTTCCAGGCGGAATGGCCCGTCAACGCGACTGGCGGGGAGCGCATCAAGCACGCCATCCGTATTTCCGTCGCACCGGTTGTCGACGTGGTAGACGAAGGTGAATTCGGGGGCCATGAAGGCTGAGACAGCCTGTCCGTTCTCGAGGCGCCCGGACAAGTCCGTCAGAAAGACGAGCGGTGCATTTGCTTGCGCAACTGGCTCGGCATTGTCTGTTTGAGATGTCGGCGTGTCGCTTCCGGTTGTGGCTGTGGTCACAGTGTTTGTCGTTTGCGGCTCATGACATGCGGCAAGCGACAGTGCGACCGTCAGGACAAGAGCGCGGGGCGCTTGAGCGAACGACGTGCCGATGGCCTGCGGCCACTTGCGTGTCCTGAAACATGCTTTGCCCATATCAGATCCGGTTCTTCCCGGAGAATCCCGAATGCTTGTCGCGGGCCGTCCCGTCGGCAAGAATTTCAAAGCTCTCCCTGTCGGCGTCCTTCAGGACAAAACTCATGAAGTAGATCTTGTCGCCGCTCGTCGAATAAGGCGACTTGAGAAACGTCCAGTCATCCGGATTAGCGCCGGCCAGTTTCTTTGCGTTATAGAACACGCTCTTTGCATCGTGCGAAAAGCCATTCCTGACCATGCTCCACGTCGCGACATCCGCGCCTTTGATGAGTGCGCCTTCGTAAAAACACTGCGTGTCCGTCGTGGCGGCAGGAATGGGGTGCTCCCCGGTCTGTTCGACCAGGCCCAGGGTCATTGGCATGGCACAGCTCGTGATCGGCCGGCCGCAATAATAGGCGAAGGCGGCATCGCGCGCATATCCAGCGCCGATGACCTTGAGCCCCTCGGCAGAGCCGCTTTTCAAGGGCTTCAAGCTGGTTTCGAACTCGCAATAGCCGCAGTCCTTGTCGCGAAAATACCCATCTCCAAGCGGGGTGAAGCTATCGCGGTCGACGGTCTTCATCGTCGTCCAGGCATGGTACACACAGTCTTTGTCACGGGCGATGAAGTCAGAGCCTTCCAGGACTTCAAAGCTTTCAACATCTGCTGTTCGGTTCACCCGCGTCTGGTGCACGATCTTGCCGTCCGTGACTTCCCAGAAGGATTTCGCCTTGTCGATGTGCATGGGCACGCGTTGGTCCGGCAGATCAGTGAGCTTGATCCAGGTCATGTGTCAGGCCTCCACCCAGTCTATATGGTCAATCGCAGTGCTACGCGGCTTTCCGGACAGGCGCTCATATGTGTCGAGGAGCGTATCGAGCTTCTTGCGATTGCAGGCCGGGCAGAAGGCCCGCTGTCTTGAACCGATCGGCTTTATGAGCCCCATCGCGCCGCACTTGTCGCACGCATCCTCGGCATAGTTGGCCAGAAGATGCGGCACCGCTTTTTCACACCCCTCCGGCAGATACCGTTCCAGCTCCGCATAGAATTCAAAAGGGTGATGGAACGGGCTGATGTGGATATAGCGGAGCTTGCTGAAAGCCTGAAAATCCGCCGCGTTGAACACCGTCTTCTTGCTAAAGAATTTCAGGTGTTCGAGCTTTGTCAGGGTGAACAAAGCCGCTGTGTCCGGCAGCACGCTGCCACGTCCATGCAGGTCGCCTTCAATCGCAAACTCACGGAGGTTCGGTAGCGTGGCGAGGGCGCTGATATCATTGAGCTTCAGCAGCTCTGACAGGAAGAGGCTCTCAAGCTGAGCCATGCCACTTAGGAAAGACAGGTCCGCCAGCTTCTTCACATTGTACAGGATGAGGTATTTCAGCGCCGAAAGTGGTGCCAGAGATGGCCAGTTCTCCTGGCCATCATGACTGATTTGCATCACCTCCAGCTTTGGCAGCTGGCAGAGGTCATTGAGCAGTTCAGCCGAAAACGTATTTCTGCCTAGCCCCAAATAACGAACAGATTTGAAGTCAGGCAGAAGATGCAGGTTCTTTGTCTTCGAGCTGAAACTGATCAGCTCGGCATTCGGGTCCAGTTCCGCGAAATCGCTGACCGACACCTCTTCCTCATAAACTCCGAGATAGGGCATTTCATAGCCACCATTTATGGTGGTCATGAACGTCTTCTTCGTCATTGTCCTCTACTCCCCCCGATCTTATCAATGCGCCAATTTAATCAGCCAGGTCCGGGAAGACCTTCGACGCGACGTCGTAATCCACGCCCATACCGCCTCTCCAGCCGGCCAGCGGATGCACGATATCGGAGCGTGCGGGCTGGCCATCAGTATCATGATCGCTCGGAAGAATACCGGCTACGGCCAATGTTTGAAGGATGCCGTAGCGCTTATACTTGTCGGTCTTCGGCAACAGTTTTAGCGACGCGATCCGCTTTTCCAGCTGACCGGGTGTTTCGTCCTCGCTCGCATCGCTGATCGCCTGCAGTAGCGAGGATAATTTCTCAACCTGGACCGTCGTGACCTCCGGCGCCTCCCAGTCAGACGCCTCCTCCAGCTCCGGCAAGAAGTGCGCGGGCGTCTCGTTCCAGCTATGACCGAGATAATAGGTGTAGAGCGCATGGGTCCTGTCGAAGACGGTCTGCTGCGGCAGGCCGCAACCATCGCAATTCACATGGCGCTGTGATGGCGTGAACGCGTGGTCTTCCAGCCCTGCCATGAAGAGATAGCTCATCAGCGTCTGCCGGTAGCGCGGATGGTCCCCTGACAGACCTCTGATGTAATAGCGTGAAGAGGTCTCGAGAGTGAGCGGTGTGGTCTCTCTGAGTTTGAGGAACGCGCGCACCAGATCGTCGTGCGAAAACGTCTGGAAATTGTTTGGCTCAAGATTGTGTTGGCGAAGCAGCTCGGCATCGGCAGGGCTGATGCCGTCGGTCTTGTATCCGATCTCACCAGAGTATTTCATTTCGTAATCCGTATTGTCATAGCTGTAGACAGCTTTGAGCAATTTAAGAATTTTCGACCGCTTCTTGTTTGGCATAGTCTTCTTCTTAACGGGCAATGCGACAGAATTTCGACAAGTCTTGGCCGACAATCAAAACACTAAAGGTGAACATGCTATGACGACATTCCAGTTTCAGCCGAAATGGATGGAAGAAATCGTCGTCACCGCTTCAGGCGGTAGTTTCATTCTCGACCTGACCATGAGGGTCGTCCGCGCCACCTGATCGAAGGCGTGTCTGGCATTTCAAGGAGAGGAAATCATGGCGCTCACAGAACAGAACCTGACCACCGTCAGAACTGATTTCTCCGAGGAAGACATCCCCAGGGTCATGGCGGAACTGGACCGGATCACCACTGCCGAGACCATGGATTCCGAGCACAATCGCAACAACGCCATCGGCGCCATTCTGAGTTTGAGCAAAGGCGACTTCGAGGAACTGAAAAACCTCGTCACGGCCGCGAAGACTGATTTTCGGGATGTGATCTACTGGTGGTATCTGGAAAACAAGAAGGCCACGCATCCTGAATGAGCCGGCCGAGCGAGGCGTTCGAATGACTGAAAACATCAAGACCGTCCACGAAGGCTTTCATTCTTCGCCTTCTCCGGAAGTGCCGGAGCATTTGTAAAGCGGGAAACGCTCGCTCGTGTCCCAGATCATGTCCGTGGCATCGCGCCTTGCCAGGATCGCATCGGCTTGCCCAGCCCCGACTGGCTTCAGGCGCAGTTCGGAGTTCAGCCAGTTCTGTGGACGAAACCGGGTATGCCCCTTTGACACGCCTTCGACATGTACGCGTCCCCTGCGTGGTGGATCGCTCTGCGCCTGGGCTTCCATGCCGGTCAGACCTTCAATGCCATCTGCTGAAACGATGAAACTGATCATGACATCCTTTGTATCGCAGCTCCGGTACCAGGTGCCGTCAATCCAGCCATATTGCTCCAGCACCGACGGCTCTGGCCCGCAGGAGGCGAGAGCGGCCGTCGCAGCAACAGCAATGATCGCGTGCTTATGCCAGGCAAGTTTCGTCATGCGCCGCGCCAGATCATTGCGTCGCCGCAACCGGATCGATCTTGTACAGTCTGCAAAGCGGGTGTTCGGCGCCGTCATAAAAATAGTCTGACCCTTCCCAGCCTTCCTGAAGCGGTGTGGCGCAGACCGGATGATCGAGAAAACTCGGATCGTCCTCGCTGCCACCCTTCGCCTCCCATTCTGCGACCAGTTGCGGAAACTGAAGCCCAAAGGTCTCAAGTTCGTCCCAGTAATATCGTGACTTGAAAACGATCGGTTCGGCATCCGTGCCATAAGAATCGTAAAGCCGAGAGAGATCGCGGGCATGGGCTTCGCAATCCTCTACTTCCGCTTCTTGAAGGGCCTGATCACCCTCGTCCAGCCAATAGGCAAAGCAATGCTGGGGCGGCTTATAGTCCGGGTTCTGTTGCCACCCCAGGCGTGCGAACGTTTGTTGCGCTCCCAAATCCTCGATGAGCTGTCTTGCTGCCTCATCAGCTCTTGCGACGAAGTCGCCTCTGCGTGAATTCGATGCAGAGCTGTTGAGCTCTGCACTTGACTGCGTGCTGTTCTCGTTTGCTCCCACTCCAGGCGACGAACATGACACGATAAAACAGATGAGCGCCAATCCGGCTACGCCTCTATTCAAGCCACTGAGTTTCAGAAAGAATCGCATACATCCCCCACCGATCAGAAAAGGTTGAAACAATATTTTCGGGCGAAATAAGGGCATAAGGGCTTGTCGGCATTGTCAGATTAACCGGGCTTGAGGTGGCCAATCCTGGGATTTAGCCTCGAAAAATGACTAAATCGCCCTTCCGCTGCTTCAAGACGTCGCCCGAAATCATCCAGCTTGCGGTAATGCTGTATGTCCGATTTCCATTGTCGCTGCGCAATGCCGAAGGCCTGCTTCACGAGCGTGGGGTCGATATTTGCCATGAAGCGGTCCGCAACTGGGTCGATCAGTTCGGGACTTATTTCGCGCACAGTATCCGGAAACACTGTTCAGAAGCGATGCGGCAAAGCCCGCAATGGCAGTGGCACCTGGACGAGATCTTTGTGAAGATCCGAGGACAGACTCACTAACTGTGGCGTGCGGTTGATCGCGAAGGTGAGGTGCTGGAATCATTCGTCACGAAGACACGGGACAAGGCTTCCGCATTGAAATTAATGAAGAAAGCCATGAAACGGTATGGCAATGCACATGTCGTTGTGACTGACAAGTGCCCATCGTATCGAGCCCCAATGAAGGTCATTGGGAAAGAAGGTCGCGAGGAGTGCGGCCGGCACATGAACAATCGTGCCGAAAATTCCCACCTCCCTTTCCGCCGACGAGAACGGGCGATGTCTCGGTTCCGGCGGATGCGAAGTTTGCAAAAGTTCGCTTTAATCCATTCGTCTGTGTACAACCACTTCAATCATCAAAGGAACATCGAGAGTAGGGTCAGGTTCAAATCATTGCGTGACGCCGCACTTCTCAAATGGCGCGAGCTTCTCGCTTCCTAAGACCGGCTCGTCCGCGAAAAACGGAGACTGGTTCGAGTTTGTCTGACACCACTTCTTGACTCAATAGTCATATTGGACTAGAGCTCCAAAATACAAGTATTGGCGCTGGGAGGATAAGGTCAGATGCCGGTAACAAAAATTGAAGACATTGCCCATGTGAGATTTTCTGACCCGGGCTTGGTTGAAAAGCGCGCATTTCTGGAAGATTTCGGGTTCTCCTGTTCAATGCACGGGGGGGCGTTTGTATGGGCGGGGCAGAGATGGCCGTCCGTTTTTGCATGCGACTGAGCCTGGAGATCCGGGCTTCAGGGCGCTGGGTTTGCGGGCGTGTGCGCTTCCAATCCGGATACAGAAGAATTGGCGGCATATGCAGGATACATCCGTAACTGGTTGGATGAACACAAGGCGGAAGCCGTCCTCGTCCAGCCGGATAGATATATTTTTTGGAACCGGGGCGCGGGATCGTCTGGCC
The DNA here is from genome assembly GCF_000685235.1 of Hyphomonas adhaerens MHS-3. Lineage (NCBI taxonomy): Bacteria > Pseudomonadati > Pseudomonadota > Alphaproteobacteria > Hyphomonadales > Hyphomonadaceae > Hyphomonas > Hyphomonas adhaerens. The sequence goes on from NZ_ARYH01000001.1 coordinate 2,133,105, forward strand.
AAAGCATGGCGGGACAGCGTGCTCCTGCCGTGCGGTATTTTGGCCGAAGTGTGAGGAACAGGACATGAAAGATATGGAAGATAGTAACACGCTAACAAGGAAAACGTTTCTCATGGGGGCTGGAGCACTTCTTGGAACGACTCCTGCATGCGCATCTACTCCCGGTACGCAAGGGATCGGAGTTGCCCCTGGGCGGATCCGACGGCAACGCCCGAATATTCTCCTTGTCATGTCTGACCAGCAGTTCGGCTTGCCTGATCTGCCAAGCAGCCTCGATCTGCCGGGGCATGAGGCCCTGCTGAAGACAGGCGCTTCCTTCACCAATTTCCACGTCCACTTGACGCCATGCGGACCTTCCCGATCAACCTTGTATACTGGGCGACACATTCAGCAGACCAAGGTGATCGCCAATCCGAGTAATCCGCCATATCCGGAGCTGTCGCCTGATATAGCCACTGTAGGAACCTTTCTGAAGGCGCGCGGCTACCAGACGCGCTATAAGGGCAAGTGGCATCTCAGCCTGTTGGGGGACTCATCCGAGAAAGCGCTTATCTCGGCGTCAAAGAGTCGGGCGCTTGAGCCTTATGGTTTCTCGCAATTCAATGAGTATGGTGACCCGACGGGCTATACTTGGGGCGGGCTACGCTATGATCCCGGTATCGCTTCAGACGCGATCAGCATGATCGAAGACATGCGCGCTGATGCTGATGACGGGACCCCCTGGTTCCTGGCAGTCAACTTCGTGAACCCGCATGACATCATGTTCTATGACGCGACCGGCGAGCAGGAGCAAACGCGCCTGGCACAGGGCTTTATTAGTCCGCTCAAAGGTGACCCGGAAATTGGCCCGTACAGGGATTTTTTAGACGCTCCCTTGCCAGCGAGCCTGATGGGCGACGATCTGTCGACCAAGCCCCAATCCCACCGCGACCAGCTTGTTGGGCTTGACTATATTTTTGGCGTGATGGAGCGGAAGGACGAGGAAGCCTGGCGTCGGTATCGCAATTATTATTTCAATTGTGTGCGCGACCTCGACAGGAGTGTCGACGTCCTGCTGCGAGGGCTCAAGGCTTCAGGTCAGGCTGACAATACAATTGTTGTCTTCTGTGCGGACCATGGAGAAATGGCTGGTGCGCATGGTTTGCGGCAAAAGTTGTCGACAATCTACAAGGAGAATCTTCGTGTACCATTCATTGTTCGCCATCCGGATGTGAATGGCGGCTTTGAAACGAAGGCGCTGGCCTCGGCGGTGGACCTTGTCCCGACACTTCTTTCGCTGGCGGGCAATGGAAAGACCGGCGAGGATGATGCGGTCACGTTGCCGGGTCTGGATGTGTCTGGTGCAATCGGGTCGGCCTCGGGGCGGACCCGGCGGGACGAAGAAGGAATTCTGTTCAACAATGCCACTGTATATGGATGGGATAATGACTTCCTCAAACAGCAGCTCAATGCGTTCGCCAATCGGGATACCGAAACGCTCGACGCACTGCAGAAGACCGGGCCTAGCCTGAAAAATCGGGTGCTGATCAGAGGTGTCCATGACGGGCGCTACAAGTTTGCGCGCTACTTTGCTCCGGCGCAGCATCACATTCCAGACACTTGGGACGACCTGCTCCAATACAATGACCTTGAGCTTTATGACACGCTCAATGACCCTGATGAAATGGTCAATCTGGCCGCCGATCCCGGGTTGTATAAGGGGGAAATTGAGCGCCTGAATGGCATGACGAATGCCCTGATCCGGCGCGAAGTGGGGGATGATACAGGGGCAGAATATCCTGGTCCGCCAGAGCGTTACAACACGGTCTGAACAAATTGGGTGGGGGAGTACGCTTGTATCAGAGGCTTCATCATACGATATGAAGCCTCTGCGGCGAATGAAAATTCTGGGTGCAGATCAACCGGAAGCTCAACATCCAAAGTCCGGAGCTCAGAGGTCGGCTTGTCTTGCGAGTTTGGCAGCTTCCGTCGCCCGAGCCTCTGGCGTACCAAGAGCCAGCAAAATGCTCTTTGCCACATGATAAGCGTGATCAGGTCCTGTTCGGCCGGCCAGCGTTGAGTGCATCGCCTGGGTGACAGTGCCGACCATAATATTAATCGCGACCTCGTCGTCCTCTAACGTGAACAGACCCTGATCGCGTCCAGCTTGCATATCGCGGGCAATATTCGCTCCGGTTGACGCTCCAACTGGATGAGGAAAGTTCATGGCGGCGATACTCAAAATGACCCGCGCCCAGACAGGGTCGGCTTTCGTGCGATTTAGGAAACTGCCAAACGTCCAGGCTAGGCGTTCAGGCGTACCGCTAATTTCTTCCGTGTAGCTATCGATCTGATCATTCAACTGGTCGACTAACTCGCTAGCCACAGCCTTCAAAAGATCTTCCTTGGTTTCGAAATAATTATAGAAGGTGCCACGAGAAACGCCTGCCTCGCTAAAAACCTCAGCGTTTGTTGCAGCCTCTAAACCTTTCTCAGCAAAAACGCGCATTGCGGCGTCGACGAGAATAGCGCGTGTCTTTCGACGCTTTCTCCGACCGATCTCGGCTCTTTCCATGATTGTATGAGAGTTCATTCTGCTGACTTCGATTGCCTTCCAAGGACCCTAAACCAGATACCGCAAATCATCAAATTGACTCTTACTCCAATTTGGATTACGAATCCAATTCAAATCCGGCATTGGATAGCTGGGACAGGGAGGAAGTCTTGAAGAAAAATATATGGTCACTCACGTCTACAATTGCCTTGCTGTTGGGGGGCGTGGCGATTGCCGGTGGGGCTGCCTCCGCTCAGAATGCTGATGCAGACAGAGCAGACACGGAAGTCCGGCAACTCGATACCGTAACGGTGACTGCTCAGAAGCGAGAGCAAAGCGCTCAGGACGTTCCCGTTTCGATTACCGCAGTTTCGGGCGAGCAGATCGTGGAGGCTGGAGCTGGCAATTTGGAAGACCTCAAAGGCTATCTTCCGAACGTGGAAATCGTCGACTCGCCGGGAAGGAACCGCGTCGTGATCCGGGGATTAGGCAGCGGAGCGGGAAATATCGCGTTTGAGCAATCTGTTGGTATGTACATCGATGGGATCTATGCTTCGCGGGCTGCTCTTTTCCAGGCTCCGTTCCTGGATATGGAACGTGTTGAAGTTCTGAAGGGCCCCCAGGGGGTGCTGTTTGGAAAGAACAGCATTGCTGGTGCTGTAAGTGTTATCACCAACAAGCCAACGTCTGAATTTGAGGCGGAAATCTCGGGCTCCTACGAATTTGAACACGAGAGCTATGAGGTGACTGGAATCCTTTCCGGGCAAATTGCGGAGGGTCTCTACGGGAGAATTGCTGCGAAAACCTCTGATGAGGGCGCGTTCATGGACAACCCGGTCCTCGGGCGCGACGTACCAGAACTAAATACAAACGTCGTACGCGGCACGCTTGTCTGGGACGCTAGTCCCGACACGGAACTCATGCTCAAAGTCGAAGGCAGCAAGTTCAATAATGATGGTTCGTCTTGGCAGCTTTTCGCTGATTACTCGCCTGGAACACTTCCCTATATTGCGGAAAACGACCCAGCATCCCTCCCGCCCGGTTTGTTCGCGCCAATCTACTTCGGTTCGCGCGCACTTGGCGAAGATTTCATCTTGGACAACACCTCATTCATCAATGAAGAAGAGGCGACAGAGCAGGAATCTTTTACAACCACCTTTCAGGCAAAACATGATTTCGGTTCGAATGAACTGACTTACCTGTTCGGCTATGGTGAATTTGATCGGAGTCAATTTACTGATCAGGATTTTTCGGCGGCTCAGGTTCTGAGTCTCGACCGTGGAGAGGACTTTAATCAGTTTTCTCACGAGCTAAGGCTGGCCTCTACCGGTGGTGGGCCATTGGACTACCTTGTCGGACTTTACTATCTGGACCGGGAATTCACCCTCACAACGTACCAGAATCTCTTGGGAAACCTTCCGCCGGCAGCGGCCTTCAGCCTAGGTGGTAGTTATACGGAGAATACAAGCTCATTATCTGCATTTGGTCAGGTGACATGGCATGTGAGTGATGTGTTGCGCCTTACCGGAGGGCTGCGCTACTCTGAGGAAGACAAGGATGCGTCCAAGGAAAATTCCACATATGAGTTTGGGTCAACGAGTGTCCTAAAACCTCAGCCCACAAATCCTGCGCGTCCGAACTATTCTATTGATGACAGCCGTAGCGAGAGCGGTATCGATCCGGCAATCAGTGTTCAATGGGATGTCGGTCCCAGCGCTATGCTTTATGCCAGCTGGACACGCGCTAGCAAGGCAGGCGGGTTCAACTCTCAGGATGTGACGGGAACCCTGGAGAATTTTAGCTATGATGAGGAAACCGCCGAAGCGTGGGAACTTGGTGTAAAGGCCGAACTTCTTGATCGTCGACTAAGGACGAATGCATCGATCTTCCGGACAAAATTCGATGACCTGCAGGTTGGTGCATTTGATCCTAGAATTAGCGCTTTCGCTGTGACGAATGCCTCCAAGGCGATTTCTCAGGGTGCTGAACTTGAAGTGCTGTTCGCGCTGTCGGATTCAATCACGATTGGTAGTAATATTGCCTATCTTGATGCGGAATATGAGGATTTCGTTGTCAGCTGCCCTGACAATCCCGTAGCGGCAGCCAGGCTCGATTGCTTTATTGGCGGCACGCCTGCCCGTCCGCTTGTGGATCTTGAGGGTGTCACGTTGGAGAACGCGCCGGAGATTACGTCGTCGTCGTTCATCGAATACAACCAATTGGTTGGAAATTCCTTTGAATTTACAACTAAGCTCGATGCCAGTTTCAAAGACGAAACGACACTAAATTTCTCACAGGACTACAATCTTATGTCAGAGCCTGTCTGGAAGCTTAATCTGCGTGTGGCGCTTGCGAATTTGGACAATGGCTGGGAAGTGGCCGCTTCGGCTTACAATCTCACGGACGAACAGCCGATAACGTTCGCCGGGCAGGCATTCTCACAGCCTGGTGTATATTGGGCGACAAGGGACAGAGGGCGCGAGGTGCGGGTGTCGGCCAGGTACAGGTTTTAGCTGTGGTGTATTTGAGAACTGCCGGGCTTAAGCGTCAACATGGCGTGGCCGGCCCGGCGAACTCGATACCAGAGAAGCAATGTATTCCTCCCAACGTTGCTTCGCCAGAACTGGGGGAACACGGACGGGATGCCGTTGAGTGTTCTCCGCTTTTATTCAGAAGAAGCGAACCCATGCCAGCTCAGAAAATGACGTTGCAGTCACAGGACTAACTTATGAAGCTTGCGACCATCAATAATTGCACACATCTGATCACCGAAGCTGGAGGCGTCGATATTGCGCGCGCCTCTGGTGGGCGGTTCTCAGCAGACATGAAACCGCTGCTCGCCCAGTTAAGCGATTTGCGCGCTTGGGCTGACGACGCAGACTTTGTGTTTGACCCAAGTCTAGCCGAGGCGCGCTTACTGGAAGACCTTAGCGTGCTCGAAGCGCCCATCAGCAATCCAGATCAGTTATTTGCAATCGGCTTAAACTACCGCGCCCATAGCGAGGAGACCGGGTTGGACGTTCCGGACGAACCGATGGTCTTCACCAAATTCGCATCATCGATCGGAAAGCCGAGCGCAGATGTTGTTTTGCCGACTTTGACGTGTGACTGGGAAGTGGAACTCGTCGCCGTGATCGGCAAAGGCGGGCGAAACATCCCGGAAGCGGAAGCGCTCGAACATATTGCGGGTTATTGTGTGGGGCAGGACGTCTCTGAACGCACACTGCAATTCGCAAATACTCCGGCGCAATTCAGTTTGGCGAAGAGCTACCCGAATTTCGCTCCGATAGGTCCCTGGATTACGACGACAGACGAAGTGTCAGTGGACCAGCTGAAGATCGGGTGCCATCACCAAACCGCGACATTGCAAGACGGAAACACCGCGCAAATGATTTTCAGCGTCGCGGCGCTTGTCAGTTATTTATCCAAAGTGTGCGAACTAAGAACAGGCGATCTTATCTTTACTGGGACGCCTGAAGGCGTTGGTCTGGGCGATAAGCCACCAAGGTACATTGAGCCGGGCTGGGTGATTGAGTCTGAAATCGAAGGTCTCGGTCGGATGTCGAACCGTTTTGAGGTGGCGTCGTGACCGAACCCTCTGCGCATATCATCAGTTTGACCTTTGACAATTTTGGCGAGGCGTTTGATCTGCAGAATGATCGGCATCCAGATGGAATCCCCTTGGGCATGCATGCGTCTGCGAGAGTGCTGCCTGAAATCTTGGACCATCTTGAGGAGGTGGGACTCAAGGCGACGTTCTTTGTCGAAGGCTGGAATGCGGAACACTATAGTGGCTCGCTCGCTGCGATAGCGGAGCGAGGACATGAAGTTTCCCTTCACGGATGGCGGCACGAACATTGGTCAAACCAATCCGAGAGCGATCGACGATTCATTCTCGAAAGATGCATTGCGGCCTTTGAGGCAATTGGTTTGACGCCGTCAGGGTTGCGACCACCTGGCGGAGTGAGCACTCCCGATACCACAAATTTGCTGAAAGAGTTCGGACTGGTCTACCAGTCACCACTCGGAGACACCGTCAATGTCAGCCCGGAAATTGTCACGCTTCCATTTTTGTGGCCGCATGTTGATGCGCTTTATTTCGAGCCACTGCTTGCAAATGGGCGCGCGCGACTTTTGGGGCATCCGGATGTCGCAGATGTGTCTGTATGGGAGTCCGCGCTTACGTCGCTTCTCCATTCTGACACCAGCGCAGCTTCGTATCGCGCAGTGATCTTTCATCCTTACTTGCTCGCGTCTGACCCATACCAGATGCAGATCTTCAAAACTTTCACCGAATGTCTGTCTGACTGGACTCATGGGTCATGGCTGCCGTGCCGCGCCGTGGCGGACTTTGCGCGTACCAATCCGCAATGGGTGTCCGACCTGCGCTATTCGCAAAAGACGCCTGACCGCGCCGACCTTCTCTCAGCCTTTTAAATCCCCAGGAGCCGATCATGCGTCTTGAAACCCATATCCTCAATGAATTGCACAGTTTCAGATATTGTGGCGAGGACGCCAAATATGCGCTGGTCATCTCCCATGGCATCGGTGGGCACGGCGGCATCTACGATGATTTCTGCGAGCACCACGCCGCCAAAGGCGTCGATATCTGGACCTATGATGCGCCAGGACACGGACGCTCGACCACCAATCGCCCGAAAGGACAATGGCGGTTTTCTGAATGGGCGCAGGCCAGCATGGATTATGCGAGCTATGTCAAAAACCTGACCGGCTTGCCTGTCTTTACAATGGGGTCGAGTCTGGGTGTCGGCGCCGCCATCTCCGCGATCAGCCATGAGGATGTTGCCGGCTCGGTTTTGATGGGCTCAATCATTGTGCCAGGTCATCCGATATTCAATGAAGTCGGCAAACCATTTCGCACAGATGGCTGGTCTGAAGGCGTGAAACTGCTTCGGGGCGCGGGCGTCCTGGACATTCGCCGTTTTTTCAATTTCGACGTGGATTATGGCTACAAAGGTGCCCAGGCGCAGAAGGAATTGGATCCGTATAATACGTGGGCTTATGACTTAGAAAGCTGGGCAAGTCTGTGGCAATATGAGCCGCCCAAGCCGCTTTCTGAAAACGATAAACCGATCCTGTACACGGTCGGCGATAGCGACCCGACTTTCCCGGTCGATCTCGTCCGATCTGTCGCCGAAAGCATCGGCGGGCCTGTAGATTTCGTGCCATTCGAAAATGCGGGTCACCAGCTGATGCTCTTCCAGACTGAAAAGTTCTCAACCACCGTCCACGATTGGGCGCTGAAGCAAATTTAATCCGCAACGCCAACTTAGGAGGCCGTTATGTCTGCCAACATTAGAGCCAATGGAATTAATCACCTGGCGCTTTCAACAAACAGTATGAAGGAGCAGATCGAGTTCTTTTCTGATGTGCTGGGGATGGAACTGATTGCGCTTTACTGGATGCATGGCACCGAAGGTTGCTGGCATGGCTTCCTCCGCTTGAACGATAAAAGCGCGCTGGCTTTTGTCTTCAATCCAGCAAATGCTGACGCTCAAACGCTATATGGTGTCACGCAACCGGGACATATGACGGGATCGTCTGCACCAGGCACCATGCAGCATGTGGCGCTAAACGTAGATGGGATGGAGGCACTGCTGAACATGCGTGACCGTATTCGGTCGCGGGGCGTGAATGTGACGGGCCCAATCAATCACGGCTTTGCCAACAGCATTTATTTCCAGGGGCCGGAAGACATCAGTCTTGAAGTCTGCACTTTTGAAGAATGTGAGACGCCGGTTGGACCAAAAGATTGGATAGATCCTGAAGTCGTGGAAATTGCCGGCATCTCTCAGGAAGAACTCGGGCGATACATCAAGCCTGCGGAATACGCCGGTAAAGCAGGCGCCGTCGAGCAACCCCCCTTCAATCCGAATGGGTACAATCCGAAAATGCCGGAAGAAATGCTGAAGGGCATACTTGCAATGCCAGACGAGCAGGTCACGCAAATGCTCAGCGAACCGACGCCACCGTCTCAGATGCACAAGACCTAAAGCCGAAATACCAAACAAGGTACAAACCCCATTTTATACTAGGGATAATTTCAATACCCGGCCTTCCCGTGCAGGGCGAGGCCAGGTCGAATGTGCGCAGGGAGCCGAATTTGAGGAAAAGGATCGTTATCGTCGGTGGCGGCTATGCTGGCATGCGCATGGCGCATGGCTTGGACGAGCTCGCCGATGTGACCTTGATTGAACCGCGTGAAGCGTTCTTCCACTGCGTGGCCGCGATTCGGGCTGTGGTCCAGCCGGCGCTTCTTGATCGGCTGATCATTCCTTATGACCGTCTGCTGAGGAATGGCAGGATCATCAAGGCGCGTGCCGAACAGATAAGTGAAGGTTGTGTGGTCTTGGGAAATGGCCAGACAGTTGAAGGCGATTTCATTATCGCAGCGACCGGTTCCAACTATGCCCGGCCCTTCAAGGCGCAATCCGATTCGATCGCCGACTTTCGCTCACATCAGGCCGCGGCGCACGCCGCAGTCGAGGCCGCGCAGACCATCATTGTCGTCGGTGCCGGACCCGTGGGTGTGGAACTGGCAGCAGAAATCAAGTTTGCCCATCCCGGAAAGTCGATCTCGATCTTGGCGGCTTCGGATGACGTGGTGCCCGGCATTGCCTCGAAACTCTCAAAGGCGTTGCGGCCGCAGATTGCAGACATGGGAATTGATGTTCAGCTTGGAGCATTTGTCGATGGGGTGGATAGGACGGACGCTCCCTTCGCCGGGGGCCTTCATGCCGGAGGGAAGACCTACGAGGCCGATCTGATCGTTCCTGCTTTTGGTGCAAAGCCTGTACTTCCGCCTGTTGAGTGTGCTGCCGCATCGGCTTCCGGGCGCTTGGAAGTCGATCAGTGGATGCGACCGTGTGGGTATCAAGCGGTCTTTGCTCTGGGAGACGCTGCCGATAATGGTGATCCGATGACTATTGTTGCTGTGCGTCGGCAGGTCAGTTGGCTTCTCAAGACAGTGAAAAAGCTGATTGATGGTACATCTGTCGAAACACTGCCTGCCTATACACGGGCAACAAAACCCTTGCTGCTGGTTCCTTTGGGCCAGAAAAAGGGAGCTAGCATTCTGCCCATCAGCCGCTCAGGCTGCCTGGCCGGACCGTGGCTGACGCAAAAGGCCAAAGGCAGGGACCTCTTCTTGACGGATACTCGCAAGGAACTCGGATACACGTGATGGTGTTGTCAGGGCAAAAGCCCTTTAGGCGACCGATCCTGCAGCTTAGCTTGGGGGGCATTGTCAGAGGAAATCGGTTTGGTATGATATTGATGCCGGTTGTTTCTCGTCGCTCACCTCCGCACTGTAGCGGTATCAAGCTTGTTCGTCCGAAATTGGGGTGACAAGGCGGGAAGAGACAGCCAGATCTCTTTCCTCTGACAATGCCTCATTGGGAGTGAAGGTCGCCAGGAGTGCGGCCCGCACATGAACAATCGTGCCAAAAATTCCCACCTTCCTTTCCGCCGACGAGAGCGGGCGATGTCTCGGTTCCGGCGAATGCGAAGTTTGCAAAAGTTCGCTTCAATCCATTCGTCTGTGTGCAATCACTTCAATCATCAAAGGAACATCGAGAGCAGGGTCAGGTTCAAATCGCTACGCAACGCCGCTCTTCTCGAATGGCGCGAGCTTCTCGCTGCCTGAGACCTGCTCGTCCGCGAATAACGGAGACTGGTCGCATTAGCCTGACCGGACCCCTCGCATTGTAAGTCTTACCCCTTCAAAGGTTTGGGGCACACAATCAATCCTTTGAGATGGGTCAGAAGTACGTCCGCACGAGATGTCGTCTCACCCTCGGTCCGAGACAGAACGAGTCCGGACCACAGGGCGTAAAGGCTGCTCGCAAGCTGCCGTGTTGGAAGCTGATAGCTGAGCTTGAAGCGCGTTTTCAGCGTGTTCAGAACCGAGGCCAGAGCGTCATAGCTGGCGTTGCGCGCGTGTGCGCACTGCGCGGCGAAATTGGCGTCACGCTGCGCCTGTAACTGCAGCTCGATCGCCAGCAAGGACCATTGCGTTTGCTCCGCGATCGCCGTGAGGTGCTCTGCAAACCCTGCCAGAGCGTGATCGAGCGTATCGCTCGACGCGGATTTCACCAGAGACTGAAGCAGGACGGCTTCCCGTTCGATATGACGTTGGAGAACCGAGAGCAAAAGGTCCTGTTTGCTTTCGAAGTTTGAATAGAAAGCGCCCTGGGAGAACCCTGCCTTCTCGCACACGTTCCGAAGCGATGTCGCATTGACCCCGCCTTCGGCGAACAGGCTTTCGGCCGCATCCAGAAGGCGCTCGCGTGTGCGCTGTTGCTGTTCCTGCCGCGACAGTCGACGGGGCGCATGTGTCATGGCGAGGCTCTTCTGGCTGTGGCCCTGGGTTCAGTGCTCAATTCACTCAAACCCTTTGCGGACATTGGCAATCCAGCTCCCCAGCAACTTCAGCGCGGCGCCGCCCCTGGCGGCCAGGGTATCGACCTCGGCCTCAAAGGCTTCACGACGCTGAGTATCGGGTTCAGGCAAGGGTGGCAGGATGTGCGCATAATAGGTCTTGTCCAGCAACCGGTGCAGCAATCTTTCCCCCAGGAACGGCTTGCCGCTATTCAGGGCGCGCGCGGCCCTGAGCAGATTGCGGATGTCATACTGGGTTGGGCTGATATCGGGCGCCTGCTTGGGAATGTTCAGCAATTTGTAGACCCCGATCCGGGCAGTGCGGATAGACGCCTCCATGGTGAATATGATGTCGTTGCGGGTTTCCACGAACTGCCCGATCAGGCCCAGATTCGTGCATCCTTCCGGCACGACCCGGGGGCGGTCGCCGGCTGCGCGCTTCATGAATTGCGCCGTGATATAAGGCATCAGCGCAGTGCGCACCTTCGTGTTGGCGACCACGGCATCGATCTGGTCTTCAATTCCCAGATGATAGCAGAGTTCGCTGAGAATCTCCCGGCCCGTGCACTCCGACATGGTCTTGCCGACATGATTGCCGGGCTGGTCCATCAGCAGGCCGTAGACCCACAAGACAAGCGTGTCTTCGGGTTGATCACGGAAATGGGGCTGCCGGTTGCACGTCACGTTCAGCAGCCAGTTCGAGTCCGTGAACGTGATGATGCCGCCTGTCACCGTGCGCCCCGAATACGGATCATTGACGGAAAGCGTCTTGAGCTTGTCGACCAGAGGCGAGGGTTTGCAGGTCAGGGTGGCGGACTCCCAGATCGACTGGTCGGTGTCGCCATAGAATTTTTCGGGATGGCCGAAGACATCTGACTTTTCCGCCAGGTTCCGCCAGAGCGTCCAGCCGCTGTACTCGCCGGGCTCATGCCGTCCGACCGTCAGTTGGGGCACGGTATCCAGATCGCCATAGGCCGTGTTCTCCGTCATCGAGCCTGTCAGTGCAAAGACGAGATCGGTGTCACCGACTTCTAGTCGCTGCGGTTGACCCGAGACAGTGCAGACAATGCCGGTCACGGTTTTACGCCCGTCGGCCTCGCTCAGCTCCAGATCCTGCACGCGCGTGTCGAACTGAAAGCGCACGCCTTTTTGGCGCAGCATGTCTGCCAGCGGTTTGATGAAGGTATCGTATTGATTGTACTTGGGGAAAACGAGGGCTGACAGATCGCCGAATCCGTCCACCGAATCCAGGAAACGGTGCATGTACAGCTTGGTTTCCAGAAGGCTGTGACAATTCTTGAAAGCGAACATGGAGCGGAACAGCGCCCAGAAATTGCTGCTCAGAAAGCCTTTGGAAAAGTATTCCTCAATGGTCACATCATCGAGGTCTTCCTTTCTCTTCAGCATCAGACGGATCATTTCCCATTGCTGGGATTTGGTCAGCCCCATGTCGGTAAAATCCACGATTTCACCCTGATTGCGCATCAGACGCGCCTTGGAATAATTGGGGTCGTTGTCATTCAGCAGGCGGTATTCATCCAGGACCGAATAGCCTTCAGGCAGTTCCACGGCCGGGACATCCTGGAACATGTCCCACAGGGTGTCATAGTTCCAGTTCATCTCCCTGCCGCCTCGGATAAGGTAGCCGTCATCGGGGTTGCCAGCGCCGTCCATTGAGCCGCCCTCGATATCCATCTCTTCAAGAACGGTGATATTGGCAGGCGACATATGGCCGTCCCGGATCAGGTAAAATGCTGCAGCGAGCCCGCCAATGCCGCCCCCGACAATCCAGGCTTTCCGGTCTTCCACGCCGGGGGTGGGGAGGGGGCGGTGCCGGGCATAGGGGCCAATGAAATCGGGGGGCGGCAAGGTGTTCTTCGCCCGGTGGCTCCAATAGCCCGATGTGGCATCAGGTTCGTGCTCGAAACCATCCGGAGCGGTGGAAGGAGTGAAAGGGCCGAATTGTGTGCCATGGGTCATGTGAGACTCCGCTATTTGTCATCTGGCCGTGTGAACGTGACGACCTTGCAAAAGACAAATAGTGAGCGAAATCCAGATATCAATTGATATATAAAATTGCCGCCCTGTGCATAATGTCGCATCAGGACAGGCCCGGCGGCTCTTGTTCGTGCATTGTCAGTGGAACTGAGTTTGAGGCAGCTAATCCTGATGCTTAAGCTCGTAAATGAGCCAGAACCCATTTCGCTACTTCAAAACACCGCCTGAAATCATCCAACTTGCGGTAATGATGAATATCCGCTCCCTGCTGTGTTTGCGGAATGTTGAAGACCTGCTTCGCGAACGCGGCATCGACATTTGTCATGAAATGGTGCGTCAGTGGGTGGATCGCTTCGGCACTTGCTTCGCGCAAAAGATCCGCAAGTGCCGATCGGAGGGCATGAAGCAAAGTCCGCAGTGGCAATGGCATCTGGATGATATTTTTTGAAAATCCGTAGACAGACACATGATCTCTTGAGACCCGTCTATTACAAAGGCGAAGTGCTTGAAACCTAAGTCACGAAGTAGCGTGCCGATTGCTAAGCATGCCGACGGTTCGAATGCCGCTTTCACAGTTTAGGGATGCAAAGAATCTCTATCAGCTTTTTCATATCCGACCGGTTCTGCATCAGAAGTTCGTCCGAGGGCTCCATGCCTTCGAGTAACTGCACGAACCATATATTGGACGCACAAAGACTGAAGATCTGGGCATCTAGCCGACCGAACCCTGACGCTTCCTCCGCGACTCTAGACAGAAGGTCCATCGAGGTATCGCCGAAACGGGCGAATGTTCCCTCTACATGACTGCGGCTCGACTCCTGAACGCTTGCAGTCAACATTGCTCCAAATGTTCCGGCAAGGTCCTTCAGGAATGACCAATCAATGGTGTCCGGACTGAACATGCTGTTAGCCATTGCTTCAATTGATGGTGGCTTTTTATCTGCGCGTATCGTGTCTGTTCGTGACCGGGTTCGTTGAAACAGCGCGTCATGAGCCTGTTTTAGGAGCTCTTCTTTTCCCTTGATGAAATGAGTGACTGAGGAAAGCGAAACGCCCGCGGATGTGGCCACCGACCGGTGCGTAATTGCCTCGGCGCCGTCTTTCAGGATGATGTCGACTGCGGCATTGATGATTTTGACATGCGTCGGATGCATGCTCTGCGGCGCGGTCGGAGCCATGTTCCATGATGCGGCTGATTGACGAAAGGCGTTGTCGCCGTCCAGGTTAACCGGCCGGCCCTGAAGCCGTAGTGCAAACTGCCCGCACAGGCGGTGCGCCCACGGATCGAACTTCCACTGGTCTCCAGTAACCAGATAACCGAACCCCACGCCGTGTGAGAAAGCTCTCAAGGCCGCTACAAGCTGCTTATCGACCCCCGCCGTCTCAAGCAGGCGGTCCCAGAAAATCCTGGCCGCCCTCTGGCCGGCATGTGCGGACATCTGTGCCTTTGCCCGTATCGAGCGCAGGAGGGCATGCCACTGCAGCGCATGCTCGCGGTCCAGCCGGCAGTGAAGGTCACGGATGGCGGCAAACAGGCAGGCCTCGAAGTCACCCTCTCTGAGAGATGTATCGCAGATCAGCTGCGTCCAGTCTGACCAGGCAGCTTCGATACGCTGATCAGCAACAATGCACGCCTCTTCGATCAGAAGTGCCTGCGAGCCGAAATGGTAATTTACCAATGCCGGCGAAACGCCAAGTCGCGTGCCGATCTTCCTGACGGTCAGATCACCTAAGCCATCCTGCCTGACGGTGCTGAGCACGGCCTCGATGATCGCCGCCCGCATGGCTTCCGATTCGCGGACACCAGATTGATACATACGTTCAGGCATAACTACTCCACGCCGATGCTGATAATTGGCTTCTCATCAATGGGTTTTCCGTTCTGGGTCAAGGCCTTGCTACAAATATAGATTAATTAGGGCACTACAAACGATCTACAACACTTCGTAGCCTTCTTTGATCGTTCGTGACGTCACAAAAAATTAGCTTGGTACAATCGTACAGTTTTGATTAACGCCGCGCACTCCCAGAACGCAAGGAAACCTCCCATGTTCAGAACTCGCAAAGCGCTCAACCTCTTGCTCGCGACCTCAGTGCTGGCCTGGCCAGCCGCCTGGGCCCAGGAAGGGACGGATGCTGAATCCCGCCAGCAGACCGTCGTCGTGACGGGAACACCAATCCGCGATAGCCAGGTCGCTGCTATCGAAACAAAGCGGAACGCTGAAAACGTCGTCGACATCATCGCGGCTGATACAATCGGTCGTTTTCCCGACCAGAACCTCGCGGACTCGCTGGGCCGCTTGCCGGGTCTGGCGATCGAGCGCGACCAGGGCCAGGCGCGTTACATCAACTTCCGCGGTCTGCCGTTCCGCAACACCAAGATCGCCTTCGATGGTATGGATATTCCCGGTGCTGAAAACGGCCGTACGACGCGCTTTGACGCGTTCCCCTCGGTGATCACTGCGGCAGTCGAGGCCAACAAGGCGATCACGCCGGACATGCCGGGCGAAGCTGTCGCCGGCTTCGTCAATATCCGGACCTACAGCCCGTTCGACCAGGAAGGTTTCCACGTCTCCGCTGAAGCAGGATACGGGGAGCAGGAACTGGGCGGCGGCCCCGTGAAGAAATACAACGGCCGGGCATCTTGGTCGAACGATACGCTCGGTGTTGTCGTGTTCGGCTCCCACAATGCTCGTGTTCAAAATACGGACAACCGCGAGTACAGTCTCAGTCTCAACGAGACGAATGGGGAGCTTACGCTCAATTCGGTCGATTTCCGCAGCTATTTCGTCGAGCGCGAAGACTCTGCCTATGGTGGTACGATTGAGGTGCGACCGCAGTCCGATGCCGTTGATCGCCTGTTCTTCTCAACGCTCTACTCGGAGTTCATAGATACCGAACAGCGCAACCAGTACACTTTCGCTACGCAGGATGCGCCGGAAGGCAGCGAGGCGAACGGTGTCGTAGCGTTGGTGACGCGCGCACTTGAATACGGCCAATATGACAATTCGACCTTCACCAACACGCTGGGCGCAGACTTCGCGCTTTCCGGCTGGGATGTGGAGGCCCGCTACAACTACACCAAGACGGAAGACAATCTCTACCTTCCGCTTCCGTACTCTGTGTATGGTGTCGCTGGCGTCAATTACGACATCTCCAATCTGGAAGACCCGATCCTGACCCTGGTTCAGCCTGGCACTTCCACGCCGATGGCGCTTAGCGACATCAATTACGCGACGACGCTCGGCCTGTTCTACACCGGCGCATTCGACATCGATTCCAACAAGCTGAAGCTCGATGCAAGCCGCTACACCGATTTGTTCGGCGACACCGCTGTCAAGCTCGGGGTCCAGTATGACACCCGACAGGGCAAGGGGTTCGTTCCGACGGCGTCCTATATCGCAGCGCCGAGCAATATCGGCTCATATGAGACAGACACGCTCTGGTATTCGGACTTCACCAACTCCATCAATGGACACTATTACAGGAACGAGCAACTGCGTGCGGACTGGGCCGCAGAAATCGGTGGCTTCCCTGATGTGACCGCGCCAGAGGACCAGGCCACCAAGATCGAAGAGAAGATCCTGGCGCTTTATGCCATGGGCACCACGACTTTCGGCCGCGGTAGCCTGACATACGGTGCGCGTATGGAATCCACGGACTACACCTCCGATGGCTTCACGGTCACTTCGGGTGTGTCCTCACCGAACAGCTACAGTGACGATTATGTCAACGTGCTTCCCAGCGTTCACTTCAACTATGACCTGACCGACGAACTGAAATTCCGCGCGTCCATGTCGACTGGTGTGTCGCGTCCGAACTATACCGAGATGCGCTCTTCGGTGGGCGTGAACCCGCTTGCCACGCCGCGTCCGCTGGCCAACGGCGGCAACCCGCGACTTGATCCCGAAGAAAGTATTGGTGGCGACCTTTCGCTGGAATGGTATCACGGCGACGCCAGCCTGCTGTCCGTTGGTGCTTTCTACCGCTCGATCGACAATGTCATCTACGCGCAGACCGGGGAAATCGAAGCCAATCTGATTGACCCCGCGCAGGCTGACGGCGTGATCTGGGACTACAAGTCATTCTTCAACGGCTCGGATGGCCGGGCGAATGGCATCGAGGTAAATGCGGTTGTCGACCTCGCGGATTTCCTGCCTGTTGAGTCGCTGTCCGGTGTCGGCTTCAACTTCAACGCCACGCTGCTCGACAGCGAATTCAAGACCCGCGATGGTATAAAATACTCACTGCCGGGCACCTCCGACGCGATCTACAACGCATCGATCTACGTCGAAAAGTGGGGCCTGTCCGCACGCCTGAACTATCAGTATCGCGACGACTGGATGTCGACGACCGAGAATGATGGTCTGGACGAGTACTGGGCAGCGGAGACCCGGGTCGATGCCTCGCTCCGCTACACGCTGCCGTTCGAAACACGCGGTGCTCAGTTCACAGTGTTCCTCAACGGGAACAACCTGACGAACGAGACGGACGTGCGTTACACCGATACGCCGCGCACGCCGAACCAGGTGGAAGGCTATGGCCGCTACTGGCTGATGGGTCTGCGCGCCGACTTTTGATCAAACCAAAGGCGTCCCCGGATAGCGGGGGCGCCTTTCATTCTTCTATCCGAAAGGCATAAGCCATGATCCGTTCTGAGATATTTATTTCGACATTCCTCCTGGCCGGTTGCGCGACGGCTGCTGTTACGCCTGCGCCCGTGGCTTCTGTACCCGCGCCTCGCGTCGAGATTTCCGGAGCGGATGTGGTGGTCCGACCTGATGCGGGCATCTATGATATCACCTGGACGACAAGTGCCGCGGCGGCTCCGGTAGATATCTTTGTCACTTCCGACCCTTCGGGCGATGTCGGCGAGGCACGCCAGATCGCCGATGACGACACGGATGGCAAGTTTGAATTGTCCGCTCCTGAATCCGAGGAGCGGCTCTACTTCCTGCTCGTGCCCGAAAACGGCGAAGCTGTCCGGATTGCGAGTCGGCTGCTGCCATTGGAAGGTGGCCGGAATTTCCGCGACCTCGGCGGATACGAAACGACAAATGGCCAGCACGTCAAATGGGGCCGCCTGTTTCGGTCGGGCACCATGACGGGCCTGACGGACAAGGACTACGAGTACCTTTCCAGCCTTGGAATTGCGACAATTGTTGATTTCCGCACAAGCGAGGAGCGTGCTGCGGAGCCGACGAAGTGGCGGGCTGGCGACATCAGCTACGAGACGTTTCCGGATCCGGCGGAAGACGATGCGAACCCTCTGGCGGCTGTCTTCGCATCTCCGGACGTTAAGCCAGAAGACGTTCGGGCTATGATGACGCATCTGTATTCCGAAATCCTTGAGCAGCAGACGCCAGCCTATCGCGTCCTGTTTCATGACCTTACGGATGACAACGCGCCGCTAGTGTTCAATTGCTCTGCCGGAAAGGATCGGACCGGGGTCGGTGCCGCGCTGATACTCTCGGTGCTGGGCGTTCCTCGGGACGCGGTTGTCGCCGATTATGCCTTGTCGGAAAAGCTTGTGGACTACAGCGCCGAGTTCCAGCTCGGGGCGGATGGCGAAGCCAGCCAGGATGATAATAGCCCCTATGCCTATCTCCGTCGCCTGCCGCCGGAGCTTGTCGCACCGCTGATGCGCTCCGATCCGGCCTATATTGAAGCTGTACTCGACCGGATCGATCAGGACTATGGCTCGGTCGAAGCCTTCGTTCGCGAAGAGCTCGACGTCAGCGTCGAGGACCTGGCGCACATCCGCCGGAATTTGCTTGAGGACTGAAGGCGCAAGCTTTTAGTAGGGGCATTGTCAGGGCGAACAGCCTTGAGGCGTAGGGCAGGGGCGTTTAGCCTTGGAAAATGACCTAGAACCCCTTCCGCTACTTCAAGACGTCACACGAGGTCAGCCAGCTTGCGGTGATGATGTGCATTCGATTTCCGCTATCTTTGCGGAATGTGGAAAACCTGCTTCACGAGCGAGGGATCGACATTTGCCTTGAAACGGTCAGGCACTGGGTGGATCGCTTTGGCACTTACTTCGCGCACAAAATCCGGAAGCGTCGGTCCGCAGCGATAGCGAAGGGCGCCGGGAAACTGGCCGGCATCTCAACAATCGGGCTGAAAATTCACACCTGCCGTTTCGAAGGCGTGGGCGAGCTGTGTCTCGCTTTCGGCGCATGCGAAGTCTTCAGAAGTTCGCTTCAATCCATTCGTCTGTGTACAACCACTTCAATCATCTGCGAAACATCAAGAGCAGGGCCAGGTTCAAGTCGCTAAGTGACGCCGCTCTTCTCGAATGGCGCGAGTTGATCGCTGTGTGAGACCTGCTCGTTCGCGAAATGCGGAGACTGGTTCTGGTTCGTCCGACAGCACGCTCTCAAGCCCGGTTCGACTGACAATGCATATCCGGGAAAGATCAATCTCGGGCTTTCGTCAGCGTCCCCGGCTGGCAGCACGCACTTGGCGGACGACGGTGATGCGTCGCCTGTTCATACCCGTATCCTAGTTTGTAAAGGTCTGCTTCGCCTTTTGTACGGCCGAGAAACTGAATCCCAGCGGGCAGACCTTCGTGGGTGAAGCCCATCGGTACGGTCAACGCCGGCAGTCCGCTCGGCGGCGCGAGGAGTTGGGAATTATCGCCCTTGTAATCTTCTTCGACCCGATCGAGCCGCGCGGGCGGATAACGCCATGACGGATAGATCAATGCGTCCAGTTGGCCGTCAACCAGGGCTGTCAGCAGATGATTCCTGATCCGCTGGCGCACCTCATTTTGAGACAGATCTCCGCATGGCGTCCCGTCTGCTCGAGTCGGATCATCCACGCCAGATTTTCCAAACCATTCCCAGGCGCCTTTTGTATAGGAAGCATAGACGCCTGCTTCGAAGGCCTGCATAGGGTCATTGATCTTCACGTGCATGCCGGGCTGGGTGAGGTATTTATGCACATCCTTCCGAAAAGAGCGGCACCCCCAGCTTGCTTCCAAGTCTTCCTCTATATTTGGAATTGGTGCCGGGTCGACGATGATCGCTCCCGCTTTCTTCATGTCTTCCAGTGCGACGTCAAATAGTGCCAACACTTGCGGATCGGTATCTTCAACCGAGGCCAATTCGCGGACGACGCCGATGCGCGCGCCCTTCAGCCCGTCGATGTCCAATGCTGTCGTGTAGTCGGCACCATCACCGACGAGCACGGACAGCATCCGTGCATTATCTTCCACGGTACGCGTGATGGGACCGACCACATCGGAGCCGAGGACTAGCGGCACGATGCCGTCGAGACTGATCAGGCCATGCGTCGACCGCATACCGACAAGCGATAGGTGCGAGGATGGACCGCGAATCGAGTTTCCGGTGTCGGTTCCCAGCCCGGCGATCGCAAAGCTCGATGCCACGCCGGACGCTGTTCCGCCGGATGACCCGGCAGGCGTGTAGTCCAGATTATAGGCGTTGGCGGTGACGCCGGCGGTGGTGCTTTCTGTCCGCTTGGGACTGAATGCCCATTCGGCCATATTGGTCTTGGCAAGCACGATCGCCCCGGCGGCTTCAAGCCGATCGATGATCATCGCATTGTCTGGCGGAATATTGTCGATCAGCATTTTCGAACCCGCCGTGGTCGGAATCCCTGCGACGTCTATATTGTCTTTCACGAGTATGGGTGTGCAGAAAAGCGGCGGCCGGGCGTCAGAAACATCGAAGAGCCGGGCGTATTCGCGCGCTCGGTCGTACTGCTTGAACGTGATTGCGTTCATATGGCTGGCTTGGTCGAATGTTTCGATGCGTTCGATATAAGCTTCAACCACGGCCGTGCAGCTGGTCTCGCCCGCGAGGATTGCCGCCTGCACATCAGCGATGCGGCCTTCAACGATCAAGTCATCAGACGCTATGCCGGTCATCGCCTGCGTTCCGACCTTCTGATCCTGTTCCTGTCTCTGCGGACTAAAGCAACCCGCTCCCGCGCAGCACGCCAGAGTCACCCATATGATTTTTTTCGCGATCATGATTTTCTCCTGGCCTACCTCATTCGAGTGGCCAAACGTGACGTTGGCCCCTGCGTGATGCGTAACGGCATTCACACCGCCGCGCCCCAACGTATGGCTGTTAAGAACCGCCGACAACACTGATGATGAGCACAGAATCTGGCAGCCCGCCCTGAGGTGCTGTCAGACGAGAGAAAAATTCGAACTCTCAGTATCTTGACCCAAGCAACTAATGCGCCGTTACGAATTGAATGCCGGAAAAGGGCGCAAATGCAGACATTGGATTCAGCGGGACGATTTCAGCATCTGTTCCATGGATTGTTTTGCCAGTTTCCGAGATTGTACCTGATCCACGCCCAGTCCGGTCAGGGCCATGACCATCAAGTCGTGCACCCGCGCCGCCGCCTTCGGACGCGAGAGGCCTCGTTCGATGATATTGGCCATGACGGAGTGGCAGGCGCCAAGCCAAAACAGCAAGCCCGCCTCCTGAGCCTCTGGCCGAAGCAGTCCTGCAGCGGACGCAGCATCCATGTCTCTCTTCAGGCCGGCATTGAGCGGATGGTCCCGCCCAGTGGCAAGCCTGAACCCATTCACCATGATGATAGCGCGATCCTGCTCGGTCAGCGCATAGGTCGCCGCTGTCCGCATTCCGCCGGCCAGCCGTTCAAGTGGGTCAGTCAGGTCCCTGTTTGCCTCAACAACGCGCGCCTCAATGTCCAGCCGGATCTCGGTGGCAATGGCGCTGGCAAATTTCTTCTTGTCTTCGAAGTGATTGAAAAAACTGCCTTTGGCCACACCTGCCACAGCGACGATATCGTCGATCGGCACAGCATCGACAGGTCGCTTTGCAAATAGCTGCAATCCAGCGTCGATCAGGGACCGGCGCGTACGGGCGCCGCGGAAACTGGCGCGGCTTGATGAAGTGTTGGCTGGCATCAGGAAACTCACTTGACTGAGTAGTCAACTAAAAGTAATTGACTAAAAAGTCAATAATTTATCTGAGGAGGAAGGCATGACGCCTATCATCAAGATCGAAGACATTGCGCATGTCCGGTTTGCAGCGCCAGACCTTGGCGAAATGCAGGCTTTCCTCGAAGATTTCGGCCTGGATTGCTCTGTACACAATGGGCGTCTGTACGGGCGAGGAAGCGATGGTCGCCCCTTCCTGCATTCAACCGAACCAGGTGACCCAGCCTTCAAGGGGCTCGGCCTGCGGGCGGAAAGCATGGACGCGCTCGAAGCCTTGGCCAGCGCGGAAGGCGCGGCCATTCACTCCCTGGATGATCCGGGAGGCGGCAGCGTTGTTCGCCTCACCGACCCGGATGGATTCAGAGTAGAGGTTATTGCCGGCCAACAGGTGACCGCGTTAGAAGGCAACCTGGCAGACGGCCCCCACAACAATGCCTCGAGTCGCCAACGTGTCCGCAAGGCGGTGCGCCTGTCGCAAGGCCCCTCCCACATTGTTCGCCTGGGGCACGCCGTGTTGAACGTCTCGGACTTCCGGGTCTCTGAGGAATGGTACAAGCAGCGCTTCGGTTTCCTGACCTCTGATGAAGTCGAATTGGCGCCCGGAACCGCAATGGGCGCCTTTATGCGGTGCGACCGCGGGGACCAGCCCACAGATCACCATACGCTCTTCCTTGCCCAACTGCCTCAGCCAGTCGGGTTCCTTCATGCTGCCTTTGAAGTGGCGCATTTGGACGACCTCATGTTGGGGCATGCCCACTTGAAATCGAAGGGGTGCGACCAGGCTTGGGGCGTCGGCCGCCACATCATGGGCAGCCAGGTGTTCGACTACTGGCGCGATCCCTGGGGGCATGAGCTGGAACACTGGACAGATGGTGACCTGTTCACGGCTGCAGACCCGCCCAACAAGATGCCATTTAGCAGCCTGCTCGCCGTTCAGTGGGGGGCGCCTCACCCGATGGTGGCAGGCGAGTCCAAGTAACTAAGATCAGGATACAGACCGTGAAAATCGCAAACTATTCCACGATTGCCGGTGGTCATTCCAGGATTGGTATCGTGACGGGCGACACCCTCATCGATGCCGGCTTCCAGGGATCCATGGCAGAACTGATTGCTCAATGGCCCAGTCAGAAAGACCGCCTGCAGGCACTTTCCGCGTCTGGTAAGGGCCTGCCATTATCATCCGTCAGGCTACACGCTCCCATCGAACGTCCGGGAAAGATCTGGGCGATTGGGCTCAATTATGCCGATCATATTGAAGAATCGAAAATGGAGACGCCCTCCCAGCAGGTCTGGTTCACCAAGGCTCAGTCCTCTATCAATGGTCCCTACGACCCGATCCTGATCGCGAAGGGCGGCGATTTCGTTGATTACGAGGTCGAGCTGGTGGCTGTGATCGGTAAGCGGGGCAAGCACATCCGGGCCAGTGATGCGCGCGACTATGTGTTCGGCTATTGCGTCGGCAACGATGTCACCGAACGCAGGTGGCAGCACGCCGGCCCCCAATGGTCCCTCGGCAAGAGTTTCGACACGCACGCCCCGATCGGCCCGTGGATCACCACCGCGGATGAGGTGGCCGATCCTCACGCCCTTGGCATCTCCTGTTCCGTCAACGGAGAGACCCGACAAAACTCAAACACGCGTAATCTCGTCTTCGACCTCTGGCAGCAGATCAAGCATCTCTCCGGCGCCATGACCCTCGAGCCCGGTGACCTGATCTTTACCGGCACACCCGGTGGCGTCGGCGCGGCAATGGATCCCCGCCAGTTCCTCCAGGCAGGTGACGTCGTCCGTTGCGATATCGACCAGCTCGGCTTCATCGAAGGTACGATGGAACGGGAGGTTTGAGGCATGTCCGGTCCTGATTGCGACGTCCTTATTGTCGGTGCCGGTCCGACGGGGATAAGCTTGGCGCTAGTCGCCGCACAATACGGGGCATCCGTCATTGTTTGCGAGAAAGAGGCAGACATCTATCCCCTGCCACGTGCGGCACATATCGACCACGAAGTCATGCGCATCTTCCAGTCAGTCGGGGCTGCGGACCAGATCGCTGCGACCTGCCGCACCACGAGCCATTACGACTTTCTGACGTCTGATGGTCAGATCCTGTTGCAGTTCGAAGGATCCGACCAGTTGGGTCCCGGGGGCTGGTCTGGCGCCAACATGATCCACCAACCGTCACTCGAACGTGCCCTGCGCGATAGGCTGCCGAACTGTAACAGCGTCGAGCTGCGCTCGCTCTGGGCTTTCACTGGCTACGAAGAGTCGGGTGAATCCGTCTCTGCCAGGTTTGAGGCACCCGATGGACAGCGCACGGTAACCGCGCGTTTCCTCGTCGGCGCCGATGGCACACGAAGCCCGGTACGCACAGCCGCAGGGATTGAACTCGACGATCTCCAGTTCGATGAACCGTGGCTGGTGATTGACATGGTCGTCCAAGACGCTGAGCGACTACCGAAAGTAAACCTCCAGATCTGCGATCCTGCGCGGCCCACGACCTGCGTGTTGATGGGCGAAGGCCGTCATCGCTGGGAGTTCATGCTGCTGCCCGGTGAAACACCCGAGCAGGTGCTTGACGACGCCTTCATCGAGGGCCTGCTGAAGCCCTGGAACGTCGATGGCGCCGCTACCCTGGAACGGAAGGCCGTCTACCGGTTCAATGCAAGGGTAGCCAAAGCATGGAAAAAAGGTCGTGTCCTGCTCGCAGGCGATGCTGCACATCAGACCCCGCCTTTTGCAGGCCAGGGAATGTGCGCGGGCGCACGGGACGCTGCGAATCTTGGGTGGAAGCTGGGGATGGTCGCGTCTGGAACGACAAACGAAACCCTTCTTGATACCTACCAGCTGGAACGGGATCCGCATGCGCGGGCGACGATTCAAATGGCAATGATGATGGGTCGGACGGTCTGCATTACCGACCCGGCGGCGGCAGCTGAGCGGGACAGGCAAATGCTGGCCGCACGTGCCGCCGGACAGTCGCCAGATGGTCGTACAGATTATCCCGACATCGGCACGGGTCTGTTACTGGATGGTAGCGCCGGAGCGGGGACCTACTTCCCGCAATTTCTTTCGGCGGACGGCTCTTCAAGGTTGGATGACAGTCTGGGCCCCGGAGCCTGGCTGATCGGAGACGGCACGTTTCCCTCTGTTCCGGGTCTGCAGGCCGTAAGCCTTAACTCTGGCAAACTTGATCGCTATTCCAACGAAATTCGTAAATGGCTGGAGCGCCACAATACAGAGGCCGTACTTGTTCGTCCCGATAGATATGTGTTTGGCACGGGTACATCCGACGACCTGATAAGGGCGTGGAAGGATGCAATTGCCTGAAGCTTTGCTCAATGGAGCAGATATCTGAACAAGCGCATTGTCAAAGGTACTTCGGGAATGGGGCCAGATTTAAATTTTTGCGTCACTCTGCTCTTCTCGAAGGGCGGGCTTTTCGCTGTCTGAGACCTGCTCGTCCGTTAAAAATAGAGACTGGTTCGAGTTTGTCTGACAGCGCCGCCAGCCGCATCCCCATACAGAGAAAAGTACCGTCGCTTCCGCACAAGCCCCACACCCCGCGGGGGGGGGGCTCCAGGGCTGTGTCTCCGTGTCCGGAACAGGGTAGATTCCGCGCCCGAATTCCGCCGCCGCCTTCAATCGCTAAATGCAACAGTACCCTCAGGGCAGCACCTGCTCGTCCGCGAATAACGGAGATTAGTTCGCATTAGCCTGACAGCGCCCACGATTACACTTAGAGCGGGCCTCACATGGTTCACAATGGACAATCTCCTGCTGAGTTCGCCCGCAACGTCGGCCTATGCCATAGTAGCATTGGTAAAATCGCCGCTCGATTTTAACGCCAAGGTCGAACCACTAAAGCCAGCCAACTTCAGTTGGAACGGTCCGATTCGGCAAGCCACCGTTAACAAATTAAATTGTCGCAGGTCTCGTTCTGATGGAACGAAATTCGGCGTGAGGCATACACGGTCTTTGAATACCCGATTATATTAGCTGTTCTGTCATTGTCCGTTGAAATTGCCGATTTTCCTGTTGTTCCAGAATGCGCGACCAATTCAGATCGAATTGGTCGCGCATTCTGGTGTGCCGGATTCTTTGCCACTTGCGCGCGATGCACTCCCCCCAAAAGCGATGTCAATTTGCACCCCGAGGGTGCGACAAATTTACCTTGAAAGGCATACCTGAATGTCGTGTTTTTCCTCTGATCCGACCCCCGATACACGGCCTGCCTGGCCTTCTGTGGGCCGCCTGTTCCCAATGCTCCTGGCGTCCACGGCCCTGACCGTTCCTTGCGCCTATGCAGACGGACCTCTGCCCTCGGGCGCAACCGTTTCGGCCGGAAATGCTTCCATAGAAACTGCGGGATCCGCCCTTACGGTTCGTCAGGATACAGACCGGGCAATTGTCGACTGGAACAGCTTCTCGATCGACCGAGGCTTTTCGGTGGATTTCATCCAGCCGGATGCATCCTCAGCCATTCTCAACCGGGTCACAGGAAACACTACCTCTGTCATCGCCGGGACCCTTTCCGCAAACGGACAGGTCTATCTGGTCAATCCGAACGGGATCGCCATTACGGCTGACGGCGTCATCAATGTCGGAAGCGGCTTTGTCGGGTCGACGCTTGATATCACCAATGAAGACTTCCTGAATGGCCGCCTGACGTTCCGGGGAACAGGCGCGTCGGCGGGCATTTCCAATGCTGGCGTCGTGCAGGTCGGTCGGGAAGGATATGCCGCCCTGATCGGTGGATCGGTTCGGAACGATGGTCTGGTTGCCGTTCCACTCGGGCGGATCGGCCTCGCGGCGGGTGAGCAGGCGACGCTTGATTTTTCCGGGGATGGCTTCCTGCAGGTCGCCGTGGCGACGGAAGCGCCGTCAGGCGATGCCCTGATCGACCAACGCGGAACGCTCCGCGCCGCAGGCGGAATGATCGTCATGTCCGCCGCAATGGCCCGCGAAGCAGCCCGCCATACGATCAACCTGTCGGGCGTCGTCGAAGCGAACGCCGTTGACGGGCATGATGGCGCGATCATCATCCGGGGAGGCGAGGGCGGCGCGGTTACCGTGGCTGGCAAGCTCACTGCAACGTCTGCTTTCGGCGAAGGCGGTGCCATCGAGGTCACCGGTCGGGACATCCTGCTGAGCGGCGCGACACTCGACGCGTCCGGCGCGGCAGGCGGCGGTTCCGTCAGGATTGGCGGCGACTGGCAGGGAACCGGCACACTGCAGCGCGCGGAGACCACGCAGATCGACGCGGGATCAACGATCCGTGCCGATGCCACAACCGATGGCGATGGTAGCGACGTGGTCGTCTGGTCCGACAGTCTGACGACTTTCGAAGGTCTGATCAGCGCGCGCGGCGCCGGCGCGGGCAACGGCGGCGATGCGGAAGTCTCCGGCAAGGCAAAACTCGCCTATGCCGGCTATACGGATCTGTCCGCAGAAAACGGCACATTCGGTACTCTTCTGCTCGATCCCTACAATCTGACAATTTCAGATCAGGCAAGCAGCAATATTGCAGGCTTCACCGCAAGTGGCGAAGATAGTATCTTGAATGCCACGACCCTGACCGATGCTCTGGCCGGAGCCAATGTCACCGTCTCGACCAGCGGCGCCGGGTCGCAGGCTGGCGACATTCTGGTGGCGAGCAAAATCGCCTGGGACGCCAACACCACGCTGACCCTCGATGCGGCGAATGACATCGGCATATTCGCCGACATCATCGCGACGGGCGACAGCGCCGGCCTCGCATTGAACTATGGCGCTGGCCGAGATTACATCTTTGCCCAGGGCGCGACGGCGACCCTCTCCGGCACCAACGCGACCCTCGCCATCGATGGCCAAGCCTATACGCTGCTCCATTCCGTGGCGGAGATTAACGCCATCGATACGACCGGACTCGACGACCATTATGCCCTGGCCGAACCGGTCGGTCCGAGCTCATACTGGAGTATCCTGTATCCGGGGGCCTTGGTCGGATCGTCCAGTACGCCCTTCACTGGCGTTTTCGCCGGGCTTGGGCACGAGATTTCCTGGCTAAGAATTTCTGCGTTTGGTTCTGGCAATTTGGGCCTGTTCGCCAGCAATGAGGGTGTCATCCGCGATCTCGGTTTCCGCAACGGCCGTGTCGAGGGCGGGAACAATGTCGGCCTTGTTGCGGGCGTTAATTCCGGAACCATCAAGAACGTGTGGGCGACCGGCCTGGTATTCAACCAAGTGTCTGGGGACAATAACACGGGGGGGCTCGTCGGATACAACACCGCCGCCGGCGTGATTGAGAGCGCTTATACAGATGGCACCATATCGGGTGATGACAGCGTCGGCGGCGTGGTCGGGTTCAATGCCGGCTCGGTCAGCAATACCTATGCGACGGGCAAGGTGACAGGCCGCAACTATGTCGGCGGATTGATCGGAAATCTTTCCGCTGGCACGGTCGACGATACTCATGGGGACGCGGATGTGTCGGGGGCGGCCTATGTTGGCGGTCTTGTCGGAATGGCCAGCACCGGTGTTGTTGTCAATGATGCCTATGTAACAGGCTCCGTGACCGGTTCGGGCGCCTATGTAGGTGGCGTGATCGGGTATAATCAGGGTACGTTCAACCGTGTGTATGCGAGCGGTAAGGTTGTTGGCGGGTCTGTTACAGGCGGCGTGATCGGGCAGAATACCAGTGGTGTTGTCTCATCATCCTTCTACGACCAGGACACTACCGGGCAGACGCTGGGGATTGGCCTGAACTCCGCCGGTTCTGTGACGTCCGTCGGGTTGACGACGGCAGAGGCGCGGGACGCCAGCAGTTACACCACCTTCGATTTCTCCAGCACCTGGTTTCAGGACGCTGACTTAACGTATCCACGCAGCGACATGCGCCCGATCCTGCGCTCGGAAGCCGGCCCCACCATCAACGGTGTCACCGCTGTTTCCAACCTGCACCAGCTTGCTCTGATCGGCGTCGACCTTTCGGGCTCTTACCTTATGACCAGGGATATCGATGCCGGCGCGACCGACGGCGCCGATGCGGCGGGCATATGGAACACGACCGGCTGGGTTCCTCTGGGCAAGCACAATCCCACAGAATTCCAATTCTCCGGCTCCTTTAACGGAGGAGGCCACGTAATCTCCGACCTGAACATTAATCAGCCGGGGGCGAACGCGCGGGATATCGGCATGTTCGGTTTCGTTTCAGGCGAGATCAGTAATATCGGTATGGAGGGCGGCGCCATAGTGGGCAATTCTTCGGTTGGAGCCCTGGCCGGCAGGCTCGGCGGTACCGGCTCCATCTCCAATGCTTATGCGACCAGTTCGGTTACGGCCGGCACCTACACAGGGGGGCTGATCGGCTATGTCCATAGCGGCGCCTCCGTTTCCAATTCCCATGCGGGCGGAACCGTGACCGCAAGCGCGACGGTAGGTTCTCTGGATAGTACTGGCGGGCTGGTCGGATACAATGACGGGGGCATCCTTCAGGATGTCTACGCCACTGGGGATGTATTGGGGGGAAACTATTCCGGCGGTCTTGTCGGTCGCAACGTGGGGAACGGAACAGTCACCAATGCCTATGCAACCGGCGCCGTATCTGGCAACAGCTGGGTTGGCGGACTGATGGGCCGGAATGACGTCGGTGAAATCACGAGGTCCTATGCGACCGGCGACGTAACTGCCGTGAACCTTAACTCTTATGCCGGGGGACTCGTAGGCCAGAACCTCAGTCGAGGGAAAATCCACGAATCCTATGCGACCGGCGCCGTGTCGGGCGACAACTATGTCGGCGGGCTGGTCGGGAATATGACAGGCTCCATCGCCAACGCTTATGCGACCGGCGACGTTGCCGGGAGCGACAATGTCGGCGGGCTGGCCGGCTGGATTGAGACCGGCTCGATCACCAACGCCTACGCCACCGGCGCCGTCACGGCTACAGGCTCCAGTGTCGGCGGGCTGGTCGGATACAATAATGGCGGCGGTGCGACGCTCACCGCGTCCTATTTCGATACCGAGACGACAGGACAGTCGGAAGGCGTCGGCACGGGGCTGAGCGACGGCGTTATCGGCCTCACGACGGCACAGTTCCAGAATACGGGTTATTTCTACGCCCTTGCTGATGCGGCGGGCTGGGACTTTGAAACCGCCTGGGCGCCGCCGAGCGCCGGCTATTATCCTGAGCTTTATGCGCTGAGCCCGGTGGTCTGGTTGGGCGGCGTCTCCGCGAACTCTACCTATGGCGACAGCACTGCGGCCATTGACGCCGTCACCGCTTCCTATGGCGGGCCAGCTTCCTATATCTTCGGTTCATCCGGCGATGACCTGTCAATCAACATCGGTAGCCTTGGCGCAATTTCGGTCGATCCGACCCTGGATGCCGGGGGGCAGACAGTTGCGTTCCTGACCCCGGTCGTGACCACGACAAGTCGTGAAGGTGTTTCCTATCGCGTGGTCGGTTACGGGAATGCTGACCTGACCATCGATCCGCGGGCGATCACGGTGAGGGCCGACAATTTCGCCCGTATCTATGGTGACGCCAACCCGGTGCTGACCTACGCCCTGACGTCCGGCAACCTCGTCAATGGCGACACGCTGAACGGAGCGCTGGCAACCTCGGCCGATGGGACATCCGGTGTCGGAACCTATGCTATTACACGGGGCTCTCTGGCGAACAGCAACTACGCGATTACCTTCGTCGATGGCGACCTGACCATCGATCCGCGGGCGATTACGGTGAGGGCCGACAATTTCGCCCGTATCTATGGTGACGCCAACCCGGTGCTGACCTACGCCCTGACGTCCGGCAACCTCGTCAATGGCGACACGCTGGCCGGGGCACTGGCAACATCGGCCGATGGAACATCCGGTGTCGGAACCTATGCGATCACGCAGGGGGCTCTCGCAAACAGCAATTACGCGATCACCTTCGTCGATGGTCAACTGACCATCGATCCGCGGGCGATCACCGTGACGGCCGATAATCTCTTCCGGTTCATTGCCGGCCCCAATCCGGGGCTGACATATGCCATCACCACCGGAAACCTCGTCAACCGCGACACGCTGGATGGCACCCTTGCGACGGACGCCAATGTTGCTTCCGAAGCCGGTACCTATGACATCACGCAAGGCTCACTATCTGCATCGTCCAATTACGAGATGACCTATGTCGGCGGTACACTGACTGTTCGGAAACCGGAGCGTATGGACAACGGCCTGAACGGCACGCTGGACCAGAATACTCTCCTGCCGAACGGAACTACGCAGTTGCCGCCCGTGGTGCGCACAAGTCGCTCCGCCGACAGCGGAAGCGGCCTGCAGACTTACGAAGACCCACAACTGGAAAACGCTGTTTGTATGGAGGACACCCCCTTCGCCGTCGTTTGTTCCAAATCTGCCGACAAGGACAACTAAGATGACGGATCTCGCAAAAAAAATCTTCTACTCGACGACAGCCTTTGCGCTTATGGCCATCATGCCGGATATCCTCAGCGTCTCGTCCGCATCGGCGCAAACGGCAAGCCAGGTTACCCGGGACAGCTATGCGCCACCTGTCATCAGCAAGGCAGAAGGCGGCGGTCTGTCGCTGACCGCTCCGTCGGGGCTCGATGCGCCCGAGGGGGCTGAGGACCTGGAGGTGAGACCTTCAGGACTTCTTGTCGAAGGCGCATTGCCGGATATGGTCGACGCGACCGAGGCCGTGGACGCCCAGATCAGGGACAAGCTGGTCACCGGCGCCGACCTTTTCGCGGCGGCGCGCCAGCTTGAGGCGGCCTATGCCAATGCTGGTTACATCCTTGCGCGCGTAAGCCTGCCGCCGCAGACGATCAAGGATGGCATGCCGCTGAAATTGGTCGTCACCGACGGCTATGTCGAAAGTATCGATACGTCGGCTCTTCCGGAAGGTGTTCGCGGCCGTGTCGAGGCGATGCTCAGTGTTCTGGTCGGCGAGCGGGGGATAAACCTGTCGCGATTAGAGCGCCGGCTGCTGCTTGCCGGTGACACACCTGGCGTCGTGCTCAGGTCCACACTCAGGGCAGGGCAGGCTCCCGGTTCGACCATTATCGTCGTCGAGGGGCGCTATGATCCCGCTGCGTTTACAGCGGCTTACCAGAACAGCATGGCGGCCGGGCTGGGGTCGTCGGCCCTGACATTCGGAGCCGATGCCAACAACCTGCTCGGGCTCGGCGAGGTCGGCTATCTGCGGCTGGTCGGTCACACGGACGGTTTCTTTACCGATGATCCGCGCAATCGACAGGTCGTGCTGGGCGCAACCATTCCGCTCGGCCGGACCGGTGCCTGGTTCAACATCGAAGGGATCGATAGCGAAACCCATCCAACGTCTGACGTGAATTTCTCGCTGTCCGGCCACTATCAGCGGGCTGCCGTCCAGCTCGGCTATCACTGGCTGCGCAGCCGCAACTCGAACCTTTCGACACTGCTTTCCTTCGATCTCGCAGACGAAAAGCAGACGCTCGCTTTTGCCGGCATACAGACAGCCTTCTCGGAGGACAATTTGCGGGTCGTCCGTCTGGGCGGGGTGGGTGATCTCTACGACCCCTGGGGCGGGCAACTGGCTGGCAGCCTTACCGCTTCGTTCGGTGTCGATGCCCTGGGTGCGCGTCAGGCAACGGCTGCCAAGCCGATGTCGCGCGCCGGGGCCCAGCCGGACTTCGAAAAGGCTGAGGCGAGCCTGCGATACGTCAACACGCTGGCCGACAACCGGCTGCAATTCCTGTTCTCGACCCGTGGTCAGCTGTCCTTCGGGGAGCCGCTGCCGGCATCCGAACAGCTCAGTCTCGGCGGCCTGGACCAGCTTTCGTCCTTCAATCTCGGTGAAATCCAGGCCGATACGGGCGTTGTTTCGCGGGCCGAGCTTTCGGCCCCGAATATCTTTAGCCCGTTCGGTCGCGATGCCTCGATTGGCGGAGTGGTCTCGCCTTACGTCTTCGGTGCTGCCGGGGTTGCGAAGTTTGAGCAACCGACCGCCGTGGAAAGAGAGACGACGGAAGCTGCTTCCTTTGGCGCAGGGTTTCGCCTCGGTCTGTCCCGGCGGGCCAGCCGGGACTCCGCGACCCTGTCACTCGAATACGCGCGCGATGCAGGAAACGACTACAATCTCGGGGACAGTGTTCGCGTGCAGCTGATGACCCGTTTCTAGGAAACATTCAGGACGGGATTGTCAGAGCAACTTGGCTTGAGGCGCGACACCTTGGCGGCGAGCCTTAGGAAATGACAAAATCGCCATTCCGCGACTTCAAGACGCCGCCCGAGATCATCCAGCTTGTATGTTTGATCTCCGATGTCGTTGCGGAATGTCGAAGACCTGCTTCACGAGCGCGGCATCGACATTTGCCATGAGACGGTTCGGCATTGGGGCGATCGGTTCGGTATTTATTTCGCGCATAAGATCCGCAGACACCGATCTGAAAGAATGAGACAACCGCCGCAATGGCGGTGGCACCTGGGCGAGGTGTTCGTAAAGATCCGTGGGAAGACTCACTACCTGTGGTGAGCGGTCGATCACGAAGGTGAGGTTGTGGAGTCCTTCGTCACGAAGTCTCGGGACAAGGCTTCCGCATTGAAACTCCTAAGGAAAGCAATGAAGGGGTATGGTAATCCGGATGTCGCGCTGACGGATATGCTTCGGTCTTATGGCGCTGCTGTACGCGAGATCGGAAATGCTCGCCGCCGGGAAATGGGGCAATACCGGAACAATCACCCCGAAAATTCACACCAACCGTTCCGTCGAGAGCGGGCGATGTCTCGCTTCCGGCGTATGCGAAGTTTGCAAAAGTTCGCTCCAATATATTCGTCTGTATACAACCACTTCAATCATTAATAAAACATCGAGAGCAAGGCTAGATTCAAGTCGCTACGTGATGCCGCTCTTCTCGAATGGCGCGAGCTGATCGCTGCCTAAGACCTGCTCGTCTGCGAAAATCGGAGACTGGTTCGCATTCATCTGACGGCACCCTCAACAAGAACGAATACTCACAGTTTGAACCGCGCCGATTTTGCATGCTTTGAGCCGTTAGATAGCGCCATATTCAGCACCTTTTGATAAAGGTCAGCACCTCGTTGCCGCTGTCCAGAATGTCTCAGCGAGCGGCCGAAGCGAATCTGACCGACGCCGGATGACGAAATGAGTCTTGATCCCCCCCTCTTCAAATGGAAGGGTCCGGGAATTCTGCCCGCAGGTCTCCGTATCTTCCGTGAACCAACCGAGGCAGATGGCCGGCACCTGAAGCCGGCGTGCGAGCCGGAGCGTCGAAACCGCATTGGATTCCGGCAGTTTGAACTGCGTGGCGCCATGCGCATTGAGGAAACGGGCGACCCCCTCCGAGAGGGCCACCCCGTGAACACGGCTGATGGACGCGACCGAGCGGCCTTCCAGGTCGGCGGCCTCGATCACCGTCTTGCCGTACAGGTCACTCGACTCCGGTACGGATAACTGAAGCTCACGGCTCTCGATGACATGTCCGCGCAGATCGGTCTCGGCTGCGGGGCTGATCGCGGAATCAAACCAGTGTTCTTCAGGCTCCAGCACGAGCGCAAGATCGATATCTTCAAACGCAAGCGCCCTGTAGAGCCGGTCATGGCTCATTCCGATGATTTCGATGCCGTCTGCCCCATGGTTGGCAATGAAATCATCTGTCAGCCCGGTCCGCGCCGGGATGTTCGAGGAATAATAGGGAACACCGATCCTCACCGCATTCTTCCGGATATCCCGGATCTTCTGATGCATCCATTCGGTCTCGAGAACCATACGCCGCGCATGCGCAAGAAACGAGCGTCCGCCCGGCGACAGTTCCACATGGCGTTTGCTCCGCTTGAGCAGGTCGAAGCCCAACCGGCGCTCAAGCTCCTTGATCTTCGCCGACAAGGCCGGCTGCGACATGTTCAGCTCTTCGGCTGCCCGCGTGAAAGATTGCGCGTCCGCAACCGCCAGAAACGCCCTCAATGGTGTGGCATGCAGGTCCAACGGTTCTTCCTTCCAATCGGCGATTTCTTATAACCTACTCCTATTAATCGGCAAAAAAAATCAAATTCGACGCTCGTCCCCACGGTTGATAGCAAAGGCCCGAACTTATCGTTTCGAAGCGGGGAAACACCTATGTGGTCATTTCAGACGGAGCCGGAGTTCCAGGCCGAGCTTGATTGGATTTCCGAATTTGTGCGGGAAGAAGTCGAACCCCTGGATGACGTGCTGGGCAGTCAGTGGAATATTCGGGATCCGCTGTTTGAAAAGCTGGTTCGACCGCTCCAGGAAGAGGTCAAGAAACGTAAATTGTGGGCATGCCACCTGGGCCCGGAACTTGGGGGCCCGGGCTATGGCCAGCTGAAGCTGGCCCTCATGAACGAGCAGTTCGGCCGCTCGCGCTTCGGCCCGATCGTCTTCGGTGCACAGGCGCCCGACACCGGGAACTCTGAAATTCTCGCCCATTACGGAACGGACGAACAAAAAGAGCGGTATCTGAAGCCGCTGCTCAACAATGAGATCGTTTCCTGTTTCTCGTTGACGGAGCCTCAGGGGGGCGCTGACCCGACCATGGTGAAGACCATGGCAGTCCAGGATGGGGATGACTGGGTCATCAGTGGCGAGAAATGGTTTGCCTCCAATGCGCGCTTTGCGGCGTTCTACATCATTGCGGCTGTGACAGAGCCGGAGGCCAACAATCCTCATCGCCGTATGTCGATGTTCATCGTGCCGGCTGACTCGCCGGGGATCGAGATTGTCCGCGACTATACCTTCCATGGCGAGCCGGAAGGCACGCACGGCCACGTGAAGTGGAACAATGTGCGTGTACCGAAAGAAAACATGCTGGGAGGCCGGGGAGATGCTTTTGTCGTTGCCCAGGTAAGGCTGGGTGGGGGGCGCATGCACCACGCCATGCGGACCATCGCCGAGGCAACGAAGTGCTATGACATGATGTGCGAACGCGTCAAATCACGGGAAACAAAGGGCGAGCCGCTTTGGCAGAAGCAGATGGTTCAGGAAAAGATTGCCGACAGCTGGATTGAGCTTCGGCAGTTCCGCCTGCTTGTGCTGGAAACCGCCTGGCTCGCCGACCAGGGACATGACTGGAAAGCCATCCGCGCGAATGTCTCTGCGGTGAAAGCCATCATGCCGAAAATCCTGCATGACATCTCTTCAAGAGCCCTTCATCTGCACGGAGCCCTCGGACTGTCGACACAGATGCCGTTTACGGCCGCGCTGGTGAACAGTCATCATGTCGGTCTCGCGGACGGACCGACGGAGGTGCACAAATTGGTCCTGGCACGCGAGGCCCTGAAAGAGGTCGAGCCGGCAGATTCCGATTTCCCCGAATATATTGCCTACAAACGCGAAGCCCGCGCCAGGGCAAAATTCGGCATCAACTGATCAGGGGGCACGAAATGAACAATCCACTCGATTTTTCCGGTAAGAGCGTTCTCGTCGTTGGCGGCACGACAGGCATTGGAAATGCAACCGCCCGCACTTTTCGCGACGCTGGCGCAAAGGTCTGGGTGTGGGGAACCAGGCCGAACGCGGCAGACTATCACAAGGAAGAAGACAGCGACCTGTCGGGCATGATCTACCAGACGATGGATGCCACGGACGACGACCGTGTCCGTGCCTATCAGGCGGAATTCGACGGCCTGGATGTCCTTGTCCTCTCTCAGGGACTGGTACTCTACAACCGGCAGGAATATGAAATGGATGGCTTCCGCCGTGTTGTTGACGTGAACCTGAACAGCCTGATGGCCTGCGCAATGCGCTTCCATGAGGATTTGAAGAAAGCTGGCGGTTCACTGATTATCGTCAGTTCCTCTGCCGCATTTCACGCGACACGTGGAAACCCGGCCTACAACGCCTCCAAGACGGGTGCGTACGGGCTTTGCCGCACCCTCGCCCAAGCCTGGGCGCACCAGGGGATCAGGGTCAATGGGCTCGCGCCCGGGTTCATTCCCACACGCATGACGGCGCAGACAACAGAGAACGAGAAACACAAGGATGCCGCAATGTCGCGCATTCCCATGGGGCGGTTCGGCACGCCTGACGAAATGGCGTCAATCGCGCTTTTCCTTGCCTCTCCCATGTCATCTTACATGACGGGCCAGATGCTCGTCGCGGATGGCGGATTGCTCCTGTAGAAAAGGGCCCGAGAATGGACAGTTCAGCGGTGCCGGGTATCGATCAGGTCCGACTTGAGAGATGGATGGATGCGAACGGGATCGGAAAAGGTCCCATCACCAGCCTCACGCAACTGGCCGGCGGCACACAGAACATTATCGCGAAGTTCGAGCGCAGCGGAGCCCCCTTCGTCTTGCGGCGGCCAAGCGTGACCCCTCGCGCGAAAGCCAATGAGGTTATGGCCCGTGAAGCCCGGGTGCTTGCCGCTCTTGCGGGAACGAACGTGCCTCACCCCCGGTTTGTTGCGGTCTGCGATGACCCGGATGTGTTGGGCGCAACCTTTTACCTGATGGAGGCGGTCGATGGCTTCAACGCCGTGACCGGCCTGCCTGAGCTGCACCGGTCACGCCCGCAGATCCGCCGTGAAATGGGGTTTGCCATGGTGGACGCCGCAGCTGAACTTGGCAGTCTGGATCATGAAGCCCTCGGCCTGGGAGACTTCGGTAAACCGGAAAACTACCTGTCCCGTCAGGCCGGCCGGTGGATGTCACAGCTGGAAAGCTACACAAAGCACGAAGGATGGCCCGGCGGCGAGGGACTCGGTGATGTTCATACGCTGGCGGACTATCTGAGTGCCAACCTGCCACCAGACTTCAAGCCAGGCATCATGCATGGTGACTACGCCATCGGGAATGTCATGTTCCGGAATGACGGCCCGCAACTGGCGGCTGTCATAGACTGGGAGCTTTCCACCATCGGCGATCCCCTGGTCGATCTGGCCTGGGTGATCTGTACATGGCGCGATCCTGCCTGGCGGGACCTGCCGGTCCTGGTGGTGGAGCCCTGGGAAGGGTTTCCGGCGATTGATGAGATGATCCAGCGATATGCAGACCGCTCTCAACGCGACCTTTCACATATCGATTGGTACATCGTCCTCGCCTGCTTCAAGCTCGCCATCATCCTTGAGGGCACATATGCGCGCGCGTTCAGCGGCGCCGCGCCCAAGGCCATTGGCAAAACCCTGCACGAGACATCCGTGACCCTGATTGAACGGGCTCATGCCCGATTAAACCGAACCGTTTGGCAATAGATAGACGCCACCACCAGCAGCGTCCGAAGACCTCCTCCCGACAGGCTTGCTTCACTCAATACAAGGACAATTTACATGACCCAGCTCGATAAGAAGATTGCCATTGTCACCGGGGCCGGTAGCGGTATGGGCGCGGCAACTGCCGTTCTGTTTGCCCAAAACGGTGCCACGGTCGCATTGCTGGACCGGAACAAGGATGGTCTTGAAGCGACGCTAAAAAAGATCACGGAGGCAGGGGGCGCGGCAAAGTCCTGGCAAATCGACCTTGCCCTCACGGACAAAATTCCCGCCGTCATCGAAAGCATCGCCGCAGAGTTCGGGGGCATTGACATTGTCGTGAACAATGCCGGAATCGCAGGCTTTCTTGCCATAGATGATCCCGACTATGACGCGCACTGGGACCGGATGATCAACATCAATCTTACGGCGCAACAGAAGATTATCCGGAGCGCCTTGCCCTGGCTCCGCAAGAGCGAGTCGCCCAGGATCGTGAACATCGCCTCCACCGAAGCGCTCGGGGCCACGCCACTCGACAGCGCATATGTTGCAAGCAAGGCAGGTGTCGCCGGACTGACGCGGGCGCTGGCTGTGGATCTTGGCCCGGAAGGTATTCTGGTCAATTGCATCTGCCCCGGCCCCATCGACACGTCGATGACGTCTTTCGTGCCAGCTGATCACAAGGTGATCTTTGCCAAGCGGCGCACCGCCCTCAAACGCTATGGCGGTCCGGAAGAAGTGGCACAGATGACCCTCGCCATGAGCCTTCCGACACAGACGTATCTGACTGGAACAGTCGTGCCTGTCGATGGTGGTCTCATGGCTCGCAATGCCTAGCGCAAAGATAGGCGATCGAGGGCGCCCGGCATTGTCAGCGGAACTGGCCTTAAGGCGCCGTATCCAGGCGCCTAGCTTCGGAAAACAACAAAGTCACCGTTTCGCTACTTCAAGACACCCCCCGAGATCATCCAGCTGCGGTCATGATGTACGTGCGTTTTCCGTTGTCACAGCGCAATGTCGAAGACCTGCTTCTCGAACGAGGGAGCGATATCTGCCACGAAACGGACCGCCATTGGGGTGATCGCTTTGGCACTTACTTCGCGCACGAGATCCGCAAGCGCCGGTCGGAAGGCACGCGGCAGAGTCCGGAATGGCAATGGCACCTGGACGAGGTTTCCCTTAAGATCCGTGGTCAGACTCAACTACCTTTGGTGGACGGCGGATCATGAAGGAGAGGTGCTGGAGTCATTCGTCACGAAGGTCCGTGACAAGGCTTCAGCACTGAGATTTATGAGAAAAGCCATGAAACAATATGGCGCCCCTCAGGCCGTAGAGACCGACAGGCTTCGATCGTATGGTGCTGCAATTCGCGAAATCGGAAACGCACACCACCGGGCAACCGGCCGTCACTTAAACAACGGCGCCGAAAACTCACACCAACCATTCCGACGAAGAGAGCGGGCGATGTCCCGATTCATCCGAATGCGAAGTCTCCAGAAATTCGCTTCAATCCATTCCTCAGTGTGCAATCACTTCAATCATCAACAGAATATCGAGAGTAGAGCCAAGTTCAAATCGCTACGTGACGTTGCTCTTCTCGAATGGCGTGAGTTGATCGCTGCCTGAGTCCTGCTCGTCCGCGAAAACGGAGACTGGTTCGAATTCGTCTGACACCACCCGGTCGCGGTCAATTTGGTGTTCGGGCACTCCAAG
Organism: Hyphomonas adhaerens MHS-3; assembly: GCF_000685235.1. Classification (NCBI taxonomy): domain Bacteria; kingdom Pseudomonadati; phylum Pseudomonadota; class Alphaproteobacteria; order Hyphomonadales; family Hyphomonadaceae; genus Hyphomonas; species Hyphomonas adhaerens. Next base: position 2,172,880 of record NZ_ARYH01000001.1, read on the forward strand.
CCAGTCGGCGATCGATAATGCCGTCCGGAAGTGACGCGGCTGATTGCGTGGACCAATGACGCTCGATGTCCGCTCAGCGAATGAGGGGCGTCACTATTGAGCGCGGCTTTTTTGTCAGAAAGCGCTCTTGCAACAGGCGCTGATATTGATAATGAGAATAAGTCGCATATTCAAATTGCTGTCGCGGGGCGGCCAGGGGAGTTATTTATGAGTTTGAAACGTTTGCTTTTGGCAGGAGGCGCTTCGGTATGCCTGGCACTGCCTGGCTACACACAATCGCAGGATGAGGAAGCAACGAAACTCGATACGGTTGTTGTTGTGGGCCAGTATACCGTCGACCAGCAGATCGATACGGCCACCGGGCTTGGCCTGACCGTAAGGGAGACGCCGCAATCGGTAACGGTTGTCACGCAACAGCGCATGACCGACCAGAATCTCGAAACGATTGCCGATGTGGTGCGTAACACGGCTGGCGTGTCGATCGTTGAGGTCGACGATGTCCGCAATGTCTTCAACGCCCGTGGCTTCGAGATCACCAATTACCAGATTGACGGCGTTCCACTGTCCTGGAGCCTCGCTGGTGATTCGGCGGAAACACTGGCCGACGTTTCGATCTATGAACGGGTCGAACTGGTGCGCGGTGCGACCGGGCTCCTGACCGGTGCCGGCGACCCTTCCGCCTCAATCAACCTTGTCCGCAAGCATGCCGATGCACTTGAACTGGAAGCCTCGGTTACGGGCTCCATTGGCAGCTGGCAGAACCGGCAACTCGCGGCAGACATCGCATCACCGCTGAACGAAAGCGGCACGATCCGCGGCCGCTTCGTCGCGAAATACGAAGAAGGCGAATCCTATATCGACCTCTTCAACTCCGACAAAACAGTCTTTTACGGCGTCGTTGAAGCAGACCTCGGCGACTCATCCATCATCCGCGCCGGCGCCAGCCAGCAGACGATCAATCCGACCGCTCCACTCTGGGGTGCCTTGCCCACTTTCTACGATGACGGCACCTTAACCAACCTGCCTGTCTCGCAAAGCACCTCGGCGAACTGGGCCTACTGGGATACGGTGAACACCAACTATTTCGTCAATGTCGACCACGAGTTGGCAAATGGCTGGGACCTGAGCTTCAACTATAACCGGCTCATCAACAGCGCTGATACTGAGCTGCTGTATCTCTTTGGTGTCATCAATGAAGCCAGCGGCACAGGGCTCTCGACCTGGCCGTACAAGAGTGACGGCGAAAGCGTGCAGGACAGTTTCGACCTCCACCTCAGTGGCGATTACACGCTGTTCGGTCGTGAGCACGAGTTCACGTTGGGCGCGCTGCACAGCGTCCAGAATGCCGACACCTATGCATATGCCGCATCCGGGCCGAACGCTTTCCTGCCGGCCACCAGCCTCTACGACTGGGACGGCAATTTCCCGCGCCCGGAATTTGCAACCACGGGCACGCACGACCAAGCCATCGATACCGAACAGACCGGCTTCTTTGCGGCAACGCGCATCAACGCCACGGATGCATTGCGCCTGATTGCCGGTGTCCGCGCATCTTCCTGGGAACGTAGCGGGACGGAATATGGGGCGACGCAGAACTATAGCGCCGACGATATCGTCATCCCCTACGTGGGGGTCCTGTATGACCTGACGCCGAACCATCGCCTCTATGCGAGCTATACGGAAATCTTCCAGCCACAAAATCTGCGCACCGAAACCGGGGCGACACTGGAGCCGATCATCGGCGAGGCCTATGAGGCCGGTATCAAGAGTTCCTTCTTTGAAGATGCGCTGCAAACCTCGTTCGCTATCTTCAGCATCAAGCAGGACAGCCTCGGCCAGCCCACGGGAGGTATCGTCGCAGGCAGCAGTCCGCCCGAACAAGCTTATCGCACCTCGGAAGGTGCAACGAGTGAAGGCTTTGAATTCGAGGTCCTTGGCCGCGTTACCGACAACTGGAACTTGAGCTTCGGCTACAGCCAGTTCGAGATCGAGGATGCCGACGGAAATGACGTGAATACAGATCAGCCACGCCAGAGCCTCACGCTTTTTACGACCTATGGGTTCGATAGCGTGCTGGAGGGCCTGATCGTAGGCGGCGGATTCAGCTGGCAGGATGATATCTATTCCAACGCCACCAACCCGATTACGCTGGCGCCCGCCCGGATTGAGCAGGACGCCTATACGCTTGTGAACCTCATGGCCCGGTATGACTTCAACAATCATATCTCGCTGCAGGCCAATATCGATAACCTGTTCGACGAAACGTACTACAGCCAGGTCAGCTATTTCGATCAGTATCGCTACGGTGCACCGCGTAACTATACTGTCTCGCTGACCTATCAATACTAGGCAGCGGGTGCGGCCATGGAAGTGATCCTGCAGACATTGGGCATCGCCGGACAAGCTGCCGGGATCGCGTTGCTTTACCTGAACTGGCGGACCCGCCAGGGGCGTGGCGGCGCAATTCTGGCCGCAGGCTGGACGCTGATTTTGCTCGGCATGGCCCCATGGCTGCTCAATGTCTCGGTGGAGCGAGGGCTTGCCATCGCCTCCCTGGCACCGATGGTCGTGGGCCTGCTCCTATCGGCCCCGAACGGACTGACTGATCTGAAGCGCAATTTGAGAGAACGCCCGGCGAGATCGCGGACAATGCGTGAAACGGCGCTGTCCGATGCTGAGATTGCTACACCGGGACGCGTCAGCCGTAACATGGCACGCTGGGCCGGCGCTGTCGTCGCCACGCCGGCCCTGTCGATTGCGGCAATGGCGGCGTGGCAGGCGTCCATGCCGGGGACGCCCGCCAACCGGGTGGGGTTCAGCATCTTTGTACTGATTGTCGTGTGGGTGGCTGCCTTGCTGTGGCTGCTTGCTAGCGAACGGCCCTGGCGCACGGCACTGCTCACCTGCGGGGGGGCGGTGGTTCTCGGCGGGGGCGTCTTTATTCTGGCTTCCGGAGGAACTGCCTGATGGCCTCAGGTGCAGGAAAACCGATTTGGCCGCGCGTTCCGCCGGGCTTCGTCAAAGGTCAACTGCTTGCCCACAAGCTGTTGGGATTGACGCTCTCGGCCGTGATGTACCTTGTGTGCCTGACAGGTGCGGTTGCCGTATTCTATGCAGAGTTCGAACGCTGGGAAGCGCCGGGCGTTCCGGAAATGGCAGAGGTTTCGCCGGAAGCCGTCGGCCGTGCTGTTGCCTTCGCCCGGCAACACATCTCTGAAGCGGGCGATACGCCGGTCGATGTCTACGTGATCACCCCCAGCCCTGAAATGCCACGCCTCATCATCGACTATGAAGAGGATGTTCTGGCATTCGACCAAAACGGCGACTATGTGGGCCCCGGGGCTCATGAGCTCACCCATTTTCTGACCGAACTCCACTACGCGTTGCACCTGCCATGGCAGATCGGTTTCATTGTTGTCGGCATTCTCGGTGTGCTGCTTGTTGCCCTCATCGTGGGCGGTGCGCTCGCATTGCCGCGCATGTTCCGGGATGCCTTCACGCTGCGCCTCGGCAGCGGGCGCAGGCTCGCGCGCGTCGATATTCACAACCGCCTTGCCGTCTGGGGCCTGCCATTTCACCTGGTTGTCGCGGTTTCAGGTGCCGTTATGGGACTTGCCATGGTCGCGATCTCGGTCGCTAGCCCTGTGATGTTCTCTGGCGACAGCGGCCGGGCAATGGCCGCACTTTATGGCGATACCGCTGCTCTCAGCGCGCAGGCGCGTGAGGCCGGCCCGCCATCCCGCAGCGAACCGGAGGCACGCATTGTCGCGGCACTGAAAAATCTCGCCATCGAACGGCCCGGTAATCCGCCAATCTACTTGGCGCTTAACCAGTTCAGCACGCCAGACGAAATGCTATCCATTGCTGCCGGTCACCCGGACAGGCTCATCTACAGCGAAGTCTATAGATTCGACAGCGCAGGGGGACTTATGAGTTCGGACGGTTACGCTGACGGCAACGCGAGCCAGCAGGTTCTGGGCAGCATGTTCCGGATACATGCCGGTGCATTCGGCGGAATCCTGGTCAAGCTCATCTATTTTGCTCTGGGCCTGGGGCTGAGCTTTATCTGCACGACGGGGGTCGATATCTGGCTTGCCAAGGCAGCTGCGCGTGGACGCCAACATCCCGGCATTCAGTCGACCTGGACAAGTTTTGTTTGGGGGACCCCGGCGATGCTGGCAATTGCGGGTGCGCTTTATATACTGTGGGCAGTTCCGCCCGAACCGGTATTCTGGATCGGGCTGATCTTCATTAGCCTTGGCGGCATATGGGTGCCGCAGAGGCTGCTTCACTGGATCGGCCCTGCGGCGACTGCCACAGCAACGCTCTTACTGCTGACTGTACATGCTGTCCGGTTTGGACCCGATGTCGCCACACATGCCGGGCTCGGCGTAAGCGCTGGCTTATTCGCAACCTCATTCGCCCTGGCTGCCCTGGGCTGGCGCAATTGGACGAAAGCGGGAACCGTACAAACGGGATTGTCAGGGGAACCGGGCTTTAGGTGACCAATCCTGCCGTTTAGCCTCGGGGAATGAGCAAAACCCTCTCAGCTACCTCAAGACGCCGCGCTTCGCGAATGGTGGAAGCGGTTGCGGCCTGAGGCCCGCTCATCCGCGAAAAGCGGAGACGGGTTTGAGTTAGTCTGACACCACCCGATCGTCTGAAAGAAACCCTGAAACGGACTTCATCAGGGGCAGCGGTCACATGCCGCGCAAATAGGCTGGACATATCACAGCACCATTGCGCTAGTTGCAGCAGAGCGGTCGGAGCAATAACATACTTCGTGCAGGACCGCGCCTGTGCATCGGGAGGTATGGTTTGGCATTCGTCGAGTTCTTTTTCGATCTTTCGTCCCCATGGACGCGGATCGCGTTTCACAACATTCAGCCCGTCATTGCCGAAACCGGCGCGGAGATCGTCTGGCGGCCGTTTCTGGTCGGAGGCGTCTTCAATGCCGTGAACGACAGCGTATATGCTGGCCGGAAAAACCCGGATTCGCCGAAGCTCAGTCATGCAAACAAATGGCTGAGTGAGTGGGCGGAGCTGGCGGGTGTGGGGATGAAATTCCCTTCCAGATACCATCCCGTGAAGTCGGTTCATGCCATGCGGTTTTGCTGTGTGCTGGAGCACGATCAGCCCGTTCTGCTTCGTTTTGCCAGCACGGCTTTCGACGCCTATTTCGCCGATCAGCGGAATCTGGACGATCCGGAGGAGCTGATTGATATTGCCAATCAGTGTGGGCTCGACGGAAAAGGGATTGCAGAAGAAGCGACAGGGCAGGCGATAAAGGACCGTCTTCGCGAAAACACGCAGGAAGCCATTGATCGGGGGGCGTTCGGTTCGCCCACCATCTTCGTGAACCGCACAAATCTCTACTTCGGAAACGACCAGCTGCCCCTTGTGAGGCAGGCCCTGTTGCGCGGCTGAAAAGTCTCCCGTCCCTCAGGGCAGGCGTGCAAGCGCCTCCACGAGGAAGTCCGACATGATACGATTTCTCGTCAGGCTTGCGACATCCTCATGCACGGCCAGCCAGAATGACCGCGTCACCGAGATGTCGCTCTGAAGAAGGGGCGTCAATTGCGGGACGCGGTTGGCCATGAAGGTCGGAAGAATGCCGAGCCCGGCACCTGCGGCCACCATCTCAAGCTGAGCGACAATGCTTGGACTGCACAGGTGGGGCGTCAGGCCGGGTAGCAACTCATCAAAATAACGAAGCTGGGAGGAGTAGATGAGGTCATCGACATATCCGATCAGCGTATGGTTCTGGAGATCTGCGCGGGAGTCTATCGATGCGCTGTTCTTCAGATAGTCGCGGGCCCCGTACAATTGCAAAGAGTAATCCGTAAGCTTGCGCACCTTGAGGCGGCCGGAAGAAGGCCGGGTCAGCAGGATCGACATGTCAGCCTGACGTTTCGGGACGCTGACGAACCCCGAAAGGGAGATAAGATCTATGTCGATCTTCGTGTGGCTTTCCCTGAACTGCTTGAGGGCAGGTGCGATCATGGTTGAACCGAGGCCTTCCGTTACGCCCAGCCGGATGCGTCCCGCCGCACTTTGTTCCGAAGCTGTCTCCGCGCGAATATCGAGGTACACCGACTCCATGGCCTCGGCCTGGGACGCCAGGCGCTCACCGGCCGGGGTCAGCACGTGGCCCCTGCGGGTGCGCTCGAACAAGGTGATGCCAAGGTCGTGCTCAAGCCGCTTGATGCGGCGGCTGATTGTGGTGGCGTCGATGTGAAGATGGGCAGCAGCGCCTTCGAGCTTCTGCTGCCGTGTCACGTCGAGAAAAATTTTAAGGTCATCCCAGTTCATTCGCTGACTTTATCCTGCAAAATTGCAGGTGTCATCTGCAATCGTCTCTGTAGACCCGCATTCCTCCAGTGCTTATTCCTGATAGCGGGACACAGAAACGTGGAAGGCTTCGGCCTGTGAATCCAGGCGGTACGTCGACTTGAATGGGGACTTGGCTCGCGGCCCGGAGGAGCGTTCTCTCCAAGGGCTTCTGGGGGAACTGGGGCGCCGTAGCCGGTATCAGTTTTTCATGATGGCGGGCGCCCCATTTTTTATTGAGATGATATGTCTTTGACCGAAGAACAGATGATGATTTCTGACATGGCGAAGAACTTCGCCATGAATGAACTGCGCCCGCATGCGGCAGAATGGGACAAGTTGGGCCAGATGGACCGGTCAAAGCTCGTTGCCCTTGGCGAGCTTGGGTTTGGCGGCATTTATACCCGGGAAGAATATGGTGGATCGAATCTCGGCCGGTTCGATGCTGCGCTGATTTTTGAGCAACTCTCCCGGGGCGACATCAGCCATGCCGCCTTTCTGTCGATCCACAATATGGCGACCTGGATGATCGACAGCTTCGCAGATGACGAGGTGCGTGCACATTACGTCCCCCGCCTTGCAGCGGCTGATCTCATTGCGTCTTATTGCCTGACCGAGCCGGGCGCCGGATCTGATGCGGCGAGCCTCAAGACGAGTGCCAGGCGCGAGGGCGAAGAGTACGTTCTCAACGGCACCAAGATCTTCATCTCTGGGGCGGGCTTTTCTGACGTCTATGTCGTCATGGCGCGTACCTCGGATGATGGCGCGCGTGGCGTCTCCACCTTTATTGTTGAGAATGGGACGCCCGGCCTTTCTTTCGGCAAGCACGAAGACAAGATGGGCTGGAGGGCGCAACCGACCGCCATCGTCAATTTTGACGATTGCCGCATTCCTGTGAGAAATCGAGTCGGCGATGAGGGCAACGGATTCAGGTTCGCAATGGTCGGACTGGATGGCGGAAGGCTGAACATTGCGGCGTGCGCGCTCGGCGGCGCGCAGGATGCGCTGGATCGCGCCATGGCCTATGTGAAAGAGCGCAAACAGTTTGGCCGAGCGATTATCGAATTCCAGGCGACGCAATTCAAGCTTGCGGACATGGAGACTGAACTCGCCGCAGCGCGGTCGCTGCTCTATGACGCAGCGCGCAAGGTGGATGCAGGGGCTGTGGACAAGACGAAATTCTGTGCGATGGCGAAGCGCTTCGTTACCGACACAGCCTTCAAGGTTGCGAATGATGCGCTGCAGCTACATGGCGGTTATGGCTATCTGGCTGATTTCGAGGTCGAGCGGATCGTGCGGGATTTGCGGGTTCATCAGATCCTGGAAGGCACAAATGAAATCATGCGGGTCATCGTCTCGCGTGAGATGATGAAGGAATAGGGGCTGTCCTGACCGACCGGGACAATGCTCCCGCCAGGAAGTTTGTGAGCGGGGGCGCGCGGCCTTGGCGGCAGTTTCATCCCTGTCCAGACTGTTCTGCCTTGGCCTGTGCTCTCAATTCACGGCGCAGGATCTTGCCCGTCGTCGTCATCGGGAATGAGTCCACAAATCGTATCTCCCGGGGATATTCATGCTTTGACAGGCGGTCGCGTACGGACTGCCGAATCTCATCCGCGAGCGCGTCGCTCGGTTCGTGGCCAGGCAGGAGCATGACATAAGCCCGGATAATTTCGGTACGCTCAGGGTCTGAGACGCCGATCGCGGCCGCCATGCTCACAGCGGGGTGCCGGATAATTGCGTCTTCGATTTCTGTCGGACCAATCCTGTATCCTGAGCTTGTAATCACGTCGTCGGCTCTGCCGTGAAACCAATAGAAGCCGTCTTCGTCCTTGCTGGCCAGATCGCCGGAAATCATCCAGTCGCCGATGAACTTGCTGGCCGTCGCTTCCGGAGCGCGCCAGTATTCCAGCAGCATGACAGGATCCGGACGCTTGAATGCAAGATTGCCCACTGTGCCCGGCGGCAATTCATTTCCTTCGTCATCAAGGATGCTGGCCTTATGGCCGGGTAGGGGCGTGCCAAGCGAGCCGATGCGATAGTGGTTGAGGCCACTGCAATTGCCGAGTGTCATGTTGGCTTCGGTCTGCCCGAACCCTTCATTGATGGTCGCCTTGAAAATGTCGAGCATTGCAGACAGCAGGTCTTTTCCGACTGCCTCGCTTCCGCTGATGATACTTCTGAGGCGCACATTGTTCCGCTCGACAAGATGTGAGTGTGGCTTCAGGAGCTTCATCATTGTCGGCGTCATAAAGGCGTTTCGGATAGCGTGTTCGCCCATTCTTCGCATCGTGAGTTCCGGATCGAATCCGGCCATGGGGAAAACCAGGATTGGCGTTCCGTAGTTCCACCCACATAGCAACGTGTTGCCAAGTCCGCCCATCCACGCCCAATCCGCTGGGGACCACATCTTGTCGCCGGGCTGAGGATAGAGGTCGAACAATACTTCTGCGCCCGGGAGATGGCCAAAAAGGACCCGGTGTCCATGAAGCGTCCCTTTCGGCCAGCCTGTTGTGCCGGACGTGTAATTAATAAGGGCCGGTGTATCCGGCGAAAACATCAGGGTACGAAAGCTATCGCTGGCTCGATCCAGAGTCTCGTAGAATGGCATGGCGCCACCCTCCGGCGAACCATCAATGACGAATATATGCTCGAGGCTGGGGGCCAGCTTCTTGGCCTCAAGCACTTTTTCCAGGTTTGCCTGATCGGTGACCACCGCGCGGATTTCCGCATTGTTCAGACGGTATTCGAGGCCGTCGACGCCAAACAGAATTGACGTCGGAACCGATATGAGGCCAGCCTTCCAGCAGGCGATATGTGAGATCGCCGTTACCGGATGTTGGGGAAGGAGAACCATGACGCGGTCGCCCTGGTTGAGCCCCAGACCCGTCAGCACATTGGCGAACTGATTGGCTCGCTGCTGGATTTCGCGGAAGGTGTAAGTCCGGATATCTGCACCAACATGATGAATGAGGGCAATCTTGTCGGGATCTTCCGCGTGGCGGTCGCAGATCTGATGCGCAATGTTGCATTGATCGGGCAGAGCCCAGCGAAACGTGTCATAGATCTCCGAATAGGTCTTCGCGGGTGTGATCAGGCGTTGCATGCGTGTCTCTTTGGTTGAGCTGGAATGTAGCGTCAGTGCGCCAACGTTACTGGGACATCGTGTCGGGCGCTTTTTGTCAGCGCCACGACTGTGTCATGGCTGATTGTGGGAAGAGAGGGGGCCGGAATAAATGTCATGGTCCAGTTCCTTTCCTTTCTTAGCGACGCGGATGTGGAGAGAGGCGTCGCCTTCCTGACTTTCAGGCTATGGCACGGAAACAAGAAAAGCAAAACATTTGCTTTATCCTTGGGGTGACCTGAGGACGATAGGCTTCGGGACCTTGCTTCGTTAAATCATGCGGCCGCGGCATAGCTGCATTATTGCAGGTGCGGACTGCAAAATTGTCCAGTTTACGGGATAAATGCGTGCTGATAGATCTGGTTAGAACGATTGTACTGTCACTATACAAATTAATATTTCTGCATTCTTGCAGTTTCTGCTGCCGGTGCACTCGTACGTCCATGGTGTTCGTCGTGCATGGCTCGCAGCACCGAGTTTGACCTGCTTCGCGACCTCCGAGCGTGGCCGGTGATAGACTGGCGCCCGCAATTATCCAATGTTTCCAGAACCTGCGGGCGCCTCTTTTTCTCATGCGAACTCTCATTGTTGCGCATGGGGTGGTGCGTGCTTTCCGGCGCGTGCTCCGGAGCAGTCCAACTCCAGGTTCGCGGTATGGGCGGTGGGTGGTAGCGATACCCGAGCTATTCCGGGCCAACGAACAGTCGGTGTCTATTCTCAGTTGGCGAGCCTAATGAGGGGCGGGGCTTGTGTGGGCGAGGGGCCCCATGTCGTGTGGGCTGCGGTTGTGCGGGCGCTTGACCCAAATCAAAATGAATGTACTAATTTTATGATTGGTATTTCGCGTTGAAAATTCGGGGTGGTGTGAATGATTGATTTCGAGCTGACAGATGAGCAGCAGGCGATACGCGACATGCTCCGTGAGTTCAGTGCGAATGAGATCGCGCCGCGCGCGCGCTCGCAGGACGAGGCCGGCCAGATCGATTCCGAGCTGATGAGCGCGATCTGGAAACTGGAGATCATCCAAAGCCAAAGTGAAGGGGGCGGGCGGTCGCCATTTCTGGCTGCAATCGTGCTGGAAGAGCTTGCGGCTGGAGATGCCAGCGTCGCGACTGCAGTTGCTTCGACGATGGCTTACAGCTTGGCCATTGTCGATTATGGTACGGAAGAACAAAAGCGCCGCCTGACAGAGGTTCTCAAGGCTCCGGAGTTCCAGGCGTCGGCCATTGCGGTGATGGAGCCCTCGTTCGCGTGCCCCGCAGAGAGGATGAAGACAGAGGCTGTTGACGAGGGGCGGCGGACTTATCTTCGCGGTACGAAGTCGATGGTGCCGCTGGCGTCGGGGTGTCGCGACTTTCTGGTTCTGGCGCGTTATAAGGGGCAGGAGGCTGCCTTTATTGTGCCGCGCGAAACGCGGGGCGTCACTGTCCGCGAGCCATGCCAAACGGTCGGGCTGCGCGCACTTCAGCTTTCTGAAGTTGTCTTCGACAATGTCGAAATTGATCCAGGCATGCAGCTGGGTGGGGTCGATGGCTGTGACACGCAGAAGATCAGGGACGGTGCTCGCACGGCGCAATCCTGCATCATGACAGGGCTCAGCGTCGCTGTGATGAACCACGTGGTGCCGTATGTGAAGGAGCGTGTGGTGCACGGCGCTCCTCTTGCCCAGAAACAGTCTGTGGCATTCAGAGTCGCGGATATGCGGATTGATACTGAAGCAATGCGCTGGATGAACTGGCGGTCTGCCTGGGAAATCGAGACGGGGCAGAGTGCGACCCGGCTGGCCGCTCTCGCTTGTGCATTTGCGGGGGAAAAAACGATGAAGATTGCAGACGAGGGCCTGCAGATGTTCGGCGGACATGGCTTCGTTTGCGAGCATCCGCTTGAGATGTGGTACCGCAACGCACGCGCAATATCCGTGCTTGAAGGTGTCGCCGGCCTTTGAGCGGGCCAGGAATTCAAAGGATAATAGCGAATGGTTGATTTCAGTCTGACCGAGACAGACCAAAAACTTGTGGACCTCGTAAGAGAGGAGAACGATCTTGGTCGTCCGTATGCCCGGGAGCTGGACAGAACCGTCGAAATCGAGCCTTCCCGGCTACGCGGGATCCATCCATCGATCGCGGGGCGGGAGAACCCTTACGAGCTGCTTGAGCGCGTTCATGAAGAAACCAGTGGCCTGGTTATCGCAGAGGCGCTCATGTTCATGGCCAGTGCCAATGATGTGGAGCTACGCGACGTCGGAGGCCATGAGGCCTTTGGGTCCATGGTGCTGCGCAATTTCGGAAGCAGCGCCCAGAAGCAGGAATATGGGCATCTGAATCTCGCAATCGGTATAACGGAGCCCGATGCAGGGTCCGACCCCGCTGCGATGCGCTCCATGGCAAAGTATGATCCGGAAACGGATGAATACGTGTTGAATGGCGAGAAGATCTTTATCTCGTTCTTCAACAAGTTTGATGGTGCAGTAACCCTCGCGAGGGTGGCGGGAGAGGACGGCGCGCGTCCCGAATTCGGAACGTTCGTGCTGGTGAAGGGCACGCCAGGACTGATGGAATCGCCGCAAATGCGCAAGCTGGGCGTGAGAAAACACGAGTTGTCCGGATTTGTTATGCAGGATGTGCGCATTCCTGCTTCAGCGCGTCTGGATGCCGATTTCGGTAAGACGCTGAGCAATTTCAATCATAATCGGCCGATTGTCGCTGCCGTTGCCCTCGCTTCGTGCCGGTCGCTTCTGGATTTCACTCGAACTCAGCTGGAGGAGGCGGGCATCGAGATCGACTATGTGGCGAACCTGGCGGGGCGGAGCGCTATCGTGGATCGTTTCCTGCGCCTCGAGGCGTCATGGGAAGCTGCATGGGGAACAGTCATGCGCGCCAAGTGGCTCGAGCACAAGCAGGGCATGTACTCAAACGGCTACCGCACCGAGGCATCCATCGCCAAGGCATTGGGGGCCAAAGTTGCGCGGGAGATCACGCAAGGCTGCCTGGAGATCCTTGGGCCGGAGTCCCTGTCCGAGGCATATCTTGCTGAGAAATGGTTCCGGGATGTTCGTATTGCGGACATCTACGAAGGGGCCGGAGAGATCCAGAGAATCCTGATCGCGCGTGAGATATTTGGTTTTAAAAGAGAGTTGAGCTGAAGACAGCTCTGCGGCTTCCGCACATGAACGACTGGAGTGGCGATATGAGGCTGGCAGGCAAGGTTGCATTGATTACCGGCGTTAGCCCGAACATTGGGGGCGGAATTGCCGAAGAGTTGTGGCAGGCCGGCGCACGGATCGTGGCGGTAGATGCCAATGCGGGCAATGCGAACGATTGCGCGAACTACATCAATGCCAATGGTGGTGAAGCGATCGCACTCGTCTGCGATGTGACGGATGAGGCGCAGGTCAGGCAATCTGTCGACCAGGCGGTCGAGCGGTTCGGTGGAATAGACATACTGGTCAACAATGCGGCCTTCTTCAATCAGAAGGGCGTTGTCGATATGAGTTACAAGGAGTGGCAGGATCAGACCGGAGTGATTCTGGATGGAGCATTCCTGTTCACGAAGTATGTTTCTTTGGCCATGATTGAAGCTGGTCGACAGGGGAGCATCATTAACATTATTTCTACTGCGGGGCACCAGGGGCAGCCGGGCAATGTTGCCTACTCCACCTCAAAAATGGGGCTTATCAATTTTACGAATTCGGTGGCCATGGAGCTTGCGGAGTGGAACATCCGTGTCAACTCACTCACGCCGACCGCAACTGATCCCAGTGAGTCGGTGGACCGTGCACGTCGCTGGGGGCGCAAGGTGGCCGAAGACCCGCGTGTCGCGGAATTGATGACCCAATTTGCGAGCCGCATCCCACTACAGAAATTGCCCAAGCCCAGCGACTATGGCAAAGCCGCCGTTTTCCTGGCCTCGGCGGATGCGTCGATGATTACAGGCACCGACATTCGGGTGGATGCGGGGGCCGTCTCAAAATACTGGGCATGGGATCCTGCGTCGGGGCGCAGTTGATTGGCTGCCTCGTTGTGGGCGTCCATTCTTCTCGCCCTTAGATCGCCCGAATTCATGCGGCTTAGATGCAACAAAAATAAAACAAACGTTCTTTTTATACGAATGACCTATTGTTGAGGGCCGCTTTCAGCATTAAGAAAAACTGGTTCTGGAAAAAAACCAACAAGAGCTTCTAGGGAGGAAGACGGAACATGAAAAAGTTCAATAGAATATCCATAAGCAAGTCAGCGGCTTCGATTATCGTTCTTGGGTTTCTGGCGACCGAGTTTGTTGCTGTCGCTCAGGAAGTGGAAGGCGGTACCGAAGCGAGCACGGATGCCGTAGAGCAGACCGATCCGGCCACGGATGAGCAGGCAAAACAGCTCGGCGTCGTCTACGTCACGGCGCGTAAGCGCGAGGAACGCGAGATCGATGTTCCAGTCGCCATTTCTGCGCTCCCGTCAGTCGAAATTGATCAGCGCGGACTTACAAATCTCTCCGAAATTTCGACCGCAATTCCCGAGCTGCGCATTGCCGAGAATACGATCGGATATGGCGGTAACCTGACCATGCGGGGCATCTCCAGCTCCACCAATACTGCATCGGTGGATCAGGCCGTCACGGTCAATATTGATGGGGTTCCGGTTTCTTATGCTGGCGTTGTCAAGCTCGGACAATTCGATCTCGGACAAGTCGAGGTGCTCAAAGGTCCGCAGGCCCTTTTCTTTGGTAAGAATGCAACGGGCGGTATCGTGTCGCTGACGTCGGCAGCGCCAACCGAGGAACTCGACTACAGGATGCGGGGGGAATATGAGGCCGAAGCAGCTCAATATGCCGGCGAAGCCTACATTTCCGGTCCTTTGTCTGAAGGCGTGCGCGGACGTCTGGCCGTTCGGTATTCCGACAGCGAGGGATGGCTGAAAAATGTCGTTCCAGATCCTTCCGTCAAGCCTGGTGCTATTCCTCCAAAGAACGACAAGGGGCCCGGGATAGAGGAGTTTCTTGCCAAGGGTAGCCTGGTCATTGAGCCGAGCTCTGCATTTACGATCAAGCTCAATGGCGGCTACAGCGATACCGAAAGCACTGGCAACTATATGCTGTCGCAGCGCATCTATTGCCCCTACGGGCAGGCGCAAGGGCCTTTTGCTTATGCAGGTCAGGACTGTAAGCTCAATGACATTACGACTCAGGGGGACATGCCCGGAAGTTGGGCGAGCCTCGACCCCCGCTTCCCTTCGGATGGGGTTGCGTACACGAAGACGAAGCAGCAGATTCTCGTCGCGGATGTGAACTATCAAGTCACAGATGATATCTCGTTGAATTCCATTACCGGCTTCTATAACGTGAACTTGGATGCTTCGGACCACGTCTCCAACGGCGCGGTACCGTTTGTCGGATTTGCGACCAGCATTGAAAAGACAACCTACTCACAGGAATTCAGGTTGTCGAACGCCGCATCCAACCGGTTCACCTGGATGCTGGGCCTGTTTCTTCAGGACGACGAGTATCTTGAGGACCAGTCGACAATCATTGGTGTGCTGCGACCCAAAGCGGATTTCCGCATCACGGGCGATACCCTGTCACCATTTGTGCAGCTTGGGTTTGATCTGACGGAAAAGCTCAGTCTGACGGGCGGTGTTCGCTATACTGAAGAAACCAAGCAGCAACAGATTGGTACCGGCCAGTTCGAAGGCTTGTATCCGAAGGAAATCAGCTTCCAGAACTGGTCGCCTGAAGTCACGCTGTCCTACGCTTTGACACCCGATGCCAACATATATGCGGCGTACAAGGAAGCCTACAAGTCAGGTGGTTTCCAGACAGAGCACGTCGCCATTCCCGGCGCGCTCAACGCTGGAACGGCGCTGGACAACTCGTTCAAGGAAGAGAACGCCGAAGGTTTCGAGGTTGGTGCCAAGGCATATCTCTTTGACCAGACTCTGCGGGTTTCTGCAGCAGCCTACCACTTCGAGTACACCGATCTGCAGCTCAGCAGCTTTGATTCTGCCATTGTTGCGAACATCATCCGAAATGTGGGCGCTGCGACGACGGAAGGTGTGGAAATGGACTTCCAGTACCGCCCGGCTGCTCTTGAGGGATTCTCGCTCAACGGAGCTATCGCCTATAACGATGCGACATACGACAACTATAGTCCCGCCTGTTACAATGGGCAAACGGCTGCGCTCGGCTGTGACATTGCAACAGACACCTCCGACCTTGCAGGACACCACCTCCCGAGGGCGCCGGAATGGAGCGCGACGCTTTCCGGTGTCTACGAAGGCTCCCTGAGTGCCGCTCTGGACTATCGTCTGAATGCGGGCCTTCAGTATAGCGGAGAATATGAAGGCAACTCGGATGCTATTCCGAACTCCGAGGAAGACGGTTACGTTTCGCTCGATGCCGGCTTTGCGATTATGGACAAGGATAAGGTCTGGGAACTTGCCTTTATAGGTCGTAACCTCTCGGATGAGTACTGGGTCAGCAGCTCCTACCAGGTGCCCGTAACCGGAAGCGACACAACGCTTTCCGACATCGCGGCAACGATCAATCGCGGACGGCAGCTCATGGTGCGCCTGACCTATCATCCGCAATAGGAATAAATTATCCAGGAAACAATTGGGGCATCGGAGCGGTTAGTCGCTGTCGCCGGTGCTCCTTTTTCTTGCAAACAGGCAGAGACAGGAAGCGACAATCATGAAAGCAGCAGTACTGGAGAAACGTGGGGCTGATGGGCTTAAATTCATGACGGTTCCGGACCCGCAGCGAAAGCTAGGCGAAGCCGTGATGAGAGTTCATGCAAGCTCGCTCAATCGCGTCGATGCCTATATGCGAGACAATGGCCAGGGGATCACCCACGAGCTGCCAATCATTCTTGGCGTCGACGGGGCCGGCGAAATTGTTGAATGTGATAGCGACAGCGCATTTAAGCCCGGTCAGAGGGTGATGCTGTTCTCATATGATTTTTGTCAGAAATGCCGTTACTGCTTGGCTGGAGAGCAGCCGCTTTGCCTGCGCGCAAAAATTGCGGGTGAGCATCGAGACGGGTGCTTCGCTGAATATGTTTCAATGCCGGAGCACTGTTTCGTGCCTCTCCCAGATGAGATCAGTTATGACGCGGCCGGGGTCCTGCCAGCGGCTTATAACACCGCCTACCGGATGCTCTTCGGGAAGCGGGCGCTTTTGCCGGGAGAGAGTGTGCTGGTCGTAGGTGCCGGTGGTGGGGTGTCGGTGGCCTGTATACAGTTGGCTTCGCACATCGGAGCGCGCGTGCTCGTGACGACGTCAAGCGAAGCGAAACTTGAGAAAGCCCGGTCTATCGGGGCGGATGGTGGCGTAAACTACAGGACCGAGGCTGTGAGCCGGCGCATTCTGGAGCTCACCGGTGGAGAAGGTGTCGACATGGTGATCGACAGCGTGGGGGAAGCGAGCTGGGGCGAGTCGTTGAGGTCATTGCGCCGTGGCGGGCGCATTATCAGTTGCGGCGCGACGACCGGTGGAAATCCGCCTGTCGAGTTGCAACGCATGTTCATTCGCCAGCTTGAGCTCTACGGATCGACGGGTGGCAATTTCGATGAAGCCCGTCGCCTGCTGTCGTTGATTGCGGAATGTGGGATTGAGCCGGTCATAGACAGTCAATTTGGCTTGAGCGACATATCGAAGGCTTATGACCGGCTGGAGGCGCCTGATCGTTTCGGTAAGGTTTCGCTGGTGATATAGGCAGGGCCCGGAAGACCGCCTATGAAGCTAGGCGATCTTTTCTTCCTTCCAGTACGCGTCTCGCAGCACTCTCTTGTAAAGTTTTCCGGTCGGCAACCTTGGCAATTCTGCCATATAGTCGATCTGCCGGGGGAGCTTGAGCCGGCCGAGATGGGATAGAACATGCTCCTGAATGTCCTGGGACAGACGCTCTCCGGCATCTGACATGTCGAGGGGCTGGATGACGGCGACAAGCCGCTCACCAAGATCGGGATCAGGCGCGCCGATGACTGCAACGTCCGCGACCTCGGGGTGGGTCACGATAACGTCCTCGATCTCCTGCGGATAAATATTCACCCCTCCGGAAATGATCATGAAGCTTTTGCGGTCTGTGAGATAGAGATAGCCGTCCTCATCAAGCCAGCCGATATCGCCGAGCGTGCTCCAACCTCGGCTATTGTATGAGCTTGCGGTTTTTTCGGCATCCTTGTGGTAGCTGAATCTGTTGCCTCCTTCGAAAAAGATCATGCCTTCCTTTCGTGCAGGCAACTCCTTGCCGTCGTCCGACAGAATGTGCGCTGTTCCGAATTTGGCCTGGCCGACTGAACCCTTGTGCTGCAGCCATTCCTCGGGAGTGATAATCGTCATCCCATTGAATTCAGTTCCAGCATAGTACTCGTGGATCATCGGCCCCCACCAGCTAATCATTTGTTCCTTTACAGGGACGGGGCAGGGGGCGGCGGCATGGAAGGCGAGTTCGTGCGACGACAGGTCATAGCGGGAACGGTCTCCTTCCGGAAGTTTCAGCATACGAATGAAGTGTGTCGGAACCCATTGCGAATGGGTGACCCTCTCCTGTTCAATCAGCTGCAGTGCGTATTCGGCGTCAAATTTGTCCATCACGATCACGGTGCCGCCGAGCTTCATGACGCTCAAACTCCAGCGAAGCGGGGCGGCATGATAGAGTGGTGCGGGAGACAGGTAGACCATTTGTGAGTTGAAGCCAAAGCGTGTCACGGCAAGCTCGGTCAGCGAGTCCATTGCATCGATCGGGATCTCCGGCAGCTCGAATTTCACACCTTTAGGTCGCCCGGTCGTACCGGAGGAGTACAGCATGGGGGCTCCCATGCTGCCATCCGGAATTGGAGAGGTCGATTGCTCAGCGCGTTCAGCGAGATAGTCACGGAAGTGCGCGTTTGTTCCGTCGACGATGAAGACGGTCAGGTCCGGGTTTTCTGCCACAATTTCCCGAGCCGCCGGGAGTGTCTTCATCGAAGCGAAGAGAACTCTCGCATCCGAGTCTCCTACGATGTAGCCGGCCTCTTTGGCCGAGAGGTGAGTGGAGATGCCGGTGAAGTATATGCCAGAGCGCTCTGCGCCGAGGGCGATCTCGAAATAGCGCGGATGGTTTTCCAGCAGAATGGCAATCACGTCGCCGCGCTTGAGGCCGCACGCTCTCAACAGATGTGCGCATTGATTGGACCGACTCTCCAGCTCAGAGAACGTGACCGTTTCGCCGTCCGGGACCATCTTATAGGCTGGCTTGTTCGGTGTGGTGCGGGAATGATTGTGAACGTGAAGAAGCATATCTGGTCCCTGGATTTCAATATTGATCTGAAGCGAATTAAAACACCTATTTTATATTTTGCAAGGCGAAGAAGGGGTGTTCATGGAACTGAGGTTGCAGGCGGCGGACCGTTCCTGGCCGGACGAGCCGTTCGCGGGGAAAGATGTGGCCGGGAATAGCCGCTTGGGTCGAACGTGGCTGCCAAGGGCGGCGCTTCAGTTCAAACGGCGACGGCCGAAAACGTCTCGAACCATTCCAACGCGGCCGCGTCTCTTAGCATCTGTGGGTCTGCAACCTGTTCGATCGGTGAGCCCTCGAGCAGACGCCGGACCGGGACCTCCAACCGTTTTCCGGTGAGCGTGTAGGGAATTGCCGGGGCTTGGACGATTTTGTCAGGCACGTGTCGTGGACTGTTTTCCAACTTCAATCGCTTGCGAATTTCATCGCCAAGTTCGTTCGTGAGTGCTTTTCCTGCAGGCATCTGAACGAACAGGATGGTCTCGTCAGAGACGCATACGACAAGTCCATCTTCAATCTCGCTGATCGAATCGAGTGTCCTGTATATCTCAGCCGTCCCTATACGGACGCCATGCCGATTCAACGTAGCATCGGAGCGTCCAAACACGTAAAGGCCGCCGCGGTCATTGATGAGGCAGAGATCACCCTGCTGCCAGACCCCCGGGTAGGTGCTAAAATAGCTTTCTCGATAGCGGGCGTCGTCCTGGTCCTTCCAGAAGCCAAGAGGCATGGAGGGAGATGGTGAGCGGATGACGAGTTCGCCGGTCTCGTTTCGAAGGCTCTGACCGCTAGGGGAAAGGCAATCGACATGAATACCGAGCGCCGCGCCCTGGATTTCCCCGGCATACACAGGTGCCAGGGAAATGCCCCCGGCGATCGTGCTGCAAAGATCAGTACCTCCGGTCTGTGATGTCACCCAAAGATCTTTCTTCACATTTTCATAGAGCCAGCTGAAAGTTTCCGGGGTGGAGGGCGCACCGCCAAGTACGATCATTTCCAGCTTTGCGAGGTCGAAATTGGCCGCTGGCGTCATTTGGACCGCAGCCATCTTCTGCACGAGGCCGGGGCTACAGCCGAGCACAGTTGCTCCTGTACTTTCCGTGATTTGCCATAGAGCGCTTGCATCCGGATAGACCGGGCTTCCATCATAGATCACGATGCTGCAGCCGGTCAGCAGGGTGCAGACAAGTGAGTTCCACACCATCCAACTGGTTGTTGTATAGAAGAAGATTCTCGAGCCGTGTGTCAGTTCGGCGGTAAAGTGCTGAGCCTTCAGGTGCTCGAGCAGAATGCCGACATGACTTTGGACGATTGCCTTTGGCAAACCGGTTGTCCCCGAGGAAAACAGGATCCAGAGCGGGTGATCATGACCAACCTGTTCGAATTCGAAGGGGCCGCTGGACAAGGCGCGGCCTGACTCCATCAGGGAGTCCCAGCTATGTGATTCAGTGCCGGGGAATGAAGAGCCGAGTTGGTGTCCCGATGACACGTAAACGACATGTTCAAGGCTCGGTATTGCGTTGACGACCGCGCCGATGCTCTCGCTCTTGTCCCTGTCGGCTCCATTGAAGCGGTAGGAAGGTGCGACGAATATCAATTTCGGATCGAGCTGTCCGAACCGGTCGATAACGGTCTTGGCGCCGAATTCGGGAGACGCAGAAGCGAATATTCCGCCGACTGCCGTAGTTGCGAGCAGGGCGACAATCGCTTCGACTGTATTGGGCAGGTAAGAGATGATGCGGTCCCCTGGTTGAATGCCAAGATTACGCAGTGCTGTTGCAAGGGTACGCACGGAGTCGCCAAGCTCGGACCACGACACCTCTCGCGTCGGCACGTCTTCGGAGACGGCAATGATCGCGGCTTCGTCAGGCATGTGCCGTTCATGTCTGAGGACATTCTGGCTAAAGTTCAGGCGGGCCCCTTCAAACCATACGGCCCCAGGCATCTGACGGTCCGAGATGACCTGATCGTAGCGCTTTTCAGCTTCCACACCGAAGTGGTCCCAAATGGCTGACCAAAAACCCTCTAGATCGGAAACCGACCAGTTCCAGAGTTCGTCATAGCCCGAAAAATCGAGGCCTCGTTCGCCCTTGAGCCAGGTCAGGAAGCGTAGAAGGTTTGAATTCCGGATCCTGGATCGGGAGGGGGTCCACAGGCATTCGCCCCAGTCGGGGGGCATTGACGTGA
The DNA here is from genome assembly GCF_000685235.1 of Hyphomonas adhaerens MHS-3. NCBI lineage: Bacteria > Pseudomonadati > Pseudomonadota > Alphaproteobacteria > Hyphomonadales > Hyphomonadaceae > Hyphomonas > Hyphomonas adhaerens. The sequence goes on from NZ_ARYH01000001.1 coordinate 2,193,780, forward strand.
GAGATGCCGGTCTCTGCCTGATGGCAACAGATGTTCCAGTCTGCGACTTCGCCATATTGATCTCGCTCCCTTTTGTATGACTGTTGCCAGCTTCTTTTGGCAGCAGACTATTCGGGCAGCGTCAGGATCGTAAAGGTATTGCCATTGAGACGGTGGTCTTCCGGGGCGCGCGGGGGAGAGTTTATTCTCGATATGTGAGAATAATCTGGTGTGTGCGCCGCTTTGGGCATCAGAGCCTTATTCGCCGACGCCCATCATCTGTCGTATCCGTCTGGAGACCACGCCGTTGGCGGCGTCTGGCCATTCGTGGCCTCCGTCATGTGGTAGCCAGGTCACTTCCAAACTGTCCTGCCGGAGGCTTTCGGCGGTCGCCTGCGCTGCGCTAAATGGCAGTATCGGATCGTCTTTGCCGTGCGTCCAGATGAGCGGAACGTCGCGATGGGCCGGTCCGATCGGATATTGATCGCGTATGTGTGGCATGACCCTGGCTGCCCCCAGCACACACAATTGCATCTTTTCGGGGTGTTCCAGGTAAAGGTGGGCTGCAAGGACGGCTCCCTGCCCAAATCCCATAAGGATCAGGGGGAGGTCAGTCCCGCAGGAATCAATGAATTCCCCGATGGATGCCCGGCTGGTCCGTTCCTGCTCGAGATTTGGCTGCGGTGGGCCGGAGGCCACCGGTGTAATTTCAAACCAAGCATATCCGGTTCCGGACGTTTGTCCAAAAGGGATAGGCCCCCGAAGCGCAAAGGTGCGGACATCATTCGGAATTGCAGCCGCCAGATCATGAAAGGCGATTGCATCCGTGTGTCCCATCCCGTGGAGCAGGATGAGATTGGCCTTGGCTTTTTCAGATGACGGGCCGTGGGCGGTGTAGGCGAGCGTGTGATTTGTCTTCATTGTTCAAAATCGATCACGATCTTCCCGAAATGCTGTCCGCTGGCGAGGTGGCGAATGGCATCCGGAGCCTCTTTGAGCGGAAACACCCGATCAATGACGGGTTTCAGCCCCTCCTTCGAGATGGCCTCGTTCAGAGAATCGAAATGTTGCCGACTTCCGACCGAAATTCCGAACAGCTTAAGGTTCTTGCCAAAGATCGCCGGCATCAGAAGCTCTTGGGACCGCCCACCAAGGACGCCGATGATCGCGATTCTTGCGCCCACGGCAGCAGCGGCCAGTGATTGATTGATCGTGCCGCCGCCGCCGACTTCAACGATGATGTCGGCTCCTCGTCCGTTGGTGATTTCAAGGGTTCTTTTGCCCCATTCCGGCGTATCGCGATAATTGATCGTCTCGTCAGCCCCAAGCGACCGGGCGCGGGCAAGCTTTTCGTCCGATGAAGAGGTGACGATCACGCGTGCACCGAGCATTTTGGCAATAAGCAGTGCGAAAATGGACACGCCGCCAGTCCCCTGAACCAGCACCCAATCGCCTCTCTCAACCTGCCCTTCTTCGACGAGGGCACGCCAGGCTGTCAGGCCGGCGCAGGGAAGTGTGGCGGCTTCCTGATAACTCAGCGTGTCGCTGAATCGCGATGCTGCCTGCTGTTTTGCGACCACGAACTCCTGGAGGACCCCAGGAGCGGAAGCCGAGCCCAGGGAGATGGATCTGTCCGCATTGCGGACCGGTCCCGTTTGCCAGTTCGGAAAAAAGCTTGGGCATACGCGATCGCCCACAACAAACCTGTCGACGCTGGAGCCAACGTCCACGACTTCTCCTGCGGCGTCCGACAGGGGAATCTGGGGCAACGCGCCGAAAGGCGTCCTGTTCTCGATTGTGACGAGATCCCGATAGTTTACCGAGGCGGCATGCACCTTGATCAGAAGCTCGTCCGGAGCGAGCGCCTGAGGGGCTTCCTTGGTAACGAGCCGCATGTTGTCGATGCCCCATGCGTCCTGAACTTCCCATGCCTGCATTGCTGTCACCTTTGTTATTCTGGCCGGTGGGCACCAGCCAATCAAAACAAACGTATTATATTTGTTTGGCAGAACCGCAAGGGGGCGGCGCACAAAAATCAAGGGCCGAGCCAGATGGAAAGCACGCCAGTGACGGTGATCTAATGGCTTTTGATCACTGTCACAGGCGACGCTATGATCGAGCCAAACAGGCTTTCCAGCTCAGCATTTGTTCTGGCAGCCTGTGCCTGGACCCAGGAAGCGAAGGATTCTGTGTCCGGATGTTTTTTGCGGTCGGTGCGGACATACAGATACTGCGGAAGTTGCATGTCGACGCAGATCCTGGAGGCCGGTACCAACGTGCCCGCCGCAAAATCGTCTGCGACAAAAAAGAGTAAGCCGAGCGCCACGCCGGCGCCGCGCCTTGCCGCCTGGTAGGTGAGACTCAGGCTGTCGAACTCAAGACCGCGGTCAAACGCAGGGGGCGGCAGGCCTATTTCATCAAATACGGTCTCCCAGAACGGAATTTCCCGTCTCGTAAAAAGGAGGGGGAGGGCGTTGGGTCCTGTCAGGTGTTCGGCAGGTGAATCCGTTTTTACAAAGGGGGCCGCGACCGGCGTGAAGATCGTCGGAAACAGCTCGATTTGATCGATACCGCTTTCGAGAATAATTTGCGCCGTGACCGCGGCATCTAGTGGGTCTGCGGTAAAGCTGATCTCGCTGAAGGCTTGTTTGAGCTGCACGGACACATTCGGTTTAGCGCTTCGGAATTCCCCAAGTCGAGGGGTCAACCAGTCGGTCGCCATGCTGGTGAACGTGCGCAGGCGGATTGGCCGGGACGTACCGTAGTCAACATCCCGGCATGCTGAATCGATTGTCTGGAAAGCAGTGGAAATTGCAGCGTGAAGAGGTTTGCCCCATTGAGTCAGGCCAACGCCGTCATGGCGACGTTCGAAGAGTTCGCAGGCGAAGTACGTCTCGAGGATGGAGACGTGACGGCTCACAGCACCGACTGAGACCCGAAGCTCCCGTGCGGCCGCACTCAAGCTGCCCATGCGTCCCGTAGCTTCGAATGCCTTAAGCGCGTTCAGCGGAGGTAAATTGTATCGCATATTGGCTTTCCAGAAAGCTGAAAGCTCACTTGTGCAGAATATGACTGCAATGACAACGTTCCGTGGCTTAAAATATATGTACTAGAATAATGGGAGGTGTGATGCGTAATTCATTGGAGGGCAAACTCGCAATCGTCACGGGCGGCGCCGGCGGAATGGGACGGGCTCATGCACTGCGGTTTGCAGAACTGGGGGCGAATGTCGCTATCCTGGATGTTGACCTCCAGGTTGCCCGGCGCCACGGCGAGGAACTTACAGCCCCTACCGTCCGTGACGAGATCCAGGCTCTTGGTCGCGATAGCATCGAGATTGAAGCGGATCTGTCTGACCGCGAAGCGGCGTTTGCGGCCGTGCAGCAGATTGAGGGGCATTTCGGGCGCATTGATATCCTCGTCAACAATGCGGGTGGAGCGATTACACCAATTGAACACAGCTCCGCGACAATGGTGAGTGAGCAAGACCGCCGCCAGTTGTTCGCCGTGAATTTTGATACGGCGGTCAACATGTGTCAGGCCTGTGCCCCGTCTCTGAGCCGGCAAGGCGGTGCGATCGTGAATGTTTCCACGGTTGGGGTCTGTGTGGACGATACCGGAGCGCGCTTTGCGATGTATACGGCGGCCAAGGCTGCGATTGAAAAATACACAAGATCTCTCGCTGTAGAGCTCGGGCCCAAGGGAGTGCGCGTGAACTGCGTTGCCCCGGGCCTCGTTATGACGCCGCGTGTGGCCGGACAGGCCGCGGCGCGGAAGCTTGCCATGAACGAGCAGGCAGCCACCATTCCCCTGAGACGCCTTGGCCAGCCGGCCGATATTACGGGCGTTGTCGAGTTTCTGGTGAGCGAGCAGGCCGGATATGTGACCGGTGAGTGCATTCTCGTCTCCGGTGGCCTGCAGCTTGTTTCGGCAACTTAGGCCGCCAAGCAGGCGATAGCGATTGTCCGGGAGGCTGCCAGAACCCCTGGGAGCCGATTCCGGGCGGAATGTACCAGGTCAAGATCAAGGACTGAAACCTCAGCGAGGTGCCGTTGAACTTTTGAGGCGAGGTTGCCCTCGTGACGCGTGCAGCGAGCGGATTGGGGCTGGCGCATGCCCGCTTTCTGGTGGAACGGGACGCCAGGGTTTTTTCATTGTCTTCATCCATGCTTATGGGGGCGAATGCCCCGTAGCCAAATTGGCAAGGGCGTCGGGTGCGGCCGGAAGGCAGTTTCCTGACCAGACGATGTGGAGGTCCGGACGGACCAGCAGGTAGGGGCAGCCATAGATCATGCGTACATGTTCCTCATCGCGGCTGACGATCTGAAGCGGTGCGCCGATTGCCGCAAAAGCCTCTTCAAGCGCGGACGTATCCGCTGAGCCTGTAAGGTCTATGAAGCTATAGTCGGGTCCCAGAACATCTTGCATGGCGGTTCGGTCCTTGAGCCATATGTGCGGGATCCGGATTCCGGGCTCGGTCGTAGGCAGATAACGGACTGTGTCCCAACTGGTTACAGCATCAGGCACGGAATCGATGAGGGGGGAGCCCGCATAGGTGTAGCCAAGTTCTGCACCAACCATCTCGTGCACACGACGGTGGAATCGGTTGGCGAGCCGTGATGCCCTGTGCCTTTCTGCCAGTCCATCCTCGGTGTCCTCATTGACCGCACCCGTTAGATCGGCGCGCCATAGTCCAAGGCCCTGAGCTGCCCATCCGGATGCTTCGACATTTTTCATGCCGACCGGCCGTCTTTCAGTCTCATAACTTGCCAGCAAGCCCGGGCCGCCCCAACCCTGAACGGTGCCGGCGAGCTTCCACGAAAGATCCAGGGCGTCGCCAACTCCCGAATTCATGCCGAGCCCGCCAGTTGGGATCACGAGATGGACCGCGTCGCCAGCCAGAAACACCCGGCCCTCGGCGTATTTTTCTGCGAGCAGCAGGTGGAGTGTCCAGTTGCTGACGTTCAGTATCTCGTAATCAAACTCTATGTCCGATCCCATCTTCTTTCGGATCCAGTCATGTAGATCGGCGTCGTCGGGAATGTCAGAATTCAGCGTGAACTCTTTGCGATCCCCCTGGACGATCATCGCCGATCCCTCAGGATCGGTGAAGTAATAGTGCCGCCCATTTCCCATGGGAATCCGATCATAAAGGGTTTCGGAGCGGAAGCAGATCTGCTTCATCTTCCGAATGTTCCCCTGTCCTTCGAGCTTGATGCCGAGCGCCTTACGGACCGTGCTCCCGCCTCCATCGCAGCCGGCGAGATACCCGCACCTCAGTTGCTCTTCGGCCTCACCCTCGGGCTTGAGGGTGACGGTGACGCCATCCTCGTCGTGAGAAAGCGCCGTCAATTCACATGCATATCTGACAGTAACATTGGGCGTGCTCTCTGCGATCGATTTCAGTAGGGGTTCCAAGCGGTTCTGCGATACCAGTTGGTACGGTTCCAGCGGCTGAGAATGATCGGTCGTTTTTGCAATGCGTTCGCGCATGACGCCGACGGAAGGGTAATGCTGCTTGAGCAAGGGGGCTTCCGAGAGTGAGCGGACAACAAAGATGTCCATCGGCGCATCAGCGGGGTAACCGAGTTCGCGGACCTTGTCGGCGATGCCAAGGCGGCGGTAGAATTCCATGGTGCGGGAGTTGGAGCGGTCCATCTTGGGCCATGGGCCTGTGGTTGGATTTCGTTCGATCAGCAGGGTCTTGACGCCGCGCCGCCCCAGATCAATTGCCATGGTCAGCCCGACAGGGCCGGCGCCAGCGACCACGACATCGAATTGCGGTGATGGATTGGACATTTGCGCTCCATTCAGAAGATTTTGAAGTGCTAACGCTACTGCCAGTGGCTTGCGGTGGAACTCACAGAATAGGAGATGCAGACTTCAGGAAAGTTGAAAGCCGCTTGGCCGATTATGGCATTGCGGTATTCGCCTGAATTCATACGCTCCAATTCTCGTTGAGCTCTCAGTGAGCAGAGTGTGAGGGGTGACCAGGGTGCTGAAGGAAGCCGGCGAATTTCCCACTGAGACGGATGTTCTGGTATTGGGGGCCGGTATAGCCGGGCATTGTGCAGCCCTTTCTGCTGCGAACGCTGGTGCCTCCGTGCTGTTCCTGGAGAAATCATCGCTCCCCGGAGGAAGTTCAGCTATCGCAGGCGGTGCCTTTGCCTTTTGCGGAACTGATGAACAGAGACAGGCTGGCATCGACGACTCCATTGAGGCCTTTCGCCAGGCTTTGTTGTACTCAGGAAAGGGCAGGAATAATCGGGAGCTTCTGGAGCTGTTTCTCGCAAAGCAGTTGGTAGCTTATGATTTCCTGAAGTCGCAGGGGATTGGATTTGAGCTGTTCATGTCCCCGCCGCCAGATGTTCCACGTGCGCACATGACTGGCACGGGAAGGGTGGTGACAAAGCTGCACATGAAGGCTCAGGCGCATTCGGGCATTGCATTTTTCAGTAAATCCTCAGGGGTGCGCCTTGTTAGGTCCCAGGGGGGCGGCCGGGTTGAGGCCTGTATCGTCATGTATGGCGATCGCGAGGCCGAGATCCGCGTGAACAAGGGGATTTTACTCGCAACGGGAGGCTTTTCCCGCAGCCGCGAGCTGTTGGGCATTTATGCACCGGAACTGGCTGAAGGCGTGAAGCATGGTGGTGTTGCCAATACGGGGGATGGCCTGATCATGGCGTGCGACCTTGGCGCCGGGCAGGCAGACCTAGGATATGTCTCTGGATCATTCGGTGGAGCGATACGGAATTATCCCGATGATGTGATCAAACCGGATGAGATCCCGCCGCTGATCTTTGCGTTCCAGGACACCGCGATCATGGTCAACAAGGCCGGCCGCCGTTTTGTTAATGAGGCTCAGAGCTATAAAGCGTTGGGGGCCATCGGCATGACCCAACCTGGTGGAATTGCCTTCCAGGTCTTTGATGAATCACTCATGGCCGGATCACTCGATGATACGAGTGTGAACAACTATAAGGAAGCCCTGCTGGGCGGGTACATACGTAAAGCGGATACGATCGGAGAACTTGCCGAGTTGGTCGGGCTTGATCCTGCTGTGCTGGAGGAGACAGTGCGAACCTACAATGCCGACGCGAATGAAGGTAGGGACTCCATGTTCGGTCGTGCGCGGGGATTAAAGCCGATTGACACAGCTCCCTACTATATTGCTGCAACGGCAAATGCGATTACCTCAACCTATGGCGGCGTTGCGGTCGACGGCAGAATGGCTGTCGTAGATTGGTTCGGCGTGCCGATAGGCGGGCTTTACGCCGCTGGGGAAGTTGTGGGCGGTTTCCACGGTGCGGGGTATTTCAGTGCGTCGTCTCTTTCAAGCTCCGCTACATTCGGGCTTGAGGCTGGACGGAACGCAGCCCTGTCCTGATCGTAATGGCTATTCTTTCAGGTGGTGGATCAGTCTGAATACAGAATCGAAGTGAGATATGACGGGTAGGGGCACTCCGTGAATTCGGGCCATATCCATGGCCATCGAAAGATCCTTCATCAGAATTCCGAGCCGACCGGCGAGGTCCGTCTGGAGGTTGCCTTTGTAGGATGCTTCAAGTGTCTCGACGAGGAGCCGGACCGGGCTGATGTCGTCTTGGGCAAGCGAGCGACTGAATTCGCGGCAGACATTGGAATCCGCAAATCCCCCTGATACAGCCTCAACGATATTGGCGGGCTCAAGACCATACTGTTCGCCTAGGGCAAGCGCTTCGGCAAGAGCAGCCATGGTGCCAAAATTGAGCACCTGATTGCAGGCTTTCATGACTTGCCCAGCTCCCACAGGGCCGAGGTGCGTGATCTTGCTGGCAAAGGTCTTGAGAACCGGTTCGGCCTGGGCGACATCGGTCGGATCGCCGCCAACCATGACCGCGAGCGTACCTGCGCGGGCGCCGACCGCGCCGCCGGAGACAGGCGCGTCTATGAAGCCTATTGAGGCTTCAGCCAGGCTCTTTGCAAACACTTTCGCGTCAGCAGGCGGAACGGTCGAATTGTCCACAACCAAGCGGACGCGGCGGTCAGGTGCTTTGAGAATGCCGCTGTCGCCCGTCAGGACGTCATGCATCGCCGATACGCTTCCGAGACAGGTGAAAACAAGATCACATTCGGCAGCCAGTTCGGCGGGAGACGCCGCCGCCTGGGCGCCCGCCTCAACCAACGGTCTGGATTTCTCCGCGGTGCGATTCCAGACGACCAGCGGCCAGCCTGCCCTGACAATGCGTTCCGCCATTGGGGCCCCGATGTCACCGAGACCTATATAACCGATGATCTGCGGACGGGTCATTGATGCCCACCATCAATCGTCACGATTGTACCCGTTGTATAGGCAGAGCGGCGCGAGGCGAGAAAGGCAATCGCATCTGCTACTTCCGCAGGAGCTGCGGCTCGGCCAAAGGGGAGATCCTGCATCAGTTCTTCCCAGCGTGACGGATCAGTATACCGGCGTTTTGCCTCTGCTTGCAGCAGCATCCGGAACCGGTCCGTAAGCACCGGACCTGGATTGACGCCTACGACTCGGATGCCGTTTGTCCGGGCCTGTTGAGCGAATGCCTGCGTGAACATCATCAGGGCCGCGTTTCCGGTGCTGCCGCAAATATAATCCTTGTTGGGGTTCTCTCCGGCCGATCCGATTATGTTAATAATCACGCCCCCCGGTGCGGTCAGGTGCGGATACAGCGAGCGGGTCAATTCGATATATCCGAATACCTTCAGATTCCATGCGTGACGCCATGTTTCCAGCTCGGTATCGAGCAGAGAGCCGGGCGGAATGGCGCCGGCATTATTCACGAGGATGTCTACGTCGTGTGCGGCTTCGGTCAGCGAGGCGATACCTCCGGGTTCTGACAAGTTGGTGCAGATGATCTGAACATGGTTGCCGTACGTCGATGAAAGGCTGATCTGGGCGGCGGCCAGGTCTTTTTCTGTGCGGCTGACGAGAATGAGGTTGGCGCCTTCGCGGGCAAATGCCTCAGCTGTCGCCAGGCCGATCCCCTTGGAGCCGCCGGTGATCAAAACCCGCTTGCCCTGAAGCTCGAGATCCATCGAATTTTCCTTTCCGCGCGATACGCGAATGCTGGCGAATAAGACCAGAAGCAGGCTAGCGGCCGGTCCAGCGTGGTGGACGTTTTTCCTTAAAGGCGGCCATGCCTTCTTTCGCGTCCTGGCTGCCTGAGAGCTCCTCAGTCATTTTGATCTCAAGTGTTTGAAGCTGTTCCCTGAGAATTTCCGGGTCTGCCGATGCCATTGCCAGCTGCTTGGACATGCGTAGGGCCAGAGGTGAACAGGTGAGCATATCCTCGGCCCATTGCTTCGCTGTGTCCAAGACTTTGCCGGGAGGGGAGACCTCGTTGACGAGGCCGAGGTTTGCAGCATCCTGAGCGGAAAGCTTTCGGCCCGTCAGGATCAGACCCATGGCAATGTGATGGGGGACGCGGTGGGGCAGGAGCCTCGCGCCGCCGCCCAGGGCGACGAATCCGACCTTGGGCTCCGGTAGTCCAAAACTTGCGCGGGCGTCCGCGATGACGACATCGCACAGCATTGCGAGTTCCCATCCGCCGCCAAGGGCAAGGCCGTTTACCGCTGCGATTAGTGGCTTATTCAGTCCTGACCTGTGTGAAAGCCCGGCCCAACCGGTTGCGGGCATAGGATCGGAAATGTCATCAGCAAGGTCGTGGCCGGCACAAAATGCTCTATCTCCCGCACCTGTGATGATGGCGACGCGGAGTTCATCATCATTCTCGTAGCGATCAAAGATGTCCGAAAGCTCGAAGCACGCTTCGGAGGTCAGGCTGTTCAGGGTCTCCGGGCGGTTGAGCGTTACGGTCAGGATGCCATCTGCGCTCTCGGTTCGAACTAGATTTGCCATGAGCTTCTGTACCCTTCTTAGGCCGATGCGGTGAGGTCCGCTGACGGTTCTTTTCACTGCGTCCAATCGAAATAGTTCAAATGTATTAATTTGGCAAGCATTCGCCGGGCGGCTGGGCGTTTGCGTGTCGTCGAGGGCCGCACAAACTCTGGTCTCGTCAGGGGTTGGCAGTGGGATGGATGAAAATCACAATAATACAGAGGATTATTGGGTGTTTCGGTCTTGGGGAGGCTTTCTCAGACAGTACTTGACCCAAGAATTTATTGGTAATACCAATGTTTTGTTAGCTGGCGCCAAGGGTTCATTTGATGAGCGAATGGGTCTCAATTAATGAGTATGCTTCATTTATTCTTTGGGGGAAGCGTTGATGTCAATTGATGAAATTAGATTCCGTCGCCTTGGTTACCTTGCGCTCAATGTCACTGACCTGGAGCGATCAAGCGCGTTCTATGAAGAGATCGTGGGGCTCACCCCGGCGGGAAAGTCTGATGGATACCGCTTCTTCAGGTGCAGCGACAAGCATCACGATATTGCGCTGGTCGAAGCTGGAGAGCCGGGCATCAAGCGTATTGGTTGGGAGATGGAGGGGCCTGACGCCTTGGCGGCGATCCGGGCGCATTTCAAGGCATGTGGGATAATACCCACACCTGTTTCCAACTCTGAGGCAGATGCACTTGGGGTTGGGGAGGCCTTCCGAATCTCCGATCCGGTTTTGGGAGCGACCATGGAATTCTATGCGTCCATGGACAGAGCCGAGCTGCCCTATGAGCCATCGCATACACGGATCGTAAGGCTCGGCCATGTTGTGCTTGCTGGCCCCGACTTGAGCGCGGCTGAAGAGTTTTTCTCGAAACAGATGAATTTTCGCGTTTCCGATCGGATTGATGGTGCTGTTGTTCACATGCGCTGCTTTCCCAATCCCCTGCATCATTCGTTCGGTATTGGGCGAGCGGCTGCGCCGCAGCTTCATCATGTAAATTTCATGGTGACAGATATCGATGATATCGGTCGCGCGAACGTGCGGATGAAACGGAAAGGTGTGCCAATTGTCTATGGGCCAGGTAGACACCCGCAGTCGGAGTCGATGTTCTTCTATTTCCTAGACCCCGACGGCATCACCCTGGAATACAGCTTTGGCATGGAAGAGTTTCCGGAAACCAACGCGCGGGAGCCGAGGCTCTTTCCGCTATCTGTTGAATCTGCCGATCATTGGGGCGGCATGCCCGAGCCCGGCTTTGCCAGCGTAGGGGCCATTGAGCGTCTGGCTCTTGAGGCATGATCCTCCCGCTGTGGCGGCCTGAGGCGGCGTTGGATGCCTCCAGGTCGAGGCGGCGATCCTGACCGCACTCAAAAAAAATCGTCCCGGATAGCCGTAGACGGGTTGATAAATTCACAAATAGAACGGATGTTTCAATTTATTGAGACGGCCAGAGATTAGGGAAAAGGGAAACAGTCCATGTTTGACGCGCCATATGAGAGCAAGTTTGTCGATGATCCAAAAGGCAAGGTTCACTATCTGGATACCGGAGAGGGCGAAGTCGTCTTCCTGATCCAGGGTGGCGGCCCCGGCGCGTACGGCTATAGCAATTATCGCCGCAACGTCGGCCCGTTGGCTGATCAGGGGCGCCGAGTGATCACACTGGACCTTCCGGGTTTCGGAAAATCCGACAAGCGCACCGGCTATGAAGGACTCTTTGACCCGATGGCGGAAGCAGTTCTGAATATCATGGATCATGAAGGTATCGAGAAAGCGAGTTTTGTCGGGAACTCGCTCGGTGGTGGCACGTCCATGCGGTTCGCACTCGACCATCCGGATCGTGCGCATAAGCTGATTTTGATGGGCCCGGGCGGCAGCATCCCGATGACTTCGACGTTTCCGACGGAGGGGCTGCTCCGTATGCTTACATTCTATGACGGTGAGGGGCCAACGATGGAGAAGCTTCGGAAGGTTGTTGAACTTCTTGTTTTTGACCCATCGCAGATCTCTGACGAGTTGCTGGAAGAGCGGCTCAAAACGGCTATGGCGCCGCAGACGATGAAGGATCCGCCGCTGCGCGGTCAGGCCCATAATCCGCGAAATGACCTTTGGCGAGAACGTCTGGATCTGCTGCCACACCCCACCCTGCTTCTCTGGGGCCGTGAGGATCGTGTTCTGCCGCTGGATGCTGCATTCATCCTCCTGAAGACAATCCCAAATGCGGACCTTCATGTCTTCTCAAAGTGTGGACATTGGTGCCAGTGGGAGCGGGCAGACGAGTTCAACGACATTGTTGGCGCATTTCTTGACCGCCCGTACTGATGGAGTGCTGCTGATCGACCGGCATTAGCCCTGAGTTTCCCTGAGCGTTGGTAAGGTGTGATGCTCAGGTCGGCTCGGCGCGAACTCCTCCCAAGCGCGCTAAGCCGTGGCTCCCTTCCTGAATTTCGGGAAGGGAGCAGTGGCCGTGAAGCCGCGCATCGGCGGAGATCTTGATTATATAAAGGGAAGGAAAATTCGATGCTCGACTACAGCAGACGTACCGTATACGACGCCGATCAGGAGGCGTTTCGGGAAACCGTCCGGAAATTCTATGCCAAGGAGGTCATTCCTCATCTCGACAGATGGGAGGAGGAAGGCGTAATCGAACCGTCCGTCATGAGGAAGTTCGGGGAGGCAGGCTTCCTTTGTCCGACGGTACCCGAGGCATATGGCGGGCTCGGACTAGACTTCCGCTACAATGCCGTGGTTGCGGAGGAGAATTCCTACGCTGATTCAATGGTTCTCGTCACTTTGCAGTCAGATGTTGTTGTCGAATACATCGTCCACTACGGAACTGAAGAGCAGAAGCAAAAATGGCTTCCGCGTTGTGTCTCTGGCGAGACCATTCTGGCGATTGCCATGACAGAGCCCGGCGCGGGCTCTGATCTTCAGGGTATCCGGACAACGGCTGTCCGGGATGGCGATGAATATATTATCAATGGCTCGAAAACCTACATTTCAGCTGGGCAGACCTGCAATCTGGTTGTCGTCGTCGCGAAGACTGATGTGAGCGCAGGTGCAAAGGGGACGTCGCTATTTCTCGTCGAATCCGACCGGCCAGGCTTCAAACGCGGTCGCAACCTGAACAAGATCGGCCAGAATGCCGCCGATACGTCAGAGCTATTCTTCGACAACGTTCGTGTTCCTGCAAGCAACATGCTCGGTGAAGAGAATCGTGGGTTCGTCTGTATGATGAGCCAGCTTCCTCAAGAGAGATTAAGTATTGCAATATCGTCACAGGCCATGGCGCAGCGCGCATTTGACGAAGCCGTGCGGTTTACAAGTGAAAGAACTGCATTCGGCAAGAAGGTGATTGAATTCCAGAACACGAGATTCACGCTTGCTGACCTGAAGGCGAGGCTGCAGGTTGGCTGGGCGCATCTGGACTGGGCCCTTGCGCGCCATGTCCGGAAGGAACTCACAGCTGATGAGGCAGCAGCCGCAAAATTGTTTCACACTGAATTGCTATGGGCTGTATGCGATGCGTCCCTACAGCTGCATGGCGGTGCGGGATATATGAACGAGTATCCGATTGCGAGAATATGGCGCGATGCTCGGGTCATGCGAATCTTTGGTGGTTCGTCGGAGATCATGAAAGAGCTCATGAGCCGCACCCTTTGATCTAGCTCGCTTGGGTCAGCCGGTCGGTGGGGGGCGCTATGAGCGGACGGGCCTCGGTGTTCGACCCTACTTTCCAATATGGTTTTGCTCTACGCATAAGGCGCGTGCGCAAGGGCGTATTCACTGTCTGGCCCTTCACGGTTCGGGAAGGACCAGACAGCGGGCTTGAGGCAATATGGCTTCCAACGGTTCCATGAGGACGAATGCACATGAGTGTCATTTGGAGAATCGTGCGCCTCGGCGAGGCCTTAACCCTTGACCTAAAACAAATGAACTAATATCTGCGTAGGTGACGCCGCTGCCTATTGAGTAAGCGCTGGGATGTCGCGCTTTTGGCAAATACGGCAAGGTGCACCATATTTTGAAAGGGCCATGGAATGGATTTCAATTTGCCGGGAGAGGATGACCCGCGGCGTATCAAGGTTCGCAAGTGGTTTGAGGAAAATCCCAATCCGACCTATGCCCAACTTGCGAAGCAGGGGTGGACAGCGTCCAATTGGCCTGAACCTTGGGGCGTTGGCGCTGACGCCGAAATGCAATGGATCATCGATGAGGAAATCGTACGCGCTGGCCTAGAACTACCGTACACGATCAATGCCATCGCGCTGAACCAGTGTGGACAGTCGCTCCTGAACTATGGAACGGAGGCGCAACGCCAGAAATTCCTGCCGGGCGCGCTGGCCTGTGAAGAAATCTGGTGCATGCTCTTCTCCGAGCCGTCTGGCGGATCGGATTTGGGGGCGTTGCGGACCACAGCGCGCCGTGAGGGCGACCATTATGTCGTGAACGGCCACAAGATCTGGACCTCCGTGGCCGATCATGCGTCGGTTGGTGTGCTTGTGGCCCGGACAGATGCGAGCAAGCCCAAGCATTCGGGACTCAGCATGTTCCTGATCGATATGAAAAGCCCCGGCGTGACGGTTAACCCGATCATCGACATGACGGGCAATAAGAATGAGTACAATGAGGTATTTCTGGACAATGTGAAGGTCCCGGCAGATGCCCTTCTGGGCCAAGAAGGTGAAGGCTGGAAGCTGACGATGGAGCAGCTTCAGACCGAGCGCGTGGGGATGACTAAACCAGGTGTGGTATGGGGAATGGGTCCTACGGCTCGCGACCTTATGAATGGATTGATCGAGACGGGGCGGATTCGCGATCCGCTTCTTCGCGACGAAGCGGCCAAGCTCTATATTGAAGGCGAAATTCTGCGTCTCCTGACCTACAGAAATATGACCAGTCGCATCAACGGAACGCCCGCTGGATTTGAGGGGAGTGCCGGGAAGATGCTATCCTCTCCTCACGGACAGAGGATGGCGGATCTCGCCAAGCGATCACAAGGAGTGTCGGGCATGATCCGGAACCCGGATGTCCTTCCGTTGCCTGAGAAAAAATGGGGAATGTTCTCCAATTGGGACTACGCCTATTGGTTCTCGCCCGCCAATACACTTGGCGTTGGGACGCAAGAGGTGCTCTTGAATGTCGTTGCAGAGCGCGTGCTCGGATTGCCTCGCGAGTCTGACCCGACAGCGAAGGTGCCATTTTCGGAAATTTCAAACACGTCCGCAAAGGCGGCAAAACAGGTGCGGCAATGAATTTTGCATTGAGTGAAGATCATGAGTTCTTGAGGGATTCCGCCTCAAAGTTCGTTGACGAACAGGTCGACCTTTCTCCACTGCTGCGGCCCGGGGCGGATGTAACAGATGCGGGCTATGATCAGCTCTGGAGCAGGATCTCGGAGCTCGGTTGGAGCGCGATAACCGTGCCCGAGGTCTATGGCGGGTTGGGTATGAGCTACATTGATCTTGTCATGATTGTCGGTGAAACCGGCCGGACGCTCGCGCCGTGTCCGCTCTTCGGCACGCTCGCTGGTGCGTGGTCGATTGAGGCGGCGGGGTCTGAGGCCCAGAAGATGGCGCTGCTGCCAAAGCTGGCGGAAGGCATGACGCTCGCGCTCGCTGTAGCAGATGAAAGCGGCTCGTACGACAATATGGCAACAGATGTTCATGCTACGCCGTCTGCTGATGGATATGTACTGTCGGGAACAAAATCGTTCGTCGTTGATGCGGCATCGGCAGACAAGATCATTGTTTCCGCCCTGATCGACGATCGGAAGGACTACTTCATCGTCGATGCGAATGCGGCCGGAATTGCAATCGAGATCCTGCAATGGCGCGATATCACCCGCCAGGTTTGCAGGGTGGAACTGGATAACGTGTCAGCGGAGCGCCTGGAGGCAAGCAGCGAAAATGTATGGCCGTGGGTTCGTGACCGGCTTTATCTGGTCCTGGCTGCAGAAAGTGCTGCGGGTATCCGGACCGCTCTGAATGACGCTGTGGCGTACGCAAAGGAGCGGATTGCATTTGGAAAGCCAATCGGTGCGTTTCAGGCCATCAAGCACCAGCTCGCCAATCTTGCGGGTGCGGCTGAAGGCGCCAATGCGATGGTGCAATATGCGGCCTGGAGCCTTTCAGAGAATGATGAGCGTGGCCCTCTCGCAGCGGCCATGGCTCAGAGCTATGCCAGTGAACAGTATCGCGAAGCGACGCACCGCAACATTCAGGTCTTCGGGGCCATTGGCTTCACCTGGGAAATGAAGAACCATCTCTACTACAAGCGGGCGCGATGCAATGCCGAGCTGCTGGGGGCGCCTGCTTCTCAGCGTGAGCAGGTTGTCCGTTTTCTTGAGGAGCAGGCGGCGTAGAGGTCTAAGTCCGTAAGAATGGAGGGGAGGGGCGTTGCGATTCCCCTCCCTTGCTACTCTCGAACTGTGCGCTGCAATGCGTCTTTGTCTTTGCTCGGCTCAGAACCTGACTCAGGCCTTGGCATTAATGGGTTCAAGATTCAGCGAGTGGAGGTTCTGGGACTTCGCGACGATATAGTCGTGTAGAACGCTCATGTGCGCATTCATTGCCGCTGAGGCTGCCTCGCTGTCGCGACGCCTTATCTGACCAAGTACTTCCCTGCGCATGCTGACAAGGTCCGTCAGATAGTCCGGTTTAAGCGCGAGAAGGATCTGAGCGATAACCTCCGAAAGGGACTCAATCATGACCGTCAGTACATCATTCTTTGCTGCGGTCCCAAGCAGGGCATAAAATTGCATGATTTCGGAAATCGAGGTCTCGACGTCTTCAGCTTGCAGGGCGAGGCGCATCCGCTCGATATTGTTTTCGATTGCGAGGAAGTCTTCTTCCGTGCCGCGCTCGCAGGCCAGTCTCACCGCCTGATCCAGGAGGCATTTGCGTGTTTCGGTCAGCTGATCGAGCGACAGCCGTCCAAGGAACACAAGGTCATTCACCGTACGTGAAACCGCCCGTCCGTCGCCCTCACGAATAAAGGCGCCGCCGCTCGTTCCTTTCCGGAATTCCAGTACACCAGAGTTCTCAAGTGCGCGCAGTGCCTCGCGTACAACCGGTCTACCGACACCAAGCTGGGCAGCAAGGTCCCGCTCGGACGGGAGCTTATCACCAGGCTTGAGTTTGCCGTGCATCAACTCGCGGCGGATGGAGTTGTAGACTTCTTCAAAGAGACGCAGGGTCATGTTGGATCCGTGTTCGAATCAGCCTGCCGACGGCAGGGCAGTGATATCCGATGGTTGTGCCTGCCCAAATGGACATTGCCAACCCATTCATCCGGGCGCGCCATGGGGCGGAGATTGACGCGCAATCGGCAAGATGTAAAACATATATTTTAGTTTGACAGAGGGTGTCGTCAGTCATATTTATTGGTAATACCAATGGGTGGGCGCTTCAAGTCGTATCGGACCTCAGCTGCGTCGTGACAATTGGGAAGACAAGGCTCCCGCCAGCACCCGGACGGAGCCAGGCGAAGGAGGATTGAAATGCCGGATACATTGGCCTCGCAAGATAAAACGCAGGGAACGTCTCTGATTGTCGATGACCGTGAGGGTGGGCTGTTCAGGGTCAACCGTCAGGCATTTCTTGACGACGAAATCCTGGAGCAGGAACGGGATAAGATCTTCAATCGCTGCTGGCTGTTTCTTGGTCATGCATCGGAACTGCCAAATCCGAACGACTTCGTTACACGTAACGTCGGCGGGAAGGAGCTCATCTTCAACCGGGATCGCAAGGGCGAATATCATGCCTTCCTGAACACATGCCCGCACCGGGGAGCAATGGTCGAGCGGCAGGAATTCGGCAATGCGCTGGGCTTCAAATGCTTCTATCACGGCTGGGCATTCAATAATAATGGCAACTACGCCACGCGCCATCAGCCAGGTGTTTACCCAGAAGATTTCAATGGGGATGGCTGCGCGAATCTCGTGCCGGTTAAACTGCAGCAGTATCGCGACTTCTTCTTCGTGAACTATGACAACGGAGCGAATTCCCTCGAATCGTATCTGGCCGACTCGAGGATGATTCTTGATCTGATCGATGAGCACGGGCCGAATGGCATGGAAGTCGTGGGCGGTGCTCAAAAATACAGCATACGTTCCAACTGGAAGCTCCTTATGGAGAACAGTTACGATGGCTACCATGCGCTGGATACGCACGAGACCTATTTCAAATACCTGACGGATGCCATCGGCGGGCCCGCGGAAATGCCGAAGGTCACGAATGTCATGAACCTTGGCAATGGTCATGCCTCGATCGAAGGTGATGCGCCCTGGGGGCGCCCTGTGGCCAAGTGGATCCCGGCATGGGGCGAGAAGGCGAAGACGGAGATCGAGGAGATCAAGCGCGAAGTTGTTAGCCGCGTTGGCGAGGAGCGAGCTGGTCGCATTTGTCAACTTGGCCGGAACACCGGCATATTCCCCAATCTCGTTATAAACGATATTATGGCGATCACGATCAGAACATTCTATCCCGTTGAGCCGGGCTTGATGGATGTCACTGCTTGGGCGCTCGGGGTGAAAGGGGAGTCGCGTGATTTCCGCAAACGCCGTCTGGATAATTTCCTTGAATTTCTAGGGCCGGGTGGGTTTGCAACGCCTGACGATGTTGAAGCCTTGGAGTCCGCCTATCGTGGCTACGCTGCTTACAAGCTCGCCCCTTGGAATGACATTTCCCGAGGGATGTCGAGGGCCGACGGCGAGCCGTTCAAGGCCGACGATGAAGAACAGATGCGCTGCTTCTGGCGTGAGTGGGACCGCAGAATGGGGGCAGAATAATGTCAGTCCAAAATCAAAAGGTGAGTGCAGGTACCGAACATGTCTTGGCGCGATCAGTATATGAGGAATTCCTCTACGAGGAAGCGGCCATGCTTGATGAATGGCGGCTCGATGAATGGTTGGCGTTGTTCACCGAGGAGTCTGTTTATGAAGTGCCTCGGGCCGGCGCCAAGGATTCTGCTGATTCCTCCGAGGATCTCTTTTACATCGCCGATAACTATTTCCGGCTTGGGCATCGTGTGAAGCGCATGCTGGACAAGGCCGCCCATGCGGAGTGGCCAAGATCCGTGCAGTCGCACATGATTTCAAACGTACGGATTACAGGAAGCGACGAGAAGGGCGTGCATGTCACCTGCCGGTTCATTACGCACCGGGCGAAAAATGATGTGACAGACACCTATGCCGGCCATCACAACTATATCTTGAAGATGGTAAACGGAGAACTCCGGATCATTTCGAAACGGTCGTTCATTGCATCCGACAGTCTGAGAGAACAGGGCAAGGTCACAATCATCCTATAGCATAGCTGCACACTGATTTTGCGTTGGATGCTTCGGCCCCTGAACGAATCGACGGAGACTGCATATGCCATTGATCGATGTTCACTGCCATGTGTCGCCATTTGATTTTCCGGCTGCACCTGGCGGTGAAGTTGCGCACCGATGGCCGTGCATGAAGTGCGGGAGCAAAGCCGCCGGTACACTCATGATTGGTGACAAACCCTTTCGTGAGCTCGACAATCGGTCATGGGACGTCTCGCGACGTCTCGAGGATATGGATCGGGATGGTGTCGCTATCCAGGTTCTATCTCCGATGCCGGAACTTCTGTCTTATTGGTACGACGTCAAGGATGCGCTTCTAATCTGCGATGCGGTCAACGCGCAGATTTCCGGCATGATTAAACAGCACCCCACCAGGTTCCGGGGACTGGGGGCGGTTCCTCTGCAGGATCCGCTGGCGGCCGCTCGCTATCTCAGACGGGTCCGGGAGGACTATGGTCTTTCCGGCGTAGAGATCGGCAGCAACATAAACGGAATTATGTTGGGCGATCCTTCGTTCGAAGGGTTCTTCGCGGAAGCTGAAGCGCTTGGCATGTGCGTTTTCGTGCATGCGCTGCATCCGATCGCCGCGAAGGCGGCGGCCGTGCCTCCCGCTGATACCGCCTTTGTCTATTTTCCGATTGATGTCGCCATGGCTGCTGCATCCGTTGCCATGGCCGGCCTTCTTGACAGATTTCCCCGGCTTCGGATTGCCTTCAGCCATGGAGGTGGGGCCCTCGGCTCTCTCGTCGGCCGGATGGATACGGGGTGGAATGCGACGGGTGGGTATGGTGGCCGAATGGCCGAGGCCCCGAGTGCTGTAATCGGCAAGATGTTCTTTGACAGCAACGTCTTGAGTGCAGACTATCTATGCTACCTGGTTCGCCAGGTTGCGCCGGGCAAAGTATTCGCCGGAACGGACTATCCGTATTTGATTCAGCAGCAGGATCCTGACAGCTTCATTTCGAATCTTCCGCTTTCTGCGGACGAAATTCAAAGTTTGAAGTGGCGCGCGGCAGAGGACTTTCTGAACGAAAGGTTCGCGGGATTTTGACCGTTACGGTAAATTCCCCCGCTCAAGGGGGGCTACACTCCGTCCGGCTCGGGCAATCTCTTGTTTGATCGCAGAAGATTGCTCAGGGCCAGTGCGCAGCGCTGCAGGGGCTTGTGGAAGGCCATGGGAGTGGGAGGCGCTTTTGCGCTATACGGCATGGAGACCGAGAGGGCGGCCACCGTTTCACCGTCCGGGCCGGTAACTGGCACGGCGAGACAAATCATGTCCTCTGCCACTTCGCGGTCATCGATTGCGACGTTTGATTTGCGAATTGAAAGAATCTCGGTCCTCAAGGCAACTGGATCCACGATCGTCTGAGACGTCAGAGGAACGAATGCTCCCTCACTCAAGTATTCATTGAGTGCCTGGTCATTCAATCCGGCAAGAAGGACTTTGCCGACGGCCGAACAGTAGGCTTCAAGTTGCATTCCCTCGCGTGTGAAGTCGGCTGCCCTCGGCGGACGACCAGGCATTCGGACCTTGTAGGTCACCATGCCATTCTCGAAGACGCCGAGGTGTGAGGTCAGGCCCGTTTCGGACGAGAGTTTTTTCAGTAGAGGTCGGGCCAGACGCGCCATCAGTGCGGCAATATCATTGCGCCCATACAGGAGCGTCGCCGCCAGACCTGGCCCAATAATATTCGGGCCGTATCGGCTGGCGAAGCCGGCTTCGACAAGTTGGGAAACGAGTCTGTAAGCAGTAGACGCAGGCAGATCTATCCGGGATGCAACTTCATTGAAGGGTGTATTCCCGCCATCCGCCACGATTTCGCGGAGAAGCGCGAGCGACTTTTCCAAAGATGTTGTGTGCATTCGAGCCATAAGCGGTTCTCCCATATCGTGAGAATTTCACGTTTGGGGTAGATTGAAAATGCGACGACTGAAAATTAAAGCTCTTGTCTGATTGTTGTCCGCTATCGCGTTATCGAATTTGGGAAGGGGGCTATCAGAGTGTCCAAACGGGAAATCCATGAAACCGCCGCGTTAAGGCTGCGCGAGGCGTATACGGGCGGCACCATCCCTCCGCTTCGCAATTTCCTGGACCCGACAGATGTGGACGGCGCTTATGCGGTGCAGGCGATAAACACTGAATACTGGCGCGGTACCGGCAGACGAATTGTAGGACGGAAGGTCGGGCTCACAGCCAAATCTGTGCAGCAGCAGCTTGGTGTCGATCGTCCCGATTTCGGTGTCTTGTTTGACGACATGCAGGTTCCGAATGGTGGGACCTTGTCCGCTGAGAAATGCATCCAGCCGAAAGCGGAAGCTGAAGTTGCTATTATTCTGAATAAGGACATCCCGAACGCCGCCGCCACCCGCGCAGACGTAATGGAGGCAGCTGACTGCGCCGTTGCAGCGATCGAGATCGTCGATAGCAGAATTGCGGATTGGAAGATCAGTTTTGCTGACACTGTTGCCGACAATGGATCCTCGGCGTTCTTCGTTCTTGGAGACACAAAAAAGCGCTTGGAAGCGCTCGACCTCTATACGTGCGGAATGGTTTTGGAAGTAAACGGCAAAGTCGCATCTCTTGGTGCCGGGGCCGCCTGTCTCGGTCACCCGCTCGAAGCGGCTGCCTGGCTTGCGTCTACGCTTGCGGCACAAGGGGATCACCTCAAAGCCGGCGACATCGTCCTGACAGGTGCGCTCGGGCCAATGGTGGCATTGGCGCCCGGCGATGACGTTGTCGCCAGAATAGGCGGTATCGGAACGTGTCAATTTGCATATAGTGGGAGCTGAATATGACTGGTAAGACCAAGGTCGCAATCATCGGTTCAGGGAATATCGGTACGGACCTCATGATCAAGGTCATGAGGAAATCAGGTGTGCTTGAAATGGGTGCTATGGTTGGCATCGATCCTGAGTCAGACGGATTGGCGCGTGCCAAGCGTATGAAGATTGCCACAACTCATGAAGGCATAGATGGACTGACGAAGCTCGATGTCTGGCCGGAAATCGGGATTGTATTCGACGCCACATCCGCCGGCGCGCATAAATACCATAATGAAGTTGTCACAAAGGCCGGCAAGGTCATGGTGGACCTCACGCCTGCGGCCATCGGGCCCTACGTCATTCCGGTTGTGAACGGCGACGAGCATCTGGAGACGACGAACGTCAATATGGTAACTTGCGGCGGGCAGGCCACAATACCGATTGTGGCCGCGGTGTCTTCAGTAGCCAAGGTTCATTATGCCGAGATCGTTGCGTCAATTGCATCGCGGTCAGCCGGCCCGGGAACACGGGCGAATATTGATGAATTCACCGAAACCACGTCTGCCGGAATCGAACAGGTGGGAGGCGCGGCGAAGGGCAAGGCAATCATAATTTTGAATCCGGCCGAGCCGCCTATGATCATGCGTGATACCGTCTTTACACTGTCCAGTGGCGCAGACGAGGCCGACATTGAGTCTGCGATCGCCAGTATGGTTGAGAAAGTGCAATCCTATGTTCCGGGATATCGCTTGAAGCAGAAGGTGCAGTTTGAGCGCTTTGGATCCAACAATCCTGTGCACATCCCTGGCATCGGAGAGTTCGAAGGAATTAAGACCAGCGTGTTCCTCGAAGTCGAAGGGGCAGCTCACTATCTGCCCGCCTATGCCGGAAATCTCGACATAATGACTTCTGCAGGGCTTGTAACTGCCGAAAAGATCGCGGTTCGCCGCCGCGAGAAGGAGACCGCGTAATGTCATTCGATCCGAATAAGGACAAGCTTTACATTCAGGATGTGACCCTGCGCGATGGCATGCATGCCATTCGCCACCAATATGGGATTGAACATGTCCAGAAGATCGCGTCTGCCCTGGATGCTGCCGGCGTGGACGCAATTGAGATCGCTCATGGCGACGGATTGAATGGGTCGAGTTTCAACTATGGTTTTGGAGCCCATACGGATTGGGAGTGGATCGAGGCAGTCGCCGACGTGGTGGAAAATGCCGTCCTGACGACGCTTTTGCTGCCTGGAATTGGGACGATTGAAGAGCTTAAGCACGCCTACAACCTCGGGGTGCGGTCTGTGCGTATTGCTACGCACTGCACCGAGGCGGACGTCTCCAGGCAGCACATCGAAACCGCGCGCGAACTGGGCATGGATACGGTCGGCTTTCTCATGATGAGTCACATGGTCGAGCCGGAGCATCTGGCCGAGCAGGCAAAGCTGATGGAGACCTATGGCGCCGAATGCGTGTATGTCACGGATAGCGGCGGAGCGTTGGATATGGATGGGTATGTTGCAAGGCTTAAGGCATATGACCGTGTGCTGAAGCCTGAGACCCAGCGGGGCGTGCATGCGCACCACAATCTTTCGCTGGGCGTGGCAAACTCAATGGTCGCCGCTCAGAATGGCGCATGCCGGGTTGATGCGTCACTCGCGGGAATGGGGGCAGGGGCCGGGAATGCCCCTCTTGAGGTCTTTATCGCAGCAGCGGAAAGAAAGGGCTGGAAGCACGGATGCGATCTGTTCGGGCTGATGGATGCCGCCGAAGAGCTTGTGCGTCCCCTGCAGGATCGGCCAGTCCGTGTCGACCGCGAAACACTATCGCTAGGCTATGCGGGCGTTTACTCATCCTTTCTGCGTCATTCCGAGAAGGCAGCGACGCAATATGGCCTTGATACCCGCGATATTCTCGTCGAATTGGGGCGTCGCCGCATGGTTGGCGGTCAGGAAGACATGATTGTAGACGTCGCGCTTGATCTCCTGGAGGTGAAAGGCGCTCAGGCATGATGATCGTGCGCAGACTTTTGGCGTGTCCGTGTGTTTCCCGGATGGGAATGCTCGAACGCACCCAACAATCTGCGACCGGGATGGGCAGATTGAGCGGTCTTTCCGAACTAAGACGGGAACGCAGCGTCGAGCGCGCGGGTGCGAGCATGTGCCTTGCTGGCCTTTTTAGAGCCGCTGCTCGCCTGCGAAATTTCCAGTTCCTTGCCGGAGCAGGGGGCTTCCAGAAGGCCTGTTCCGCAGTCGATCAGATTCTGCAACGGGTCAAAACCTTCCCAGATCGGGTTTTTCTTGCCGGAGGCGATATAGCTCTCATACGCCGCCTTTGCTGAAATAATGTACCAGGAAAAGTAAATGAGCCTCTGCTCGATCACGGGCTGCGGCAGATCAGACTTCATTTCACGGATGTAACGCAGCATTTGGCCGAAGACGGAAAAGTTCATTGTCTCAAGAAAATCGCGAACCGTTTTTCGCCGAGTGCTCAGCAGGCTATTGAGAAACCGGTTTGCCGTCGGAGAGGGATCTTCCATTTTGGATTCGGCCGGCCAGCGGACGAGAACGGTTACAACGTCCCGAACAGAATTCGGGCCGCCGGCTCGCTGAAGCGTCGACAGGCCTTCAAGCCAGCCGTCGCTACTATCCCTGAAGAGATCTGTAAGCAGCTCAGAGATCAGGCCTTCTTTGGATTTGAAGTAATAGTTCAACGATCCGCCATTTTTCGCGCCGGATGCGGCAACGATTTCCCTGACGGTTACAGCCTCAACGCCGCGCTCGGCAAAGAGCCTTCGCGCACAAACTTTGATCCTGCTCTTGGTGTCGAGACCGTCCATGCCTGCCATTTCTCCTAAAGGTTTTGTCATTCCTCAATACCATCCATAACGGCATGGCATGAATTCATCCTTAAATGCTGCGCCGCACAAGTTCAATCGTTTGTCTAAAATAGCCCTTGTGGGTGCGCGGCTTGCTGAAATGTTAGGCGGCCGACGGACCTGTTGTCACCCCCGTAATTATACGCGGTAGCTACGCCTTGCGAACAATGTGCCAGTTGCTCAATGCCAGAAAAACCGGCCAATCGATGCTCTCACTCACGATTAAATGGCAAGGACGGGGCACTCAATCCCTCAGGATTAAGGGGGGAGCCAAAGAGCTTTCTCAATTTCCCGCTTCACCTTTGTAGAAGAGTATTTTATACAAGCGTTCTAAATGTTTTTGCGGCTGGCCGGCTCTGATACGCTTGTTGTGAACGCGAATTCGACCCGATTTTAAGGAGTATTGCCATGAGTATTGATGACATCAGGTACCGGCGCATCGGCTACGTGGCCCTTACGGTGACCGATCTCGAAAAGTCCAGGCACTTCTACGAAACTTTGGTTGGCCTGAAGATGGACGAGGAGCCCGATGGCGAGTGCGCCTTCCTCAGATGCAGTGATCGCCACCATGATCTGGTCCTCTATAAGGGCCAGGAACCGGCATTGAAACGCGTTGGCTGGCAGATGGAGAGCGAGAAGGCTCTTGAAGCTGTGCGCGCTCACTTTGGCAAACTGGGGATTGAGTGTGTAGCAGTCAGTGCGGAAGAGCGTTCCAGGCTCGGTATCGGTGAGGCTTTCCGGGCAACCGAGCCGACGACCGGCGCGACGTTTGAGTTTTACTGTCACATGGATGCGGCGCCAGGTCCCTACGAGCAGACCCATACGAAAATTGCTCGTTTGGGCCACCTTGTGCTCAGCAGTCCCGACCGCGCGGCAACCGAAAAGTTCCTCATGGAGGAGATGAATTTCCGCGTTTCCGATCGGATCAAGGGCATGGTCACGTTTATGCGCTGCTTCCCCAATCCCTATCACCACTCCTTTGGAGTCGGCTCTGCAAAGACAGCTGGGCTCAATCACGTGAACTTTATGGTCACTGAGATGGCAGATGTCGGTAAAGCCAACAATCGCATGAAGAAAGCCGGCGTTCCGATCGTTTACGGCATTGGCAAGCATCCGCCATCCGAATCCGTGTTCATCTATTTTCTCGATCCAGACGGAATGACGGTCGAATACAGCTACGGCATGGAGGAGTTTCCAGAGGAGTCACCGCGTACGCCGCGTGAGCTGCCAGCGTCGCTGGAGTCAATTGATTACTGGGAAGGCGTTCCCGATCCCAGGATGGCAAAGGTCGGTATCCTCGAACCGCTTAAATAGACCGCGGGAAGGGCATCTGATTGACGCTGAGCGCACCTGCGGGCCGTAAAAGTCCGCCCGCAGGTGATTTCATCCTGATAGGGATTTTAATCTTTCCGAGGAGGACGGATCGGGAGCATAGAGCCTGGTCCGCGCTAAAACCATGCCAAGAATTACCTTTATCGATCACGCCGGTGGGGCGCGCTGCGTTGAGGCAGTAGCCGGCGAAACACTTATGGAAGCTGGCGTGAAATCCGGCGTCCCCGAGTTGGAGGCGGAGTGTGGTGGCGCCTGCGCATGTGCGACCTGCCACGTTTATGTCGACCCAGCATTCCTGGCGAAGTTGAGTGCCCCGAGCGACGTTGAGCAAGGGATGCTCGATTATGCGGAGGCGCCTGTCCGGGAGAATTCAAGATTGTCGTGCCAGATCATTGTCAGTGACGAACTTGATGGCATGACCGTTCATACGCCGCCTCAGCAGTGATGAAATCGCGACGTCCGGAAGGGCGCAGGACTTCTGCTGTTTCCGAAGTGCGAACAACACTCAGAACCGATGCTTCTGTAATCAAGCATCTTCGAAGGAATATCTACGATGCCAATACCCGTTGACCGTCAGGGCCAGAGCGAGATGCATACCATCTTCCGCGATTCCGTGAGGCGCTTCTTTGCGTCTGAACTAGATCTTGATACGTGGGAGCGCGACCGTCTGACGCCGCGCTCATTCTGGCTGTCCGCAGGAAAGGCCGGCCTGCTATGCCCCACGGTGCCCGAGGCTTACGGCGGACTGGGGCTCGACTTTTCGTATAACGCCATTGTCACCGAAGAGCTCACCTATGCAGGCTCGTCTGCGAGCCTGCCGCTCCAGTCCGACATTATTGCAGACTATTTCGTGCATCTTGGGACGGAGGAGCAAAAAACCAAATACCTTCCCGGCATGGTCGATGGATCCCTGATCGCAGCCATCGCAATGACGGAACCAGGCGCCGGATCGGATCTTCAGTCAATCCGGACAAGAGCGGTCCGGGATGGGGATGAGTATGTCATCAGCGGCGCGAAAACTTACATTTCAAGCGGTCAGCATGCCGATGTTGTGATTGTTGCCGCAAAGACAGACCCTGAAGCCGGTGCGAAAGGCGTAAGCCTGCTCATTGTGGATGCTGATCGTCCGGGATTTTCCCGTGGAAGAAAACTGAACAAGATCGGGCAACATTCCGCGGACACGTCCGAGCTGTTCTTTGACGAAGTGCGCGTTCCCGCAAGTGCGCTTCTCGGGCAGGAAGGCGGTGGCTTTTCCGCAATCATGACACTGATGCCACAGGAGCGCCTTTCGCAGGCGATCATGGGGCAGGCGGGTGCACAGCGTGCGCTCGATGAAACGATCGGTTTCACCACAGATCGACGCGCATTTGGCCAGGCGGTCTTTGATTTCCAGAACACACAGTTCGTCCTCGCAGAGATCGCGGCATCCCTTCAGGTGGGCTGGTCGCATCTGGACTGGGCGATCCAGCGGCATGTGGCTGGCGGGCTTACTGCGACCGAAGCGTCCGCAGCGAAACTCTGGCATACAGAGATGCAATGGTCGGCGCTCGATAAATGTCTGCAGCTTCATGGCGGGGCAGGTTATATGGAGGAATACCCTATCGCACGCATGTGGCGCGATGCCCGGGTGCAGCGCATCTATGGCGGGACATCCGAAATTCTGAAGCTCGTCATTGGCCGTTCCCTGAAGCGGTAGGGAGCAGTCAGGCCTGGAACGGGCCAACTGCCGGAGAAGAAACGGCGATACGCGCGCCATAGACTATTCAATCGTCAAGTCGGAGGAGAGGCATGGAAGATTTCAAGACCATCGAGGTCGAACGGGAAAAAGGGCTTGCCCTCATCGCATTCAATCGCCCCGATAGCATGAATTCGATTATTCCGCAGATGCTCCACGAATTTGAGGTCGCCATGGCGCACCTTGCCGAGGATCCGGATATCGAGGTGGTCATCCTGACAGGGCGTGGGCGGAACTTCTGCGCTGGGCTGGACGTCGGAATGCTGAAGGCGGAAGGCGCGGGAGCTGTCACCGGCTATAATCCTTCCCAGACAATCGCAGACTGGCCGGGGCCGGTGATCGCTGCGGTGCAGGGGGCAGTGGCGACGGGCGGATTTGAGATAACCGTTGCCTGCGACATCATAATTGCGGCCGAGTCTGCGCGATTTGTCGATACGCACTCCAGGGTCGGGCTCTTGCCCGGATGGGGGCTCAGTGCTCGCCTGCATCGGGCCATTGGAGTCTACCGGGCAAAGGAGCTGGAGATGACGGGGCGCCCGCTTCATGCGCGGGAGGCGTCGGACTGGGGGCTCGTGAACCGTGTCGTCCCGGACCGGGATCTGTTGGGTGCGGCGCGCGCGATGGCGCATATGATTTTGGCCGGGGCGCCTGGTATGGCGAAATCGACCAAGGAACTGATTGATGGCAACAGCATGAGAACGCTGGAGGAGGCGCTGGCGTTTGAGCGGCAAATGGCGGAGCAGGTCAATCTGCGCAACGCTCCGGGCGATCTCCAGTTCGGACATGTCGGGACCAGCAAGAAGCTTTGATGAATCCGCTGGCCGCTCAAGCGAGAGGCCTTGATCTAAAACAACTGCACTTTGATGTCTGCTTATATCTAAAGCTCATGGCAGCCGGTACTTATCTCGGTTGGCTGCTGACGTGGCGTGTCATGATCGTAGTTTCGGGTAGGCGCAAAACTCATAACGGTTTGAATTTTCATAAGATGCCAGGTGAAATGAATGAGGAACGGTTCGAGCGGGTGGATTTGGTCGGTACCGTTCGCCTCAGTCGGGCGCACATAATTAAAACGTTTGCTTGACCTGTGTGACCGGCGCAAATACTCCTGAAGATAACGCGGCAAAGGTCAAATCGCGGCACAGCGATGCTGCACTCCATCTCTCCCTTCCGGAAAGAGGCGTGCGGAAACAAGATCAGATAAGCCGCCTGCCGCCAGAGTGACCATCGGTCCACCAGGCGCCGCCAGGAAGTTGAGGGAGCAAGATGAAATCTGAAACTGCGTCCGCCGGCGCTTTGTCTGCCGAGCAGGCAAAAACCTCCAGGCCAACAGCGCTTCGAGCCTGGTATACTGTCGCGCTGCTCACTCTCCTCTTCATTCTGTCATTCATTGACCGCAGCATCCTGGCGTTGATGGCGGAGCCTGTCGGGAAGTCCCTCGGCCTTGCAGATCGTCAGCTTGCGCTGCTGCTCGGATTTGGGTTCGCGCTCGTATACTCCATTGGTGGGCTCCCGCTTGCGCAGCTGGTTGATACCCGCGACCGGCGGGCAGTCGTTGGTGTCGGTGTAGGAATCTGGAGCCTTGCGACGGTGCTGTCCGCCTTCGCAACCGGCTTCTGGAGCCTACTTGTGCTTCGTTGCGGCGTCGCACTCGGGGAGGCTGTCCTCACGCCCGCTGCTGTGTCGTTGATCGCAGATCTTTTTGCGAAAGAGCGACGCAGCTTTCCGATGTCGGTGTACTTGTCGGTGGGAAGCTTCATGTCCATTGGCTCTTATACGGTCGGAGCACTGACGTATGACTTTGCTGCAAGTTTAAGGGATGCCACCGGGCTTGAGGCCTGGCAGTTGACATTTGTCCTGGTCGGAATGCCGGGCGTAGTTCTTGCTTTGGTTTTTGGCTTTACAGCGGCTAATCCCCCGCGGGGTGAGTCGCTAACGATCGGTCAGGATGACGCCACATGGGGGGGCTTCCTGGCCTATATCAGGAAGCGTGCGCTCTTTTTTGTGCCGCTACTGACGGCAGCCGGCCTCTACTGTTTCTACGGCTTGGCTGTGGTGACATGGCTGCCGACGCTTCTTGTGCGCGAGGAGGGATTGAATATCTCGAACGCAGGCTACCTGTTGGGGTGTATCGGCGTACCTACAGCGCTCGCAGGGAACTTCATCTGGCCACAGGTGGCGATGGCGATTGACCGGAAGCGGCCGAAACGAGGCGCGGTCATCGTTCTGATGTTTGCAGCACTCTTGGCGGGGCCTGCGTTTGCCGTCGGTATATCCATGGGCGGCACCGTGATGTATGTCTGCCTCGGTTTGGGAATATTCTTCGGCTCCGCGTTTGCCGTCATTCCGCCGATTGCGTATCAACAATTCGGACCCATAAGGATGCGGGCAAGACTTACCGCTGTGAACCTGCTCGTTATTGCCATTCTCGGTTATGGCCTCGGGCCTTTGATTGCAGTTGAGCTGGGAGCGCTGATCGCAGGTCATGAGCATGGATTGTCAGCGGGATTGATATGGATGTCGGCGCTGACAACTCCGGTTCTTGCGGCTTTGGCATTCCTCGCCACGCGTCAATCAGCTTTGGCCGACGACCAGGATTGAGCGTCAATCGTGATTCAATGCCTACGCCTTCGCCCTGAGGGGGAAGAGCCGAAGCAATACTTGTTGGCTATCCCCGGCAAGTCCGTACCGGGCATGATCGGTATCCGGTAACATGTGCCGACGGACAATGCTCTGGTGGGGCTTGAGAGGCGCTGAAGAGCACGTGACCAGGCCGGCAGTGTCGCATTTGAGGATAAGGGAGTGAGGGAGGGGGTACGTCGACCCACTCCATACAGGGCAAATATTCCTGAGATCAGCCGATTGCGCGAGCGTTCCTGGCTGCAGCGATTTCTTCGCCGCTTTTGCCTAGCTCGGTGAGAATTTCTTCCGTGTGCTCGCCGAGCTTCGGTGCCCGCATACGGACGGAAGCGGGCGATGTTTCGAAGTCGGCGAAGAAGCCCGCCATGCGGGTCCGGCCGTATTCCGGATCTTCGATGTCGATAAAACATTCCGTGTGAATGGCTTGAGGGTCCTCCATGAACTCCTCGACCGTATTCACCGACGCGATCGGAACCCCATGTTCATCCGCCAATGCAAGCAGTTCGGCTTTGCTCATGCGGGACGCGGATTCCTCCAGTTCTTTCCAGAATAGAGCATAGTTGAAGATACGGGCCCAGGGCGTGTTGAAGCGCTCATCCTCAATCAGGTCCTCGCGCCCAAGGATCCTGCAAAGTCCCTGAAATTGGGGGTTCAGTTGAACGTGACCCATAACATAGCCATCCTTCACCTTCAGCGGGTGGTGGATCCGGATATTGGGAATCTTCTGAACCGGAGCAGACTGGAAATAGAAATTGTTCAGCAGATCCGGCATCAGGAATGCCGCATAGGTTTTCATAAGGGACGTCGAAACTTTCTGGCCAACACCGCCATTTCGCTCCCGATGTAGCAGTGCAGCCAGGATCGCGTTGCATGTCATGATGGATGCAACCTTGTCAGCAATGATATGCGGAATGGGGGCCGGATTTTCCGGTGATCCCATGATCGGCATCGAGCCGCTAAGTGCCTGGATCACGTGATCATAGGCAGGCTTGTTCTTGTAGGGCCCGTCAGTCCCGAAGCCCGAGAGGCCGGCATAGATGAGCCCGGGATTGCTTTCCTTTAAAACATCATACCCAAGCCCGAGGCGTTCCATCGTGTCAGGACGGAAGTTCTCCAGCACGATATCTGCTGTAGAAATAAGGTCGGCCGCGATCTGCCGTCCCTCATCGGACTTGAGGTCAAGGCAGATGCTCTTTTTGTTTCGATTGAAGAGGGAGAAGTAAGCGGACATTCCCTCATGCATCGGATGGTTGGTCCGCATGGGGTCGCCTCCCGAAGCTTCAATCTTGATCACGTCGGCACCGAGATCCCCCAGCATCTGACCGGTATAGGGGCCTGACACCATGGTCGCGATTTCGACAACGCGAAGACCGGCGCAGGGGCCCGCTTCTGTCGTGTTCTGGCTCTCACTTTTTGCAGGCATTGTGGCCTCCCCTTGATCTCGCCGAACAGGCGGCTTGTTGTTCGCCTCGCCTTGCTCATCGCGTTAATTTGGACGAGGTTCTGACTGGCGTGAGTAGTACAAATGTATTAGCATACATGGCACGCTCTTTTCAGTGGTGCAAGTGCTGACACATTCGCAAGAAAAGGGATGGCTTAGACGAGAAGCGCCGAGGGCATAAACAAATCCGATATGGGGGCGAGTTCAGGAGTCTCGTCTCCAACCGCATCACGCTTTCTGGCAGTGTTTGCGTAGATCGAATGGTGTTCGATGCGGTTGTTTCTAGCGCGGTCGATCATGTGGTGGAGGAGCTTGGTATCTCGGAACGCCGGACCTGGCGCGTGGTTGGCCAGCACCGTGCCACCCAGCGCGGGTTGCCGGCACTCCGCGCCGATGATGGGGGCAGGGCGTCATACCCGATTGTCTGAAAGGAACCTGGAAGCGGGCCTCATCAGGGCCAGAGGTCATCCTTGCTGCGCAATCGGGCCGGGCAGCATTGTCGGAGCAAACGGGTTTGAGCCGTAAGGCAGGGGCGTTTAGCTTCAGGGAATGAGCAAAAATTCGTTCCGCTACTTCAAGACCTCCCCCGAAATCATCCAGCTTGCGGTCATGATGTATGTCCGTTTCCCGCTGTCAGTGCGCAGTATCGAAGATCTGCTTCGCGAGTGCGGCATCGATATTTACCACAATGGTAGTGGCACCTGGACGAGGTCTTCATCAAAACCAGAGGCAATCGACACTACCTCTGGCGCGCAGTGGACCATGAAGGAGGTGCTGGAACCCCATGTAACGAAGAGGCGGATTAAGGTATCCGCGCTGACATTCCTCAAGAAGGCAATGAGGCGATATGGAACCGTGCTTGTTGTAGTGATGGACAATGTCCATCGTGTCGAGCGGCTATGAAAGTGATCGGCAGCGAAAGTCGCCAGGAAACTGGCGGGCATCTCAAGAACCGTGCTGAACACTGATATCTGCCATTCCGACGAAGGGAGGGCGCCATGACCCGCTTCCGGTACGTGCGGAGTTTGCAGGAGTGGCTTCAATTCATTCGTCAGTATACAGTTACTTTAATCATCAAAGGAATATCGAGAGTAGAGCTAGGTTCAAATCGCAGTGTGTCGCCGCTCTGCTCGAATGGCGCGAGTTGATCGCTGCCTAAGACCTGCTCGTCCGCGAAAAACGGAGACTGGTTCGAGTTGATCTGACAGCGCCACCGGGCGGTGCATGCTGTACTTTCCGGTTCGGTATCCGCTTGTATAGCGGGACTGGTTCGCCAGGGGATTGTTTATTCTTTCCTCCGCAGACTGTTCGATGAACTCATTGATGCGGGTAATCCTGTTGTCTGAGATCTTGAGGAAGATGACCGCCTGAATTGCGGTTTCCGATCCTTTGTCGCGCCGAGTAAGATGGAGCCGGTAGAGCTGGGCAACCACATCACCCTCGACTGACCGTTGGAGGATTTAATATTTGAATTCGACGAATCCGGCTGCGCGTTTCAAAACGGCAAGATTTTCGGCTTTTCCCTGTGCCTTATCATCATTGCTTTGCCAGACGGCAACATCGTCTGAATATATGTCTTGGACCTCTGAAAAGTTGCCCCATTCAATCGCGCGACGAACTTTATGGCGGTTCTGCCGGGATTATTCATGGATGAGTTATTTCACTTCCTGGTTAGGACAGAACACATTGACAGGTAATCCTGATAAAACTATCAGAAATTAGATGCATTGTCAGATGTGATTCCGTTTGGGGTTGTGGCCCGGGTTGCAAGGCAAAGATACGAGTGAATGTAGGGAGAGATCCAATGCCAGAAGAAGCACAGAACATTCTCAATAACGCAAACCATACGGCGTATCGTTGCCGCGACGCCGAGCAGACGCGCTGGTTTTACGAGGACGTGCTGGGGCTGCCGCTTCGGATCGCGTTCTCTGAAGAAAACGTTCCGGGAACGAATGAGCCGACGCCATTCATGCACCTGTTTTTCCAGCTCGGAAATGGCGATTTTATTGCCTTCTTCGATGAGCCGACCAACGCTACGCCGGCCCACTTTGCGACGGCTCACAGTTTTGATCGGCATATCGCTTTCGAGGTGGACTCCGAAGAAGAGATGCTCGCGTGGCAAAAGAAGATCAACGAGAAGGGTGTCATGTGCCTTGGGCCGGTGGACCACGGGTTCCTGAAATCGGTCTACATGTATGATCCAAACGGCATGCAGGTGGAGATTACCAGCAAGACCCCGATTTACACGGAGTATGCCATGGAGCAGGGGCCCAAGGCGCGCAAGAACCTGGATGAATGGGTCCAGCGCACCCGGGAGCAAAAGGTCGGCAAGTTCGGCGCCGAGGCGCTCGACAAGCGTAAAATTCCCTATCCGGGAATCTGATCACCCAATCTGATCGCTGAAGGCAAATGGCCGCTGATTTCTATTGCGTTATCCGGCGGCGTTTCAATCTGCAAAACGCTTGCGCAGTTTTGCCTTTGCGATCTTGTTCAGCTCTGCGCGTGGAAAGTCGTCCACAAAGATCACTTCGACCGGTACCTTGAAGTCGGCAAGCTGCGTCCGGCAGGTTTCAAGGATAGCTGATGCCAGCGCGTCGGACGCTTCCGCAGCGCGAACGAACACGGCCGGAACTTCATCCTTCATCTTATCGGGCTTACCGACAACGGCGCACTCCAGCACACCTTCCGTTAGCATGACAGCGCCTTCGATTTCTGACGCGGCGACATTCTCTGCGCCGACTTTCAGCATGTCCTTGGCCCGGTCTGCGAAGCGAAGATGACCGTCGGCCGTCTGGAACACCCGGTCGCCGGTATCGAACCAGCCTTCGTTGTCGAAACTGCCTGAAGTCGCTTCCGGATTGTACAGGTATTCCTTGAACAAAGTGATCCCCGGGATTCCGCGTACCTTCAGAAGGCCGGTTTCGCCTGGTGTCACATCCTGTCCGCTGTCATCCACAATTTTTAGTTCAAATTCTGGGGCAGGCATTCCCATAGATCTTTCGGGGCTGGATAACTGGGGCGGTGTATATGTTCCGTGAGCAATCAGCTCGGTCATGCCCCAGGCGCCGACAAAAGTGATGCGGAAAAGGTCTTCCGCAGGGCCGATGTTGGCTGCACCGATTACCCAATAGCGGAATTTGTGATCGTCCGGAACGGGCAGGGTCGCCAACGCCTGCATCGCAAACGGAATTACATTTGCCCAGGTGCAGCCATGCTTCAGCGCTACCGGCCAGAAGCGGCTGGCCGAGAATTTCGGCTGTAGCACCATGGCGCCGCCGGACCAGAGTACCCCATAGTGCGCCCAGCTCATGGCATTGGTATGGCAGAGGGGGGTGAACACGATGGCCGTGTCAATGTCCCGCAACAGATTGTGGGAGGCAACGGTCTGCGCGCCCCAAAGAGCATTGGCGTGCGTCCACACAACGCCCTTGGGCCGAGATGTCGTACCCGATGTATATTGAACGGAAAACGGCGCCATCGGATTATTTCGCTCAATCTCGAAATCCCTGTCGTCGGCAAAGAGATCGTCAAAAGGCACAATGCCGGCCGGAAGCGGCTGAGATGGCTCGGTGCTGTTGTGGGCCGTGCTCGCAATCCATTCGAGGTCGGGCCCCGTCTCACGGATCAGGTCCACAAATTCCGGCTGCGTGATGGCAAAGCGCGCCCGGGAGTGGCTGATGAAATAGCGCATTTCCTCGACGGCTGACCGTGGATTGGTCGTCACCACGACCGCGCCAAGCGCAGCGCAGGCATGATAGGCAATCAGGAACTCCGGGCAGTTGTTCGCATGCAGCAGGACGAAGTCGCCCCGGCCTACTCCTTTTGCATGCAGGCCCGCCGCACAGCGGCGCACATCCTTGTAGAATGCGCCATATGTCCAGGTCTGCGCTTCGCCCTCAAAAGGCTCCCAATGAAGAAACGAAGCATTGGGGCGTCGTTCTGCGTGATTTTTCAGGAGCCAGTGGAAATCTTTGTCCATGGCCATGTGCAGGGTACTCATCGGCTATTTGCCTTTGAATTCGGGTTTGTAAGCTTCGGGATCGGGATTATTGATCCACATGCCTAGCGCGTGCTGGGCATCTTCAGAGACGATGATTTTCATGATCTCCTTTGCCTCCTCAGCCATGAAGTTCAGCTGATCCTGATTAGATCCGGCATTTACCAGATGTTTGATGCCGCGCATCGCGAGCGGCGCGCGGGCGGCGAATTTTTCCGCGAAGGCTTTTACTTCGGCGTCAAACTCAGCTTCCGAATACAGGCGGGAGATCAGACCAAGTTCCAGCGCCGTGCTAGGCTCGAGAAACTCACCATGGAGCAGGATGTCCAGGGCCTTTGCCCGGCCAAGGTATTTCAAGGCGTACCAGGCGCCGCTGCCGCCGGGTACCAGACCGAAGCTGCTTTGAGGCAGGGCGAAAGTGGCAGTCGGAGAATCCTTCATGAGGCGGAAGTCGAAGGACAGGGAAAACTCGCAGCCCCCCCCGCCAACATTTCCATTGATTGCGGCTATCGTCACGACCGGGAGGGCTTCGATCCGGCGAGCCAACGTGTGGTTGGCATTAACGACCGACGGGATGTCTATTTGCCGCTCACCCTGCGCCAGGCTTTGCATCTCGGTTAGTTCCATCCAGCGCAGGAAGACATCATCTGTGCCTGTCACGACCAGGACGCGCAGGTCGTGGTCCTCTTCAACCGCATTGAGCATGTCATGCAGTTCGTAGAGCATCTGGGTGTTGAGCGTTTGGTTGGGTGGATTGTACATCCGGCAGGTCAGGATGTGACCTTCCCGCTCAAGTATCAGGTGTTGGTAGTCCATAATCCGCTATTCCTCCCGGTTATCGTTTTTACTGCGGCTTGCCTGACGGGTTAGCTGATGGCAGCGAGCCCGGCCTCGGCGACTTCCATGTCGTCAGAATAGTGACCACCGCTGACACCGATGCCGCCAACGAGTTCGTCGTTCACAAACACCGGATAGCCACCGCCAAAAACGACAAGACGATCGGTTTTCACGATGCCGTGCAGCAGTGGCGGATCGTTCTTGATGAATTCGTGCCACTCATGTGTTGCCATGCCGAAGGAGATCGCGGTGTAGGCCTTGTCCTGGGCAATATCGACGCTGAGCAGCGGGGCGCCATCCATCCGCTCATAGGCCTTGAGCGCGCCAGCATCGTCGACGACGGCAATCACCATGGGTTTACCCATCTCTTCCGCCTTGGCCTTCGCGGCCTCGATTATTTTCTGCGCTGCGTAGCTGGTGATGGTGCTTTTGGTTTTCACGAGATCCATGTGATCCTCCCACTGATTTGATAGACTTATTAGCTCAATTGATAGGTGTTTGCTGGAATTGCCGTCAATGGCGATTTCGGTTCACGTCGAGGGAAGTGGCGAGGGCGTGCCCTCTGCATGTTGTCCGGCATAGCGGAAGCACCAGATTGAGATCAAGGCGCATAGCCCGATGAGCGCGAGGCCTGCGTGTAGTGAACGTTCCCCCATCCCGGAGAAGACCGTATCACTCAGTGTTCCAACGACGACCGGTGTGATGGCATAGCCGACGATCGTGACGCAAAAGGCGAGCAGGGCGACCGCCAGAGCGCGTTCAGATGGGTCCGAATTCGCCTGAACAGACGCGAATACTGGGGCGGCCTCAAGATTGATGAAAATATTGAAGGCGCCAAGATAGGCAAAAAAGACCAATGGCGAATTTGCGCCCAGCATCAGGTAGTAGAAGGGAATAGATGCGGCGACGAAGATGGCGGGCAGCCAGCTCATCCATTTCAGGTCGCGTTTTGCCATGAGGTCGCAGAGGATTCCGCCGACAAACAAGGAGGGCATGGCGCAGAAGAGAAGCACGCCTGCTGCATACGCGCCGATTTCTGTTTTTGGCATGCCGAAGTTTCGCTCGATCAAGGGGTAGAGCCAGACGAGCAGTGCCTGCACGGTGACAAGTGCAAATGTGTGCCCCGCGACCGTTCCGACATAGACCTTGTTGCGGAGCAGCGAACGGATCGTGTCTCCCAGCGGCGCCTGGCCGGAGCGGCGGGCGTCGGCGTCAAGGAACCGTCCACGTGCTGGTTCCCGTACGGTCATGTAAGTGAGGAGACCGAGCAGCACGCCTGGAACACCCGTAATGTAGAAGACCATTCGCCAGCCATAAGCTTCAACGAGCGCCGTGCCGATCAGGTGGCCGCCCAGAACGCCGAGCGCCCCACCCATGGACAAGAATCCGATAGCCCGGCCGAGTTCGACTTTCGTGAAATAGTCGGACAGGAGGGAGTGGCTGGACGGTGTACCGCCAGCTTCTCCGATTCCCACGCCCACGCGGGCCAGAAAAAGCGAGACGAACCCACCTGCAGCACCACATGCGGCGGTCGCCAGGCTCCAGACCGTAACGGCGGCAGCGAAAATGTTCTTCCTGATCGTCCGGTCGGCCAGGCGGGCGATCGGAATGCCGAAAGCCGCATAAAACAAGGCAAAGGCTGTCCCTCCGAGCAGGCCAAGCTGTGTGTCGTTCAATTGGAAATCATTCTGGATGTTCGTCATGACCACCGAGATGAGACCGCGGTCCACCACGCTCAGCGTTTGTCCCATCATCAGGATGAACAGCACGTAATATCTATAGTGCCCGGTTAGGGGGCGACTTGCCTCTGATACCACAGACATTGAGAATCCTCCTTTAGCTCCGAGCCTCTTTTGAACGGGCATGCCAACCTTCCTGATTTGAAAGGGAGACCCCGAGCGGGCGGATCGAGCGCAAGTATTCTGATAAATCGATCAGGATCAATAGCTGTTATGGCAGACAGTCGGTTTCCGACGCGTAAAGGTGGGGCAGTTCGCGCAAGTTTCTTGATGAGGCGTTCTGGACCTAGGGACTGTTGGTGAGCGGAGGAAGGAATGCCGCTCTCAATTTAGTACGCAGAAAATATTTTTAATTGGGACTTGGCGGC
Organism: Hyphomonas adhaerens MHS-3; assembly: GCF_000685235.1. NCBI lineage: Bacteria > Pseudomonadati > Pseudomonadota > Alphaproteobacteria > Hyphomonadales > Hyphomonadaceae > Hyphomonas > Hyphomonas adhaerens. The sequence continues at coordinate 2,232,663 of NZ_ARYH01000001.1, forward strand.
CGCAAGGAAAGTCTTATAGACTTATCAGATAAGGCTCGCAGATAAAAACCGAGCGACCAGGGAGGTCAAAATGTATAAATCCAAGTTTGGTGCCAGCACCATTGTGCTTTCAATGCTGGTTGTGTCCGGTGTTCAGGCAGCAGTCGCTCAGGAAGTCGAAGCGCCCGCCGGCCGGGAAAACGAAAGCCGTCAGTCGGTCGTGATTGTTACGGCAACAAAAAGCGAAACCACGCTGCAGGATACGCCGATCGCGATTTCAGTCGTGAGCGGGCAGGACCTTGCTGATCGAAACATCCTCGAAGTCAGCGAAATTGCTCAGGATGTACCAGGCTTGACGTTCAGCCAGTCACCCGGTGACTTGCCGTCGATCGTCATTCGGGGAATCGGTACGAACAACGCCAACCAGACGGCTGAGCAGTCGGTTGGGCTTTTTGTGGACAATGTCTACAAGCCGCGGGCCCGCCAGTACCGAGACTCCTTGTTCGACGTGGAACGGGTGGAAGTCATCAAAGGCGCGCAGGGGGTCATCTTCGGTAAGAACACAAGTGTCGGTGCCATCAGCGTTGTCTCGCGCAAGCCGGGTACTGAGTTCGGCGGCGACGTTTACGGCAGCTATGAATTCGAGAATGAAAGCTATACGATCGGTGCGACAGCAGACCTTCCGGCCAGTGACAAGTTGCGGTTCCGGGTCGGTGGCCAGTATTCCGATACCGGCGGCTATGTGAAGAACCTCGCCGGTGGTGACGATGTGCCGGCTACCGAGCGATATATTGTTCGTGGGACCATGGTCGCGGAGCCGACGGATTCGTTGACCGCGACTTTCATGCTCCAGCACTCGGAACAGGATACGACGGGTAACGCATTCCAGTTGACGGAGGCGCTGAACCCGGCGCTCGTCTCTTATTTCGGTTACACGACAAACCCCTATGAAAAGCGCCTGACCCCGACGACGACTTTCATCGATGGTCTTTCTGTTCCGGCTGATGCCGATTCCCAGGATAGCACCGATGCCGTCCTGACCCTTGACTGGGAACTGTCCGATACCCTCTCGCTGACGTCCGTCAGCGCGTATTCGGTGATGGATTACTCCAACTATTCCAGTATCTTCTATTCCTCCAGCGATGCAGCAGGACAGCCCAAGGGCTACCAGCTGTTCGAAGAGGATTTCGAGCAATTCACTCAGGAAATACGCCTGAACTATTCAGGAGACTCCTGGCACGGGTTCATCGGAGGCATGTATCAGGACCAGAGCCTGGCATTCGACCGGACAGTCCGCTTGCAGACCTGGTTTTCACCCGGCACGATCAGCGGCGGTGTCGATGTTGGCGGATTTGCGTTTGCCGGTACTTCGAACGCTTTGCTCGATCAGGACATGGAATCCTATGCGCTGTTCGGCCTGATGACGCACGACTTTACTGACAAGTTTTCAGTCAGCGGTGGTCTCCGTATCGGATACGAAGAGAAGACGGCAGACTTCTCTGTCACTATTCTGGATCTGATCGGTCTGGATCCGATCAGTGTTCCGAACGACTTCTTCCGTCCGGTGGACCAGCGCGCCGGGATCTCGATTTATCCGCTGATCAACGCGGCAGGCGTCGTGCCGACCACGACGACGGATGATACGTCTGTCGATGGTAGCCTGAACTTCAGCTACGACATCACCGATGACTGGATGACGTACATCTCTTTCGCGCAGGGTACGAAGAGCGCGGCGTTCAACAATGCGACCATCAGCGGATCGTTCACACCCGAACCGTTCATTATCCCCGAGGAGGTCGCGCGCTCTGTAGAGATTGGTGCCAAAGGCAATTATGGCGGCGGCCGGGGAACGATGAGCGCCGCGGCGTTCTACACCGATCTGACAGACTTCCAGGACTCGGTTTTTGATCCGAATGTTGGTGTGACTGGGGCATTCGTCATCCAGAGCTTCGATGCCGAAACCTATGGCATCGAGCTGGAGACACGCTACAGACTGACCGACAACCTGACAGCATATGGTAATCTCGGCCTGCTTGAGGCCAAGAGCCAGGCGACAGGCGCCAGACTCGCAGATGCGCCAAAAGTCAGTGGCATGATCGGTGCAGATTACACCCGGCCAGTGTCCGGCAATCTGGAGCTCAATGCAGGTGGTCGGTTGACCTTCAGTTCCAACCAGCTCCACCGGAATCCGGCGTTGCCGCGTGGTACTGGCGAGTATCAGGTCGCGGATTTCCATATCGGCCTGGACAACACCGCATCGGGCTGGTCTGTGAGAGCAGAAGTCAAGAACGCGTTTGAAGAGCGGTATGAGGTCTTTTCGTTCATCCAGCCTCTGCTGTCGGCCGGGGTCGTGGGCGCGTACAATCCTCCCAGAACTGTTTACCTCTCCGTCCGAAAGTCCTTCTAGGCGGGACCCTCGGCCGACTAGACGGATCCTCCAATGCGACGGGTCACCTTCAGCGCCGGATGAAAGGCCAATGGCTTCTTCATTTGGCGCTGTTTCTTTTTCTGACGGCTAGCCGTATGGTTCAACTATCACCAAACAATTCAAGTACCTGATGAATGTTGAAGCGAGAAAAATACACTGAGCAGTACTCTCAGATCCTTGAGGCTGCGATCGAGCTCTTTTCGACCTGTGGTTACGATGCTGTAAGCACAACCCAGATCGCCGCCGCTGCGGGTGTGTCTCAACCCAGCATTCATTATCATTTCGGCAGCAAGACGGAGCTATGGGTCGCCGCGATCAAATCTCTGGCAACTCAAATTGGATCTGAGATCCCGACCGATTGGGAAACTGTCGAGGAAATGGAGCCGATCGAGGCGCTTCAATATCTATGTGGTCTCATTCTCGACGTTTCCATTCAGCGGCCGGAATTGGGCCGGTTCATCATGCTGGAGGGGCAGGCCGGCGGGGAGCGCCTAGAATGGTTGTATGACATGGTCATGAAGACCTCCTATACCGGGTTTTGTCAGCTCATCCAGCGGGGTATAGACAGTGGACAGATCAAAAATCACAAGCCGCACCAGATCCTGATGCTGCTTCATGGGGCGGTTGTGACCTATTTCAACGTTGCGCCACTGGTGGAGATCGCGTTCCACGAAAATCCCGGGGAGGAAAGGCCGGCCGCAGAGTACCGCGCAGCATTTCTCGATATTGTTATTGAGGGTTTGAAAGTGAATCCGACTTCCAAACGGAAGAAACGTACCAGCACCAGGAAGGCCACCGGGCAGACCTAGCAAAATCACCGATTGCGCCGGCCCGGCACACCTTACTTCCTGGGGTTGATCTCAGTAGCTCATGAAACCGCTTCTTTGCCGCGCCGCACGAGGCGACCCGGAAGCAAGCCTGTCTGTTCGCCCTGCCAATAAGTGATTTCACCTGAAACAAGGGTCGCAATATAGCCATCTGCAAGTTGGTTCATGCGTTTTCCGCCGGCTGGAAGATCATAATTGACCGTCGGGACATGAAGCGACAGAGCTTCGAAGTCTATAATATTCAAGTCAGCTTTCAGGCCGGAAGCAATGCGTCCGCGGTCGGTGAAACCTACCGTGTCAGCAGGCCGTGATGTGAGTTCTGCGATCGCTTGGGCGAGCGGTATCCTTTCCTCTTCCTTGGCGTCACGTGCCCAACGTTGCAGGTAATAGGTCGGGAAGCTTCCATCGCAAATCAGACCGTAATGCGCGCCGCCATCGGCGAGCGCCATGACCGTATCGGGGTGGCCCAGCATTTCGCGAACGGCGTTGAGATTGCCCTCAGTGTAATTCGCTGCTGGAAGGTAGAAAAGCCGCTTGCCTTCATCCTTTAACAGAAGGTCGTAGGCATACTCTTCGACGGTTTGCCCCGCGACAGTAGCGCGCGATTCGATGCGGTCCTCGCGCTTGGGCTCGTAGTTTGGCGTCTTGTCCCACTCATGCGATGCGCGGAATGCGTTGATGAGGTTCAGCGTGACGGGATTGGAATCGTCTGGTGTCTCGGACAGAAGCTGTGCGCGGAATTCCGCATCACGCATGATCCGGACACGCTCTTCCAGCGGCAGAGAGGCAATCTTCCTGTAGCTTGGATGCGCGGTGAAAGGATGCAGGCTGAGGTCGAGACCGAAGAACATGCCGACCGGCCTGGGCGCGACCTGACCGCGCATTTGCAGTCCATCCGCACGGGCCGCTTCGAGTCCTTCAAGCACTGAACGCCAGCCGCGTCCTGGCTGGTTCGGAACGTCGAGCAGCGTAAAGGACACCGGGCGGCGGCCATATTCAGCGACCTGCCGCAGAATTGAGAACTCAGACTCCGCATCCCCGTCCGGCGCAGGGATGATCTGGAAGACGCCAGCCTCAGCATCGACAAGCCCATCCATCAGGGCCTTTAATTCGTCCGTCTCCGAATACAGGCTTGGTGCCAATTCGCCAGCCTTCGTCCGGTGCATCATATTGCGGGAGGTTGTTACCCCGAATGCGCCTTCCGCGATGGCTTCGGTAACAAGCGACCGCATTTGGGCCAAATCCTCTGCCGTCGGGGGTTCCTTGCGGGCGGCGCGCTCTCCCATCACGTAAATGCGTAGGGCGGAGTGTGGGATCTGGGTTGCGACGTCGATGTCGAGCGCGCGATTGTCCAGCGCATTTAGGTAGTCCGGAAAGCTCTCCCAGTTCCAAGGGAGGCCGTCGACCATGACGACTTCGGGAATGTCTTCCACCCCTTCCATCAGCTTGACGAGCATATCCCGTTGGTGAGGTCGGCACGGGGCAAAGCCGACGCCACAATTTCCCATCAAGACAGTCGTAACACCGTGACCGGAAGAGGGAGCCAGTCGGTTCTCCCAAGTCACCTGCCCATCATAATGTGTGTGGATATCGATAAAGCCGGGCGTGATAATGTATTTGGTCGCGTCAATCTCGCGATCCCCTCTGGTGTCGATGGATCCGATCGCCTCGATCCGGCCGTTGCGGATGCCTATATCGGCGGTGTAGGGAGCGTTTCCGGATCCGTCGAAAACTTTTCCTCCCCGAATGACCACGTCAAAGCTCATCGCTTATACTCCCTTTTCGTATTCTTTCAGTGTTTCTTGTAACTTACAGACATGCTCACGGCTCAGCTTGCCAGCCCCGACTGGGTCGCCTTGCAGGACTTTTTTTCCGACAGCAATGAGTTCAGAGGCGTGCTGTCCGCGCAGCCTCAGGAAACCGTATTGGGCCCGCAGAACGTGAACCCGCACACGAGCGAGCAGGTGAGACAGTTCATCATTGTTCGCTGTGGCGGCCAGCGCGCTGTAGAATTTCCGGCGCGCCGTGACAAAGTCGCGGGGTGACGTGGAATTCTGGAGGCGTTCCAGCTCCGCTGTTGCTCGAGAGAGCCGGTCGCTGCTGGCCCCGTCGGCAATTTCACGCGCAGCGCTTTCGGCCGCCAGACCGAAAAGCAATTGGGTGACTTTGAGAGTGTCGGCACCCTGTTGGGGAGTGAGCGTGACTAGGGTTGCGCCTCGATTGGGAGTGATGGACACTACGCCCCGTACCTGGAGCTGCTGCAATGCATCTCGTACGGTCTGCCTTCCGACGCCAAACCGTGCACAGAGTTCCGTTTCCACAAGACGCTGGCCGGGTATGTAATCACCGACCTCCAGCCCCTCGACAATGGCGTGAACCATGCTGAGCGCGGAGGGCTTCGGTAATCGATTGGATGTCTGGGCGTTTGTGGACATGCCCGAATATTTCGACCCAGCTCACGATTGTCAACAATATTGTTGACAATCGTGAGCTGGGATGCTATGCAACACTGCGACAGCCTCAAGCTGCTGCTGGCATTGTCAGCGGAACTGAATTTGAAGGCGCCAATCTTGGTACTTAAGCTCGAAAATTGAACGAGAATCCATTCCGCTATTTCAAGACGTCACCTGAAGGCATCCAGCTCGCGGTCATGATGTATGTCCGACATCTCAACGATCGGGCTGAAATTTCAGATTTTCCGTTCGGCTGACGAGAGCGAGGAAATTCGCGTTTTAAGCGCAAGCGAAGTCTCCAAGAGTTCGCCTTAATCCACTCGTCTGTACACAACCACTTCAAACATTAAAAGAATACCGAGAGCAGGGTCAGGTTCAAATCACTACGCGACCCACGCTTCTCGAATGGCGCGAGCTGGTCGCTGGCGGAGACCTGCTCGTTCGCGAAAATTGGAGAATGGTTCGAGTTTGTCTGACAGCACCCACCATTGCGACCATTTTGTCATGGTGATACCCGTCCGTTTTGGTATTGGATGAATTTTATGACCCGTGTCCAGACGATAGAAGCTTCTGCGCTTGCTCCGCTTCTTCAGCTGGATCGGACAAGCAGTTTGTCCCTTCAGGATCAAATCCGTCGTGGGTTTTTCAATGCGATCGGCTCCGGGGTTTTGCCAGCCGGAGTGCGATTGCCTTCTTCGCGGAAACTGGCGGATCGTCTGGGGGTCTCCCGCAACACGGCTCTGATAGCCTACCAGACGCTCATCGCGGATGGGCACCTGGTCTCGCGAGAACGAAGCGGCGTGTTCGTGGCGACTGATATGCAGCGATATCAGGGATGTTCGATGCCGGTGATCGGCCCACGCAGCGGGCCTGTTCTATCGACGGTCAGCGCGCGCTTAAACGAGTCTGTTTTTGCTAGGTCGACCCACAGGTTTCCGTCTGACTGGCAAACCAACCGATACCCTTTTATTGAGGGGCGTTATGACCGGTCTCTGTTTCCGATCTTCGAATGGCGTGAAGCCAGTCGCCTGGCGCTTGCTGCGCAGGAGGTGGAAACCTGGTCTGTCGATTCCGGAGAAGCGGATGATGATGCCCTGATCGAGGAAATACGCACAAAGCTTCTGCCGAGACGGGGTATTATTGCCCGTCCCGACGAACTGCTGATAACCGTTAGCGAACAGCAGGCCCTGCATTTGATAACGAGACTGTTTGCCTCGGAGGGAACAGTGGCTGGCGTCGAAGAGCCCGGATTACCGGAAATGCGCGCCCTGTTCGAGGGACGCAAAGCTCGCCTGACCTTTCTCCCCGTTGATGATGAAGGGTTGATCGTCGACGACAAGCTCAAAGGATGCGACATTGTTCATGTCACGCCGAGTCGCCAACGCCCGACTGCCGTAACGCTCTCAAGCGCCCGGCGGGCCGAACTGCTCGATATGGCTGCGCAGAATGATTTCCTCATCATAGAAGATGATTTTGAGTGCGAGTTGAACTATCTCGATGATCCGATTCCGTCCCTTCGAGCGATGGAGGGGGGGGACCGGGTCATCTATGTCGCGAGCCTTTCAAAGGTTCTCGAACCGGGCGTCGGGCTTGGCTTCATGGTCGCGCCTCCAGAAGTCATTACTGCCGCCCGAAGGCTACGAAGCCTCACGACCGGACGCCCTTCGCCAAACAATCAACGAGCCGCGGCCTTTTTCCTGTCGCTCGGCCACTATGATTCCATGCTTCGCCGTCTCAACAAGGTGTTCGAGGAGCGCCTGATCGCGCTGCGAGATGCACTTAATCACTATCGGCCTTTGTCTATTGCTGTGGCTCCGGTCCGCGGTGGTACCACCTATTGGGTTCGCGGCGAAGAAGGCCTCCAGACGGATAAGCTGATGGCTGACGCACAGGCGCGCGGCGTCCTGATTGAGGCGGTGGAGCAGTATTTTGCGCCCGGCAATGCGCCAACGAATATGTTCCGGCTTGGCGTTACAAGCATCCAGTCTGACCGGATCCGGGATGGTATTGCGGCGCTGTCAGAAGCCATGCATGCGGTGTCGAAGGATGGGCCGCCTCCCTCATCGCAGCAAGCGACATTGTCCGGTGAAGAAATCACTAAAACGCTTGGCGGGGTTACTTTGCATTATAGTACTGTCTACGGAGAGCCGTGTACAATCAAACTGGAACCTGACGGAAATATGATCGGCCGGGCCGGTTCGGCAGGTGAAGACAAAGATACTGGTCGCTGGTGGGTCGAAGGTGAAAAGTGGTATCGTCAATGGCAACGCTGGGCGTTCACTGAAGTATTGGGATTCCGTATCTCGGTCGACGGTCAGCATTTGTCCTGGCTCGACGACTCCGGGCGCGTCGTGGACAGTGCCGTTATCATGGCACCCTCGGTCTGACTTCCCGGGCTGATACGGGTTGTATTGATTGTTCACAAAATCTGGCTCCAAAGAGGATCGGTTTTTGGCCCTAAGCCATAACTTGCGGTCCTGTCATGTTGCACTCTCTCGAGTCCAGCGTCGGCATCGTCCGACCCACAGACTTCGACAAGCTGGGGTGCAGGAATGTCACGATTGGGAGTTGCAGCGATCCAGACTGCCGGTGAAGCCACTGGAAATCTGGAACTGATCGAGCAGGAAGTCAGATCGGCTGCACGACGCTTCCCTTGGCTCAGCATGATCGCGCTGGGTGAACTCGCCATCCACGGCGCGAGTCCAGAGAAGGCAGAACGAGCGGGTGGGGCGACGGAACAGCGCCTTCAGTCGCTTGCCGCCGAAACGAGTCTCTGGATCATTCCAGGCAGCCTGTATGAAGATCGTGATGGGCAGGTATTCAACACGACGCCGATTATCGACCCAACAGGGCAAATCATCGCGCGATACGACAAGATGTTCCCGTTCCTGCCTTACGAGAAAGGTGTGGCTTCAGGGAACAGCTATGTCGTTTTTGACGTACCTGGTGCTGGAAAAGTCGCGGTCGCTATTTGTTACGATATTTGGTTCCCGGAGCTTGTTCGAACACTTGCAGCGATGGGCGCGGAAGTAATCATTGTCCCGACAATGACGAATACAATCGATCGCGATGTCGAACTTGCAATTGCGCGCGCCAACGCCGCGATCAGTCAATGCTTTGTTGTTGATTTGAATGTCGCAGGCCAGCAGGGCAATGGCCGCTCAGTCATATATGGGCCTGGCGGGGACCTCATTTATGAGGCTGGGGCTGGACGCGAAATCATGGCGCTTGAGCTGGACCTTGAGCAGGTTCGCAGCGCCCGTTCAAGAGGCTGGAATGGCCTTGGTCAGGTTATGAAGAGTTTTCGAGATATGCCCGGACGCTTCCCGCTGCACGAAAGCGTTGATGCGCGTTCTGAAGCTATGCGGGATTGGGGTGCGCTGGAAATGCCAACCCGTTCGATAGTGCCTGAATCGGCCAAATTATCACAGCCATCAAAAACACCTCGTCTGACCACTACCAATAATAAGGGCTCGGTTTAGGGGGCGACTTCGACCTCGTGCCAGATTGTCGTAACAAATAGGAGATAGCAAAATGAAGAATACCCGATTCAGTCGGCCAAAGGCGAGTTTGCTCACCCTTCTGATGACAGGCGTCAGCGCCACGTCGCTCGGAACTTTTACGGCAACAGCACAAGAAGACGATACTGTCAGTCGGCAGAATACGATCACTGTTACTGCAACCCGTCGCGACGAAAGTTTGGTGGATGTACCCTACAATATCTCCGCTGTTACTGGAGAAAGCATCGAAGCGGCGAGTATACTCGATGACGCTGAACTTCTCCGCTCGATCCCCGGAGTCGCCGTCGTCGATCGCGGTGCCCGCAATTCCGGCACGATGAATTCTGCCCGGATTCGTGGCTTGGCGGTTGATAGTAATGGTCTGGGTGACTACGCCGTCTCGGCGGTCGCGTCCGTTTCGACTTATGTCAACGACACGCCCATTTTTGCCAATTTTCTGCTGCGCGACCTGGAGCGAGTTGAGGTCCTCCGAGGCCCGCAGGGCACGCTTTATGGTTCAGGATCACTGGGCGGAACGATCCGTTACATTACACGAGATCCGGACCTCGGTGAGTATAATGGTTATGTCAGCGCCTCCGGCTCGTCGGTGGAGGGGTCAGAAGGCCTCGGTTATAGTGTTGACGGTGCATTTAACATGCCGATCGGTGACAAAGCCGCACTGCGTATCGTCGGTAGCGTCGGGGATTACCCGGGCATCACTGACTATGTGAACGTGTACGAACTGGACAGTAGCGGTATCCCTGTCGCACCCAACGGCATTCTGGATACAGCCGCTTCATACAAATCGGTGGAAGACGCAGACACTGTGGATGTCTGGATGGGGCGGGCGACTCTATTGCTGGAGCCTACTGACAAGATGTCGATCAAGATTGTCCACACGCGCCAATCTGATGAGGTCGGTGGACGGCGCCAGAGCACTGTCGGACAGGACGGTTTCGGAAACACATATGGCGATTATGAGAACGGATCTATCCAGCTTGAGCCATCCTCGCGCGATATCAATGCGACATCCCTCGAAGCCGAATTTGATCTTGGCTTTGCAACGCTGACATCATCGACGTCCCACTATGATCACACGGGTGAAAGTGTCAGTGAGAATACAGGTTTCTATGCGCAAGCTGGCTTCCTGAGCTTCTACTACACCTATCCGCGGCCGATGGCATCTGCTGTGCGTACGTTTGCTGATGAGGCTGTGGTTCAGGAGGTTCGTCTCGTCTCAGATGACGGTGATGCCTTTGACTATGTTGTCGGCGGGTTTTACCGCAAGCAACAGCTTGAAGGGACGCAATCAAGCTTTCTGCGAGGCTTCAAGAACTGGTGGGACGCTTACCTGCCATTCGCGGCAACAGCGGTCACAAGGGATCAGGATTTCGCGTATCGCCGGACAGAGAACTTTGAAGAAGTGTCTCTCTTTGGTGAACTGACCTGGCATACATCGCCTGATCTGGATCTGACCGTTGGTGCCCGGTATTTTGACAACAAGTCTGAGAACGTCACCTTCCTTGATTTGCCGCTCTATGCGGGTGTCTCGGATCCGACGAATGCGTCTTTTTCGGCGTCAGAAGACGACGTTTTGTTCAAGGTGAACGCGTCGTGGCACTACAATGAATATGATATGCTGTATGCAACCATATCAGAGGGCTATCGCCGCGGTGGATCAAATGCAGTGCCACTCACTGGCTCTTTTGCTGAGGACCCGCGCTGGCAGCTTTATACGCCAGATTCGGTCGTCAACTATGAGGTCGGCGTCAAAGGAGAGCGCGGCGACATTCGTTATGATGTAAGCGCCTTCCTCGTTGACTGGACTGACCCACAGCTCAATACGGCCTCGACAAATTGGGGGTTCTTCACCGTACAGAATGGCGGTGAAGCACAGAGCTACGGTCTGGAGGCGTCGCTCGATGGCTACCTCAATGATAATTGGCACTATTCGCTCGGCTATGCCTACGTGAATGCCGAGTTGACGAAGGATTTCTACGCCCCGGATCGTCCGGCCCCGGCTGCGCCAATTGCGTTGGACGGCGCAATGCTTCCGGGAACGCCAGAGCATCAACTTAACTGGGCGCTCGACTATACGCGGGATCTCAATAACTGGACCTGGTATTCGAGAGTTGATGGTTACTATCAGTCCGAAACCCGCAATGGTGTCGGTGTCTCACCAACCTACAATGTCCCGCTCGACGGGTTTGCCATCTGGAATGCGACGACGACTTTCACGCGCAATAATACTTCATTTTCACTGTGGATGAAGAACATCGCCAATGATGACGGGGTCACGGGTGTCTTTACCGAAGCTTATATGGGGACAGCACCAGCCCAGGGTTATTTCGGTAATGCGAACAAGCAGCTGATTTCCCTGCCGCGCACGATTGGTGTAACCGTCCGCCAAAACTTCTAAGAGGTTCTTTCGGCATGGCGGGTTATTGATCTGCCATGCCGGTAATCCAGATGACCATTGCTTCCCCATCCCAAGCACCAGATGCGCGTCTTGCGGAAATTGATCGGGCTTTGCGTGGGCGCGACGTGGGGCGAGCTGCTCAACTGATCTCAGAACTTACCCTCAGCAGACCGGCTTATGTAGACGGCTGGGTTGCTGCGGCGCGGTTGGCGCAATTGACGGCTGATCCTGCGCGCATGCGTGCTCATCTTGAAAAAGCCTTGACCCTGGCACCTGGGTCACCACTCATCCGGCTCTTGGATGTCGAGGCTCAGATCCATTTGGGTGACGTCCTCTCTGCGCTCGCTGCACTGAGGGAAATGGAAGCTGACGCAGAAGGTGACGCGGCGTGGCTGGGGCGCATCAGCGAAGCCTACAGCCAGTGCGGGAATTTTGATGCGTCTGAGCGATGCGCACGTGCCGCATTGGCTCTGGATTCTGAAAGTACGGCGTTGCAGTACGCGCTATCTTCAGCATTGATCGCAACTGGGAAGTTGGAGCAAGCCGAAGATTTGCTGGACAGGCTGATAGAGTCCAATCCCCGGGACTATGACGCTTATTACAACCGTGCGACCTTGCGCAGGCAAACACCAGACAAAAATCATATCGATGCCATTCGCAAAGCAATTGACGAAACTGCTCAGGATTCGATGAGCGCCGTCGGTTTGAACTATGCACTGGCTCACGAACTCGAAGACCTGGGACGCCATGAGGAGAGCTTCGTGGCCCTGAAGAAGGGGGCTGATGCCCGCCGCACAAAGATGGCCTATCGGGTCGAAAAAGACATCGTCACGATGGCGCGTATTGCCGAAGTCTTTGACGCAGAATTCTTTGGGAAAGCTCGCAACGGGTGTGACGATGAGGGATCTATTTTTGTGCTCGGTCTTCCGCGCAGCGGAACCACGCTCGTCGATCGTATTCTCAGTGCCCATCCGGAAGTTGAGAGTCTCGGTGAGCTGAACGATTTCCCGCTGACTCTGACGGCCATGGGCCGCACGGTCCCGGGACCGGGTGACCTCATTTCAAAAGCGGTAGGTCTGAACATGCGGGACCTAGGAGAGACCTACCTTCATAGGATTCGCCAGCGCGGTAAGGGAGCGCGGTTCTCAATTGACAAGGCCCCAGCCAATTTCCTTTATATTGGCCTTGTCGCGGCAGCCCTCCCGAATGCCAGGATCATTCACGTCAATCGCAATCCGATAGACAATGCATTTGGTATGTACAAAGCCTTGTTCCGGATGGGCTACCCGTTCTCATACAATTTTGATGACCTGGCCAAATATATGCGTGCGAAGTCGGGACTAATGATGCATTGGCACGCGATGTTGCCAGGTCGAATCATAGAAGTTCACTACGAAGACATCGTCGCAGACCAAGAGGTGCAGACCCGACGTCTGTTGTCCGAGGTTGGTTTGGCATGGGACACAGCCTGCCTGGACTTCCACAAGAATACCAGTCCAACGGCGACGGCCAGCGCGGCTCAGGTTCGCCGTCCGATCTATACAAGCTCTGTCAACCGGTGGCGGCGATATGAGAAACAGCTCGCACCCCTGATAAATGCCTTGGGAGACAACGAATAGATGTACCGCGCCGCCGTACTTGCTACTATCGCGATTTTGGGTGTGGCTTCCGCCTGCGCTCAAGGCCTGTGGTCGGAAACGTTTCAGGATGGTGATACTTCGGGGTGGACCGGCAAGCCCGCGCGCGGAGATATTCGGCTGACGGAATATGCAGGAAATATTTCACTTCGGCTGCAACGCGATGCCTCGGCGACCATTCGTCTTGCCCTTCCGCCGGGGCGCTACAAAGTCTCCACAGAATTCGCGGCTGATAATCTTGAGGGCAAGGATAGCTGTGTGCTGGAAGCGTCTGTATCGGACGGCGACTGGATTGAGCTTGGGCGGATATCCGATGGGCAGGACGATACTGTGTCCCTGCATAAAGTGTCTGGCGAGATTGTCGTACCGGCAGACCAGCTTTCGCTTCAGATCAAGGCAGTTGGCAATGCCGGCAATGACACATGCTGGGCAGACAATGTCAGCGTATCCAGCTTGCCGGAATCAGGAACTGACCGTGTTCCCAGTCTCGTAATTGCTCCGGAGTATCTGCTTGGCGAGGTTGAACCTCAAGGACCGTTTTCAACGGTTCAGTTCGCACGGTCCGCCGATAGTATTCCCAGTGAAGTACAGTTTGGTGGGAGGCTGACGTTCAAGCCTGTCGCAAAGCCTCAAACAACTCGTATTGTGGTAGATCGCTTTGGTCTTATGGCACTTAGCAAAACACCCTTGGCATCGCTTCCAGAGATCAAGGTCGCGCTTGTCCAGGACGGGGAGCGTTTGTTACCTGCCAAACGCGGCCTTGTGATTTCGGAAGACCCGTACTGGGATTATATTCTGACACCCGGCCGCGTTTGGCGTGAACCGGATGATGGCGGATGGAGCCGAGGGGCATTGCCATTTGCGCTGGTCGAGAAAAACGCCAATTGTGTTCACAACGGTCTTTTGATGTTCGGCTTTAAAGCCGATGGGTCGATCACGCCGGCGGTCTGGCAAATTGGGTCAGAAACCTGCGCTTATTTCCAGTTTGATGCTTGGGGTGTTGCGCCAACGGCGTATGCTCCCGGCGACATTCCCGAAGCGGCAGCGATCAGGAGCCGAGACGCATTGGAGCGATCCAGCCGTTTGCCATTGCGCCCGATAAGTGCGCTCAGCGCTGCCTATCCAGATGTGGACCAATCCGTATTCGGATCGGCAGAAGATGTTGCGCCATCTTCCATGACCCTATTTGGGCTGGTGGCGGACGGCGTGCACTATGTTGGTGGCTGCGAGACACGGTATGGCCCTTATCCTTATTGTGATGACCTCGTCATCCCGTCTTACTCATTTGCAAAGTCCCTGTTTGGCGGGCTTGGACTGATGCGGCTGGAAAAACTGTACCCGGGCGTAATGCAGGAAAACATCAGTGATTATGTTCCGGCCTGCGCGGCCAGCGAGAGCTGGAAGGGTGTGACTTTTGAGAACGCGCTCGATATGGTAACAGGGCATTATAACTCCGTCGAACCCGAAGCAGACGAAAACGCTGCCATTGATCAAGACTTCTTCATGGTTGAAGGGCAGAGCGAGAAAATAGCACTCGCGTGCACGCAATACCCATACCGGGAGCAGCCGGGGGAGCAGTGGGTCTACCATACATCCGATACCTTCCTTCTTGGAACTGCGATGCAAAGCTTTCTGAAGACGCACGAAGGTCCTGACGCCGATATTTATCGAGATCTGCTCGTGGACGCGATCTGGAAACCACTCGGCCTGTCTGCGACGCTAGATGAAACACGGCGTACAAAAGACGCCTATGCTCAACCTTTTACAGGTTGGGGGCTTTTCATGCAGCGCGGTGACCTGGCCAGACTACTGGAATTTATTGGTCACGAAAACGGTCAGATTGATGGAGTCGACATGTTCGCGCCGGTACCATTCGCGGCCGCTTTGCAAAAGGATCCGATTGATCGCGGTCTGCCAGCACCTGCCGCTCCGCTTAGCTACAATAACGGATTCTGGTCCTTTGATATTCAAACATACGGCCACTGCGACACGTCGGTCCCAATTCCTTTCTTATCGGGTTTTGGCGGTTTGGCAGCGGCGCTGATTCCGAACGGGACATCCTATTATTATGTCAGCGATGGTAGTGGGTATTCCTGGGCACGTGCTGCTTTCGAGACAGAAAAGATAACCCCCTTCTGTAGAGGTCTATCCGAATGACTACGACTTCAGCACCGCAATCAAAATTTTTGTCAGCCCAGGCGGATGGACTTGCAGCAGCGGTCCTCCTCGCGTTCCTTGCGACAGCCGGGTTGTTCTATGTCAACATCATGGCGGCGATTGTAGATGGTTTGGTCAGCGGTATCGGTCTCACCGAAGGCCAGGCTGGGCAAATCGGGTCAGTGAATATTTATGGGGCAGCACTTGGAGCGCTAGTGGCCGTGTTCCTGATCCGTGCGGTGCCCTGGAAAATCCTGGCTACCTTTTGTTTAGTCATCCTTGTAGGGATAGACCTGCTCTCAATTGGCCTTCAGACGTTTGAAGCACTCTTGCCGGTTCGCGCGGCGCATGGTTTTGCAGGCGGTGTTCTTACAGGCACAGCTTTTGCGGTTATCGCACGCACAGCCAATCCTGACCGGACATTTGGTATGTTGCTTTTCGTCCAGTTCGGACTGGGCGGTCTAGGTGTTATGGTCCTGCCGCCTTTAGCGCCTGTCTACGGTACGCAGGCCTTGTTTCTTGCGCTCGCGCTGTTCAGTCTGGTGACGCTTGTGATGCTTCCATTTCTGTCGTCTTACCCGCCTCGCGCGAAGGTAAGTTCTGGTGAAAACTCTATTCGTTGGGGACCGCTTGGCCTGACACTAATTGCTATCTTTGTTTTTCAGGCCGCCAATATGGGGCTTTTGGCTTATATCATCAGACTTGGTCTCGACTACGGATTGACCCGAGCGTATGTATCGACAGCGTTGGGGCTTGCAACTTGGGTTGCTTTACTCGGGCCCCTGCTTGTGATGATTTGTGGACTGAGGTTTGGCCGCTTCAGGCTATTGCTGGCCTCTATCGCATTGACCCTGATCGGGACTGCGGTGTTCCACTATAGTGCCAACCCCGCTGCCTACATGATCGCGAATTGCGGTACGGGAATTACTTGGGGATTCGTTATTGCCTACCTTCTTGGCATGACAGCGGAGTTCGATAAGGCAGGACGTGCGTCAGCATTCGGTGGCTTTGTCTCGAAACTTGGCCTGGCTTCCGGCCCTATGGTTGCAGGTTGGGTATTGGCGGGAGGGGGCGGATACTCGGTTTTGATAAATCTGGCGGTAGCCGGTCTTGGGATAAGCGGCCTGATCATGCTGGTCCCGGCGTTGGCGCTGGACCGTGCACGCGCGCCGGGTGGTTGATCCGATCTGGCGCAACATACGCCCTCGAACTGGCTCTATGGGTTGGGCCAGTTCGGCTTAATCTGCACCAACACATATTTCAGGGATCATGCCTCCATGTCTGACCGCGACATTCAATGCCCAGTGAAGGCCTACATTGACGGGCGCTGGTCCGACGCCAGCGATGGGCACACATTTGATGTCACCAATCCAGCGACGGGCGAGATTATCGCGACTGTGGCAGATTGCGGAGTTACTGAAACACGCAGGGCAATCGCTGCTGCCGGTGCGGCCCAAAAAGCTTGGGCCGGTTGGACGGCCAATGACCGTGCAAATGCACTCAGGCATTGGCGTGATTTGATGGTCGCGCATGCAGACCGGCTCGCCAGGATCCTGATGCTTGAAAACGGCAAGCCTTTAACAGAGGCGCGAGGCGAAATTCTGTATGGCGCATCGTATCTCGAGTGGTTCGCTGAGGAAACTCGGCGCATATATGGCGAGGTCATTCCAGCTCCGGCGTCCGACAAGCGGGTCGTTGTGATCCGCCAACCTGTCGGAGTCTGCGCTGCGATCACACCTTGGAACTTTCCTAACGCCATGCTCGCGCGAAAAGCCGCCGCTGCGCTTGCGGCAGGTTGTACCTTGGTGGCAAAACCCGCGGAAGATACGCCCCTGTCAGCATTGATCATGGCAGAACTAGCCGGCGAAGCGGGTATTCCAGACGGAGTGTTCAATGTCCTGCCAACTTCTCGGCCAGCGGATGTTGGAGGGGAGCTGACGTCCAGTGAAACTGTTCGCAAAATCAGCTTTACGGGGTCAACCGAAATTGGCCGGCTTCTCCTCGGACAAGCTGCGGGTACAATCAAAAAGGTCTCTATGGAGCTTGGCGGTAATGCGCCGTTCATAGTGTTCGATGATGCGGACCTCGATGCAGCGGCTGATGGCCTTATGGCGTCAAAATTCCGAAATGCTGGGCAGACCTGCGTTTGCGCCAACCGCATTTTCGTCCATGCGAAAGTTATGGATGCTTTCGCTGAAAAAGTGCTCGACCGGGTAGCAATGCTTAAGGTCGCAGACGGCAATGTTGCTGGTGCAGAGATTGGTCCACTGATTAATGAAGAGGCGGTCAAGAAAGTTGAGCGCCTCGTCGGCGCGGCTGGAACGGCGGGAGCCCGGCTTGTCACAGGCGGTCAGCGTCATGACGCGGGGAGGCTATTTTACCAACCGACAATTCTGTCCGGCGTGACGCCATCGATGGATATCGCACGTGAAGAAATCTTTGGGCCGGTTGCTGCGATGATTGCCTTTGACAAGGAGGATGACGTCGTGGCTATGGCGAACGATACGCCCTATGGGCTGGCCGCCTATGCCTATACGCGTGATCTCGGTCGTGCTTGGCGCGTTTCCGAGGCCCTCGAATATGGCATGGTTGGAATCAATGAAGGCGCCATTTCAAATGCCGCGGCGCCGTTTGGCGGGGTGAAGCAATCCGGTATGGGGCGCGAAGGATCTCACCACGGCATCGATGACTATCTGGAACTCAAGTACATCATGATGGGAGGCCTCGGCGCTTAATCGCCGAGCGAATGATATGACAAATGAAACGCTTTGGTCGAAACGCGAAGCCGCTGTCCCCCGTGGTGTTGGCAGCATGCATCCGGTCTTTGCCGTTCGTGCCCTCAATGCTGAGATCTGGGATGGTGAAGGTCACCGGTATATCGACTTTGCGGCCGGGATTGCAGTTACCAACACAGGTCATAATCATCCGAAGGTCAAAGCCGCGGTTGCGGCTCAGTTGGATAATTTCTCGCATGTGTGCTTTCAGGTGACGCCGTATGAAAGCTATATCTCTCTTGCCGAAAAACTAAGCGCTCTCGCGCCCGGACCTTCTCCAAAGAAAACCATCTTCCTGACAACTGGTGCCGAAGCGGTAGAGAATGCCGTCAAGATTGCCCGAGCCGCAACCGGCCGGCCTGGCGTCATCGCGTTCTCTGGCGGTTTCCATGGTCGCACCATGATGACGATGGCCCTGACGGGTAAAGTGGCACCGTACAAGACCGGGTTTGGTCCGTTCCCGGGAGATGTCTGGCATGTGCCGTTTCCTGCACCATATCTCGGGATATCAGAAGCCGATTCGCTCAACGCGTTGGAGGCTCTGTTCAAAGCTGATGTAGAGGCTACCCGTATCGCTGCAATCATTATTGAACCGGTTCAGGGTGAAGGTGGCTTCTATGCAGCAAGTCCAGCTTTTCTGAAGTCTCTGCGCGCGATTTGTGACGCAAACGGTATCCTGCTCATCGTGGACGAAATCCAATCTGGATTTGCGAGAACTGGAAAAATGTTCGCCACAGAATACGCCGGAATTGAGCCTGATCTGATGACGGTTGCCAAGGCGATGGCCGGAGGGCTCCCAATTTCTGGCGTCATTGGCAAAGCTGATATCATGGACGCGCCTGCTCCGGGCGGGCTTGGAGGAACCTATGGCGGGTCTCCGCTCGGGTGTGTAGCTGGCCTGGCGGTTCTCGACGTGATCGAAAGTGAAAACCTGTGCGCGCGAGCCATTGAAATTGGCGACAAGATCGTGCGTCGGTGCGAAGCGTTACGTCAGTCTGATCGCGGCATTGGTGAAATCCGGACGCTTGGCGCCATGACCGCAATGGAATTGATACAGGACGGAGACCCATCACGCGCAGATCCGGATCGCACGAAGCGCATCGTGTCGGTGGCAAGAGAAAAGGGGCTTTTGCTGTTATCCTGCGGCGTGCGGTCCAACGTCATCCGCTTTCTGTCGCCACTCACGATTCCGTTCGAAGTTCTGGATGAGGGCCTGGACATCCTTGCCGATGTTATCAGGGAAACAGCTTGAATTTGGCTAATGAGCACTGTCAAAAGACCGGGCTTAATGTGAGCAATTCTGATTATTAGCCAACGATAAATGGCGAAAAATCCAAATCGCTAATTCAAGACGTCACTCGAAATGATCCAGCTTGCGGTCATGATGTATGTGCGATTCTTGCTGTCCTGTGGAATGCTGAAGATCTGCTTCACGAACGCAGCACCGACATTTTCTATGAAACGGTCGGCCACTGGGTCGATCAGTACAGGGCTTATTTCGCGCACAAGATTCGCAAATGGCACGAGCTGATTACAGCCTTGGATCTACTGCCTCGCGAAAAAACGGCGGCTAGCTCGCATTCATCTGACAGCACTCTTCCGATAGGTATCTCAGCAAATCGGCGGCCTCAGCACATTAAAGAAATTGACATCAAATTCAATAAATAGGACTCTGGAATCAATATCGGGCATCCCCGATCGAGCGGTTGATTTAGCTGTTCGGACAATTTGAACGAAATGGATCGTGCGCGGCTGAGGCCTGTGAGGCGATTGTCGTGATCGTTGGAGACAGGAGATTTGGAATGCGCAGTTTGATCTTGTTAGTCCTCGCTTTTTTTGTGCAGCAGCCTCTTTCATATGCTGAACTTCGCCCGGATGTGGCGGCTGCCCTGGGTGACTTTGCCAGCCAGGTCCAGTCACCTGGGGCGTCCCTTACCATCATTGAAGGCGAAGAGATTGTTGTGGACAAGGCAATCGGCGTTGCAGATCTTGAACAGCAGGTTCCGATGAGCACGGACAAGCTCAATCGCATAGGTTCGATTTCCAAAACCGTGACTGCTGCTGCGGCTATCCGTATGGCGAGGAACGGTCAGATCGATTTTGACGGCCGAGTATCAGACTATCTCGAAGGTTTCGACGGGCCAGCCCGAGATGACACACTCCGCCAGCTTGCCTCCCACACTGGGTGCGTGAGGGGATACCGGGATGGAGAGGGAATCTCCTATATCCATTATAACGATGTCTTCGCTGCCCTCGCGCTTTTCCGCGATGATGCCCTGGAATGCCTTCCGGGCGCGCAGTTCATCTATTCCAGCTATGGCTATACTTTGCTTAGTGCTGTGATGACCCGTGCGGCTGGTAAAAGTTTGGAAGCCGTCATGCATGACGAAGTCTGGGGCCCCCTCGGGTTGGATCACTTTGACTTTGATGATCTCCGCGAAGTTATTCCCGGTCGGGTCCGAAACTACGAAATGGGGGCTGGCGGTGAGCTGATCAATGCGCCCTATAGTGACAGTAGCTACAAATATGCCGGCGCTGGAATGATCGCATCTACGCAGGATCTTGCGCGCTTCGGCGCTGCGCTCATTGATGGCAAATTCCTGACCGCGGGCGAGCAGGGCAAAATGTTTGCACCGGCGACGCTGAATGATGGCTCAGCCATCGACTATGGTTTGGGCCTCTATGTCGATTTCACGAAATTCATCGAAGCACGCCGCGAATACATTCCGGCGCAGCTCTATGACAGCCTCATAACCCAAGCATCTGGCCGGAAAATCTACTGGCATTCCGGTACATCAGAAGGCGCAGTGGCGATATTGATGTTCGAGCCAGAAGAGGAACGTGTCCTGGCGCTGGCCTTGAATAGGGGCGGGGTTGAGAAGGAGGCAATCGTCTTCGCTATGGGGGTCATGACAATGCTCCGGGAACAGGACGAGGTGTTCCAAACAGGCGGCATTTCGGAAGCTAAGTGACCATTTTGGTGGCGTGCCTCGGCCATATGACAAGATAGATCCAAATAAATATTGAAAGTGATCTCATTTTTGATAAAAGGGGCGTTGGAACTTGGAGCGGATGATTGCTTGGGTCGGCAGCTGACCGCATTTGCCTGAAAACCGGAGGGTTGAGAGAATGATGTTGCAGGAAAAAGAAAAGCCGGTCGGGGCGGCTTCGTGGAAAACGGCGCTATTTGTGGGTGTGGCGATGGCCGCCTGTCTCCCAAGCCCGGCTGCGGCGCAGGAAAGCGCTGCGCAAGTCGCAGACGATGCCGCGGATGAGGCGGTCTTTGACGTCGTCACTGTCACGGCCCGGCGCCGGGTGGAAGCCATCACCGATACGCCGCTGGCCATCACCGCTTTCAGCAAGAATGTCATTGAAACTGGCGCACTCGACGATGTGGGCGACCTGGTTGCTCTTAGCCCGAACGTTTCCTTCGAGCCAGGCGGCGACTTCGTCAGCTCTAACATTGCCGTGCGCGGTGTCAGCCGGGAGCGTTCTACCGAAGAACCCGGCGTTGGCATCTATCGGGATGGTGTCTATGTCGGCGGCCCGGTCACCAGCTTGTCCGACCTTTATGATCTGGAACAGGTGGAAGTTCTGAGGGGCCCTCAGGCGGGTCTCTACGGCCGCAACGCCGTTGGCGGCGCCGTGAACATCACGACTGCCAAGCCGGTTTTCGAGAATGCCGCGAATATCATTCTTCAGGTGGGTAATAAAGAACGCCAGGAACTGGTCGGCATGGGCAACTATGCCTTCAGCGACACGCTTGCAGGGCGTCTCAGCTTCAAGGCTGTTAATCAGGATAAGGGCTTTGCCCGCAACGTCTTTCTCAATCAAGAACTGGACGAGAAAGAAAACGTGTCGGCTCGGGCGCGCGTCCTCTGGCAGCCCTCGGATGATCTGGAAGTTCTCATCACCGGTCTCTACCGGAATGATAAAGGTCAGACGCCGCCCGTATTCCGGGTAGGTGACGACACGCGGCAGCTGTCTTACAATACTGAGACACCCTACAATTCTGAAGAGAGCCAGGTCTCGTCTGAAATCAACTGGCGCATCGGCACTGGCACGCTGACAAACATTCTCAGCTATCGCTCCATCGATGTGTTCCAGCAGGACGATACCGATTTTTCGAGTGCCTATCTGCAAACCTCCACGCGGGACATCACGCTGGACAATTTCTTCGGCGAGCTTCGTTATGCGTCTGCGGACGATCAACGTTTCCGCTACCTTGTGGGCGCGACCGTCCTGAAAGAAGATTCCTTTTTCGACACGGACTTCCTGATCTCGGTGGGCGTTCCGGGCCTCGGCACGTATTTTCCGCCGGACAATGGTGGCCTGACGGGCGATAATCTGGACAGCGTGCTGTTCGTGCTCGACAACAAGCAGGAGCTTCTCTCCTTCGCCGCGTTCGCCGAACTGACCTATGACATCACCGATCGGCTGACCCTGGATACGAGCCTGCGCTATACCCGCGATGAGCGCGACGTGACGTTCGACCAGACAACGCCGGGCTGCACATCCTGTATCTATATCGTTGGGCGTTCACTGGACTATTCTGTCGCGACCGATCCGGTTTTCGAAAACTGGTCGCCTGCCGGAACTCTCAGCTATGATGCGTCGGATGCTGTCATGGTCTACGCGACGGTCTCCACAGGCTTCAAGGCGGGCGGCATAAACGAAGGTGCAAGCCAGCCGCAATACCTGCCGTTTGATAGCGAAACGTCCATCAGTTTCGAGACGGGTGTCAAAGCCCAGTTAGGCGAGCGCGCGCAGCTCTCCCTTGCGGCCTTCTCTCAGACACGCAAGGACGCGCTGATTTCGGTCGATGAGTCTGTGATCGACCCGACCTTCCCGGCGGGTGTGAACGGTCTTGGCATCAATGCGGGCAAAATCGAATCGGTAGGCCTCGAAGCCGAGCTGACCGCCCGTCCGCTTGAAGGGCTGGATGTGAATGTCGCTTACGGATATCTTGATGCGACGTATGAGTCATTTGTTGTGCCAATGTCTGGCGGCGGCGAAGTCGACTATTCCGGAAATCAGGTGCCCCGCAGCTTCAAGCAGAGCTTCAGCATCAACTCAATTTACCGCAAGCCCCTGAACGATACGCTCAACCTGTTTGCCTATGGCAGCTATAGCAACTCGTGGGATGGCTTCCAGAACAATGCCAACACGATCGAGTCCGAACTGCCGGAGATGGTGAACCTGCGTCTCGGTGTTGAGGGTGACAGCTGGAGCTTCAGCGGGTTTGTGAACAATCTCCAGGATACGCGCTACATTACCTATCAGGTCGGCCCATACATCCAGCGTGCGCAAGGGCGGACCTATGGCATCAGGGTCGAGAAAAGCTTCTAGACTGCTTCCGAAAGCTGCGGGCGGAGAGTTGGAAATGAGTAGAGTCAACGCGCCTTACCTGGTGTTTCTCGGCAATGAGGCGCGTCCTCTGATGGCCAAGACCGGGATCGGCATAGTGCAATGGGCGCCGGAACACTGCGTGGGACAGTGCCGGCTATCAGACGATGCGATCAATCTGGGTCTTGAGGACCTGACGCCAGCGGAAGCGGCCGCAAAGGGAGCCCGCTCTCTGTTGATCGGTATCGCGAATGTGGGTGGCACCATATCGCCGGCTTGGCGCCGGGTTCTTGTCGACGCGCTGGAGGCCGGGCTTGATGTAGTCGCCGGAATGCATGAGCGTCTTAAGTCGGACCCTGAACTTGCCGCGTTGGCAGAGAAAAAAGGCCGGAGGCTGGTCGACTTGCGAGATCCGCCCGAAGCTCTTCCGATTGGTAGTGGAAAAGCGCGTTCCGGCCGGCGGGTGCTTACGGTGGGAACCGATTGCGCTGTCGGCAAGAAATACACGGCACTCGCAATCTGGAAAGAGTTACGCCGACGAGGTCAGCATGCAGACTTTTGTGCCACGGGTCAGACCGGTGTGCTTATTTCTGGAAAAGGCTTCGCGATTGACAGTGTCGTGAGCGATTTCATCTCTGGTGCTGCTGAGTATCTTTCTCCCGCTAGCGATCCTGAGCACTGGAGCGTTATCGAAGGGCAGGGGTCTATTTTTCACCCTGCTTATGCCGGTGTGTCTCTTGGTCTGCTGCATGGCAGTCAGCCGGAAGCCATCGTGCTATGTCATGAGGCCGGTCGCGAGCGGCTTGGTTTCTTCGAGGACTTTCCAGTCCCGGATCTCCAGCTCGCAATTGACCGCCATCTGGAGGCGGCCCGGCTGACAAGTCCGGACGTTCGGTGTGCCGGCATCAGCCTCAACACAAGCCGAAAGAATGAGACAGAAGCGCGCCAGCTTTGCGAGGAGTTGGCTGACAGGCTGTCCGTTCCTGTGATCGATCCTATCCGGATAGGTGCTGAGCCAATTGTTGATGCGCTACTTTCCGTGCCAGCCGGGACGTAAGCGCTATGATAAGCATGCGGGTGAGTCAGAAGTCCTGGCCTCTGAAGCAGCCATTGAAGTTTGCGTTTGCTGAACTGCACTCCATCGACGTACTGACCGTTGAACTGGACTCCGGCGCTGCACGGGGACGAGGCGAAGGCATTGGCGTCTTTTTTCATGGCGACAATCCGGAGAAAGGCGCGATTGAACTTGCGGCCTTCGAGAAAGGCTTCGGCAGTCAGGTGGCAGTTGAAGCCGCATTGGGTGGCCTAAAATCCTATGCGGCTCGCAACGCGCTGGATTGCGCCTTATGGGATTTGCGCTGCAAGGAAGCATCGACCTCCATCCATGAAATGATTGGCGCGCCGGCTGGCACAATCCAGACTTTCCAGACGATCAGCCTGGATGCGCCCGGTGCAATGGCGGCCGCTGCCGAGAAGGTTACTGGCCCGCGCCTGAAGCTGAAGGTCGATGCGCCACGCATTGTGGATCAGGTTCGGGCTGTCAGGCAGGTCCGCGGTGATGCAATCCTTATGGCGGATGCCAATCAGGATCTGAGCTTTGAGCGCTTGCGCGAAGTTGCCCCGGCATTGGCGAAGCTGAACCTGATTATGCTTGAGCAGCCACTGACGGCTGGTGAAGATGCAGATCTGGCAGGTTTTCAGTCTCCCATTCCGCTTTGTGCGGATGAAAGCTGTTTCACGGTATCAGCGCTAGAGGGGTTGGCCGGTCTCTACGATGCGGTGAACATAAAGCTCGACAAGACCGGCGGGCTGACAGGCGCGCTTGCTCTGTTGGCGGAAGCTCGGCGGCTGGGGTTTGATGTCCTGGTCGGTTGCATGGCAGGCACATCACTGTCCATGGCGCCGGCGCTCGCATTGGCGACCATGTGTGATTTCGCCGACCTCGACGGACCGCTGCTGTTGGCGGACGATTATGACAATGCGGCGCGATATGTCGATGGTACCGTCTATCCGCCGCCCAAGGAATTCTGGGGATAGTTATCATGCGAGTTCTTAAAGGTCAGACAGCGCTTGTCACCGGCGGCGCCCGTGGAATTGGCTTTGCGGTCGCCGAGCAGTTGGCACAGCAGGGCGTCCGGGTCGCGATCGGAGATCTTGATGCCGATCAGATGCGAATTGCCCAGGCGTCACTGGAAGCCGCCGGTGCAGAGGTGATCTGCGTACCGCTTGACGTCAGCTCCAGTCAGCAGTGCGATACTGCTGTCGAAGCTGCAGCCGAGTTTGGTGGTGGAAAACTCGATATCCTTGTGCACAGCGCAGGGATCGGCCTTGAACGGTCATTCCTTGATACAAGCGATGACGAGTGGGCCAGGATGATGGATGTTGACCTGTCCGGTGCCTTCTATTGCTGCCGGGCTGCCGGGCGAAAGATGAAGGAGGCGGGCTATGGTCGGATCGTCACGATCGCATCGACAGCAGGTGTTGCCGGTGGAACAGGCCGGGCTGCCTATGGCAGTGCGAAAGGCGGCGTGATCATGCTGACCCGCGTGCTGGCTGTAGAGCTGGCGACATATGGCGTTACGGCGAATGCCTTGGCCCCCGGTGCCATCGAGACGGATCTGGTCGCGAAAATGCACAGCGAAACGACTCGCCGGGTCTACCGCCGTGCGATCCCGGCAGACCGCTATGGCACGCCTGAGGAAGTCGCTGCCGCTGCTGTCTTTCTGGCAAGTCCTTCATCTGCCTATGTGAATGGTCATGTTCTGGCAGTGGATGGCGGTTTCCTGGCTGCTGGCGTATTGCATAAAGACTGAAATTCGCTTGTCCGCTGCGAGTGATTGAGGTTGTCGCCAAGCCGTTCGTCGGTTTATACAGCGATATGAACGCGACCTCAGTTTCTGAAGAATCTCCGGCGGCCGAACCGTCAAGCTTTGTCGACGCACTTGCCTTGCGCTTGGAGGAGGCCCCTCCGAGCCGGAAAGGCGAGCGCACCCGTGCCCGTATCAAGGTCGCCACGGCCAGGATGCTTGAGCGTCTGGGATACCACGCGATGCGCGTGCTTGATATCACCCAAGAAGCCGGCATCGCTGACGGATCCTTCTACGTCTATTTCAAGGACAAGGGCGACGCGGCGCTGGCAGTTTTATCGGAGTTTGTCGAATTCATGCCACCCGGCGGTACGGTTGGCAGTGCGAGCCGGACTGCGTTTGAGACAATTCGTGAAACAAACTATCGCTTCGTCAGGTTGGCCCGTGCCAATGCTGGGCTGATGCGCTGCATGCTTCAGGTTGTAGACGAACATCCGGACTTCTCGGTGCTTGTGCAGCGCGTTAACCGCGATTGGTACACGCGTGTTTCCCGCAGCGTAATTCGTCATTATCCGGGCGGTGCGGTGGATGAAGACGCCATGCTGCTGATGTCTTATGCGCTGGGCTCAATGATGGATGAGCTTGTTCGCAGGCTTGTAATCTATCCGGATGAGAACTTGCTCAAACTCACCGACAAGATTGTACCGACTGACAAGGCGCTGGCCGATGCGTTGAGCGTCATCTGGTATCGCGCGATGTATCCGGCTGCAGAGATTCCCAAGGGCTTGCGCGGGACAGCAGCCAAGCTTGCCGAACTCAGTCAGAAACAACCACTCAACTAGGCTGGGTTCGCACGCCACACCATCGGATAAAGCGGGCCGGTAAAAGGTGCGCCATCAGCAAGATCCGGTTGTGTTGTGGGTATGGCAACTTCGCCCTGAGGCTTGCGGTAACGCGCATCATCGCCAAGCCAGCGGGTGGACAGAACCCGGCGCCTGCCGGCTTTCGGATTTCCCGGCGCGCCGTGGACGACCATGCCCTGAAATATCAGACAGTCGCCGGGTGATACGTCCCAAGCCAAAATCTCGTATTTGTCCCGTTCGGCTTCAATGTCGGGTAATTCCGGCAAGCCCGTGCCGACATAGGGCGTGCCGTCTGCAAAGTGAGAAGGGTTGTAGGCGTGCCCCCAATTGTGACTGCCACCGACAAATTGAAGCGCGACATCGCTCGGGGCCTCATCCACCGGCAGCCAGATGGAACTGACCTGACGTCCGGATACTGCCCAGTAAGGTTGGTCCTGATGCCAAGGGGTCCGCTCCTGTGATCCTGGCTCCTTCACAAGCAATTGATCGTAGAGAAACGTCGAGGTGGAAGACCCCATGATCTCACCCGCAAGTCTGGCCGCGGGGGATTCCCGGACGAATTTCTCGAATAAAGGCGAGCGTGTCCACATGTCGAGGTCGCCAAAGAAAAGCTCTGCGCCCGCAGGGCCATACCGTTCTGCATGTGGGCCGGGGTTCTGTAGGGCTTCGTCGATGGCTTCTTCGACAAGATCGAGCCAGTTTGAGGCAAAAGCACCACGCAGGATGCAGACACCATTTTGCTCATAGTCTTGTCGTGCTTGGTCCATATCCAGCATGGGTTCGCTCTCGCTATTCTTCTGTCTTGGAAAAGGCGAAGGTGGCGCCTGTATAATCCACCTTCAGATCTGCCCCGTCATCATTGCCGAACGAGAAGACCATCTCGTCGTCATTTTCTGCGTAGAAATTCATGCCCGAAATACGAACCAGCTTTATGGCATCGGTCGGCGCTGCTGTCCCACCGAAGCGAAAGGCTATGCCGTCATCCTGTTCGACGATGCCGATTCGGTCGAGACCGATCCGCATACGTCCAATATCGTAATCGCCGACAAGATTCGAGATTTCGCGGTCTGTTAGAGCGTCTGCGGCCTTCATTGGGCGAGGCATATTGAAAAGGATTCGCGCAATTTTCTGCTCTAGGCCGACGGGAGTGGGGGAGACGTCACGCGTGTTCGCGAGGATGACAATTGAAACGTCATCATCCGGATAGTACGCCATATAGGCGGAGAAGCCATCAATGTCGCCGGCATGGGCAATCTTGCGGTGTCCTTCCCAATCGCGGATCACGAGGGCACCCAGCGCATAAGGATTGGTTTCGCCGTCTGGAAAGGTTTTCTGCGTGTACAGCGTGTCGCGGATTGCGTCACCGAGGACGTTCTTGCGATGGACCATGTCGATATAGTGCTGAATATCCTGAACGGTTGAGGCGAGCGATCCGGCTGAGAACGGGACAAGTGGGTCCAGCAGCGGCGCATTCTCATACCCGTCCTTGGTGACGGTGTAGCCTTCAGCCCTGTTGGGGATAACCGTGGAGGGGCGATTGTAGTAGGTGTGCTCAAGGCCGAGGGGCGCAAGAACGTTTTCGGAGAGATACCGATCATAAGTCTGCCCGGACACGGATTCGATGATCAGGCCCAGAAGGTAAGTTCCGGAGTTCGAATAGCTAAACGCGCTACCCGGCGGAAACATCAGATCATGGGTTTCGAACATGTCACGTATCTCACGCCGCGTGAATTCCCGGCGGCTGCCTGCAGGAAATTCTGGTTGGGCATTGAAATTTATCAGTCCGGACGTGTGGTTCATCAGTGTCCACACTGGTACGTCCTTGGCCGGGCCAACATAATCGGTCAGGTACGTGCCAACGGATGCATTCAGGTCAACTTCTCCGGCTGCGACGAGTTGCGAAATCGCGATGGACGTGAAGGACTTTGTGATTGACCCGATAGCGAAAACCGTTTCCGGTGTGGCAATTGAATTCTGTTCAAGATCGGCAATGCCTACAGCGCCTTCGTAGATGACCTCATCGCCTTTGCGAACCGACACGGCGATTGCCGGATAGCGTGCGCTTTTCTGGACGTCACTGACCAGCGAAGCGATCTCCGCCGCCGGTGTCACCTGCGAAATGGAGGGCGTGTCCGAGGTCGCTGTGGCGCAGCTGGTCAAACCCAGAATGGTGGCCGCTAGGACCAGGATACGAAATGACATGATGAAGCTCCGGGAAGAGATTTATTGGTCTTTTTTGGTCGACTGGATGATGGCGCGAACTCTGTCCTCTGGAAGTGCGTACACGAACCCGCCACGCCCGCCCGGCATGTCTTCTGCCGCCACGAGCGCATTGAGAATGGCTTCTTCGGTGGCATCGACAACGGCGTCGAACATTGGATCCAGGGCTTCGCCCGGAAGACTGACATAAGTGGCTGGCGCGTCAGCGCCCAGCGTCACTCTGTTCGCGGTCGAGAAGGCGAGGAAAATGTCGCCTGAGAGGCTGTCACCCTGGCCGCCTGTGCGCCCCATGCCGATGGCTGCCCGCCGAGCGAGCCGCTTCAGCTGACCTGGCAGGAGAGGCGCATCCGTGCCTATCACGATGATAATCGATCCATCCCGTTCCGTGTCCGATTTCGGGGGGCGGGTGGGCTGTAGGTCGGTGATCATTTTGCCGACATCAATGCCGTCAATGACCAGTTGTTCGCGATTGCCGTGATTGGCCTGAACCAGAACGCCAACGGTGAAGGCTGTATCTTCTCCGTAACGGGCAATGCGGGAGGATGTGCCGATGCCGCCCTTGAAGTGATAGGCCACCATGCCTGTGCCGCCGCCGACAGAGCCTTCCTCGACGGGCCCGGTTTTGGCGCTGTTTAGGGCATCCACCACGTCCTTGGATGTCAGGGGGAAAGACCAGGCGTCGTTGAGGCCGCCATCATATGTTTCGCCGACGACGGGCAGGACGCGGCTGAACTTTACGTCGTCATTGCCTTTGAAATGTTCTGCCGTCCATTCGAGGACGCCGTCGCGGGCCTCACCAATGCCGAGCGTTCCGGTTAGCGTGACGGGGCCAAAAAAGGCGCCGAATTCCTCGATGAAGTGCGCGCCCGTCAGTTCGCCTGTGCCGTTGAAGGCGAAATAGCCTGCGCTGACGCCTTCAGTTGCTTCCTTGCCCAGTGGAAAAACGACGGTCGCGCCGGTTCGCGCGCCCTTGTCGGTCAGGGTAACCTGGCCAACCTCCAGTCCCGGTAGATCAGTGATGGCGTTCAGTTTGCCAGGCTCACCGTCAAAGGTGATGCCCAGATCGCGAGCTCTTGGGTGGGTTTGGCAGGCTGCAGTACTGGTCAGACAGATGGCTGCGAGCATGAATGCCAGCCCGGATCTAGTGAGTGTAGCAGCAACTTGCATGGCTTTTCCCTTGCGGTTTGATTCCGGCGGTCTGACACTGCGTTTCTGACGTGTTGCTGTGTCAACACTGGGGGTTGTGATTGCGAAGGTTTTCAAATAAATGAAGTTGATCTCAAAATCAATAAAAATTTGAACGACGATTCGGAGCGAACGTGAAAATCTTTGTCGGCGGTATACGGACTGAGACCAATACGTTCGTCTCCAGAAAGACGAGCAAAGCGGATTTTCGGGACGGCGGCATTTGTCCAGCGCATGCGCCCGTCGTCGATCCGGGGCTTCACCCAGGTTATGTAGGCATCATGCAGGCGGCATGTGACGCGGGCTGCGAGATCGGGCGTGGCATCGTTGCTTACGCTGTCCCGGGCGGGCCGGTCGAGCAGCCCGTCTATGAGGCATTGAAAGCCGAGCTGCTGGAAGACCTGCGACGAGCCCTGCCGGTAGACTTGGTTCTGCTGGATCTCCATGGCGCAATGGTTGCGGAAGAAACGTTGGATTGTGAAGGAGAGATTCTCAAAAATGTCCGCAACATAGTGGGCCCGGATGTTGTGATCGGTGCACTTCTGGACCCTCATGCTGTTCTGACCCGGGAGATGCTGACTGAGGCCGATTTGCTGCACGCCTATAAAGAGTATCCACATATTGACGTTATGACGCGCGGAATCGAGTTGTTCGATGCCAGTCTGGCGATGGCGAAAAATGGTCACCGCCCAAGTGCGACAATTGCGGACTGCGGCCTTATCGGAGGCTTTCCGACTGTTGCGCAGCCGATGGCGGGCTTTGTTGAATGGATGAAGCGGGCGGAATCCCGGCCGGGCGTGGTGTCGGTTTCGCTCATTCAGAGCTTCCCTTGGTGTGACCATCCGGAAGCAGGCGCAAAGTTGCTGGTTTATGCGGACGAGCCAGATACGGGACGAGAAATTGCGGAAGAGGGGGGCGAGCGGTTTCGTGCCTTGTTCGAGGCCGCAGTGATGACTGCGCTCGAGCCCTATGAGGCCGCCTGTATTGTCAGGGACAATCCCGGGCAGCGCTACATAATTGCCGATGTGTCCGACAATCCCGGGGGCGGTGCGAGCGGGGATGCGACGCATGTCTTGCGTGCCCTTGTCGAGCAAGGCGTCGATGGGATTGGGCTGGGCATACTCAATGATCCGGGTACGCTGGAATTGGCCCACAGGCTCGGACTTGGCGGTGAGGGCGAATTCGCGCTCGGCGGCAAGGAGACGTCGTTTTCAGGTGCGCCGCTTGCCGTTCTCGGCCGGGTGGCAGGCCTGGCAGACGATGACGGGGTGGATGCGCGCGGGTCGGTGGGGGGGCCATCATCAGGGCCTCTGGCACTGATCGAGACAAGTTTCGGAGGTGTTGTTGTCGGCCGTGAGCGCCGGCAGGCGCTATCGCCCTCCTTCTTTACAGCCGTTGGTGCGGACCCGCAGGCGTTCCGGTGTATCGTCCTGAAATCTTCAGCTCATTTCCGGGCCGCGTTTGCCGACTTTGAAAATACGATCCTTGAGGTGGGGTCCCCGACAGCTATGAACACCAATCTGGACGAGATGCCATTTGAGCGGATTCTCCGACCGCTCTGGCCATTCGACCCACTACCTCCGCTCAAGATTTGGGCGATTCAGGGGGGAGCAGGGGAGGCAGAGGGCGACTGAAAGCGGCAGGTTGTGCTCTTGCTACAAATAAAAAATTGAAGTTGACATCATAATTAAATATAACTCCTATCAGAATGGAAAGCTGGTCCTCTGTCCGGGGGAGGCGAGAGCGGAGAGGAGCTAAAAATGCGCACTCAGGTAAAAAGGAATATTCGTATGCATAACATTGCGAAGATAGGCAGCGTGTCTGCGATATCTCTTGCCCTTTTTGGGACGGCGCAGGCCGAGGAAGTCAACAAGCTGGATACAATCATTGTCACGGCGCAGAAGCGGGAACAATCGATCCTCGAAGTGCCGGTGGCTGTCAGCGCTGTTTCTTCAGAGTCGCTCGAGGCAGCGGGTGTAACGCGTCTGGACGATCTCTCGTCCGCTTTCCCGAACGTGTACATGAATACGAACAATTCACTTCGCACGACATCGATCTCAATTCGGGGTGTCGCCTCGAACCCGAACAATCCCGGGGTCGATCAGGGCGTCGGTGTCTTCGTGGATGGCGTCTATCAGAGCCGCCCAACGACGATTAATACCAACCTGTACGACCTTGAGCGCGTTGAAGTGATCCGGGGGCCGCAGGGGGCACTCTATGGCAAGAACACGATCGCGGGCGCTGTAAACCTGATTTCCAAGCTGCCAGGCGACAAGAGCGGCATCGAAGGTGCCGTCAATATCGGTGACTATGATGCGCTGAACCTTTTTGGCGCGGCTGACCTGGTCGTCAGCGACACTGCAAAGGCGCGTATTTCGCTTTCCTCCCAGCGTCGGAGCGGCTTCACGGATAATGCCACCACCGGCACCGATCTGGATGATGTCGATGGCACGTCGCTTCGGTTTGCCGTTGTCCTTGACCCGGCCGAAAACTTCCGCGTGATTTGGCGTGGCGATGCGGCGGAAGACCGTACAAATATGGGCGCCAGTGAGGTGCTCGCGAATGGTGTCCTGGCCGGTTCACCGCTCGCAGATGCGAACCCGGAAGACCGTGTTGTCTCGAACGATTTTGATCCGGTCCAGAACCGTGACCTTTGGGGCACCTCTCTGGAAGCGGAATGGACCTTCGGTGGAGGCACATTGACGTCGTTGACGGCGTTTCGCGAATATCAGTGGTTCAATGCTGCCGACAATGACTTTACGCCGCTGAACCAGCTTCGCTCGGGTATTTCGGAAGAGCAGAGCCAGTTCTCACAGGAAGTGCGGTTCACATCTGAAAAGGGTGAGCACTTCGATTATATTGTGGGCGCCTATTACCTGAAAGAAGACCTGAGTGCGGTGTCCAACGCCATCATCGGTCCGGATTTGGGTGTGTATCCGGCCGAGACCCCTATCGACATTTTTGCCGACCTCACGACGACCAGCTATGCTGCGTTCGGCCAAATGAATTTCCACTTCAATGAGCAAGTGGGAATCACGGCGGCCCTAAGGGCGTCCAAAGATGAGAAGGACGTTGCGCATTCCGCCGTCGGTGATCCCTACGGTGCGGTCCTGGCAGATTCCGCGCTTCGGAAACTGTCGCGTAAGGACGAGGAATTGACGCCGTCAATCAGCCTCAACTGGACGCCTTCCGACAATACGCTGCTCTATGCGTCCTATGCGCGTGGCTACAAATCGGGCGGCTATAACGTCTTCTCGATCAACGCTGGCAGCGACGCTGAATACAGGCCGGAATTTGTCAACAATTACGAGCTTGGCGCTAAGTCGACCCTCGCAGATGGCGCCATCTATCTCGCGGCGGCTGCCTTCTTCCTGGATTATACCGACCTCCAGGTGAACCAGCTTGTGACTATTGGTGGTGTGCCAACCTTCACAACATCCAATGCGGCCGCTGCCGAAAGCTGGGGCGTGGAACTGGAGGCGACTTGGGAGCCGATCGACGCTTTGCGTTTCACGGCAGCTTACGGCTACCTCAACGGCGAGTACTCTGACTTCCAGAATGCGACATCTTCCGGAGAAGATTATTCCGGCAACAGCTTGCCCGAGGCGCCGGAGCATTCTCTGTCCATCAATGGTGATTACCGTCGGTCTATGACGCCGTCGATTGATTTTGTCCTGCACGCAGATACGAGCTATCGAAGCAAGATATACTTCTCCGCCAGCAATGATTCCGACTTCACGCAGGATGCAGTAACGCTTCTGAATTCGCGGATCGGTATTGCCGCCAACGACGATAGCTGGAGCCTGATGCTCTGGGGTCGGAATCTCAGCGATGAAACCTATGCAGTGAGCCGGTCTTCAGGGGTCATCATCCCCGGACAGCAGATCCAGTCGCTCGGTGCCCCCCGCACCTTCGGTGTGGAGCTTCGGGCGCGCTACTAGCGGCGTGGCTCCAGCAGAACAGATCTGATAATGTCGCGCATTGCCGCCTTCATCATGTTGCTTCTCACCGCCCTTTTGGGTGTGGGACTGGCCTATGTGATGGGGGTGGCCGGCATTCTCGGATTCTACGTTGCTGGTCTGGGTGACTTTCTCCAGGCTTTGCCGCGCCGGGCCTTCTCTCAGCTGGACGTCTTCGCCCTGATGGCAATGCCTTTGTTTGTGCTTGTTGGTGAGCTGATGAACAGAGGGGGGATCACGCGGTCTCTGATCAATCTCGCATCGCTTGTTGTCGGACGAAGCCGGGGCGGTCTCGGACATGTGAACGTCGCCAGCAGCGTGTTCTTTGCCGGCGTTTCCGGGTCTGCCATGGCTGATGCTGCGGCACTCTCATCGACGCTTGTTCCGGCAATGAAGGAGAACGGATATTCCGGTGTCTATGCCGGCGCGATCACTGCGGCTTCCTCCGTTATCGGGCCGCTGATTCCACCTAGCATTATTCTGATATTTTACGGTGCGATCATGAATGTGGATGTTGCCGCACTGTTCGCCGCTTCGATCGTGCCGGGGCTTTTATTGAGTCTGGCACTATTTGCGGCAAATGCCATCTTTGCGCGTCTGCATAATCATCCCTCCCTCAATGAACGTCCACCGTTTTTCCGAACGGTCCGGAAGGCCGGGCCGGCGATGCTGTTGCCGTTCATCATTATCGCCGGGATTGTGTTCGGGGTCGTCACCCCGACGGAGGCCGCTGCGCTGGCGGTTGTGACAGCGCTTTTGATTATCGCCCTCGGAGGCGAATTGAAGCTGGCGAACGTGAAAGAGGCCGTTTTTGGAGCGACCATCTTCACCGGCGCGATTTTTGCGATCATCTTTGCGGCGGCGAGCATAAACTTTCTTGCCGCTGTGGTTGGCGCGCCTGCGATAATCGCGGCATGGTTGGATGCGCATGCACTCAGCCTGAATACCTATCTCGCTGTTCTGACCATTATCTTCATCCTTGTTGGCATGGTCTTGGATACACAGATCGCGCTCATTCTGCTCGCGCCAATTCTTGTTCCTGCGGCTTATACACTGGGCGCCGATCCCGTGCATCTGGGAGTGATCGTCTGTTTCACGATCACGCTGGGTCTGATTACGCCTCCGCTGGGCGGGGTTGTTCTGATCGTCTCCGCCGCCACGCGTGAATCCTACTGGGCTCTGATGAAGGTGCTGATGCCGTTCATCCTGATAGAGTTTGCGGTACTGTTTCTACTGCTATACGTGCCGGATATTGTTTTGACCCTGCCACGCGTGCTGGGGCTACTATGATCGGCGTCCTGGACAGAAGAACGCTTTTAATGGCGACAGGTGCTTTGGCCCTGACTGGGTGCCAGCCTGCGTCGCGCTCCCGTATGAGAGTTGCGCTGGCCGGATCCCCCAATGAAAACTGGAACGGCGTCTGGGTCTGGATGCGCGCATTCATTGAAGCAATGGAAGCTTCAGGTTCGCCCATATCGCTTAGCACAAATGCCTCTCTTGGCCGAGAAGAAGACCGGACCGAGCTGACAGGGCTTGGCCTATTGCAGCTCAACGATGCCAGCGTTTCCGAAGCGACAGCGTTGAGTGAAATGTATGTGGTCGCACAATTGCCATTTCTATTCCGGGATCTGGTTCAATTTGACCAGTTGCTGTCGGACGAAGCCTTCCTTTCCGAATTAAACCAGAAGCTGGCGCGCGCGGGGCTTGTGCTGATTGATGCGGCATTCCTTGGTGGAATGAGCGGGCTTTTCACAACGCAAAGGCCCGTGCGTGAAATAGAAGATATGAAAGGTTTGCGTCTGCGCGCGATGGATCAGCGAGACCTCGTTCTGATCGAATCCTTCGGGGCGTCAGGCGTTCAGGTCGCCTGGGAGGAAACACCGCAGGCGCTGCAGACCGGGATTGCATCTGGCTACTTCAACCCTCCGCTTGCGCCGGTCCTTTTTGGTCACGGTGCCTACCTGAAATATTTTACAGACCTCAAAGTGGCGCCGGCCCACCGCCTGATTGTGGCATCATCAAAGTGGATGAATGCGATGGATGCCTCGACGCGGAAAGCGGTCGAGGCAGCATTTGCAGCGGGTAGGCTGGCGAACCGGAAATGGTCGGAGCAACGCCTGCAAAGCGATCTCGAACTGCTTAAGGATACCGGAATCGAAACGGTCCACGTATCGGAAGAAGCGCGGAGCAAATTCCGCGAGGTCGCCCGGCGGTCCTACAGTGCGTATGCGCGAGACTCCGTGATTGATCATGTGCTGAAAATTTCTGGCAGGTATTTGTGATGTCGGAAGCGCCTGGGGAATTCAACGCATTTTTGATCAATGCGGATCGCCGTCTGAACACCGGGTTGCTGTGGGCCGCGAGCGGCTTGCTGAGCCTGATGGTCCTCCTGGTAATGATACAGATCGTAGCACGCTACGTTTTGCAGGACGCGCCAGCATGGACCGAAGAGGGGGCGCGTTACTGCATGGTTTGGAGCGCATTGCTCGCGGCGACCTGTGCCTTCTATGAAGGCGCAGACCCGGCTTTGATCAAGGTCGATGCGGGCTCACCGCCTGCACTGCAGAAAGCCAGATCATGGCTTCGTTTCATGTGCGTTCTGGTTTTCTCGGGCACGTTGCTTGTCTATTCCCCGGGGATGATCCTGCGCTCTGCGCTGCGCCAGTCTGAGGCGCTGGGGGTGAATCTGGCTCTTGTCACAATGGTCGTTCCAGTCTTTGCGTTGGTCATTCTTTTTCATGCGTTCGTTCAGATTCTGACCGGCCGTGCAGCAGAAAGGCGTGTGACCTGAATGCTTATGGACATTATTTCGAACGCAGTACTGCCCGGAGCGCTGGCTTTGATCATGCTCGGGATGGGCTTGTCGCTGACGCCCGCCGATTTTCTCCGCTTCCGCGGCCGCCTGGCGCCGGTACTGGGCGGGCTGGGTAGCCTGCTTCTCCTGTTGCCGCTCGCTGCGCTGGTCATCGCATTGCTCTTCAAGCTGCCGCCACCCCTGGCGATTGGTCTCGTTCTGGTCGGCGCCTGCCCGGGCGGAACGTTCTCAAATCTGCTGACACACTACTCACGGGGGGACCTTGCGCTATCGGTAACGCTGACAGCGATCGCCAGCGTCTGTGTGATCTTCACGATGCCATTGGTCGTTGAGTTTGCGCTGGAATTTTTCCTCGGGGAACAGCGCGACATAAGCTTGCCTGCGCTGGATACGATGGGGCGGATCTTTCTGCTGACGATCTGCCCTGTGGCGGTTGGAATGTTGGCCAAACACTATTGGCCTGACTTTGCGGCCAAGTGGGCAGACTCCGTGAAGAACATTGCCGGCATTCTCATCGTGGCCGTTTTCCTCAGCATTATTTACGCTGAACGGGAAAGCTTTGCGGCGGCATTTTCCAGCGTGGCGCCGCCCGTTATTGTTCTCAATTTCACATCCGTTGCGCTTGGTGCACTGGTCGGGATGCTCACGACACCCAGCTCAGCTGAGCGCCGCGCAATCATTCTGGAGCACACAATCAAGCAGGAAGGGCTTGGGATCTTTATCGCCATCAGCCTTCTGAGCATTCCTGAAATGGTGTTGCCGCTGATGCTGAACTCTCTTGTCGGCATCACCGTCGGCACCGCAATCGTGATGGTCACCCGACTCCGTTCAAAAGATAGTCAGACTGAAAATGAATAATAGTAGTAATTATATCCCACCACTTCTGGAACGGATCAGTGATTATCCGTCCCATTATGCTGCGGTTACACCTGACGCTGAGGCGCTGTCAGGTGTTGGGGGTGACCATACCTATCAGGCGTTCTCTGTGTCTGTGGATGAGGCCGCTTCTGCGATGCTCGCTCGTGGGGTCAGCAAGGGTGATGTGGTTGCGACTCTTTCACCTCCACGTGCCGAGTTCTTTATCCTTTTCCTCGCAACAGCCCGGATTGGCGCCATCTGGCTAGGGCTCAATCCGAAGTCGACCCAGCGTGAGTTGAACCATATCCTTGGGGATGCCAAGCCGGCTCTCGTATTCAGTGTCGAGGCTTCCGGCAGTCGTGTGTTCCGCGATGAACTCGCAGCTATGGGGATCAAGCCAGATCAGATTGTCATTCTGGATGATGCGCTTGCATTTGCCGAGTTCAATAGAGCAGGTGAGGGCGTCGACCCGGCACAGTTGCGCGAGGCCGTTTGCGCTGTTGGATCCGACGATCCGGCGCTGATAGTTTACACATCCGGTACTACGGGAGCGCCGAAAGGCGCGCTCCTGTCCCAAGGAGGTATGGTTCGCAGTTTCCATACCCAGGCCAGTGTTGCTGGTGTTCAAAACGTAAGAATACTGAACAATCTACCGATTAATCACATTGGCAGCGTGGGAGATGTCTCATGTTATGCATTGATCTGTGGTGGCCTTGTCCATTTCATGGACGCATTCGATCCGGCGGGGTCGCTTCACGCGATTGACGAAAAGCGCTTGACGGTTTGGGGGCAAGTGCCGGTACAGCTTCTGCAATCGCTCGAAAGCAACTCGGCGGGAAAATGTGACCTGTCTTCTCTGGAGTTGATATTCTGGAGCGGGGGCGTTGCGTCTCGGCAACTGGTTGAGCGTCTGCGCGATATCACGCCACGCCTGCTGAACGCCTATGGTATGACCGAGGCAACAAGCAATGTAGCCTATACGCCTTTTGGCGCGAGCATATCTCAGCTGTCCGAGACAGTTGGTCTGCCTGCGCCGGATTGCGAAATTAAGATTCTGGGGGATGACGGCAAATCACTTCCAGTCGGACAGGAAGGCGAGGTTTGTGTTCGGACAGACCGCCTTATGCTCGGGTATCTGAACAGACCAGACGCGACGCGCGAGACAATCGATGCAGACAATTGGTTGCGGACGGGTGATGCCGGGACAATCGGAGCGGACGGCTTCCTCCGGCTGACTGGGCGGAAGAAAGAAATGTTCAAGTCGGGCGGCTATAACGTCTATCCGAGAGAGATTGAGCAGGTGCTGGAGGCGGCCGCCGGAGTGAGTGTTGCTGTGGTTGTTGCCGCGCCCCATCCGGTCTTCGGTGAGTCAGGCGTCGCCTATCTAATTCCGGCTCCTGGTGCCAGTCTGACGGAGAAGTCGTTGCGGGACTGGTGCAAGGAAAGGCTGGCTAACTACAAGATTCCCAAACAGTTCCGGGTACGGGACAGTTTGCCGATGCTGGCCATCGGCAAGATAGACAAAGTAGCTTTGAAAAAAGACGCCGAACTGGCGTTCCACGGTTTGTAGAGGTTGGCAAAATGAAGGTGGTTATTTGCGAAATCGAGGGCGGCGTTGCGCGTATAACGCTCAATCGTCCGGAATTCCTCAACGCTATCAATAGCGTGCTCCTGCAGGAATTGGCAGATACGATGGATCGCGTCTGTGCGCTTCCCGATGTGAAGATCATTATGTTGACGGGAGCCGGGCGCGCTTTCTGCGTTGGGGATGATCTGAAGGAAATGAATTCCGACCTGGGAATACAGGGTCCATCCGGATTCCTTGTCGAGCGGTTGCAGGACATTTCGCGCGCTATGATGTTCAGTGACAAGATCGTTGTCACACTGGTGCATGGCTGGGCGATTGGCGGTGGCCTTTCCTGGGTATTGAATTCCGATCTTGTTCTCTTTGAAGAAGACGCAAAGTGCTTCTTCCCCGAAATTGGTCTTGGATTGTACATGAGCGGTGCTGCAACGGTTTTGCTTCCGTCGCTGGCGGGGCACGCGCGCGCTATGTCCTTGTTTGCCAAGGGCGAGCATGTGGATGCAGCTGAGGCCCTGCGCATGGGGATGGCTTCGCAGTTGGTGCCGACTGGGGAGGGCAAGGAGGCCATTGAAGTGCTGTGCCAAGAACTGTTGAGTTTGCCAGACGAACTTCTCGGCACCGTGAAGAAGGCGCGCAGCTGCCATTCCGGTGCTGCTATTGAAGAGACGCTGCGACGGGAAAGTGAGGCGCTGACGAAGTCGATCGCGTCGGTTCGCGAGAAACAACAACAGCAGCAATAATCCGTTGCCGGGCACTGAGCAGAGAAGTGTGCCGATGCTCGATGGGGTTCAAACATGAATAGTGATTTTTATGCATATTTGAGCGCAGAGCTCAGCGGCATTCGTGACGCAGGCTTCTTCAAGCATGAGCGCGTTATTACAGGCCCTCAAAGCTCGGAAGTTCCTGTCGAGACGGGCGAGACGCTTATAAATCTTTGCTCGAACAACTATCTCGGCCTGGCCCAGCATCCTGACTTGCGCGATGCCGCTCGCGCTGGACTGGAGCGGTGGGGGTATGGGATGGCCTCGGTTCGGTTCATCTGCGGGACTCAATCCGTGCACAAGGAACTCGAAGGCACGCTGACAAAGTTCCTGCAAACGGAGGACACCATTCTCTATCCGTCTTGCTACGATGCAAATGGCGGCCTGTTTGAGGTCCTTCTCGGTGAGAATGACGCCGTGATTTCTGACGAGCTGAACCACGCGTCCATCATCGACGGGATCCGCCTCTGCAAAGCCAAACGGTATCGCTATCGCAACAACGATATGCAGGACCTGGAAGATCAGCTGCGCGCCGCCGAAGCAGCCGGATCACGCTTCAAACTGATTTCGACGGATGGCGTGTTCTCAATGGATGGATCGCTGGCAAAACTGGACGAGATTTGTGATCTTGCCGACCGCTATGACGCCATTGTCCATGTCGACGACAGTCATGCGACCGGTGTCGTTGGGCCTGGCGGGCGGGGAACGCCTGAGTACTTCAACTGTGCAAATCGTGTCGATGTGCTGACGGGTACGCTCGGCAA
Organism: Hyphomonas adhaerens MHS-3; assembly: GCF_000685235.1. NCBI lineage: Bacteria > Pseudomonadati > Pseudomonadota > Alphaproteobacteria > Hyphomonadales > Hyphomonadaceae > Hyphomonas > Hyphomonas adhaerens. The sequence continues at coordinate 2,274,000 of NZ_ARYH01000001.1, forward strand.
GGCGCTTGGTGGTGCCAGCGGCGGCTACACGTCCGGAAGGCGAGAAATTGTCGAGCTGCTTCGTCAACGCTCACGGCCCTATCTCTTTTCCAATACGGTCGCGCCACCGCTCGTCGCAGGCGCCATTGCGGCGGTTGAGTTGGCAGAGAAGGGGCGTGATATTCGTGCGCGGTTGGCCGAGAACACTGCAACCTTCCGGCACGGCCTCGAAACTGCTGGCTTTGACGTTCTGCCGGGACAGCACCCGATTGTACCTGTTATGCTCTATGATGCGCATCTTGCCACGGAGCTGGCAGAAGCCCTTCTGAAGTACGGCGTGTATGTGATCCCATTTTCTTTTCCAGTCGTTCCGAAAGGGAAGGCGCGCATTCGCTGTCAGATGACCGCGGCTTTCACTTCCGACGAGGTAAACCGAGCTGTGGAGGCATTTTCAAAAGCCCGCGCGGAGATTGTTAAATGAACTGGTCGTGAGGCGGGCATTCCTGGCGTTTAGTTTCGGCAAAAGACCAAATGCCCTTGCCATTCCTTCAAGACCTTAGCCAAAAGTTTCTATACTGAGATACATGAGAAGCGCCACGGTTCGGTACGGCAATCCGGAGGTCGTCGTGACTGGCAGGTGCCACTCTTGTCTTGCGGCGATGAAAAGTTATCGGAGGTTCCGGACGCCAGGGTGTGGCTCTTCTCGAATGGCACGACCTGAGGCCTGCTTGTCCGTGAAAAACGGAAGGCGGTTTGCATTCGCCTGACAACGCCACCAGCGAGTCTTGCTGAAAAAGGAAATTGTCTTAGTCAGGGGTACTAGGGGTTGGCTTTTTTGGACCCTTTACAGGCCTCGCGAAAACCTGCGGCCATGAATCTCGCCATTCGCTCTTTAATGGATTCGAAGTCATCGGATTTGCAAAGTCCACCCGACAGTTTGTCAATTCGTCCAGTACGAGCCAGGGTCAGAAGAAGTGCGCCACTCACGAAGTGATATCCCCAGAAAATGTCTTCCTCGGCACAGTCTGGCATCGCCTTCTTCAAGAGGTCGATCAATCGCAGCACGACCGGGTCGAAATGCTCGTCCATCATTTCGGCGCCCCATTCGGGGGTGTTTGCGATCTGCGCGCTGAGGGCTCCGTAATTCTTCCAGCCGGGACCGCCCTGACTGTACAGCTCGAGGTCCGTGTCGAGAAACGCGCGTAGGGCACCTTCAACCGTTGGCTTCCCGTTTACAGACTTTTCGTACGCGTCCAGAGCCGCGATCCGGGTTGTGCTCGTGATGACGGCGCGCCGCCCGAATGCCTTGTCGAGGAGCTGTTTCTTGTCCTTGAAATAGTAGTGCAGCAGAGTGTGGTGGACGCCTGCGCGCTTGGCCACGTCCTTGAGGGTCACGCCGTGGAAACCGTTTTTCGAGAACAGGTATTCGGCTTCGTCGAGGATGAGTTCCATCGTCTCCGCCCGCTGTTCGGCTTTCGACATTCGACGACGGCTGTTTGTTTGCTTGGTCACTACGGCATTCGCTTATCTGAGTTCCATTTTATCAATGGTGTAATGTGTTTTCAGTCAACCTTCACACTGAGTTGCACAGGCCGGAAGCGTTGCTGGTGGCGGTCTGATTAGCCTCGGCGCGGACAGGTGCGTCCGTTCTCCGGGGGGTAGACGTGGCTCCCACTTCAAGAAGTCTGCGTTGTTTTGAGGGTACGCGCTGCGGTGCCAATTCGCGCCGTGACTTTCTCCATTTCTAACCGAGAGAAGCGCAGATCCTGGGGCTAAGTCACGGTGATTTCTTTTTTCATTCACGCGAGAGTGAATTTTGTTGACATGCGTTCCCAACTGGTCTCCAAGTGCCACACGAGAGGCGACCAAACGTCTTCGCCTAGGGAGGAAAATATGAATCTACGGCTTCTGGCTTCCGCGTCAGCAATTTCGATTTCTGTTTTGGCGGCTCCTGCATTCGCGCAGGATAATGCGACGGATAACGAAGCAGCGCGTGCAACACCTGAGGGTGAGGCACGTCAGGACAAGATCATTGTTACAGCAACCCGGCGGGAACAAAGCCTGCAGGATGTGCCGCTGGCCGTCACGGCCTTCCAGCAGGAAGCCATGTCGGAAAAAGGGATCGTCAGCTATGACGGCCTCGCCCGCGAAACACCCGGCATCGTGCTGAATCAGCCGACGGCCAACTTCAACACAATCACGACGCGCGGCATTGCCACCAATGGCTACGGCGCCAATCTGCAGGCCGCCACCGCGATCTACATCAACGAACTTCCGATCTCCTCGAACGGCAACTCGACCATTCTCGACCCGACGCTGTTCGATGTGGAGCGGGTGGAAGTGCTGCGCGGACCGCAGGGGACGCTGTTCGGCGCGAACTCGCTGTCCGGCGCTGTGCGCATCCTCACCAAAAAACCCAATCCGAACAAGTTCGAAGCGTCCACGCTGGTCGATTTCGGCGTGACGGATGGTGATGCTGTCCGTCAGCGTTACAACGGGATGGTCAACATGCCGCTCATCAAAGACCAGCTGGCGTTGCGCGTCGTTGGCTTCTACCGCGATGAGGACGGCTGGGTTGATAACCTCGGCACCGGAATTGATGGCGCGAACTCATTGAAGGCGGTCGGTGGCCGCGCGCACCTGCTGTGGGAGCCGACCAGCAAATTCGATGTCGGTTTGCTCATTATTCGTGAGGACAATGAGCCTGCGGATTCGAGCCTTACCAACCCTGACCGGGGAGAGTTCATTCGCTATACGGACCGTCCCGACCTCTTCCAGTCTGATCTGACCAGCTACAACCTGACAGCCAACTGGGATATGGACTTCGCGACCCTTACCACTTCCTCGAACTATTCCAAGATCGACGGCAAATTCATTGTCGATCTGGCTGGCACATTTGCTCAAACCATCCCCTTCGCGCTCGATGCGGTCGGCCATGACGAGAACTTCGTGCAGGAAGTCCGGCTGGCTTCCGCAGATGGCGGAAGCTGGGACTGGATCGTTGGCGGCTTCTACTTCAATAAACGTCGCGACATCGATTATGACTACCGCTCCTCACAGGAATTCCTGGATACGCGCGGTCTGACCGGTCTGCCGGATGAGTATTACTACCGCTACAAAGGGTATTTCGACGCCATCGAGTCGGCAGCGTTCGGTGAGCTGACCTACCACTTCTCCGACAAGCTGTGGGCGACCGGCGGCCTGCGCTATACCGAAACCTCGGTTCAGGCCCACACACTTGCCGGTGGCTACAACTCCAACTACCTCGTTGCCGCGCTCTACGGCCTGACCAACACAGCTCTCACGATCACCCCGGTGGTTGGGGCAGACGGGCTCAAGGTCGAAGCCGATAATCTGTCCTACAAAGGTAGCCTCTCTTACAAGCCGGTAGAGAACCTGACGACCTATGCGTCGATTGCGACAGGCTTCCGCTCGCCGGTGGCGAACGCCCGCGCGGGCCTCGCCAGCGGGGTGGATCCCAACGACATCATCATCCCGAACGGGGCTGATTCGGACGAGCTCATCAGCTATGAGGTCGGCATGAAGGGGACCTTCTTCGACAACAAGCTGACCGCGAACCTCGCCGCCTATTACATCAACTGGGAAGATATCCAGGTTCAGGCAAACCGCCTGTCGGACCAGGCGCAATTCGCGACCAATATCGGCAAGGCCGTCAGCCAGGGCCTCGAATTCGAGATCGGCTACATTCCGGGCAATGGCTTCAGCCTGTTCGCGAACGGCTCGCTCAGCGACACCGAAATCACGGACCTGACGGATGAGGAAGCTGCAATCTCGGGTGCCGAGGAGGGGCTGCAACTTGCCATGCCCGATTTCCAGGGGGCCCTCACGGCGCGCTACGATTTTGATATCGGCGACAAGGACGCCTTCGTGACGGCCACGGCCGCCTATGTCGGTGACTTCCCGGCCATGTTGCCGAACGTGCCGGGCAATCCGGGCACGCCGGCTCCGACGTTCGACTACACCGAAGCGTACACGGTCGTGAATGCGCAGGCCGGCATCTCGAAGAACGACTGGAAAGTCGTAGCTTATGTCGAGAATCTGTTTGACGACAGCTCGATCACCTACGTCCACCCGGAAGGCTTCCTCGACAGCCGCTATGCCCGTGTGCGCCCGCAAACGGTCGGCGTCCGGGTCAGCTACGAATACTAAGCAGGCCGGGAGTGATACTGATGCTGACAGGCTTTTCAGCCGGCAGGTGGCAGATGATGCCGAAGCCTGGTGTGATTGCTCTGCTCGTTCTTGTGTGCATGCCGCTGCTGGTGGTGGGATGCGCAACGGAACAGGCCGGAAAGCCGGTTGGCGAAATTGTGACGGACACGCCCGCGGGCGCAATCCGTGGGCAGAACATGGGGGATGTCGCGGTCTATCGCGGCATCCCCTACGCTTTGCCGCCTGAAGGTGCGCGTCGGTGGATGCCGCCGCAAGCGGTTCCCGACTGGGAAGGTGAACGGGACGCCCTCGCGTTCGGGCCGGCCTGTCCGCAACCGGCGTCCCTGCCGGGGAATATCTATGCGACCGAGCTTGGCGCAGTCGATGAAGACTGTCTCAGTCTCAATGTCTGGACGCCGGAAAATGCGGAGAACGCCCCGGTCTTTGTCTGGATACATGGCGGATCGCTGACCACGGGGGCAGGCAGCCTCGACATGTATGATGGCGCCCGGATGGCGCGCGAGCAGGGGCTTGTGGTCGTCACGATCAACTACCGTCTCGGCGTGCTTGGCTATCTCGCTCATCCGGGTCTGAGCGCCGAGTCCGAGCAGGGCATCTCGGGCAATTATGGCCTGATGGACCAGATTCTGGCGCTGGAATGGGTCAAGCGGAACATCTCTGCCTTCGGCGGTGATGCCGACAATGTTACGGTGGCCGGAGAGTCGGCCGGCGCCCTCAGCGTCGTCATGCTGATGACTTCTCCCAAAGCAAAAGGCCTGTTCGACAAGGCGATTGCGGAAAGCGCCTATATGGTGACGATGGCATCGCTGAAGGAACAGAGGAACGGCCTGCCGTCCGCTGAAGCGACCGGTGAAGCGCTGGCCCGGAAAATGGGCGCTGAAGACGTCGACGCCCTCCGCGCGATGTCTGCTGACAAGCTGGTCAACCTGTCCCGCAAGGCTGGCTACTTTCCTTTTCCTGTGATCGACGGGGTGTATGAGACCGGCCAGATGGTTGAGGTCTTCGACAAGGGCGAGCAGGCCCCTGTGCCGGTTCTGGCGGGTTTCAATGAAGGTGAAATCCGCTCCCTCCGTTTCCTCCTGCCGCCCATCCCGAAGAATACCGAGGCCTATGAGGCAGCGATCCGGAATGGCTATGGCGAACTATCCGACCGCTACCTGGAGATTTATCCGTCCGATAATCTGGAGGCGAGCATGCTGGCCGCCACGCGTGATGCCATGTACGGATGGACTGCAGAGCGCCTTGCCGCGTCTCAGACCGCATACGGACATCCCTCCTTCTTCTACCTGTTCGACCACAGCTATCCGGCGGCCGACCGGCTCGGCCTGCGCGCCTTCCACGCCTCCGAGATCCCTTACGTTTTCGGAACCATGAAGAAAGCTGTCGCGCCATGGCCGGAGATCCCGGACACCGAGGAAGAGCGGGCGCTGTCGGAAGACATGATGCAATATTGGGCGAGCTTCGCGCGGGATGGCCAGCCGGTTGCCGACGGCGCTCCGGAATGGCCCGCCTATGGCAATACGGGCACCGGAATGGTATTCGCCGAACAGCCGAAGACCTGGGACCTGCTCGCCCGTGAACGTTTCGACTTACATGAAGAAGTGGTCTGCCGCCGCCGCGCCGCGGGTAATGTTCCCTGGAACTGGAATGTCGGCATTCTCTCTCCCCCTCTACCACCAAAGGAAGCTGCATGCGAATGATCGACGGTTCGATACAGGATTATGCGCTGACCCTCGACAAGCTTCTCGACCATGGTGCCAAATGGCATTCCGGGAAGGAGGTCGTGACGGCATACGCCGATGGCAGCACGAGCCGTATCAATTATGTGGGGCTTCGGGACCGCGCCAAGCGCGTCACTGCGCTGCTCAGGAAACTTGGCGTGTCACAGGGAGACCGGGTGGCGACGCTGTGCTGGAACACGCAGGCCCATATGGAATGCTGGTATGGCATCATGGGGATGGGCGCGGTCTGCCATACGCTCAACCCACGCCTGACCGCGGAGCAAATCGCCTGGATGCTCGGCCAGTCCGAGGCGGAAATCCTGTTCGTCAGCGCAGACCTTTCGCCTCTTGCTTCGCAAGTGGTGGAGCAGGCGAAAGGCATCCGGAAAATTCTGGTACTTGATCCGGAACAGGCGGACTCTGTGAATCTGGACGCCCTGCCGTCAGCGCAGTACCTGGAAGAGCTGCTCACGGACGACTATGAAGACCTGCCCTGGGGGGCGTTTCCGGAAACGACGCCCTGCGGCCTCTGCTTCACTTCGGGCACGACGGGTGACCCCAAGGGCGTCACTTACACGCACCGGGGAAACTTCCTGCATACGTTGCGCCAGCTGCAGGCGGATGTCTCGGGAATGACATCTCATGATGTCGTGCTGCCGGTTGTTCCGATGTTCCATGCCAGCGCATGGGGGCTTCCATTTTCGGCGCCGGCGACCGGCGCGAAGCTGGTTTTTCCCGGGCGACATACAGACGGCGAGAGGCTCGCCCACCTGATCGTGGAGGAAGGGGTCACAATCGCCGTCGGGGTTCCAACCGTGTGGTTGGGCGTGTTCGACTATGCCGATGAGGCCGGGCTGGAGCTTCCCTCGTTGAAGAGCGTGATGGTCGGGGGTGCCCCGATGCATCCCGCCCTGATGAAGCGGATCGAAGACCGCGGAATCTGTGTGCAGACGACATGGGGCATGACGGAATTGTCTCCACTCGGGACCGCCGCCCCACCGGGGGATGCGCGTTCGCCGGATACGGCAGGCCGGCCGGCGATCGGCATTGATCTCATGCTCGCTGACAGCACAGGAAACCCGCTGGAAGAGCAGAGGAGCCATGAAGGGCACCTCTGGGTCCGGGGCACATCTGTCGTTGATCGCTATTTCGGCCAGACGGAGCCGGCATCACAAAACGGCTGGTTCCCGACCGGCGACCTTGCCCGCCTGAATGAAGATGGCCAGCTTTTCATTACCGGCCGTGCCAAGGACCTGATCAAGTCCGGCGGTGAGTGGATCAATCCCACCGAGATCGAAACGCTGGTGTCCGGCTTGCCGGAAGTCGCGCTTGCAGCCGTTATTGGCCAGCCGGATGAGAAATGGGGGGAGCGGCCTCTGCTTCTTGTGGAGTTCCGCAATGGAAGCGACCTGAGCGATGAGGCGCTGCTGGAACCTCTTAAAGGGCAGGTGCCGTCCTGGTGGATTCCTGACGACATCGTCCGGCTGAACGAGATCCCCCTGGCGCCGACCGGGAAGATCGACAAGCAGCGCTTGCGCGGTATTTACAGTACTCTGGAAGTCGCCGGCGGCTGAGGAGAATGACTATGGCTTCGCAAACCCGGTTCCGGAGTCTCCTTCTGGCCTTTGCAGCCACCGCTCTGTCTGCCTGCAGCAATCCGAGGCCTGATGTGTCGACACGGCCGGTGGTCGACCTCCAGCAGGGCAGGCTGGCGGGGGAACGCGAAGGTAACCTCGATGTGTACCGCGCCATCCCTTATGCGGCGCCTCCGGTGGGAGACGCACGATGGAAAGCGCCGGGACCGGCCCCGTCCTGGAAAGATGTTCGCGATGCGTCGGTTTTCGGCCCGGCCTGTATTCAGCCACCTGTTCCCGAAACCAGCCTCTATTACGATCCGCCTGCGGACTCCTCTGAGGATTGCCTTACATTGAATGTATGGGCCCGCACCGGTGCGGAGACGGCACCGGTCATCGTCTGGATCCATGGCGGATCCCTGCGGATCGGGAGCAGCGCTGAGCCGATGTATGACGGCGCCGAATTTGCGCGGCGTGGTGCCGTGTTTGTTTCGATCAACTATCGCCTGGGGGCGTTGGGCTATCTGGCCCATGCAGACCTGAGCGCTGAGGCGCCAGACGGGGTGTCCGGCAATTACGGCCTGCGGGACCAGATCGCGGCGCTGAAATGGGTCCGGGACAATATCGAGGCGTTCGGTGGTGATCCGTCCAACGTGACCATCATGGGGGAGTCGGCGGGCGCGCTCAGCGTTTCTTACCTCCTGACCAGCCCGGAAGCCGACGGCCTGTTCCACAAGGCGATCATCGAGAGCCCCAATTCCCGGAATTTCCCTAAGCTGAAAACGGCGGCCTACGGTCTGCCATCGGCGGAAGCCATCGGGGCGTCAGTCTTTGCAAAGCTCGGCGTCGACACGCTGGAGGCTGCGCGCGCCATGGACGCGCAGGACCTGACGAACCGGGCGGGGTTTGCGCCGCAGGGCACGATCGACGGCAAGGTGCTGCCGCTGCAGATCATCGACGCCTTCGACGCGGGCCGCTTCGCGAAAGTGCCCGTCCTTGCCGGATTCAACAGTGGGGAAGTCCGCGCCCAGCGTGCCTTCGCGCCGCGTCCACCGGAATCTCCTGAAGCCTACGAAGCGGAAATCACCGCGCGGTATGGCGATATGGCGGAGGCGTTCCTCGACATCTATCCCGCCGATGATGTGCAGGGGTCGATCCTCGCCACACTGCGCGACGCGATCTATGGCTGGTCGGCTGAACGGATCGTCCGGAAGGAAACTGCGGCAGGGCAGCCGGCCTTCATGTACGTGTTCGATTACTGCTACCCGGCTGCAGAGGCCGAGGATCTCTGTGCCTTCCATGCGAGCGAGGTGCCGTTCGTGTTCGGTAATCTGGCTCCGGAAAGCCTGCCGCCGAACTGGCCGGTTCCGGATGGGGAAGAGGATCGGGGCATCTCCGACGCGCTGCTGGACTACTGGACATCCTTCGCCGCAACAGGTCGGCCGGAGAGCGCTTATGGTCCGGTATGGTCACCCTATGGTCAGGATCAGTCATACCTTGATATTGGTCAGACCCTCGCAAGTCGCACCGATCCCATCCCCGGAATGTTCGAATTGCACGAGCAATTGGTCGCCCAGCGTAAGTCGGCCGGCGAGCCCTGGTTCCTGAATATCGGCTTGGGAGCCCGTCCCCTGGGCGGTGCCGCAGGGGAGCAGGCGGAGTAACAAAGCCTATTCGTGCTCGGCCTTGTTCGGCGCGGTGTAGGTGATCCCGGTATCGTAATGATCACGCCAGTTTTCGGGAGGCAGCGGCAGCGCACGGCTGTCCTCGCTGCGGGCCGGCGTGAAGGCCTTTTGCGGCGCTGGCGTGCGCAGCTGCTCCAGCCAGAACACACCGTCATAGGTCCCGCTGTTCCCACGCGTCGAGACAAGATCAACGTCGCCGTCGCCGTCCATATCCAGCGGGATAAATCCGTCATACATCCCCCGCACGCGCCGGGAAATATCGTGTCTTTTCGAGTCCTTACGCGCATCGCCCGGGTTCTCGAACCAGGTAATGCGCCCCACCGAGGAGCTCGCCGTTACACCAGGGCTGTCCTCGGCACGGGAGGCGCCTGAATAGGCGCCGGCGAGGATGTTGAGACCGGAATATCCGCCGGTGATCGCATCAAGGTCGCCGTCCCCATCAATGTCAGCCATCGCAATGCCGGCAATGAGATCCGGGAGCGTGTTGCCGATCCTGAAAAAGGTCCACGGCAGATCCAGACTCTCCGGCTGCTTAAGCCAGCCCAGCCCGCTGATCATCGGATTTCCGGATTGCTCGGGCGATGTCTCGTGAACAGATACGATCAGGTCTTTGCGTCCATCGCCATCAAGGTCTGCGAAGACGGACTGAAACGCGTTGGACGTAGCGGTCCAGTCAGGCGGAACGGGAAAGCCCGCCCTGATCGCGATAGGATGGGCAGTGACCGCAACCTTCCCATCTGGCTCGGCTCCGGTGTTTTCAAGCATCGCCATTTCCATCATCTGGCGCGCCGCGACCAGCACGTCCGGGTCACCATCATTGTCGATATCTACCGGCATCGCTGTATTGGGAACGACTTCCCATGACAGGGCCTGTTCCTGCCAGCTGGCCTGTTGCAGCGGGTCTCCATGGATGCGGAACAGGGAGGTCGGATGCGCCGCGCTTGGATGGCTTGGGTCGAGGATGTCCGACGTGCCTTTATTGGCGGCAAGTACATCCTGGCGTCCGTCCCCATCCATATCCGTGATGAAGACACGCAGCCACGAGCCGCGTCCCTCCGTAATCTCCGGAATGATGCGCTCCCACTTTGCCGTGCGGAAATCCTTGCCGGGGTTTTGGATGTAGAGCAGGTGGGCCTCTTCGCATGCCGCGACGAGATCGAGCCAGCCATCGCCATCGATGTCACCGATGGCAATATCTTCGATAGCGCCGACCTCTGCGCCCTCCGCGACAGTGATGTTCACCCAGGTGTCCGGATCGCCTGTTCCAAAGGCGATGCGCAAATGGTTCGAATCCTCGTGAACCGACACGATGTCGAGGTAGCCGTCGCCGTCGAGGTCTGCCATGGCGAGCCCGTCACCGCCACGGATCGGCAGCCCGCCATTTACCTGCTCATCGTCGACCGTATGCTCCCGCCATGAAATGAACTGGCCATCAGGCGCCTGTGCGTCACTCGGCGTGTCGGCGACTGTCAGGGGGGCGGACGGCATGTCTGCGGGCGCGGAACTGATCGCTGACTGGCAGGCCGATGTCATCAGCATGGCGGAACCAAGCAAAAGCGATCGGCGATACAGGATGCGGGCGTTCGTTTTCTTCCTCACAGCTCCAGCCTCTCAATGTCTGCTCTGATACTTTTTGCGGCGAGCACATAGTGCAGGCAAGCCCAAAGCGCTCCGATCACACCGCAGATCAGCATGGCTGTTCCGAGCGGGGAAGTGACGCCGGAGTTCGTGAAAATGTCGCTGAGTGTGCCAACGATCAGCGGTCCGAGGCCGAGGCCAATCAGGTTCAGGATGAAGAAGAGAATGGCTGACGTCAGGGCCCGCATCCGCGCGTTGACCAGGCTATGCGAGACGGCAATGATCGAACCCAGATAGGCGGCACTCAGAAAGTGAAATGGAGCCGTCAGGATCAGGGCGACAAGAACGGAGCCCGACGTCAGCGCGACGAGCAGGACGGGTGCGATCAGGAAGGTGAGGATGCCCGGTATCCAGAGATACCAGCGGACATCACGTGCCCCGAACTTGTCGGCCATCCAGCCGCCAAAGAAGGATCCCAGCGCGCCGCCGATGCCGTTCGTAAGCGCCATCCAGGTGCCGACCGTGCCGAGGCTGAGCTCGAAATTGCGCAGGAAGTAGGAGGGGAACCAGTTGCCGATGCCATAGATGAGGAAGGCCTGAAGGCTGGCGGCCATGGCGATATGCCGGAAGGAAACCCGAGTCCAAAGAAGGCGGGCCACATCGAGGGCCGGTGGGGCAGGGAGGGTCGTTTTTTCGGCTCCCTCGGACCAGCCTCGCGCTGGTTCGCGGACCGTCAATCGTACGATCAGCGCGATCACCACGCCGGGCATGCCAACCACGAAGAAAGCGAGGCGCCAGCTGAATATCTCGGCAATATGGCTGCCGACGGCAAAGCCGATCAGAATGCCGATATAGATGCCGATGGAATAGACTGACAGTGCAAGGGCGCGGTTCTTCGGCTTGAATATGTCGGAGATCATGGAGTGGGCCGGCGGGCTGCCGCCGGCTTCACCGACGCCGACCCCGACGCGGGCCAACAGGAGGTGCGTGTAGTTGCCGGCAAGGCCGCACATGGCGGTCATCGCACTCCAGACCGTCAGGGCAAGCGCAATAATGTTGCGGCGTACGCCCCGGTCAGCCCACCGCGCAATCGGGATGCCGCAAATCACGTAGAAGAGCGCAAAGGCAAACCCGGTCAGCAGGCCGAGTTGAGTGTCTGACAGGTTCAGTTCAGCCTTGATCGGCTCCTGCAGGATCACCAGCAGCTGTCGGTCCACGAAATTGAGGACATAAACGATCGTCAGGACCAGAAGGACATAAATGCGGTAGGGCCCGCTCGAATAGGCTGTTCGATGTTGATCCGTCGCCGGCTCCGGTGCAGGCGTACCCGTCTGTGCGGACTGAACGTTTTCGACCGTCACTGTTTCCTCCCATATGGAATTTTTTTGCGCCGCTTGCTGCGGCTTAAATGTACGAAGATGCGCGGTGTCTCCCGTGCGAAAAGGGGCCTTGCTTTGGCTTGGGGAAGAGGGCCCCGGTTTTCCAGAACGAGCGCAGGCGGCGAGGTAGGCGAGTCAGCAGATCGCGAACTCATTTGCGATATATTCACTCAAAAGTGAGTGAAGTCAATTATGTTGAGTTGATGGTTTGGCATTGTCAGAGGAGCTGGGCGTGAGGCGGTCGATTCTGGCATCGACATTTGCGACCAAGACTTGAGGCAAGGCTTCCGCGTTGAAATTCCTGAGAAAAGCCATGATCCGCTACGGCGACGACTGGTGGTCGTGCCGGACCGTCGCCCTCATAACGTGCCGCCACGAAAGAAATCGGAACCGCGAGGCGCCAGTATTGCGGGAGGCTGGCGCTGATCGCTACCTGAGGCCTGCTTGTCTGTGAAAAACGGAGACTGGTTCAAGTTTGTCTGACAACACCCGGGCTTCCATAATACGAGGCTCAGATAGTAGGGTGGCGCAATACCATTCCTTAAACGCTCGTCGGCACGGCCGCGTTCATCAAATGAAAGACAAACCAATGCCTGCTATTTCAATTACACCAGAGCAAGTGTCCGATTATATCGCGAAGGCGGGGCGCGATGCCTGGATTGTGCCTGACGTTCCCGCAGATACCCAACGCCGTAAAATTCAGAAAGTCGGTGTCATCGGCGCCGGGACGATGGGCGGTGGGATCTCGATGAACTTCGCCACGGTGGGCATCCCGGTTCTGATACTGGAGCAAAAGCAGGAAGCCCTTGAACGTGGTCTCAGCGTGGTGCGTGGTCATTATCAACGCAGCGCCGACAAGGGACGGTTTCCGCAAGACGAACTCGAGGCGCGTATGGCCTGCCTGACCGGCACGCTGAATATGGAAGACTTTGCAGACTGCGATCTCATCATCGAGGCTGTCTTTGAAGACATGGACTTGAAGAAGAAAATATTCTCTGATCTGGACCGGATTATGAAGCCGGGTGCGATCCTTGCCACCAATACATCAGCATTGGACATCAACGAGATCGCCAGCGTCACCAAGCGGCCAGAAGACGTCATTGGACTGCATTTCTTCTCCCCCGCCAATGTGATGAAGCTGCTGGAAATCGTTCGAACAGATCACACGGCAGATGATGTGATCGCAACCTGCATGGACCTGGCCAGGACCATCAACAAGATCGCAGTGCTCGTCGGTGTCTGCCCCGGATTTGTGGGCAACCGCATCCTGTTTGCTCGCCAGGCACAAGCGCAGAAGCTCGTCGCCCAAGGTGCAATGCCCTGGGATGTCGATGCGGCCCTGAATGCGTTCGGGTTCCGGATGGGCCCTTATCAGATGTCAGATCTTGCCGGTCTGGATATCGGCTGGAAGAAGGGGGCGAAGACGGCAAACCCGATCCGCGATGCACTTTGCGAACTCGATCGGCGTGGCCAGAAAACCGGTGCGGGCTATTATGATTATGATGAAAACCGCCGTCCGATTCCGTCGGAGGTGACCGCAAAAATCATTGCTGACATTACGGGCGTGAAAGCGGGATCTGCGCCTGGCCCGGAAGAAATTATCGCGACCTGTATTCACCCGATGATCAATGAAGGGCTTAAGATTCTCAAGGAGAAGAAAGCGCAGCGGGCTTCCGATATCGATATTGTCTGGCTCAATGGCTATGGCTGGCCATCAGACAAGGGCGGACCCATGCTCTATGGGGACATGGTCGGGGCAGACGCGGTGCTCGCCACCATGGAGCGTCTTGGCGCAGAAGATGAGCGTTTTGCGCCGAGCGAAACGCTCAAACAGCTCGCTAAAGACGGTGGCCGCTTCATCGACGTTCAGCCTGGTTGATGGAGCGACCTTCTCGTCGCTTAGGATCAACTGACCCGAGAACAGCGGAGACTGGTTTGCATCAGTGTGACACCACCCTTGTGGGGGTTCCGTCACGCTGATGCGTTTCCCAGCTCTCGGGAAGCCAGGACTCTACCTTCTCTGGAGGTAGAGTCGTCTTGCCAAGAATGATATCTGAGGCTTTCTCTGCGACCATGATGGTAGGGGCATTTATGTTGCCGTAAGGAACGGTTGGAAAAATCGAAGCATCGACGACGCGAAGCCCATCCAGCCCATTCACACGGCATTCCGTGTCGACAACGGCACCTTCATCTTCTGCAGAGCCCATCCGGCACGTTCCGCAGGGGTGGTAGGCGCTCTCAACATTCTCTCTGACCCATCTGTCGATCTCTTCATCAGACTGGATGTTCTTCCCGGGTTGGATCTCCTCGCCACGGTACATGTCCATTGCAGGCTGTGCGATGATCTCTCGGGTCAGTCGGATACATCGGCGCCAGGCGGCGATATCGTCTTGGTGCTGTAGATAGTTGAAAACTATCTGTGGTGCAGCAGTGGGGTCGGCAGATGAAATGGTAACGCTGCCGCGACTTTTTGGCTTGTTAGGACCTACGTGAACTTGGAACCCGTGCCCTTTGATTGAGGCAGTGCCGTCATAACGCATTGCGGCCGGCAGGAAGTGATACTGAATGTCCGGTGACTTGCGTCCTGCTTCTGAACGAATAAACGCGCAGGATTCGAAATGGTTCGTGGCGCCAAGCCCGGTCTTGAATAATAGCCAGCGCGCGCCAATCAGAAACTTGCTAAACAACCCAAGCTTTGTGTTCAAGCTGACTGGCTGCTTGCAATGGAATTGGAAGTAGACCTCGAGATGGTCCTGCAGGTTTTGTCCGACGCCCGGAAGTGTGTGAACAGGCTGGATGCCCGCTTCGTGCAACGTTGCCTCCGGGCCAATGCCGGAACGTTGTAGTATCATCGGCGAGGCGATTGCCCCGGCCGAAAGGATGATTTCCTTGTTGGCGCGCAAGATCATGTCCTTGCCCTTGTGTTGCGCCACGACACCGACTGCACGTTTCCCGTCGAAAACGACCTTGTCGACCAGAACATGTTTCATCACCGTCAGGTTTTGGCGCTTCAGAACCGGTCGCAAATAGGCGCGCGAAGTCGATTCACGAACGCCACCACGGACGGTCATGTGCATCGGGCCAAAGCCTTCCTGGCGGTATCCGTTATAGTCGTCCGTTCTCGGATATCCTGCTTCGACGCCAGCATCGATGAACGCCTGATAGAGCGGATTTCCCTTCATATTGTTGCCGCCGGATACGCCAAGCGGTCCGGCGCCACCGCGATAGTCGTCTTCACCACCCTGCCAAGTCTCCGCGCGTTTGAAATAGGGCAGACAATCGGTATATCCCCAGCCTGTTGCGCCCGCTTCGACCCATTCCTGGAAGTCACAGGAGTGCCCACGTACATAGACCATGCCATTAATCGATGACGTGCCGCCTAGCCCTTTTCCGCGTGGGCAGGAAATTTGCCGGTTGTCGATGCCTGGTTCGGGTTGGGAATAATAGCCCCAGTTGAAAGTGTCTGACGCCATTGGATAAGATAGCGCTGTTGGCATCTCAATCAGGAGATTACGGTTGCTGCCCCCGGCCTCCAACAACAGCACACTATTATTGGCGTCAGCCGATAGCCGGTTAGCGAGTACGCAACCGGCCGACCCGGCGCCAACAATGATGTAGTCGAATGTCTTGTTCATCTGATTGGAGCTCTTTCTACGGAAGAAGTCTTCAACAGCGCTCTGCGCCGGAACGTCAGTGCATAGATGCAGCAATAGATCCCGATCACAACGAGACCAATCCATTCAATCTTAAGGGGGGTGAATTGGTAGAGGAGGATCAAGCCGAAGATCATGGTCCAATGTGTTGCAATGTATCCCGGACCCGTCAGGCGGGCCACCGTCATGTTCAGGTTTTCCGAATAAAGCCTGATTAGCGAATCCAGCGAATTGGTTACGAAGATCACGCCGACAATGACCATGCACAGGCGCGGCAGGACGCCCAGAGTGATCGCTGAGTTGTAGATGTAGAACAGCAGCGAAAACCACAAAGCGATCGGAATAGAAGGCAATATCAACAATGCGAGCAGCAGCTGCCAGACCTTCAATCCGCTAACGAACCGGGCAACGAACTGACCGATCATGATGCTCCAGGCAAACCACCAGAACAGGTAAAAAGCGTGATAGTCGGAGATAGGAGACGTGAATCTGTTTAGGTGCTCAAAATAGCCGAGGAGATTGGCCGCGCTTGCGAGGAATGGACCCGGTCCTATTCCACTGACGAACCAGAGCAGGCCAATAAGCCCCAGGAACAGGGCCGTGGAACCTATGCTGAGCCATTTTACATAGCGAATGTCGGTACTTGAAACGACTGACACCAGAACAACCAAAGCAACCAGTCCAAAGCGGGCAGGCTGTGTGATCCCGACAATATAGCTCGGCAGATAACTCAGGAACAGGAAGCCTGTGAATGCGCAAGTCGCAATGACAACCGCTGAATTGATCAGTTTGATCGGGCGCAGCTCGAACAGTTTCAGTTTCGGTTCGACAATACAAAAGTAAAAAGTGGTCAGGAAGTAGAACCCCCAGACCAGAAAGCCCCAAAAGCCAAACTCAACCGCGAGCGCATTTGTGAATCCGTATTCGGCTTCCGCTTCGTAGGTTGGAAATTCCGTCAACGGGAACATGATCAGCCCGACATCAAGGCCGGACGTGAAAAGGATGGCCATGAACGCGCCAAGAGGCTGGGGATCTGTGCCGGCTAAGTGCAGGTGATTGAAGCGAATGACTATCAGGGCCGAGGTCAACAGGGTGACCGCAATAGCCACTGAAAGGATAAGATTCATATTGATTGTGCCTTAGGTGTTGCCAGCGGAACTGTGCTTGAGGGGCGTGAGCCTGGAATCTAGCTTAGGAAACTGACAAAATCACCCTTCCGTCATTCCAAGTCTTTGTCTGAAATCATTCTGTTCGTTGGTTTGCCTTATGCTCGCATGTCGTGAGTAGCGCGAGAAGATCGCTGCCTGACATCCGCTTATCCGCGAAAAACGGAGACTGTCTCGAGGTAACTGACAGGTCCGAGCAAATGCCGTTTGCATACCAGATGCGGCATTTTATCAACCCGTGTTTGGCAGCGGAGTTGCGTGCAACTGTTACAGATTGCCTTGTCGTCCGACATGCAATGAAAGCGTCGCAAATTGTTCAATTATCTGAACACGAAGCGTCGCGCGATCGTCACATTCATTCCCTAGCTGGTGGCAATCTTCTCGAGCTCTTCGGAGCTGGATTTTCGAAGGTAGCGCCGAGCTGCGCGGAAGCGAGGGTTCCGCCAGCTCAAGAAGCAAAAGAGCGGAATTACAATGACATTATTTAAGAGCGGTCTTCTTGTGTCCGCGAGTTTCGTGCTGGGGTTCTGCGCAGCCGCGCAGACAGTCGAACCGACACCCGTTGGCGCAAATGCAGACGAAGCGCGCGAACTCGATACGGTCATCGTTGTGGGGCAGCAGCAAACCTATTCGTCAGCTGAGTCGACGGAGTCCATGGCGCTTCAGCAAGCGCCGGTAACGAGCGTACTGGCGCAAATCGACAACCTGCCTGGCGTGCAGGTCCAGGAAGGTGACGCCTTCGGCTTTGACGACTGGTCGACCGGCGTGGCCGTTCGCGGCTTCCAGAATAATCTCGGCGAACAGCAGGTCGGCATCACGATCGACGGCATGCCGAACGGCGGGTCGAACTATGGCGGCGGCGCCAAGGCCAACCGCTACATCGACACGCAGAACGCCGGCGCGATCGAAGTGTCGCAAGGTACAGCAGATATTGCTTCGCGCACAAATGATGCGCTTGGTGGCACGCTCAACTTCACGACCCAAAACCCACTGGACGAGCGCCGGGTGCGCGTCTCGGCGTCGCTTGGTGACTTCGACTCTCAGCGCTTTTACGGCCGTTATGACAGCGGCTTCCTGTCCGATAACAAGACCAAGTTCTGGGTCTCTCTGTCGACCCAATCGGCTACCGACCATGTGAACCAGTCGGCGGATAACAGTCGCGACCACATGGCTGCCAAGTTGCAAACCGAGCAGTTCGGCATCGACTGGACCAGCTACCTTGCCTACGACGACACGCACGAAAACAATTACCAGCGTCTGTTCTCGCCGGCCGACTTTGCAGCCAATCCGAATTCTGACGGGCTGACTGCTGAGTGGACCGGCGTCCCTTATATTGATCAGCTTTATCGGAAAGCCTGGGGCACGCTGCGGACAAACACGTTCTTCTACCTGAAGGGCGAGAAGGAAGTGTTCGACGGTTTCAAAGTTGATGCCGGTGTCTATCGTCATGACAATGACGGGCGTGGCGATTGGGTTCCGCAGTATGTGGTCAATGTCGGCCAGTACGGCACGTCCACTGTGCCGCTCGTGACGTTTACAGACCCGGCGGGTTCGCCTCTGACACCTACTCCGGGCTGTGTCTCATCGATCACGTACCCCTATGGCGGTGCAGGTCCGGAGTACGATCCGGCTTGTTTCCCTGCGAATTCCATTCCGGTGTCGTCTTACAGGCATACCCACTACCAGAAGGAACGGACCGGGGCTTATGCCGACTTCGAGTGGCAAACACCGATTGGCCAAACCGTGGACAATACCCTGCGTGGCGGTCTCTGGTACGAGGATGCAACGCGGTACGAATATCGCGATTGGCACAAGCTTATCGATTCTCGTGTCGGCGCCGATTATGACTACACGGCATATTGGGTTCAGTATAATCGCGAATTCCCTCAATCGACCTTCAAATGGTACCTCGAAGATGTTGTGAAGGTGTCTGACTTCTCATTCCGTCTCGGGATGAAGCAGTTCAGCAACGAGATCGAACGCGCTGACAATTTCGCGCCGAATGACGCGGCATTGAACTTCAAAGTGTCGACCGATTCCGACGTACTGTTCTCCGGTGGTGCAGCTTGGACCCCCAGTGCCGTGCCTGGCCTGGAAGTCTTCGCTGGCTATGCCGAAAACTTCAAAGCCATTCCCGATACGGTTCTCGAAGTGCTGGCACCGGGCGGTACGCCCGATCCGGAAACGTCTGAAAACAGCGAAGTTGGCGTGCGTTATTCCGGCCAGCGCTTCCGGGGCTCGCTCGTCTACTTCGACTCGACGTTTGACAACCGCTTGCTTGCGGTCGCCAACCAGACCGTCAACGGGATCGACTATCTCGAAGCATCCAACGGCGGCTACATCAATGGCGGCGGCATCGAGTCGAGCGGCTTTGAAGCGTCAGGCGAATTCCGCGCAACGGACAACCTGTCATTCTTTGCATCCTATACCGGTATCAGCGACGCCAAAATTCTGGGCTCGGGTATCGTGACACAGGATGCTGCGACCGGGCTGACCGTGCTGGACAGCAACGGCAACATCGTCAGCACAGTTGTTGGTAATCAGGTTCCCGGTATCGCCAAGAACATGGCAGTCGTCAGCGCGGATTATACCGACGGCAATTTCTTTGCTGGACTGTCGACCAAGTGGGTTGACGATCGGTTTGTTGACGTCGGCAACACGTGGACGGCCGAGGGCTACTACGATGCTGATCTGTATGCAGGTATCTCCGGCGAAGCGATCTCCGACGACCTGTCCAACCTGGACTTCCGCCTGACCGTCAACAATCTGTTTGATGGCGATTGGCTGGCGGGAATTTCCGGCGGTGGCGCCTGGATTTCAGCGCCGCGGACCGTCGTGTTCACCGTGACTGCAGATTTCTAGGAATGATGTAAGTTCAATCATTGAGGAAGGCGGTCTCTGTGAGACCGCCTTCTTCGTAATTACAATATATGCCCGTCGATAGAGTTTCAGAAAAGGAACGGCACATGCCCCGGATCAACCGCCGCCATGCATTGGCATTGATGACAGGAACTGCACTCACGTCAGCTTGTGCGACGCCGGGTGAGGAGGCTGCGCAATCTGCGACGAGTGAATCATCTGACCCAGCCGTGTTCCGTCACGGTGTGGCAAGCGGTGACCCTGATGCGTCCAGCGTTGTCATCTGGACACGGATCACGACGCTCGCATCGGAAGTGGACGTTACGTGGTCGGTCTATGACGATCCGGAAATGGAATCCCTCGTCGCAAGCGGTGCCGCTAAAGCGACGGACGAGACGGACTACACCTTGAAAGTAGTGGTGGACGCCCTTCAGCCAGGGCAGACTTACTACTATCGTTTCGAAGCGGAAGGGGTCAGGTCCCGGCTTGGGCGCACGCAGACTCTGCCTGTCGGAGCAGTGGACCAGCTCGGTATCGCGCTTGTTTCCTGTTCGAATTACCCGTTCGGTTTTTTTAACGGGTATGATGCGATCGCACGCGATCCGGAGATCGATTTCGTCCTGCATACTGGTGACTACATTTATGAATATGGTGGTCCAGAGGGATGGGGAGAGGAGACCGCCTCCGTCATCGGGCGGCCGCATGATCCACCGCATGAAATCATCACGCTAGCCGACTATCGCCGTCGACATGCCCAGTACAAATCCGACGCGGGTTCGCGCGAAATGCATGCAGCGCACCCTCTCATCTGCTGTTGGGATGATCATGAAAGCGCCAACAACCCATGGACGGACGGCGCTCAGAACCATCAACCTGAAACCGAAGGCAGCTGGGCAGCACGACGAGCGGCTTCGATTCAGGCCTATTATGAGTGGATGCCGATTCGTGAGCCCATGCCGGGTCGAACAAGAGCACAGTTCTGGCGTTCCTACATTTTTGGTGACCTCGCCACGCTCATTACGCTGGAGACGCGCCACACGGCGCGTGGAAAACAGGTGGATTACGCAGAGTGGGCGCCGAAGTTAAATACCGAAGCAGACTACGCAGCCTTCCGCCGCGATGTGCTGGGCGACCCAGATCGGCATATGATTTCGCCGACAGAATTGGAAGATATATCCGTAGCCCTTTCCGAATCCGTAGCGAAGGGTCAGCCTTGGCGCGTGATTGGTAATCAAATTCCAATGGCACGCATGCCTGTGCCAGACGTCATTGGCCTCGGTGTGTTATCAACTCCCCTAGAGACTTCGCTCGAAGCGCATAAGCGGTTGGCTTGGTTGGGTAAGCATGGACTCCCATTCTACACAGACACTTGGGATGGTTACCCTGTCGCGCGTGAAGCGTTCTACGATTTATGCAAGTCGAATAAGGCCGCCGACCTTTTGGTGCTCACAGGGGATAGCCACAGTTTCTGGGCAAACATTCTCCACGACAAGAGTGGTGAGAACATGGGCATTGAACTCGGCACTGCCGGGATTACGTCTCCTGGGGATTTCGTTGATTCCGGCTTCGACGCTGAAACGGCTAAAGCGCTCGATCAGGTATTTTCGGATCAGCTCCCCGAAGTGACCTGGACGGACAATTTTCATCAGGGGTATGTGCGAGTTGTGCTCTATCCGGACTCGGCCAAAGCCAGCTATGTCGCCGTTAGCACAGTGCTCAGCCCAATCTACAATACGAGAACAATAAAAGCTTTTGATATTCAAACAGATGGCAAGAACCTTGCGCTTCGTCAGGCTTGAAAAGATTCAAGACTGACTTCGCTAACAAGATCCGAAGCATGCGACGGAGCCTGCAATGACAGTGGCACTTAGGCGAAGTCTTTGTGAAGCCCCGCGGCAACGTCTTGCTCGACGAACTTCAGCGCCAGCTCGGGTCGGCGGTGCCCGGTGTTACTGTGAAGGGGTATTCGAAGCCAACTATCAGCGCAGTGCTCTTGGTGTGGAGAATGCTCGCTATGTCCTCGTTCCACATCCTATCCAAGATACCACGATGCGCGCATTGCTTCGCGAGGGTGCGAAGTCTTCAGAAATTCGCATCAGTCCATAGTAGGGGCTCGAACGATCGCTGCAATCGTCTGCACAAAGTGTTCGAGAACGCGATCATTCGACCAGGTGGAGTGCGTCCGGGTTGAGTCGGCCAAGCGTGTTTCCCGGGCAGAGAGGACGCCGCCAAGGTAGGCTTCAATAAACACAATTCGCTCTGTCTGTTCGCGTTTTGGAATGTGTGTCATCCAGCCACGTAGCATCTCGACACATCTTTTGTATCCCGTGTTCCAGCGGTCTTCGAGCGCATTCATGAAGAGATCGCGATGGGCCATGGAGAGCAGGACAACAAAGCGGTTGTAGCACTCGATCTCTCCGCGCGGCGCCAAGTCGATCGAAGGATATACAAGGATCCGTACGATTTCTTCCAGCTCGGCAGGGCCTCCCGCCGCCATTAATGCATCCAGGGCTTCGTTCCGTCTGGCATCGATCAGGCTGGCGCCATCTACGACCAAAATCCGGATCAGTTCGGCTTTGGAGCCGAAATGATAACCGACGGCGCCGTGGTTCCTTTGTCCTGCCGCAGCGGCGATTTCGCGGACGGTCACGCCGTCGACACCGCGTTCGGCAAACAGTTTCAGCGCCGCGCGCTTCAGCGCGTCGACGGCATCGCTCTCATTTTTTTCCTGCAGGCGGACCATAGGGAAGGCTTGCAATCTGATCGTCTCCGCGTCAACCATATTATCCAATTGATTTAATCTGGAGAAGCGGGTGGACGCGCTGGTAGATCTTGAGACGCTAGCTGGTTGGATGGACAGTCAGGAGCTGGGCGATGGTCCGATCCTGCAGGTCGAGCGGCTGGCCGGCGGCACTCAGAACATTTTGCTCAAGTTCCAGCGGGCCGGCCGGACTTACGTCTTGCGACGTCCGCCGCCGGTCCTGCGTGCCAATTCAAACGAGACCATGCGCCGGGAAGCGCGCGTGCTGGCGGCGCTGAAAGATTCTGCAGTCCCGCATCCGGGACTCATTGCTGCGTGTGAAGATGAAAAGGTGCTGGGTGCCGCATTCTACCTGATGGAACCGGTTGACGGGTACAATGCCACACAGGGATTGCCTGAGCCGTTCGCGAGTTCGCCTGACTTGCGTCACCAGATGGGGCTCTCACTCGTTGATGGGATCGCGGCGCTCGGCGCCGTCGACTATGTCGCTGTAGGGCTGACAGGACTGGGCAAGCCGGAAAACTATCTGGAACGCCAAGTCAGCCGCTGGAAAGCGCAGCTCGAAAGCTATGCGGAGATTCCGGAGTGGGATGGCCGCAAGGATCTGCCGGGTGTCAATCGCATTGGGGACTGGTTGGAAGAAAACCGTCCCTCCGGTTTCCGCGCGGGCATTATTCATGGCGACTATCATCTCGCCAACGTCATGTTCCGGTTTGACGAACCAAGGCTTGCCGCCATCGTCGATTGGGAACTAACCACTATTGGTGATCCATTGCTGGACCTCGGTTGGCTCCTGGCGACTTGGCCTGATGAGGCTGATCGATCCGACGCCGGAACAGTTGCGGTCCAGCCGTGGGATGGTTTCCCGGAGGCGGAAGAACTTGTCTTGCGATATGCGACTCAGTCGGATCGCGACCTTTCAGGCATCCACTGGTACAGCGTCCTGGCCTGTTACAAGTTAGGCATCATCCTGGAAGGCACCTATGCGCGCGCCTGCGCGGGTAAGGCACCGAAGGCGACGGGCGACGACCTGCACAGACGAACCATATGGCTGCTTGAGCGCGCGCTACGCTGGATCAGCTGAGAATATTCAAACACATGGAGGAGCAGAGATGCTGTTCGAGCATAGCCAGAAAACCAAGGACTTGATCAACCGGATGGAAGCGTTCTTCGACACGCATGTCTATCCGACTGAAGAAGAACACCATGCCTGGAATGAAGATCCTGCGAACCTCTGGCAACGGTGGCCCGGCATCGACAAGATCAAAGAACACGCCAAAGCCGAGGGCCTGTGGAATTTGTTCCTGCCGCACGAATATGGGGAATACAGCCCCGGGCTGACCAATATGGAATATGCTCCATTGGCGGAGATCATGGGCCGGGTGCCGCATTCGTCGGAATTCTTCAACTGCTCGGCACCGGACACAGGCAATATGGAAGTGCTGGCGAAATATGGATCGCCGGAACAGAAGGAACGCTGGTTGAAGCCGCTGCTCGCTGGCGAAATCCGTTCCGCCTATGTGATGACTGAGCCGCAGGTCGCGTCTTCCGACGCGACCAATCTCGAACTGACCATCCTGCCTGATGGCGACGACTACGTCATCAATGGCCGGAAATGGTGGATCTCAGGTGCAATGAACCCGAACTGCAAGGTCTTCATTGTCATGGGCAAGACCCTGCTGGACAATCCACGCCATCTGCAACACTCGCAAATCCTGGTGGAACCCGGCACGCCGGGATTGAGCATTGTCAGACACCTGACCGTGTTTGGTTCGAAGAACTCACCTGGCGGCGAATGTGAACTACGTTTTGAAAACGTCAGAGTTCCCAAAGAGAACATGATCCTCGGTGAAGGCCGCGGATTTGAAATTGCGCAAGGACGCCTTGGTCCCGGCCGCATTCACCACTGCATGCGCTCTATCGGCCAGGCCCAACGGGCGTTGGAAATCATGGCGCGCCGTGTTGAGAACCGGGTGGCCTTCGGCAAGAAGCTTTCCGACCAGAGCTCAATCCGCCAGGATGTTGCGCGCAGCTTCTGCGAAATCGAAATGGCGCGCCTCCTGACTCTGAAAGCCGCTGACTCCATGGACCGCTTTGGCAACAAGGACGCCAAAGACCTGATCGCTGCGATCAAGGTGGTCGCTCCCCAGATGGCACAGACTGTATGTGACCGCGCAATCCAGGTGCATGGCGGTATGGGTGTCAGCGACGACACACCGATCGCAAGTTTCTTCACGCTGAACCGCTTCCTGCGTATCGCGGATGGTCCGGACGAGGTCCACATGTCCCAACTCGGGAAGATGAAGATCCGCGAATATAACGCCATGTCAGCGCGCTGAACCTCGCATAGGAGACTTGGCATGAAAGCACTCGTGTATCGCGGACCGAAAGACATCGGCTTCGAATCTGTTCCTGATCCGATTCTTGAAGATGACCGGGACGCAATCATCAAGGTCGACAAGTGTGCGATCTGCGGCAGCGACCTGCACATCTATCACGGTGAGACCTTTTCGGAGGACGTTGGTTATTGCGTCGGTCATGAAGCGGTTGGCGAAGTCGTCGAGGTCGGCCGATCTGTCCGCCAGCTGAAGGTTGGCGACAAGGTCATGATCTCTGCAGCGGTCGGATGCGGGCAGTGCCGGTCGTGCCTGGCCGGAAACGTCGTGAATTGTGAGACAAATTCCGGGCGTTGTTACGGCCTGTCCAGCGCGCTGCAGGGGTGCCAGGCGGAAGCCGTACGCGTCCCGGCAGCCGATTTTAACGCAGCGCGCATTCCTGAAGGTGTCACAGCGGAGCAGGCGCTCATGTTGACGGATGCGTTGGCGACCGCCTGGTTCGGTGCGCGCAATGCGGATATCGGGCATGGCGCAACGGTCGCCGTTGTCGGGCTGGGGCCTATCGGGCTCATGGCAGCGGAAAGTGCCCTGGCCATGGGGGCCGCAAGAGTGTTCGGTATTGATCTGGTCGAAGAGCGGCGCGCCATGGGGCGTGCAATTGGATTGGAAACGCCAGAACCGGGCGAAGCCAGAGACTATATCCGTGAAGTCACACACGGCCGGATGTGTGACAGTGTGATCGAGGCGGTGGGGCATTCCGCGACGATCCGTGCGGCGCTCGGACTGGCCGGGCGCCGTGGCACCGTGTCGGTCATTGGCGTAAATCAAGACCGGACCATGGATTTTCCGATGGCCAAGGCGTTCGCCATGGGGCTGACGTTCCGGATCGGAACCTGTTCAGTGCTGCAGGAGTGGCCTGACCTCGTCCCATTGATCCAATCAGGCCGTATCAAGCCGGAACGCTACATCAGTCACACGCTGGGTCTGTCGGAAGGCGCGCATGCTTATGACCTGTTCGATCGCCGGGCCGAAGGTGCCATGAAGATGGTGCTGGATATCTGAGCAAAATGCGATGTCTTTGTTTGGTGAGTTTCGCCAGGCAAGTCGGGCGGGAGGTTCGACTCCCATAGTGGCATCCGGACGAATCCTCTGTTGGTGCTTGAATGGCAACTCAGCGTCGTCCGGCGGACAATTCTATCACTTCGGTTGTCATCTGTTCCTGGCGCGCCTGCTGGTAAGCCTGTTCGACGTCCGTGCGGCGGGAGCGCAGATTGTTTTGCGCCCTTGCCATGGCCTCCACCCGTGCACGCGCCTCGGTCTCGGCGCCTTGCATCATCACGTGGGCGACGTTGGCAAAAAGGGCTTCCTGCAGGAGCCCGGTCAGGAGGTCCGCCGCTGGCAACGTCATCAGCGGCGCTATCTGTGACGTCACCCCTTCAGGCGGTTCCGGAGGGAAGAGGCGCGACACGATGGCGGCATGCCCACCATGGGGCGACCCGGTAAGTGCGCGGATTGGGCCGGAATAATGCGTTGATTGTTCAACAAGGACATCCGTCGTGCGGCTGGCCAACGCCGGAATGGCGGCCGGATGCCCTGGCAGGTCATCGGACCACAGGACCGACAGACCGGCGGCGCTCAGCATGTCTGCCGTCCGTGCGCCCACGACAACCAGTCCCATGCCGGGTTCGAGCGTCGCCTGAGTGGCCTCGACGATATGTTCCGGATAGGCGCCGCAGAAGCCTTGCGCCGCGCCGACGACCAGCAACAGACCGGGTCCCTCCGGTTCCGAGTATGGCGCAGCGGCGGCGATGGAAACGGCGAGCGCCTGCGTCACTGTCCCGGCATAGGCGGTAATGGCCTGCATGGCCGTTTCTGCGGAACCGGCATGGCTTGAGGCAATGGCACGCAGCGCTCCGACAACATTGCCGATCTCATCGAGACTGCGCAGGCGATGCTGAATCTCTTCCGGCCGCTTGCTCATGCATGTTTCAATGCGGTTTGCACTGCCTCCAGGATCGCGGATTGCGTGTCTTCGTCCAGTTTGGCTGTGGTGAGGTCCAGTTCGGAAAAGGCCGAGTCCGCCGCGAAGATCGATGGCAATGCGGTTTTCAGACGGGCGATCTCTTCCACGTCCACATCATCCAGAAGACCTTCGTTCAGAGCGCTGAGCAGGGCGATCTGCGTCAGGAGATCCAGCGGAGAGAGGCGTGGCTGGGCAAGCAGAGCCGCGATGCGTTCTCCTCGCTTCATCCGTGCAGTCATGGCATCGTCCCCGAAACCGCCAAACCGTGAGAAAAGCTTCATTTCGAGGTATTGCGCGTAGTCGAGCCTTAATCGTCCGGAGACGGATTTCATTGTGCCCCACTGCGCCTTGCCGCCGACCCGGCTGACCGACAGGCCGATATCGATGGCTGGTCGCTGATTGGCCGCAAAGAGCGATTGCGACGTGACGATCTGGCCGTCCGAAATCGAGATCAGGTTTGTTGGAATGTACGCAGAAAGGTTCCCGGCCTCGATCTCGGCAATCGGCAGGGCCGTTAGCGAGCCGCCGCCGCGGGCTTTTGACAGCTTAGAGGCCCGCTCCAGCAAGCGCGCATGAAGATAGAAGATGTCGCCGGGATAGGCTTCGCGACCGGGTGGTTGCCTGGAGAGCAGCGCAAGCTCCCGATGGGTCGCAGCGTGCTTGGTCAGATCGTCATAGACGATCAGCACATGCTGCCCGCGGTCGCGAAACCATTCGGCAATGGACGTGGCAGAAAAAGGTGCCAGCCATTGCAGCCCGGGTTCTGCAGACGCTTCTGCGACGATGAAGATGGTCCGCTCCATTCGGCCATGTTCCCGAACCGCGTCAATCACATGCCGGACCGCTGACGTCCGCTGGCCAATGGCGACATAGATGGAGATGATGTCGCTGTTGGCCTGGTTGATGATCGTGTCGACGGCAATGGAGGTCTTGCCGGTCTGGCGTTCGCCGACAATCAGTTCACGCTGCCCGCGGCCAATCGCGAACAAGGCGTCGACGACCAGAAGGCCCGTTTCGACAGGCTCGCTCACAAAGTCCCGGTCGATGATTGAGGGAGCAGGGCGTTCGACTGGCAATCGCTCCGTACTGTCGGGGACGGGGCCTTTGTCCAGCGGTCGTCCCAGCGGATCCAGCACTCGCCCCAATACCCCTTCGCCGATGGGCACAGATGCGAGCTGACCTGTCCGGACGACGCGCGTACCAGCTGAGACGTCGTCGGCGGGGTCGAGACAGGCGACGTTAATGTGGTTTTCCTCCAGTGTCAGGACGAAGCCACGGCCGCCGGTCGAAAAGGTCACGATCTCGTTGAGCTCTGCGCCGGGAAGACCATCGACTGTCGCGAGGCCGTCGGCGATCGCGATGACCTTCCCGCGCTCCTCCGCTTCGGCGCCGAGCTGGGCCTCGGCGATGCGCGCCTTCAGCGGGTCCAGTGCAGGATCAGTTGGGCCGGTCATCACGCATCGCTTCGGTGATTTGTTCAAGATCGTGGGCGAGTGAGTTCCGGATTGCGCCGCTGTCTGAATGCAGTTCGAGACCGGCGATCAACTCGGGTGCAGTCGAGATTTCGGGGGCTATGTCGAACGGCGCTATGGCAGACTTCACCAAAGATTCTTCGTCTTCGGAGAGCGGCGTGGCTGTCAGCACCTTCAGGTTTCCGCCCTTGAGCAGGGCACCGCGTTCGGCCGGTGGCATTTTCTGGAGGGATGCGATCAACCGGCTGACATAGCTGCCGAAATCCTGCGGCTGCGCGGTCAGGGCGCGCTCTGCGATGATGGCGGCCAGATCCCGGGCCCGTGCCAACGCCTGTTCTTCGAGATCGTGAGCGCCTCGCTCGTGTGCGGCCTTGCCTTCGGCAACGATCCTTGCAGCCTCTGCATGGGCCTTGTCGATGAGGGCCTTGCTTTGTGCTTCGGCTTCCTTGTGTGCCTTGGCCAGAACGTCTTGCCGCGCAGACGCAGTTGCGTCGGCTTCGGCAAGGGCCTTCCGGGTCGCTGCCTCAGCCTCTGCTTTTGCCTTGTTCGCCGCGTTCAGTGCGGCGTCTGTCTCGGTCTGACGGCGTGCGATGACGTCCGCAACCGGACGGAACAGGAAATGCCGCAAGATCGCCAGTAGCAGCAGGACATTGACGATCTGGAATCCGAAGGTGACCCAGTCAAAATTCATTGGATGAAGGGATTGGCGAAGAGCAGTAGCAAGGCGACCACAAGACAGTAGATCGCTGTGGTTTCGATCATGGCGAGCCCGACGAACAGCGTGCGGGAGATTGCGCCGGCAGACTCCGGCTGGCGGGCGATGGCTTCCAGCGCCGCGGCAACGGCCCGTCCTTCTGCCAGCGCTGGCCCAATGGCGCCGAACGCGACGGCGAACGTCGCGGCTATGATACTGATGACCGGAACATAATCAGTCATGGGTCTTTTCCTTTTGTTGTGCTTCCGGGCCCGGGCCCGCTTCACTGACCGTCGATCCGACGAAGACGAGCGCCAGGGTTGCGAAAATGTATGCCTGCACCGCTCCGGTCAGCATCTCCAGCGCCATCAACGGGATCGGCACCAGCAGTCCCGCCAGGGACAGGACGATGCTGATGATGAATGCGCCGCTCATCACATTGCCGAACAGGCGGATCATCAGGGAGAAATGACGTGTGACCTGTTCGATCAGGTTGAATGGGAGCATGAGCCAACTGGGTTTTGCAAATGCACCAAGCCAGCCGCCCACACCAAGTGACCGGATGCCCCAGAAAATCGAGGCGGCGAACACGATGATGGCCAGCGCGGCGTCGGTTTCCAGATGTGCCGTCGGGGGTTCAGCGCCAGGGACCAGTGAGGTCCAGTTCGCCGCCAGGATAAAAACCAGAAGCGTGCCGATCAGGGCGCGGAACCGGGCAGGGTCGCCGGGTACGGTCGCCCGGATCTCGCTGTCGATCGTGCTGACGATCAGTTCAAGGACAGCTTGTGCACGCCCGGGCTTGAGGCTGAGCCGCCGGGTCATCAGAATGGATGCCACGGTTAGCACAGCCATGATGGCCCAGGTGACAACGACCGGCGTGGTGATGGCAACCGGACCGAGCGTGAAGGCCGTCCCGGCTTCAAACGGAGAAGACTCCATCACCGCGCTCCTCTCAGGACGATCACCCGGCCAAGCAGGATGCCCGCTGCGCCGGCTATCAGAACCAGCGCGCCGCCTTGGGCGAACAGAAACAGGATACCGCCCAGCAGAACGATCCGGCCAAGCTGCAGCCCGATGGCGGACAGGCGGCCTTCGACAATCCTGTTCGCGACCCATTCGAGACTTGCGAAATGGAGCCAGCCGGCGCCCAGTCCGGCGAGACCGGCCAGCAGGGCGAATATGAGTGAGCTAACGTCAGGCATCATTGCTCCTGTATCCACCGCCAGGCCAGCACGAAGCCGAGGACGGCACCGGCCATCAGCAGGGCCGCGGCCATCGTGATGCCGCTTTGCATCCACCTGTCCAGCCAATGCCCGATGAACAGCCCGGTCAACATAGGCACCACTATGATCCAGCCAAGTGCGCCTATGGTCGCGAACCGGCGGGCAAGAGACGGCTCCGGGTCTGCTTTGCCAGCCTTGTCCAGCGCGTCGGCGCGGCGGGCAGCTTCCTCGGTGGGGTCGTTGTTGTCACTCATTTGTCGGCATCCGCCTGCAGGCCGAGTGTGTCACCGCCAGCGGCGAGTTCGTGCATGAGGCGGCGGACAGCTTGCGCATAGAGCTTCACGCCCTGTGCCCGGGCCCGACGGGACTCATCCAGTGCCTCCTTTCTCGCCTCTGCAACGCCTGGCCTGAGGGAAGCAAGGTCATCGCTGACGATCGCTTCCCGGCAAGCCACGCGCACCTCATGACCGCCGCTCACGCTAAAGATGCCGCCCCTGAGGGCGCAATAGCGAAACGGGCCTTCCGCCACCCGCCAGCGCATCACGCCGGCATCGATGACGGTCAGGAAATCCGTGTGACCTGGTAGGATGCCAAAATCCCCGCTTGCATCCTCTGCCCGAATGGACACGACCGCATCCTCCTGCAGGATGATTTGTAGGGGCGTGGTCACCGTGAGTTTCAGGACGCCTGTCATGACGCCACTTTCCGCCGCGCCGTCTCCTGCGCGCGCGCTTCGTCCAGCGATCCGATCATGTAGAGCGAGCTTTCGTCCCAATCGTCGCACTCACCGGACAGGATGGCACGGCAGCCGGCGATCGTGTCTTCCGTCGAGACGCTGCGGCCTTCCATGCCGGTGAAAGCCGCTGCAACGAAGAAAGGTTGTGTCAGGAAGCGTTGCAGCCTGCGTGCACGGCCGACCAGAAGTTGTTCATCGCGGCTGAGCTCTTCGACACCAAGCAGGGCAATCACGTCCCGCATCTCATAATAGTGCTCAATCAATTTACGGACTTGAGTGGCGGTATGGACGTGGTCTTCACCGACGATCAGCGGGTCGAGCAGTGTGGAGGTCGTGCGCAGTGGGTCGATGGCCGGATAGATTCCCTCGGCGGCGAGGTCTCGCGACAGCATGACCATGCTGTCCATGTGCGTGCTGATCGCGGCGATGGCCGGATCCGTGAAGTCGTCTGCAGGCACGTAGACGGCTTCGATTGCAGTCACGGCAGCGCGGCTGGACGAGGTAATGCGTTCCTGAAGATAAGCCACTTCCGTCGCCAGCGTCGGCTGGTATCCCACACGGGAAGGCATGCGGCCGAGCAGGCCGGAGACTTCCGCGCCCGCCTGAACGAAACGGAAGACGTTGTCCATCATCAGGAGGACATTGCGCTGGTCTGTATCGCGCACATGCTCCGCAATCGTCATCGCCGCAAGTGGCACCCGCCAACGGGCGCCGGGCGGCTCGTTCATCTGGCCATAGACGAGGATCGTGCGGTCCAGCACGCCGTAATTCGTCATGTCGTGTAGCATCTCGTGGCCTTCGCGGGAGCGCTCGCCGACACCGGCAAAGACCGACACGCCGTCATAGTCTTTCACCATTGCGTGGATCAGTTCGGTGACCAGCACGGTCTTGCCGACGCCCGCCCCCCCGAAGAGGGCCGCCTTGCCGCCCTGGGCGAGCGGAGCCAACAGGTCCAGCACCTTGATCCCGGTGGAGAACAGCCGCACCTGCGTGCTTTGTTTTGCCAGCGGCGGAGACGACTGGTGAATGGACCGGCGCGGCGTATCAGCGGGCAGGGGCGGCCCGCCATCGCCGATTTCGCCTACCACGTTCAACAGGCGGCCCAGTACCTGGTCGCCAACCGGCACGGTAATGGGCGCGCCCGTCAGGCGCGCCTCCATCAGCCGGGACAGGCCTTGCGTCGGCTGCAGCGCGATGGCGCGGAAATGTTGAGTATCGAGATGGGCTTGCACCTCGCATACGACGGCAGCGCCGTCCGGGTCCACAATCACCGCGTCGTTGATGGCTGGCAGTGCGTCGTTACAAACAAAGTCGATTACGGGGCCGCGAACGGATGTGACCCTTGCTACCTGGTCAGGCAAAATACCCTCCCGAATCCAAGACTTGCCAGATCGCCTCGCGAGGCCTCTGGTTGAATCCAGGACTATATAGCAATCAGTCGCATTGGAAATGCCGACCGTGACGGCATCCACAAAACGCTGGAGTCGATCCTGTCACTCCAGAACAGCGTCTTACTTGAACTGTTCCGCCCGGGCTTTCAGGTCGTCCGGGATCGCAACCGCTTTTCGTTCCGTAAGATCGAAATAGACGGACGTCGTTTCCAGAGTCGCGGCCACCGTGCCCTTGGCAAAGTTGTGCATCTCGTATTGTACGGTGATTGACTTACCACCCACACGGACGATTTTCCCTTTGATTTCGAGAAGACTGCCGGCGGCAATTTCATCATTGTATTCAATGACCTGTTTCACATCGACCCAACCCGGGGCAGAGGCATCTTCCGGCTTCCATCCGAAAACCTCGTTCAGAAAGTGATAGGAACCATCATCAAACATGGCGATGTAGTGGCGTGTGGTCATGTGGCCCATGACATCGCACAGCCATGGATGGGCGACACCTTTGTAGATGGAGATCATTGCGGCACCTTCATGTCGATTGCGGCGTCCTGCTTCTTGAGCTTGAGCGTTTCGCGTGCTTCAGCCGGAGTTTGAACGGCGGCGCCCATGAGTTCGACGATGGTGCGCGCCCGTTCCACGAGCTGCGCGTTCGTCGCGAGATTGCCTCGGGACAGATAGAGGTTGTCTTCCAGACCAACGCGGACGTGCCCGCCCAGCAGCGCGGCCTGAGCAACCATGGGCATCTCCATCTGTCCCAGAGCAAAACCCGCCCAGTTGGCGCCCTCTGGCAGGTTTTCCACCATGGTCATGAAATTTCGCGGCGTCGCCTCCGCAGCCCACTTCACGCCCATGCAGACCTGAAACAGAGGCGGCGCGTCGAGCAATCCTTCAGCGAGCAATTGTTTGGCGAAGGACACATGACCGAGGTCAAATACTTCGAGCTCCGGCTTGACCCCGACCTTCTGGAGGCGCTTGGCGCCGAGGCGAAGCATGTCCGGCGTGGAGACGTACACATAGTTGCCGCCTGGATAATTGAAGGAGCCGCAATCGAGGGAACAGATCTCCGGCCGAAGGGTTTCAACGTGCACCATGCGTTCGGCCTGTCCGATACAGTCCGTTTCCGGGGCCAGGTCGAGCGGCGCTTCATCCGGGCCGAGATACAGGTCGCCTCCCATGCCGGTCGTCAGATTGATCACAACATCGGTATCCTGTTGGCGGATACGGTCGACCACTTCGGCATACAGCTTTGGATCGCGGGAAGGGGCGCCGGTTTCCGGATTGCGAACATGGATGTGGGCGATCGCGGCGCCTGCTTTTGCGGCTTCGATGGAAGCGTCTGCGATCTGTTTCGGGGTTACCGGTACATGCGGTGACTTTCCGGCGGAGTCGCCGGAGCCGGTGACGGCGCAGGTGATGATAACGTTTCTATTCATACCAATTCCTTCAAGCAAACGTGTTTAATCCTGTTTGCCAGCTTTCGGGTGGTCGGCTCTGAGCAGCTTCAGAAGGGAGAGAGCGATCAGCACCCCGATCACCAGCAAGGGAAGTGAGACGATCAGCGCGGCAGTCTGGACGACCCGCTGTCCGCCGACGAAAAGCAGGCTGAGCGGCAGAAGACCCAGCATCAATGCCCAGAAGACACGTTGCCACGCCGCCGGATCCTTGCCTGCGGGAAGGGACCGCGTCGCACTGGACGCGAGAATATAAGACGCGGAGTCATATGTGGTTGCGGAGAAGACGATGGCGGACACCGCAAATACGGCTGCTGCGAGACCGGGAAGAGGGAGTTGGAAGATCATCTCGGCAATCGCCTTGGACCCGCCGTCATTGTTGATCATGCCGGTCAGGTCGAGCCCCTGTTTCAATTCCAGCCACAGACCGAAATTTCCCAGGATCATGAAGAAGAGGCCGGCGCCGAGCGAACCGAACCCAAGCATGCCAAACACAATCTCCCTGATGGTCCGTCCTCGCGAAATCCGGGCAACGAACAGGCCCACGACGGGGCCATAGGCGACCCACCAGGCCCAGTAGAAAATCGTCCAGTCCTTGACGAACCCTGTCTCCCCGAACGGTTCAGTCCATGTGTTCAGGTGCACGAAGTTCTGGATCATCAGGCCCGTTGCGTTGAGCCCGGCTTTGATGAGCCAGACAGTTGGGCCGCAGATCAGGACGAAGGCCAGAAACGCGAACAACAGCCAGATGTTCAGATCTGTCAGGCGCTTGATACCTTTCCGGATGCCGGCGGCAGCGCTTGCTGCAAACACCGCGATGATGACCGCCATCACGCCGATCTCCATCCCAAAAGTCGGTTCGACCCCAAAGATGCGCGCGATCAGTGCCGCAATCATCGGCGTCGTAAAGCCGAGTGATGATCCCGCGCCACCAAGAAGACTGATCATGAAGAGAAGGTCGATAACGCGTCCGCCGAATGTCTCAGGCGAGATCCATGAAAAGCCCAGGCACCCCGTACTCAAACGAAGCACTTTGGCACTTCGGTTGTGATAGGCATAGGCGATGGCGAGGGTTGGCAAGCAATACAGGGCCCAGGCCGAAGGTCCCCAATGAAACAATCCGTAAGCGGAAGCCCAGTTTTGTGCCTCCTGGCTACGGGCCGTCAGGCCAAACGGGGGTGTTTCGAGGTAGTAGGCCCACTCGATCGCGGCCCAGTACATGAGCCCTGCGCCAACGCCTGCGCAGAACAGCATGCCGGCCCAGCTCAGTTGAGTGAATTCCGCCTGCGTGTCGGCGCCGCCAATCCTGACCGTTCCGAAACGGCCCAGCGCCAGCCATAGAAGGAAGATGATCGTCGCGGAGCCGGCCAGAAGGTAGAACGGTCCGAAATTGTTGGCGACCCAGTCATAGAGCTGAGGCAGCAGCGTCGCGCCCGTCCCGGGGAACAGGACCAGTGGAATACAGGTTGCGAGCACGAGGGCAGAGGCGCCGAAGAAGGCAACCCAGTCCGTTTTATGGGATGTGGAGGAGGTCAATGGATTTTCCATTACTCTGGCTTCCGCGTGGTCATGCCGGTCGCCTCAAGCGCTGCACACAGGTTTTCACTGACGGGGCGGGCAGGCTCACGCACCTCATCTATCTTCAGGACGTCACCCGTTTCGTTGTAGGCTGGCCAAATGACGCCGTCCCCGAAGTTCGGGTCGCCCGTGCGAGCGAACTGGGCCCAGGCCCTCACCATGAATTCGGATATGCGCCGGTCAACAGCATCGGTTGGTAGCCAGTCGTCATGCGTATCGAAGACATAAGGCAGTTCCGCGCCATGATAGCTGCCCAATCCGGCTTCAAGAGCCCCGGTCCGCACCCGGTTGAATTCGTAGATGTAGACGGATTTTGAACCGGTCGACAAAGCGTCTGCGAGCGCTTGACCCGGGCAGCGCATTTGCTCTGCAGTTTCAATTTGGTCCAGCGTGGCGGCGGGTCCGAACTTGGCTGTCATCTCCTCAACCAGGGGCGCTGCGGCGGGATGAGTTTGTGTCCAGTCTGCCAGGTCGGTCTCAATGGTCGCCGGATCCAGATACATCAGCCACTCATCGCGATTGGTCCCGATCATGAGGTCGGCTGCGTTGAGCTTTCCGGCGGCAAGGCGGTCCGTAGGTTGTTGAGGCAGGAGTCCGCCATCGACCACCGGTCCAAAATCATAGTCGGCGAGGGCTGCATTGCTCGCGCTGAGAATTTGCTCTGCTGATGCTGTCATAGGGCTGGCACCGAAAGCTTCCAGCGCCGCTGCCAGCTTGTCGAAACCTGTTGCAGCGTCCTCACGTTCCGGCCGGGGCAGGAGCTCGAATCCGCCGCTTTGGCTGATGGCACGTTCGAATAGGCCTTTTGCGGCTGGCATTATAATCAGTGTGCCAACTGAAGATGCACCTGCAGACTCGCCGAAGATCGTGACATTGCTTGGATCGCCGCCAAATGCGCTGATGTTGCGTTGCACCCATTGCAACGCCGCGATCTGGTCCATCGTGCCGAAATTGATGGGGACATCATCCTGAGCCGCGTTCGGACCAAGGAAGCCCAGCGCGCCAAGGCGGTAGGCGATCGAGACGACGATGACGCCCTGTTCGGCGAGCTTGCGGCCATCATAGTTCGGCTCATAAGACCAGCCGCCCTTGTAGGACCCGCCGTGGATCCACACCATGACCGGGAGATCTGCGTCCGGCGTCGCATCCGGACTCCAGATGTTGAGGTAAAGGCAGTCTTC
Source organism: Hyphomonas adhaerens MHS-3 (assembly GCF_000685235.1). Classification (NCBI taxonomy): domain Bacteria; kingdom Pseudomonadati; phylum Pseudomonadota; class Alphaproteobacteria; order Hyphomonadales; family Hyphomonadaceae; genus Hyphomonas; species Hyphomonas adhaerens. The sequence goes on from NZ_ARYH01000001.1 coordinate 2,310,634, forward strand.
GCTTTCCCCATGCGGGCGGGCCGCTGTTTCCGGACCGCCACCGAAGGACTCTATCAGGCTCGCGTACCAATCGACGATATAATCGCCTTGGATGCAGGCCGGGGCATAACGCGTCGCGACGACGGGCTTGCCGTCCTTGTGGAGTGGTTGAGGCGGCTGCCAGCGCAGCGAACCCGTTGGCGGGGCGGCAAATGGGATGCCCCGGAAAATACCGCCATTCTCAAACTCCGGCCAGGACAAGCCCTGATACGTCGCATCGGTTGCCACGACTTCAGGAAGGTTATCGTTGGCCACAGGAGAGGCGCACGCCGCAACGAGCCCAAGCAGGGCCATCGCGGCGAATGTCCTGGCAAGTTTTCGAAGCTTCCGGACAGGTGCAGGCATCACATCAGTCAACTTTAGTATTTACCACAAGGCACCCACGAAGTTTTCCCGCTTCGATCAGTTCATGGGCTTCCGCGCAGTTGGCGAGGGGCACGGTCCGGGCAATCCGGTGTTTCAGCTTTCCGGCTTCCAGTGCCACTTCGATATCGGCAATGGCCTGCGCTTTGGCGTCTTCAGGCATGGCGTAGACAATAACCATGCGCACAGTGAGGTCCATAAACATCATGCGGTAGAAGGGTAGTACCGGCTGCTGATTGTGGGAGGAGGAATAGGTCGCAATCACCCCATTGGTATTGATGACGTCCAGCACCTTTTCCAAATTCTCGCCAAACTCGACATCCACGACCCGATCTACCTTTTCACCGCCCGTCGCGTTGAGCAGCATCTCGGGCCAGTCGGGCATGCGATGATTGAGCACGATGTCGGCTCCGGCGTCGAGGCAGTCCGCTTCGTCATCCGGATTGCTCGCCGTCGCAATGACCCGCGCCCCGGCCTGAGCGGCCCACTGGATCGCGTAATATCCAACCCGGCCCGCGCCGCCGGTGACAAGCACCGTTTTGCCTTTCACATCTCCATCAGAGAACACGCAGCGATGCGCCGTCATGACGGGGATGCCAAGGCAGGCGCCGATCTCGAAGCTGGCGCTGTCGGGCAGGCGCGGTGCGCGGTTGCTTTCGACACAGATGTATTCGGCTGCCGTCCCAAACCGGCGGCCATACTGGGCCTGGTAGACCCAGACCCGTTCGCCGACACGGGCAGCCGGCACACCTTCGCCCACCGCTTCGATAACGCCCGCACCGTCGCTGTGCGGAATGACATATCCATCGTCCAGCAGTGACGGAGCCGTGGCGCCAGACCGTTTTTTGACGTCTGAGGGATTGGGGCCGCTGGTGTGCAGGCGCACCAGGACTTCGCCCTCTGCCGGCGTTGGCTGGGGCAGATCTCCATATTGCAGGCAATCTGCCGCATCACCGAATTTGTCGAACCAGATGGCTTTCATGGGGGCAGCCTCGTCAGAAGGGAAAAGAGAGCGTTTCGGTATGGCCGTCCACGGCGATGACTTGTCCGGACACCAGCGCAGCATCTTTTGACGCGAGAAAAGCGCACATGCCGGCAATGTCGTCGGCGGTAACGAACCGGCGCATCGAAACCTGGGATTCGTAGATCCGGCGCACGACGTCCGGCGCCACACCGCGGTGCTCGGCGTCCCGTTCGATCACGCCGTCGATCCGGGGACCTGCGACAGACCCGGGGCAGACGGCATTGACCCGGATGTTGAAGGGGCCCAGTTCCATCGCCAGGGTCTTGGTCAGGCCAATCATCGCCCATTTGGACGCCGCATAAGCCGCACGCTGAGGATATCCGAACAGGGCCGCGGTAGAGGCGATATTGATGATCGCCCCCTGTTTGCGCTGCTTCATGCCGGGGACGGCTTCGCGGAGCAAATTGAACGTGCCGTTGACGTTGACATCCATCGTCCGGCACCAGTCGTCGTGCGGCACCTCCTCAATCGGCGCGGTGCATCCCGCGATACCTGCATTGTTGACCAGAACGTCCAGGCCGCCAGCGCCGTCAGCCGTCACTTTGCTGACGACGTCTTTCACTTGTTCCGGCGAGGACACGTCGCAGACCCAGGCGCTTACACCCGGCACGTCTTGCTGGAAGGCCTCGATGGAAGCAGCTGATACATCGCAAATATGGACGTTCCAGCCATCTTCTGCCAGGCGTTGTGCGGTGGCCTTGCCTATACCCGAAGCGGCGCCCGTGATGAGCGCCGTCCCGAGTGTCTTTGGCAGACCGGTTTGTGGTTTTGTTTCACTCATCGGTTCGCTGTCCGATGAGATCTCGCCAGGTGTCATGATTACCTCAGAAGCGTTGGGAGAAGCTGACGCCGATGGAACGCGGCCGGTTGGTCGTGATCCGTGAGTCGAAATCCGCTGCATTGCGATAAAGTTCGGCCCGTTCGTCAGTCAGGTTACGCAGCAACAGTTTGACTTCCCAATTGTTGCGGCCAAAGCCGGCTGTCATATTCAACAGTCCGTAACCGTCCTGTTCCTGCCGGGACGCGGTATAGAGGTCATTGTAGGACGATCCGACGATGGAATAGTTTCCATTCACGAAGGCATCATACGTGTTGACCCGGAAGTCGTACCGGGCGTTCACATACGCCTTATATTCCGGAATGAAGGGAAGGCGTGTGCCCGAAGCGGCGTCTGGCGTCGCATTCGTTGCATTGACGTTCTGGGTGAAATCCTCGGTCAGTTCTGCATTCAGCAGCGTAAAGGCGCCGGTCACCGTCAGGTTCTGGGTCGCGAGCCATGCCACATCGGCTTCGATGCCTTTGACTTCGGCAGCCCCTGCATTGGATGTCAGCCCCAGTTGGGATTCGCTCGGGTCGAACCGGGTGAATTGAACATCTTCCCAATCCATCAGGAAGGCCGAGCCGTTCAGGCGAACCTGTCCATCGGCCAGTTCTGTTTTCCAGCCGATCTCGTAATTGGTGATGAGGTCAGACTTGTATTGTTGCGGAATGTTGCTCGTCTCTTCGCGGTTCACGCCGCCAGGACGGAACCCTTCGGAGATTGTACCGTAGAACAGCAGGTCGTCGGTTGGTTCCCAGGACAGGTTGACCTTGTACACCGAACCGGACTCGTCGGTCTTTGCGTCCACCTGGTTCAGCCCGAACACGGTGCCGACTTCGCCGGAAATGCTCGTCTCGGTTTCGAAGAACCGGCCGCCCACAGTGGCCGTCAGCGTGTCGGTCAGGTCGTAGTAGACTTCACCAAACAGCGCTGTCTCTTTGTCCTCACGGACCTGGTCTGTGACGAAGTAGGTGTTCGGATCGCGAATCTGATAGCCGGATTTGATATTCGGGATCCGGTAATCGAAGACGTAGGAGTGCTTTGAATCCTGATAGAAAACACCGCCGATGAAGCGAAGGCGCTTTTCTTCCGGCGTCGCAAAGCGCAGCTCGTGCGATTGACGCTCATACTTGCTTTGCTCACGGAACGAAATGCGCGGGTCTTCACAGCTGTAGAAATTGTATCCGCCAGCCGTCGCATCATAGGCGTAATAGCAGGTGTAATAGTCGATAAAGGAAGAGTACTCAGCATACTCCGTATAGTCGGACGTGTCATCGACTTCGCGGTCGAGATAGGTGCCGGCATACGTCATCGAGACGCCGCCCACATCGCCTTCGACGGTCACGCCATATTGCGTGAAGGTGTCTTCGCCGTGGTCGTCGGAGAAGCGGGCGACTTCCAGGTCGCCGAGGTCTTCCGGGTCGTGATCCCAGACGCCGTCTGATTCCTGGCGCTGATGAAGAATTTTGGCCGTCGCGGTCCAGGACTCGTTGATGTCGATGCCGAGTGCGGCGCGGGCACCCGCCTTGGTGGATTCATTGAAGTTATCTTCGACATAGCCGTCATTGTTGATGGTCACGCCGGAGCGGCTGAACGTCTTTGTGGCGGCAATCGCGTCAATGTATCCGGGCGACTTGTCGTACCACCCGACGAGCCGCAGCGCGACTTTCTCGTTGATGGGCATGTTGACGAAGCCTTCGGCCGTATAGCCCTGTCCGCCATTCTCCACCGAAACCGCGTTGAGATCGTAACCTGCCTCGAAAGCGGATGGATCCGGTGCGTTGGTGATGATGCGGATCGTTCCGGCCTGGGAGTTTGCGCCGTAAAGCGTCCCCTGAGGGCCGCCGAGAACTTCGATGCGGGACACATCATAGATGTGGACATCGAGGTTGCGGCCAATGGCCGTGACAGGCTGTTCGTCGAGATAGATGCCGACGCTCGGTTGGGAACCGGATGCGTTGCCATCGCCGCCATCGGAGACACCGCGAATGTAGACCTGGGCTTCGCCCGGTCCGAGCGAGTTGAACGAGACGCTGGGCAGGAAGTTGGCATAGTCGTCGAAGTTCGTGATTTCGAGTTGGTCCAGCGTGTCTTCCCCGAGCACCTGGAGGCTGACCGACGCATCCTGCAAAGTGCTTTCGCGCTTTTGTGCCGTGACGGTGACCGCTTCGAGACGGCGGGTTTTGGTTCCGCCCTGGTCCTGCGCCGCGGCAAAACCCGCTGGCGTCAGTCCGACCAGAAAGCTGGTTCCCATGACAAGCGCCGTGAATTTCGGTGCCCGTTTGATAGGTGAAAATTTCTCGCGTTGCCGCGGGTCGCTGTGCATTCGCAACACCCCCAAAGTGCTTAAATTGTCCTGATTACTCAGGCTTAGCGGTGTTGCCGGAAGGCTGCGAGGTTAATAAATTCACGTTCACATGAATCAGATTCATGTTTTCCACGTATTCCCCGATGCCAGCAGGGGTTCCAGCCGATCCTTCAACGGCTGCAAATAGGACTCAAAGTGACGCCATTGCTCCAATGAGCTCGTATAGAGCGGTTGGCGAACCTGTTCAGAGCTCGCCGTACGGACGGCGCGGTCTGTTTCGTGGAAGGACAGGCAGGCCGATTCGAATTCGAGTCCGCACCGCTCAAGAAGCCGGGCGACTTCCGTCTCGGGAGAGGCGACCATCTCTTCATAGATCACGCGCGTGACGAAACCCGGCAGGATGTCGTCCCAGAAACGCATGATACCAACATAGTCGAGATAGTATCGCGCGATCTCATCAAGGTCGTACGTGAAGTTCTGTCCCTGTGCGAAGAGCTGTTTGTAATTGCTGAAACTGCAGGCGAGCGGATGGCGCCTCGCATCAATAATCTTCGCATTCGGAAGAATGAGGCGAATGAATCCGCTGTGCGCGAAATTGTTCGGCATCTTGTCGATAAAATGCGGCAAGCCTGACCGGTGCACGCGTGTCCGGTCCAGGTATTCGTCTCCAAGCGCACGGACCTCGTCCCGGCTGAGGTCCGCCAGGGTGGCTGGATAGTTCGACGGATCGTCCGGGCGTTTCCGGCCTGACAGGCGACGGACCATGGAGAGAATGTCCGGCAGTTCGAACGTACCTTCGACCTGAGAATGGCTGGCGAGGATCTGTTCCAGAAGCGTTGAGCCGGAGCGGGGCAGGCCAACGATGAAAATCGGCTCGTCAGACGGATTGCCCCAGTCGGCCCGCTCCTCAAAGAACTGGCGCGTGTAGAAGCGCTTCTGCTCTTCCAGGTCGCGGGCGTTCCGGTCCGCGCTGTAGCGTAGGCCCTTCCGCCGCCATGCATTCCCCTGATGATAGGCCTCGAAGGCGCCGGCGAAATCCTGCTGGTCTTCCAGCGCCTTGCCGAGGGCGAAGCTCATGTGGAACCGGTCGGCATGGGCCAGCAACCCGCTGTCCAGCTGCTGGCGCATGGCGGAGACATTATCGTCCGAGAACCGGAAGGTTTTCAGGTTGGCGAGGCTCCAATAGGCCTCTCCGAGTTCCGGTTGCGCCACGATTGCGGCCAGATAGGCGTCGATTGCCTCGCTCTGCCGGCCGACGGTCTTCAAGGCATGGCCGAGGCTCAGCCAAAGCTTTGCCTGGTTCGGGAAGACGTTCAGGATCGATCTGTAAACAGATATTGCCTCTTCATACCGGCCCAGACGGACATGGAGCAGGGCTTCCAGCACGCGATGGGCCTGATTTTCAGGCTCGGCGGTTTTGAGGCGGTCTATTTCCTGCCCGGCCGCGTCGTACTGCTGCAGTTTGATCAGGGCATTGGCGTAGTCATGCCGCGCCTGATGAAAGTCCGGTGCCAGTTCCAGACAGCGCTCCAGCAGCTTGCTCGCGTCCTTCGCGACGCCGAGCCGGTTGCCGAGGTCCGCCAGAAGCCGGATGCCGGAGACGTCCATCGGGTTATCGTGGACGTAGCGGCGCAGCACGTGTTCGGCTTCGCCCAGCTTCCCGCGCTGCAGCAAGTCGCCCGCCGTGACGAGTTCCGGCGCAGGGCGGCCGATGGCGCGGATCTGCGCCGCAGCGTCCTGCGCGCCGGCTTGGTCACCCATCTCCGCCCGCACGTCCGACAATGCCTTCCAGCCATTGATGAAGTCCGGATGTTCTGCCTGCAGAGTCTCCAGAACACGGCACGCGCCCGGCAGGTCTCCGAGGGCTTTCAGGCCGCGGGCCTCCTCCAGCGCCAGCGGAGGATAACCGGGCAGGCGCTCCTGGCTCTCCCGGGCCAGCCTTATCGCATCCCGGACGTTTCCGGTGCGCCGGGTCGCTTCGGCCCTGACCAGATGGCGCATCGGATCTGTCGGATTGCGCTTCAATTCGGACATCACCTGCCGGAGTGCGGCCGCCGGATCCGCTTGCAACAGCGACAGCAATTCGGTGTCCGCTTCACTCAGTGACCGGCTGGAAGGCTCAGGGCTTGTTCGCGTCAAATCTTATAGCGCCTTGTAAAAAAATCATAAAAACTGTGGCCGGGTTGTCGCCTCTCCCTTTGTCGGGAGATCGCATCAACAAGGCGCGGAGTGTCCTTTCTTAGCGAAAAGCCGGGATGAAGGACAATCCACGCATGTGACACGCGGTGAAGCGGCTCTTTTTAAGTGAATTATTCTCATGTAGCGTGACCCCACCATGCAGCACCTCCCCTCCATGACGGCCTTACGCACGTTTGAAGCTGTCGCCCGTCTGAAAAGTTTCAAGCTCGCGTCGAGCGAACTGAATGTCACGCCGTCCGCGGTGAGTCATCAGATCCGGCAATTGGAAGAAGAGCTTGGCTGCCGGCTGTCGCGGCGCGGGCGCAGCGGTTTCGAACTGACCTCTCAGGGGCGGAAACTCGCCGAGACCCTCAAACGCTCATTTCGCCGGATCGGGGAGACCGTGGAGCAGCTGCGCGATGAAAACAGCAGCCGCATCGTGTTGCAGGTCTATTCCACCTTCGCGGTCCGCTGGTTGTTGCCGCGGATGGAGTCTTTCGAGGCCGCCCATCCGGATCTCGAGATACGGCTGATCACGTCGCAGGCGGATGTGAACCTGTCGGAGAGCACCTCCGATGCGTGCGTGATGATCGGGGCGCCGATCCGGCGGGAAGTCGATTACACGCTCCTGTTCAGTTCGCGGGTCTATCCGGTCTGTAGCCCGGAATACCTCGAAAAGAACGGACCGATCCTCAAGCCCAACGATCTTCGCGATCACACACTGCTTCAGGTCTACCCATCTCAGAATGACTGGACCGTGTGGCTGAACACGGTCGGTGCGCCGTCTGTTGATCCATCAGGGAATGCCCGCTTTGACAGTTATGACCATGCCCTGAACATGGCAGTGAGGGGCATGGGCGTCGCGCTGGCGATCGATCCGTTTGCGGATGAGGACCTCGCCGCGGGCCGGCTGGTGGAACTGTTCCCGGGCCAGCGGGTCTTCCTGCCGGGGAAATGGTTCTTCGCGTCGCTTGCCACGCGCCGGAACGAGCCGAAGGTTACGGCCCTGCGGCAGTGGTTGCTTGATGAGATGGCTGCGAGCCGGGCGCTGTCAGGGTAGCCTCAATCTGTGAGGCAAGGAAATCCGAAATGGCTGAAACGGCTTCTGGCTCGGACAGCATCGGAGCATGCCCCCGGTTCGGTACAGTCACCAGCCGGCAATTTTTGTGACGGCGGCACATGCGATTTGCTGTGCTGGAGGTGAGGATGTCCGAATGTTCGCCCCGCACCGTCAACAAGGGGATGTGCTTCATGCGGCCGAACAGGCGCCACATCATGAAATTGATTTTCCAGACCGGTCCGGAAACGTCCATGTTTTCGGTAATGGCCGGGTCGTAATCGAATTCGACTTGTCCCGTGTCTGTTTCACGGCAGGTCTGGCGGGCGAAGGCCATCCAGTCTGTCCCGGTGAAATCCGGAAACGCGGTATGCTGACTAGACTGGATGGCGTCAGCCGCGGCCTGCCAGTTGGGGAAAGTGCGCACGCCGCTGGTGTAGCCGGCAATTCGCTTCACGCCTGCAGGGTTTACGGCCGGCCCGACATCGTTGAGGACGATGCCCTGAATCCGATCCTTCAGGGCCTGAGACATGATCATCGCCATCAACCCGCCCATAGACGTCCCGATCAGGCTGACCTTGCTGGCCCCGAGTTTGTTGAGCAGGGTGACCATGTCACCGACATAGACGTCCGGGGAATAGCCGCGATTGGGATCGCGGTCTGACAAGCCACGGCCGCGGACATCGACCGCTACGAACCGGCAAGGCAGATCCAGCTGGCGGATCAGCGGCTCGAAATCCTTATGGTTCCGCGTGAGGCCATGCATGCAAAGCACGGTCAGGGCGGCGTCCTCCGGGCCGTAATCGGCCGCGTAGAGGCGCAATCCATCGGTCGACTCGTAGAAAATGTCCCGCTTGCCGGGGAGGGCGGAGGCCGATGCTGCCGGTCCGCCATCCTGTGCATGTTCCAGATCATCTCTCATGAGGTTGCAGCCGCTCGCTTTGCGTCCCGGTCATAGGTTCGTCCCGACAGGAATAGAAACACGACACTGAGGGCGTTCAAAGCCAGAATGATTTCGAGGGCGGATTTGAGGGGCGTTGTTGAACCGGCTTCCGAGAAATGGGTGCTGAGCCATCCCGCAAGCGTGGGGCCGCCACCAATCCCAATGAGGGTCAGGCAGAACAGCATGAAAGCCGACGCAAATGAGCGCATGCGCAAGCCGACAAGTTCCTGTGATGCGGTGTAGGCGATGCTTGCATAAACAAGGCCGATGAAGCTTGGAACGATGTTCCAGACATAGGCCAGCTCGATGCTGGGTGCCTGAAGGAACATCCAGGCGAAGGGCAGGGCGAGGGCCGCGCAGGCCGCAATGGTCCAGGGCCGCCATCTCAAATCAGTTGACGACAGCCGGTCGCAAAGCCGGCCGACAACGACCGCCCCCACGCCGCCGACGCCGCCAATCAGGATGCCCAATGGAATCGATACATCACCCGGGCCGACGCCATAAGTCCGTTGCAGGTGGCTGGAAGTGAACACCAGGAAGGCATTTGCCGAAATACAGATCAGGCAACACCCGGCGAGCAGGAAAAGGAAAGATGTCTGCCCACCAATGAATGCCAGGGTTTCCTTCAGCGTTGGTGCGATGCCGACATCGGCGCGGGCTTCGACCGCGCCCCGGACCGGCTCTTTCAATGTGAACCGTACCAGCAAGGCAAGTAGCAGGCCCGGTACCCCAGCGATAAAGAAAGCCGCCCGCCAGCCCCAGGCCTCATAAACAATTCCGCCAATGATGAAGCCTGCAAGAATACCTATGCCGATCCCGGTGGTGTATATTCCAAGCGCTGTGGCGCGTTCCTTCGGTCCATACAGATCGGAGATGATCGAAGTTGCCGGAGGTGTTCCGCCGGCTTCTCCGACACCCACGCCCATGCGGGCGATCAGAAGGTGCCAGTAATTCTGTGCCAGTCCGGAAAATGCCGTCATGCCCGACCAGACGGCGAGCGCGAGCGTGATGATTTTCCGGCGGTCCCCCCGGTCTGCCCACATGGCAATCGGAATGCCCAGCGTCGCATAGAACGCAGCGAAAGCGAGCCCGGAAAGCAAACCGAGCTGCGTATCGTTCAGGTTCAGGTCGGCCTTGATCGGCTCAAGCAGGATAACGAGAATCTGACGGTCGATATGGTTGAACGTATAGACCAGTGTCAGCAGCCCGAGCACATAAGCCCGGCTCGTCGTTCCCATCATGCCCGCTTTCGGTGAAGACGTATTCAGGGTCATGTATCCGATCCTTCCCGGCCGCCTGGCCGTCATCGCCATCCGGCATGCGGACCGGGAGGGTGGTCCGCATGCCGGCAGTCCCCACGGCCTGGCCTAGAAGTCGGCTGAAAGGGAAACGGTGAACGTCCGCGGCGGGCCGTAGAAGGCCGAGTAGGCAGAATCGAGGCCGAGCTGGCTCGGGGTCACGAAGTTATAGGCTGCCACGCGGTATTCCTGATCGGTCAGGTTCCGGCCATGCACGCCAACCCGGTACTTGCCGGAAGGCGATGTCCAGACGGCGCTGAGGTCGAACAGGTAGTAGCCGGACGGATCGAGCTTCGGCCCGCCACCCGGGAAGATGGCGCTTTGCCCGGCCGGGAAGCCTTCGTTCGGTACGTTGAACAGGTAGTATTCGTCGCGGCCCGAGACAGTTCCGGTCAGCGACAGCTCACCGCGATTGGCGCCGAGATCATGCATGTAGTTGGCAGAGATCTGGCCCTGCAGCTCCGGCGTGTTCTGCGTCACAAAGGAACTGGCGATGTTCATGCCGCCCGACAGGATCTCGTTGATCTCCGCATCGATATAGCCGAGCGTCGCAAACAGCGTCAGATTGTCGGTCGCAAACCAGGTGCCTTCGATTTCCAGGCCCTTGTATTCCGACGCCCCCGCATTGAACACGGACGAGACGAATGTGTCGTTGACGCCATCATTGTCGGTGTCCGCCCCGCTCTGCACGGTGATCTGCTGATCGGTATAGTCCGCAAAGAACACGGCTGTGTTGAGCTGGAGGGTGTCTCCGAAGAATGAGCCTTTCACGCCCAGTTCGTAGGAGTCGACCTGTTCCGGTCCGAAGCCCTGGCGGGAGAGGCCAGTCGGGTCGAGGTCTTCCCGTGCGCGTGGGTCGAAGCCGCCCGCTTTGAAGCCCTGCGCATAGGTCGCGTAGAGGTTCAGGTCGTCAGTCGGCTTGTACGAGATGGACACGCGCGGCGTGAATTGGTCGTCTTTCCGCTCGACGTCCTGATAGTCGGTCTGCGTGACCAGGAAGATCGAGGTCGTATTCGACGGATCGAACGAGCCCGTCCCAAGACCCGCCCAGGCTTCACGGAGCACGTCTGCGGTCGTCTTGTCCTCGGTGTAGCGGCCACCAAGCGAAACGCTCCACTTGTCGTTCAGCTCATAGGTGAAGTCGCCATAAACGGAGAAGTTCTCTTTCTCCTGCGCGCCGGCCTGATAGATGGACAGCCCAAGTGCGCTGAGGATGACGTCGAATGCGCCGTCGGCATTGCCATCCAGATAGTAGACGCCGGCAACGCCGCTGAGCGGGCCGTTATTGTAGAGAAGCTGGAACTCCTGCGAGAACTGGTCATCATTATAGTACGCAGGCACATCGAAGTCCGGCTGCGGCAAGGCATCGAAGTCGATGGGTGTCACGGTCGAGCCTTCACGATAGGCCGTGATCGACTTCAGCGTGACGATGTCGTTCACATCCCACTGCGCGGTCAGCGAGTAGCCTTCCGTCTCAACCGAGTTTTTGTCGCCGATGCCCGCCCTTGTGTCGTAAACGTCGCCGGTCACCGGGATCGTTCCATCTGCACTCGGAAGGAGGCGATGGCCGTGCTTTGCGTTGGAATCGTCTTGTGACTTGTCATACGCAAAGCGCACCGAGAAGTCGTCCGTCGGGTTCCAGTCGGCGCTGAGACGATAGGCCAGCAGGTCCTTGTCGTAGTGTTCCGCGCCGGTGTTCAGGTTCTTGCCATACCCATCCCGAGTGTATTTCGCGATCGCACCGCCAACGGCGAATGTGTCGCTGAGCGGGGTCGATCCTGAAACGATGACATCCGCCTGGCTGTAATTGCCGAGATTGGCTTTCACCTTCAGGTCAGGCTCATTGCTGAGCGGCTTGGTGACATATTTGATCGCGCCGCCAATCGTGTTGCGGCCATAGAGCGTGCCCTGCGGCCCGCGGAGAACTTCCACGCGGTCGACATCGAAGATATCGAGGATCGCGCCCTGAGGGCGGGCGATGTAGACGTCGTCGACATAAAGGCCGACGCCGGGTTCGAAGCCCCAGAGCGGGTCTTGCTGGCCGACACCGCGGATAAACGCGATGAGCGTCGAGTTCGAGCCGCGCGCAACCTCGATGGTTGCGTTCGGGGTCGAGCGCTGGATGGATGTGATATCGACAGCGCCGGTGATTTCCAGGCGTTCGGATCCGATCGCCGTCACCGAAAGCGGAACATCCTGGAGGTTCTGCTCGCGCCGTTGCGCCGTAACCGTTACCTGATTGAGTGTGCGTGTGTTGTCATTTGCCTCATCAGCGTCCTGCGCCCAGGCGTGATATTGGCCCCCGGTCAGCGCGATCGCTGAAACCAGGCCGAACTTCAACGTGTCAAACTTTTGTTGCTTCACGATTTCCTCCCGCAGTTTATCGTATTTTGCGAGAGTTAGTCAGAAGCCGCCCCGGAGTTCGATGACGGGACGGCTCAGGCCGGGTGAACACTTTCGCTCACGCGGTTTCGTTTATAATGTCCCCTTTGCGGGCAAAGACGGCGGGCGACACGCCCCGCATTTTCTTGAATGCACGGTTAAAGGCCCGGACATCGGAATAGCCGAGCTGTTCCGAAACCTGGCTGACAGAGGCGCCGCGGGTGAGCAGGGCGTTGGCGCGGTCCATGCGATGGTTCAGCAACAGGTCGCGGAAGGATGTGCGTTCCTCGCTCAGCCGCCGCCTGAGGGTTGCGACGCTGATGCCAAAGGCATCGGCGACGGCCTGCTGGGTCTCCAGCCCCTCCGAGATCAGGTCTTCCGTGCGAATGGCGAAGGGCCGGGTGTCCGTCTCCGGCTCAAGGGTTTCGAGGTGGTGGATGACCCTTGAGAAAATCCCGTCGGCGCTCAGGTCGGCATTCGTCGCAGGTGCGATTTGCTGGCAGGCAATATCGTAATCGAAAACAAGTTCGTACACAGTATTGTTGTACTGAACCGGCACTTCCCAGAAAGAGGTGAGTGTGTCTTCAATCTCCTGACGGCGCCTGACAAGGGAGACGCGGGTCAGGGCCTTGCTGGCGACACCGCCGGTCAGGCTGTCCAACAGGCAATAGACCTTGATCAGCAAGGCGTCCCGGACGAAATGGGTCAGCGCTTCATCGTCCCGGAACCGGTAGGGAAATTCCGAGTCATTGAGAATAAGCGTCAGCGTCTCGCCACTTTGGCGGACCAGATTGTAATTCCCGCCATGCAGCATGTTGAAGTAGGAGGCGAGGTTGCGGATATTGTCCTGCAGGGTCCTGGCGGTCTTCATCTGAGACAGGACAAAAGATCCGCTCTGATAGAGAAGCTTGCGCTCGGACAGTTGTGCCGTGAGGTCGTCAAGCGATCTGGCGATCTCGGACTGGACACGGAAATAATCGGCCAGTGGCAGTTTTGTGTTGGGGGCGTCCTCAAGGACTCCCGGCGTCAGGCCAATCCGGCTAATGATCCGGTCCACATCGACGCCCTCACTCCCGGCCCAATTCAGAATTGGCGCGATCTGTCCGATCTCGAAGACAACCCTGCTATTTGTACGAGAGGTACTCATGCCGTCCATATACAGGGATTTCCTGTTGCAGGGAATATAGATCCGGTTGGGCCGTCCGTGAGACAAAGGTCGGATTGACCGGCCAGGGGGCAAATCCGAGCCGGATGGGGCTTTGCGCGCGTGCGCGATGTTTGCTGGCAGGATGGCGGCCCCGGGGATAAGCGGCGCGCTATCCACACGCCTGTGGCCCGGAACGGCTGCAGATGGCGCAGAAGTAGAATGCCTCAATCCACCTCCTGAGCCGCCATGCCAGGCTTTCCGGCATGACAGACCTCACCGATTTCTTCTCCCATGCCTGGCAAACGATCGGGCGCGCCATCGCGGAAGCGGGTCTCAGGGCCGGGCTGCGCGAGGTGCCGGAGGTGATTTCGAAATCGGTGAAGCGACGCTGCCTCGCGGAGCTGAAACGGCTCGGGATTCTGCTCCGCTGTCTGATCTTCCTGATGGCGCTGCATGTGGACCTCGCGCCGGTCAAACCGCGTCCCGGCAGCAATTATTTCGAGACTTCCGAAGGCGAAGGCGAGACGAAGTACACCTTCTCCCTCATGCCCATGCCCGCGGGCGAAACGCCGGACTTCCTGCGCGGACCGCAGATCGTGCCGGATCGCGGGCCCGTCCTCGCCGCGCCGCTGATCGACCGCTGGCAAGCCATGCTGGAGACACTGAGGGACTCTGAGCGCCGGGCTAAATGTCTGGCGCGCACCCTCCAGCGTCAACAGACGCGCGGTGAGCCGAAACCCTTCATCACACCCGTGCCGAAAACGCACGCCATGCCCGCCGCCCTCGGCATTGTCTCGGGCGGTCTCACGGTGCAACTGATCGAAACTCTGAAGGGCTGGCCCGACACAAGTTGAACCTGCTGACAATCAGGAGTTCGCCGGAGCGCTATGGGCGTCTCCGGGCGGACGTGCTGGGGCTAGTGCCTCACGTCGTATTTGTCGGACTTCCGGTCGCCCATCAGCATGCGCTGCTCCAACCGCCTGCGCAGGGCGGCGTAATAGGCTTCCAGGAATGCGATGTCGGTTTCGCCGGGTTGCGCCGTCCAGCCGATCTTGGTGCGGATGCGTTCGGCGACCTGTTGCTTGATGTCGCCGGTCGCCTGACGAAGCACATCCTCCAGGACGTGCAGTTCATGAATGCCGTAAGTGTCTGCCTGTTCCGGCGTGAAGGCGAACATGTTGCTGTGCGGCGCCGTGACAACGACTTCTGCAATGTCGCCCATCAGTTTGACTTTCGGCGCCTTGATCACCCAGGTGCCGGCGATCAGGTCGCCGACCCGCAGCTTGTCCTTGTTGAAGAGCGGGAAGAACAGGAACACGCCAGACCAGAGCAGGCCGAACAGGGCCATCCAGGCGCCCAGCTGGTCTCCGCCCATCAGCAGGAACTGGATCGGCAGGCCGATCTCGACCTCCCGCGTGAAGTTTCGCGCCAGCACCGCATTGGCCGTCAGCCGTCCGCCATCGCGTGAGGCAACGCGCAGGCCAAGGGCCCGCTTTCCGGGCGTGGCGGCTTTCCGGCCGATCTCGAAGAAGATGTAATAGAAGTTCCGTACGAAGAAATAGAAGACCAGCCAGAAGGCGAAGGCGATATTCACATTCTCGATGCCCATGGAAGAGGCGGCAAAGGTCAGGCCCAGCAAGGTGCCAATGACGATGGCCCACTGGATGGCGACATCCATGGCAAAGGCACCGGCCCGTTCCGCCGCGGTGGCCAGCTTCAGGTGAAGTTTAGCCCCCTCCGGCGTGACCAGCACGCGCATCATCTTGTTGAGGCGCTTCTCCTCCGCCATGCGCGCACGGCGCCGGCGGGCGGCCTCGATGTTCATCTGCATCTCGCCGGGGGCGCCCTGTGCGGTCATGCGCCGGGCCTCCGCAGGGGCAGGTAGAAATAGCCCAGCCAGAACACCGCCGTCGTGGCGGCAATGGTGTAGCGGATCGTGTCGGAATTGATCAGCTGGCGCCCGAAGCTTTCCAGGATGGCCGCGATGATCAGCATGATCACGCAGCCCATTGCGATGGTTGCCGCCTTTTGTCCGGACTCCCGCGCCGAGGCGAGGCGGGACTTGCGGCCCGGAAATGCCACCGCGCCCCCGATCACAAAGCCGCCCGCGCCTGCCAGCACGATCGCAAACAATTCGGTGACGCCATGGATCAGCAGCCAGCCAGTGAACTCATACCCAAGCCCCTTGTCCCAGAAGACGGCATACATGGATCCGAGAATGATCCCGTTCCAGGCCAGCAGCCAGGCCGTGGGAATGCCGAAGGCAAAACCGAGCGCAAAGGCGAACAGCGCGATCTGGGCGTTGTTGTTGAACAGGAAGCCCGCAAAGGCGGTCAGCCGGTCCTGCCCAACCTCTCCGGGATCGGTGTAGATGGTGGAGCGCAGCGCTTCCACGCTCGCGTCCGGCGTGCGGATCTCGCTGAAGCTCTGGCCATGGATGGTCCAGTACCAATCCATGTCCTGCAGGCAGAGGAAGAAGGCGAGCGCCGCGCCGCCGAACAGGAAGAACGCGGCCAGAAGGGTGGAGAGGACCGCCCCGCGCACAGCTTCCGGCCAGTCCGCGCGCATGAACTGCGCCATCCGTTCGCCCATCGAGGTGCGGGCGCCATAGACATAGAAATAGGCCCGGGTGCAGAGGCCTTCCAGATAGGTGATGACGTTCTGGTCCAGCGAAATGGAGCGCGCGACCGACAGGGAAGAGACCGCCTGCCGGTAAAGGTGCGGCAGCGCCATCATGTCCTCGTCCGTGAGCGCCTTCACGCCGGAATTTTCGGCGCGGGTGAGGATCAGGTCCAGCTTGCGCCAGTCCGCCTCGCGCTCCTCGCGGAAGCGGTAGGACTTCAGCATGTCACTCACAGCATGTCCCTCCTCTTGATCTCCAGATATCGCGACAGCAGTGCGCCGCCGAACTGTTCCGGCCGGGTCTCGATGATCTGCACGCCCATCCGCTGCAGCCGCCGCAGGACGACATCACGCTCGGACAGGAGATTGCCGGCGATCACCGCGCGGGAAACATCCTCGGTCGTTTCCGGCGGCGCGTCGGCCATGGAAGATAAGGCTTCGTCCTCGAAGGTGGCGAACAGGACGAGATGCCGGTCGGTCAGCCGCCGGACATTTTCGAGCATCAGTTCGGCAGAGATCGTGTCGACAAAATCCGAGAAGATGATGATCAGGCTGCGCCGCTCCAGCTGGCTGGCCAGAGTGGAAAGCGCGAGTGTGTAATTGGACTCCTCGGCAGAATAATCGAGCCGGGCGGCGAGACTTTGCATCCGGGGAAAACTGCGGGACCCGGAGAGGAAGCCGCTGGCGAGCCCGGGTCTCGCATCGAAGCCGAAATACATGGTCCGGTCGCCATTGCGCAGGGAGACATAGGAAAGCAGGAGGCCCGCATTGATGGCCCGGTCGATCTTGGGGACGCCGCCAAGCGGTTCGCTCATCAGGCGGCCGGTGTCGAAGGCGAAGACGATGTTGTGGTTGCGCTCTGTGCGGAACTCCTTGGCCAGCAGGTGACGGTGCCGGGCCGAGTGTTTCCAGTCGATGGCGCGCCGGTCCATGCCGGCCGCAAACTCACGCAGGGCATCGAACTCGCTGCCGTCGCCGCGCTCGATCTGTGTCTTGATCCCGAACTCGGCATCGCGGGAAAACAGGCGGACGGCCTCGTCCTTCACCCAACGGATATTGGGTGTGACGACGATCTCTGTATCGAGTTCACGAACGGACCGCTTCTGGATGAGGCCCAGCGGCCCTTGCCAGCGGCACCATAGACGAACCAGCCGTGCCGTCCCCCGGCGCAGTGGCGTGAGCGTGAATTCATAGCGGCGTTCATTTCCTTCCCAACCGCGCAGGCCGCGCGTGGGCACTTCTTCCAGCAGCGCGTCCGTCTCCAGCTGGACTTCCAGCCGCGCCGGAAGACTGCCGCGCGTAAACCGGAAGGTCACCGGCAGCGGATCGCTGTCGCCCGCGTAGAGGATGGGCGGGGCATCAATGTCCGTTTCGAACGCGCGAAGCGCCGGGCCGATCATGGCGTCCAGAACGGCAAATCCACCGACCAGCGCGATCCAACCGGCCGAAAGGGTCCAGAGGTCCGGACGCAGCAGGGCGATGCCCACCATCAATGGCAAGCCGAGCAGCATCAGTGAGATCGCGCGGGCGGTCGGGGAGATCACCGGGGCGCCGCCGTCTGTTCGATGATGGCCATGAGGGTTTCTTCGGTGGTGCGGCCTTCGATCTCCGCTGCGGGAGACAGCAGAACGCGATGACGAAGTGTCGGCAGGGCGAGCGTCTTGATGTCGTCCGGAATGACAAAGTCGCGTCCATCAAGCGCCGCGCGGGCGCGGGCCGCGGTGGCGAGGGCTGCTGCGGCGCGGGGGCTCGCCCCGGTTTCGAGGGCCGGAGAGGTGCGCGTCGCCCGGATGATGTCGACGACGTATCCGATCACATCGTCCTGAATCTTTGTTTCAGCAACGGCGGCGACCGCCGCATCGAGTTCGGCATGAGAGATAACCGAGTCCACGCCGAAAGCGGCGGGTGTCTTCATGCCCGTGCGTGTGCCGTGCTGGGCAACGATGGCGAATTCTTCCTCGCGGGACGGGTAGTCGAGCGTATGCTTGAACAGGAAGCGGTCCAGCTGCGCTTCCGGCAAGGGATAGGTGCCTTGCTGCTCGATGGGGTTCTGCGTGGCAATCACCATAAAGCGATCGTTCAGCGAATAAGCGTCCCCGTCGATCGTCACTTTCCGTTCCTGCATCGCTTCCAGCAGGGCGGCCTGTGTCTTTGGCGGCGTCCGGTTGATCTCGTCGGCCAGCAGAAGGTCGGTGAAGATCGGCCCTTTTGTCAGCGCAAATTCATTTGTCTGAAAATTGAACAAATTCGTCCCCAGAACATCGCCGGGCATCAGGTCCGGTGTGAACTGAATGCGGCCGAACTCAAGGGAAATGGACCGGGCGAAGCATTGCGCCAGCAGGGTCTTTGCCGTGCCGGGCGGCCCTTCCAGCAGGACGTGCCCGGAGGAGAACAGCGCCGTCAGGAGCAGGTCCACCGTCGTGTCCTGGCCGATGACGGCTTTGCGGACTTCGCCGCGGATGCGCGTCGCCAGATCGCGGATGTCACTTGGGGTCATTCATGGATCTCCTGAGAATATCGCGGCGCCAACGCCAGAGGTCGCGGGCCTTGTGCATCAAGTCTTCCCGGCTGGCGGCCGGGGCGCGCAAACCGGCTTCGATCTGCGAGAATGTCTTGCCGGATATGTTTTCCGGACCAAGACGGTCGAACAATTCGGAAAGCTGGGCTTCGGTCAGATTGCGCGGTGCCCCGATCTGCCGGGCGAGCCGCCGCCGGATGAGGGACAGGTATCCCGGCGCCATTCTTGTCTCCCGGCGGGCCATGGAAACAAGACCGGCGGAGTTATCCGCCAGAGCCTGCTTGCCGAGGGCAATCGCGCGGGTCTCGCGGGCAGGCGGGCCAAACCGGATGGACGCTGCCCAGCCGAGGAGCAGGGCGGCGGCCAGGGCGACCAGCGTCACGCCCAGGAAGGGGATATCGAACATCATCTGCAGCAGGTTTTCAGACCGGGTGAAGCCATGCAGGGTGGCATCGAAGATGATCGGCTCATCATCGCTGTAGCGCATGAAATTGATCATCTGCATGGCGAAGCGGGCATTCTCCCGTTCAGCGAGGCCGAACGTGTTGATCAGGTCGGGATCGGCGAGAATATAGATGCTGCGTCCTGATACCTGCGAAAGAAGGGCGCCGTCGCGGGTCTGCACAATGGGAGTCAGATCGTCTGACTTGAGGAGTTGCAGCTGCAGGTCCGGTTTCAGCGCCAACCGTCCGAACGGCGTTGAGATCAGCTCCGGCACGTCCGTTCGCTTTACCTCGGCGTCGATGCCCAGAGCCTCCAGCGTACTGGCGATAGATTCCTCTGAAGCGAGGTCCGTATCCTTCAGGCGGGACGGATTGGTCCAGTCGATCATGCCGGACCATTTGGGCAGGACGATCAGCGTATCGTCCTGAAGCTCGTAGTCCTCCAATGAGTTGTGCATGCCGCGCGTCGACAGGGTGAGGACCATCAGTCCGTAATGTCCGTTCAGATTGCTCTTGAAGCGGGAGATTTCGACCGGATAGCCCTGCGCCTCCAGGAGCTGTACAATGCCATTGTATCCGATGGCGGAGGTAGAGAATGGGTGGTCGCCCGCCCTGTCACGGTCTCGCAGCTCCGGTGACCATCCGGCGAGCACCATGATGGCGCCGAAGGAGAAGACGGCTACGGCGATCAGGATAGCGACGGTGCGGGCCGCAAATGGCGCGGCGGAAGTTTGCGCGGTCTCGCTCATGCCCAGCCCTCACCGAATGCGAAGTCCTCATAGGAGGCCCGGGCTTCCTGCCATCCTTCTGAATCGACCGGACGGCCGCCAAAGAAGCTCCGCTCAACAATCACAATGATCGGCCCCAGGCCGCGTTTTGCCCGCGCGGGCAAGTGCTGCAGGCCGCCGATTTCCCGCGCCGTAAGAGACTTCGGGACGCCGCCTTCGAGCCGGGTCTGGATATCCTCGATGGAGCGGAAGAGGAGCAGGTGGACGGCTTCGGCAAACTTTCCGGCCTTCGCCAGCGCATCGGCTTCTTCGAGCAGGCCGCGCGCCATGCCCGCGTCCGGGCGAACATCGATGAGGACATCATCGGCAATATCGACTTTGCCTTTGCCTGACCTGCCGAAACGAACCCGGAGGGCCTCGCCGAACACGAAGTAGAGGAAGCCTGCCACGACCGCGGCAATCATGGCGTAGAACAGGAATTGGAAAAGCGGTGACATATTGCTGAGCAGGTCGCCCAGCCATTGGAGCCAGCGTGGCGGCGGATCGGGCGGTGTCAGCGGCTCGGCTTCCCATTCCGGACGTTCGAGCTGCATGTCCCTGCGCTTCAGGTAGTCGGCATGCGCGCGGTCGAGGGCATCAAGATCTGTCTGCGGGCGCCAGTCTTCGTCATCATATTCATAGCCGTTGTCAAACACGTCATTTGAGGAGTCAGCAACCGAACCGGTATGCGGGGTATTCCGGTCGGCTGTATCCTGCGCGTAGGCCGCGCTTGCGGGAACGGTTCCGGCAAGCAGGCAGGCGAGCGCAAGGGCAGTTCCTGTCCTTAACCTCAACCGCACCGGATACTCCTCTGCTGGCAGCCGCACGGCCAGCCTTCCCCGACCGACTATTTCAGAGGTCGCTGCTGGCTTCAACGCCCTATTGCGAAGCGGGTCTGGCCAACCGATATAGCGCGGCCAAGGCAGAGATGAGGCGAACCATGGACAAGGCGGCGGTTTATCGCGACCTGAAAGCGGAAATTGAAAGCGTTGTATCTGGCGAAACCTCGGTTACGGCCCGGTATGCGACGGCCAGCTGCATTCTGGCTGAGGCTTTCCGGCCACGTTTCTTCTGGACGGGATTTTACGTTGTGGACCCGTTGAAGGCGCGCGAACTCGTCGTTGGTCCCTATCAGGGGACGCTCGGCTGTCTGCGCATCCCATTCGGCCGGGGCGTCTGCGGTCATGTGGCCGCCACGCAGGAACCGATCATCGTACCCGATGTACATGCTTTCCCGGGGCACATTGCCTGCGATTCCGCGACCAATTCCGAGATCGTCCTGCCGGTGTTTGACAAGGATGGGCAGCTGGCCGCCGTGCTGGATATCGATTCCACCGAGCCGGATGCCTTTGATGAAGCCGATCGCGACGGCCTGGCCGCGATTTGCGAGATTCTACTCGTCGTCTGACTTCGGGACCGTCGTCATCAGGGTCGCTTCATACGGCGCCTGTGCGGAGGTCGCCCGGCCAACGGCATCGATCCGGTCGATCAGGTGCTCTTCCAGGATATCCAGCTTTCGAGCGCGCACGCCGGCGACGGTGAGGATTTCATGATCCAGAACCTGCCACTCGTCCTCGTTGGCATCGTAGGCGGGCCATTCCGGCAGGCCGGGCCCGTTCGGATCGCTGGTCCGCGCGAAGTTGGTCCAATAGGCCTGCATCGTTTCGGCCAGCTTCTCGTCCTTGTCGGACATCGGTAGCAGCGACGAAGCCGACCCGAATACGAAGGGGATTTCAGATCCGTGGTACGCGCCAATCGTTTGGGAACGTGTCGGCGTTGCGCGTGTGAAGAAGTACATCCATGTCGGATGGCCGGATGTGGCATTGGCTTTGCCCAGGAAGCGCATGTGAACACCGAACATGTCGTCGCCCAGCATGTCGGCCGCCCCTTCATCCCAGCTGGCCAGCTCGTCCATGCCGTACAGCGCTTCAAGCGCCTTTGCTGGATTTTCACCGAACACTTCAGCCAGGCGCTGTTCGCGTTCTTCCAGAGATCCGGTGATATTGCGTGCCAGCACTGTGGGGGATTGGAACCCGTCATAGAACAGGCTGCCTTCGTCTGCGTTGTAGCCTGCGAGAACAGGAACCTTCGGTATGTCGCCGGAACGGATCGTGCTCCCGATCGTGTCGGGCAGGACCTTGCCGTCAACGGTTGGCAGGAAGTAACCGACAAGGTCTTTGCGCTGCTCGGCGCGGGTGACGATGGATGCTGCCGGGATAGAGCGAAGCTCTGCGGCAGTGGCCGTCTTGTCGACAAATGTGCTGAGGAATTCTTCGCCGACCGCCTCAGAGCTGCGCGATCCGGGCAGGGGCGCTTTGTCGAGATAATGGGCGTTGTAGCTGCTACTGCCGCTTTCGAGGATGGCTTTGTGGTAAAGCCCGTCGGCAATCGGCGTCGCCATCAGCTCACTGACGGACTGGGCGCCGGCGCTCTCGCCGAAAATGGTGACATTGTCCGGGTCACCCCCAAAGGAGCGGATATTGTCGCGCACCCAGCGGAGGGCGGCGACCTGGTCCAGAAGGCCGTAATTGCCTGAAGTGCCGGCTTCCTCGGTCAGGGCAGGATGTGCCAGGTATCCGAAGGGGCCCAGCCGGTAATTGAACGTGACCAGCACGACGCCATTTTCGACCAGGGCGTTCGCCTGGTAGAATTCCGAAGAGCCAGAGCCCGCCTGGTGGCTGCCGCCGTGAATCCAAACCATGACCGGCAGCGGGGTTTCGCTGCCAACATTTGATGTGCGGACATTGATGAACAGGCAGTCTTCAGCTTCTGCCGGGGCGGGCAGGGTGGCCATGTATTTCTTCGCGGCGAAACGTTTCCACCAAGGCAGGCCCGCACCATCAAGGATACCGCTCACGAAACCGTCCATGCCTTTTCGGGCCTGAATGCATTCCGCACCATAGGACCGCACGTCGCGTGGCATGGCGCCCCACTGCGGAGGGGCTACCGGCGCCGCCCAGCGGCGCGCGGAGGCATAGGGGATGCCATTGTAGACATGAATATCGGAATTGCTGGCGTCGATGCCGCCGAGGACCAGGCCTTGATTAATTCTCAAAGGCTCTGCCAATTCCAGCGGCTTTGCCGGGGCGGTGAGTTTGAACCACCCCCACACGCCTGCCGCAATCAGCAGAAAAAACAGAATGATACTAAGGCGTTTCATGTAATCTACCCGACCCCGCACCGCATGATCACTATACCAGACGACACCTTGGTGTCACCGAGTTGCCGCCTTGTTTAAACAAGAGAATCCCACCGCCGTGTTAACAATGACACAAGATCGCCTCTCCGGTGAGAAATGCCGGAGCAAGCGGCCGGACGACTGGACACCTGGTGTTGCTTTCGATCTTGGCGCCGAAGCTTGCAGCTTCCGGTGAGAGATCGTCCGGGAAATCTTCTACCGCTTTGAAATCCATGATTTATTCATCCTGCCGCTGGTGATGGCTGGATAGTCTGGATTTACACCTCGTGCGATCATGTGCGTTGCCCCGCGTCTTTTCACGCCGGCACGCAAGGTTTTGGGGCGTTGGTGACCGAAGAGCGGGCGCTGAGGGCATTCCGTCGGAATTTGTTGCCACCCACACCCGTCATGGGAGACTTTGTATCTGCACGCACACGCCTCAGGGGAGTAAGGCGTGGTGCTACAGGACTCCTTCTGCACGGATTGGGCGCGTGGTCAGCAGTTCCTGGCATAGCAGGCCAGCTTCCCTGTGACGGGCCATGGAATTGTAGTCCGGATGGTTCAGGGTTGCGATAAATGCTTTGCGGTCAGGGAAAAACATCACCATGACGGCATCCCAGTCACCATCGCCTATGAAATAGCGTTCGACTTCGCCCATCATCAGGCAGCGTCCGCCAACTTCGGCCGCGGCAACGCCAAAGGCATCCGCATAGCGTTGGTACGCCACGCCGCCAGGTTCATCCTTGCCGAACTCCGGGTCTTCCGGCTGGTATGCCGCTTTCACGCGGAATTTCAGGATATTCACCTGCGCGATGGGGCCGTCGAACGGGTCGTCACGAAATGCGCGGAACTGGTCGGCAGTGGGCTGGAAGGCTGGCATGGTCGTTTCCTCTCATTCATTTCTTGTGCGGGCGCAGCTCTGGATGCCGTCTCAGGAAGATTTCGGCATAGAACAGGGCTGCCGCGTGAAGCGCATGCTGAACTTCGAGTGTGCCGTAGTTCAGGAATTCAGTATACGGCATTTCAAGAACTTCGATTTCCTCATTCGGGTCGAGGGATTGTGTGCCGGTCAGGTGGCAGCCAAGCGCGAGATAGTAATGCAGGCGGTTATTCTGCGTCGCCGGATTGGGGTAACATGTGCCGACATGGTGCATTTCACGGGTTGAGTATCCCGTTTCCTCCCGCAATTCGCGCGCCCCAACAGCAGGCCAGTCTTGTTCGCCCGGGTCTGAGACACCGCCCGGCAGGCCAAGCGTGAATACGCCAGCCGCATGCCTGTATTCCCGGACCAGAACGATGTTGCCTGCATCCGTCAGCGGAATGACCGTCACCCAGTCAGTTAATTCCGTGACGTGATAGGCTTCAACGATATGCCCGTCATCGCGGACACATCGATCGGTGCGCAGGCCCATGAAGCGGTCCCGCATGACCTGCTTGGATGAAAGAATGGTCCAGGGCTTCATGTCATTTCACCATGGCCATGCGGCCAAGTTTGGCCAGGAGGAGCAACCATGGCAGGGCGTGAAAGCAGAGATCGAAGATATCCACGGGTTTCTGCAAGGTTCCCCCGGCAAGCATTTTCAGTTTTTCCCAGATGTGCGGTTCCGGGAAAAAGGGGGCAAGGCCAAGGGTCAGGCATCCGAAAATGGCAAGGCTGACCGGTACTTTGTCGAGAATTTCCATTGTGGATGCTGTCTTCAATTTTCAGGGATATTGTCAGGCGCACTCAAGTGCCGGTCGAGGAAATCCAGCCGGGTCATCATCTGGTGCGTCTGGAGCGCTTCACCACGGATGCCGTGCCGTTGTCCCGGATACGTCATCAACTCGAACAGTTTCTCTTCCTGCTGCAGAATTGCCATAAGACGGGTCGAATTGTCGAACGTGACATTATCGTCGGCCATGCCGTGTATCAGCAGGAGCGGTGTATTCAGGTTGCCGGCATAAGGCAGCACGCCGGATGCGGCATACCCGTCGGGATTGTCCTCCGGCGTGCCCATGTAGCGTTCCGTATAGAATGTATCATAAAGGCTCCAGTCCGTGACCGGTGCGGAAGATACAGCGGCGGCGAATGTGTCTTCGGGCGCCTGAAGGATCGTCATCAACGTCATGTAGCCGCCATAAGATCCGCCCTGGATCGCGATCCTGTTGGCGTCGACATAAGGTTGGGCCTTTAGCCAGGAAACGCCCGCCAACTGGTCTCGCACCTCGGGCCCGCCCGTGCGGTGATAAATGACATCTTCGAATTTTCGGCCGCGATTGTCGCTGCCTCGGTTGTCGAGACGGAAAACGATATAACCCTGTCCCGCGAGGAACTGGTCTGACAAGCTGCCCCAGGCTCGTTTGACGGTCTGGACGTGCGGGCCGCCATAGACTTCGATGATCACGGGATATGTCTGCCCGGGGTCGAAGGTGGGCGGTTTCAGGACGGAATAATAAAGATCCTGGCCGTCTTCTGCCTTCAGGGTTCCAAATTCCGGCACGACGTGCCCTGCCAGGTAAGGTGCGTACGGATGGTCTTCACCCAGGGCGTTCTCTTCGATCCATCCGATAAGCTTGCCATTGATATGGTAGAGACCGGTTTGCGTTGGCTGGGTGGGGGACGAAGATGTGCCGACATAACTTTGTCCATCCGGGCTGATCTTGATGTCCCAGAACTTGCCCGCTTCGGTGATGCGGTCCGGAGGCCCCGATTGCCCGATGGGGACACTGTAAAGCTGTCGTTCCAGAACGGTATCTGCATAGCCAGTGTAGTAAAGCGTCTCGCCATCCGGTGAAACGGCTTCGATGGAGTCCAGTACCTGGTCTGGCGGCGTGATGACCTTTGTGTCTCCGTGGCCTTCAGGCGATATCGTGATCGCGTGGCGCATGCCGCCGTCTTCCACGGTCAAGAGAATGCGGCCATCGGGGAGTTCACGGAAGTCCTTGGACAGGTTCACCCATTTATCATTGTGCTCCTTGTAAGGAGACCATACCCGCCAGGGCCGGGAGTCTGTCCGGTTATATCTTATCTCGGTCTGGTCCCGATTGACGGTCAAGAACCAGAGGCTTGAACTGGTCCAGTAAACGCGGGCGAGGTAGGCATCCGGGCCTGTTTCGAAAATCCGGTCCGTACGTTCTTTCTTCAGGTCGTTTACATAGAGCGAAACTCTGGCATTCGGCCGTCCGGCGCGTGGATAGCGTTGCTCTATCACGGTGACTTTTTCGGCTTCGATGTCAAAACGCGGGATGATGTCTACTTCACTTTCATCCACTTCTGTGAAGGCGACATACCGTTCATCCGGGCTCCACCAATACCCTGTGAAGCGCTTCATTTCTTCCTGCGCCACAAATTCAGCCACGCCATAGCTGACAGCCCGGCTGGGGTCTGCTTCTGGCGTCAATCGCGTCTCTTTTCCGGTTGTGACCTCAATGGCGTAAACTGCACCATCCCTCACGAAACTGACAAAGGTTCCGCGTGGAGAAATACGGGCGTCATATTCGAATGCGTCACTGTGGGTCAGCTGCTTCGCAACCGGGCCGGAATTGGTCAGCGTGATGAGGTGGAGGTCTCCCCCAAGCGGCACCAGGATCGTGTCGGCCGCCCCCCAGCTATAGTCCGTGATGCCGGCGGAGCCTGAAATGCGTTTGCGTTCCCGCAGCGCTTTTTCCTCTTCGGACAATTCAACGGGTTCCGGTTCCAGCAGCCTGGAATCCACCAGCATGCTCTGCTTTCCCGTTGCGACGTCATACTGCCAGAGATCGAACCGGTTCTGTTCATCGGCACGGGACTTCAGGAAGGTCACGCGTGTTCCGTCAGGGGAGTACTTCACCATCCGGGCGGTTGGTCCGGACAGGGATGGCGAGGCATAAAGGCGCTCAAGCGGCAGAGAGGTTGGCGCGTCGGTCACAATGTCGGTCTCCATGGGATTTTGTCGCGTCTGTGCCGTTGACGAGGCGGCTGTGAAAATGACCGCCGCCAGTAGGGTAAACAGGATTTTAGCAACTGGTTTCATGACGACGAACCTAGCCGTGCCGCCCGCCATTTGTCATCCGTTCCTGCCCATCAAACCGGCGAGTTGCATTTTTTTCTACACAGACTGCTTTCGCCCTCTAGCCAAGCGAAGGCCTCACAATAAAGTGAGTTACATGATGAATGGGGTGGGCTTGTTTCAGGAAGCAATTACCCTGGTCGCTTCTGACCGGGGCGGCAACGCTCTCCTTCGTGGTGCCGACATGATGCGCCGCGCAGCCGATTCCGGGCATATTGCTGCTGCCAACAATTACGGTGCCATGCTTCACGCCGGACGAGGTGTCCGGCAGGATCTGGTCGCGGCACGTGCCTATTATAATCAGGCCGCGAATGCTGGCCTACCTACAGGTCTGTTTAATTTAGGCTTTATGTGTTTTCACGGGCTTGGTGGTCCGGTTGATCATCGCCGTGCACGTTTCCTGTTCCTGCGAGCCGCACAACAGGATGAAACGGACGCAATTGCCTATCTTGGCCTTATGTTGATGTCTGGTCAGGGCGGGGATGCCGATCCATCCGCCGCCCGCAACTGGTGGAGCCGGGGAGCCTCCCTCGGGAACAGCCGCTGTGCGTTCAATCTCGGCATTGCTCATGCGGGTGGTCACGGAAGTCCGCAGGACCTGGTGAAAGCGTGGCGCTGGTTCCGGCAGGCTGAACGGCTTGGCAATGAGGGGGCCACAAAGGAGCTTCGCCGTCTCGAACGCGCCATGAGCGCGGAAGAGCAGGACCGGGCATTCCGCCGGGCAAGCTGATCTGACTATTATTCGGCACCCCGGTTGACACCGGAGCCGTGTTTGCCGCCGGGCCGGTCATGGACCCTGCAGGCACCTGCGCGCTTGATTTTATGGGGCGAGTGCGTAACTCAGCGGCGATATCTCTCTCCCTGAACAGGATTCTTCCGCTATGGCCGGACCTCAATACGTTTACCACATGCAAGGCCTCACCAAGGTCTACCCCGGTGGCAAGAAGGTGTTTGAAAACATTCACCTGTCTTTCCTGCCGGATGCCAAGATCGGTGTGGTCGGCGTCAACGGTGCGGGTAAGTCCACGCTGTTGCGCATCATGGCGGGGCAGGACAAGGAATTCATCGGCGAGGCATGGTCGGCTGACGGGGTAAAAGTCGGTTACCTGCCGCAGGAGCCGAAGCTGGACGAGAGCAAGACCGTTTTCGAAAATATCGCCGCCGCCTGTCCGGAAAAGGCGATGCTGGACGAGTTCAACGAAATTTCGGGCAAGCTCGGCGAAGACTACTCCGATGAACTGATGGAGCAGATGACGGAGCTGCAGGAGAAGATCGACGCAGCGGACGCCTGGGACATCGACTCCAAAATCCAGATGGCCATGGAAGCACTGCGCTGCCCGGATGACGATGCGGATGTCAGCAAGCTCTCCGGCGGTGAGATCCGGCGTGTGGCGATCTGCGCCCTCTTGTTGTCCAAGCCCGACATGATCCTGATGGACGAACCGACCAACCACCTCGATGCCGAGACGGTAGCTTGGCTCCAGAACTTCCTGATCAATTTTCCGGGCTGCGTGATCCTGGTCACCCACGACCGTTACTTCCTGGACGATATCACAACCTGGATCCTCGAACTCGACCGGGGCCGGGGCATGCCATATCAGGGCAACTATTCTGACTGGCTGGAGCAGAAGGCCAAGCGGATGGAGCAGGAGGCACGCGAAGACCGCGGCAAGCAACGCTCGCTCGCCAAGGAACTCGAATGGGTCCGATCCAGCCCGAAGGCCCGTCAGGCCAAATCCAAGGCGCGTATTCAATCCTATGAGCAGAAGGCCGCCGAGGCTGAACGCGAAAAGGTATCGACGGCTCAGATCCGTATCCCGCCGGGGCCGCGCCTCGGGAATGTGGTGCTGGAGGCTGAAAACCTGCGCAAAGGGTTCGGCAACAATCTTCTAATCGAAGATCTCGACTTCAAGCTGCCGCCCGGTGGCATTGTCGGCGTCATTGGCCCGAACGGGGCGGGTAAGTCGACCCTGTTCAAGATGATCCTGGGCCAGGAAGAGCCTGATGCCGGCACGCTGCGCGTCGGCGACACGGTGAAATTTGGCTATGTCGACCAGAGTCGCAACAAACTCGACGACAATCACAATGTCTGGGAGGAGATTTCGGGCGGCACGGATGTCATCGATCTTGGCGGCGTGGAAGTGAATTCCCGCGCGTATGTCGGTGCATTCAACTTCAAGGGCTCGGATCAGCAGAAGAAGGTCGGCCTCCTCTCTGGTGGTGAGCGGAACCGCGTGCATCTGGCCAAGATGCTGAAGGAGAGTTCCAACGTTCTCCTGCTCGACGAACCGACCAACGACCTCGATGTGGAAACGCTGCAAGCACTGGAAGAAGGCCTTGATGCTTTCCCGGGCTGCGCGGTGATCATCAGCCACGACCGCTGGTTCCTTGACCGGATGGCGACCCATATTCTCGCGTTCGAAGGCGATTCCCATGTCGAATGGTTCGAGGGCGATTTCTCCTCTTACCTTGAAGACAAGAAGCGCCGCCTCGGCGAAGACGCCGTCAATCCGAAGCGCCTGAAATTCAAAAAATTCGCGCGGTAGGAGAATTTTTCGGTCCCTGGCGTCGACCGTCACGCAATTCGGTGCGAATCTTGCGTAAGGACGGGACGTCAGGGAGCCCGATATGACGACAAGTGCCTCGCCGAAGCTTTCGGTTGTGATCACGAACTACAATTACGCCGCCTTTGTCGCGACCGCGATCGACAGCGTTCTGTCTCAGGACGTCGAAATCGAACTCGTGGTCGTCGACGACTGCTCCAAGGACAATTCACGGGAGATCATCCGGTCCTATGGCGACCGGATCATTCCGGTCCTGCAGGAGGTCAATCAGGGACATGGCGGCGGATTCAACGCCGGATACGCCCGTACGACAGGGGATCTGGTCATGTTCCTCGATGCCGACGACTTCCTATTGCCCGGTGCGGGGCAGACGATCATTTCAAATTACGACCCTAAAATCGGCATGTATCTCTATCGGATGAACTATGCCGATGCTGAAGGCACGCTCGGTGGATTGTTCCCGCCGCCGCAAGTGCCGCTGGCCGATGGGGATGTTGCCGGGCAATTGCGCGAGATGGGGCACTATTCCGGCACGATCACGTCTGGACTTGTCTATACGCGCACCGCTTTGGAGCAGGTCATGCCGATGGATGCAGAGACGTTTCGGCAGGGTGGCGATGGGTACCTGTCTGCGACGGTGCCGCTGCACGCTGTCGCAAAGGGCTTCGACCAGCCGGTCTCTGCCTATCGTCTGCACGGATCGCAGCATTCGCAATTTGCCAAGGCCTACGCAAAGCGCGCACGCTGGCGCATTGGGCATCAACAGGCCTGCTTTGCGTGTATCCGGGAGCATGCTGCCCGGCAGGGCCTGCAAACAGCGGATGACCTGGGCGAGCGTGATCCCGGACACCTGCAGGAACGGCTCGTCTCGCTCCTGTTCGAACCCGAGCTGCATCCGGTGAAGGAAGACACCCGCCGAAGCCTGCTTAAAAAGCTGCGTGCGGCCAATCGTGAACGGTTTGGTGGCAAAGCCTTGCCGCGGAATGTCTGGTGGATCCTGATCGGTATCCTGCCGACGGGGGCGGCCCGGACTGTGCTGTCATGGAAAATAGATGTGGCGGCTCGCCCGGCCTGGATGAACAATCTCGGCCGCGCGCTCCGCAAGCGGCTTGGCATCGTAACAGGCTAGAACCACACGAAGCCCCTTGTCCTCTGCCACCCGTGGGCTAGGCTTCCCTTTTGAACGTGAAGGGGTCGTGGGCATGAGAATTCTGGTGACAGCTTCGCTGATGGCTCTGTTCCTGGCCGGATGCGGGAACCCTTCTGAACCTGCCGAACAGGACGCGGTCACGGTGATACCGTCCTATGAGGCCGCCGGCGTTGTAGCGAAGACCTTGCCGGAACTCGTGGAAGATCTGGGTGCGGGGGGCGTCACTTCAGAGGCGCTGACTCAGGCGTACCTGGACCGGATCGCATTGCTCGACCGGGATGGGCCACGGCTGCAGAGCATCATATCCTTGAATCCGAATGCCCTGCCACTTGCAAGGGCC
This sequence comes from Hyphomonas adhaerens MHS-3, assembly GCF_000685235.1. Taxonomy (NCBI): domain Bacteria; kingdom Pseudomonadati; phylum Pseudomonadota; class Alphaproteobacteria; order Hyphomonadales; family Hyphomonadaceae; genus Hyphomonas; species Hyphomonas adhaerens. The sequence continues at coordinate 2,341,803 of NZ_ARYH01000001.1, forward strand.
AGCGATCAACGTCGCGCGAATGGCGATGCGCTCGGGCCGCTGGATGGTGTGCCCGTCCTTTTGAAAGACAATATCGAAAGTCTCGATCCGATGCCGACAACCGCCGGTTCTCTGGCGCTGAAGGATAATATCACCGGACGTGACAGCCCATTGGTTGCAGGCCTGAGGGCGCAAGGCGCGATCATTCTCGGAAAAGCGAACCTTAGCCAATGGGCCAATTTTCGCGATAGCGATTCCTTGAGCGGCTGGTCATCTGTTGGCGGACAAGTTCACAATCCGCATATGCTGGATCGCAATCCTTGTGGTTCCAGTTCCGGCTCTGGTGTAGCGGTCGCTGCATCCCTGGCAGCCGGCGCTGTGGGAACTGAAACCAACGGTTCGATTATCTGCCCGTCCAATGTCAACGGAATTGTCGGGTTCAAGCCGACCGTCGGTCTGGTTTCGCAGGAGGGTATCGTGCCGATCTCTCCTTCGCAGGATACAGCTGGCCCGATGACGCGCACCGTACGGGGAGTCGCGTTGATGCTGAACGCCATGGACCCTGGCGACGAGGACTATACGCTTGGACTTTCACCAGATGCGCTCAATGGGATGCGGATCGGCGTGATGCGGTTCGCCGAGGGATCCAACAAGGATATCAAGGAACACTTTGCCGCTGCGTTGGCGGTGATGGAGGCGCAAGGTGCGACGCTTGTTGATATCGACGCATTTGAGCCTGCGGCCGAAAACTACCAGGCGAGTACGCTCCCTCTGCTGGAATACGAGTTTAAAGACAGCCTGAACGCCTATCTTGCAACGACACCGGAGACGGTGACTACCAGAACGCTTAGGGAGCTGATTGCCTTCAACGAAGCGCATGCCGATCAGGAAATGCCCCTTTTCGGGCAGAGCATTTTTGAAGAGTCAGAGGCGCGAGGCCCGCTGACCGATCCGCAATATACGGGCGCGAAGGCGGCGGTGCGGTTTTCCACCCGGGAGCAGGGGATTGATCGACTGCTGGCCGAATATGACGTGAATCTGCTTGTTGCCCCTTCAGGTCCCGTCGCGCCGCGAATTGATCCGGTCAATGGCGATGTCTGGCCGGAATGGGCGGGTGCAGGCTGGATGGCGGCGCAAGCCGGATATCCGCACATGACGGTCCCGATGGGCGATGTACACGGCATACCGGTCGGCGTTTCGTTCATCGGATCGGCAGGTGACGACGCGGCGATCATTGCGTACGGCTATGCTTATGAGCAGGCGAGCCAGCTCCGGCCTGATCCACATTATCTGGCCAGCGCAGAAGAGCGGCCGGAAATCTCTACAGCGATGACGAAGTGACCGGCTTTAATGAGCAGGCGTCGACTTCAGGGCTGACAGCACTGCGGCATCCCGTTCATAGATATCCTTCAGGTAGGTGACGTCACCGCAGGAGTTGGTGACGGTCGTCAGGTACACGACGTAAACCGGGACAGCCCTGGTCAAGTCCACGCGCGTTTCCTTGCCTGAGTTGACCACCGCATCAATTGTCTGCCGGTCCCAGTCCGGCGTATCCTTCAGGATCCATGCGGCGAGATCCAGCGGGTTCTGTACGCGAACGCAGCCGGACGAAAACATTCGTTGCTCTGAGGCGAACAGGCTCTTGTCGCTCGTGTCGTGCAGGTAAACATTGTGCGGATTTGGGAACATGATCTTGACCTGCCCAAGCGCATTATGCGGCCCCGGCGCCTGACGCAGTCGATAGGGGAAAGTCTCTGGCGAGACGGCTTTCCAGTCTATGGTCGCTGGATCAACTTTATGGCCTTGCCGGTCCAGAACCTGATAGCCTGACCTGTCAATGATCTCCGGATTTTTCTGGAATTGAGGCAGCTTGTCGTTACGGGCAATGCTGTCCGGAATCTCCCACCACGGATTAAAGATGATGTATTGAATCTTGTCGGAGAAGATTGGTGTTTGACGCTGGGCCTTTCCGAAAATGGCTTCGTAGCGGTTCGTCGGCGTTTCCTGTTCGAAAGTGGTCACGTCAAAGCTGGCGATGTTGGCGAGCACGGATCTGTCGCCAAGATCATGAGGCAGCCATCTCCAGCGTTCCAGGTTCACCCGTATCTGGTCCATTTGTGCAGCGTATTTCGATCTCTTTGCGGGATCTCGTTCTGCGTCCATGGCGGTCAGCTGGCGTGCCAGCTCGCGCCGCAAGGCCAGATAAGAAGGGTGTTGAGGGGCGAGTGTGCTGAGGGTGGATGCGAGTGCATCAGCGCCTTTTTGCTTGATGGCGCCATACAAGTTCACTTCGGCGATGTCGGGCGTGGTGCGAGGCTGCAACGTATCCTGGTTCAGGTATCCGCGAGCCAGGTGAGTTGCCGCCAACTGCCAGGCGTCAGCCAGGGCAGCTTGTTGGGCACTTCCAGAGAGGGCGTTGATCTCTTCGAGGCCATACGCCTCTACGGGCAGGCCGTGTTCTGACATTCTCCGGATCGCTGCAATCAGAGTGGATGCTTCAGTGGCTTGAGCAATCTCTTGTGAATCTGGTTCAGAAACCTTGTCTGGTTCGCTGTGAGCCTCTTCTGATGCTGGTTGAGGAGAGGGAGGCGGCAGCTGCGCGCAGCTTGAAATACAAATGGTCAGTGTCGCCAGGAGTCCGGCGGTCAGGCCGATCGGCCGAATTCGCATGTCTTTGCTCCGCGGAATTGCAAGCTGTGTCAGAAGCGGTTTTTCAGCGAAATCACCTTGGTGATCAGCTTGGCTTCCTCTTCGGTGATGGTGAGAAGGCCGATCAGCTTTTCGAGGAATTCTGCTTCGGATGGCACGAGCACACCGTCGGCGAGAGCGATGTCCAGACAATGGGCGAAAACGGCCAGGTGCATGTCCTTGGGCAGTGCCTCGCAAGCCTCTGCCAGCCAGTCAGGCCGGTCGGCCCGTCGCTTCAGAACGATGCGGTTTACTTGCGCTAGTTCGTTCTGGTCGAGGTTCTTCAGGGTCCGCGAGCGGTGCGAAAGCGCACGAATTTCCTCTTGCTCCTGCTCGGCGATCCGGCCATCCGCGAATGCGGCCGAGAGGATGAGGCAAAGGAAGGCTTCCGGGATGCTCCAGTCATTGGGATGGTCCGGGAACTCAGTGACCAGTTCCTGCATGCTGAAGCCCGACTTCTTGTCGGCAGTGATCGGACCAAACAGGGCCTGAGAGGTGTCTTGTGGATCGCCCATTGGCGTATACTCCTGCTTCGATAACTACTGGGACAAACGGTCAGGTCAGTCCGGCCGCACCGGCGCCGGAACTGGCGGCCAGGCTTCAATATCCGATTTCAGCTTTGCAAGCTCATCCCGCCGTTCCGCCAGGGCGGTGATAACGTCGTCGAGCCATTCGACATTGTCCGGCAGCTCTTTCAAGCGGCGAGGCGCGTTTGACCGGCTGGGCTGTGCCAGAAGGTCGGCAATATCCTGTTCGAGCGCCTTGGACTGTTGCTGCAACTGAACGATGCTCTGGAAGCCGGCATAGCTGGCGATGGTTTGCTGCTGCTGCGCAATCACCTGGTCGCGGTTCGAGACCTGGGTTTCCAGTTTTTCCATCTTGGCAGTTTGCGCTGCCAGCTTCTGGTCGGCTTCAGCGAGTTGCGTGCTCGTACTGGAAAACACCATGAACAACGCAACCACCGCGGCAGCCAGAACACCGGCAAGGAAGATGACCATGATGAGAAGCCGGGCCTGTCCGCGTTTTGCTTCCTTCACCTGGCTCGACAAGGCCATCATGTCGTCATGGGTCGGCACGGACTGGAACACTTGCATGTCCGAATTGTCGGGGGATTGGACTGTTGGCACCGTCATACCCGGTTTTCCTCATTCTCAATGTTCATGCCATTCAGGAGCATTTCAGGACTCCATAGTGACCATAGAAGGCTTTCAGATCATTCCAGACCGGATCCTGCGGGCCAAGCGTGATCTCGCGATTGCAGCGCTGAACGACCGTAAGGCCCTGTTGTAGTCTGGCCGCGATGTCGACATCCGCCTGCAGATCGTCAAACCGCACCATGCGTTCGCGATCCGGAGCATCTGCCAGAGCTTCCTGCCCATTCGTGAAAGCGGTTTCAGCGGCTCGCAGGACACTGCGCCACTGGGTCTGGGAAGCCAGGTTGTAAGCACTGACATCCATCGATTGGGCTTGTTTCAGGAAGAACATGCCACGCAGGAGACTGGCTTCGGGCGTCCCCGCGTCAGGGCAACGGGCAAGGCCACTGCCGTTCTTTGCGTCCTTGCCGCCCCGAAGAATGGTCGCCAGGCAGGCTTGCCGGTTGTAGGCCCATGTGCGTGCGTTCAGAGATACGGCGCGTTCCGCATGGTCGAGCGCGCTCTTCTGCCAGCCGTTGGGCTGAGTGATCGTCTCGGCGACGCTCATCATGTAATTGGCTTCTGCCGCCCGCATGCCATTCAGTCCGCTATCAGCGGCGCTGAGCGCGGAGAGCGCAGCCGGGAAGTTGCCATTTTCAAACTCTTTCCGCCCGATCTCATACCGCACGTCAGCGGAGACGTTCCCTTCAGCATTGGCCTGATTGAGGGTTTGCAGTGCCAGATCTGGCTGTCCGCACGCGTCGTAGGCTTCTGACAGAGAGAGGATCGTGGAAATTTTTTCGGCCCCGGCGAGTCCAGAGATGGCGGCCTTGTATGCCGGGATGGCAAGTGTGCATTGCCCGGTATCGCCATACGCATCCCCGAGCAGGGCGTAGCGCGCGGGCGTTGGCGCCAGATTGATGGCGTCCTGCAAAGCGCTCGCGGCGCCTTCGGAAAGGGTCTGACGCTCTGCGGAGCCTGGTGTGCCTGAGATATGTGCCAGCTGCATCATCGATGTGCCGAGCGCTTCAAGGTCTTCCGCACGTTCGGCAGCTGTTCCGGATACAGACAGTATCGACGCCTTCTCGTATGCATCTACCGCGCTCTCGAGATAGGTACGCGCCCCGGATGGATCCCGTTTTGCAAGTGCCTGGTAGACCGATCCCATGCCGCGGTAGGATGGCAATTTGAACCGGTCAGTCCCGAGCGTGCTGCGATAGTCTGTAATCGCGCCAAGTGCCGCCTCTATGGATGGTGGTGGATCCGCTTGTAACAGACCTTCCCGGACGCGTTCAGCCCGCTCGAACGAGACCTCGGCGAGCCGGTCAGATGCAGATGCGGCATAGGCCGGGCATTCGCGGACGAGGCGTCTCAGGTCTTCAACGTAGAGATACTCCCGCTCGCGGCCGAGATCACTGTTCACGCGCCACCGCGTATCCAGGACTTCACAGCCGAGTCGGGCAGCTTCGGGGGCCTCCGAAACGGGAGGGATGTCGACAGTCAGCGACGAGAGCAGGGCCGCGGCATCGGACAGGCAATTGGTGCGCGTTCCGCAGCTCGCATTGGCGGTGCCGCTGTTCGCAACGCCGCGAAGCGCGCGGCTGCGTTCAAGCGTCCGGCGAACAATGAACCGTCTGTTTGTTGCGATCTGCGCCGCGCTGCCTGTCAAGCTGACCTGATTGTCCTGCTGTGAGGCCAGCGACTGGTCGAGCAGGCTGAGGGCGATCTGATTGCAGGCGCCGGCTCCGCGGCATAGCGCATTGGTTGTCCCGGTTTGGGCGAGGGCGTTATAGGCGCTGGCCGCATTGAAATAGGCGTTGGCCCGCTCTATCCCGCTACGGGCAGGATCTCCAGCCGCAGAGTTGCCTGAGCAGGACTGCGCCATCTTTTCTGCGTCAGAAACAGGCACGGCGATGGAGCGATCAAAACAGTCGCTCAACTCCGCCCATGGCTTGGCGGCGTCCGGCAGGGGTGTGTCCGGGGCGGCAGATGCGCAACTGACAACAGACAGAATGCCCAATGCGCCGAGCGACGCAGCCCAGATATTTTTGATCAGGGTTATTTGTGCCGTCATTGCCTCACCCACCAAGTCTCAGCCGTCTTTTGTCTTTTGCGGCAGCATGATTGAACGCCGCGCCATTCGACAGATTGGATTAACCATAACACCTCAGATGCCGCCGGTCATGTGGCGTTCAATACCGAAGGCCGGCCGCAGGAGTCATTGTACAGGAGTCGGCCTGCCACCGAGGTGGCATCTGCGCGGTGCTTCGACGCAGAGATCGCAGGACACCGGAAGAGAAAAGGCCCGCTTCCGGCAGGAAACGGGCCTTTGATCCGCGCTTGAATTCAAGGGAAATCAGGTTCGCTTTTCGTTTTCCAGCTTTTGCGTCATGCCCTGGATTTTGTCGATAAGGGCCTGGGCCGATCCGTTCGTCCGGTCGAGCAGGGCGAGGAACTGCGCGCGCTGTTCAATGCCGAGCCAGATCAGGTTTCCATCCAGGTTCAGTGCAACATCCACAACCTGGTATTGTCCCTTGCGCAGCAGCACTCGCCAGCGAACGTCCATATCCTTGCCGTCGTCACGGCGAATGACCGTGTTCACGATGGAATCGGTATCTGATCGGTCGACCGAGTCTTTCACGACCACAGCCTCGCCGCGGTATGCGTCGAGTTCGTTCTCATACACGGCAAGAGCGTATTCCCGGAAAACTTTCTGGTAATCCGCAAGTTCGGCTTCCGTGAAGCGGCGGGCATATTTGCCGATCGCAAAATTGGCGACCGCCTTCATGTCCGTGAATTCGTCCATGTAGGCGTTGAATTTTTTGGTACGTTCGTCCGCATTAAGTGAAGGGTCGTTGAGGGACGCGAGCACTTCGCTGGCGTTCTTCTGAACGTACGCTTCGGTTTTTGCATCCGCGGCAGCCGGAAGCGCCAGCGCGGTCAGCGCAGCGAGGGCGATTGCGGGGGTCACAAGGCGTTTCACGGGGCGAGCTCCTGCTTCAGTCGTGTCAGTCTGGCTATTCATCAAATTCGTCAAAATCTGGGAGATCTTCGTACAAATCCGACTCATCCTCCGGACGACCATTACGAATCTCAGCCTGACGCTGAGATGAATAAATACGTCGGAGGGCGACATAAGGTTCCGGCTGGGCGTTCAGCTGCTCGATCTGGTCCTCAAGTGCGACGCGGGCATTCAGGGCCGACAGGACACCCCGGCCGACGGCAATTTTGTCGTCGAGGTCTGCATCACCGTCGAATTCCGTCCAGGTCAGCGGATCGATCGCCCGGTCGACGCCAGACCCCAGCAGGTCGCGCGGCGTTGTCGGCCCCATGACAGGCATAACAAGATAAGGGCCGCTATCGACACCCCACACAGCAAGGGTCTGGCCAAAGTCTTCAGAATGCGGCTCCAGGCCCAATTGGTTCGCAGCGTCCCACAGACCGGCAATGCCGACGGTCGTATTGATCGTGAAGCGCATGAATGTATCGCCCGCACGGGCAGGTTCCGCCTGCAGCACATCGTTCACGAAAATGACCGGGGCGCGAAGATTGCGCAGAAAATCACCGATACGATCGCGGGCGAATTCCGGAGTCACCGTTTTGTAGACACCTGCTGCCGGTCCGAGGGCGTATTTGTCCACGCCATTGTTGAACGCAAACATCTGTCGATTGAAGCCTTCATAAGGGTCGGCGACAGCACCCGGATCCGCAGGATCCGTGGGAGTTGAAGCACATGCGCCCAGAGTGAAGGCCACTGCGATGGCCGCAATTCGAACGTTCATAATGGCGATTTCCCGTTTCTTGGCCCGGTACATGGTTACTACTCTCAAATGACGCAACTCTTACGAATGTAATTCCAATTACATGCGACTATGCTGCAACAGCGATAAGGTTCCTTGCAAAACGTATAAAAGAATGTTTATACGATCTTCATGAGCGAACGTTTTGACCTCACGCTGGAGCGGCTGCGGGCGGCCGGAGAGCCGACACGTCTGCGCATTATGGCGCTTCTGCGTGAACGCGACCTTTCTGTTGGCGAAATCGTACAGATACTTTCGCTTAGCCAGCCACGGCTGTCTCATCACCTGAAAGCGCTGACTGGCGCCGGGCTGGTCGAACGCCTGCCGGAAGGGTCATTTGTCTTTTACCGGGCAGCCAGCCAGGGCGATGGCCGGGTGTTCCTGGACTCGTTGTTCGAACAGCTGGGAAACCAGGTACCTGAGCTTTTGCGGGATGCCGAAAGACTGGACGAAGTCAGCGCGTCGCGCGCGGCATCTGCCCAGGCCTATTTTTCGTCTGTGGCCGACAATTGGGATGCGATTCGAACGCTTCACTATCCGAACGAGGCGATCGAGCAGGCCCTTCTGGACATCGCGGGACCGGGACCGTTTCACCGTGTTGTGGATTTCGGAACGGGGACAGGCCGGATGCTGGCCTTGTTTGCTCCGCTTGCGGCAGAAGCTGAAGGGATTGATCTCAGCCATCACATGCTGACGGTCGCCCGCGCCAATCTGGAGCGTGATGGCAGTCCTATCGCCCGCGTCCGCCAGGGAGATGTCACGGCAGTACCGTTCGAGAACGCCTCTGCAGATCTCGTGATTATCCATCAGGTCCTTCATTATGTAGCCGCGCCAAACCGCGTGATTGCCGAAGCCGGTCGTATCCTTCAGCCGGGTGGAAGGCTTCTGGTTGTGGATTTCGCGCCGCACGAACTGGAATTTCTCCGGACCGAGCATGGCCATCACCGGCTAGGCCTTTCGCCCGATGCCATGGAAGGCTGGGCGACTGCCGCCGGACTGAAACTGTCCAAACCGCGTGCATTCGCTCCGCCCCCCGAGAATGACCAGGGACTCACTGTCCATATCTGGACCGCTGAAAAGCCCGCAGACGCGCAGGAGTCCGCCGCATGAGCACATCTACGCCCCACGTATCGTTTGAGTTTTTCCCGCCCAAGAGCGACGCTATGGCAAATCGCCTGTGGGACACGGTCCAGCGCCTTGAGCCAATGGCGCCGGATTTCGTATCCGTCACCTATGGTGCCGGCGGCTCGACACGCGAACGAACCCACGAAACCGTGAAACGCATCGCGCAGGAAACCAGCCTCAAACCGGCGGGGCACCTGACTTGTGTGTCTGCGACGAAGGAGGAGGTGCTGGCGGTTGCGGAGGAGTATTGGCAGGCTGGCGTGAAGCACATTGTGGCGCTGCGAGGCGATCCGCCGGCGGGCATGGGGGCGGCGTTCGACGTGTACCCGGGCGGCTTCCGCGATGCGGTAGATCTGGTGAAGGGACTGCGCGAGCACCGGCCGGAACTTGGGAAATGTTTTGAAATTTCAGTGTCCTGCTACCCTGAACTCCACCCGGAAAGCCGGGGCTGGGATGCCGAGATCGCCTATCTCAAGGCCAAGCAGGATGCCGGCGCCGACCGGGCGATCACACAATTCTTCTTCGAGCCGGAGACGTATCTGCGCTTCCTGGACAAGGCCCGCGCCGGCGGCGTGACCATGCCTATCGTGCCCGGTATCATGCTTCAGGCGAACTTCCGCGGACTACAGCGGATCAGTGGCCTGTGTGGCGCGACTATACCGGACTGGCTGTCAGACCTTTATGACGGTCTGGACGATGATGTGGAGACCCGCGAACTTGTCACGGCGAATGTCGCGGCAGACCTTTGCCGCAAGCTGGCCGAGCAGGGTGTTCAGAACTTCCACTTCTATACGCTGAACCGAGCCGGGTTGGCCCTGTCCACATGCCGTCTGCTCGGCTTGAAACCTCGCTCCGCAAAGGCTGCCTGACCGATGTCTGCTTCCCCTATCCATATAACGATGGTCACGCTCGGAGTTGCCGACGTGCAGGCCGCGGCGGCCTTCTATGAGAAGCTCGGCCTGCAGCGCTCGCCGGCCTCGCAGGACGCAGTCGTGTTCTTCGACATGGGCGGTGTCGCGCTTGGCCTGTACGGCCGTGAGCCGCTGGCAGAGGATGCAGGTGTCCTGCCGCGAGGCGAAGGCTTCCGGGCTGTCACGCTGGCCTGGAACCAGCCCAACGAGGAAGCGGTCGACGACGCCATGATCCGAGCAATCGAAGCAGGCGGCCAGATGATCAAGGCCGCGAAGAAAGTCTTCTGGGGCGGGTATTCAGGGTATTTTTCAGACCCCGACGGCCACCTCTGGGAAGTCGCGTACAACCCACATTCGCCCGTGCGCGAAGACGGAACCATGGAGCTTTAGATGACCAGGCAGGAACGGATTGCGGCGCTCAAGGCGGCTGCGAAGGAACGCATCCTCATTCTCGACGGGTCCTGGGGCGTGATGATCCAGCGGCGCGGTCTGGAAGAGGCCGACTATCGGGGCGACCGCTTCACGGAGGCAAAGTACCCAGGACAGATGAAGGGGAATAATGACATCCTCTGCATCACCCGGCCGGACATCGTGACCGACCTGCACAATGCCTATTTCGAGGCCGGGGCAGACATTTCCGAAACCAACACATTCAGTGCGACGGTCATTGCACAGGACGATTACAAGCTGGATCCCGACTCCGTTCGCGATATCAACCTTGAAGGCGCGCGCCTGGGCCGCGAGGCGGCGGATGCGTGGACGGCGAAAGAACCGCACAAGCCGCGTTTCCTGGCAGGCTCTATCGGTCCGCTAAACAAGATGCTGTCCATGTCGTCGGACGTGAACGATCCGGGCGCCCGCTCTGTCACGTTCGACGAAGTGTATGAAGCCTATCGCCAGCAGATCCTCGCGCTGAATGAAGGCGGCGTGGACCTCTACCTGATCGAAACGATCACCGACACGCTGAACTGCAAGGCCTGTATCAAGGCGATCATGGACCTGGAAGCGGAAGGCATGGACAAGCTGCCGATCTGGATTTCCGGCACGATCACAGACCGGTCCGGCCGCACGCTGTCCGGGCAAACGGTAGAAGCGTTCTGGAACTCGGTCCGTCATGCGAAGCCCTTTGCCATCGGGTTCAATTGCGCCCTCGGCGCAGACCTGATGCGTCCGCACATCGCGGCCCTGTCGCGCGTTGCGGACACGCTCGTCGCGGCCTACCCGAATGCCGGCCTGCCGAACGAAATGGGCCAGTATGATGAGCAGCCGGAGCAGACCTCCGGGGCGGTCGGGGGCTGGGCACAGGATGGGCTGGTCAATATTCTTGGCGGCTGCTGTGGCACCACGCCGGAGCATATCGCCGCCATTGCCAAGGCGGTGGAAGGGGTGAAGCCACGTGACCCGGTCGCGTCGAAGCATACGATGCGCCTCGCAGGGCTCGAGCCATTTGAGGTGGCTTCGTGACACGACCCCCTGTCGAGGCCGGGGACCTCTTCGTCTTTTACGGTCTTCTGAAAGTCGGTGCTGCAGGCCAGCCTGCCGACCTGCCGCTTGGTACTGCCGGCGCCTTTGGCGCGCCGTGCCGGTTCCGTGGGCGGATGGTTGATCTGGGCGGTTTCCCGGGCGTGGTGGCAGGTGAAGAACTTTGCCACGGCATCCGATGGGAAATGAGCGATACGTCCATCATCGGACCGATGGATGATTTTGAGGACGTCACCGACGACCTCGCCACCAGTCTCTACATCCGCACGCGTATTCCGCTGTGTGACGACTCAGGAAATGAAACCGGCGAAACCGCCTGGATTTACTTGTACAACAAATCCGTCGAGGCCTTTCCGCCCGTCGCCGATGGCAACTGGCCACTCGACGCTGGAAAAACGAGAAAATGACAACATCAGCTTCCCAATCCTTCGTGAACGTCGGTGAGCGTACCAACGTCACCGGTTCCGCACGATTCCGCCGCATGATCACGGATGGCCGATATGCTGACGCCGTCGAGGTCGCCCGCCAGCAGGTGGAGAGCGGCGCGCAGGTGATCGACGTCAATATGGACGAAGGCATGCTGGACGGTGCCGAAGCCATGCGCACCTTCCTCAACCTGATCGCCGCCGAGCCGGACATCGCGCGCGTGCCGGTGATGATCGACAGCTCCAAATGGGAGGTGATCGAGGCAGGTCTGAAATGCGTGCAGGGCAAGTCTATCGTGAACTCGATTTCCATGAAGGAAGGCGAGGACAAGTTCCGTGAGCAGGCGCGTGCCTGCCTGTCTTATGGCGCGGCGGTTGTCGTCATGGCGTTCGACGAAGTCGGGCAGGCGGACACGAAAGACCGGAAGGTCGAAATCTGCCAGCGCGCGTTTCGCATCCTGACCGAAGACGTGGGCTTTCCGGCGGAAGATATCATCTTCGACCCGAATATCTTTGCCGTGGCGACGGGGATCGAAGAACACAACAACTACGCGGTCGACTTCATCGAAGCTACGCGCGTCATTCGCGACACGTGCCCGGGCTGTCACATATCCGGTGGCCTTTCGAATGTTTCGTTCAGCTTTCGCGGGAATGAACCCGTGCGCCGGGCGATGCACTCGGTCTTCCTGTACCACGCCATCCCGGCGGGCCTGGACATGGCGATCGTCAATGCCGGCCAGTTGGACATCTACGACGATATCGAGCCGGAGCTGCGCGAGCGGGTGGAGGACGTTATCCTCAATCGCCGCGACGATGCGACCGAACGCCTGGTCGATATTGCCGAGGGCCTGAAGGGCCAGAAGGGCAAAACAGCGGTCAAGGACCTCTCCTGGCGTGAGGCGCCCGTCAACAAGCGGCTGGAGCACGCGCTCGTTCACGGCATCACCGAGTTCATCGATCAGGACACAGAAGAAGCGCGTCTGCAGGCGGAACGCCCGCTGCACGTGATCGAAGGGCCATTGATGGACGGCATGAACGTCGTTGGTGACCTGTTTGGCTCTGGCAAGATGTTCCTGCCGCAGGTGGTGAAGTCCGCGCGGGTGATGAAACAGGCCGTCGCTTGGCTTGAGCCGTATATGGAAGAGGAGAAGCAGCGCCTCGGCACTGTGGATGTGTCCAATGGCAAGGTGCTGATGGCCACAGTGAAGGGCGACGTGCACGACATCGGCAAGAATATCGTCGGTGTGGTGCTGGCCTGTAACGGTTATGAGATCCTGGATCTTGGCGTGATGGTGCCGGCCGAAACCATTCTCGACACGGCCGTAAAAGAGAAGGTGGACGTGATTGGCCTGTCCGGTCTGATTACTCCCAGCCTCGACGAAATGGTCTACGTCGCTTCTGAGATGCAGCGCCGCGGCATGGTGCAGCCTTTGCTGATCGGTGGCGCCACCACCAGCCCTGCGCATACGGCAGTGAAGATCGACCCGGTTATCAAGTCCGCACCCGTGTTGCACGTAACCGATGCCAGCCGCGCAGTTGGTGTGGTGAGCGCGTTGCTCAGCGCCGGGGAAAAGCAGGGGCTCGTTGAGCAAACGCGGGCCCGTTACCTGCGTATGCGCGAAACGCGGCAGGGCGGGCCGCCCAAGCCGCGCCTGCCGATCGAATTGGCACGTGAGAAGGCATTGCAGCCGGATTGGGCTTCCTACGACCGTCCTGCCCCTACATTTAGCGGTGTACGGACATTTGAGGATATCGATCTGGCAACGCTCGCGCGTTATATCGACTGGACGCCGTACTTCTCGGCCTGGGACCTGGCTGGCAGGTATCCGGCCATCCTGGAAGACAAAATTGTGGGCGAAGCGGCAACGTCACTGTGGAACGACACGCAGGCCATGATGCAGCAGCTCGTCGGCGAAAGCTGGCTGAAGCCGAAGGCCGTCGTCGGGTTCTGGAAGGCCAATCGTGACGGAGACGATATCCGCCTGGAGACGGGTGATGTGTTCCATACGCTCCGCCAGCAGATGGAGAAGGACAATACGCGTCCGAACTTTGCCATGTCGGATTTTGTCGCGCCGGAAGGCGAGGACTGGATCGGCGGCTTCTGCGTCACGGCCGGGGACGGGGTGGACGCAATTGCGGCGGACTTCGTGAAGAAGGGCGACGATTATTCCTCCATCATGGTCAAGGCACTGGCCGATCGCTTCGCCGAGGCAACGGCGGAATACATGCATGAACGGGTCCGCCGGGAGCTGTGGGGCTATGCGCCAGACGAGGCGCTTGCGGGCACCGATCTCATCGCTGAGAAGTATCGCGGTATCCGTCCGGCTCCGGGGTATCCGAGCCAGCCGGACCACACCGAGAAAGAGACATTGTTCCGTCTGCTCGATCCGGAAAGCCGGATCGGCGTGTCGCTGACGTCGAGCTGCGCCATGTCGCCGGCGTCGAGCGTTTCGGGGCTCTATTTTGCCCATCCTGAGGCGGTTTATTTCGCGGTTGGACGGATACAGAAGGATCAGGTGGAAGATTATGCCCGTCGCAAGGGCTGGGATCTGCGGAAAGCCGAGCGCTGGTTGGCGCCGATTCTCAACTACGACCCGTTCGCGGCCTGATTTCTCCGTCCCCAGCGAAAAATTACATCGCTCGAAACGGGCGATCTGACCCGGTTGCGACTGGCAGGGCCGGTCCGAGTCGCATACACAGGGGCAGTGTCCACGGGAAGGGACGGAGACGATCATGACAGAGAACAGGCTTATGGGCGAAAATGCGAAAATTGTCGCGACCCTTGGCCCTGGCAGCCGGTCTCCCAAGGAGGTCGTGGCCCTCGCCCATGCCGGTGTGGACGTTTTCCGCCTGAATTTCAGTCATGGTGAACACGCGGCCCATCTGGAAGCGTTGCAGGCGGTTCGTGCGGCAGAAGAAAAGACCGGCCGGCCGCTGGCGACCCTGGCTGACCTGCAGGGCCCGAAAGTCCGCGTCGGTAAGTTTCCGGAAGGCGCGCTGCGCCTCGGTTTCCGCAAGGAGTACAACCTCGTCGCGGCGGAAGAAACCAGCGATGAGGACACGATCCCCGTACCGCACAAGGAAATTGTCGATATCCTCGAAGAGGGGGACACGATCCTGGTGGATGACGGCAAGCTGATCCTCACGGTGACGCGCGCGGGAGACGCCCCAAGGGTCCGCGCTGAAGTGCCTGGCAAGCTATCGGACAAAAAGGGCTTCACGGTGCGTGGCAAACCGTTGCCTGTCCGTGCCCTGACGGATAAGGACAGGGCGGATCTGGAATTCGCATTGGAGATCGGTGTCGACATCGTGGCGCTGTCCTTCGTGCAGAGCGTTTCCGACGTGGAAGAGGTGAAAGCCATCATCGCAGGCCGGGCGCCCCTTGTTTCCAAGTTGGAGAAACCGGCCGCCATCACGAATCTCGACGCGATTGTCGAAGCGTCCGATGCGGTCATGGTGGCGCGGGGCGACCTTGGGGTGGAGTTTGCCCCGGAAGACGTTCCGGTGATCCAGCGCCGCATCGTGCGCGCCGCCAGGGCGCGCGGACGCCCCGTCATCGTTGCGACACAGATGCTGGAATCCATGATCGAGAACGCCGCGCCCACGCGGGCCGAAGCATCCGATGTGGCCACAGCGATTTATCAGGGCGCGGATGCCGTGATGCTTTCGGCTGAGACGGCTGTGGGGCGCCATCCGGCGACGGCGGTGGCAATCATGTCACGGATCATCCGGGCGACAGAGTCGGCAGAGGATTACCGCCAGTCCATTGCGCAGTTTGCCGGAGAATCCTCTGAGCATTCGGCCGTTGATGTTGTTGCAACGGCAGCTCAGGCCATGGCTTGTGCCGAAGAGGCGGGCGCGTTGGCGCTGCGGACAGGCGCCTTTGACAGGCTGGCCCGGTTCTCGCGGGTGCGGGGCCCGGCGCCAATCCTGTACGGCTCACTGGATGATCGCCGTTTGCGGCAGGCTTGCCTTCTCTGGGGCGTGCACCCCCAACGGCTTAATGCGGGGGCGACCTATTGGTATCGTGACCTGATGGACGCGGCGGGTTTGAAAGGCCGCGTTGCGTATGCCCGCTGGTCCGGTGACGACGCCCGTTTCGCCTGGGAAGTCGGCGTTGGCAGGGGCAAAGACGGAAAGCTGATCACTGGCGTATGATCAGCGTATCGCCCTTGAATTCGTAGGAGTAGAGCTCGCCGAGGAAGCTCATCCCGAGAAGGGATTGTTCCAGGCCCTCTTTCAGCACCATGGCGCTGACGTCTTCCATTTCCACGCGCCCAATTCGGACGTGGTCCAGAATGATATAGGCGCCTTTGGTCACTCCGCCTGCGGTGCGGACTTCATTATCAAATTCGAGGTCGGAGGGGCTGAGCCCAATCCGTTGAGCGTCGTGCAATGTCAGCGCAACAATGCTGGCACCTGTATCGACCATGAACCGGATGTCGGTTCCCTGAACGTCGGCGCGTGTCCAATAATGGCCATCCGCTTCGCGGCTGATAATGGCGGCCTGGTCAAAATTCGCGCGGGGAGGGGCGCTGACATCGGGGGCGCCGGTATTGGTCAGTGACGCTGCTGCCGGTGTGACATCATCCATGGCTTCCGTTTTCGGGACGATGAAAAATACCACCGCCGCGGCAATCATCAGTGCCGCTGCAAGCATGGGGAGAACGTGTCTGGCATACATGGCGTCAGCGCTTTCCCAGAGCCTCCAGCCGGGTGATGCGCTCCGGCAGTTCAGCGATTACGCTGTCCCGGCCAGCCTCCCCCATGGCGACCCATTGAGCAATTTCCTTCAAAGAGCGGCCACAGCCTAGGCACCAGCTTGTCGAGGCGTCAACTGCACATACCTTGATGCAGGGGGTCTTTATGGGTTCACGAGACATCAATATACCCTGTATTCAGTGAGGGTTGCGGGGCGGAGTGTGTCAACGGCAAGGTAACAAATCCTTGTCGTGCAGCCACCCTGTAACCTGTTAATATGGCGTCGGAAACGCGCCAGTGGAATGCAGGAGTATATCGACGTGCCCGAACCCGTTCGCGAAGGCTCGCCTCTGGCGGATGTACGCGCACTCATATTGAGCGCGCCATCCGCCCCCACTGAACCCGGTGAAAAGGTTCGTGAAGCCTTGCTCGGAATGGGGCGGGAAGGGGATTTTGGGCGGCTTGGCGAGGCGGCTGAATGGCTGGCCAACTGGCAGAACCGGTATCCCCCACGCATAGAAAAGCCGACGCTGGCCGTTTTCGCCGGGTCTCACGGCCTCGTCGAGGAAGGCGTATCCATGTCTTCCAACCAGGACACGCTGGAACATGTGAGTGCGTTGCGGGAAGGGCGAGCGCCCCTGTCTGCGATTGCGACGCAGGCTGGCGCCTCCATTCGTATCTTTGAGCTGGCGCTCGACAAGCCTACGCCGAGCATCGCCGAGACGGCTGCGATGTCCGAGAAGGAATGTGCGGCTACGATCGCTTATGGGTTCGAGGCGACAGAGGATCACCCGGATTTACTGGCGCTTGCTGTGGCAGGGGCGGGTGTCGGTACGGCTGCTGCTGCGGTGGCCTGCGCACTTTATGGCGGGTCGCCGGACTATTGGGTGCGCCCCAGCAGCCAGACGCCTGCCACGCTTTCCCGGAAACGTATCGACCTTGTCAGCCGGGCGCTGACCCTTCATCGCGGTCACCTATCTGATCCGCTGGAGGCCTTGCGGTGCCTCGGCGGGCGGGAACTCGCCGCGTGTGTTGGCGCGATCATTGCGGCGCGGCATCAGGGAATTCCGGTCGTCCTGGATGGGTTTGCAACGACGATCGCTGCCGGCGTTGTCCATGCAATCGATCCGACCGCGATCAGCCATTGCCTCGCATCGCATATCACGCGCCGGCCGGCACATGAGGCTGCATTGGAGCGGCTGGGGCTGAAACCGCTGATGCAGATGGAATTCCAGACAGGCGGTGGATTGGGCTCTGTCTCGGCGATCGGCTTGCTGAAAACGGCTTGCGCACCCTTTATCGCGGAACCGGCATCGACCTGACGCAACGGCATCTGCGACTAATCGGCGACTTAGTTTACGTTGACGTTCGCGTCACCTTGCCAGCCAATACAAATGACTGACATAGAGAACGTGTGCCTGTCAGCAGGATCAGACCGTTTCGGAGGAGCACGTAATGAATCTGGAGTTTACACCTGAGGAGATCGAATTTCGTAAGGAAGTTCGTTCTTTCATTGAAGAGAATTACCCAAAGGAGCTGGTTGGCGCCGGCACCCGCGAGGACCTGAGCCGCGAGCAATTCCTCGCCTGGCACAAGGTGCTCGGCAAAAAGGGCTGGTCCGTACCGGCATGGCCCGAGAAGTATGGCGGCACGGGCTGGTCTTCGACCCAGCGCTATATCTGGTCGGAAGAGAACGCCCGGATGGACACGATCATGCCGCTTCCGTTTGCCGTCTCCATGGTCGGCCCGGTGATCTACACGTTCGGCAATGATGAGCAGAAGGCCCAACACCTTCCGGGTATCCGTTCCGGTGAAGTCTGGTGGTGCCAGGGGTATTCCGAGCCGGGCGCCGGTTCGGACCTCGCGAGCGTCAAGACCACTGCGGTGCGCGATGGCGACCACTATGTCATTAACGGGCAGAAGACCTGGACAACGCTGGCACAGCACGCCGACTGGGGATTCTTCCTCTGCCGTACCGACCCCAGCGCCAAGGCGCAGGAAGGGATCTCCTTCATTCTCGTCGATATGAGGACGCCAGGCATCGAAGTGCGCCCGATCAAGCTGATCGACGGCACGCATGAGGTGAACGAAACCTGGCTGACGGATGTCCGTGTGCCGGTTGAGAACCTGATCGGCGAAGAGAACAAGGGCTGGACCTACGCCAAGTTCCTGCTGGCCCACGAGCGGTCCGGCATCGCTGGGGTTGCTCGTTCCAAACGTGGTGTCGAGCGCCTGCGCAACATCGCGGTCCAGGAAACGGTCGATGGCGTTCCGCTGATCGAGACGCCGGAATTCGCGCGCAAGATCAGCCAGCTCGAAATCGACCTGACGGCGCTTGAGTTCACTGAACTCCGGACGCTCGCTTCGGAAGCCGCCGGCAAGGGCCCGGGTCCGGAAAGCTCGATCCTGAAGGTGAAAGGCACCGAGGTGCAGCAGCGCCTGACGGAACTCACGCTGGAAGCCGTCAACCACTACGGCGCGCCGTATGCCTATGGCATGGAAGCCACCGGGAATGGCGCCGGCATTGGTCCGGACTATGCGGATTATGCTGCCGAGACGTATTTCAACATGCGGAAGACGTCGATCTATGGCGGCTCCAATGAAATTCAGCGCAACATCATCACGAAAATGATCCTGGGCCTTTAAGCCCGAGGCCAGAGAGGAAACGACTCAAATGGATTTCAATTTCACTGAAGAACAGGGAATGCTTCGCGACAGCCTCGCGAAGATGATCCGCGACCAGTACGACTTCGAAACCCGCCGCAAGGTGGTCGCTTCGGCAGAAGGCTGGCGCAAGGACATGTGGATGCAGTTCGCCGAGCTGGGCCTGATGATGGCGCCGTTCAGCGAGGAAGACGGCGGTCTCGGCGGCGGTCCGATCGATGCCATGGTTGTCATGGAAGAGTTCGGCAA
The DNA here is from genome assembly GCF_000685235.1 of Hyphomonas adhaerens MHS-3. Classification (NCBI taxonomy): domain Bacteria; kingdom Pseudomonadati; phylum Pseudomonadota; class Alphaproteobacteria; order Hyphomonadales; family Hyphomonadaceae; genus Hyphomonas; species Hyphomonas adhaerens. The sequence goes on from NZ_ARYH01000001.1 coordinate 2,360,960, forward strand.
GGGCCTTGTGGTCGAGCCGTACGTGCCGAGCGTGGTTTGTGGCGGCGGCTTCGTGAAGCGCGGCACGGATGCGCAAAAGGAAGAGTACCTGTCCGGCATCATGTCGGGCGAGACGATCTTCGCCTTCGCTTATGCCGAACCGCGCGGCCGTTACAATCTGGCTGATCTCGAAACCACCGCGAAGAAAGATGGCGAAGGCTTCGTCATCAACGGCCACAAGGCCGTGGTTCTCGGTGCGCCATGGGCGACCCACCTGATCGTAACTGCCCGCACATCCGGCGGCCGCCGCGATGCAAACGGCGTGACGGTGTTCGTTGTGGAGAAGTCGGCACCGGGCGTTACGACGCGCGACTACCCGACGGTCGACGGCCGCCGGGCTTCGGAAGTGTACTTCGAGAACGTCGCTGTCGGCGCAGAAGCCGTGATCGGCGAAGTCGACAACGGCCTGCCGCTGATCGAGCTCGTCTCGGACGAAGCGATTGCTGCACTTTGTGCAGAGGCATGCGGTGCGATGAAAGTCGCGCACGAGATGACCGTCGAATACTCGCGCCAGCGTAAGCAGTTCGGCACGCCGATCGGCAAGTTCCAGGTGTTGCAGCACCGCATGGTCGACATGTTCATGGAGTACGAACAGTCCGTCTCGATGACCTACATGGCCACGCTGAAGCTGGGCGATGACGAAGTGACCCGCAAAAAGGCGGCTTCGGCTGCCAAGGTGCGCATCGGCCAGGGCGGCCGCTTTGTTGGCCAGCAGTCGATCCAGATCCATGGTGGTATGGGCATGACGGACGAACTGGCCGTCGGCCACTACTTCAAACGCCTGACCATGATCGACTCCGAATTCGGCAATGTGGATCATCACCTGAAGCGCTACACGGACCTGTCCGCCAGCGAGCTTCCGGCAGCGGCTGAATAAGCCAGCTGATAGAATAGCAATTGTGGCGGGGGATCGTTTCGGCGGTCCCCCGTTTCTTTGTGGTCAGGGTTTCAGCGCCGCTTCTGCGTTGAGGAAGTCGGCGACTTCCTGATTGGACAGGATTTCGCGCGTCCGGGCCGGCGCGCCATCAGACAGTCTCTTGCGCTCTTCTGCATTGTTCAGCAGACGAACGACTGTGTCCGCGAAGGTGTCGGGCGTTTCGGCAATATCCACCATCCCGTCGAGCCGGCCGCCGAAACCTTCCATGGCGAGCGGATAGGCGACCACCGGCATGCCCAGCATCAGGTATTCCGCGACCTTGATGCTCACACCCGTTGCGAGGCGCGTTGGCGCGATGCCGATGGCGTGGGATCCGCCGATATCTTCCAGTTTCTCGACGCGGCCGAGCAGGGTCATGCTGGGGGATTTCTTCAGGGCCGGGGCGATGGCGTCCCCGACGCTGCCGGCGACTTTCAGTTCTGCATCTGGCTGGCGATTGAGGATGATCGGCCAGATGTCTTCCAGGAAGTGGTTCAGTGCATCGACATTGCCCGCATGGGTGGTGCCGAGGAAGACCACTTGTGGTTTGCCTTCTGACGGTATCTTGCCGAATTCGGGCGGGACGGGGCGCAGCCAGACTGCGTGGTCGGCCGGAAATTCCGGAGGAAAGAACGCCATTTCGTTGGCGGAGGCGTGAACGAAGAAGTCCGCTGACTTCACCCAGCCGCACTCTTCTGCCTCATTGGTTTCATAGAAATCGAATGCGAGACCTTTTTCGCGATAGCGTTGGGCCCGCATCCAGAGGACATCATGTACAAACACGCCTTTGCGTGTCGGTTGCCCGAGCTGGTCCAGCACCGGGCCGACAGAACTGTATTCGGCGATGGTCAGGTCTGCTGGGTCACGGTCAGCTGCCCGGCTCATGCGAACGACCTCTGCCGAAGACATGGGGCGGCCGAAATAGTTTCGCCATTGCACCTTCATGCCTGCACGCCGCATCAATTCGTGCACCAGCCGCACACCGAAACGTACCCAGATCCGGGGGGATATCGACCAGTAGCGCCCACCGGCTTCTACCGTGCCTTCCCACACGACTTCATCAATGAGGGCGCGCAGACGTGGATGAATGGATGCGAAGGGGCGGTTCCCGAATGCGTGCCAAGGCGCGAAGACGATCCGCACGCGGAAGCCGGCGGCCTTGGCCGTGCGCAGGAAGGTTTCCAGAAAAGCGCCATTGCCGGTGGTAATGGCGTCCAGTTGGCGCTGCACCAGCAAGGTCATGGTCTTGGAAGTGTTTGTCATCGGCATCGGTGTTAGGGCTGTTCTCATCCCTCGCCAATGCAAGTTCACCGCCAGCTGGCGCGATCCGGTTTCAGTGGCTCACGGGGCCAAGCAGTTTGAGGCCGATTTTGTCCTCTTTTTGCCAGATGACTTCGCAGGAAAGCTGGATGTCGCTGGTGCCATCGACCGGTGAAATGGCCAGCACGGCCAGGCCCAGGGGAATTTCATACCCGGGATCGGAAAGGCTTGCGCCTGCTGCGGACCAGTCAATCATGGAGGTCCGTATCCAGGTTCGGTAACCCTTCGGCCGCAAGCGGGTTTCACGCGCTGTGTGGTGCCGCTGAAAGCTGCGGCGAAAGACGGTTGCTGTCATGGTAAATCCGGTATCTGGTTACCCTGTCTATGCACAAGGACGCCGAATGGTTCGGAAAAAAGTCAGGTATGCCTGGATAGCCGGCAAGCAACGTCTTCAGCGATGGCCAAAGAACTGGTGAGCCCGGGGGACTCAATTCCAAACAGGTGCACCAGTCCGGCGTGACCGTGAAATTCCGGCCCATCGATCCTGAAATCGGCCGCCGGATCGCCCGGTGCTGAAAGCTTGGGACGGCACCCCGAATAATCTGCAGCGATCGCCCCATCAGGCAATCCGGGCCAGTATTGGCGGACGGCATCATAGAATTCCGCCGCCCGGTGAAGGTCGACAGTGTAGTCGATCTGGTCGGGGTTATCATGCCCGAGCCATTCGACGTCCGGGCCCAGGCGCATGCGGCCGCCAAGGTCCAGTGTCACATGTACGCCGAGGCCACCTTCCACGGGCGCCGGATAGATCAGCCGCTCGAAAGCCGTCTTTGCCTGACAGCTGAAATAATTGCCTTTTGCCAGCGTAAAGAACGGAATGAGGTCGGGCGGGTAGCCATCCATCTGCTTCGCGATCCGCACAGCATGGAGGCCGGCACTATTCACCAGAGTCCGGGTGATGATGCTCGTTGGTTCGGCCCCGCCGACATTCAGACAAAAGCGTCCATCGGGAAGGATTTCAGCCGTCTCTACGGGCGCACCGACGACAACAGATCCACCATGGTCTTCGAGATCACCCTGCAGGGAGAGCATGTAAGCGTGGCTGTCGAGGATGCCGGTTTCCTCAGACAGGACTGCGGCCGTGCAGGTCAGGTTTGGCTCAAGCGCCATGGCGTCCGGACCGGTCAGAAAATGGAGGCCTTCCACGCCGTTCCGTGTGCCTTGATCGAACAGGCTGCGCATCCGGGGGATCTGAGTGTCCGAGGTTCCGACAATCAGCTTGCCCGTCTTCCTGTAAGGGACGCCACGTTCCTCCATCCATTGGTACAGTTGCCGGCGGCCAGCAACGCACATCCGATGGCGTAGCGAGCCGGTGGGATAGTAAAGCCCGGCGTGGATCACTTCGCTGTTGCGGGCCGAGGTGCCGGTTCCGATACCGAGTGCGCTTTCCAGCACGAGTGTTTCGTTTCCGGCCCGCGCAAGCGCGGCGGCGCAGGCAAGCCCGACCGCGCCGGCTCCGATCACGATGGCTTCGGTTTCTATCAACTGCAGTGCACCTTCGTCCCGGAGGCTGGCGTGCCCGGGGTTCGATTTGTTATCTTGTGCCGGGTTTCATGCATTTTGAAGGCCAGTTCAGTTCCTGCGCGGCGTTGTCATTATCTCCGAACGAAACGCAATCCGGGAAGATGCGCCGAAAATCGATCACTTGCCTGGAAATTGCATGTTGTACCCACGAAGAACAGTGTAGTCAGGACCGATGCCGGCAGAGCCCGCCTCCATCACATATGACGAGACCAAGGTCGCGATCATCATTCCGCTTTACAATGATGAAGCGAACATCGCGCGTGCGTTGGAAAGTGCCGTGGCGCAGAAGCGACCAGAAGGCATCAGCTTTGAGGTGCTGGTCGTCGATGACCGTTCGCAGGATTCCGGACCGGAAATCGCCGAGGATTACGCCCGCCGGTTCGACAATGTGACATTCCTTCGGATGGAACAAAATGGCGGTCCGGCGGCGGCTCGAAACAGGGCTTTGCAGGAAACGGATGCCGGCTGGTTCACGCCGTTCGACAGCGACGATATCATGTTGCCGGAACGCGTGGCCGCGCTGTTTGAGAAAGCGCGTAGCGGAGAATTCGACCTCGTCGCCGACAATCTGCTGATCAGTTCAACCAGCGCGCCTGAGACGGTGAACCGTCACCTCTGGCCGGGAAAACCGGCTGGCGATGTCCCCCTGACGACCGAATTGTTCGTTAACCGATCCTATGCCGCTGAGACGGAACGGACGGAACTCGGCTTTCTCAAGCCGTTGATCCGGCGCGGCGCCGTGAAGTGCGGGCCGGAGCCCTATCAGCCAGACCTCCGGTTTGGCGAAGACTTCGAACTCTATGCGCGCATACTGGCGGATGGGGCCAAGGCGGTGCTGACCGATCCGGAAGGCTACCTCTTCGTGGTGCGCGACGGGTCTGCGTCTCATCGCCAGGGCGCCGCGGACCATCGCAAGCTTGCATTGATGGGGCGGAAATTCCTGAAACGACGAGGGTTGGCGCCTGCCGAACGGGCCGCGTTTGCGGGGTTTACGCGGTATTGCGAACGGGAATGGGCAGCCTGGACAGCGATCGAGGCCATTCGTGCGAAGAATCCTGTCGGGCTTTTGAAGGCATTCACGATTTCAGGTCCAGCGAGCTTGCATGTCGCCGGCAATCTCCTCAAGGCAGCCGGTGGAAAGCTGAGCGGAAGAGGGCACTCGACCTGACGAAATCACCCTGTAGGAGAAATGCAGGCAACCTTTGCGTGCCAACCTTTGCCGTGGGCAAGTTTCTCCGGGCGCGGCCCGTTTGAAAAGACGCTGTGCGCCGAAGATAAGGTTAATTTTATGAGTTTGAGGAGCCACCGCTTGAAATGGTACGCGCAACAGGGGAGGTTGGCTTGAAAACTCGCCGTAGCGGCTAGTTCTCGTGTATTTAAAGGTTAACAACCTCCTGAAAGCTTGCAGGTCGATGGTATGACACTTGCAAAACGATTGAGGTAAATGACGGCCTGTACGGTTATTCGGCGCGTTTGTGAGGGAACACAGAAAAAATGAACCACGTTAAAAGACTTTGCCTTCTCACGGTTGCCGGTGGCAGCCTCATCGCCGGGACTGCCGTGGCGCAAGGGCAGGGCGCCGACAATTATTATAGCCGAAACAAGTACGAAGCCGTGAAGGATCGCCGCCAGCCGGCATATGATCCTGAGCCTATCCGTTTGGGCACGTTCCTCGTGGATGCCACGGGTCTCGTCGGCGCGACCTATAATTCGAACGTTTACGCCCAGAACAACAACGAAGAGTCCGACGTGATTGTCCGTATCGGCGGCGAAGTTGCCGGCCGCACGAACTGGAATGTTCACCAGATCGGTTTCGACGTTTCTGCCTACCAGAATGAATATCTCGATCTGTCCGACGAATCTGCGCCGACGCTTCATGCGGGCCTGCGCGGCCGGTTGGACGTCACCCGCGAAGTTTCGCTGGGCGCGCGCGTCTACGCCGACAAGGCTGTGGAACAGCGATACGAGCCTGCCGGTCTTGGCGGGCTGGAGAAGCCGATCGAATATACGATCGCTGGCGCGGAAGTGAACGCCGATTACATCAATGACCGGTTCCGCTGGAACAACGCCGTGGGTGTGACGGACTATGACTACAAGGATGGCCGCATTATCGGGACTGGCGCGCCTGCCGACCAGGATTTCCGTGATCGCGAAAATACCTACGCCCGCTCGCGTCTGTCCTATGCCGTATCGCCCGACCTGGCTGTCTACACCCAGGGCACGGTGCATGACGAATCCTACAATTCCCCGCAGATCATCGGCGGGCTGCCGCGCTATCGCGATTCCAAGGGGTATACCGTTGCTGCGGGGGTAGACTTCGAGCTTCAGACCCTGATCCGGGGTGATGTCGCGATCGGATACCTCAATGAGGACAAACAGGACGATTATTTTGCCGACGTGGACGGCCTGTCTCTCGACGCACGTATTCAATGGTTCCCGTCGCGCCTGACGACGCTCACTTTCACGGGTAGCCGCCGTGTCGCAGACACGGGTGTCTTCACATCGCCAAGTGCGCTGGCGACCACCTATCGCGCTGAAGTCGACCATGAACTTCGCCGGAACCTGATCCTGTCCGCTCATGCCGGGTTCACCGACTATGATTATCAGGAGATCGATCGGACCGACAATATGTCCAACATCGGTGTGGCGGCGAAATACAAGATGAACAAACGCATTCATATCGATGCCTTCGCGCGTCATCTGTCCTGGGATTCCAGCGGGGCGGATGTGGCGTTCGTGCCATCTTACGGAATCGATCTGATCGGCGTGGAACTTCGCTTCCATCCTTAAGCAAGAGCGGACCTGTCCGTATCTCCTGCTCACTCTAATTTTCGGTGTGGTGTTTTGACCAAGAGTTTCAGCTTCGAACTACCTTCCCAGATGACCGGCCACGATACGCCGTCCGGTGAGGAAACATCTTTTGACCTGAAATCTCTGATCGGCATGGTCTATCGCCGGTTCTGGCTGATTGTGACCGGTTTTCTGGTCGTCTTTCTGGCCGTGGCTTACATCACCTTCACGGCGACACCCGTCTACAAGGCGTCGACCACGATCCAGCTGGGCACGAATCAGGAAAATGTCATCGACCTTGGCAGCGTGCTCGGCGGCATTGTCGCCAATACCGCTGCAATCGATACTGAGGTGATGGTCATCAGCTCCAAATCCCTTCTGACGAAGGTGGCGGAGCGCCAGAAGCTGATTGAGGACCCGGAATTCAACTGGACCCTCGTGGAACGGAAGCCGGGCCTGATCGACGGACTGGTCAACCCGATCAAGAAAAGCCTCGGCATGCGGACGGAGCGGGTCGACCCTTATGCCGGCCTCAGCGCAGAAGAGCGTGAAGCGGCCATCATGGAGTCGGTTGTCGAAGCGCTCACCAACCGCGTCAGCGTTTCCCGCGTCGGCACAACTTACCTGCTGACAGTGACAGTGATGTCCACGTCACCAGAGACTTCGGCACGCCTGGCGAATGCCGTTGCGGACCAATACCGCGTGCAACAGCTGGATACCAAGCTGGATGCAACCCGCCGCGCAACGGAATGGCTGGGTGAGCGCGTTTCGGGCCTGCGGGACGAGGTGGCGGAGAAGGAGAACCGCGTTGAAGTCTATCGTGCGCAGAATGGTCTCGACACCGCGATGGGCACGACGCTGGCCGAGCAGAAGATTGCCGACCTGACCAAACAGAAGACCCAACTGGATTTCGACCTGAGCCAGGCCCGCGCGCGTTACGAGAATATGCGCCGCCAGATCGATTCCGGTACAGGGATCGACGGCATCAGCGAAGTACTTGATTCTCCACTGATTTCTCGTCTGAAGGAACAGCTTTCCGTCCTGCGTGGCCGGGTGGCGGAACTCGAAACGAAGCTCGGTCCTCAGCACCCGGAACTGATTGGTGCGCGGAACGAAGTCCGCGATGTTGAGCGCCAGATGAAGGCAGAGGTGAACCGGATCGCCGATAATCTCGAAAGCGAGGTTAAGGCGAAACGGGACCAGGTCAACGCGATCCAGGCTCGCATCAACCAGGCCAACGGCCAGCTGCGCGATAACTCCATCGCAAGCGTGCGTCTTCGCGAGCTCGAGCGTGACGCTGAAACCAGCCGGGTGCTCTACGAAGAATTCATCGCGCGTTCGAAGGAAACCAGCGTTCAGGACGATCTTGTCCAGGCGGACGCCGTCATCCTCTCCGCTGCCTCAGTGCCAAACCGGCCGGCTGCGCCGAAGAAGAAGCTTAACCTGCTGATCGGCGCTGTCCTCGGCGCGGCAATCGGTGCTGCGATGGCAATCATCGCAGAGATGTTCGATGCCAAGATCAGTTCGACTGAAGACATTGAGCGGAAGCTTGGCGTGTCGTCGATCGGGTCCGTCCCGTTGATCCGCGCGTCGAGCCTGTTCGGTCTCGGCCAGACGAACCCTGCCGATTACCTGGTGGAAAATCCCTTATCAGCTTACGCCGAAAGTGTGCGTTACCTACGCGCGGCGATTGCTTTCTCGGATCTCGACAGCGAGACCAAGACCGTAGCGATCACATCGTCCCTGCCGGATGAAGGCAAAACCAGCCTGACGCTCAGCCTTGGCCGCATGTCTGCGATGTCCGGTTCGCGCACGATTGTCATCGACGGTGATTTCCGCCGCCGGCAGCTGACCGAAGCGGCAGGCATGTCGCCGGAGATCGGCTTCATTGAACACCTGTTCGGTGCGGGTCAGCTTTCAGACGCGATCCAGAAGGACAGCAAGACCATGCTGGACATCCTGCCGCTGTCCCAGTCCGGCCATACGCCGCACGACGTGTTTGGCACGCGCGCCTTTGATGACCTGCTGTCGCGCCTGCGTTCGATGTATGACCTGATCCTGATCGACACCGGTCCGCTGCTGCTGATGGCGGAAGCCCGCGTCGTGGCTGGCAAGGTCGACAAGACGATCCTGATGGTGCGCTGGCGTCATTCCACCCGCGCGGCCGTCAAGCAGTCGCTGAACCTGCTGCGGTCCTTCAACGCGGACGTGCTTGGCGCGACGCTGAACATGGTGGATCTGAACCGCCGCCGGCACCACCGCGATCCGGGCGCCAGCTACAAGGCTTACCGCAAGTACTACCAGATGGAGAGCAAGAAGTCGGTGTTCGGTTTCGACCTCAATGGTGGCAAGCGGAAGAAAGGCGGCAAGGGGCCAGTGGCCATGCAGACACCGCCAGAGCACGCCAAAAGCACGGTCGAAGAAGAAGTCCCTGTGGGCTTTGAATAGTCGGCACGAAGCGGGACGGATCCATGTCAGGAGATGCGCGGATCGCGAAACCATCCATGGAACGCGAGGCCGTCAAAGGCTTGCGGGCCTGGCGTATTGCCTATTTCGGCCATGACGCAGGTGATGCTGCCATCCGCCGCCGTGTGCGCGCTTTTGAAGACGATGGGGCGGCCGTCACGGGATTCATGATGCGCCGCGGCGATGCCCAGACAACAGAGTGGAAGAATATCGACCTTGGCCGTACGGCGGACGGAGCTTTCCTCCAGCGGATCCGGCAGGTTTTTTCCGGCGCGGCGACCGCTGCCATGCAGCATGAAGAACTGGCGTCGGCAGATGTCATTGTCGCCCGCAATCTCGACATGCTCGCTTGCGCGTTCCTGGCCAAGCGCAAGGCGAAGCTTGATACGCCGGTGATCTACGAGTCTCTGGACGTCCACCGGCTGTTGTGCCGGCAAGACCTGATCGGCAAGGCGCTGCGTTGGCTGGAAGGCCGCCTGCTGCGCAGGACAAAGGGCCTGATCGTCAGTTCACCGGCCTTCCTGGAAAATCATTTCGAGCGATACTATCCGGATCAATACCGGGCCTTCCTTGTGGAAAACCGCTTGGCGGCAGGGGCGGAGTACGGGCCGCGGCCGGTTCCGGAAATGCCGGAGGCAGATCGGCCGTTGCGCCTTGGATGGGTCGGTGTCCTGAGGTGCCAGCGTTCGTTCGATCTGCTGTGCGATCTGGCGGACCGGTTTCCCGATACGCTGGAAGTGCATCTTCATGGTGTGCCGGCGCGCACGGAAATTCCCGTGTTCGAGCCGGAAGTCTCAAAACATCCGAATATGATCTATCATGGTCGCTACAAGTCACCTGAAGATCTGTCGGAGCTCTATGGTCATCTCGACATGGTCTGGGCGGGTGACTTCATGGAGGCTGGTTTCAATTCGGTATGGCTGTTGCCGAACCGGATTTATGAAGGCGGTTATTACTGCGTTCCCGCCATCGCCCCCGCTGAGACCCAGACAGCCGCATGGATCAGCAGCCGTCAGGGTGGCTTCAGCATTCAAGAGCCGTTGAACGAGACCCTGCCTGCATTGATCGCGGGCCTCATTGAAAACCGCGCGCCACTCCTTGCTTGCGCCCGCGCATTGGCTGAGTGTCCGGAACAGGATTTCGTCCAGCCAGCGGGCATGCTGTCTGGCGTCGTGGAGTCCGTGCTGGAAGGGAGTGACGCATCATGAATGTCATGTCCCGCAAGATGAAGGTGACGGAAGACACGACGCTCGTCTGGGCGAAGGTCTTCTCGGAAGACAAAAGCGCACCAATCTGGTTCCAGGGCATCGTCACTGCCTGGTTCTTTGCGACCTATATCGATTTCCCGGCGGTGACGGCAGTTCGTTACCTGCTTGTGCTGGCCTTGCTTGGCGTGCTCGCGATGAAAAGCGCCATTGTGCTGCCGAATGTGGTGCGCAGCTGGCCGCTGTTTGCCATGCCGGTCTTCGCCTTGTCTTCCATTCTCTGGTCTCCGTATCCGTCCGAGGCATTGAAGCAGGGGGTGTACTTCATTCTCACCCCACTCTTCATCATCACGATCATATCCGTTCTGGACGCACGGCGGGCTATGCGGTGCCTGATGTTTGCAGGCTGGATCACGTCTTTCATGGTGCTCGCGAAGTTCTCGTCAATCGATTCCGGTGGGCCATACCCGTCCAAGAACTATGTCGCGCTTCAGATGAACTTCATGATGCTGCTCTCAGTGGCAGCAGCCCTGAACAAGAATGAGCTGACCTGGATCCGCCTGGCAGCCCTGCCGTTCATCCCGATGGGCATTCTCTTTGTGGTCGCGGCAAATTCGGCAACCAACCTGGTTCTGGGTGGGGTTGGTATCATGGGCCTTGTCGCGCTTCGTATTCTCTGGGTGGACATGGGCCGCGTGAAGAATGCGCGTAGCCTCCTGTTCCTGGGAGGCATCGTTCTGATTTTCTCAATTCTGACGGTTGCGCTCGCCATGCCGGGTGAAGACTTTGTCGGCGATGTGCTGCAGGCGCTGGGCAAGGACGGGACGCTCAGCGGCCGTACGGCAATCTGGTCTGCGGGCCGCGTTGTGCAGGAACAGCATCCGATTTTCGGCACTGGGCTTTCCGGTTTCTGGCAGCCCGACAACGGCGCGGCGCAGTCCATCAACTATTATGACTTCAAGCCGTACGGCACGATTTTGACCTTCCACAACTCCTACATGGAGGTGCGGGTGCATCTCGGTTACATCGGGTGGGCCCTCTATGTGGCCACATGGGTCTGGCAGGGTCAGCGGGCGATCCGGAACTGGATGGTTTCCCACGATCTCGAAGCGTCGGCGCTCTTGATGCTCCTCCTGCTCGTCTTCGTCACCACCTTCACGGAGTCGACGCCCTGGGGCGTCTTCAACACGCCGGTCAATATCATGTTGCTAGCCTCGACCGCAGCGTTCAGTTCCAATCGCCGGAAATTCGAGGGTTATGTCCCGGTGAAGGTTAGTGAAACACAGGTCCACTCGGCGCGATGAACCGGGGCGCGGGGCCTGTGGCCTGTGGCTGCTCTTCCAAATGCGCTTGATTGGGCAAATTCCGACACATTTTCACCACGTTTCGGCGCGTCTGCCGACGGCGGTTGTGAGCAGGCATCGATGACCGGCCCAAGGCGTGGGCGACATCTTCGACGCAAATACAATGCATTGGCGTATCCTGGCGCGTGTGAAGGGCTGCCTGAAGGGTAACGGCCGTGGCGGCAGATGACATTTCTGTCGGCCACAGCAGCAGCCCGCCGGAAACACATTGCTGACACGGCGCGGAACCAAAATTGATCCGATGCATATAGACTTCATCGGGCATTTAACACGCCCTTAAGAGTTAGATGAGTTGATGTGGCTTGATGAGCAACGCCACTTCATCCGTGTCAGGGAGCAGACCTGTGGTCGATATTGCCAATGCCACCATTGCGCATCGCGGCTGGGATGCCGGCATCCATGCCGAGCAGGAATCCTATGACAAATGGCCCGTTTGGGCACGCCTCCTGATCATCGTAGGTCTCAGCGCCTTGCTGTGGGCTGGGATTATCAGCGCTGTCGTTGCGCTTTTCGGCTGAACAAAACGAAGCCCTTTGATACAAAAAAGCCCCGGTGACATCACCGGGGCTTTTTGTTGTTGGGATCAGTGCCTGGGGCGCGGCAATCTCAGCGGGCGCCTCGCGACAACAGGACTGCCGGTACAGTGCGCAGCATAATCATGAAGTCGCCAGTGAAGGTGCGCGTGCGGGTGTATTTCACGTCCAGCTGTACCCGCTCTTCATAAGTGGTGTTGCTGCGGCCTTCGACCTGCCACAGGCCGGTCAGGCCCGGGCGGACAGCGCAATAGTCGCGATAGAACTCACCATACTTGGCGATTTCGTTTTCGACGATCGGGCGTGGACCGACCAGGGACATGTCGCCGCGCAGGATATTCCACAACTGCGGCAGTTCATCGATGGAGGTCTTGCGGATGAAATGTCCCAGCGGAGTGATGCGCGGGTCATTTACGAACTTCTGCGTTTCTTCCCATTCCGCGCGGGCGGCGGGGTTCGTTGCCAGGATCTCCTGCAGGCGCTCATCAGCGTTTGCGACCATGGAGCGGAGCTTATAGCACTTGAAGGTGCGTCCGTTCTGTCCGTAGCGCTTTTGGGCGTAGACGGCCCGGCCGCCATCCTGAAGCCGGATGAGGATACCCACGACAAGAAGAAGCGGGAAAACAAAGACCAGCGCGATGCTCGCGATGACGATGTCCATAATACGTTTGGCATTCGTATTGGCCTCATTCTCCCTGCGATCAAGTCGCGTGGAAGAGTATGCGGCCGTTTCCGCATGCCGTGATTGATTTGATAGTCTCAGACCCATAACTGTCCCCGGAACTCTACCGCATGGCATAAGAAATCTTCCCGGAATTCCTTACGCCCAAGCCAACAACCGTTAACTTTGAGAGCAAGGAAACCTTTATTTCATTTGGGGACGTTTGCAATCTGTATACCGGGATTTGACCGAATATTTGGGGTGTTTTCTCGAAATTCGCCTGCTAGGCGAAGTATTTTTCAAGTAATCGGGGTCGCATGGGCATTTATTAACCACAAAACCTCGTTTTGAGGTGTTTCGGCGGTTTCGCCTGTGCCAGGACAGGTCACTTACGTGCCATTTCGAAACGAAAAAAAAGCGGCAGAGCCGTTGGCCCTGCCGCTTTGATTCGGGTGTGGTTATCAGGCAGATCAGAAGCGACGTTCCTTAATGCGAATCGTGTCGCCTGGCTGGACGATGGTCGAAGTTGTTAACTCAATTGCCTGCTCTTCGTTCGAGTCCACGCTTTTGATGTACACGACGTTTTTCTTTGCGCGGTAAGTCCATCCGCCCGCAGCCGCGACCGCATTCACGACAGTGAGACCAGAGTTGTATGGGTATTCCCCAGGCCGGTTCACTTCGCCAAGAATATAATAGGGGCGGTAGTTGATGACTTCAGCACTGACGCGTGGGTTCAGGACATAGTCGCCTTCCAGCATCTCCACGATACGGTTTTCAAGCTGCGGTGTCGTGAGGCCCAGGGCTTCGACCTGGCCGATCAATGGCATGGATATGGAGCCCGTCCCGTCCACTTCGAATTGGCCGGAGAGGTCGGGCTGGCCGAATACTGTAATACGGAGTTGGTCTCCGTTGCCGAGAGCATAGGCGCCGACGGTCTCTTGTTGCACCACTCGCTCCGCAGAAGCGGAGTTTGGCACGGAAGGGACCGTGGATTCACAGGCAGCAACAAACAGAAGCAGGCTGCCCAGAATGGTTGTGACGAGAGGGCGCAGAAAATTCATCGTCTCTTTTCTCCCAGATTTGGTGATCCTGCTACGTAGCAAGACCTATTCCAGAGTTTCAGGTTGAGAGGAAGGAAACTTCATCCCGGAAAAGTCGAACAGCTGAAAGTTTTCCGCTGATGAACGCACCGGTATCAAGGCCGATCCGTCGATCGTCGCGAAACACCCCATCGGTCGGGGTATGCCCATGTACGACGACTTGGGGGAACTGTTCCTCAGCGTCCAGGAATTCCTCACGAATCCACAGCATGTCCCGCACCGTCTGATTCTCAAGCGATTCACCCGGACGCAGGCCGGCATGAACGAAAAGGTAGTCGCCGGTTACATAGTAATGCTGGAGGTTCTGATAGAACTTCAAATGCTGCTCGGGCAGGCGGTTCCGGAAATCTGTCCAGACCTTGTCCCAGGCACGCTTGTAGGCGTCCATGGCTTCATGGGACTGCATCGCCGCCCGCGCGTTTTGCGGTGGCTGAAGACCATAGGAATAGAGCGTTTCAGCGCCGCCATAGCGCACCCATTGTTTTCCGAAATTGACGTCGTTCAGAAAACGCAGGAGCGCTTCCTCGTGGTTGCCCATCAGGAAGACCCGTTCAAACGCTTGCATGCGATCGCTCAGCATGAACTCGATCACGTCTTTGGATTGCAGGCCGCGATCAATATAATCCCCAAGAAAAACAAGGACTCGCTTGGTTCCTTCCGGCAAGGACTTTGAATCTTCGTCAATTTGCTCGACGAGCTTCATGAGCAGGTCGCAGCGGCCATGAACGTCGCCAATCGCATAGACGCACTGGCCTTCTGGCGCACGGGACTGACGTGTTACCTCTGCTGGCGGTTCCTCCTGCACCGGCACGTCCGCTTCGGGAGTGGAAAGGCCAATGCCCCGGCGGATTCGCGCACGCAAAGACGTTGCTGATCGGGTCAGGTTACTGATCCGCTGCAGGAAGCTTTGCCGGGTTTGGTCGGTCATTTTACTCATCTGGGTGCAAGTATTAACGATTACTTATAGCGCTTTCTGGTCTGAAACCAATCGGTGCGGGAAAATCAGGGCTTTGATCCACTTAGCGCTTCCTTGAGGAAGCCAGCCGCCCAGCTCATGTGCATGGTGCCTGAAATCAGGCCCGCAAGAAGGCCGCAAGACGACCGTTTCCAGACGGCGACGGCAACCGAAGCGGCAGCGAGCACGCCGATATAGCCAGCCGGCAAGATTAGGGCCGGCAGGAAAACGGACGATCCGATCAGTCCGCCGGTGCTGGCCAGAAGGGCGAATATTGGCAGGGCCTGGCGGATCTTGAGCCTCTGGCGGTGCTTTCGCACATTGCGCGCGCGGCCTTTGCCATAATTGAAGTACTGTTTTGCCAGCCGGCGCACCGATCCGCGCGGGATGTAACGGATGCGGATATCGGCATCGAGATAGATTTTTCCGCCCGCCTGCGCCACGCGTTCATCATATTCGGCGTCTTCATTGTGAGAGAAGGTCTCATCGTAACCGCCAACCTGACGGTACATTTCAATGTTGAAGCCAGCATGGTGCCCATGGTCGACATAGCCAGACGTTTTCCCGCCGCGATGCACAGAGCCGCCAGAGCCGAGCGGCGTGTCGACGATCCAGGCGTTTGCACGTTCGAAGCATGTGTCTCCGACAGCATCCATCGGGATGACCACCGAGGCGGCGCCGGTCGACTGAAGTGTCCTGGCGACTGAAAGAATGAAGCCCGCAGGGTAAATGGAATGCGCGTCGCAGCGCACGACATAGCGCGTCCCGGGGGTGCTTGTATTCGAGACGGCCAGGTTCAGGGCGGCAGCTTGCAGCTGCTTCGGATTGTGAATGAGCCGCAGGTTGGGGAATTCGGATTTCAGGCGTTCGACGATCTCAACCGTGTTGTCGGAGCTCCCGCCATCGGCAACAACCAGCGGCACGTCACCAAGCTGGGCATCTCCAGCCATCAATGAACGGATGCATGTTTCAATATGGCGCTCTTCGTTAAGCGTTGGAATGACAGCCAGAATCGAGTCCGGCGCCAGTTCCGGCGCGTCGTTTCTATCGATTTGAGCCATTGCATGCGCACCCATGGCGACCTCTGGTGTTTGTTTTCTCCTGAGAGGGGAGCAAGTTCCATTCCACACAGACGCACGGACTGCATCCCGGGCATCCCTAACGTCAATCTTGCCGCGCGGGCCGAACCTCATATGGTGGGGCAAAACAGGAGGAATTGCGAAAAATGATTGGCGTTGTGGCAAAACTGACGATCCAGGCAGACAAAGAGTCCGAGTTCGAGCAAGTCGGCAAGGACCTGATGGCCAAGGTCAAGGCAAATGAACCTGGCTGTCTGACCTACCAGCTCTACAAGTCGAAAAAAGACGCGAATGTTTACATCTTCATGGAGCAATACGCTTCGGAAGAGGCATTCAAGGCGCACGGTCAGAGTGATTATTTCAAAGCGGCAGGACCTGCGATCGGCGCCTGCCTGGCGGGTGCTCCGGAGATTCAGTACTTCGATATCGTGGAATAGGGGCGCGTCATGGATCTCGCCTTCACACCGGAGGACCGCGCGTTCCAGCAAGAGGTGCGCGACTGGATCGCTGAAAACTATACTCCGGACCTGCGTGCAAAAAGTGCCGCGTCCAAGAATGGTTACCTCGACAAGGAGGGCCAGGTCGCCTGGCAGAAGAAGCTTTACGATAGGGGCTGGGTCGCGCCGAACTGGCCTGTGGAGTATGGCGGTCCCGGCCTGTCCGCGTCTGAACGCTATATCCTGAACATGGAACTTTCTTCGGCCGGAACGCCGCCGGTCAGCCCGATGGGCATTTCCATGGTCGCACCGGTGTTGATGGCGTTTGGCTCGGACGAGCAGAAGAAGAAATACCTGCCGCCGATCCTCCGGTCTGATGTCTGGTGGTGCCAGGGGTACTCCGAGCCGGGCGCAGGTTCCGACCTTGCATCCCTCCAGATGAGCGCCGTGCGCGACGGCGATGATTATGTGCTCAATGGATCGAAGATCTGGACGACCCACGCGCAGTGGGCCGACATGATCTTCTGCCTGGTGCGTACTTCCAGAGAAGGCAAGCACCAGGAAGGTATCAGTTTCATCGTCTTCCCGATGACTTTGCCGGGCATCAAGATTTCCCCTCTGCCGACGCTCGACGGACCAGCCGAAGGCGGGCAGGAGATCAATCAGGTTTTCTTCGAAGACGTTCGTGTGCCGATTGCCGAAGCACTCGTTGGCGAAGAGAACAAGGGGTGGACCTACGCGAAATACCTACTCCAGTTCGAGCGAGGAAACGCCTATGCTCCGGGCCTGCGGGCCATGCTCAACAAGGCGCGCAAGATCGCGAGTGTCGAAGAAACGGGCGGTGATGCCCTGATCCGCGACCATGACTTCGCCCGCAAACTGGCGCAGCTGGAGATCAAGATCGACAGTCTGGACGCGACGGAACAGCGGATTTTCTCTGCCCTTGCGGCCGGACAGGCCGTCGGACCGGAAAGTTCCATGCTCAAATGCGCAGGCTCCGAGACGCAGCAGGCGATCACGGAATTGGTGATCGAGGCTGCAGGGACCTATGGCGCGCCATTTGTACGGGACAATTTCGCGATCGCCCGCGAGGGTGCGAACGCCGATCTGCCGTTTCCGTCTTACTCGGTCAGCGCTGTGCCCAGTTATTTCAACTATCGGAAAACCTCCATCTACGCCGGCTCCAACGAGATCCAGCGTAACATCATGGCCAAGATGGTCCTGGGGCTCTGACGGTTGGCGATGACGGACGTTGTCCCAGCAAAGACCTCCGGGCCAAGCCTGCCAACCCGGCTAGCCTTCGGGTTTGGCGGGGCGGCTGAGGGGATCAAGAACAACGGGTTCGAATACTTCCTGCTGTTCTTCTACAGCCAGATTCTGGGCGTTCCCGCGGCGATGGTTTTCCTCGCC
Source organism: Hyphomonas adhaerens MHS-3 (assembly GCF_000685235.1). Taxonomy (NCBI): domain Bacteria; kingdom Pseudomonadati; phylum Pseudomonadota; class Alphaproteobacteria; order Hyphomonadales; family Hyphomonadaceae; genus Hyphomonas; species Hyphomonas adhaerens. Next base: position 2,378,759 of record NZ_ARYH01000001.1, read on the forward strand.
CTGATGATCGCCCTGGTCGTAGACGCAATGTCCGATCCCATCGTCGGGTACTGGTCCGACAATATCCGGACTCGTATCGGCCGGCGGCATCCCTTTATGTATGCGGCCCTCCTGCCGGTTGGACTGACGTATTATCTCGCCTGGAACCCGCCTGAAGGCTTGTCGACAAACGGCTTGTTCCTCTGGCTTCTGGTTCTGACAATCAGTGTGCGGCTTTCTTTTACCATGTATGAGGTGCCGAGTACGGCGCTGGTTCCGGAACTTACGCCGGACTATGACGCCCGCACCAGCCTGATGTCGTACCGCTACTTCTTCGCTTGGATCGGTGGTCTTTCCATCCAGATTTTCCTGCTCTTCTTCCTGTTGAAGCCAAGCGAACAGAACCCGTCCGGCTATTTCCATATTCCGGGGTGGCACCTCTACGGTCAGGTCGCGGCCGGTGTCATTCTGCTGGCCGCAGCCGTGTCGACGTTCGGCACGCATGCGCGCATCCCCCATCTGAAGGCGCCGCCAGCGCAGCGTAATCTGACTCTCGGCAAGGTTTTTTCGGAAATCTTCGAGACGATTTCGAACCCCTCCTTCAGGGCTTTGTTCCTCGCGACCCTGTTCGGTCTGCTGGCCTCCGGTGTGTCTGCCTCGCTGAATCAGTACATCAATGGCTACTTCTGGGGCTTCACGACGACCCAGACGGCGGGCCTGACGGTGGCTGTCTACATCTCTGCGGTACTGGCCCTGATCATTGCGCCGATCGCGGGCCGGATGTTCGGGAAGAAGCGTGCCGCCCTCGCGATCGGCGTCCTGGCGTTTACGATTGCACCGGCACCGGTCTTTGCGCGCCTGATGGGGCTGATGCCGCCGAATGGCACGGACGCGCTGTACAATATTGTGCTGACCGTCACGATCTTTGATCTTGCGCTCATCATCGCCACGCAAATGCTGATGGGTTCGATGGTCGCTGACATTGTCGAGGACAGTGAGGTTCAGACGGGCCGGCGCTCAGAAGGCATCTTCTATGCGGGCATCAGCTTCATCCGGAAGCTCGCGCAGGCCTCCGGTGTGTTTGTGGCAACTATGGTTCTGACCTTTGCCGGCATACAGGAGGGCGCTCAGCCAGATAAGGTCACCGACAGTTCGCTGACGTCGCTGGGCTGGGGATATGCGGTGACGCTGCTGGCCGCGTGGACGCTGATGATGTTCTGCGTTGGCTTCTACCGCATCAGCCGTGAAAGCCACGCAGCCAACCTTGTGGCGCTTGCGGAGCGTGAGGGTAAAGGACCAACTCACTGAAAACTCTCTCAGAATTGTCATGTTAGAAGGAATTGCGTCCCCATTGGTGCCGCAATAGAGCCATAGACATGATGCACGCTCTTCGCATGACAAAACATGTTTCAAAGTTCCTGGCGGTGGCTGGGCTTTGTGTGGTGGCACTTCTGGTGCTGGCGGTTTCCCCTTTGATGGCGCATGCTCAGCGATTGCCGGAGACGCGATCCGAGATAGAGCTGACTTTTGCGCCCCTGGTGAAGGAAGTCTCACCGGCAGTGGTGAACGTCTACACGCAGAAAACCGTCAAGACGGGCATCACGCCGATGGAGATGCTTCTTTACGGTCGCGCTGCGCCGCAAAGCCGCGTGCAGAACTCGTTGGGGTCTGGTGTGGTCGTCCGCGACGATGGCGTGATCGTCACCAACAACCATGTTGTGGAAGACGCTGACTCTTTCCGTGTCGTGCTGAGCGACCGCCGGGAATACCCTGCGGAGCTTGTGCTGAATGACGAGCGGACAGACCTTGCCGTCCTCAAGATCGATACCGGCGGGGACAAGTTGCCGGTCCTCCACTACGCCGACACGCGTGAGGCGCAGGTGGGAGACCTGGTCATGGCCATTGGTAATCCGTTCGGCGTCGGCCAGACCGTCACCAGCGGCATTATCTCTGCGACGGCGCGGACAGATGTCGGCATTTCCGACTACTCGTTTTTCATCCAGACGGATGCGGCCGTTAATCCCGGAAATTCGGGCGGGGCGCTCGTGAACATGAGAGGCGAACTCGTCGGCGTGAACACGGCGATCTTTTCTCGCGGTGGCGGATCAAACGGGATCGGCTTCGCCATTCCGTCGGAGATGGTGAAGCGTGTTGTCGACGCAGCGATGAATGAAGGCACGTTCGTGCGTCCATGGCTGGGGCTGGCAGCGCAGTCGGTCAGCTTCGACATGGCCAAGGCTCAAGGCCTTTCGCGTCCGATTGGTGTCATGGTCACAGAAGTTTACAATGACGGCCCGGCAGACAAGGCGGGCCTGCGCCGAGGTGATCTCGTCACCGCCATCGATGGCCGCGAGGTTTTCGATGAGAAGGGCCTGAAATTCCTCGCCGCCATCCGCAACCCGGGTGAAAAGGCGCAGCTGAACGTTTTACGCGGTGGCAAAAATCGGGTGATCGGCGTGACAGTCGCGCCGCCGCCGGGGGCGACAGAAGCCGATATCGTGCTGCTGGAAGGGCAGGACGTGTTCAACGGCGCGCGCGTTGTCGAGCTTTCGCCGCGCCTGGCCGAGGAGAACGGTCTGGACCCGTTCCAGAAGGGCTCTGGCATCTATGTGTATTCGGTTGCGCGGCGTTCGGTTGCCCGCAACTATTTCCGCCCGGGCGACATTATCCGTTCCGTGAACGGCAAGCAGACCAAGACGGTGAAAGACCTGGAAACCGTGCTGGGGGATTCCGACCGGAGCTGGGATATCGAACTGGACCGCAACGGGCGGACTATCCGGGGGAAAGTCCGCCTTTAAGGCTGCGGCCTATTTCGGGTGAACGATGACGGGCACGTCTTCGTAACCGAGCACGAAGTTCGACAAGACGCGCTTCGGTTCGCCAACCAATTCGATATGGTCGAAGCGGTTGAGAATCTCTTCCCAGAGAATCCGCAATTGCATCTCGGCAACGCGGTTGCCCATGCAGCGATGAATGCCAAACCCGAATGACAGGTGGCGACGCGCATTCGGACGATCAATCAGGAACTCGTCGGCCCGCTCGATCACCGTGTCATCGCGATTTCCGGACGCGTACCACATGACGACCCGGTCTCCGGCGCGGATCTTGTGGCCTTTGAAGTCCACGTCTTCCAGTGCGGTCCGGCGCATATGGGCCAGTGGCGTCTGATAGCGGATGATCTCCGATACCATGTTCGGGATCAGGGACGGGTCAGCTTTCAGCTTGGCATACTCCGCCGGGTTGTTGTTGAGATGTACGACCCCACCGGAAATGGAGTTTCGCGTTGTGTCGTTGCCGCCAACGATCAGGAGCATCAGATTGCCCATCAACTCCATGGGATTGTTGATCATGTCTTTGGTTTTCGGATCATGAGCAAACAGTGAAATGAAGTCGAACTTGCGTGGTTCGCTGGCCCGCTGCTGCCAGAGACGCATGAAGTATTCAAGGCACTTCATGAGTTCCTGTTTTCGATGTTCCATGTCCACGGCAATGCCGACGGTTTCGGATGTCGTCGTGACGTCCGACCAGTAAGGCAGCAGGTGACGATCTTCGAACGGGAAGTCGAACAGGGTCGCCAGCATCTGCGTCGTCAGCTCTTTCGAGACATGCTCGACCCAGTTGATGCGTTCTCCGACCGGGACGTCATCCAGTATGTTGCAAACGCGCTGGCGAATGAGGGATTCGATGTCGGAGAGCTGACTCGGCGCGACGGCCGGCTGGACCGCTTTGCGCTGCACGTCATGGATTGGCGGATCCTGCGCGATGAACATCGGCGTGTCGAAATCATCCGGCGTGTCTCCGATCACGATGCTCTTCTGCGATGAGAACTGCAGGTGATTTGAATCGACCGCGATGATGTCGTCATAGCGAGTGATCGACCAGTAGGGGCCGAACATGCTCTCCGGACAGTAATGGACCGGGGCCTCTTCCCGCAGTCTGCGGAAATACGCTCCCTGTTTGTTTTGCTGGAATATTTCAGCTCTTGAAACGTCAAATGTGTCCAGGGGGAGGCTCCACGGATCGGGAACTTCCACGTCTATCGACTGCGCTGTGTCGGCCATATTTTCCTCCCTTGCAGGCTTATTCGCCTGTCTGGGGACGAGCGTACGTCCGAATGCGTCAGGTGCAAAGTTTTTACGCGGCCCCTATTGTTGTGCGGTGCAGCAGGCGATCGTGCCCGGCATAGCCGCCGGTCGCCATATGCAGCAGGCAGCGATTGTCCCACATCAGCAGCATGTCGGGCTCCCATTCGTGCCGATATTGAAACTCCGGCCGGGTTTGCCAGCGATAGAGATCCGTCACCAGGTCCCAGCCTTCTTCCTGTTCCATCCCGGCAATTCCGACGATGTAACCGGCGCAACCGAATATGGATTTCCGGCCTGTTTCTGGATGGACGCGAATGATGTCGTGGCGTTCCGTGGCCTCGGCATCCGCAGACGGGCGGATGTCCATGCTGCGTCCCTTGGCCTTGTCATCTTCTCCATACATGCCCACCGGGGAGTAGGCATTCCGCGCCGAATGGATGGCGTGGCGCCCTTCAATTCGGCTGCGCAGATCCTCCGGCATTTGTTCCAGTGCCAAATACTGGTTGGCGAAAAGCGTATCGCCCCCGCTGGGTGGAATGGTGATGCCGAACAGGCAGGTGCCGGCGGGCGGACGCTTCTGAAAGCTCCAGTCGGTGTGCCAGCTCTCGGCAAAAATCGGCGCGGTCTCGTCAGCCGCGCGTTTCACGGCAATGATGTGCGGATGTCCCTCGATCGGGGCAATGAACGGGTCATCCCCAAACGGTCCGAAGTATTGCGTAAATCGCTCCAGGTCCGAATCGGTCATCTTCTGATCCGGAAAAGACAGGACCTGGTGGTCCAGCCAGGCCTTCCGGATGTCAGCAATCGTTTCTTTGTCGAGCGGACGGGTCAGGTCCACGCCGCGCACCGTTGCGCCGCAGGCCTGCCCGGATGGTGTGATCTCCAGGCTCATATGCGTTTCCTCCAGTGCCTACCTTACCACGGCGCACCAGCTCGCCTAGAACACGGGTTATGAGCGATCTATTCGAATCTGCCGGCATGTCGGAAGGCGCACCGCGCCCGCTTGCGGACCGGCTGCGCCCGCAGAAGCTGACAGAGGTCGTTGGGCAGGACCACCTGGTCGGTCCGGAGGGCACGCTCACGCGCATGCTGCAGGCGAAACGCCTGTCCTCCATCATTTTCTGGGGCCCGCCCGGGGTCGGCAAGACGACCATTGCCCGATTGCTGGCGCAGGAAACCGATCTCGAATTCGAAGCGATCAGCGCGATCTTCTCCGGCGTGAAAGACTTGCGCGCGGCTTTCGATCGGGCGGAAGGCCGCCGGAAAGTGGGGAAAGGTACGCTCCTTTTCGTCGATGAGATCCACCGCTTCAACAAGGCGCAGCAAGACGGCTTCCTGCCATTCGTTGAAAGCGGTGTCGTCACGCTGGTTGGTGCCACAACCGAAAATCCCAGCTTTGAGATTAATGGCGCGCTCCTTTCACGCTGCCAGGTGCTGGTGCTGAAGCGGTTGGAAGACTCCGCGCTGATGGAGTTGGTACGCAGGGCGGAAGCATTGGAAGGGCGCTCTTTACCGGTTGCGGAGGAGGCCGTGGCGCCAATCCTCGCAATGGCGGATGGGGACGGGCGGTACCTCCTGAATATTGTCGAGCAGATTTATTCGCTTGCCGGACCGAAGGCAGTGCTTAGCCTGCCGCAAGTGACGTCCGGTCTGCAAAAGCGCGCGCCAGCCTACGACAAGACCGGTGACGGCCACTACAACCTTATTTCCGCGCTCCATAAATCGGTACGCGGATCAGACCCCGACGCTGCGCTGTACTGGTTCGCCCGAATGGTCGATGGCGGGGAAGACCCGCTCTATCTGGCCCGTCGCCTGGTTCGGATGGCCAGTGAGGATATTGGACTCGCTGACCCGACGGCCTTGATGGTGGCAAGCGAAGCGGCCCGGGCTTACGAGCGTATGGGCTCTCCTGAGGGAGAGTTGGCGCTTGCGCATGCTGTTATCCATCTGGCGACGGCACCGAAATCCAACGCAGCATATGTCGCATGGAAAGCGGCACTCAGTTCAGCGCGGGAGACGGGTAGCCTGATCCCTCCAAAACACATTTTGAATGCGCCGACAAAGATGATGAAAGATCAGGGCTACGGTGACGGTTACGCCTATGATCACGATACGGCAGAAGGTGTATCGGGGCAGAACTATTTTCCCGATGGCATGGCGCGGCAAGTATTCTACCAGCCAAAGGGGCAGGGGCGAGAGAAGTCGATCGCCGAACGTCTGGCGTGGATCGCAAAGATCCGCGAACAAAAAGGCTGAGCATGACGCGAAACCGTCCGGTACCGGAAGTCAGTGGCGAGGACGCAAATTTCGTGCGTGGTCTTGTCATTCATGAAGACAACCAGGTGATTGTGTTCAACAAGCCCTCCGGCCTGGCTGTGCAGGGTGGAGGCGGTATTGCCCGGTCTTTGGATGGCTTGCTGGCTGTCTTCGCCAAGTCGAACGGGAAGCGTCCACGGTTGGTCCACCGGTTGGATCAGGGGACATCCGGCGTGATCATTACGGCGCGGACTCAGCCCGCCGCGGCGTTCCTGTCGGAGGAGTTTGCCTCACGCCGTGCAAAGAAAACCTATCTTGCCCTTGTTCATGGTGCATTGCCCGACGCCGATACAGGGGTGCTGGAGATGCCGCTTGTGAAAGTTGAGGAAGCCGGACGTCCGCGCATGATCTCGGCGAAACCCGGTCGCAAAGGCGCGCAGGCCGCAACAACAGGTTGGCGGATCCTCGCCCGCAATCGTGACGCTGCGCTGATTGAAGCCCGCCCTGAAACCGGCCGCATGCATCAGATCCGTGCACACTTTTCCATTGCGGGCATGCCTATTCTTGGGGATCGGCTTTACGGCACCGGTGTGGAAGGTGCCCCTCGGCTGATGCTTCACGCGGCGCGGCTCGTCATCCGGAATCCGGATGGGGAGACGAAAAGTTTTGAGGTGCCTGTGCCGGAAGACTTCAGCTTGCTTGCCGGAAAGCTCGGGCTTCAGTCTGGCTTGTAATAGGTGCGATACCAGTCAACGAATGCCTGAATACCGGCTTTAACATCCGTGGTCGGAGTATATCCTGTCAAGGCCTGAAGCAAACTCACGTCGGCATAGGTTTGCTTCACGTCGCCGGGCTGCATGTCGAGCATGTTCTTGATCGCCGTTTTGCCAATCGCGCTTTCGATGGCTTCGATATAATCCATCAGGCGAACCGGAGCGGCGTGGCCGATGTTGACCAGGCGGTACGGGGCGACCGGGCTGAGAGAGTCGTTCTCGGTAACGGGCTGACCCGCGACAGGTGGCGTATCCATCAATCGGCGGATCGCTTCGACCAAATCGTCGATATAGGTGAAATCGCGCATCAAGTCGCCATGGTTGTAGACATCAATTGGCTGGTTCTTGAAGATCCGGTCGGTGAAAAGGAAGAAGGCCATGTCCGGCCTGCCCCATGGACCGTATACGCTGAAGAACCGGAGCAGGGTCGTTGGCGTGCCGTACAGGTGAGAGTGGCTGTGTGCGATCAACTCGCTCGACAGTTTGGTTGCGGCGTAGATGGTAAGCGGGTGGGGCGCGGGGGCGGTTTCCTGAAATGGAAACTTCTGATTTGCGCCGTAGGCAGATGAGGTTGATGCCAGAACAAGGTGCTTGGTGCCGTGGAGCCGCGCGAGCTCAATCACATTGAAAGAGCCGACTATGTTTGACGCGATGTATTCCCGTGGATGATCCAGGCTGTAGCGAACGCCGGCCTGGGCGGCGAGGTGTACGACGATGTCCGGAGTGCTTTCCTGAAAGGCGGCCGTCATCGCCTCCTCATCTTCGACCTTCACCTCGTGCATGCGGAAGTTTTCGTATGCATCCAGCCGTTTCACACGATTCCGTTTCAGCATGACATCGTAATAGGGCGAGAAACAATCGACCCCTGTTACCTCGTGTCCTTCCTTGACGAGGCGGAGGGAAAGTTCATTGCCAATAAAACCGGCTGCGCCAGTAACGAGGATCTTCATGCTCATGCCCTGTATTTAAATCCCGGGCTATATGATCGCAGCCGTCCGTACAAGCACTGCGCACTGTAATAAAGAAAGGCCTTCCGGTTGTCCGAAAGGCCTTTCCTGTCGGGTTTTGGTCAGGCAGATGCGCCTAGCGCTCATTCATGCGCGGGACGATTGCCTGGGCTTCGCCAGCGCTGAGTGCCCGGGCCGTTGCCAATTCATCCAGCAGGACCTGAACGCGTTTGTCATTCGTGATGCTGGAGATCGCCGCCATGGATTCCGCCGTTTGGGCGGAGGCGCCGAACAGGCCTTCCAGGGCTTCGAAGCCGGATTTGCGATGCGGATAGTAGATCAGGCGAGGTGTGGCGTCGGCGTCGATGCCAGCCAGTTCCTTCGCTTTCTCGATTGCGTCGGTGAAGGAGCCGATCTCATCCACCAGGCCGCGGTCGAGCGCATCTTCACCGCTCCACACATGGCCGCGCGCTACATCGTGAACTTCATCATAGGTCATGCCCCGGCCGTCGGCGACGATGCCGACGAAGCGGTCGTACCCGCGTTTCAGCGATGCCTTTACCTCGGCTTCCTGCTCCGGCGTGAACTCATCCATGCCATAGGCATCGGCAAACTGGCCGCCAACCGAGACCGTGTCGAAGGTCACCCCCAGCTTGTTGAAACCGCCAGCGAGCGCGAACTTGCCGCCGAAGATCCCGATGGAGCCGGTGATGGTGGAGCGGTTGGCGACAATATAGTCGGCGCCGGCAGAGACATAGTAGCCTCCGGAAGCTGCCAGCGAGCCCATGGAGACGACGACCGGCTTGCCTTTGGCCTGCACGCGCTCAATCGCGTTCCAGATCTGGTCCGAAGCGGTCGGGGAGCCGCCGGGGCTGTCAACGCGGAAGACAATCGCTTTCACCTTGTCATTGTCACCGGCATCCAGAATGGCGCGGGCGACCGTGTCGGAAGCAAAGGCCGGTCCGGAATCAAAGGGTGAACCGGAGTTTGTGCCGCCCGTTACGACCGCCCCTTCACCGCCGACCACGGCGATGGCGGGCGCTTTCAGCGGCAGGGAAGGCGGCGTGTAGCTGGCAAGGTCGACGAATTCGGCGTCTTTGCCGGCTTTCTCCTTGGCCGCCTCTTCGGCTTGTTCGGGATACCCTTCCTTGTCCATCAGCTCATTCGCGATGATCTGCTCGGCCGTCATCGGGCCGCTTTCCAGGGCCGTTTGCACGTCAGCGACCGCGAGACCGCGATCAGCTGCGATGTCATTCAGAGATTGGGTCCAAAGGGACTGAGCCAGTTGTGTCATCGCCTCACGGTGAGGCGCGGTATAGCCGCTCTCATTGTAAGAGTTTGGTGCATTCTTGTATTCGTAAAAAGGATAGATCTCCGGGGTCACGTCGATCTTGTCGAACAGGCCCTTCAGGAATTCCGTCTCAAAGGTGACGCCCGCGGCGAAAACTTCGGAGCCTGGCTGGATCCAGACTTCGTCGGCGGGTGTGATGGACCGCAAAGCAGATGGGCCGCCGACACCAAACGTGCCTTGTGTATGGGCAATCACGAATTTTCCGGAGTCGCGGAAACTGAGCAGCGCTTCACGAAGTTCTTCTGCCCGGGAGCTTCCAATCCCGACTGTGGCGCCTCTCAGGTACAGGCCTTTCACCGAGTCATCGGCTTCGGCTGCCTGAAGTTTGGTCAAAAGGTCTACAAATCCGGGCGTTGCTGCAAAAGCTGCAATTCCGCTGACAGGCGCCTGATCGGAGTATTCCGAGTTCAGGTCGAGGGACAGAACGATGTTATCGGGCGTGTCCGGCGCAGACGATGTCGCGCTGAAAATGATTGCGACGAAGAAAATTCCCATCAGGAATAGGAAGAGAAACATGGCGACGAAGGCGCCTGCCATCGACAGGAAAAAAGTTCTCATTGGGGCGTGGTCTCCGGTTCTGACCATGAGGCAGTGTTGATACCTGATATTGTCGATTATCGATAAAATGTAAAGGTTAGGCTCTGCTAACAGGCGAAAATTGCAACAAAACGCAGGTATCAGGGAGGAACTGCTGGGATGCGGTGCGAAGGGGTGTTGCCAGCGAAAGAAAGAGTGGCTATCTCGGCGCCTCCGTTGGGGTGTCGCCAAGTGGTAAGGCACCGGTTTTTGGTACCGGCATTCCCAGGTTCGAATCCTGGCACCCCAGCCATCCTCTCCGGGCAGCACGTGCCTGTTGATTTTGCAGCTCGGTCAGCTTCTCATCATAGTTGAGTATTGCAGGTTTCCACTGCATGCGATGTGTTGCGTTCGTAGAGGCGGCGGATATTTTCTAAATGAATCGTAAAGCCTTGTTGATCGTGTCACAGAGGGTTGTTAGCGTCTGGTTTCACAGCTAAGGGCTTGGCCGCAGACCTGCCAGAAGGCGGGCCTTCAGGGATCAATGACAGAGGGTGGATAACGCCCCGCAAAACTCAGGGGAGGTGTTGGGCGGTCTCCGTCTCTCTGCTTCCAAGGGAACTTGCCCCGTTTGTGTGTGGGGCGTTGTAAGGACCGGGACGCTCTCGTTAGCAGAGTGCCCGAATGTCGGATTTCCCGCGCAACACCAGCGCGACCGTTTGGAGAGTGAGAGGCAAACCTCATGAAGAAACTTCTGTCACCAGCTCGCGGCGTGATTGCCGCGGCGCTTATCGCAGGACTGGCCATCCCGGCCCAGGCCCAGTTGCGCCAGGCGCTCGATGTCGGCGAACAGGCGACCCGCCGTGCAGAGCAGGTCCAGAACCAGATCAACCAGCTGGACGATGAGCGCACCGACATGGTGCGCGAATACCGTACGCTTCTGCAGCGCCGAGATGCTGCTGACCTGTACGCGAAACAGCAGGAACTGGTTGTTGCCTCGCAGCGCGAAGAAATCACTTCGCTGACCGAGCAGCTGGGCTCGATCGACGACATCACCGCTCAGACGGTGCCAATGCTTCTCAGCATGGTCGAAGACCTCAAGGCTTTTGTTGCCGCTGACCTGCCGTTCAAAAAGACCGAGCGTTCCGCCCGCCTCGAAGCGCTCGACGGCGTCATGACGCAGCCGGACGTGACCCCCGCTGAACAGTACCGCCTCATCATGGAAGCCTATCAGGCCGAAATGGAATATGGCCGCACGATCAGCACGTGGCAGGAAGAGATCGACATCGACGGCAATCCGACGACTGTCGACATGTTCCTCTACGGCCGTGTCGCCCTCGTTTACCTCGCGCCTAACGGCAAAGCTGCCCGGTACAACCGCGCCAGCGGATCGTGGGAAGCGCTTCCGGGCAAATATGTGGCCGACATCCAGCGGGCCATCCGTGTCGCTCAAGCCAAAGCACAACAGACTGTGCTGTTCGCTCCGATTCAGAAGTTCCAGGTCCAGTAAGGCCCGGCTCAGAGAACTAAGAGGAAAACCGTAATGTTGAATTTCAAATCCTCGCTGAAGGCTCTGGGTGCAGCTTCGCTGCTCGGCCTTAGCGCAATGACCATGGCCGCTCCGGCGTCCGCACAATCGCTGGCAGACGTGCTGAAGCGCGTTCAGGCTGACTCGAGCGAGATGACCGCTGAGAACCAGCAACGCCTGAAAGAATTCCAGCAGGACAAGAACGCCCAGGAAGCCAAGATGGCTGAAGCCCGGGGCGCTCTGAACGCTGCTGAAGCTCGGGGCCGCGCGCTCGGTGCAGAGTTCGATGCGAACGAAGCCACGCTTGGCGATCTGGAAGCCCAGGTCACCGAACAGGCTGGTGACTTCCAGGAACTGCTTGGCCAGTTCCGTTCGGCAGCTGGTGAAACCATGCCGGAAATCGCGAACTCCTTCGCAAACTTCGATTACCAGGGCCGCGTTGAAGGCATTGCCGAAATCGCTGAAGCCCGCACGCTTCCGAACCGCGCTCAGCTGGAACGTCTTCCGAAGGCCATCCTTCAGGAAATGATCGCCCAGTCTGAGGTGAAGCCGTTCACGGCCACTGTGGATGGTGTTGGTCCGGATGCTTCGAACGCTGATGTCGAACTGATGCGCGTCGGTGTGTTCACCGCGGCAACGACTGAAGGCACCAAGTTCGTCGAAGTCAAAAAGAAGGACAATGGCGACACCTACCTGCAGGCCTTCAAAACCCAGCCTGCCGGCTCTTACGCCGGTGCGATGAAGTCGCTTATCAATGCTGGCCCGGACCAGATTGTCCGCGCTCCGGTCGATCCGTCGAAAGGTAACCTGTTCGGTATCCTGGGCGACCTGCCGGTCCTCAGCGACCGTATCAAGCAAGGTGGCCCGGTTGGTGCAGTCATCATGTTCCTGCTGGCGATCGGCCTTCTGATCGGTCTCTACAAAATGTTCACCCTGTTCACGATGGGTGGCGCCATGCGCAAGACGGCGAAAACCCGTCAGGCAGGCGACGGCAATCCGCTGGCCCGTCTGTTCGAGACCTTTGAACAGAACCGTGGATCCGACATCGAAACGCTCGAACTCAAGCTCGACGAACAGATCCTTCGCGAATCGCCGCGTATCGAACGCTTCAACGACATCGTCAAAGTTCTGTCCGCCGTCTCTCCGCTGCTGGGCCTTCTGGGTACCGTCATCGGTATGATCATCACCTTCACGTCGATCACCATCTACGGTGCCGGCGATCCGAAGCTGATGGCTGGTGGTATTTCGGTTGCCCTCATGACCACGGTGTTCGGTCTCGTGTCGGCTATCCCGCTCCTGCTGGTGCACGCCATCATCGCTTCGATGGCTCGCGGTAATCAGCAGATTCTCGACGAACAGGCTGCTGGTCTGATCGCTGAGAAGGCGGAATCCCAGCGTGGTGCGGCGTAAGCCGCGCTACGTAAGCCTCACTGAGGAGGAGCCCCTATGGGTTTGCTAGATTTACAAGCTTTCCTCGACCGAGGCGGTCCGGTGTTGCTGGTCATTATGTTTGCAACATTCGTTATGTGGGCACTGATTTTGGAACGTGTGTTCTATTTCAGGTTCGCTCATAAACAGGTGGCCGCTGAGGCGATTGCGGAGTGGCGTTCGCGCTCCGACAGGAAATCGACCTTCGCTCATTGGATCCGCGACAAGCTGGTCTCTGAAGTCCGCATGAAGGCGGAGCAGAATGTCAGCCTGACCAAGGCAATGGTGTCTCTGGCACCTTTGCTGGGTCTGCTCGGAACCGTGACCGGGATGGTCGCCGTGTTCGACGTCATGGCGATCACAAATGGTGCAGACGCGAAGGCCATGTCGGCCGGTGTGTCCCGCGCCACGATCCCGACCATGGCCGGCATGGTGGCATCGCTGTCCGGAATTCTGTTCACCTCCGGCATGGACCGCCGGGTTGCCCGCTCGGTCCAGCAGGTTGAAGACGCGATGGAGATTAGCTGATGCGAGGACGTTCACATGACGCGCCTGAAGAGGCAAATGTCGACCTCACGCCGATGCTGGATGTTGTCTTCATTCTGCTCATCTTCTTCATCGTGACTTCGACTTTCGCCCAGGAGAAGGCGATGGGCCTCGAGCCCCCGCCGCCGCCTGCACCGCCTGATCAGGAGCAGCTGGAATCCGTTCCTGCCATTCTGATCTACGTGGATGAGTCCAACATGATCACTGTAAATGGCCGTACCACCGATATTGGGTCTGTTCGGGCCAACATCGAACGGGTTCGGGCGGAGACGCCGGAGAGCCAGGTCATAATTCAGGCACATCCGCGTGCGAAGAGTGGTGTCGTCGTCCTTATCCGGGACGCAGCCTATAACGCCGGCTATCAGACAGGGGTTAACCTTGTTCTGTCGCAGGACCAGTAAGAGGAGCACCCAATGGCACGCAGAAAACGCCAGGCTTTCGCCTCCGGGGGTGCAGAAGATGATGTGAACCTCACGCCGATGCTCGACGTGGTGTTCATTCTTCTGATCTTCTTCATCGTGACGGCGCAGTTCATTAAGGAACCGGGTGTTGGTATCATCCGTCCGGAAGTGGACAACAAGGCAGACGCCAAGCCGCTCGCCATCCTGATCGCGATCACCGACGAAAGCGAAATCTACATCGACAAGAAGCTGATTGCTCCGGAAGAAGTTGGCTTCACCATCAAGCAGATGCGTGAAGACAACCCGCGCGGTGAAATCGTGGTTCAGGCAGATGTGGATTCTTCCGCCGAAACGCTTGTCGACGTGATGGAAACCATCAACCGGCTCGATGGCGCGACCGCCATCAATATCTCGGCCAAGATTGACTAGGAGAACACCATGTTCACTAATCCCCTGACGAGACTTCTGGTTGGTGTCGCTATCGCCATTCCGATCGTTTATCTTCTCTTCATCGTGATGAACCAGCTCATCTCGGTGAAGGAAGTGAACTTGGAAAAAGGTGAGCAGCGGGTACTTACCGCCATCACGCCACAACAGCAGGACTCCGAGGTTCGCACGCGTCAGCGTTCGAAGCCGAAGCGGATCGACTCGGCCAAAAAGCCGCCGCCGCCGCCGAAGGTTTCGGCCACGAAGTCCAACATCAATCTGCCGACACCGCAGATTGAAGGGGCTGCCCCAACGGATCTGAACCTCGGCCGTATGCAGTCGCTGGCGATTGACCCGGTGGCCATCTCGGACCGTGACGCTCAACCGATCCGTCCGCCGGTGCCGACCTATCCGCAGCGCGCTGCGGAACGCGGCATCGAGGGAACGTGCGAAGTGCGCTTTGACGTGGATACCCGCGGCAAGCCGTACAACATTCAGGCAACTTGCTCTGACAACGTCTTCAAGCGCGAAGCTGAGCGGGCCGTTGGCCGGGTCGAGTTCGCACCGAAGATCGTGCGCGGTAAAGCGGCCGAGCGTCGGAACGTGGTTTACCCGCTGGAGTTCAAGCTTCAGTAAGCCACTGGCTTCATTGTGATTATCCTGGAAAAGGGCGCTCTTCGGGGCGCCCTTTTTCGTTCCGGTGGAGACTTCTGGTTCGTGCGATGCGAGGCGCAATGAGTCAGGATGGCCCGCAGTCATTGCAATCATCGATGGGAAGATTCTAACCCGGCCCACCATGTTTCCCTTGCGTCACCCTGACAAATATGTAATGTAATTACATAAATAAAAAGGCGGAGGAAAAGATGATCCAGATTAAGGGACACAGCATCAGCGGCGGTTCACTTGCTGTGCCGTTCGGCACTGGCAGCGCGCGCAGGATTGTAAGGCAGGATCGGCGGTTTCTAACTTCGATGCTGCCGGCGGCAGTGGTCACGCTCGGTCTGTTCGTCGCAATGACCCAGCTGATCCGGGTCGATGAGGTCGAGCTGGCGCCTGTGGTGCACAGGCCACTGCTGACAATCACGCCACAGCACAAGGAAAGTGAGCCAAACCTGATTGATCGGGTTCCTGCACCCGACGTGGATGTGGAGCTTCCGCCCATGCCGCCGGTCACGAAGACCGGTCCGACGGTGGAGGGCTTGCCTTTGCCGGTTATTGATCGCGGAGACTGGGACATTTCGAGGGAACCGATCCGCTTTGCGCCGCCTGCGCCGCAGCCCATCGCTGAACGTATTGCCCAGGCGATCCGGCCACCTGTTGCGTCTTATCCGGCGGATATGGCCCGGAGGGGACTGGAAGGCAGTTGCGACGTCCACTTCAGCCTGACGACGCGCGGATTGCCGTATGATATTTCAGCGACCTGTTCGCATGCAGGATTCGAAAAAGAAGCTGTCAGGGCGGTCGGCCGGGCCGAGTTCCTGCCAGAAATCAGGCAGGGAGTGCCTGTCGAGTCGCACAATTATGTCTATCCGATGGAATTCAAGCTGCAGTGATGTGGAATCCATGCGTTCTCATGTGTATCAGCATTGACGAAAGGGTCATGAGCGAACCATATCAGGAGCAAGTCACGACCAAGCTGGAAACGGGTCATTTGGCGCAGATAAAAAGCCTCAGAAGCCGCGCTGAAGTCCTTGATCCTGCCGGGCAATTCCGGTTGATTGGGTACAACTCCGCTAAGCCAGCGGTCAGGAGAGGAATTATGGGTATCAGATCTGTTCTCAAAGGCGCCGTCATTGCCGGCATCATGGTGTCAGTTGGCGCCGGTTCGGCACTTGCTCAGGCTTGCGAAGAAACAGAGTTTTCGTCGAAAACGGGCCAGCTTTATCTGGACGCCGAACAGGCGGCGATGACGAACAACGACTACGTTACAGCTGCCAACAAGATGAACCAGCTCAAATCGATGGGGCTGAATTGTTATGAAGAAGGCGCCGTCCTGAAGCTGTCTGCGTATATCAACATCCAGAAGGGTGACCGCAAGGCCGCTGTACGCGATCTCCTGTCCGCCCTGGACAAGGGATATATCGCTGACAAGGACCGGGCGCAGACCTATTACAATATCGCCCAGATCTACCTGCAGGAAGAGGACATCAATAAGTCCCTCGAATACATGAACAAGTGGCGGCAGGCTGGTGGCAAGCCGGACCGGACTCAGAAATGGCAGCTCGCGGTTCTCTACCAGCGGGTCGACAATTTCAAGGAAGCCATCAAGTGGGCTGAACTGGTCAAGGCCGAAGACGGTTCCAAATACGACCAGCAGCTCTATGATCTGTTGATCTTCCTCTACAACCAGGCTGACGATAAGGCCAAGCTCGCCAGCATTCTGGAAGAAGTGGTCGCGCACAACCCGACTGAACGTAAGTATTGGGACGCGATTGCGGGCAACTACTTCGCCAGTAACGAGGAGCGTCGTGCGTTTGAGGTCCAGAAGGCGATGTATCTCGCCGGTATGCTGAAGACCGAAGACGAGATCATGCGCATCGTGAACTTCTACAACCGGTTCAACGTGCCTTATCAGGGCGCCAAGATCCTCGAGAAGGAAATGAACGCTGGCCGTATTTCCCGCAATCTCGACCATCTCGAACTTCTGGCGAACCTCTATCAGGTCGCACGAGAGCACGAGAAAGCCATTCCGGTAATTCAGGCGGCTGCAGAAGCAGGCGGCGGCGGTGCCATGTATGAGCGTCTTGGCCGCTCCTATGCTGACCTTCAGCAGTGGGAAAATGCCGAAAACGCCCTTCAAAAAGCACTCAGCATGGGCGGCGTGAAAGATCCGGGCACCGCGTGGGTCCAGATTGGCCAGTCCCGCTATGAACGTGATGACCGTTCCGGCGCGCGTGAAGCCTTCCGCAAGGCTGGCAACCGGGCAGGCCGCAGCTGGCTGGGCTTCATGGATTCCGAAGAGGCGACAGCCTCGGCACTCGACTGCTTCCAGTATCAGTCGGCCCTGCTGAACGTCACCAACGAGGCCAAGATCTGTAAGCGCCTGTCAGTGCTGGGCGAAGATCAGATGACGGACAACTGCAAGACCGTGAACGAGCGTCTCGACGCCGCCGAAAAGGCCTTCAACGAAGCGCCGTCGTGCCGAGGTCAGCGGACCTGATCTGCGTCTGAAACGAATTTGGAAAAGCCCCGGCCAATGCGCCGGGGCTTTTTTTTGATTCTGCTGATCAGTTATAGGCGCTGAGAATTTCGTCGACCGCGCGTTCCAGGTCCTTCAGGGTCGAGACATGCGTGACCTGGGCGCAGAAGGGAGCGTAGCGGGGGATCACGCTGTCGCCAGTGCCCCAGAGGCCCGGACCTTCCGGGTTCAGCCAGATCACCCGCTTGGCGCGGGCGGCAAATTCGCGGAACAGGTCCATCCGCGGGTCGCCATAGTTCGAACGGGCATCGCCCAGGACGAGCAATGTTGTGCGCCGGTCGATGATTTGTTCATGGTTGATCTTCAGGTCAGACCAGGCCTGGCCATAACTGGTCGAGCCCATGCCGTATTCCCGCAGGATCTTCGTCATAGCCGTTTCGAAATCGTTCTGCTCCAGAACCTCATCCACCGAGCCGAGACGGAACGAGAAGGCGAAGGCGTGCATGTCCGGCACGACATCCTTCATCGACCAGAGCAGCAGGAGCAGGAAGCGCACATATTGCGCGACCGAACCGGACACGTCGCAGACCACGACAATCTTCGGCTTGTCCTTCCGCTTCTGGCGCCAGATCACATTGAAGGGAACACCATCGAAACCGGCATTGGCGCGCATTGTGCGGCGGACATCCAGCTGGCCGCGATTGCGGCGGCGCTTGCGGCGTGAATGCTTGACCGCGAGCCGCTTGGCGATCTTCGCGATCAGGCGCTTCATGCGCTCCATGTCGCTGCGGTCAATCGCGGAGAGCTTTTTCTCAGCGGCATAGTCGTCGCGGAATTGTTGCGTCTCTCCGGCGCCGAAGACCTGGAAGGCTTTTTCGGCGCGTTCCCGGGCTTTCATTGTGACATCCCGGCGGACATCAATCAGGCGCTGGGCTTCTGCGTCGCCGTCCTGACCACCTTGCTGCAGGGCTTCAAGCAGGCGCGCCTGCAGGGCTTCGCCGCCCATTTTCTTCACCATCTGCTGGGCGTAATACGCGACCTGGGTGGAGAAGCGGATATCGTCGGTTCCGGCTGCCTCGGCCGCTTTTTCAAGAGCGAGGGAAATGGCGCTTTCGTCTCCGGACTCCATCAGGTCGACGAGGTCGGATGCATCGGCTTGCGATTCGGATGTATCGGACGCATCCGCATCGTCCTGTTCGGACTGGGCGGAGGTTTCCTGTCTTGAGAAGTAGAGTTCAAACAGTTCGTCGAACGTCAGTTTCTCTTCCGGTGATTTTGCCAGCACGCAGGCGAGGGAATCCTTCAGCATGCTGCGGTCCGCATAGCCGATCAGCTTCAGCGTGTGGGCGGCATCCAGGGCCTCGCCGGTGGAGACCCGCACTTCCGAAGAGCGCAGGGCACGGATGAAGTTGGTGAGCGGGCGTTCCATGGACCCGTCAGTCCCCCTTCGTCATCCGAGATCAGGATAGCCGGACGCCGTGCGGCTGCCGGGTTTTTGTGCAACGGCTTCGCGCAGCATTTTCGGGACTTCCGGACCGATCACGGCAATGTCGCTCTCATGCTTCAGCAGCACATTCAGCGTATCGCGCACAAAGGTCTCGTCCAGTGCCGTGGCATGCAGCAGCAGAAGTGTTTTCGCCCAGTCCACGGTTTCGGCGATTGAGGGGCGCTTCTTGATGTCCACATCGCGCACCGACTGGACGAAGGAGACCATCTGGTCCAGCAGCGCCTCTTCAAGGCCATCGACGCGGGCGCGGACAATGC
This sequence comes from Hyphomonas adhaerens MHS-3, assembly GCF_000685235.1. NCBI lineage: Bacteria > Pseudomonadati > Pseudomonadota > Alphaproteobacteria > Hyphomonadales > Hyphomonadaceae > Hyphomonas > Hyphomonas adhaerens. The sequence continues at coordinate 2,397,898 of NZ_ARYH01000001.1, forward strand.
GGCGCTCGCGGGCGTGATCGGGGAAACCGATATGCAAGTGCAGGCAGCGGCGCTTCAGCGCGTCGCCCAGTTCGCGCACATTGTTCGAGGTCAGAATAACCAGCGGCGGCACATTGGCGGAAATCGTCCCGATCTCCGGCACGGTGACCTGATAGTCCGACAGGACTTCCAGCAGGAAGGCTTCGAATTCCTCGTCAGACTTGTCGATTTCGTCGATCAGCAGGACGGAACCGACTTCCTGTTTCATCGCCGTCAGCAAGGGGCGGGATTCCAGGAATTGCTCGGAGAAGAACAGGTCTTCGAACGTGGACAGCTTCCCAAGCGAGCTTTCCAGCGAGCCGGCATCGCCGATCACCTCGTTCAGCTTCTCTTTCAGGATCTGCGTATAAAGCAGCTGCTTGCCGTATTTCCATTCGTAAAGCGCTTTGCCCTCATCCAGGCCTTCATAGCATTGCAGGCGCAGGAGCGGCAGGTCGAGCCAGCGCGACAGCGAGGCGGCGAGGTCTGTCTTGCCGACACCGGCCGGGCCTTCGATCAGGATCGGCTTGCGAAGGCCGTGGGCAAGGAAAACAGCCGTCGAAATCTGCTTTGTGGAGATATACCCCACGCCTTCGAGGCCCGCAGTAATTGCGTCAACGGAAGTCATCGGCTCGTAGCCGGTGGGAAGGTCTTTAGCCATGCTTTCAGGGGTAGGGCGGGGGGGCAAAACTGGCAAGCCATATCGCGGGGGAAGCATCTGCCAGCACGTTTGCCCGGACACGCGTGTCGCGCACCGGCAGAAACCCTGATTGTGCGGTAAACTTAGCTCGTGTCGGCGGGCGGCCAGTCGCGCAGGGCTTGGGTCAGCTGTACGGTGAGGGCGCCGGAAACGATGCCGAGCGCAGCGGGCATGGCGTAGGTTTTCGGAATGGGCGCGAGATAAGGCCTGGCCTTGCTTTCAGCCTTCCAGCGCTGGATCGTGCGGGCGAGGCATTTCGAACGGCGCTTGGCGTGTTTCAGCGTGTCCAGCATGGCTTCCCAACGGGCGATCAGCGGCGCAGCGGGCACGGGGCCACGCGTCGGCACAATTAGCGGGCCGCGCAGGAAGTCCGGCGCTTCGCCCGCGGGCACAGGCAGCACGGAAAAGACCGCCTTGCGCGCTTCCGGTTCACCCTCACTCTTTTCGAAATAATTGCTTCCCGGACGCGGCTTCACGGGCGCCAGTTCCACCTGCAGCGCCATCAGGAAGATCAGACGGCGGAGCAGCACGGCCAGCCGCTTCAGCTCTGCCGAGACGCGGCGCTTCACAGTCTTCGGGATCATCTCCGGCTGTTTGAACAGATCGGCATTCACGCCCGCTTCCGCCATGGCGCGGGCGATCGTCTTGTAGGCATGAATGATGAAATCGGTGAGGTCTGTCATGGCACAGAGTTTGGTGCCGGGTTCTCTCGGGGAGGATATCTCTGTCGGGAGCGTGTTCGCACCCTCAACGAGAACAATGGGTTGCGGCAGACACCTGTGGTGGATTGCCACGAAATTATCCCCCCGATTCTCCTTTCAGGACGTAGAGCGCGGGACTGGACTTCGCTATATTCCGGTCTCCGGGGCGGGACACGAGTACAAGCAATGGGACAGGCAAAAGAGCCACCACGCGCCACAATTGTTCTCACGACACGGGACCGCTACAGCCTGATGCGGGACTCGATCGCAAACCTTTACGACAATACGGACCATCCATTCGAACTGGTCGTCGTCACCGGTGCGGCGCCCGCGCGCGTCAGGCGCTGGTGCGATGAGGAGGCCGCACGCCGCGAGTTCCGGCATGTCGCGGTCGACCGACCACTGACGCCTGCAGAAGCCCGCAATACCGGGATCGAACATGCAACGGGCGAGTACATCGCCTTTGTCGAGAACGACATCATGTACAAGGCGGGCTGGCTGGGGGCGCTGGTGAAATGCGGGGATGAAACCGGCGCGGGCATGGTCGCGCCCCTGACCTGCGAAGGCCGCCCGATCCACACAATCGTCCATCATATGGGCCCGGAAGAAAACAATACCGAGACGCTGGAAGATGCCGGCGACGGCCATAAGGATTTCAATGAGGATTTCTACCTTCAGGGCAACACGCTGGACGAAATTCAACCTCACCTGAAACGGCGCCGTACACAGAGTGTGGAGATGCATTGTTTCATGGTGCGCCGCAGCCTGTTTGACCGTATCGGGACGTTCGATCCAGATATTGTCTCAAAGGAGTACCTCGATTTTTCCTGGCGCGCGCGGGAGGCCGGAGAGAGCATCTGGTTCGAACCGTCATCCGTGATCACCTTCCTGATCCCGTCGGAGGATGATCCTGTCCGGATGGTGGACCTGCCTTATTTTCTGCTGCGCTGGTCACGGTCCTGGCAAAGGCGCAGCCATGACGCCCTGAAGGCGAAGTGGAACATGCAGGAGGATGGCTTCATCAGTTACCGGCGGTCGCTGGCGGACTGGCGGATTGTGGACCATGTGACCAAGCCGACCCTGTCGCATGTGCCCGTGGTGGGCAAGCGCTGGGGCTTTGTCCATCGCGCGGCCGTGCCGGTGAATTTCTGCCTCAACGCGGCCTCGAACCTGATGGCCTGGCGGTATGACCGGGCGCGGGGCGGCAAGGGCGATCACGCCGCCTGAAGCGCGCGGAAGGTTGCGTTGGCGCGGGCGCAGAGCGCTTCGTCTGCATGAATGGTGGCCGCGCAGAAAGACAGGTTTTTCCCGGTACGCAGCACAACCGGCCGGATTTCCAGCCACTGGTCCAGCCGGGCCGTGGACAAATAGTCGAGCGACAAGCCAACGGTGACCAGACCGGCAATCCCGTCCAGCGACAGGCCGCAGCTGAGCCCCATGGCATTGTCGGCGAGCGCCGAGATCAGCGCGCCGTGGACAAAGCCGCGCGAATTGGCGTGGGCTGGCCCGGCGCGCAGGCCGATCCGGATCGCGTCGCCGGTGTTGCGCGAATAGAGCGGCTCCCATGGGTCTGTCAGACCGCTTTTCCTGAAATGCGGGGCGAAGCCCTCGGGGATGTCTTGTGTCATCTGCCGTGTCCTCATTGCCTGTTAACGGGTCGAGGTGTATCGAAACCATGTAGACCAGTCTATATAATTTCTGGAGACTCACATGGCAGCCGCCGCAAAACATCGCGATGCCCTTCTTGCCGCGTCGGTCCGGCTGTTCCGTCAGAAGGGGTATGCGGGGACCGGACTGTCCGAGATCCTGCAGGAGAGCGGGGCGCCGAAAGGCTCGCTCTATCACTACTTTCCGGGCGGCAAGGTCGAGATCGGCGTCGAGGCCGTGCAGCTGGCCGGGAAGGCCGTGACGCGCACATTGAAAGACCTGGCCGCAAAGACGGACGGGCCCGGCGCGCTGGTCTCGCACTATCTGGACCTGCTGGCCGGGTGGATGGCGGCGTCGGACTACCGTGATGGCTGCCCGATCACGACGACCCTGCTGGAAACCGTGCCGGAGCATGAAGCGATCCGCGAGGCAGGGGCCGCGGCCTTCGCAGCGTGGGCCGGGGTCTTGGAGGAGTCGGCTGTTGCTGCCGGTATTCCGCAGGACCGGGCCGCGCGTCTCGCACACTTCACCATATCGGCGCTGGAAGGCGCGCTGGTGCAGTGCAGGGTGAGCGGCGACGCGGCGCCTTTGCGGCTGGTCGCGGAGGAACTGAGCGCGCTGTACGCGGCGGCTGAAACGCGCTGAGGGGGCAGGATGACGGAAGGCGGTTGAGGGGCTAAGCCTTGGCCTATGGCCGTCGCCCGGATTCTCTTTCCCATGCCCCTGCCGGAGCCGTTTGACTATGCGGTGCCGGAGGATCTGGACGTGGAGGAAGGCAGCTATGTTGCTGCGCCGCTTGGCAAGCATCAGCGGCTGGGAATCGTCGTCGAAATGCTGGGGGATGAGGCGGCGGAGGGCCGCACGCTGAAGGCTGTGTCGGAGGTGTATCCCACGCCGCCGATGACAAAGGCGATGCGGGATTTCCTCGCCTTCGCCGCGCGCTACACGGTCAGCCATCCGGGCCACCTCCTGTCCATGGCGCTGAGGGCGCGGGCCGGTCTGTTGCCGTCGGCGACCGAGACCGTGTTCACGGCGACGGGCGAGACGCCGCCGCGCATGACCGAGGCGCGCGCAAAGGTGCTGGACGTGATGGCGGCCGCGGACGATCCCATGACGGCTGCGCAGATCGCCGAGGCGGCGGGCGTGTCATCCGGCGTGGTGCGGGGGCTAGCCGAGGCTGGCGCCCTGCGTGCGACCGACGTGCCGACCGACCCGCCTTTCCCGCCGGTCAATCCGGACCTGCCGGGCGCCACGCTGACAGCGGAGCAGGCCGAGGCGGCGACCGAACTGTGCGCTGCGGTGCGTGAGGACATATTCCACACTTTCCTGATCGACGGGGTCACCGGCTCCGGCAAGACGGAAGTCTATTTCGAGGCCATCGCCGAGACGCTGAGGGGCGATCCGGAGGCGCAGGTTCTGGTCCTGTTGCCGGAGATCGCGCTGACGCAGGCAATCCTGTCCCGTTTCACCGCGCGGTTCGGCGCCGCGCCGGCGCCGTGGCATTCCGGCCTGTCCGACAAGGAGCGCCGCCGGACCTGGCGCGAGACGGCGCATGGCCGCGCCCGCATCGTGATCGGCGCGCGCTCGGCCCTGTTCCTGCCGTTCCGCAAGCTGAAGCTGATCATCGTGGATGAGGAGCATGACGGCAGCTTCAAGCAGGAAGACGGCGTGACGTATCATGCCCGCGACATGTCCGTGATGCGCGGCAAGCTGGAGGAGGCGGTCGTGGTGCTGGCCTCGGCGACGCCCGCGCTGGAGACGGTCGTGAATGCCGAGATGGGCCGCTACACGCGGTTGAAACTGTCGGCGCGGCCGGGCGCGGCGCGGCTGCCGGACGTGGAGCTGGTGGACCTGCGGGCCGACCCGCCCGCGAAGGGCATGTGGCTGTCGTCCCGGCTGGTGCACGAGATGCGCGCGACGCTGGCAGCGGGCGAGCAGACGCTGCTGTTCCTGAACCGGCGGGGCTATGCGCCGCTCGTGATCTGCAAGGCGTGCGGAGAGCGGCTGAAGACGCCGGGCACGGAGAACTGGCTGACCGAGCACCGCTACACTAACCGGCTTGTGTGCCATGTCACGGGCTATTCCATCCTGAAGCCGCAGATGTGCCCGCATTGCGGCGCAGCGGATTCGCTGATGGGCGTCGGCCCCGGTGTCGAGCGCGTGGCCGAAGAGGTGCGCGTGCTGATGCCGCATGCGCGAATCGAGATTTTCTCCTCCGACACGGCGCAGGGCGGCGACGCCACGCGCGGCATTGTCGAGCGGATGGAGAATGGCGAGATCGACGTGCTGATCGGCACGCAGATCGTGGCCAAGGGGCATAACTTCCCGAACCTGACCCTCGTCGGCGTCGTGGATGCCGACAGCGGCATGAAGGGCGGAGACCTGCGTGCGGGCGAGCGGACCTATCAGCTGCTGAGCCAGGTGGCAGGCCGGGCAGGGCGGGCCGAACGGCCGGGCCGCGCGCTGGTGCAGACCTACGCGCCGGATAATCCGGCCATGCTGGCGCTGGCCGATGGTGACCGCGACGGCTTCCTCCAGATCGAGCGGGACGTGCGGGCCGAACTGGGCTTGCCGCCCTTCGGCCGGCTGGCGGCGGTCATCCTGTCTGCGCCGTCTGCTGAAATGGTGGATCAGGCCGCGCGGGACGTGGCAGCCCTCGCGCCGAACGGGCAGGGAATCGAGCTGTTCGGCCCGGCCCCGGCGCCGATTACCGTGCTGCGCGGACGCCATCGGCGGCGATTCCTGGTGAAATCTCCCCGCAATGTGGACCTGTCGGCTTACATGTCGGCGTGGCTGGGGAAGATCAAACTCCCCGCCGCCGTCCGCATGTCGGTGGACATCGACCCGTATTCTTTCCTTTAGCGGCGCATTTCCGTGCCGGTGGGGCGCGGTTCCGAACGAGAGAATCGGTGAGACGGCGGCCCGCGCTGCCGGATCAATTGCGATGCCTTTGGCAGGCCCTGAACCGGGGACAGACACCGAAAGCTGTGACATACCGGAAAGCCAAATACTGCGGGGCTTTCGCGGCGCCTTGTCATAATTGTCATTTCGCCGCAGACATTGGCGCCATGCCCATGTTGTCAGGTCAGATGACTGATGCTAAGCGGCGCACAGTTTTCAAGGGCGCGGGCATTTCGCACGCAGCCCTGTTTGCTGTTTTTGGGCCATTCCGCCCACCTGAACATGGACGAAGAGACCCTTGGCTGGATCAAAGACGACACATGCGAACGAAGCAGCACGCCGTTATGCGAGCGCGCTGTTCGAACTCGCACAGGACAATGGCGAACTTGCCAATGTCTATAAGGATTTTCGGGCATTCGCCGAGATGGTGAATGGCTCTGACGATCTGGCGCTTCTCCTGGATTCGCCGGCTTTCTCCCGCGAGGAGAAAGTGAAGGCGCTGAGCGAGGTTTCGGCCAAAGCGGGCCTCGGTGACCTGTTCGGCAAATTCCTCGGGACCATGGCGCAGAACGGCCGTTCGGGCGACGTTCTCGGCGCTGAACTGGCTTTTGATGAACTTTACGCACAACAGCGCGGCGTGAAGCGCGCCGTTGTGCGCACCGCGAAAGAAATGACCGGCGCCGAGCGCCAGCGGATCGAATCAATCCTCGCCAAGGCCGTTGGCGGCGAGGTGGAACTTACCAGCGAGGTTGATGCCTCGCTCATCGGCGGCATCCAGCTGCGCATCGGGTCTCAGCTCGTTGATGCAAGCCTTGCCGCCAAACTGGAACGCATGAACACCGCCATGAAGGGAGCTTAGTCGCTCGATGGATATCTCAGCAGCAGAAATTTCGGGCATCCTGAAGTCGCAGATCGAGAATTTCGGCGTTGAAGCCGAAGTCTCCGATGTCGGTCAGGTTCTGTCAGTGGGCGACGGTATCGCCCGTATCTACGGTCTGGACAGCGTTCAGGCCGGCGAAATGGTCGAGTTCGACGGCGGCATCAAGGGCATGGCCCTGAACCTGGAAAGCGACAATGTCGGCGTCGTGATCTTCGGTGACGACCGCGATATTAAAGAAGGCGACACCGTCAAGCGCCTCGACGAAATCGTGTCGGCTCCGGTCGGCAAAGGCCTGCTGGGCCGCGTCGTGGATGCGCTTGGTAACCCGATCGACGGCAAGGGCGCCCTCGAAAACGTCGCTGCCCGCCAGCGCGTGGACGTGAAAGCGCCGGGCATCATCCCGCGTAAGTCTGTTGACGAGCCGATGATGACGGGCCTGAAAGCCATCGACGGCATGATCCCGGTTGGCCGCGGTCAGCGCGAGCTGGTCATTGGTGACCGCCAGACCGGCAAGACCGCGATCTGCATCGACACCATCCTGAACCAGAAGGCGACCAATGACGCCGCCAAGGACGACAGCGAGAAGCTGTTCTGTGTCTACGTCGCCATCGGCCAGAAGCGTTCCACGGTGGCCCAGGTCGTCAAGACGCTCGAAGAGCGCGGCGCCCTCGACTACACGATCATCGTGACCGCTACCGCATCCGAGCCGGCCCCGCTGCAATACCTCGCACCGTTCACCGGCTGCGCTATGGGCGAATGGTTCCGTGACAACGGCATGCACGCCCTGATCATCTATGATGACCTTTCCAAGCAGGCCGTTGCTTATCGTCAGATGTCCCTGCTGCTGCGCCGCCCGCCGGGCCGCGAAGCCTATCCGGGTGACGTGTTCTACCTGCACTCGCGCCTTCTGGAGCGCGCTGCGAAGCTGAACGATGACAATGGCAACGGTTCGCTGACGGCCCTGCCGATCATTGAAACCCAGGCTAACGACGTGTCGGCCTATATTCCGACGAACGTGATCTCGATCACCGACGGCCAGATCTTCCTTGAGACGGACTTGTTCTATCAGGGTATCCGCCCGGCCGTGAACGTCGGTCTGTCGGTGTCGCGTGTGGGCTCTGCTGCCCAGACGAAAGCGATGAAAAAGGTTGCCGGCTCGATGAAGGGTGAACTCGCCCAGTATCGTGAGATGGCCGCCTTCGCGAAATTCGGTTCCGACCTCGACGCTGCGACCCAGCGCCTGCTGAACCGCGGTGCGCGCCTGACCGAACTGCTGAAGCAGCCGCAATACTCGCCGCTTCTGATGGAAGAGCAGGTCTGCGTGATCTACGCCGGTACGCGTGGTTACCTCGACAAGGTCGAACTGAAGGACGTCACCCGCTACGAGAAAGAACTGCTGGTTCACCTCCGCGGTGCGAACAAGGACCTGCTGGCCAAGATCGCTTCTGAGAAAGCTCTCAGCGACGAGATCGAAGCTGAAATCAAGAAGGCCCTGGACGACTTCACTTCGAAGTTTGCCTGAGCCCCGGACGACTGAGCACGAACTGGAAGGCCTGACATGCCCAGCCTGAAGGACCTGAAAAACCGGATCTCGAGCGTGAAATCCACGCAGAAGATCACCAAGGCCATGCAAATGGTGGCCGCGGCGAAGCTGAAGCGCGCGCAAGACGCCGCGACGGCTGCCCGCCCGTATGCCGAACGCATGGCTGCGGTTCTCGCCAACCTGTCGGCGTCAGCCGGCGCGGGTGGCCCCAAACTGCTTGCCGGCACCGGCAGCGACCAGACGCATCTGGTCGTCGTCATGACCGCAGAGCGTGGTCTGGCCGGTGGCTTCAACACCTACACGGCCAAACTTGCCCGTCAGACGATTGCTGCGCTGCAGGGTGAGGGAAAGACCGTGAAAGTGCTGACCGTCGGCAAAAAAGGCCGCGAGCAGCTGAAGCGCGACTATGCAGACCTCTTCATCGGTCACGTCGATCTGTCTGCTGTGAAGGGGAATGACTTCTCCGAATCGGCGATTTCCATCGGCAAGAACCTGACCTCCCGTTTCGACGAGGGCGAGTTCGACACCGCGACGCTGATCTATTCGCAGTTCAAGAACGTGCTGAGCCAGGTTCCGACCGCGCAGCAGCTGATCCCGGCAGCAGCCCCTGCTGATGCCGAAACGGTTGATCTGGGCAACGCGATTTACCGGTATGAGCCGTCGGAAGATGCGATCCTCGAGGCGCTTCTGCCGCGTTATATCAACACGCAGATCCTGTCGGCCCTGCTGGAAGGGTCTGCTGGTTTCTATGCGAGCCAGATGACCGCCATGGACAACGCGACCCGCAATGCCGGCGAAATGATCGACTCGCTGGAACTGCAGTACAACCGCGCACGCCAGGCACAGATCACCAAAGAACTCATCGAGATTATTTCGGGCGCGGAAGCGCTGTAGAGAACAACCCAGAGACTACCCGCTCCAAAGGAGACGACCCGCATGAGCACTCCCGCAAACGCCAAAGGCCGCATTTCCCAGGTCATCGGCGCCGTTGTCGACGTCGAGTTCGATGGCGAGCTGCCGGCAATTCTCAACGCGCTTGAAACCGACAACAACGGTACGCGCCTGGTGCTGGAAGTTGCTCAGCACCTCGGTGAAAGCACCGTGCGGACCATCGCCATGGACTCCACCGAGGGCCTCGTGCGCGGCGGCCCGGTGGCTGACACCGGCAAGTCCATCACCGTTCCGGTTGGTCCGAAAACGCTCGGCCGAATCATGAACGTCATCGGCGAGCCGATCGACGAACGTGGCCCGATCGGCTCTGACATGGACCGCCCGATCCACGCCCCGGCGCCGGATTTCATCGACCAGTCCACCGAATCCGAAGTGCTCGTCACCGGTATCAAGGTTGTGGACCTGCTCTGCCCGTACGCCAAAGGCGGCAAGATCGGCCTGTTCGGCGGTGCCGGCGTGGGCAAGACGGTTCTCATTCAGGAACTGATCAACAACATCGCCAAGCTGTTCGGCGGCTACTCGGTCTTCGCCGGCGTCGGCGAACGGACCCGTGAAGGCAACGACCTCTACCACGAGATGATCGAATCCAAGGTTATCAACCTGGAAGGCGAGAGCCGCGTGGCCCTGGTCTATGGTCAGATGAACGAACCTCCGGGCGCCCGTGCCCGCGTCGCCCTGACCGGTCTGACCCAGGCTGAATACTTCCGCGACGAGGAAGGCAAGGACGTGCTGTTCTTCGTGGACAACATCTTCCGCTTCACCCAGGCCGGTGCCGAGGTGTCCGCGCTTCTCGGCCGTATCCCCTCCGCTGTGGGCTACCAGCCGACGCTGGCCACTGACATGGGCCAGCTGCAGGAACGGATTACCTCCACGAACAAGGGCTCGATCACCTCGATCCAGGCCGTCTACGTTCCGGCGGATGACCTCACCGACCCGGCGCCTGCCACCTCGTTTGCCCACCTTGATGCGACGACGGTTCTGAACCGCGCCATCTCGGAAAAAGGCATCTACCCGGCCGTGGACCCGCTGGACTCCACCAGCCGTATCCTCGACCCGCTGGTCGTTGGCGAAGAGCATTATGGTGTTGCCCGCGGCGTGCAGGAAATCCTGCAGAAGTACAAAGAGCTGCAGGACATCATCGCCATCCTCGGCATGGACGAACTGTCGGAAGAAGACAAACTCGTCGTGGCCCGTGCGCGGAAAGTGGAACGCTTCCTGTCGCAGCCGTTCGACGTGGCTGAAGTCTTCACCGGTTCGCCCGGCGTTCAGGTGAAACTCGAAGACACGATCAAGGGCTTCAAAGGCCTGATCGCTGGCGACTATGACCACCTGCCGGAACAGGCCTTCTACATGGTCGGCGACATCGAAGCCGCCAAAGCCAAGGCCGCCAAGATGATGGCAGACGCGTAAGCGGACAGGATATATGGCCGATAAACTCCACTTCTCGCTCGTTTCGCCCGCGAAAGAGCTCTTCTCCGGCGAGGTCGATCATGTGATCGCACCTGGTTCGGACGGTGAGTTCGGCGTGCTGGCGCACCATGCACCCTTCATGACGACGCTGCGCAATGGCGTGGTGCGCGTGCTGGAAGGCGACACGGTCAAGATGCGCATCTTTGTGCGCGGCGGCTTTGCGGACATCACGTCGGCTGGCCTGACCATCCTGGCTGAAGAAGCCCGCATGCTCGACGACGTGAAAGTTGACGACGTGCAGGCCGAGATGGAAGCGACGCTCCTGAAGATCCAGTCGCTCGACAAGGACGATTCCACCCGTTCGACGCTGCAGGAACACTACGACTATCTCGAAAGCCTGAAGGCCGCTCTGGTCCACTAAGGTGACGCCAGAACCGAATTGAAGACGCCGCCCGTTTCCGGGCGGCGTTTTTTATTGGCTGACGGCAGGGGTCAGTCGCCCGTAAATTCCGGGTCGCGGCCTTCGAAGAAGGCTTTTATGCCTTCCCGGAAATCGTCGGAACGCTGGAGCAGGGCGAACGCCTCAAGGTCCCGGTGGGCCGTGGCTTTTGCCAGGGCGTGGGCTGCCACGTTCACATCCTGCTTGACCATTTTCAGGGCTGTTGGTGGCAGGCGGGCCGCCGCCGCAGCGACTTCGTGCGCCTTGTGCATGGCTGTGCCGGCAGGCACGACGTGATCTGCAAGGCCCCAGTTGAATGCGGTGGCGGCATCGATCTTTTCGCACAGACCGGCGATCCGCTTGGCCCGGGCCGGGCCGACCAGCGCCACGAAACGGGGAATGGAGCCCCAGCTCATGTTCATGCCGCGCTCGACTTCGGGAACGTAAAAAACAGAGTTTTCGGCGGCGACGCGCAAGTCGCAGGATGTCGCCAGCGCCGCGCCACCCCCGACACACCAGCCTTCGATGGCGCAGATGGTCAATGCGTCAACATTCTCCCAGGCCTCACACATACGGGGGCCACGGCGCAAATGAATCCTCCGCTCCCGGAGGGAGGACTTGGCTGCAGTTGTCCCAGCTGGATCTTTCAGATCGGCGCCCATGGAAAACTGGTCGTCTCGCCCACTTAGAATGACGGTCGAGATTTCCGGCGCATCATGGAATTGGAGCGCCGCCTCTGTCAGGTCCTGCATCAGTTTCTGGCTGAGCGCATTGGCCCGTGCGCCGGTGTCGAACCGGACAATGGCAATTCGGCCATCAATCTCTGTGCGGACGAGGTCGCTCATGCGGATTCAGCAGGGGGGTGTTCAGCCGCATGGCGGATGAATCGCGCAAGTTTTTCGGGCGTTTCGGCGCCCTGGGCCGCAAACTGCCGGTTGGCGATATAGGTTGGCACGCCTGTGATGCCGACTTCGCGGAAGTATTTTTCTTCGGCGCGAACGGTGACGACATCGGCATCTGTGGACAGAAGGTCAGCCACGATGGTCGGGTCGAGGTCGATCTGGCGGGCAATGTCCACAAGAACGCCGTGGTCGCCAATATCGCGTCCGTCGTGGAAGAAGGCGCGGAAGAGGGCCTCCTTGGCGGCGGCCCCTTTTTTCTGCCCCTGAGCCCAATGGACGAGGCGGTGCGCATCCAGGCTGTTCGGGCGCCAGGTGATCTCGTCGAAGCGGTAGGGAATATCCTCGGCCTCGCCATAATCGATCAGCGCCTGGCGCATTGCGCCGGACCGTTCTTTCGCCTCGGGCGAGCTGAAGGCTTTGCGCATGTATTCCTTGTAGTCGACCCCGCCCGCCGGAATGGACGGGTCGAGTTCATAAGGGCGGAATAGAAGCTCTACTTCCACGTCCGGCACCATGGCGATGGCCGTTTCGATGCGGCGCTTGCCGAGCCAGCACCACGGACAGACGAGATCGGAAACCATTTCAATAACAACAGGCATGGCATGAACCTATGCCCCGCCGCTGGCCGGCGCAACCAGCGAGACCGGCTGATCCGGGGTCAACGGGTTGACCAGGCAAAAAAATACAACTAATTGTACAATTAGTTGTATAAAAGGTGTGCCGCAGATGAGCGAGACGAATTTTGTCGATTCCCACAGGCTGAGCGCAGCATTTGTTGCCAACCAGCTTGAACGCCTGGTGGAAGTGATCGTGACGCAAGGCAATGACATGCTGGATGCGGCAGGGATCCGGTTTCCCTCCCGGACGGTCTCGACGGTCCTGTTTGTGGGAGAAAATGAGCCGACTTCGACAGCCGATATCGCCCGCGCGCTCGGGCAGCCTCATCAGTTGGCGACCCAACGTGTCGACCTTCTGACCCAGCTCGGCATTTTTGAACGTATCAGCGATCCCGACGATGCCCGCCGGAAACTGCTCCGCCTGACACCGGAAGGACGGGATCAGTTTACCGTCCTGACCGGACGGCTCGAAAAAGCCGGACAGGCTTTCGAGGCGCTATTCACCGAAATCGGATGTGACCTGCCAGCCGTTTCGCGGCGTGCGGCCGATGCCCTTCACGAGTCGTCCCTTCTCACACGCATGAAAGCGATTTGACATGATCAGACTTGCCGCCTCCATCTTTTCCGCGCTTTTGCTCGGAAATATCTCTGCCTGCCAAATGCCGGGCGCGCCATCCGAAGCACCGCCGTCCACCCTGTTCGCGGAACCATGGAACAGTGGTGTCGATCCGGATGAGCCGGCGTTTCAGGTTCAGGCCATTGATGCGGACACATATGTGATCCGACAGTCTTTACGGACAAGTTTCGAAGCGCCGTTTCTCTATCTCCTGTTTGGCGAAGATTCGGCGCTGTTGATCGATACGGGCACCGAAGAGGGTGACCTGCGTCCGGTGGTCGATCGGTTGATTGCTCAGCACCTTGCGGACAGCGGGCGCTCGTCATTGCCGCTTGTCGTCATGCACACGCATGGTCATGGCGATCATGTCGGGGGCGATGACGGTTTTGCAGGCAGACCCGATACAGTGGTTGTCGGGCACTCAGTTGAGGATGTGGCCGCATTCTTCGGAATCTCCGATTGGCCGGAAGACGTCGGCGCCCTCGAGCTTGGCGGACGGGCGGTCGAGATCCTGCCCACGCCGGGGCATCATCCCTCACATGTCATGGTCTATGATCCCGCGACGCACATTCTGTTCAGCGGGGATGCAATCTATCCCGGCCGGCTGTTCTTCGAATGCGGCGCGGCTGGCGAGTATGCGGCCTCCATCGACCGGGTGGCGCGCTTCGCAGAAAGCCATCAGGTCGACTGGCTGCTGGGCGGACATGTAGAGATGAAGGCGCAGCCCGGGCAAGCCTTCGGGCAACAGGCAAAATCACGCCGGGGCGAACATGTGCTGGAATTGCCGGCAAGCGCCATCGGCGATGTACAGGCTGCTTTTTCCGGAATTGACGACTATCCCCGCGTGACGCCGTTTGCCGAGTTTGTGCTGTTGCCGCACCCGGCCGACCCGCGTGGCAAATCTCCGCCGAATTGGTGCAAGCCGTCCTAGGAGGACTCGTCTTGCTCAGGAAAGTATCCATCCTTACACGAATTAAGGATCTCTGAAATGATCAAACTTTTCGCTCCACTTATTTCGCTCATTCTGCTTGTCTTCGCTCTGTTTCCTGCGGCTTGCGCTTCATCCGCCGATGTTGAAACGAATAAAACCGTCTGGAGCCGGGTCGAACTCGAATCCGATCTGGATGCCTGGCTGGATTGGACGCGCTCGACCCATCCGGCGTTCGAGCAGAGTGTCGACGTGGACGCATTTGAACGTCAAATCAAACAGGTTCGCGCGGGTCTTCATGATGGAATGGAAACGTCGGAGGCATGGTATCTGTTCGCGCGGCTGAACCCGCTCCTGAATGACGCGCATATGGGATTGGAGTTGCCCGCAATCGATTCCGATTTGGATTCTTGGGACGTGGAGATCGAAAATGGGCGCGCCTATGTTCAGCTGGCCGGAGCAGACGAAAAACGTCAGGAGATCGTCGCTGTAGATGGCCTTTCAGTGCCAGAGATGATCGCACGGACTTTGCCGGTTGTGCGAGGGGAATCCGATGCGTTGAGACAGCGCATATTGGAGCTGCGTTTCCGGGAACTGGTCATGCTGAATCTTGATGGTGGTTCACCTCTGGAGGTTCGGATTCAGTCTGCGGACGGCACGGAACGCGTCGTTTCCGAAATCAAGCCAGTCGCCGCAGCTTCCGAGGCGACACCGTTCAGCCTGTCGTTTCTCAATTCTACGGCAATCATGCGGATCGATACGTTCGAGAAAGACATCGATGCGGAATTCGCCAGTTTTGTCGAAGAGAGCTTTGCCAGAATCGCATCTGAAAAAGCCACGCGACTGGTCGTCGATCTTCGAGACAATGGAGGCGGTGCGCATGAGGTATCAGATCGGCTGCTGAATTATCTCACCTCGGAACGTTACACGCCGATTTCCGCTGTCCGCGCCCGTGTCACCGAGGCGAACAGGGGACAAATTCCAGGAGCCGAGCCGGGAGACGTGGTGGCCATGCCCTATGCACAATGGGTTGAACCTGAAAGCAGATTGGACCACCGTTTCGGCGGAGACGTTATCATTCTGATCGGCCCGGCGACTTATTCGCAAGCCATCGTTTTTTCAACGACTGTCCAGGATTATCAGATCGGCTTGATTGCGGGCGCGGAGACGGTTGGCAAGGCCAATCAGACCGCTCAGGTGCAGCACTTCGACCTGCCGAATACTGGTTTCCAGGTTCGCGCACCACTTTATGTGCTGACCCGTTCTTCCGGTGAGGAGACAGGGACGGGGGTCTTGCCGGACATTCCGATATCGAATGTAGAAGACCGGACAATCGCGCAGATCCTGGAAACGGTTGATCAGTGGGCAGCTGAAAACGGTCAGCCGGATTCGGCCTTGCAGCGCTAAGGCTTGGTTGGCTCAGATTGATCGTGTGAGTTATCCGCGGCGTCGGGGAAGACAAATCCATCACGCTCCAGAATGCGGCGTATGTCGGTCTTCAGCCATGTCTCCCGGGAAGACGGTTTTTGTCCCGATTTCTGCAGTTCCAGGCCGAAGGGCAGGGACACCTTGTCCGGCGCGCCGTCGGGCACGATTTCCGGGCCGGAGAATATCGTGCGGGGTGTGGGCTCCGGTGTCATGGCAGACAGGGTCAGGCCGAGGGCCACCAGCGCGCCGGTCCAGACATTCGACTTGAAAACAGCCAGCGCGATGTCTTCCCCATGGCGCTTCAGCCGTGAGATCTGTGACGTGGCATGGCCGAGGAAGGCGAGGGACGTGACAGCGCCCATGCGGCCGGCGCCCTGAAGGCCGGAGGCGGCGGCGATGAGGGCCGCAGCGATGATGAAGAAGCCGAAACTGTAGAGCGCCGCATGCTTGCCAAAGAGACGCGCTGTGGATTTGACGCCGATCAGGGCGTCGTCTTCCCGGTCCTGCAGGGCGTAGATCGTGTCATAGGCCACCGTCCAGCAGCCAAGGCCGACATAGAGCAGGATCGCGGGAAACCCGACGCTGCCTGCCACGGCGACACCCACCAGGGCGCCCCAGTTGAACGTGGCCCCCAACCATGCCTGCGGCCACCAGGTGACCCGCTTCATGAAGGGATAGGCCGCGACCAGCGGGATGGAGAGCAAGGCAACGATCTTGGCGTCGCCCGGCAAGCAGAGCCAGACAAGAAGGCCCACCGCCAGCTGGATGCCCAGGAAAATATGAGCTTCCCGCAAGCTGACCAGACCGGCCGGCAACGGGCGCAGCGCGGTGCGCTCCACTTTCGCATCGAAGTCGCGGTCTGTGATGTCGTTCCAGGTGCAGCCCGCCCCGCGCATGGCGATGGCGCCGATCAGGAACAGGACAGCCCAGATGAAATCGGTGAGGTAAAGCCCGGTTTTGATCCGCTCGAAGGCGAGGCCGATCAGGCAGGGCAGGTACAGCAGCCAGATGCCCACAGGCCTGTCCCAGCGTGCCAGCATGGCATAAGGGCGCATGCCCGGCGGCAGGCGGGAAAGCCAGCCCGGCAGAGCGCTGTCGGCAGGAGAGATCTGGGTCTCGGTCATCTGCGCGGCTTATAGCGCGGATTCCCCGGACGGACAGCGGATTGCACGTTTCAGGGGAGTGATTACGCCACCGAGACGGTCTTACGGTTCATGAAGGCGTGAAGCCCGTCGGCGGCCAGTTCGCGGCCATAGCCTGATTGTTTGATGCCGCCGAAGGGCAGGCGTGGATCGGAGGCCACCATGGAATTGATGAATGTCGCGCCGGCTTCAAGCTCGTTTACGGCCTTGTCGATTTCGGCCTCCTCCTTGGAGAACAGGGTCGAACCAAGACCGAACACGCTGCGATTCGCACGGGCAATGGCGTCGTCGAGGCTGGAAACCTTCCAGAGATTGGCGACAGGGCCGAACATTTCCTCATCGGTCGAGGGCGTGCCGGAATGCGCTTCGGCAAGGATCTGAGGCGCGATCCAGGCGCCTTTGCCGGGCAGGGTCCGATCTTTCGTCAGGCTTTCGGCGCCGCCCTTCAGGGACCGGTCGACCTGATCTGCCAGTTCATCGCGGATCTGCAGTGTGGCAAGCGGGCCGACGTCCGTGCTGTCTTTCATCGGATCGCCTACTTCGAGCGCGTCGAACGCGGCCACGAAGCGTTTGCTGAATTCCGCATGGATGTCAGCGTGCACGAAGAACCGCTTGGCGGCGATACAGGACTGGCCGGAATTCTGGGTGCGGGCGGTGACCGCTGTCTTCACGGCCTTGTCCAGATCGGCGGACGGCATGACAATGAAGGCATCCGAACCGCCAAGTTCCAGCAGACTCGGTTTGATGCTGTCTCCGGCAATCGCGGCCACGCTGCGCCCGGCAGGGCCGGACCCCGTCAGCGTCACGGCTTTCACCCGGTTATCGCGAATCACGCCTTCGACATCAGACGAGCCGATCAGCAGCGTCTGGAAACAGCCGTCAGGAAAACCGGCGCGGCGGAATACGTCTTCGATGTTCAGGGCAGACCGCCAGACATTCGAGGCGTGTTTCAGCAGGCCCACATTACCCGCCATCAGGCCCGGCGCGGCGAAGCGGAAAACCTGCCAGAAGGGGAAGTTCCATGGCATGACGGCGAGGACCGGCCCCATGGGCAGGTGACGCACAAATGCGCGGTGCGCGTCGGTCCGGATTGTCTCATCCTGCAGGTAGCTGGCGCCGTGTTCGGCGTAGTGACGGCAGGCGGTCGCGCACTTTTTCACTTCGCCTTCAGCCTGGGCGAGCGGCTTTCCCATCTCCAGTGTGATGTCACGCGCATATTCGGAGGCCTTGGCCTCCAGGATGTCTGCCGCGCTGTTCAGCAACTCGGCGCGCTCCGCCAGCGGCACGTTCCGCCAGCTGAGGAACCGGTCAGCGGCTTTGTCCAGCGCGGACTCGATGCCCGACGCGTTGAGCGGCGTGAAGCTTTCGATCACTTCGCCATTTGCTGGGTTTATTGACTGCACCTGTGTGTCTGGCATGGCGTGCTCCTGACTTAACCTCGTCCCTGTATAAGCCTATACCCCGCCCATGAGTTCCACACCCCGACTGTTTGTGACCCAGGATCTGGCCGAAGGCGCAGCCTTTCCGCTGGACGATGCGCAATCGAATTACCTTCTTCGCGTCCTGCGGTTAGGCACGGGGGCGCCCGTGCGGGTGTTCAATGGCCGTGATGGCGAATGGGACGTCCGGATCGGCAATGTTCAGGGCAAACGCGCCAGCCTTGAGCCGGTCTCCCGGGTCCGCCCCCAGCCGGACGTGCCGGCCAGTGCGCCCATCCTGTTGTTTGCCCCGGTGAAGAAGGCAGAGACGGATTTTATCGTGGAAAAGGCGACGGAACTCGGGGCCGCGCAAATCTGCCCGGTTCTGACGGAGCGCACGCAGACCCGCACGGTTCGGCTCGATCGTTTCCACAAGATTGTGCTGGAGGCCGCCGAACAGACCGAAAGGCTGGACCTGCCGGAGGTGAAAGACCTTCAGCCACTTGCTGCGGCGCTGGATGCGCTGGCGGCGGGCACGGTCCTGATCTTCTGTGACGAGCGGGGCGACGATGCAGATGCGCCCTGGGGCGGCGAGACTGGCCGGGCAGGCCCCATCGCGGACGTGCTGGCAGGGCTCGGCGAGGCGCCGGTTGCGATCCTGATCGGGCCAGAAGGCGGATTCACACCGGAGGAACGTGACTGGCTACGTGGCCGGGAAGATGCCGCAGCCGTCAGTCTGGGCCCGCGTATCCTGCGGGCAGAAACAGCCGCTGTCGCAGCCCTTTCTGTCTGGCAGGCGTTGAAGGGGGACTGGCGCTGAACGGAAGCGGGGCTGCCTGTCTTGACGCGGGGAGACCAATACTTTTTCTGAAGGGCAAGAAACGTGGGGGAACAGCCATGAAACTGGATTGGAAGCGGGCCATTATGTCCGGGGGGGTGCTGGCTGGCCTTCTGTGCCTGACTTCGGCGCCGGCTTATGCGGAAGACGAAGCAAATCCTGTCGGCTGCGCGGCGATATACCGGCAACTGAACGAGCTGCGGAGCGAAGCGTTGGCGCCATGGACTATCCGAAAACGGCAAATCAACGAGTTCGAAGCGTTCGACTTCTTGGCACGTGAAGCAAAGATGCTCGAACTGGTCGAGGCGGATCCCAGCATGACGCCTGCCGATGTCGACACAATTTACGCGTTCATGGCGATGACGTCGTTTGAAGGGCTGATGACGGAGTATTCGATGACTCCTGAAATGATTGTTGGAACGCTCAAGACCGCTTCAGATTGCGACAGGCATTATGAATTCAGCCCTGTATCCGACGCGCTGATCCGGCATTTTAAGTAGAAAACCGGCCTGGCTCAGTAAAACCAGCGCTTGATCGGTTTCGGCCTGGCGCCTTCCCAGCGGCGTTTCCAGTCGATGGCGAGGCCGACGCGGTGATTGATCTTGCCGTCCCAGACCGGCTTCAGCCCAACCGATAGCAGCGTATCGTGCAGGCGCTGGCCGATGGCCACATTGTCTTCTGGTGAGGCGGTCGCGTCGGCGGCGCCGTAGCTGATATACAGGCTACCGCTTTCCACGGCGCTTTCCGTATCCTGCTGGTGGAAAAAGACATACCCCTTCGGTTCGCGGTTGGAGAGGTCCTGAAAGTCATCCATCTCGATGCCGATTTCGGCAGCGCCGCACGTGCCGCAGCAGGTAAAATGCTGGCGGGCGACAATGTCTTCATCTTCCAGCATGTCGAAGGCGAGGGCGAGACGGTCGTAATCGGTGAGAATTGGCCACGCCTCCTGATCCTGTACCAGTGCGGACACGGCGTGGACGAGGGCGTTGCGCACCTCGATCTGGCGGTCGCGGTCGGTGAGCGGGCTGCGAAAATCCTGTGCGTAATCCAGCAGGATTTCCTCGATCTCCTCCAGCGGCTCATAGCCGCCACGAACGTGCAGACGCGCCCACATTTTCAGGTCGTCGCGTTCATCGGTTGTCATCTTGGTCATCTGCGGACTCTCAACTTAAACTAATTCGTGAGAATAACGCGGTTGGCGTTCAAGAGAAACAACCTTATCTGCAAGCTTCATTCTGGTTCGCAACAGGGGGTTTGGGATGACCACGCCAACGTCGGACATCGACGAAACCTCCCCGCGCATCGCGGGAAAGCATGAACTCGTCGAGTATCTTGAGGCCGGGAACAAACCGGCAGCAGACTGGCGCATCGGGACTGAACACGAAAAGTTCGGCTTCCTGCGCGAGAATCTCGCGCCGCTCCCCTATGACGGGAAGGCCTCCGTGCTGGCCATGCTGGAAGGCTTGCGGGACCGGTTCGGCTGGGATCCCATTGTGGAAGGCGGCAAACTGATCGGATTGCAGCGTGACGGCGCCAGCGTGTCGCTTGAGCCGGGCGGCCAGTTCGAACTGTCCGGTGCACCGCTGGAGACGATCCACCAGACATGTACTGAAGTCGGCCGGCACCTCGAGGAAGTACGCGAGATTGCCGATCCGCTGGGGATTGCATTTCTCGGCCTTGGCGCGAGCCCGCTGTGGAGTCTTGCCGAGACGCCGGTGATGCCGAAAGGCCGCTACAAGATCATGATGGAGTATATGGACAAGGTCGGACGCCTTGGCCGCCAGATGATGTTCCGGACCTGCACCGTGCAGACCAATCTGGATTTCGAATCCGAAGCGGACATGGTGAAGAAATTCCGTGTGGCCCTCGCGCTGCAGCCGCTGGGCACGGCGCTGTTTGCCAATTCGCCCTTCATGGAAGGCCGGCCGAACGGTTTCCTGTCCTACCGGTCGCAGATCTGGACGGACACCGACCCGGACCGGACGGGCATGCTGCCGTTCGTTTTCGAGGACGGCATGGGCTTCGAACGTTATGTCGATTATGCCCTCGACGTGCCGATGTACTTCGTGCGCCGGGGCGGAAAATACCTGGATGCCAGCGGTCTCAATTTCCGGGATTTCATGGACGGCAAGCTTGAAATCCTGCCAGGCGAGCGGCCAGCGCTCGATGACTTCGTTGATCACCTTTCCACCATCTTCCCGGAAGTGCGCCTGAAGCGGTTCCTGGAGATGCGCGGGTCCGATGCCGGACCGTGGTCACACTTGTGTGCTTTCTCGGCTTTCTGGGTGGGATTGCTCTACTGCCCGACCTGCCTCGACGCGGCGTGGGACCGTGTGAAGTTGTGGACGGCGGCAGAGCGTGAGGCAATGCGCCAGTCGGTGCGGACACTCGGTCTCAGGACGCCGATTCCGGGCGGGGCCACAATGCAGGACCTGGCTATGGAAATGCTGGACCTTGCCCGTATCGGACTCAGCAATCGTAACAATCTCTCCGCATCCGGCGACAACGAGACGGGCTACCTGTCTGAGCTCGATGAGATTGCCCGTTCCGGCAAAACGCCCGCCGAACGCCTGCTGGAGCGCTATTACGGCGCCTGGAACCGCGATGTGCGCCATGTTTTCACGGAAAAGGCGTATTAGGGCAAAGCCTTCCCCGGTTCCGGGTATGATTTGGCACATACTGCCTTGAGACCACTGCGCTTGCGTGGTCATACTACCAGATCATAGAACTTCCGGGGAGTTGAACGCGTGACTGATATCGCTGCGTCGGGTGAAGCGGGCAAGGGCCGCGACACGTCTTTTTTTGGCCATCCAAAAGGATTGGCGATCCTGTTCCTGACAGAGATGTGGGAGCGTTTTTCGTACTACGGAATGCGTGGCCTGCTGGTGTTGTACCTGACCCAGCATTTCCTTTTCTCGGATGAGAAATCCTCGATCATGTACGGCGCTTACACAGCGCTTGTTTACGTGATGACGATTATCGGCGGCACCCTGGCTGACCGTTATCTCGGACAGCGCAAGGCGGTGACTTTCGGCGCCATCCTGCTGTGCCTTGGCCATTTTGGAATGGCGTTCGAAGGGGAGGGCTCAAAGGAATATGTTGTCACCAACGGCGCGGAAATAGAAATCCAGCATGAAGGGCGCGGCGACAACCGCCAGCTCTTCGTGGACATGGATGGAGAGAGCCGCAGGGTCGTGTTCGAGCAGGGAACGGGGGACCTGCAGATCCTCGAAACTGCGGACACCGCGAAAGAGCCGACCGCATCTGTTTATCAGCAGATCGCCAAGGATGATTACACGACCCGTATCGAGCGACAGCAGCTCTATACCAACATCCTGTATCTTTCGCTGGCCTTCATCATCGCTGGTGTCGGCTATTTGAAGGCAAACATTTCCACCATTGTTGGCGCAATCTACGAGTTTGACGATCCGCGCCGGGATTCAGGATTCAGCCTGTTCTACATGGGGATTAATCTCGGCTCTCTGATTTCGTCGCTGACTTGCGGCATCATCGGGATTGTATGGGGCTGGAGTTATGGTTTCGGACTCGCCGGAATCGGCATGCTGGCCGGATTGCTTGTGTTCCTCTGGGGACAGAAATTCCTTGATGGTAAAGCCGAGCCACCCAATCCGGAAGCCCTGAAGAAGTCGTTCCTGGGGCCAATCACTGTCGAAGCAGCCTGTTATCTTGCCGGCGCCGTCGTCATTGCGGTTGCCATGCTGCTGGTGATGAACGCGGAAGTTATTCCGGACTGGTTCGTTGGCTCTCTGGGTATCGTCATCTTCCTGGGACTGGTGATCTATGCGTTCGTTCAGCTTCACGGCAGTGAACGCAAGCGCATGTTTGCGGCAATATACTTTGTTTTGGCGCAGATTCCGTTCTGGGCCCTGTTCGAACAGGCTGGCTCCTCATTGACCCTGTTCACTGATCGTCTGGTCAACAAGGAGATGTTCGGCATCAATGTTCCGACACCGGTCTTCCAGTTCCTGAATGCTGGCTACATCGTCCTTTTTGCACCGATCTTTGCGTGGATGTGGATCGCACTGGCAAAACGCAAATTGGAACCGTCGACACCGGTCAAATTTGCAATTGGCGTTTTCCTGGCTGGCCTTGGCTTCCTTTCGCTCGTCGGAGGGATAGGCATGTCCGGCGCCGGGATGACTGCGGTTGGCTTCATTTTCCTGATCTATTGGGTCCACACGATGGGGGAACTGATGGTGTCGCCAGTCGGTCTGTCCGCTGTGACGAAACTGGCGCCTGCGCGTGTGGTCGGCATGACGATGGGAGCCTGGTTCCTGTATTCGGGACTGTCGAACTATCTCGCGGGCGTGATCGCCCGCACAACCGGCGCCGAGACGATCGGCGGCCAGATCACCGACGTGGCAGCCGCCAAAGCGACTTATGTCAGCGTCTATTCCAATGTCGGCTTTGTCGCGATGGGAATTGGTGTGTTGATGCTGATCATCTCGCCGATCATCAAAAGCTGGATGAAGGGAAGCGAGCTGCCGGCGGAATCCTCTATGGTCTCTGACGAGATGTTCTGACGACCCTTTGCAGTGTGAACATGAAAGGGCGGCGCCAAAAACCGGGCCGCCCTTTTTCGTAATCGTCCGCCTGGCCCAACGGCGGGTGCCGGGAATCGAAGCCTATTTGTAAGGCGGGATGAACGGATCAGTGGGCAGGCCGCGCTTCAGCCAGCCATCGCCGCTGTCGTCATTGCCCACCATGCCTTCGCGAATGTCGAAGACGTGTGTGAAGCCAGCCTTTTCAAGCACGCTGGCGGCTTCTCTGGAGCGTTTTCCGCTCCGGCAGATCACAGCGATCGGCTGTTCAAGATCCCCCAGAACGGCGCCACGCGCCTGGGCAATGAAATCCCGGTCCTTCACATTGATGCCATGGCTGTCGCGGGGCAGGCCGGTCATGGCCCACTCCGTCGGGGTCCGGACATCGAGAACCACGATGTCGCCCCGCTGTACCATTTGCCAGGCGGAATCCGCCGGCAGGGCGCCGGGATCTGCGCACGCAGGAGCTGTCATGAATGTGGCCCCGAGCAGGGCTCCAATCAGGAATCGCATCGTATCACCGTCCTCTACTTATCGGACACACGGACGAATCACGCCGTGTCCCTCTGCCCGATTGTGGCCAGAAAGTGACAAAATGATTCCGGGGCTTCAAGTCCCAGCCCCGGTTGTTACAGCAATTTTAGCCTGCACCGCCGACTGTAAGCGCACCAACCTTCAGGGTTGGCTGCCCAACGCCCACCGGGATCGATTGTCCGGCCTTGCCGCACATGCCGACGCCGTCATCCATGGCAAAGTCATTGCCGATCATGGTGACATCCTGCAGCACGGTCGGGCCATGTCCGATCAGGGTGGCATTCTTCACAGGTGCGATCACCTTGCCGTTCTCAACCAGATAGGCCTCGGTACACTGGAAGACGAAATTGCCGGAGGTGATGTCCACCTGACCGCCGCCGAAATCCACTGCCCACAGGCCGCGCTTGATCGATGACACGATCTCCTCCGGATCCTTGTCACCTCCCAGCATCACCGTATTGGTCATGCGCGGCATGGTCTGGGCCTCGTAGCTTTCGCGCCGGCCGTTGCCTGTCGGTTGCTGGCCCATCAGGCGCGCATTCAGACGGTCCTGCATATAGCCCTTCAGAATTCCGTCTTCGATCAGAATGGTCCGCTGGGTCGGTGTGCCTTCATCGTCGAAGGACAGCGAGCCGCGCCGGGCCTCAATCGAACCGTCATCAATGACCGTCACGCCTTTCGCGGCGACCTGTTCGCCGATCCGGCCTGCGTACACACTTGTGCCTTTGCGGTTGAAGTCGCCTTCCAGGCCGTGGCCCACGGCCTCGTGCAGCAGGACGGCTGGCCAGCCCGGGCCGAGCACAACTTCCATCTCGCCGGCGGGCGTCGCAATGGATTGCAGGTTCACCGATGCCTTCCGGATGGCCCGGCGGACCATGTCCTGCCACCGTTCGGGCCGGATCCACTCGTCATAAGCCGCCCGTCCTCCGGCCCCGGTACCTGCCGATTCGCGGCGGCCATTTTCTTCCAGCGTCACCGAGACGTTCAGGCGGACCAGCGGGCGGATGTCCGAGAAGGCCGCGCCGTCCGGGCGCAGGATGTCAACTTCCGTATGGCTGCCTGAGAGGGACACCGAGACTTGCACGACTCGCGGATCACTTGCCCGGGCCCAGGCGTCTATTTCGGCCAGAAGGCCGGTTTTCATGGAAAAGTCAGGCGCGGCCGTTGGGTCAATCGGCTGATAGAGGCGGCGATTGGTCGGAACGGGACTGGCGGCGAGCTTTCCGGAATAGCCGCGTTTGGCTTCTGATGCCGTTGAGGCGGCCCTGCGGATCGCATCCAGGGACAGTTCCGAGGCATAGCCAGACCCCTGTGCTTCTCCAGCGACAACGCGCAGGCCAAAGCCCTGATCTGTGTCGAAGGCGGCAGATTTCAGCCGGCCATCGTCAAAAACAAAGCTCTCAGAACGGGAGCGTTCGACATACAAGTCGCCGTCGTCACCGCCGCGCACGGCGTCGGCAAGAATTTCGGTGGCTTGGCGGAGATCGAAGGGAAGGGCGTTTTCTGTCATTCAGACTAGATGCGCGTCCGCAGCGTAGGCGGCAAGAGGCGAACGTGTGGTTTCCAGGAACCAGCCCTTCAGTTGGTCACGGTGAAGCGGGTGAGTTGCCATTTGGCGCGTTCGAATTCCGGATTGAGTTCCAGGGTTTTCTGGAAGTCCGAATAGGCGCCGACCAGATCTCCGGTGTTTTCACGCGCGATGGCCCGGTTGTAATAGGCGGCATAGAGTTCCTGGCTGTCGAGTTCGATTGCCTTGTTCAGTGAGACCAGGGCTGAGTCGAAATCCTTGAGGAAAATATAGGCCGCTCCCTCGTTCAGCCAAACGGCGCCGAGCTCGGGTTTCATCTTCTTGGCGGTGCCGTAGTCGGACAGGGCGCCGTCATAATCGCCCGCCCGCATGCGCAGCACGCCGCGATTCGTGTAGGTCGCCGCCCGGTTCTCCAATTTCATCATTTCGGCCTGAATGGCCTTGGTGCAGATTCGCTCGCCTTCCTGAGGCGAAACACGGCCGTACAGGGCCGCTTCGTAGCAGTCGCTGGCGATTCCGCCGCCGATGACGGACACTTGAGCGGACGCAGTGGGCGCAGCGATAGCAAGTAAGCTGGCGGCAAGCAGGGCAGATCGGATCATGGTAGCCTCCGAATTACGGGAATTTACCATATCATTTTATCACCGACGAGGCGAGGCGACGACAGGCTGCGACAATATTGAGCGCGGAAAGAGGTAGGTTGCGGCTAGTACGTATTGTAGATACAGGAGCAGAGATTCCAACGAGACGAGGATTCCTTCGTGCGACACCTTCTTGCCGCTCTTAGCGCAGCGTTGTTCGCCGCTCCGGCTTTTGCTGCCATTCCGCGTGATGGCGCTCTGGGCTTCCAGCCCGCCGCGACGCGTATTGCCGAGCGTATTCACCACTTCCACACCTTCCTGCTGTGGATCATTATTCCCATTACGATTTTCGTTCTGCTTCTGCTGGCGTACGTGATGCTGCGCCACAATAAGCGGTCAAATCCAACACCACGGAAGTTCAGCCACAATACGCTGATCGAGGTGATCTGGACCGTCGTTCCGGCGCTGATCCTTGTGGCCATTGCCAGCCAGTCCTTCCCGAACCTTTACTATCAGGACGTTCCGCCGAACCTGCAGCAGGTTCAGGACAAGGCGAACAAGTTGCTCGCTGACGGCAAGTCGGGCGAGTACGAGCGCTTCACGAAGGAATACAATCCCGAGGCGGCTGCCCAGGGCTTCGTGAACGTCAAGGCGCAGGGTAACCAGTGGAACTGGACTTATACCTATCCGGATATCACTGATGACGCCGGCTACCCGCTGGAGTTCGTGTCGAACCCGCTTCAGGTCGGCCTGTCGACCGATTCCAAGGAAGGCGTTCGCAACCTGTCCGTCGACTATCCGATGGTCGTGCCGGTTGGCCGCTACGTCCGTTACTATACCGCCGCTGCCGACGTGATCCACTCGTTCGCCGTGCCGGCCTTCGGTATCAAGACGGATGCCGTTCCGGGCCGCCTGAACGAAGGCTGGTTCCTCGTTGACGAGCCCGGCACCTATTACGGCCAGTGCTCGGAACTGTGCGGTGTGAACCATGCTTTCATGCCGATCGAAGTCCGGGTCGTGCCGCAGGAACAATTCGATCGTTGGGCGCAGCTGATGCTGGCCGGCGACTATGATGCTGCGGCCGCTTCGGTGCAGAACATCGCTTCCGTTGAACCGGCGACCCAACTCGCCGCGATCACTGAATAACCCGAGAGAGAAGAGTACGTCCCATGCCCATGGATGAAGTCGCCCTCGACCACGCCCACGACGATCATGACCACAAGCCTGGTTTCTTCACGCGTTGGCTGTTTTCCACCAACCACAAGGATATCGGTACGCTGTACCTGATCTTCGCGATGATCGCGGGGATCGTGGGATACACGCTTTCCGGCCTGATCCGCTGGGAACTTGCCGAGCCGGGTATCGGCGTGCTGACGCGCTTCGTTGCCGGTGAAGGCGACGTGGCGATTCAGAATGCCAAGCATTTCTACAACATGGTCATCACCTATCACGGCCTGATCATGATCTTCTTCATGGTCATGCCGGCCCTGATCGGCGGCTTCGGCAACTGGTTCGTGCCTCTGATGATCGGCGCGCCTGACATGGCGTTCCCGCGGATGAACAACATCTCGTTCTGGCTGACCGTTGCTGCTTTCGTCCTGGCTTGCATCTCGATGACGATCCCGGGCGGTTCGGCGGGCAATGGCTTTGCAGGTGGTTGGGTGCTTTACCCGCCGCTGTCCTCGACGACCGGTCACCCCGGTCCTGCAATGGATGTCTTGATCCTTTCGCTCCACACTGCCGGTATCGCGTCGATCCTGGGTGCCATCAACTTCATCGTGACCATCCTGAACATGCGCGCGCCGGGCATGACCCTGCACAAGATGCCGCTGTTCGCCTGGGGTGTGCTCGTAACGGCTGTCCTGCTTCTGCTGTCACTTCCGGTGCTCGCTGCTGCGCTGACCATGCTGTTGACGGACCGGAACTTCGGTTCCCAGTTCTTCAACCCGGCCGGTGGCGGTGACCCGGTCATGTTCCAGCACCTGTTCTGGTTCTTCGGTCACCCGGAAGTCTACATCATGATCCTGCCGGCCTTCGGCATCATCAGCCACATCGTGTCGACCTTCTCCAAGAAACCGATCTTCGGTTATCTCGGCATGGCCTACGCCATGGTGTCGATCGGCGTCATTGGCTTCGTCGTGTGGGCGCACCACATGTACACGGTCGGTATGGATGTGGACCTGAAAGCCTATTTCGTTGCCGCGACGATGGTCATCGCCGTTCCGACGGGGATCAAGATCTTCTCGTGGATCGCCACGATGTGGGGCGGTTCGATCGAATTCAAGGTCCCGATGCTCTGGGCCATTGGCTTCATCGCGCTCTTCACAGTTGGCGGGGTCACAGGGGTTGTGCTTGCCAATGCGGGCATCGACCACTCGCTGCACGACACTTATTACGTGGTGGCGCACTTCCACTACGTGCTGTCGCTCGGCGCTGTGTTCGGTCTCTTCGCAGGCTGGTACTACTGGTTCGAGAAAATGTTCGGCATCAAGTACAATGGTTTCCTTGGCGGCCTGCATTTCTGGCTGATGTTCATCGGCTCCAACGTCCTGTTCTTCCCGCAGCACTTCCTGGGCCTGCAGGGCATGCCGCGCCGCTACATCGACTATGCCGACGGCTTTGCCACCTGGCACCACATCTCTTCGATCGGTTACGCCATCACCATGGTTGCCACGCTGGTCTTCTTCATCGGTTTGGCTGAAGCCCTGATCCGCCGTCGCAAGGGTGTGGCCAATCCGTGGGGCGAAGGTGCCACGACGCTGGAATGGACGCTGCCGTCGCCGCCGCCGTTCCACCAGTACAATGAACTGCCGCACGTTACGGCCAAGGGCGGTCACTAACTCACCGCTTGAGATACTCAATCGCAGCGGCCTCTCGTCCCACGAGAGGCCGTTCGCATTCGGAAGTCCCGGAAAGAAGGACGTGAAACGTTGAACATGCGCCTGCCCATCGTGATTGGCATGTATGCCTTCATCGTGGTGTTTCTGCCGCGCAATCCGGCCGTGGACCGCATGTTCGACAAGGTGCGGACCATCGATCCGGATATTGCGATTACAGTCTCCGTCGTGGCGCTGATCGCCGGAAGTATTGGTTTGTGGGTTCTCTGGCGCCAGCCGAAGGGCCTGCTGCGGACAAAGCCAAGCCGTAAATTGGTGATCGTCAATTCCGGTCTTGTCGGCATCGTGTTCGCAGGCATTTTCGACGTCATGCAAAAGCTGTCCGGGACCTCGACGGATCTGATCAGCCTGATCCTGGTGCCGATCGCCTTCATGATTGCGGAAGCCACTTACCTGGCACTCGAATGGCGCATGAACCGCAAGTTTGATAAGGAATAGGGCGGTATTTGGCCTCAATGACCCAATTGTCGCGCTGACAGCACTGACTTCCACACCCATACCATTAACAGAGCAACCGGACCTGAAATGACCGACGCCCCCGCCACTCCAGAAAAGCGCTACGGCACTGCTGGCGACTATGTGCAGCTGCTCAAGCCGCGCATCATGATGCTGGTCGTGTTCACCGCAGTGGCGGGTCTGATTGCGGCCACCGGCGTGACCGGTCAGTCAATGAATCCAGTCATGGCAGCGATCGCCGTGCTTGCCGTGGCGCTTGGGTCCGGCGCGGCGGGCGCGATCAACATGTGGTACGATTCCGATATCGACCAGGTGATGACGCGAACGTCCACGCGGCCGATCCCGTCCGGAGCTGTGCCGCGTGAAGAGGCAATTGCAATGGGCATGATCATGAGCGGCGTGTCCGTTCTGCTCATGTGGCTTGCGTCGAACTGGCTGGCAGCTGCGTTGCTCGCATTTTCGATCTTCTACTACGGCGTCATTTACACGATGTGGCTGAAGCGTTCGACGCCGCAGAACATTGTTATCGGCGGTGGAGCCGGGGCCTTTCCGCCGGTGATCGGCTGGGCGGCCGTAACGGGCAATACGCCACTTGATGCGTGGATCCTTTTCGCCATCACCTTCTTCTGGACCCCACCGCATTTCTGGGCGCTGAGCCTGCTGGCCCATTCGGAATATGAAAAAGCAGGCGTGCCGATGCTGCCGGTGACGCATGGTGCGAAAGCCACCCGGCTGCAGATGCTGATCTATACATTTGTACTGGCGGCAGTTTCCATGGCGCCGTTGGTGACCGGGCTTGGCGGCTGGGTCTATGGCGTCGTGACAGGCGTGTTGAACCTCGCCTTCCTGTATTTTGCGGTGCGTGTCTGGCGCTCGCATGCCGGAGACAATGGGGCCTCGGGGGCAGACCAGAAGCTGGCACGCAGCATGTTCCTGTTTTCGATCCTTTATCTGTTCCTCGTCTTCGCGGCTCTGATCGTAGAGCACGCGGCCGGACTGCATTTTCCTGTCGGAGTCCTGTAAATGAGCAATGAGGATCTGAAACCGGGTGAGGAAAGTTTCCCGGAGCCCGCGCATCTGGACGCTGCGGCGCGCACGGCCCAAAAGCGGCGAAATCTGTGGTTGGGGCTGGCGTTGCTGGGCTTTGTCTTTCTCGTGGGGCTCACCACTTTCGTGCGCCTCAGCGGGTCGCAGGACAATCAGGCCAACTTCTATTACAATATGAATCAGACCGGGCAGGAAGAAACGCCGGCGCTTCCGCCGGGAATGTCGCCGGATCAGGCCGCGCCGCCAGAGGTTCTATCGGTGGATCCTGAGGTTTCGGAGGAGATCATCGTGGAAGAGGAGACACCCGAGCAATGAGACTGTCGAACGCCAAAGTCGCCGGCATTTCGCTGGCGGTCTTCACGGCCATGCTGGGCCTCGGATTTGCCGCGAAGCCGCTGTACGGCACCTTCTGCCGGGTGACCGGATACGGTGGTACCACCAGAATCGCCACATCGGCGCCGAAGGAGATTGTCGATCAGACCATCACCGTGCGTTTCGATACGAATGTGGCCGACGTACCGTTGGAATTCCGCCCATTACAGCGCTCCGAAGATGTGAAAATCGGTCAGCATGGCCTGGCGTTTTTCGAGGTGTCCAATCCGACCGACGAAGAAATTCACGTTATTGCGGCGTATAATGTGACGCCGCATTATTCCGGCAAATACTTCAACAAGCTGGAGTGTTTCTGTTTCGATGAGCGGGTGATTGCGCCTCACGAGACCAAGAAACTGCCCGTGGTGTACTTCATCTCGCCAGATATGGTGGATGACCATGTGGCAGACCAGCTGGAGACGATTACGCTCAGCTACACTTTCTATGAAAGTTCGAAATACAATGGGCCCAAGACCCAAGCGGCTTTAGGTGCGGCGAATTCAGCCACGGGCGGCTGAAACTGTTGCACTTTCGGTCCGGAGCGGTCTAAACAGCTCAGAGATTCTAGGGATATAAATCAAGGGGTCCGCCAGACATGGCTCACGGCGAAGTCAAACACGATTATCATCTGGTCAACCCGTCACCGTGGCCGCTGCTCGGCTCGTTGTCGGTACTGGTTCTGGCGCTTGGCGGCGTCAATTTCATGAAAGGCCTTTTCGGCATGGAAAAGGGAACCGTGTGGCTTCTGGCCCTCGGTTTTGCCATGGTCGGCTGGGTCATGATCGGCTGGTGGCGCGAAGTCATCAAGGAAGGCAAGATCGGCGACCATACGCCGGTTGTTTCCATTGGTCTCCGCTACGGCATGATTTTGTTTATCGCTTCTGAAGTGATGTTCTTCGTCGGCTGGTTCTGGAGCTTCTTCGAATTTGCCATTTTCCACGGCGCCCGCGTCGGTGAAACCTGGGACGCAGCCAATCCGCTGTTCGCGGACGCTCTGTCGAAATTCAGTGATTGGCCGCCGGTTGGCGTCGAAACCTTCGACCCGTTTCATCTGCCGCTGATCAACACACTGATCCTGCTGCTGTCCGGTACGACTGTGACCTGGGCGCACCACGCGCTGCAGCATGATGACCGGTCCGGCGCAAAACTGGGCCTTCTGGTTACTATCCTGCTCGGCATGGCCTTCACCGCGCTGCAGGTGTTCGAGTACAGCCACGCTCAATTCAGCTTCGATGGCACGCTGTATGGTTCGGCCTTCTTCATGGCCACCGGCTTCCACGGCGCACACGTTGTGATCGGTACGTTGTTCCTGATCGTGTGCCTGCTTCGCCTGCTTATGGGCGGCATGTCGGCCAAGAAACATCTCGGCTTTGAATTTGCCGCTTGGTACTGGCACTTCGTTGACGTCGTCTGGCTGTTCCTGTTCGCCTTCGTCTACGTGACGCCCTACCTCGCGCTGGGTGCCGGGCACTAGACGGCCGCGCAAACGACGCGCTGACTTTCCAGGGGCCCGCCGGCGCGCAATCGCCCGGCGGGCTCTGCTTATTCGGGCAGGGCCGTTCCCTGCGGCTGAAAGGGTCGAAGATGACTTTTCGTCCGTATCCCGTGATGACCGTACTGACGCTGATCAGCCTCGGCATCCTGATCTGGCTTGGCAACTGGCAGTATGGCCGTTTCACAGAGAAAATGGCGCTTGACCGGCAGACGCCGGACTGGACCGTTCTGGACGGTGAGATCGTGCCCGGCAGCGAAATTCTTTCCTACTATTTTGTGGAAGGGCAATCGGGTTGGATGCGCGTGGTCGCCGTCGATACGGGTGAGGCTGTGGTCTACACGCCAATCGAAATCGTCCAGCAAATCGACCCTCCAGGCGTTTGTGAGGGTGAACACTGTCCGGCGGGCCGGTTGTCAGCCAGAGGGGTCTATAAGCCAGCCTTCAAGCGCAACGCCTTCACCGCCGCAGACGACAAGGCAAATCGTGTCTTCTATGTCCTGGACCCTGCAGAGTTCGCGTCGCTTCTCCCGGATGAACCGGCTTCGCGCGTGAAGCTGGAAGTATTCGAGCCGGAGGTCATCCGTTTCGTCTCCGAAAGCGGCCCCTATCTGATCGACAATCCCTATGCGCGTCTGCGCCTGGATGACGAATTGCCACCACAACGGCATTTTGGGTATGCGATCACCTGGTGGGGGCTGGCCATGGCGCTTATCGGCGTATATCTCGCCTTTCATCACCAGAAGGGACGTCTCAGGTTCCGGAACGAGGGCAAATCGTGAAGTATATCTCTACCCGGGGCCAGGCTCCGTCTACTGACTTTGCCGGCGCGTGCCTGGCTGGCCTGGCGCCGGACGGCGGGCTGTATGTGCCGGAAAGTTTTCCGCAGATTGATCCCCCTGCAAAGGGCGAAACCTATCATGAAGTCGCCGCGCGCATTCTTTCCGCTTTCACGGGCGATGCGATTCCGCTGGACGACCTGAAACCGCTTTGCGCGCGGGCATATGGCAGCTTCGCGCACCAATGCGTCGCTCCGCTGACCCAGTGGCGTCAGGATGCATGGCTGATGGAATTGCATCATGGCCCGACGCTGGCGTTCAAGGATATCGCGATGCAGATCATCGCGCAGATCTACGACTATCTCCTCGATAAATCCGGACAGCGTATGATGATTGTCTGCGCGACCTCTGGTGACACAGGGGGCGCAGCAGCAGCCGCGTTTGCCGGCGCAAAGAATACTGATCTCGTGATCCTGCATCCGCATGGGCGGATTTCGCCGGTGCAGCGGATGTTCATGACCACGACCGGCGCGTCGAATATCGTGAACCTGGCGCTTGATGGCGATTTCGATGACTGTCAGGCGATCGTGAAAGACATGTTCGGTGACCGGGAATTTGTAAACCGGGTGAATCTGTCTGGCGTCAATTCCATTAACTGGGCCCGGGTGGCAGCGCAGTCGGTCTATTACGCGACAGTGCAGGCGGCGCTTGGCGGCGCGCTCCGCTTTGTCGTGCCCAGCGGAAACATGGGTGATGCGCTGGCGGGGTATGTGGCTGCGCGCTGCGGTCTTCTGAGTGGTGGATTCGAAGCGGTGTGTGCGGTGAACGCGAACGATGCGCTCGCCCGCCTGTTCAATACCGGCGTGATGTCCCGCGCCTCGGCGGTCGCGACGCCGAGCCCGGCTATGGATATTTCCGTGCCGTCCAACTTCGAACGGCTGCTGTTTGAAATGACCGGGCGTGATGCCGATGCCGTCCGCACCACATACGATACCTACAAGCAGGCTGGCGAAGCGCCTTTGCCGGAAGAGGCTGTCTCACGCCTGAAATGCTCTGGCCTGTCGGCCGCCTCTGTCAGCAATGACGAGACTATGGGGGAGATGGCGCGTTTCGAACAGGAGACAGGGTGGCAGATTTGTCCGCATACAGCGGTCGGAACCTTCCACGCTCGCCGTCTGCCTGACGCCGATGTCAAAACGGTAGTTCTCGCCACTGCGGCGGCGGCCAAGTTTCCTGAAACTGTGGAAGAGGCGACCGGGCGCAAGCCTGTGATGCCCGCGCGGGCGGAAGCGCTCTACCAACACGACGAAGTGTTTGAGCGGACTGAGGCATCCATTGCCGCTGTCCGCGCGCGCATCGAGCAGCATGTGGGGCGGAGCCGGTAGAATGTTGCCGCCCTTGCGCGAAACGCTGGTAACGACGGAGCGGCTGGTGCTCGCGCCGCCGTTCCGGGCCGATTTTGCGGAGTGGGCAGATTTGCGGGAGCGCAGCCGGACGCATCTGGAGCCCTGGGAACCTGTCTGGCCAAGCGATGTGCACAGCAAGGCGGACTGGAGCCGGCGCCTGAAGGCCTGGCACAGCAGTTGGCGTAATGGCCGGGCGCACGTCTTCCTGATCCGCCGTCAAACCGACAACCGGCTCATCGGAGGCGTTTCGCTTACCAATGTACGTGGCTGGCCGGCCCAGGCCGCCAATCTCGGCTACTGGATCGGGGCGGACCATCAAGGCAACGGATACATGCATGAAGCCGTAGGCACGATTTGTACCTGGGCGTTCCAGATTCTTGACCTTTGGCGTATCGAAGCGGGTACCTTGCCAACCAATAAACGGTCTCAGCGGGTCCTCGCGAAAGTCGGTTTCGAACGGGAAGGATATGCCCGCGATTATCTCGAGATTGCGGGAAAGCGTGAAGACCACGTACTTTTCGCTCTCGTCAGGCCGACGATGCAGCGTTAGATTCACAACATCATGGCGCAACCTTCCGAGATAAGCCCGCAGGGCAACTGGCACTGGAGTGCCCCGGCCAAGCGCCTCGTGATCGATGTGCCGCCTGGGTCTCCCTATTCTGAGCTGTCCGGGGACTGGTCCATCGATGCGCTGGAACAGATGCTCGAGGGCCTGAGCCGCGGACGCCTGGAGCGGACATTCGACGCAGGTGAGGGGCCTGTACGCTGCAACCTCCGCCTGTCGAGCGGGCGCGGTGTCCATCTTGTCGGGGCGTTTGTCGGAGATACGGAAGCGCGCGGCATGCTGCTGACGGGAGATGATCTGCAGGAGATCGACCCGTCAGACCTGAAGCCCGGGCCGGACCTCGCGCCGGTCTTCCAGCCAATTGTGTCTTTGCGCAACGGGCAGGTTGCCGGATTTGAGGCACTGGCCCGTTGGGACGATGGTGACTTCACGTCGCCGCCCAGCCGATATGAGGATGAGGCGCTCGCCTCCAACATGCTGATCCGATCCGCTGAAGCTCTGGCGCGGCTGCGCGACATTACAGGGCGCGAGGACCTGTTCATGCAGGTCAACCTGACAGCGAGAGATCTCGCCCGCGGGACGTTGCCTGCGCTCGTTGAGGCATTGATCAACGGCTATAATTTGCCGGAACGCTCGATGAAGATCGAGTTGACCGAACAGGCTGCCCTGCGCGACGCAGATTTTGCCTTGTCGGCGGCCCTCGCATTGAAAGCCGTGGGGGCGGGGCTGGTTCTGGATGATTTCGGCACCGGGCATTCTTCGTTCGCCTGGCTGGCGGATCTTCCGGCGGATAGCCTCAAGATCGACCACGGCCTGACCCGGCGGCTGGGCCAGCACCGGACGGACACAATCCTTTCAACCATCACGCTCCTTGCCAATCGCCTTGGCATGACCAGCACGGCGGAGGGGGTTGAACGCAAGGAAGACGCAGCGCGGCTGCGCGCGCTCGGCTTCGATCATGTGCAGGGATTTGCGTTTGCGCGGCCTATGGATATCGAATCCGCGATCCGCTTCATGCGCTATTGACCAGGGCTCGGGTCAGGCGTTTCCCGGATCAACCTGCAATCTTGCGCTGTCGATACCGAGGCGGCCAAGCGCGTGGCGCCATTTGCGCTCATGCGCGCTGGAGAAAATGAGTTCGGGATCAAGGTCACAAACCAGCCAGGCATTCTCGGCCAGTTCCACTTCCAACTGGCCCGCGCCCCAGCCGGAATAGCCAAGCGCCAGCACACTGCGCCGGGGTGGCTGGACGGACCCCATGGCATGCAGGATGTCTCGCGTGGCGGTCATGCAGATGTCGCCTTCGACCGGCAGGCTGGCGCCTTCATTGTAGACATCGTCGGTGTGCAGCACGAATCCACGGTCGGAACTCACCGGGCCGCCATCCAGCACGAACGTGTCCGGCACATCTGCTTCAATCGGCACATCGAGTTGTTCGAACAATTGGGGCAGGCGCAGATGCGCCATCGGCTTGTTCAGCACGATACCCATCGCGAATTCCGGGGAATGCGCACAAACAAGGATGACAGATCGCGCAAAACGGGTGTCGCCAATCCCGGGTAGGGCGATCAGGAGCTTGCCTGTCAGGTCTGTATCCATGGGCGCGGAAATCCTTCAACGATGAAGCTGGGCGATCCCGGTCGCTTTGGCAAGGGCCGGACTCCTTGCTTCGCAGCACCAGGCGACCTATGTCCTTGGTCAAACCTGCAGGGAGAAATACATATGAGCATCAAGGTCGGCGATAAGCTTCCGGACGCAACTTTCATGGAAATGACCGAAGACGGTCCCGCGCCGTGCACAACGGCAGACGTATTTGGCGGCAAGACCGTCGCCCTCTTTGCTGTTCCCGGGGCATTCACGCCGACTTGTTCCGCAAAGCACCTTCCGGGCTTTGTCGAGAAACTGGATGACCTCAAAGGCAAAGGTGTCGATGACGTCGTTTGTACGTCCGTGAATGATGTGTTCGTCATGGGCGCCTGGGGCAAAAGCGCTGATGCGGATGGCAAGGTGCGCATGCTGGCGGATGGCAATGGCACGTTCGCAAAAGCTCTTGGCCTTGAGATGGATGGATCTGGTTTCGGAATGGGCCAGCGCTCGCAGCGTTACTCCATGATCGTCAAGGATGGCGTGGTTTCCGAGCTAAACGTCGAGCAGGGCGGCGAATTCAAGGTTTCCAGCGCTGACTACATGCTCGGACAACTTTGATTTATCAGGCATAACGCCTCTTAACCAATTTGGTACATGATCGGCGTGCTTGGGGACGAGCACGCCGTTTTTGATTGAATATTTATTGAAAAACGGAAAACCCTCCCCACCTTTATGGGCGTAACAAAAGGAGAGGGACCCCATGGATCCGTATTTTCTGGTGATCGTGCTGGTATTGGCGGTGGCGATCATCGGCCTCGTATCGGCATTCAAATTCGTGCCTCAAGGTTACAATTTCACGGTCGAGCGGTTCGGCCGTTACACGAGGACCCTGACGCCCGGCTTGTCCGTCATCACGCCGTTTATCGACCGGGTCGGCCGGAAAATGAACATGATGGAGACGGTCCTTGATGTTCCTCAGCAGGAGGTCATCACGAAGGACAATGCGATGGTGTCCTGCGATGCCATCGTCTTCATTCAGGTGATCGACCCGGTCTCGGCCGCCTATGAAGTCAACAATCTTCATCACGCGATCCAGAACCTCTCCCTGACCAATATCCGTACGGTGGTCGGGTCCATGGACCTGGACCAGGTTCTGTCGAACCGCGACGACATCAATGCGCGCCTGCTAAGCGTGATTGATGCAGCAACGAACCCATGGGGTGTGAAGGTCACGCGGATCGAGATCGCCGATCTCAGCCCGCCGGCAGACATTACCGAGGCCATGGCCCGCCAGATGAAGGCAGAACGCCTGAAGCGCGCCGAAATCCTGACGGCGGAAGGCGACAAACAGTCGGCCATTCTGAAAGCCGAAGGTCAGAAGCAGGCCCAGATCCTCGAAGCCGAGGGCCGCCGCGAAGCCGCCTTCCGCGATGCCGAAGCCCGCGAACGTGAAGCGGAAGCGGAAGCCAAGGCGACGGCCATGGTGTCGGAAGCGATCGCGCGCGGCGACGTGAATGCGATCAACTACTTCCTCGGCCAGGCCTATGTGGAAGCCTTCAGCAAACTGGCGACATCCAACCAGCAGAAGACGGTCATCATTCCGGCGGAGTTCTCCAGCATCATTGGCACCATTGAAGGCATCAAGGGCCTGACCGGTGCCGCGAAGGATGTTCAGGTACAATCAGGTTCTGTTCCGCCAACGCGGACATAGCGTTTCGAGGTTATGCTGCCCCGGCCAGCGCAGGGGCGACGGACGGCTGACCTGCTTCTTGGAGGCATACCATGTTGGAAGAGCTCTTTACCCACCTCACCGTCTGGCATTGGCTGGCACTTGGCTTGATTCTGTTCGGGATCGAGATGATGACCGGCACCTTCGACCTGCTGATGATCTCCATCGCGGCGTGGATTACGGCCGTATTCGCCTGGCTTGCCCCCGACAGCCTCGCAACATGGCAAGGGCAGGTCCTGTTCTTTGGCGCTGCCGCTGTTGCCCTGTTCGTTTTCGGCCGGACGATCCTGTCCGGCATGCGCAAGTCAACGCCCGAGCATCCAACACTTAACAAGCGGATGGAGAGCCTGATCGGTCAGCGCGGAGTCGCGGCGTCTGACTTCACGAACGCCGGGCAGGGCCGTGTGAAGATTGGCGACACGGTTTGGGGCGCTGAAGTCGTCGATGGTTCAGAGATCATCCACAATGGCGATGTCGTTGTGGTCGAGGGCGCGCGTATGAACACGGCCCTCGTCCGGAAAAGCGCGTAAGTTCCGCCGGTTGGGTTAGTATCCGGCTTCGATGAAGCCGCGTATATCGTTCGACAGTTTCGTGCCGTCCGATTCCTTCAGATACATCATGTGGCCTGCGTCGTAGTAATCGAACTGGACTCGGTCGAGCACGACGCCATTCTTGTGCAGAGCCATCTCCGCTCCGAAAAACGGGGTCGCGAGATCATACCAGCCTGCGGCGAGTAGCACTTTCAAGTCAGGATTTTCACGCATCCCTTTGCCAAGCCAGGGGGTGACGTTCACATAGGCTGGCCAGCCCTGCTCATTCATGTCCCAGTTCCACTGCGAGCCCGGCTCCCCGGTCAGGACTTTGTAGGGACGTGTGAAGTCCACATCCAGTTCACGGGTCAGATAGTCATTGATCGCGGCAACATAGGCCGTATCCATTCCGTATCCGGAAGGATCGTTCTCCGGCGTGTCTGAGGTGCCTTCGCTATCGATGCCTTTATAGCGACCGTCGAACCGGCCAATTGTGTAGCCTTCGTTCCGCAACAGTTCCTTGCGGTACCGCGTTGGATCGACACGCAGATTTGCCAGATCAATCCATTTCGCCGAGACGCCCAGATAGTCGCTCATATCGTTGGCGATCGCGCTTTGCTGTTCCGGTGTAAGCGTGGAACCGCGTATCAGAGCAGGTGCCAGCGTGTCGGTTGCATAGTTTCGGGCATCGGCCACGAAGGCCTCGAAATCATTGTTCCACCTAGCCTTGTTGGCCTTGCCGTGAAACCAGGCAATTGCCGCTTCGGTCGGGAAGAAGGCTATATGGGCGGAGTCATTGCCTGGGGCGAAGCGGGCATTCTGGAAGTCGAGAATGGCGGAGATCAGGATCACGCCATTCAGGCCGATGCCGTTCCAGCCGCCTTGCAGCTTTTCGGTGAGCGCCGCTGCGCGGGTTGTTCCGTAGCTTTCTCCGGCCAGGAATTTCGGGCTGTTCCAGCGGCCGTTTTCGGTCAGCCAGACACGGATAAATTCGGCGATGCTCTCTGCGTCTTCGTTGACGCCGTAGAATTCCTTGCCTTTGGTGTCGCCCAGCGGGCGGGAATAGCCTGTGCCTACCGGATCGATGAAGACAAGATCGCTCACATCAAGGAGCGAATTCTGATTGTCGCGGATCGTATAGGGTGGGGCGCCAACGCCGCGCGCGTCCGAAGGTGTGACGACCTGTTTCGGTCCGAACGCACCCATGTGAAGCCAGAGGGATGCAGAGCCGGGACCGCCATTGAAAACAAATGTGACGGGGCGCGTGGCAGGATCTTTGAGACCATCCTGGACATAAGCGACAGAAAAGATTGAAGCGATCGGCTCGTCTTGTTCATCCCGCAGATAAGTCTCTCCGGCGACCGTTTTGTATTTGATGGTCTGGCCACGGAGTTTGAAGCTGTGGTCAGACGTGAAGACTTTCGCTTCCGGTATGTCGGCCTTGCTGGTTTCAGCTCCGGATGTTTCCGGCCCCGCGGGGGCCTCGGCAAAAGCTGGTCCCATGGACACGGCCAGACCAAGGGCAATCAACCATCCACGCATATCAAATACTCCACTATCTCAATTGTGGCGGACCCTATCAGGTAGAAAAAACCGGACAAGACTGTGCGCCAGTGACAGCACCATTATCCAAAACGCAAAACGCCGACATCCAGAGATGCCGGCGTTTCAGTCTGTCTTGTAAGTCGGATCAGGAAGCCGTCGGTGAGATCCCGAAGCCGCTGGTGGCGTTCGGCGTGGCGCTCGACGGTGAAGCGGACGAAGGACGAGCATCGCTGGCGGCGGCGCGCGGTGCGGCGTCTTTCAGTGGATCCTCTGAGTGCTTCACCTGGCCTTCGAACACGGCATTGGACTGGATCTGCAGCGAAGAGTGCACGATGTCACCCTTCACATGAGCGCCGGTCTCCAGCTCGACCTTGCGGGCGCGGATGGAGCCTTTGATGCGGCCTTTGACTTTCACGACCTCGGCTTTCACTTCGCCGGTGATGTGGCCGGAAGCGCCGATTGTGATGTCGGTTGCGGCCACGTCGCCATCGACGGTGCCGTCGATCTGCAACGCACCCTCAGAGGTCACCGAACCGTTGATCTTCATGTCTGCGCAGATGATTGATGCTGCGCGGGCGGCCGGCTTCGAAGCGGCGCCACGGATGGCATCGACGGAAGGTTGGACCTTTGCCGGCTCAGGTGCCGGCGGCGTATCGTTGTGTTTGTTACTCTTGGTGAACATGACGGCCTGCTTTCAGGAATTTTATTGGATCATAAGGTTTGCCGTTAAACCAGACTTCGAAGTGAAGGTGGTCCCCCGTGCTTCGACCGGTTGTACCCATCTTGCCCACAAGATCGCCGACCTCCACGGTTTGTCCCTTTTTTACCGTAATTCCGCTGAGGTGGCCATAGCGCGACTTGAAGCCGTGCCCATGGTCGATTTCTACAAGCCGCCCGTAGCCCGAACGGGGACCTGCATAAGAGATGACGCCCGGCCCTGCTGCGACGATCGGAGCGGCGTGATAGGCCGCCATATCGATGCCGTTGTGCCAGCCTGGACGTTTCTTGAAAGGATCGACGCGAACGCCGTAATTACTGGTGAGCCGGTAAGGCACCCCGACCGGGATACCCAGAGGCAGCGAGGAAACGATGTCCTCGTAGTAAAGCATTTCCGCGACACGTGCCTGCGTCTGCGACAGGCGGGAATAGAACGTGGTGTCGGTAAGGGAAAGATTGCTGAAGTCAGGTCCGGAGGTCGCATTGGCCAGCGAAATGTAGGGACCGCCGGTCTCGCTGCTGGCTACGATGCGGTCTGATCCGACGGACGTCAGGGCCAGAATGCCCCGCGCGCGCTCTGTGCGTTCCGTGGCGATTTCCTCGGCTTCGTCGAGGATGCGCTCCTGATCCATTTTCAGGACCCGCACGGAACCGCGAGACGTGGCGGTTTCGAATTGAGCGGTGATGCGGACAGGCTCACGCGACTGGCGACTATCGGCTTCTTCGATCGAAGCCTGCACGAGAAGGGCGGCGCCGTTGCCTTTGAGAGATGACGTTTCGAGGTCGTCTTCGCCCTTGAGCTGTTTGTAGAGGTCTTCGAGGGCCTTCTGGCGCTCTTCCCACTCCACCGTTTCTTTCTGGAATGCGTCGGTGCGTTCTTCCAGCAGTGAACGGGACAGCGCATCCTTGGCGCGCAGTTCCTGAACCCAGCGTTCGTATTTTGCGAGTTCACGGCCATCGGGGTTTCCGGACAGGGCACTGCCGCCGCCGCTCAACACGAAGGAGCCGGTTGCAAAAACAGTCCATCCTGCCAGTGCCGCAAGGCCGGCAGCAAAAATCGCCTGCTGCCATGGAGACACAGAGATGTAGCGGACTGTTCCGCCGCTGCGATGGTAGATTTGACGCTCAGGGAAGGCTTTATTGAAGGCCGCCTTCAGATTCGCGCTCCACTTCGCCATTCACGCCACCCGTAGAACCGGAAAATCACGCCCCCGCTGCAGTAGTCACTACAGCAGGTTTCCCAAACCCTTGGAGATAATACATACCGATTTCGATACGAGGTGTAACCCCTTGGGCACAGAATTCATGTAAATTTTCGCCCATGAGGGTAAAAGGCTTGTTAAACATGGAAAAAATACATGCATCAGGTGAAATTTCAGGCATCCGATTTGATGACATTGAGTACATCTTCGGCATGTCCTTTCACGCGCACTTTTTTCCAGATTCGCATTACCTTTTTGTCAGGTCCGATCAGGAAGGT
Source organism: Hyphomonas adhaerens MHS-3 (assembly GCF_000685235.1). Classification (NCBI taxonomy): domain Bacteria; kingdom Pseudomonadati; phylum Pseudomonadota; class Alphaproteobacteria; order Hyphomonadales; family Hyphomonadaceae; genus Hyphomonas; species Hyphomonas adhaerens. Next base: position 2,440,784 of record NZ_ARYH01000001.1, read on the forward strand.
TGAGCGCTCGATTCCCATATACGTGCGCCCATAATTCTTCTTCTCGACCCAGACGCCATAGGCCTCACAAACCTTGCCGTCCTCGTCCGAGGCGAGCGTCACGCCGAGATCGTGTTTCGCCGCAAATTTTTCATGTTTTGCCAGCGTATCGCGGGACACCCCCACAATCTTGGCGCCAGCCTTTTCGAACGCGTCTGCGAGGTCTGTGAAGTCTTTCGCTTCGGTTGTGCAGCCAGGCGTGTCGTCTTTCGGATAGAAGTAAAGAACCAGCAGCTGATCCTTGTAGTCTCCGAGTTTTATCGGCCCTTGTGTTGAGTCCATGCTGAAATTTGGAGCGCGTCCGCCTTCTTTGGGCCCGATTGCCATGTAATCCTCCTATGGTGCGCTTCGGCTGTACTGCTTATACCAGACACAGCGCTGAACGGCGTGTATGACTGGATCCGACTTGTACGGAGCGCGCCCTTGGTCCGCCAGACCGCCTCACTGATTTTTCTCGAAATCCTCGGCGGCTTGATCCTGCTTGTTTTTGTAGCAGCAGGTCTGCTTGCCGCCCGGCTTTATTCCGGTCCGATGGACCTGTCGATGTTCAAGGACGACCTGGAACGCGCGATGACAGAAGCGCGCGATGGCCGGGAGGTCCGTCTGGACGGGGTACAGCTCGAATGGTCTGCCGAAGACAAACGCCTGCACATCTCCGGGTCGCGTCTGCAGATGTTGGATGTGAAAGGCAATGTCAGTGCCGAGGCCCGACACGCCAATATCGTCCTGTCCGGGTCTTCTCTGGTTCTTGGCGATATCGAGGTCCTTCGCCTCGATCTTGAAGACGGGTGGGTCAATATCGATCAGGAAACGCCATCCACCTGGTTTATCGGCGGGGAACCGCTGCCTGAAATTCCGGTCGGCAAATTGCCCGAAACCCCGCAGGAATGGCTGCAGCGTGCCAATGAGGTGCTTCCGCCCATGCTGGAGGCACTGAAGCAGGGCGAGCAGAACTACGCGCTCGAATATCTGGGCTTTGCCGGATTTGAGTTCCGCGTCCGGGACAGCGTTCAGCAATCCGTTTTCGATATCACAGACGCCAAGGGACGGGTTTCACGAGAAGAAGACGGCATTCTGGTCAGTGTGGCCGGTACGGGCGCTGGCGCCGGTCTGCCCGGTGGGCTTGCCGCTACCGTCCGATCCTACACATTGGAAGACAAGCTGCACGCAGAGTTCGCCGTTGCCGATTGGCCGCTGGCAGACCTCGCGGCGCGCTTTGGAGCGCAGGTGGATGCTTTCGAAGGATTGCCGGCCAATGCCGATGCAACGCTCGACTATGCCCGCGCCACCGGCATCAATGAGATCGCCTTCCACTCCAATATGGGGGAAGGCCACATGCCGTTTGCCGGGGGGCTCGACGTGCAGGGGCTGGACGTCACGGCAACTTACCTCGCCAATGACGACACGATGCGAGTGGATGTGACCGGCGACAAAGTGGGCCCGGCCAGCGGTCAGGCGAGCCTGACTCTCAAAAATATCCTGCAAGGCCAGTCCGCGCACGACTTCGAACTGTCGAGCGAAGAGCTCACCCTGGATTTCACGCCGGTGTTTGAACGCCCTGTCACTCTGACAGGTCTTCAGGCGTCAGGCTTGATGAGCGTCGCTGACCGTCAAATCGATGATCTCGCCCTTGTGTTCAAGGAGGAGGAAGCGGGCTTCCTTGTGACGGGCAACATCGGCCTTACGCAGGACAAGCAAGAAGGCGAACCGCCAATCCTCGGCCACATCGCTCTGGAAACCAGCGGAGATGTGACCAAGGATACCGTGATGGCGTTCTGGCCCGTCGGGCTGGGTAAGGGTGGGCGGAACTTTGCCCGCGAGCATATCGAAGCTGGGGCGCTGACTGACATCAAGGGGCATATCGACTTGAAGCGCGACAGTTTCGGCGATGATGGTTATCTGCGTGACTCTGACCTGGAGCTCACCTTCGCGGCGGAAGATGCCTGGGTGAAGTTCTTGTCGGACCTGCCGCCGGTGGAAAAGGGCCGGGGTAAGGGCCGCCTCACCGGCAATTCCTTCCGCGTCACGCTGGATTCCGGCGAATATGGCGGCTGGGACCTGGACGAAGGCGCCTTTATCATGCCGGCGTTCAATGTGCGCGGCGAGGACTTCCGGGTGTTTGCACGCGGACACGGCCCGATCTCTCTGGTCATGAAGACGCTGGTCGACTCGCGTCTCAAAATTGATTTCGATCCGGCGCGCCTGTCCGGCGATGGCGAGATGACATTCGAGATGTTCCGTCCTGCGCTGGACGATGTTCCGTTTGAGGATATCCGCTTTACGGCGGTCGGAACGGTTGCCGAGGCAGGCCTAAAGGACGCGGCGCTGGGGTTCGACCTGACGGGCGGATCCGCGAAAGTGAATGTCGATCAGGACGGAATGACCATTTCCGGTTTTGGCGATCTGGGGCCATCTCCGGTCCAGTTCACCTGGCGCGATGCCTTCAATGATGGTGACCAGCCTTCGCTGCTGTCGGCAACCAGTATTGTTACGCCCGACTTCCTGAACGAATTCGGTGTGCTGGGGCGGGCGTACCTGTCCGGCGAAATCCCCATCGAGGTTCAGGCGGAAATCGGAGAGGGATCCCGTATCATCGCCGACACGGCCCTGGACCTGACTGAATCCCGCCTGGATCTGTCGGAAATCGGCTGGGTGAAAGGGCGGAACAAGTCGGCCAAGGCTTCAGTACACTATGAAGGGCTCGACGACGGCTACACGGCCACCATCGTGTTCCACGCCGACGACGCCTATCTTGATGGCGATTTCACTTTGGGTGGGGATTCAAAGCTGGTTTCCGCGACGCTGCGCCGGGCATACCTGAAAAACAAGGCCGATGTCGGCGGCACCGTGACCCGAAAAGACGGTGCACTGAATTTCGGTCTGTCTGGAACGTATCTGGACCTCTCCGGTGCGATGCCGGGCGTAGGGGCGATTGGCGACGCCGATGATGCGGGCAGCAAAACGCCTATTCGCGTTTCGGCGAATGTCGACACACTGACCCTTCGGCCGGGCCTCGACATGACCGAGGCGAAATTTTCAATGGCAACCGGTGCGGCGGGTATCGAGACCTTCAAAGCCACCGGCCTCGCCGCAGACGGATCCCCCTTCGAAGCGCGTTTCGACACCAATGGCGGTCAGGCGGCGACCTTCCACGTTTCCAGCGGGGATGCGGGCTTTATCGCCAGTGCGTTCCTGGGCATCGACTATCTCGACGGCGGCCAGCTCGAGATGGATGGTGTGTTGGCGAACGACAACAAGCCGTCGAAGTTCGACATCTCCATCACCGATACACGGCTCAACAACGCGCCTTTCCTTACACAAATCCTGTCACTCGCTTCGCTGCGGGGGCTGGCAGATACGCTCGGCGGAGAAGGCGTGCTGTTTTCCCGGCTGGATATTCCTTTGACCGTAGCGGGCGACCGTTACGTGGTGAACGGTGCCAAGGCGCAGGGGCCAGCCCTTGGCCTGACCACAAATGGCTATTTCGATTCCAAGGACGGCAAGATCGAGTTCGATGGCGTGCTGGTGCCGAGTTTCGGCATGAACTCCGCCCTAGGAACAATCCCGATCCTCGGTGACCTGGTTGTCGGCCGTGATGGTGAAGGCGTGTTCTCGCTGACCTACGGTATCCGGGGAACGATGGAGAAAGCGAACGTGTCGGTGAACCCGCTTTCGGCACTGGCGCCGGGCGTGATCCGCCGGATCTTCGAAAACCCGTCGGATACACGCATCCCGGAAGCCAAGCCCCGCCCGCCGGATGAGCCGATCCCGTCTGAACTGCCGCCCATTCCGGACGAAGAGTTCTAAAGTCTAGGCAGGCTTCACCAATGCGTGACGTTTCTTGCCGGCGGACAACTTGATCTTGCCGTCGATGAGATCAGACTCCGCAATCGTTGCGTTCTGGTCTTTCACCTGCTGATCATTGACCTTCGCGGCGCCTTGCTTGATCAGGCGGCGCGCTTCGCCGTTGCTCTCGGTCAGTCCCGCCGCCGTGAAGGCCGCCGCAACCAGATACTCACTGAACAGTTCTGTGGACGGAATTTCGACGGTTGGCAGGGCCGCAGCCGTTCCGCCCCCGGCGAACACGGCCGAGGCGGCCGCTTCGGATTCCTTCGCAGCGGATTCGCCGTGCAGCATGGCGGTCGCTGCGTTGGCGAGTGCGATTTTGGCCTTGTTGATCTCGGCGCCGTCGAGTTTCTCAAGCGCTTCGATCTCGTCCAGCGGCAATTCAGTGAACAGGCGCAGGAAGCGGCCGACGTCGGCATCTTCTGTGTTGCGCCAGAATTGCCAGTATTCGTAGGGGCTCTTGCGGTCCGCATTCAGCCAGACCGCGCCATCGGCCGTCTTGCCCATCTTGCCGCCGGAAGCGGTAGTGATGAGGTGCGCGGTGATGCCGAACACGTCGCCGCCGGCGGCCTTGTGCACCAGGTCCACCCCGCCGACGATATTGCCCCACTGGTCGGATCCGCCGAGCTGGATGCGGCAATTCTGACGCTGGAACAGCTCGAGGAAGTCGTAGGACTGCATCAGCAGGTAGTTGAATTCGAGGAAAGTGTAGGGCTGCTCATTGGCCAAGCGCCGGGCGACCGTATCCTGCTTCACCATCGTATTGATCGTGAAGTGCACGCCCACTTCGCGCAGCAGTTCAATGTAGCCGAGCTTGCTCAGCCAGTCATCATTATTGACCATAATGGCGTCGGTCGGGCCGTCGCCAAAAGTCAGGAACGGTTCGAACGCCTTCTTGATGCCGGCGATGTTCGCTTCGATCTGCTCATTGGTGAGCAGGGGACGGGACTTTTCCTTGTCAGTCGGGTCGCCCACTTTCGTGGTGCCCCCGCCCATCAGGACGATAGGCTTGCCGCCAGCTTTCTGGAGGTGGCGAAGCATCATGATTTGAAGGAGCGATCCGACATGCAGGCTGTCCGCCGTTGCGTCGAAGCCGATATAGGCAATCGGGACACCTGCCTGGCAATAGGCGTCAAGCTCGGCCTCATGGGTCACCTGCTTGATGAAGCCGCGCGTCTGCAGCGTCTTCAGGAATTCCGACTTGTATTCGCTCATCTTCTCGTGTCTCCGTGAAGGCAGGGCGCGTAGCACGGAAAGGGAGCCGCTTGAACACTGCGAATTCAGATTCCGCATCAGATTCCAGGCCAGAATGGGTGGCCGGCTTCATGTCAGGCACGTCGCTGGACGCTGTGGATGCAGCCCTGATCCTGACAGATGGCAGGCAAGTGTTCGAGTTCGGCGCCACGGCCGAACGCAAATACCTGCCGGAGGAACGCCGTATCCTGCAGCGGGCGACGGAACTGGCGCGGACATGGAACTGGACTGGTCCCCGACCGGATGAGGCGTTCGACGAGGCGAAAGCGGTCATCACCCATACGCATTCTGAAACCATGCAGCAGCTTCTGACGGACTGGACCGATCCCACGCCAGTGTTGGCAGGCGTGCACGGCCAGACCGTGCTGCACCGCCGGCCCATGCCCGGCAAACCGGGGGCAACGCTTCAGTTGATTGATGCCCCTGCGATGCGAACTGCGCTGGGCGTGCCGCTGGCATACGACTTCAGGACAGCTGACGTGGCCGAAGGCGGGCAGGGTGCGCCGCTTGCCCCGGCCTATCATGCGGCCCTATTGCAGCGGCTGGGAGACGGGACCGCCTGCGTGCTGAACCTCGGCGGCGTGGCGAACATCACGGCCAGGCTGGCGGATGGCTCGCTGATCGCCTTCGACACAGGCCCCGCCAATGGCCCGATCGACGAATGGGTCGAGGGGCACGGGCGCGGCACACATGATTTCGGCGGAACGCTGGCGAAGACCGGAACTGCAGACGAGGCGCTGCTGGAACAATTGCTGCAGCATGACTGGTTCAGCGAGGCGCCGCCCAAATCTCTGGATCGTTATGATTTCTCCGCCGCCATGGTCAAAGGCATGTCGGTGGAAGATGGCGCGGCGACCCTGACGGAGTTCTCGGCACGCGCTGTCGCGGCAGGCATTGCGCAGCTGCCGGAAATCCCGTCGCGCGTGATCGCCTGTGGCGGCGGACGTCACAATCCGGCGCTGATGGATGCGCTGGCGCGGGCGCTGCCTTGTGCGGTGCTCAGTGCGGAAGAGGCCGGTTGGCGCGGAGACAGCATCGAGGCCGAAGCCTTTGCCTTTCTCGCTGCGCGCACGGCCCGTGGCCTACCCATCAGCTGGCCCGGCACGACGGGCGTGCCGGAGCCAATGACGGGCGGAATTGTATTGGCCTAGTCGCTTTCTTCGGCCTCAATACGCAGCTTCTCTTCAGCGGCGGCAAGGCGGCGCAGGAGGTATTCCTCACAGGTGCCGATCAGGTCTTCGCGGCGATCCTGATAGAAATGGTTCGCCCCTTTTACCGTGGTGCGTTCGATTTCTTCGCCTTTCTGGACGCGCACCTTGGTGAGGGCACGTTCTACGTCTTCCGGAGAAGACACGGCATCGCTGTCACCGGACACGATCAGGCCGGACGCCGGGCACGGGGCCAGGAAGGACAGGTCGTAGTGGTTGGCCGGCGGGGAGATGGCAAGGAAGCCATCAATCTCCGGGCGCCGCATCAGCAGCTGAAGCGTGATCCAGGCCCCAAATGAGTAACCTGCGCACCAGACATAGCGCGGGCTTTCCGACAGGTTTTCAATGTAATCAAGGACATACGCCGCATCTTCCAGCTCGCCGATGCCCTGGTCATATTGGCCCTGGCTGCGGCCAACGCCGCGGGAGTTGTAGCGCAGCACGCCGAAGCCGTGCTTTTCGAACATCTGGTATAGCATGATCGAGATCGGGTCCTGCATCGTGCCACCGGCTTTCGGGTGGGGATGGAGGATCAGCGCAATCGGGGCGCCTTCAAACGGCGGCTCTGTGTAGCGCGCTTCGATACGGCCTTGTGGGCCGGGAATGATGAGTTCTGCCATGGCATCCTCGGAAATTCGGGTTAAGCGCGGGGTGATAATCCAATCGCGCACTGAAAAGCAAATTTTTCTGCAGGTGCGTCCGCGTCGCCGAGGCGCTATATGGGGCGCATGATCTATGCCGACCACAATGCGACCAGCCCGCTGCGTCCGGAAGCGCGCGAGGCAATGCTTGCCGTGTATGACATGGGGGCGGTGAATCCGTCCTCCGTTCACACGGCGGGACGCGCCGCGCGTGGGGTCGTGGAACGGGCGCGCGCCACGCTGGGCGGGGCCATTGGAAGCCGGGCAGAAGACATCGTTTTCACGTCAGGCGGCACAGAATCCGACAGCCTCGCCGTGCATGGTGTGGTGGCGGGCCTTGAGGGCAAATGTACGCTGATCGTTTCTGCGCTGGAACATGAAGCCATCGGCAAGGCGGCGGCCCATTCCGGCGCTGTGATGGAAACGGCCTATCTCACCCCCGCCGGGACTGTTGATCTGGAAGACCTCGCAAGCCGTCTGAAGTCATGGGACCATGCTGCCAAAGGCATACCGGTGCTGTGCCTGATGCTCGCGAACAACGAGACCGGCATCCTCCAGCCCGTCGCGGAAGCCGCGGCGCTGGTACGCGAAGCAGGCGGGCTGACGATCTGCGACGCCGTGCAGGGGCTCGGCAAAGTGCCGGTGAATGTCGGCCTTCTCGGCGTCGACTACCTTGCGGTCAGCGCTCACAAGATCGGCGGGCCGCAAGGGGCAGGTGCGCTGTGGCACCGGCCGGGCGCTCCGTTGAAAGCCGTCCAGTATGGCGGTGGTCAGGAACGGGGCCTGCGCTCGGGCACGGAGAATGTGGCGGCGATTGCAGGCTTTGGCGCCGCTGTCGAAGCCGCCATCCGCGATCTGCCGAAATATCAGGCCCTTGGGCCGCGCCGCGATGCCATGGAGGCCCGTCTCGAAGCCGAAGGCGGTGTAATCGTTACCGGCAAGGCGTCGCCTCGCCTGGCAGGCGTGTCAAACTTCGCAAAGCCCGGTTTTGCGGCGGAAACGCAGGTTATGGCCATGGATCTGGCCGGCGTCTGCGTGTCTGCAGGCGCGGCCTGCTCTTCCGGCAAGGTCAAGCGCAGCCTCGTCCTGATGGCGATGGGCGCAGGCGATGACCTTGCAGAATCGGCAATACGCACCAGCTTTGGATGGTGTACACTGCCGTCGGACTTTGACGGCGTCGCCGATGCGTGGCTGAAGGCGGCCGAACGCATCATCGCGAAGGAAAAAGCGTAATGGACTGCTGCGGCGGAACAGACGAACACGAAGATGATTGCACCGAAGTGATCGTCAAAGAGGGTATCGACGCGAAAACGGTCGAGGCCGCGAAGGCGCTCGAATCCGAGAACTATTCGGCCGGGTTCTCCACCACGATCGAGACCGAGTATTCGCCCAAGGGCCTGTCGGAAGACACGATCCGCTTCATTTCCGCCAAGAAGGAAGAGCCGGAGTGGCTGCTGGAGTGGCGTCTCGCTGCGTATCGCCGCTGGCTGACCATGACCGAGCCGACCTGGGCAAAGGTCCGCTACGAGCCGATCAATTACCAGGATTACTATTACTACGCCGCGCCCAAATCCGGCGCGAAGTATGAGTCGATTGACGACGTTCCGAAGGAAATCCTCGAGACCTACGAAAAGCTCGGCATTCCATTGCGCGAGGCCGAAGTGCTGCTCGGCGTCGAAGGGGCGGCGGAAACGGCTGCGACGGCCCGTGAAGCCCCGCGCGTTGCCGTCGATGCCGTGTTTGACTCCGTTTCGGTCGCGACCACGTTCCGCAAGGAACTGGAAAAGGCCGGCGTGATCTTCATGTCGATTTCCGAGGCGGTGAGGGACCATCCGGAACTGGTGAAGAAATACCTTGGAACAGTTGTTCCGCAGTCTGACAATTACTTCGCCACGCTGAACAGCGCCGTCTTCTCCGATGGCACCTTCGTCTATGTGCCGAAGGGCGTTCGCTGCCCGATGGAGCTGTCGACTTATTTCCGCATGAACGCGGAGAACACTGGCCAGTTTGAACGTACCCTGATCATTTGCGATGAGGGGGCTTACGTCTCTTATCTGGAAGGCTGCACCGCGCCGATGCGCGACGAGAACCAGCTCCACGCTGCTGTGGTCGAGCTGGTCGCCCTCGACGATGCCGAGATCAAATATTCCACCGTCCAGAACTGGTGGCCGGGCGATGAAGACGGCAAGGGCGGCATCTACAATTTCGTGACCAAGCGCGGTGACTGCCGCGGTGCGCGCTCCAAGATCTCCTGGACGCAGGTGGAAACCGGTTCTGCCGTCACCTGGAAATACCCGTCCTGCATCCTGCGCGGCGATGACAGCGTGGGCGAGTTCTACTCGATCGCCGTCACCAATGGCCGCCAGCAGGCCGACACCGGCACCAAGATGATCCACCTCGGCAAACGCACGAAGAGCCGGATCATTTCCAAGGGCATTTCGGCCGGCAAGTCGGACAACACCTATCGCGGCCTCGTTTCGATCAACAAGCGCGCCGAGAAGTCCCGCAACTTCACCCAGTGCGACAGCCTGCTGATCGGCGGCCGCTGCGGCGCCCACACGGTACCCTATGTGGAGAACCGTCGCGCTGACGCACAGCTGGAGCATGAGGCGACGACCACCAAGCTCTCCGAAGACCAGCTCTTCTACGCCCGCCAGCGCGGCCTCGGCGAAGAGCAGGCCGTGGCCCTCCTGGTCAACGGCTTCGTCCGCGAAGTGCTTCAGGAGCTGCCGATGGAGTTCGCCGTGGAAGCGCAGAAGCTGCTGGAAGTCAGCCTCGAAGGCAGTGTGGGCTAAGCCGGCCCGCTATTCCGGATAGTGCTGGTCGCACAGGGGAATGAAGTTCTCTTTGAGGAAGGTCGTGCCTTCCTCAAGCACCGCGCGATCCTCCGGGTCGATAATTTCGGCATTGCTGACAATCGACACGTTCTTGCGCGCATAGGTGCAGCCCTGACGCGTCAGGCCGCCTTTTACCTTCAGGTCGATGGTGAAGACGGACAAGGCGAGCTGCCCCCGGAATATGTCCCGATAGGAGCGGTCCTTCACCGTTGTGGATGGAAGTGCATCATAGATGGCCTCCACCTGGCCGAGGGCAGCCATGCAGACCGCCAGAGGACCAGCGGTCGATGCGTCGGTTTCTGTGGCCTTTTGAGCGTTATTGCAGGTAAGGACCGCCGCCCGCGCGTCTCTCAGGGCTGGCCTGGACAGGTCCCCCTCAGCCGCTGCCGGAAAGGCGGCGGTTGCAAGTGCGGTGATTGCCAGAAAGATCGCCGGAATGGCGCTGCGCTGCTGCATGATTTTCGTCCCCGCTACTGGCAACCAGACATAACCGGGTGCGCGCTTCAGGACAATCTTGGCGTGTGGGCGGCTCACCAAGCCTGATGTATCCGACCGGATTGAGCTTTTCTGATGCCCCCATTCCTGACCTAAGGGCTTTCCCTGAGGCCCGGTCGGCCCTACATCCGCCCCATGTTGAAGATTGAGAACCTGACCGCCACTGTCGGCGACGACGCCAAGCAGATCATCAATGGGCTGACCCTTGAGGTGCCCGCCGGTGAGGTGCACGCCATTATGGGCCCGAACGGGGCGGGTAAATCCACGCTGTCCTACGTTCTGACAGGCCGCAGCGGCTATGAAGTCACCGGCGGCACAGCCACGCTGAACGGTGAAGACCTTCTGGGCATGGATCCGGAAGAGCGCGCCGCCAAGGGCATGTTCCTGTCCTTCCAGTATCCGGTCGAGATTCCCGGCGTGCCGGTGATGACCTTCGTGCGCACGGCCATGAACTCCCAGCGCAAGCTGCGCGGCGAGGACGAGATTTCCGCGCCGGATTTCATCAAGAAGTCCCGCGAGATCGCGAAAAAGCTGAAGCTGGATGCCGAGATGCTGAAACGCCCGGTGAATGTCGGCTTCTCCGGCGGTGAGAAGAAGCGGCTCGAAATCTATCAGATGATGATGCTGGATCCGTCCTTCCTGATCCTCGACGAGACCGATTCCGGCCTCGACATCGACGCGCTGAAGACCGTTGCTGAAGGCGTCAACGCCATGCGCAGCCCGGAGCGCGGCATGCTGGTCATCACGCACTATCAGCGCCTGCTGGACTATATCAAACCGGACAAGGTGCACGTGCTGGCCGCTGGCCGCATCGTGAAGACCGGCGGTCCGGACCTGGCCCACCGCCTGGAAGCCGAGGGCTATGACGGCATTCTCGGGGAGGCAGTGTGACCACAGCACTACGCGACCTGATCGCCAATCCCAACGCGGCTGAGCTGGAGCTGATCGCGCGCTACGGCATGTTGCCGGAAGATGCGCGGCGCGAGCGGGCATTCGAAGCCTTCGCCGAGGGCGGCTTGCCGCATCGCCGCGTGGAAGGCTGGCACTGGACCGACTTCAAGGCGGCGCTTCCCGTTATCGAAAGCCCGTCAGACCCCGGCCCTTCCGAAGATCCGCTGCCGACCGAAGACGCGCTGCTGTTCAGTTTCACGCCCTCCGGGTTCACCTGGCCGGAAGACCTGCCGGACGGCATTCGCGTTCTGGCGAAGCCTGAGGCGCAGGCCTTCGGCGCGTCTGAAGGCATGCCCCTCGGGGCACTCGCCGCTGCGCTGGCAGGCGGGAAGACCAAGCCCGGCACGCTGATGATCGAAGTGACGGGAGAGGCGCTGCCGCGCCTGCATTTCCGCTTCTCCGGTGCTGGCGAGGCAAACTTCGCCCGTGTCCAGATCATCCTGCGCCCCGGTGCGAAGCTGAACGTGAGCGAGTCCTATCTTGGTGGTGCGGGGCTCACAGCCTCGCTGATGGAATTCTCCCTTCAGGCGGGCGCTTCGTGTTCCCGCACCGTGTACCAACGCACGGGCAAAGCCGAAGTACTGGCGGCAACGGCCGCCGTTCAGCTGGATGAAGGTGCTGACTACCGCCAGACGACATTGGCGTTCGGCGGAAAGCTCACGCGCCTTGAGACCCGGCTGACGCATCAGGAAACCGGCGCCAGGGCGACGCTCAATGCGGCCTATCTCTGCGCGGCCGGGCATCATGCCGATATTACCACCGAAGTGCGCCATGGCGCACCGGCCTGCGTCACACGCCAGCAGACCAAGGGCGCTGTGCTCGACGGTGGACGCGGCGTCTTTCAGGGCAAGTTTTTCGTGCCGCGCAATGTCGGCCAGAAGACCGATGCGGACATGCAGCACAATGCGTTGCTGCTGGAAGAGGGCGCCGAAGTCTTCGCCAAGCCGGAGCTTGAAATCTACGCGGATGACGTGGAATGCGCCCATGGCAACACGTCTGGCGCGCTGGACCCGGACCAGATGTTCTATATGCGCCAGCGCGGCATTGCCGAGGAAGAGGCGCGCGCCCTTCTGACAGAAGCCTTCATCGCCGAGGCGTTGGAAGAGGCGGGCGAACTGGAAGACGTGCTGCGGGAACAGGCGCGGGAATGGCTGGCAAAATGAGCACCGTGCTGGATATCGACGCGATCCGGGCAGAGTTCCCGATCCTCAGCCGCGAGGTGAACGGGTATCCGCTTGTTTATCTGGACAATGCGGCGAGCGCTCAAAAGCCGAATGCGGTGATCGATGCGGTCGCGAACCAGTCGCGCACGGCCTATGCCAATGTACACCGGGGCATCCACACCCTGTCGAACGAGGCGACCGAAGCCTATGAGGCAGCCCGCGAAGCGGCGCGGGAATATCTGAACGCACCCGGCCACGAGAACATCATCTTCACCAAGGGCTCGACCGAAGGCATCAACCTCGTCGCGTCGGCCCTGGCGGCTGAGATCCGGTCCGGCGATGAGATCGTCCTGTCGGTGATGGAGCATCACTCGAACATCATCCCCTGGCACTTCCTGCGCGAGCGCCACGGCGCCGTGCTGCGCTGGGTGGACCTGACGGAGGATGGGTCGCTGGATATGGCGGCTTTCGCCGACGCAATCGGACCGAAAACGAAATTCGTCGCCATGACGCACATGTCCAACGTGCTGGGCACGGTGACGGACATGGCCGAGATTGTGCGCCTCGCGCACGACGCCGGCGCGCAGGTTCTGGCCGATGGCAGCCAGGCAGCTGTGCACGTCCCGGTGGATGTGCAGGCGCTGGGCGTCGACTGGTATGTCATGACCGGTCACAAGCTGTACGGGCCGACCGGGATCGGTGTGCTCTATGGCACGGCGGAAGCGCTGGACCGGGCGCGGCCCTATCAGGGTGGCGGCGAGATGATTGAGATCGTCACCCGCGACCGCGTCACCTACAACACCGCGCCGCACAAATTCGAGGCTGGCACGCCGCCGATCCTGGAAGCGATTGGTCTTGGCGCAGCCCTGCGCTGGATACGCAGTCATCCTTCAGATGCATTGCATGCACATGAGATGGTCCTGTATGATCATGCCGTAGAGGGGCTTCGCGGCATCAACGGGCTGCGGATTCATGGCGAAGCGCCCGGCAAGGGGGCGGTGCTGACCTTCAGCCTCGAAGGCGCGCATCCCCATGATATTGCTCAGATTCTTGACCGCTACGGCGTCGCGATCCGGGCCGGGCACCATTGTGCACAGCCGCTGATGGAATCGCTGGGCGTCCCCTCGACAGCCCGCGCCTCCTTCGCCATCTACAACACACTCGCCGAGGTCGATGCCTTCATTGAAGCGCTCGCCAAGGCCCGGAAAATGCTGGTATAGGTGCCTCAATGGCCGATGACATGACCTCCCGCGATGTGGACGCTGCCGCTGAAACTGCAGCGCCTTCAGCAATTCCGCAGGATGAGCTGAACCGTATTACTGACGACCTGATCGCCTCTTTCAAGACCGTGTACGACCCCGAAATTCCGGTCGACATCTATGAATTGGGCCTGATCTACAAGGTCGATATCGATGATGACCGGAAGGTCGATATCGAAATGACACTTACTGCGCCGGGCTGCCCGGTGGCTGGTGAGATGCCGGGCTGGGTGGAAACAGCTGCCCGCACGGTTGAAGGCGTGACGGATGTGGAGGTGCAGTTGACCTTCGATCCCCCTTGGGACCCGTCGCGTATGTCCGACGAAGCGCGCCTCGCGCTGAACATGCTGTAATTGAATGGAGCGGGGTGCGCCCCTATCTCTCCCTCATGGCCAGACGACCGAGACCCAAGCCCGTAAAGCTTTCTGACGCCGCTGCAGCGCGCGTCAAAGAGATCATGGAAGAACGCGGCGCAGGTTACCTGCGCGTCGGCGTTAAGAATGGTGGTTGTGCCGGCATGGAGTATGTCATGGACTACGCCATGGCACCGGAGCCGCTGGATGAGGTGGTCGAGGACAATGGTGTCACCATCCTGATCGACGCCAAGGCCGTCCTGTTCCTTCTTGGCAGCGAAGTGGATTACGAAGTGACACCGCTGCATGAAAAGTTCGTTTTCAACAATCCGAACCAGACAGATGCCTGTGGCTGCGGTGAGAGTGTGACGATCGTGCCGGCCGCCAACGCGTGATGAGCGGGTGTCCGGCAAGGACGACGCCATGATCGTACAAGGCTTTGACCCGATCGCCGCGCCTGATGCGCGTCTTCTGATCCTTGGAAGCATGCCAGGCGTCGCCTCACTTGAGGCAGGACAGTATTACGCCCATGGCCGGAATGCCTTCTGGCCAATCATGGGCCAGCTGTTCGAGGCAGGGCCGGAGAAACCCTATCCTGAACGCCAGGCAATCCTGATGGAGAATGGTGTCGCTGTATGGGACGTACTGCAGTTCTGCCGTCGTGAAGGCAGTCTCGACGCAAATATCAAGGCGGAAGTCCCGAATGACTTTGCCGGCTTCTTTGCGGCCCATCCCGGCATTGACCGGATCCTCCTGAACGGCGGCAAGGCTGCGAAAAGTTTCGGGAAATACGCCGCGATGCATGCGCCTCCGTCGGCCAACCAAATCGCCGTGCCATCGACCAGCCCGGCTTATGCCTCCATGAGTTTCGTCAGGAAATGCGAGCTGTGGCGAGCGGCGGTGCTTGGCCTGGCGTCCTAAGCCTTTTTGAAAGCGGCGAGATCCGACATGGTCGGGCTGGCCTCCATGCCCTTGGGCGGGTCAGGGATGAGCATGGCCTTTTTGACCGGCGTACCGCGGCCTTCCGCAACCAGTTCAGCCGTACGTTTTTCCACGACTGCGGTCAGACGGTCCATGAACTCTTCTTTCGGCAGATCCCACGGGATGGGCTCAAGGAATTCGATGATCGCTGTGCCAGGGCGCTTTTCCTTTTCCTGCTGCTGCCAGTAGACGCCGATATTGGTGGCGACGGGCACGACCGGAGCCTGCATCGCCTGCGCCATGTGCCAGACGCCCGGCTTGTAGCGGAAATGATAGTCTACCGGCGCCAGATGCCCCTCCGGATAGATCAGAACCCGCCGGCCGTCCTGTTTTGCTTGCTCCATACCTTCTCGCAGCGATGCTGCCTTGCGTTCGCCCCCGCCGCATGTGTCGATGACGATCGCGCCCAGCTTGCGAAGGATGCCGCCGACAAGCGGAAACTTCTCCAGATGATCGCCGGTCACGAAGGCGAGATTATCGACCTCCGGATAAACGAGATAACCGTCGCCCCAGCTCTGGTGCTTCGCCGCAAGGACGAACGCACCATCCGGAAGCTGGTCCCGGCCGCGCACTTCCTTGCGGATGCCTGCGACAAGCAGGAGGTTCAGGTTCATGGCCCGCGTGTAGCTGCGGATGATCGCCCGTACCGGGGTGTGCCCCGGCAGAATGAGGAATGGCACGGAGGCCAGCACATAGAGAACAGAGAGGAGATAATAGACAAATGTGAACAGGGTTGCGCGCATGGCGGGGATCCTTTTGTCTTTATTGAACGGAAAGGGCCTATTCAGATTTCAGGACGGCCACGACGGCCCGGGCCATCGCGTCGGCATGCTGGACAAGCAGGCCGGGCAGCCGGTTGTAGATCTTGTTCTGTCCGGCTTGCATCACCACACCGAGCGCCATTGCCGCTTTCAGTGCGGGATCACCTTTCGGGATAATGCCTTCCGACATGAGGCCGTCGATGATCCGCTCGGTAATGGATACCGGATCGTCTTCGCGCCGCTTGTCGTAGGGCAGGTAACGGTTGAGAGAGACGAGGTGGAACGAGAACAGGAGAAAGTCTTCGTCTGCCAGTTCGCAATACGCCTTTACGGCGGCATGGACTTTTTCTTCCAGCGAGCCGTCGCCGGACAACGCCTCTTGCATCATCTGGCCGAGACGATTGTGGGTTTCCATAAACAGGCTGAGCGCCAGCTGGTCCTTGCCTTTGTAATGGCGGTAAAGTGCACCTTCGGAAACACCTGCCTTTTCGGCGATTTCCCGCGTTGTTGCGGCATCGACACCTTCGTGGACGAAGAGTTTCAATGCGGCACGCTCGATTTTCGGGCGAGCATTGCGTGCACGCGCTTTTTTGGCCGGGGGCTTGGACGCCGACGTATTTCTTGTCATAGGAGACTCCTCACTCGCCTCTCCGGATAACATACGCGTAAAAATAGAGCAAGTGAACATTCACTTACATAGTGGTGCTGTTTTTTTTGCCATTTTTCCACTTTTTGTGCGGATTTCCGCATCTTTACGTTTAATCTGTCATGCAATTTGCATACACAATGAGTGATTGGTCACAGAATTAAGTGGCCGGCTGAATTGGGTTGGTCTGGGCGAAGAGATGATTGGAAGTAAACCTGTGCGAGTGTCGGTGCTGCGGGATCGTTATCCCACGTCGTTTTCCAGTCCGCGTCACTCCAGACATGATATTCGGCGCCGGTTGTTCGTTCCGTTCAACAAGCTGCGCGCCAAGCTCGATGGCTTCACATTGATGCAGCCTTTCGACGGATCTGACCTTGTTCATGTGGTCAATCGTATCCCGTTTGGTGCGCGCAGAATGATATGTTCTTTTGAGAGCCATATCCCGCGTCAGTTCGGATTGCCCAGTGATGCCATCCTGACGAAGATGATGCTCAAGGAGATCACCAGCAACAGGTGCCGCCGTCTCGTTGGAATGTCTCACTTCGCCATGCGGACAGCTCTGGCCATGCATGAAGGCACACCGGCTTATGACGTCATCAAGGCAAAGATGATGGTGCAGCATCCGAATGTGGAACTTGGTCAGAAAGGCGATCGCCTGAAAGGTGATGATGCATCCTCGCTGGTTTTGACTTTTGTGGGCGGCCATTTTGTCCGTAAGGGAGGATGCGTTGCGGTGCGGATCGCAGAAAAGGCGCTCGAGCAGGGGCTGCCGATCCACGTGAACGTCATTTCGTCTCTTCAGGCCGGGGAAAGCGTGTGGAGCGACCCCACAGACCCGGATTTCCTGAAACCGTATACAGACCTTCTCTCTCTTCCGAACGTCACTCATTTCGCAGGGCTGCCGAATGCTGAAGCGCGCGAGATAATGGGCAAGTCGCACTTCACGTTGCTGCCGACATTTGAAGACACATTTGGTTTTTCGGCCATTGAATCCATGGCGGAATATACGCCCGTTATTGCTACCAATGTTTGCGCGCTTCCGGAGGTGATCTATCCAGGCCGGAACGGTCATCTGCTTCATCTGGAGCGAGACGAGATGGGCGAATGGGTCCGTCCGGACAAAAGCGAACGGCACACCGAAGCCTATACCCAGATCTATCGCGATACGATCGAGATGCTTGCCGACGAAGCGGTCGAGTATCTTAAAACTGTGATTGGCAAACCTGATATTCTGGCCGCAATGCGTGCTGACGCGCGATATACGGCGGAAGAGATGTTCAGCGCAGACGTGGCAGGCAAGCGCTGGGATAATCTCTATGAGCGTGTTTCGCGTGAGTCGACACAAACACCGGCTGTTTGCGATCCGGTGCTTGATCGGTCGTCACCGGAATCTCCCGCTTATCTGTTTGAAGGCAAGCCAGCCGGAACACGTTAGCTGTCTGCCTGCGGTGCACTCCGCTCCGGCCGTGCCGTTGGCGTTGAGGTCAAGCTGATTTGCGTCGAGGGATGATGTGAGGCTTTCTGGCAAAAAACTGCCGGAGGACGCCCAATGCGAAATATCCTGACGCTACCAATCCTGACCCTGACCGCTTGCATGGGGATGCCAGTTGAGGCGGGCCAGACGGCGCCGGCACCAGACGGGCAAACCACCAATCCAGCTCTGCCGTGCGACGATGATGTTTACCACCAGTTCGATTTCTGGATCGGGGAGTGGGACGTTTACGACCAGAAAGGAAATCTGGCCGGTACCAATTCGATTCAGACAGCCGAGCAAGGATGTCTCCTGATCGAGCATTGGACCAATACGGCCGGAGGCACCGGTCAGAGTTACAATTTCTACGACCCGGGCACGGGCGAGTGGCGGCAGGTCTGGGTAAATGCTGGTGGTGTCATCGATTATTCAGGCGGACTCACCAAAACCGGGTCGATGCTTTTGAAAGGCGAGATCCGAAACCGCGGTGCAAGCGATGCGGCGCCGTTCACAGGAGAGTGGACGCTGAATTCTGATGGTTCGGTGACCCAGCATTTCCAGCAGCAAGACCCCGAAACGGGAGAATGGTCTGACTGGTTTGTCGGGCGGTATGTACGTCAGGCCGACGGGGCAGGTCAGCCCTGAAGGTCGATGCGGTAGCTTTCGATGACGGTATTGGCGAGCAGCTTCTCGCACATCTCCTTGACGCGGGCATTGGCGTCCGCTTCGCTCAGGCCGTCTTCGAGGTCGAGTTCGATGACCTTCCCGATGCGGGAGCTTTCGACTTCCTTGTAACCCATACGCGCCAATGTATCGGCAACCGCCTTGCCCTGCGGGTCCAGCACGCCGTTTTTCAGGGCAACATGCACAATGGCTTTCATCCGGTGGTCTCCTGGCAGGGGTACGAGTCGCGCTCCATCTAGCGCAATTGCCTGGCTATTGGAACATTCTCGGCAGTATCGGGTCAGTCGGGTCTATTTGCCGCCGTTGAAGCTGACGACATTGTCGGTTTCACCGGACTCCCGGATGATTCCGAGGCGCCGAGCCACTTCCGCATACGCTTCGGTCACACCACCCAGATCGCGCCGGAAGCGGTCCTTGTCCAGTTTGTCTCCGGTCTCAAAGTCCCACAGGCGGCAGGAATCGGGGCTGATCTCGTCGGCCAGCAGGATGCGGGGGATCTCGGCGTCACCCTCGAAGTAACGGCCAAACTCCAATTTGAAGTCGATCAGCCGGATGCCGACGGCCGCGAACAGGCCGGACATGAAATCGTTCACGCGCAGCGCAAGGGAGACCAGGTCGTCATATTCCTGCGGTCCGGCCCAGCCGAAGGCCGCGATATGTTCTTCGGTCACCAGCGGATCGTGCAGGGCGTCGTCCTTGTAGTAGAACTCGACGATCGGGCGGGGCAGAACCTGCCCTTCCTCAATGCCAAGGCGCTTGGCGAGTGAGCCGGCGGCCACATTCCGCACGACCACTTCCAGCGGAATGATCTCGACTTTCTTGATCAGCTGCTCGCGCATGTTGAGGCGGCGGATGAAGTGGGTCGGGATGCCAACACCGGCGAGGCGGGTCATCATGAATTCGCTGATGCGGTTGTTCAGCACGCCCTTGCCATCCAGAACGGCGCGTTTCTGGGCGTCAAAAGCCGTCGTATCATCCTTGAAATACTGAATGAGAGTACCCGGTTCCGGACCCTCATAAAGAATCTTGGCCTTGCCTTCGTAAACGACACGCCGCTTGTTCATGGATAAACCCCTTTCATGGGCCCCCTTGATGGGGCCGGGACGGCCACACCAGGCAGGAATTGCCATCGCCCCACTGCTAGCGGCCCGTGTTACGCCAATCCGTCGCGCAAAACAAATATTGCGCACACCTTGCCGGGGACTCTATATCCCGCCATGGTCTACATATTGGAAAGGTCCTGTGATGAGCACATTCAATGATCGGGAGCGCGCGGAAGAAGCGCGGTTTGCGCTCACCGAGGAGCAATTGTTCAAGGTTATGAACCGCCGCAACAAGCTGCTTGGCTTGTGGGCTGCCGGTGTCATGGGCATGGGCGAAGACGACGCGGAAGCCTACGCAAAGACGGTGGTCCTGTCGGATCTGGAAGAAGCTGGCGACGAGGACGTGTTCCGTAAGGTGCGCGGCGATCTGGACAAGGCCGACACCGGCACCAGCGATGCGGAAATCCGCGAGCAGATGGCGGTCCTGCTGCCGGAAGCGCGTTCGCAGGTCGTCGACGAATAGCAGAATATCTGTTTTGCACTCAAAACAGGCGGCGCGGCTCCGGACGGGGCGGCGCCGTTCCTGTTTTCTGGACTCAGCCGGCGGAAGCCGGGAATTGCGACCCCGGCTGGAAAACGTCTGCACAGCGGCGTGTATTCTCACCAAGCGGCGTAAACGAGATGCAGGAATAATAGGCCGAACCGCGATCGCCAAAGTCCGGCGCCCCGTGCCATTGCTGCAGTTCTTTCTTGCCGGTCCAGTTGCTGATCACGAGCCGTCCGGGGTTTTCCGGCAGGTGTGTGTCGTTTGCCGGGGTCTGATAGATCAGCTTTCCATCAACATACCAGCTGATGCCTTCGGGCTTCCAGTCAAAGGCGTACAGGTGATCTTTCTCCGATGCGTCGAAGGGAAGTTTGATCCGCGCGCTGCTGCCTGTCTTGCCATTGTGGAAGTAATTCAGCTCGACGATGCTGGTGTCCTTGCCAACGAACTCGATGTCGATCTCGTCGTGTGGTTTGCCAAAATAGGGGCCGGTATAAGTGAAGAATGCCGAAACCAGGCCAGAGCCCTTGGCCGGGCGCATAATGGTTTCATACCGGCCGTAGCCATATGTGCCGAGCATTTGCACTTCAGCGAGCGCATAAGGCTTTCTCGGGTCTCCGGTGGGGGTCACGTCCAGACGCAGCCCGTCGGGGCTGATGGAAACGTTTTCACGCACCCAGTCACCCCCTTGGAAGCCTTTGTCGTTGCTGTGTTCGGAGATGTAGAATCTTTCCGGCGGAAGACCGTTTCCGAGCACGGAGATAAAGGCACCGTCAGATTCCAGCAGCGGTGCGTCCGGCTGCAAGGTGTAGGGACCTTCCCTGAGGGCGGGGATTTTCTTTTGTTTGTTAACCGTCCGATCGGGGGTCCAGGGGATTACCGGGGCCATGTCCGCCACGCGCGGCGCAGGAAGGCGATTTCCCGTCGGAGCAGGCTTGCCCGACTGGGACGCGATAGCCGAGAAAATGGCAACGCAAAACGCAAACGCCAGCACGCCCACGGCAACAACTGTCCGGGGCTGCCAGTCCTGCAAGAATTTCTTCAGGCTGCGATCTGTAGTGTCTGTTGCCATTCAATGGTCCGATCTCAATTCGGGCCATCGCAAGAAACGGGCCATTAACCCTGTTTCAATGCCGCCATATTGCGCATCATGAACAGAGGAATGGAGCCGGCTGGCGTAATTGCCCAATCAAGTGGCTGATCGTGCGCCTCGGCGGGAACGTCGTCGATCTGCTGGGCAGCGTAGGCCACCGCACAGGCGAACGCCCGTCCTTCGGATCTTAATGTTTGAAGCGCCTGATCGTAATGGCCTTTACCATAGCCGAGACGATTGCCCTTGGCATCGAACGCCAGCAGCGGGGTCAGGATCAGCGTTGGGTGTGCTTCCGGAGCGTCCTCGGTGGGTTCGCTGAGACCAAACGGACGGCGTTCCAACGGTTCGCCAAGACTCCACAGGCGCCAGGAAATTCCTCCTTCAGGCAGCATGCGCGGGAGGCACAATTCCGCCCCGGCATCGGCCAGCCGCTTCATCAGCGGCATCGGGTCCAGCTCTTCATTGATCGGGACGTAGCCTGAGACGACAGGGCCATAGCGCTCCAGCAATTTCATTGGAAACAGATCAGCGATCTTTTCCGCAGCGTCCGGGTCCCGCGCAGCTGCTTCGGCGCGAATGGTGCGCATCCTGTGGCGCAGCTGGATCTTGTCTGGTGGAGGCGAAGTCATGCGGCCAGCTTTAGACAGGTCCGGACGGGGCGTCACGTCCTCTTGAACGGTTGGCGGACCTGAAAGTGTGCACAAGAACCGCGAACGCCGCAGGGCATATTCACTCCCGTCAACCTAGAGACTAGGTGGGTGCCAGGTGAGACAGGGCCACGGCCCCATCCAGATTGCCAGCTCCCTGACGGTAAGTAAGGTCGCCGGAGATCAGTCCCTTCGCGCGCGCCGCAGCCCTTGTGCGGTTCCAGATGTAGGCGTGAATGCGCCCGATTGTAAGCGGGATTATTCTGAAGTGACTGCAATGTCGAAAGCGAGCAGGAGCGTGCGCTGCTGCGGATTGAAATTGTCGTCGGAGATGATCCAGACGCGGGCGACACCCTCTCCGAGGGTCTCGACGGTGATGCCTTCATAATTGTCGACAGCCAGCGGGCGGGTGAGGACGACTTTCTTCTCGCCGTGTTGCCAGCTCAGCACATTGCGGTTGCCGCGTATGGGATCATAGCTGCGGAATAGCCAGAAAGTTTCGTCTGCGCCGCCAATTCGCGCGGTATCAAATCCGACAAAAGCGTAACCAGCCGGATTTGGCGCGACTTCGTCTGTCCAGCCGGCTTCCTGAAGATTTGCCACCGCGCCGATCGGTGAGTGGCCTTTTTCGACCGTCTCGTAGCCAAACAGGATATGGCCTTCAGGGGTGACCGTGAGGGCTTCGGCCCCACGATTCTCGTCGATGAGACGCCCGGCATACGTGTCCGGCAGCGGGCTGATTGCGGCTTCGCCCGCGGCTGCCCCGCAATCATCCAGATTGAAGGCTGAGATGCGATGCGTGCGCTCAAAACTGACGATGGCAAGACCATTCCGGACTGCCAGACCCTCAGCATCGCCCAATGACTTGCCTTGAAGCAAATTCCCGTCGGCGCCCCGCATGTAGGCCAGTTTGCCTGTTCCATCCGGTACGCCGTCTTCAAGGCCGATCCAGACAAAGGCGCCATCGTCGGCAACGGCAAGAAGATCGCCGTCATCGTCCAGGGCCAGATCGGAAAGGCCGCCAAAGCTCTTATTGTCCGTAGTCAGTTCCCATCCAGCGACGAATGAGACGCCGGCCGGAAGCCGGCTGGCGGCTTCATCGGCAGGGCCAAGGTCGACTGGCCTGGCGGAAATCTTGATTGGAACAGGCGCCTTGTAGTCGGTTCCCGCAGGACAAGAGGCTTCGGAGAGCCCGTCAACAACCGTGTCGAGAGTCCAGGCTGATTCCGCGTCCGGCATGGCGACTGCTGGTGCGTCGGGCACGTCCGGCGTGCCGGTACAGGTCGCGAGCAGAATCAGGGAGGCGAACTGGCAGGAGCGGCGGAACATCGGAACCTCGGTTTCAACGGTGATCTTCCGGAGCCATGCGGCAAAAACGTGAAGGCTTCGCGAAGAAGTCTGGATTTCAAATGCGAACCCATTCAGGACTCGGGCATGACGCAGATTCCTCTCGCCCGACGTTCGCCCGTTCAGCCGGATGCCTGCAATCTTGCCAAGGCCATAGATGTGGTCGGCGACCGCTGGACGTTGCTGATTCTTCGAGCCGCGCTCTACGGGGTCCGCCGGTTTGACGATTTTCAGGCCGAGCTCGGGTGTCCGCGCACCGTCTTGTCAGGCCGGTTGAAGAAGCTGGTGGATGACGGCCTTCTCGCAAAGCGGGCGTACAAGTCGCCGGGCAAGCGCTCCCGCCCGGAATATGTCCTGTCTCCAATGGGATTGTCCTTGCGCCCCATCCTGATCGGACTGACGCAGTGGGGAGATGCCTGGCTCGGGAAGGGTGAAACGCCGCCGATCAGTTTTACAAAAGCTGGCTCCAAATCCGCCATTCGGGCTGCATTTGTGGATATTGAAGGGCGGGAGGTTCGCCCTGATCAGATCCGCCCAGTCCTTCGGGGGTGATTTGTGCAGTGGGGCGGAAATTCGGTCTTGCAAAGCACCACGCTATGCGCTTAATCACGCCTCTCGGCAGCCCCGGTTGCCGAATACCCTATAGGACGCGGGCGTAGCTCAGGGGTAGAGCACAACCTTGCCAAGGTTGGGGTCGAGAGTTCGAATCTCTTCGCCCGCTCCAATAGAACTTCAGAAAAACAACTTGTTGCCAGCAGCCGCATTATGCGGTTGCGGGACAGGTCAGGCTGAAGCTGAGGCTTTCTCTGTGCCGTGCGGTTGATCGGTCTCAATATCCCGCCAAGCTGATTGCTGATCCGGCTTGACCCGGATTTCCTGTGGTACCTCTCTTGAATGATCCTGTGGTGCTGCCTGCAACCGGATTAACGCACTGTGCAGACTCTAGCGGCACGATGGCGCTAGAATGAGTGCTCTCGTATCGAACTCCATGACGAGGAACACAGCGATGCCGGATTTTTCACCCTCTGAACGCCCCGATATGTCCGTGGAAGAGCTTAGTCAGAGTGACATCGCTGGATTTGTCGACCAGTCGGCGGTCCCGATCATGGCGCTCGACCGGGATCTGCGCTTTGTCTATGCAAATGACGCTTACTGCAATTCTTTCAGTTCACCGAGGGATCAGATCATCGGGCGATCTGTTTTCGACGTGTTCGAACTGGCTCCGGAAATGGAAGAGTCATTCAAAGCGAAATTCCTGCTTACATTTCAGGGAAAAAGAACGCGCTCGGATGTGCAGATGTCCATCGTTGCAGGCGCTGATGGGAAGAACAAACCCGTACACTGGCAATCGACTCAGGAGCCGCTTTTCGAGCGCGATGGAAAGGTCCGGTATATTGTCCAGAGAGTGGAGAATGTCACCCATCTGGTCGAACTCCAGGAAAGTCACGATGTCATTGCGGCTGAATTGGACCATCGGGTGAAGAATTTTGTTTCTGTCATTCTCGCGACAGCAAGAATCACAAGCGCTTCAGCAACATCGGTCGAGCAGTACACAGAGGACTTTTGCAGCCGCGTCGATTCAATGGCGCGTATTTATTCGCATATGTCATCACAGGGTTTGATGGGGCTTGATCTGCGGAGCATGTTTGAGGACGAGCTGGCGCAGATTTCGAGCCAGAAAGCTATTCGATACAGCTTGAAAGGCGACGATGTAAAGCTGACGGGAAAGTCGACGCGGGACGGCGGTATGGTTATCCACGAGTTCGTTACTAATGCGATGAAGTACGGTTGTTTCTCGCGTCCGGAAGGGCGGCTGGATGTCGAATGGGAAGTGTCGGACACTCACCTTCGCATCCTGTGGGTGGAGTCTGGCCTGACCGGGATCAAGCCCCCTCAAAAAATTGGTTTCGGGACGCGCCTGACCGAAATGCTGCCGAATGCCAAAGTCACGCGCGACTACCGTGACACCGGGCTGGTCATAGAATACGTGGTGCCAATCGATCTGGTGATCAATGAGACTGAACATGATGAAAACTGGCTGTCGGCAGATTAACTGGCAGCCTGGGTCAACAAAGCCTGACTGATCACTGTTTTGACATGGTCTGCCCGGAAAGGCTTGGGGATCAGGAAAGCAGGCTCGTTTTCCCGCCCCGAGAGGAGGCGTTCCGGATAGGCGGTAATCACGATACTGGGCACTTTGTGGAATTTGAAGATTTCATCCATGGCGTCCAGGCCGGATGAGTTGTCGGCAAGCTGAATATCAACAAGCATCAGCCCGGGCCGGGTGGCGCGCGCCTGGTTTACGGCTTCTTCGCGCGTGGTTGCACGGGCGACCATGTTATGGCCAAGGCTTTCGATGATCTCCTTTAACTGGAAGGCAATCATCGCTTCATCCTCTATAATCAGGACTTCCGTCGCCAGCGAGGATGCAAGGTCTCGCTCTGCCTCTTTCAGGACGTTCGCCAATTCTTCTGGCCCGATTTTCAGGATTGATTCGACGGCGCTGGAATCGAGCTGTTCAACCGCTGTCAGGAACAGCGCGCGCCGGGATCGCGACGACAAATTCTGAAAGGCAGGAACCGAAAGGTTGGTTACGGGCAGCTTGGCGGGGTCCGCAAGAATCGAATCTAGCAATGAGAACAGGTCGATGCGGGTTTTTGGAAGAGGGGCTTCGGTTGGTTGCGGTTTCAGTACATGCTCCTGAAGCATGGCCTCAACGCACAGATCTCCTGCCATCTGGTCGCCCGTCATGGCTCGCGCATACCGGCGCAAATAGGGCAATTCCTTTGTAATAAGTTCGTATAACACGCACGCGGCCTTTTATATTAGGATAGTATTTTGTAGATTCCATGGAATAACAAAATGGCAACAAGACCGTTTAGTTATTTTGCTTTGGGAAAGCACGTTCTCTTACGAACTCATTCTTAACCCCATTGGGGCACGATCTGGACCATTGTACGGCAGATGAACGCTAGGGTACGTTCGAGGGCCGTTGGCGATTCATGTCTGGGGACGATTGTTTTGGGGAAGTTAGCGAAGTCGCGGGTGGCGACAATCGAGCCGTATCGGCAACCAGCGTCAACACGCTCAAATCGGGGAAGGCTGGAAGGAGCAATCGGAGATGCATTGCGGGCAAGCTTTAAACCTGTGCTGGATGAGCCGTTGCCTGAAAGGTTGCAGGGAATGATCGACAAGTTGCGTGCTGAGGAACAACAGAAGAAAGGCCGCTGATTGTGACTAAGGTGACTCCGGTTTGTCAGGAAGAACTACCGGATTCTGGGAATGAGTGGTCGTTCGTTGACGAGCTTGAGCGGCTGATCCCGGAGTTGCGGGCCTTTGCGCGTAGTTTGTGCCGAGAGCGCGAACTTGCGGATGATCTTGTTCAGGATACGTGCCTGAAAGCGTGGCAGGCGATCGATTCATTCGATCCAGGTGCGCCGATGAGGCCATGGTTGTTCCGAATTCTTCGAAATGAGTTTTATCAATATTCCCGGCGTTCGTGGCGCTCGACACCGCTTGATCAGGAGGTCGCCGAGAATACACTCGTGGCGCCGGCAAATCTGGATGCCAAAATCGATTTCAAAGTGCTTCAGGCAGCAATGTCTGACCTTCCGGATGTGCAACGTGAGGCGCTGATTCTCGTTGTTGCGGCTGGGTATACGTATGATGAGGCGGGTGAAATCTGCAACTGCTCGGCAGGCACGATCAAAAGCCGGGTCAGCCGGGCACGTGAGGCGGTCGTTTTCAAGATGCAGAGGGCCGACATTGGCCAGGTCGGTGGTTCAACCCGCGACGAGAGCCGTACGGCGAACGGCCATATCGACCTGATTTCCGACATAGAATCGCTCGCGCGGGGGCTGTTCAGCGCCGCGTGATCCAATGTTAGCTGGCGTTTTCCGATCCTTCGAACTCATCGAAGGCCTGATCGGCACGAGCAAGCCGCTCGCGTGCGCGATCCCGTATATGCTTGACCGTATCCGTTGGCGGAAGCAGGCCAGCTTCAGCCGCCGCGTCCTTCAGTGAAGCGTAGGCGCGGGACTGTCTGGAACTCGGGGCACTTGTGCGCCGGCCGAACAGGGAGAACCTGATTGCCATAACCCAATCTCCTTGCATCCTTGCAAAACATGCCACTGGCACGTGCTGCAGGGTGAGCGGGCCGCTTTCTCGGAATTGTCCGGGGCTGTCGCGCCGCCCAGCCGCTCGTTTGGAGCTTATGGTGGAATAATACCGGCAATACGCCTGTTTGACGAATTATATTTTTCTTAGATTCCCGTGGCAGGCGAGATAAAAGACGATTGTTGCGCCGCACAAATCGCGGTTAGCGGCGTCGCCCGGTGGGATTATCCGGCGTGACTTCGTCAGAGTTGGGCAGGCGCACATTGCCGACGGAACCGAAGATCTGCTCCCACAGGCCGAGTTCCCGGCCACGAGTCGGGGTTTCACGCGATGCGTAATTGATGACCTGGCCGTCTTCCGCGGAGTATTGGAGGACTTCCTCGACCTTGTCGTCGGTGCCGAAAGCGATGGCCGTGATATTCCGCGTTTTCACCCGTGGGCGATAGAATGCGACCCGCTCTTGCAGTTCGGACATGTAGATCCAGGTATTGTCGTCG
Organism: Hyphomonas adhaerens MHS-3; assembly: GCF_000685235.1. Taxonomy (NCBI): domain Bacteria; kingdom Pseudomonadati; phylum Pseudomonadota; class Alphaproteobacteria; order Hyphomonadales; family Hyphomonadaceae; genus Hyphomonas; species Hyphomonas adhaerens. The sequence goes on from NZ_ARYH01000001.1 coordinate 2,468,660, forward strand.
AACAGGCTTTTGGTCGATGGTGAACCAAGCTGCGCCAGCACGGTTGAGCGCGTGTCTTCACCGGGCTGGATTTCGCTAGGCTGAGCCTCATCCGCGACATAGCCGTGATAGTCGCGGCTGGGCGTAAGGCACGCAGTCAGCGGAAGGGCCAGAAGGCCTACGGCCAGAATTGCGCGTCGCGCCATCGGCAAACTCCTGATAATGGTCCGCGTCAGACCTAGCGGCAGCGGGATGGCTTTGGCAAGCACATCAGTGCAGGAGAATATCATTGGCTGGCATCTGGAACCCGTTTCGAAATGTGAACGCGCAGAAACAGCGGGCAGATGCGCTGTATCGCGGCCTGATGGCGGCAGCCTTGTCACCAGAGGCTTATGTGGCGGGTGTCGTACCGGATGATATGGACCATCGCGTCCAGATGGTCGGCCTCCACGCCGCAATCCTGGTCTGGCAGCTCACCCAGAGGCCTGAAAGTGTGCTTCAGCGCCTGCCTCAGCTGATCCATACCCGTGTATTTGATGGATTTGATGCCTCCCTGCGGGAAACCGGTGTGGGGGATGCGTCGATCGCCCGGAAGGTGCGCAAACTGGCAGAGCATTATTACGGCCTCGGTAAGGCGACTGCCGATTCCTGCTCCAGGCCGGACGCCGAGCGCGCTGCTTCGCTTTCGAACGTTCTGGAACGTAATCGGGTTGCAACTACTGGGCGCGAAGCGGAGCTGGCACAATACCTGGTGGCAACCGCACAGGCCTTCGAAGCCGCCGCATCCGAGGCCTTTTTGTCTGGTACGCCGCCGTGGTTGAGCTTTCCTGCGACAAGCATACCCGGCGTTGCCAAGGTCTGAGGCGCGCCTTAAACAGCGCGAACGGCTCTCAATAGGGCCTGAATCCGGAAGGCGCCATGACTCGCGGAACGATCCTGTCAGTTGATGCAATGGGAGGCGACCACGCACCAGGCGTGATCGTCGATGGCGTTGCCGTGTTTCTGAAAGAACGAGCCGACTCGAAAGTGCTTCTTTTCGGCGATGAGGCGTCCCTCACGCCATTGGTCGCTGCCCATCCGGGGCTTTCCAGTCGATGCGAGATTATTCACTGCGACCACAAGATCACCAGCGATATGAAGCCAAGCCAGGCGTTGCGCCGCGGCAAGGGGTCGTCCATGTGGAATGCGCTGGAAGCCGTGAAGGAAGGTCGGGCAAACGCCTCCGTGTCGGCGGGCAATACCGGCGCGCTGATGGCCATATCAATGCTCGTCTTGCGCAAGATGGACGGTGTTCACCGCCCCGCCATGACGGCCATGTGGCCGACGCTTGCCGGGCGTTCGGTTGTCCTCGATGTCGGCGCAAACGTTGAGGCGGATGCTGCCCAGCTTGTGTCGTTTGCAATCATGGGTGAAGCCTATGCCCGCGCGACACTTGGGAAAGAACGACCGACGATTGGTCTGCTGAATATTGGCTCTGAAGAAATGAAGGGCCATGAAGAAGTGCGTCAGGCGCACGAGATTCTGCGGGCCGCCGATCTGGACCTGGACTATCGGGGTTTTGTCGAAGGCGACGATATTTCCATGGGCGCGGTGGATGTGGTCGTCACAGACGGCTTTACGGGCAATGTCGCCTTGAAGACGGGTGAAGGCGTGGCGCGCATGCTCGGCACCCGCGTGCGCGAAGCGTTGATGAAGAGCCTTGCAACCAAGGCGGGCGCAGTGCTTGCCTCTTCGGGGCTCAACCAGCTCCGTGAGCAGATGAACCCCAGCAATGCGAATGGCGGTGTTTTGCTTGGTCTCGGCGGTGTCTCGGTCAAGAGCCATGGTGGAACGGATGCCCAGGGCTTCGCCACCGCTTGCCGTTTGGCGGCGGATCTGGCCACAAGTCACTATCCGGAAGAGGTTGCAGCAAACCTCGCGCGCATCCAAAAGAAAGGGGCGGCGGCTGGCTGAACAGGCCACCTCACAAAGGAATCAAGATGGCACGGCGTAGTTTCATCCGCGGGACAGGTGGTTATCTTCCCGAAAGAGTTCTGACCAATGACGACCTGTCTGCACTGGTCGAGACATCCGATGAGTGGATTCAGGAACGTACGGGAATCAAACGCCGGCATATCGCTGCCGAAGGTGAGCTGACATCCGATATTGCGACGGCTGCGGCCCGGTCTGCGCTTGAGGCCGCGGGCATTCCAGTTTCCGATGTCGACCTGATCGTGCTGGCGACGACGACGCCGGACCAGACTTTCCCGGCAACCGCGACAGCCGTTCAGGCAAAGCTTGGCATGACAGGCGGGGCCGCTTTTGATGTCCAGGCTGTTTGTTCCGGATTCCTGTTCGCACTGGCGACGGCGGATTCGATGCTGAAACAGGGGCTTTTCAATACGGCTCTTGTGATCGGCGCAGAAACTTTCACGCGCATTCTTGATTGGTCTGACAGGGGCACGTGCGTTCTATTCGGTGACGGCGGTGGCGCGGCGGTCCTGCAGGCTGAGGAATGGGACGGCGACAAGCTGGCAGGTGTCATCACCCACCATATCCGTACCGACGGCACCAAATCTGATCTGCTCTACGTCGATGGCGGCGTCAGCTCCACGGGGACGATCGGGCACGTGCGCATGGAAGGAAACCGGGTCTTCCGTCATGCGGTGACCAATATCTCTTCCGCCATTCAGAGCATCTATGATGAGACCGGCCTGACAGGCGATGATATCGACTGGTTCGTGCCACACCAGGCCAACAAGCGTATTCTCGACGGTGTGGCGAAGAAGATGAACATCGCCGAAGAGAAGGTGATCGTTACCGTTCAGGAGCACGCCAACACATCGGCCGCTTCCATCCCGCTGGCGCTGAACCATGCGGTTCGCTCCGGCCGGGCGAAAAAGGGCGATCTGATCCTGTCGGAAGCGATGGGCGGCGGTTTTTCCTGGGGCGCCAGCCTATTCCGCCTTTGATTTCAGGCGACAAGCACGACATTTTCAAGGATATTAGCTGACGGGGACGATAGTAATCCGTTAACAATCCTTGGCTACATCTTAACCAGATCGGGAGAATCCCATGTCCAACCAGACCATCACCCGCGCCGAAGTGACTGACAAGATCGTCGGAGAGGTCGGGCTCACCCGGCAGGAATCGTCGGATCTGCTCGACCGGACGCTGGATATGATCGGCGCGGCACTGGAGCATGAGGATGAGGTGAAGCTTTCCCGGTTCGGCAATTTCGTCGTGCGGTCCAAGGCCGCTCGCGAAGGCCGCAATCCCAAAACCGGGGAGGAGGCCACGATCGCTGCACGGCGCGTTGTCACCTTCCGCCCGTCGCCGATGCTGAAGGCGCAGGTCGACAACAAATAGCTATCCAGGAAGGAATGGACATGAGCGCCAGCCGGGCCCGAATCGAGAAATCCGCGACCGCATTCCGGTCTATCGGCGAAGCCGCTTCGGAACTCGGCATTGAGACACATGTCATCCGCTACTGGGAAAGCAAGTTTCCGCGTGAGGTCCGACCGGTCAAACGTCCCGACGGACGGCGCATGTTCCGGCCGCAGGACGTCGATGCGTTGCGGGCCATCCAGATTCTCGTGCACGAACGTGGCATGACGCTGAAAGGCGCCAAGGCGCTGATCGCGGAGCAGGGCATGTCCGCTGTCCTGTCCGGTGAGGCCACGCTGGGCGCCGGTGCCCCCGCAGGCAGCAGCCCCGCGCGGGATCTCCAGAAGACCGTGGCAAAGGCCTTCACCGACGAGAGCGGGGATGCCCTGACCGACGCGCGTCGTGCGCGTCTTGAAGACGCCCTGACGGAACTGTCGGACATTAAATCCCGTATCGATGCTGTGCGGGGCCGCCGCGCAGCCTGAACCCACATAATCAATTGCGGAACCGGGGTGGCTTGGCTAAAAGCCGCCAGTGTCGGAGCGTGGCGCAGTATGGTAGCGCACTCGCCTGGGGGGCGAGGGGTCGTAGGTTCGAATCCTATCGCTCCGACCATTTTCCGCCGGTTCGCCTGCGGCGAACACATCGATCCAGTAAATCGATTTGAGGCGGAAAATACCCGAAGCGTAAGCGAGGGCTCTCCCTCCCTCACCCAATCAATCCTTCGTCAGGTCCGCGTCTTCAACTTGCCCGACAGCGGCGAGGGCAAAGGCGTATTCCGTGGCGACTTCCTTCAGGCCTTCGAAGCGCCCAGAGGCCCCGCCATGGCCGGCTTCCATGTTGATCTTCAGGAAGTACGGGCCGCCCTCTGGCGCGTCGTGACGCAGCTTCGCTGCCCACTTGCTTGGTTCCCAATAGGTCACCCTCGGATCCGACAGGCCGCCCGTAATGAACATGGCCGGATAGGTCTGATCCGTCACATTGTCGTAGGGGCTGTAGGCGGCGATCTGGTCGTAGTCTTCGGCGCTGGTCAGCGGGTTGCCCCATTCGGGCCATTCCGGCGGCGTCAGCGGCAGGCTCTTGTCCGACATGGTGTTGATCACATCCACAAAGGGCACAGCGGCAATGATGCCCGCAAACAGGTCCGGGTCCATATTGGACACAGCGCCCATCAGCAGGCCGCCGGCAGAGCCGCCCATGGCCACGACTTTATCCGGGGCGGAATACCCCTTGTCGACGAGGAAATGCCCGGCCGCCACGAAGTCCTTGAACGTGTTGGCCTTCTTCTCGAGCTTGCCGTCGAGATACCACTGATAGCCTTTCGCCATGCCGCCGCGTGGGTGCACGATGGCGTAGACGAAACCGCGATCCACCAGGCTGAGCCGGCTGGTCCTGAAGTCTGCCGGGATGGTGATGCCGTAGGAGCCGTAGCCGTAGAGCAGCATCGGGGCCGTGCCATCGACCGGGGTATCCTTGTGGCGCAGCAGGGTGACCGGCACGTCCACACCGTCCCAGCTGGGCGCCATCACGCGTTCAGATACATAGTCATCCGGATTGTGGCCCGACGGCACTTCCCGTGTCTTTCGCAGGATGCGTTCGTGCGTATTGAGGTCGTAATCGTAGACCTGATCCGGCGTTGCGGGCGAGGCGTATTCGAAGCGCAACATCGGCACGTCATAGTCATAACCGGAATCCAGGCCGAGGTCGTATGCAGCCTCATCGAAGCTGATCTCATGCTCGGCGCCATCAGCCCGTGCCCGCACCACGATCCGCGGCAGGCCATTCTCGCGCTCCATGCGGGAGAGATAGTCTTTCTGTGCCTGCAGGCCGAGGATCAGTGTGCCGGGGCGGTGAGCGATGACGTCTTTCCATTGATCGCGTGAGGTGGCGTCAAACGGGGCGCGCACGACCTTGAAGTCGACGGCGCCGCCGGAATTGGTCGTAATGTAGAACTGGCCATCCCAAACGACGGCCGAATACTCCACGCCGTCTTCACGTGGCGCGATCGTGTGCAGCGTTGGGGTGTGCGCGTTCGCATCGAACCAGTGCCATTCAGAGGTGGTATGGTTGGACGAGGTGACGAAGATCTTTTCCCGGTTGGCGGATTTGGAGACGCCGACAAAGAAGCCGGGATCCTTTTCTTCGTAAATCAGCGTGTCTTCGCCAGTGTCGAGATTGCGCTCGTAGACCGCGTCCGGCCGGGCGTTCTCGTCGCGGTGAACCCAGAAAATGGACTTGCCGTCCTCGCTCCACTCGAACGAGCCGTAACTGTCAGAAATCGGTTGAGCGGCAGCCTTGCCCGTTTCGATATTCGTGATTGTGACGGTGTAGAACTCGCTCCCCTGCGTATCCAGCGCATAGGCAATCAGCGCGTGGTCCGGCGATGTGTCTATGCTTCCGAAGGAGAAGTAATCCGTGCCTTCCGACATCTTGTCGCCGTCCAGCAGGATGGTCTCGTCGGCGTCAGGGTTGAAGGCGTCCGCGGCGTCGCGACGGGCGATGATCGGATATTCGCCGCCTTCACGGTAGCGGGAGTAATACGCAAACGGGCCATCGATCTCGGGTACGGTAGCGTCGTCTTCCTTGATCCGGCCTTTCATCTCCTGGAAAAGCGTCTCGCGCAGATCGGCGGTCGGCGCCTCAAGGCGCGCTTTTGTGTAGGCATTCTCGGCTTCGAGGTATTCGCGGATGTCGGCGCGCAGGACGGACGGATCTCGCATCACCTCCTGCCAGGCGTCGTCCTTCATCCAGTGATACGGGTCGACGCGCGTGCGGCCGACCTGTGTCGTCTCGAAATCCACGCGCTTTGCCACTGGCACGGCCGGGGGCGCTTCGATTGATTCAGCGGCCGGCGCGGCGGCAAGGTCGGTTTTTTCGGTCATGGGGCATCCTGAGAATGGAGCTGCTGCGGTAATGCCAGCAAGCGGGAGGGAATTTGGGTGCTTGGGACAGACCCTTGATAGTCCAACACAAAGAGGGCCAGTCCGGTTTTATGCCTCGGGACGGAAATCCAGCACCACGCCATTGATACACCAGCGCTCGCCCGTGGGCGGCGGTCCGTCCTTGAAGACGTGGCCCATATGCAGGCCGCAGGTGGCGCAGTGGCATTCGGTGCGGGGCAGGATCATCTTGAAGTCGGTCTTGGTGGCGACCGCGTCTGGCGTGATCGGTTGCCAATAGCTCGGCCAGCCCGTGCCGGAATCGAATTTGTGCTCAGATGACCAGAGCGGGCTGTCGCAGCCTTTGCAGTAATAGGTGCCGGCGCGTTTCTCGTCATTGTAATTGCCGGGCGTGAAGGCGCGCTCGGTGCCTTCTTTGACGCCGACACGGTATTCCTCTTCGGTCAGCATTTCCCGCCATTCGCGGTCCGAACGTTTGATGCTCTGGGTCATACGGGTCTCCTTAGCCGGGAAGGGAAATATAGGCGTGCGGCGGGCGATTTTCACCTGCGCCGAAAGCAGAACGGCCGCCCCGGAGAACGGGGCGGCCGAAAAAGTCATATATCTTCAGTGGGTTATGCGTAAAGGACAGTGATGGTCTCTGCGACGAGCGCCGGGCGCTCCTGGCCTTCGATCTCGATCGTGGCTTCCATCTTCATCTGCTTGCCGCCGGATTTAGGCTCCACAGACAGGCATTTCTGGCGCAGGCGCACCTTGGAGCCGACCGGCACCATATTGGTGAAACGCACCTTGTCGGAGCCGTAATTGATGCCGCGGGTCGTGCCGGTCACGCGCAGGACTTCACCGCCCAGCATCGGCAGAAGGGACAAGGTCAGGAAGCCGTGTGCGATGGGGCCGCCCATGGCTTTGGTGGCTTTCTCGACGTCGACGTGGATCCACTGATGGTCGCCGGTTGCGTCGGCAAACAGGTTGACGCGGTCCTGGTCAATGGTGTGCCAGTCGGACACGCCGACTTCCTGTCCTGCAATAGATTCAAGCTCGTCGAAGGCGACGACGCGTGGGTTGGCCATGGAGTCCTCCTTAAAATGTGCTGGCTTGTTTTGGCCCGTCGGCCGGGCCGGGGCAAGCCTGACGGTAGGGTAATTACGCCCGCGAACCCGGCGATTACCCCATGATTATACCGGACTATGCCGGACCAGGGCATGACCTCAGCCGTTCAGGTGATGCGCAAGTCTTGCGATAAAGTGCTCTACGTCGCCATCGCTGGTGAAGAGGTGCTGGGTAATGCGCAACCGGTCCCCGCGCCGCGAGACGAAGATGCCGTCTTCCTTCAGCCGGGCGGTCAGGTCCGCCGGCACGTGCTCTGGCAGAAGTGGGCAGAGATAGTGCGCCCCGCGGACGCTTTCCGGTGGGCAGTCGAGGCCGATCCCGGCCAGCGCGTCCGCCAGTGCCGCGTTGCGTGCGCCGAGCGTCTCCTGAATGTTGGCGATCCCCCAGCCGAGCACAGTGCGCACCGCCGCTTCGAACGCGGGCAGCAGCGCGAAGTTGGAGCGTTCGCCCATGTCGAAGCGCTGGGCGCCCGGGCCGTAATTGTCGGTATAGTCGATCAGGCGCGCGAAGTTCGACGAGCCTTCCCGCGTGATCCAGTTCTGCTCCAGCGGTTTCCCGTCGCGGTGCTGCGGGGCGACATAGAGGAAGCCGGTGGCATAGGGCGAGAGCAGCCATTTATAGGCGGCGACGGCCACGAAATCGGGCTGCACGTCCTTCACGTCGAAGGCCAGCGCGCCGCAGCTCTGCGTCAGGTCCAGCACCAGCGCGGCGCCGACCTCGCGGCAACGCTTTCCGATGTCAACGAGATCCAGGATCGCCCCGTCGGTCCAGCGGACATGCGCGCAGGCGACAAGGCCCGTCTGCGGGCCGATGGCGGCGAGCAGGGCGTCCGACAGGGTTTCATTCCCGTGCGTGCCGATCGTGCGGATCGTGGCGCCGGTCTCCTTCGCCAGCTCCCGCCAGGTGTAGAGATTGGACGGGAACTGGTCCTCCAGCACGAGGATCTCCTGATCCTTCGACAGGGGCAGATTCCGCGCCGCCGTGGCGAGCGAATAGCTGACCGATGGCGAGTAGGCGATGCCGTCCGTATCGGCGCCGATCAGGTCCGCCAGCAGGGGGCGCAGGCGCTCTGTGTCTGCAAAGAACTCCGTATCCGGAATGGTCCACGGATGCAGTTTGCGCGCGAGGCCCTTCTGACCAGCCTCGACGGAGGCCTTCGTCATCGGCCCCATCGTGGCGGTGTTGAAATAGGCGACACCCTCAGGGATGTCGAACAGGTGGCGCTGGTTCGGAATCTGGGTCATACGGTTTGCCTAGCGCGCGCCTGCGATCCGGGCCAGTGGGAAGTTGCCGCAGCAGGTGCGTTGCCTAGGAATTGAGCAAGGCCGGGACGATGGTTTCTATATGTTGGCGGAAGGCGTTCACATGGGTGGGGGTGCTGGCGAGGCGGGCTGATTTCATCACCCATTCATAAGAGAATTCCAGCGCCTGGCCGTCCGGGCCCTGCAGTGGGCCAGCAGTCATGTTGGTCGCCGACAGTTTCGCAGCAGGCAGGATCGCTGCACCCACGCCGAGTTCGGTCCACTCCTCGATGACGTGATAGCTGAGCGCATATCCGGGATAGAGTGTCAGGCAGGCGCCCTCTGCTTCAAACAGGCGGCCGAGCGCGGCGTTGAGGCCGCAGGCGCCATTTGTGCAGATGATGGGCGCATCCGGCAGGGAATTGATCTGCCATGGGTGAAGAGAATGGTCTGCCCCTTGCGTCTCGCGCGGCAGGTAGAAGAGCGGATCCCGATAGGCCGGGAGGACCTGCATCCCGTCAGGCGCCGGTTCCGTTACCCGCAGGCCGAAATCCAGCTTTCCCGTCTGTATACGTTCGATCAAATCATCCAGAAGGCATTCCTTGAACAGGATCGACACATTTGGGTTTGCCTGCCTGTAAGGGCCAAGGGCACGCTCCACAGTCTTGAGGTCGATCAGCGGGGACATACCGATCCGGAGGATCTTGTGCGCCGGGTTGTGCCAGGCGGAGGCCGCCTTTTCTATTTCGTCCACATCGCCGAGCAGGGCTTCGAGAAAGGGCAGCATATGCTGTCCGAACGGTGTGAGGGACACTTCGCGCGTCGTCCGGTCAAACAGGCGTCCGCCCAGTTCCTCTTCCAGCTGGACAAGCCCGTTGGAGAGCGTGGGCTGGGTTGCGCCAGCTTCGGCGGCGGCTTTCCGGAAAGAAAGCGTATGGGCGAGGCGGACAGCGTAGTCGATCTGGCGGAGTTTCACGGCAAGGACTCTATCTGATTGGCATCCGGCATAGCGCAATCATTGATTGAGCGCATCTATCAATCAAATCCAAACTCTGAATTTCCCGGGAGGCCCGCTGAAGCGCAGGTTCGGCCTGCCAGACAGCAAAGGAGACAAGAATGTTTGGTCTGAAATCCTCCCGGAAGGGCTTCGCGGCGGCGTTGGCTGTGGCCGGTGCCATGCTGACGTTCGCAGGGTGCGCCTCAGCAGAACCGGCCGCCGGCTTCCAACCTGATCCGGCGCGAACAGCGGTGCTGATCACCGATCCGCAGAATGACTTCATGAGCGAGAAAGGCGCGGCCTGGGGCCTCGTGAAGGGCAATGTGGAACGCCTGCACACCCGTGAGAATATCGCGAAGCTGATCGCATCTGCGAAGTCGGAAGACGTGCCCCTCTTTGTCAGCCCGCACTATTACTTTCCGCAGGATGGTGGCTGGCTGGTGCGCGGGCCGATCCAGCAGACCCTGCACGACATTCACATGTTCGAAGTGGCCGGGCCGGTGGACTATTCAAAGATCGCCGGTACAGGGGCTGACTTTTATGGCCCGCTGAAGCCCGCCATTCTGGATGGGGAAACAGTGATCGTTTCACCTCACAAGATCTATGGGCCGGAGTCGAACGACCTTGTGATGCAGCTGCGCAAGCATGGCATCGACACGGTGATCATGGGCGGCTTTGCCGCCAATCTTTGTACGGATTCCCATATGCGGGAACTGGTCGAACAGGGCTTCAATGTCGTGATGGTGGAGGATGCCGTCGGCGCGCCGGGCGAAGAGGCCTATGACGCGGCGGTCCTGAACTATTCCATGATCGCGAACGCCGTCTGGACGACGGATGAGGCTGTTGCGTTCCTGAAATAAGGCTGCAGCGGCTGGCGGCCCGGGTGCTTTCCCGCCCGGGCCGTTTCCGTATCAGACGATGCGGCTGTCCTTCTTGCCCCAATAGCGGTCGCGGATGAGGCGCTTGTAGAGCTTGCCGGTCGGGTGACGCGGCAGTTCCGGGTCGAAGTCGATGCTCTTCGGGCATTTGATCTTCGACAGATTAGCCTGCGCGAATTCCATCAGCTCTGCAGCCAGTTCCTCGGAAGGGGCAATGCCAGGCATGGGCTGGACGACCGCCTTCACGGACTCGCCGAATTCTTCGTCCGGTACACCGATCACGGCCACGTCGGCCACTTTCGGGTGGGTGATCATGATGTTTTCGCATTCCTGCGGATAGATGTTCACACCGCCTGAGATGATCATGAACGCCTTGCGGTCTGTGAGGTAGAGGAACCCGTCTGCGTCCAGCTTGCCAACATCGCCGAGGGACGACCAGTCCTTGTGTTTCGGGTTCAGGGCTGCTTCGTTCTTGTCCGGCGAGTTATGATAGTTCGGCGGTGTGGTGCCCGCAAAGTAGACCTGTCCTTCCTCGCCGACCGGTACTTCATCACCTTCTTCGTTGCAGATCTTGACCTCGCCATGGACGGCTTTGCCGACGGTGCCCTTATGGGCCATCCATTCGTCGCTTCTGGCCCAGGTCATGCCGTTGCCTTCAGAGCCGGCATAATACTCGTCGATGATGGGGCCCCACCATTCGATCATCTGTTCCTTGACCGGTACCGGGCAAGGTGCCGCCGCGTGGACAACCCATTGCAGGCTGGACACGTCGTATTTCTTGCGGACCTCTTCAGGCAGCTTGAGCAGCTTCACGAACATGGTCGGCACCATCTGCATGTGCGTGACCTTGTACTGCTGGATGTATTTGAGCAGCGATTCCGCATCGAACTTTTCCATGATGACCAGCGTGGCGCCGAGCTTCATGAAGGTCATACAGTAGCGCAGCGGGGCGGCATGGTAGAGCGGGGCGGGCGACAGGTAGACGCTATCCGGACCCGCGCCGGAGAAGGCTTGCAGGATCTGGATAAGCACGTTCGTGTCGTCGATCGGCATGTCCGGCTCAAGCGCCGGGCGGATGCCCTTCGGCCGGCCGGTCGTGCCGGAGGAGTAGAGCATGTCTGTGCCGGCCATCTGATCGGCAATCGGAGTTTCCGGGAACGCGCCCCGAAGCGTTTCGAGCGGCGCGAAGCCCGGCATGGGCCCGTCGATGGACCAGTAGTGCTCGAGATTGGTGAGGGCTTTGACCTCTTCGGCTACGGCGCGCTTGGATGCGCCGGCGATGAAGAGTTTCGCGCCGGAGTCCGACAGGATGTATTCCACTTCCGGCGCTGTCAGGCGCGAGGAGATGGCGACATAGTAGAGCCCGGCCCGCTGGGCACCCCAGCAGATCTCGAAATAGCGCGGCGAGTTTTCGGCGAACAGCGCGATCGTGTCGCCCGGCTTGCAGCCTGCGCCGCGCAGGGCGTGCGCGACCTGGTTGGAGCGTGCCTCCAGCTGGCCGTAGGTGACGGTCTCACCGGAACCGGCCATGATGTAGGCAGGCTTGTCGGGATTGGTCTTTGCGTGGTGATGGGGGTGCATTCCTGGCTCTCCTCACGAAATTCCGGGGGCGCTTGTGCCCGGCCCCTGCGAAATAGTCAGCCGTGACCATACTCACACTGTCGATGGCGTCCACCGGAGACGTTGCGGAAAGCGCCGGAACGACCGCAGCCTGTCGGCCATCGCGTGGTTACCCGGGGAGACCCGGACTGCCGGCCTCGTCCGGGTGGGCGTCGACATAGGCCTGTTTGAGTTCAACGGAGCGGTTGTGGTGCCCGTCAGGGTTCCAGCCCGGGGCGTTGATCATGCGTCCGAACCATTTGTCGGGGCGCAGGCCGTCGCTGGCGCAGTCCCGCATCAGGGCGAAAAATTCATGGAAGGCCACGGTGAACGGATTGTACGAGCCGACCGGTTTCACGATGCCATAGACCGGCTTGTCCGCGTCCAGTTCGGGCACAAAGGTGCCGAACATCTTGTCCCAGACGATGAAGACCCCGGCATAATTGGTATCGAGGTATCGCGGGTTCGTGGCGTGGTGCACGCGGTGGTGCGAGGGTGTGTTCATCACCGCCTCGAACCATTTCGGCATCCGGTTGATGGCCTCGGTATGGATCCAGAACTGGTAGAGCAGGTTCCAGCCCGCCGCGAAGCCGATGAGGTAAGGGTGGAAGCCGAGGATCACCATGGGCAGGCCGAGAATGTAGAGCCCGGTGAACGGGCCGAACCAGGGCTGGCGCAGCGCGGTCGTCAGATTGTAGTGCTCTGAGGAATGGTGGGTGACATGCTCCATCCACCACCAGCGGGCCCGGTGGGCGAAGCGGTGCTTCCAGTAGTAGATGAAATCGTAGAGCACGAAGCAGGCGAGAAAGCTCCACCAGGTATAAGGCAGGGTCAGCACCCGGTAGGGCCAGGCCACGATCAGCAGCCAGAAAAAGACCGTTGCCGTGAGCGTGTTCACAACGACATTGCCGATGCCCATGGCAAGCGATGTAAACGCGTCTTTCGTTTCATACCGGCCATGGAATCGTCCGGTCTTTACGCCCCACCATTCCAGCACGACGGACAGGACGAAGAACGGCGCGGCATACGTCGTGACGGGGGGGAAGTCGTGAAACTCCATGAAGCGCGGGTCCGTAAATTGATGGCGGGGCAGGTCGCGACTATCCGGTCCGTTTGGGCGCTGCGTCAAGCATGCCTGTGGAATCTGCAAAATCACGCTTTCCGAGGGGCGAGTACGAAACTCACCAGCCCCGGCTTGACGAACCTTGCGGAACCCCGCCTCACTAGCCTGCAAACCAACAGGGAGACCGGCCATGGCCGCTACGGCGCTCAAGACATTCGAAGAAATCAAGCTGGAGAAGGAAGACGGCATCGCCATTCTGACCCTTCACCGGCCAGAGAAGATGAACGCGTTCACAGGCAAGATGATGCAGGAGATGATCGAAGCGTTCGACATCACCGACGCAGACGACGACGTGCGTGTTGTCATCGTGACGGGGCATGGCGACCGCGCCTTCTGCGCAGGGGCTGACCTCTCGTCCGGTGCCAAGACGTTCGACTATGACAAACGCTCGGGCGATGGTGAGGCTGGCCGCACTGCCAGCGAAGATATCCAGCGCGATGGCGGTGGGCGCGTGACACTGCGTATCTTCAACAGCCTGAAGCCGGTGATCGGCGCCATCAATGGCGCAGCCGTCGGGATCGGCGTGACCATGCAGCTGCCGATGGATATCCGCCTTGCATCCGACAATGCGCGCTTCGGCTTCGTGTTCAACCGCCGGGGCATCAACCCGGAGGCTGCGTCCTCCTGGTTCCTGCCGCGTCTCGTTGGTATTCAGCAGGCGCTGGACTGGTGCTTTACCGGCCGGATCTTCCCGGCGCAGGAGGCTCTCGATGCCGGCTTCGTGAAAGCCGTCTATCCGCAGGCTGACCTTCTGGATGAAGCGAAAAAGCTGGCCCGCGAGATTGCAGACAATACGGCCGCCGTCTCCACGACGCTGACCCGTCACATGATGTGGCGCATGCTGGGCGCCAGCCACCCGATGGAAGCCCACATCGTCGATTCCGCTGCAATCTACTCGCGCGGCAAAACCGAAGATGCCCGCGAAGGCGTGATGAGCTTCCTCGAGAAGCGTCAGCCGACTTATCCGGTGAAAGTATCCGACGGTATGCCGAGCTTCTTCCCTTGGTGGGATGAGCCGGAATTCAAATGGATTGGTGGTGACGGCTCGTGAGTGAGCAGACCTTCGAGTTTGTAAAGACGAATGGCGTCACGCTGCGCGTGGCGACTGCCGGGGACGGGCCGCTTGTCGTGCTCGTCCACGGTTTTCCCGAAAGCTGGTATTCGTGGCGCCACCAGATCAAGGCGCTCAGCGAGGCCGGCTACCGGGTGGCCGCACCGGATGTGCGCGGTTATGGCGAATCCGAACGGCCGGAGGCGGTCGAGGCGTATGATCTCGAGAGCCTCACCGGCGATATCGCAGGGCTGGCGGAGGCCTTGTCACCGGGTGAGAAGGCGGTTGTCGTCGGACATGATTGGGGCGCGCCCATAGCCTGGAATACGGCCCGTCTGCATGCGGACAAGTTCCGTGCGGTGGCCGGGCTTTCCGTGCCTTACATGCCGATGGGCGACGTCATGTTCCTGGACATGGTACACAAGGTGTTCACCGAACGAGGCCTGTTCTTCTATCAGGTCTATTTCCAGGATATCGGCCCGCCGGAAGCGGAGCTGGAAGCCGATCCTGCGGAGACGATCCGGAAGTTCTACTATGCGATCTCCGGCGATGCGCCGGACGGCACCTGGCCGACGGACAAGAAGCATGGCGACACGCTGCTGCACCGCTTGCCGGAACCGCCCATGCCGCTGCCCTGGCTGGACGCGGATGATGTCGCCTATTACGACAGCCAGTTCCGCAAATCCGGTTTCCGCGGTCCGCTGAACCGCTACCGCAATCATGCGCGCGACTATGCGTTCCTGAAGAGTCATCCGGCCAATCCGGTGATCCAGCAGCCATCGCTGTTCATCGGAGGCACGAAGGATCTCGTGCTGAAAATGTTCCAGGGGGACATCGTCGCCGCGATGAAACCGAACCTGGCGGACCTGCGCGGATGCCATCTGCTGGAAGGCTGCGGCCACTGGACCCAGCAAGAGCGTCCGGAAGCTGTAAATCGGCATCTGATCGACTGGCTAGGCGGGCTGTAGGGCCCGCCTGCCGGCACGATCGACCTGCTCGGTCAGTAATTCACGCGATTGGACACCGCGCCGTCCACGACCAGGTTGACGCCCGTCGTGTAGGAGGATGCCGGGCTGGCCAGGAACACGGCCGCGTTGGCGATTTCCTGCGGCGTTGCACAGCGTCCGGTCGGATTGCGGGAATTGGCCTGCTTGAAGAAGTCGGGCTGGTTAGTCTGCACCATGTGCCAGATCCCGCCTTCGAAGAAGACCATGCCCGGCGAGACGACATTGACACGCAGGCCTTTGGCGGCGTTTTCGCGGGCCAGCCCTTTGGCAAAGTGAATCAGCGACGCCTTCATCGGACCGTAAGAATCCGCCCGGTCTGCTTGCGCCGCCGAGACGGAGGCGATGATGACAAAGGCTGCATCGCCACTTGCCTTGGCGGCTTTGTCCAGGAAGGGCTCGGCCGCGTTGAAGGCGTTGACTGCGCCCAGCACATCCAGTTGGAAGTTCTGTGTCCAGGCTTCAGGCGAATTGCCCTGCGCCATGGCCCCGGCATTGGAAACCAGGATGTTGATGCCGCCCAGTTCCACGCCCGCTTTCCGGATCCAGGATTTGAGGGCGTCTTCATCTGTAATATCCACTGAAGCGCCGGTCGCATTCACGCCCTTGGCCTGCAGGGCCTCGACCGTTTCGGCGACCTGCTTTTCATTGCGGGCGCAGATGGCGATATTGGCGCCTTCACTGGCCAACGTGCCGGCAATGGCACGCCCGATGCCGCGCGTGCCGCCAAGGATGACGGCGTTCTTTCCTTTGAGATGCAGATCCACTTGGGCTTCCTCCAATGATTTCGAAGAGTGTGGGCGCAAAAGCCGGCGAAACCAACACCTGTCGTTGCGTCGAGGCTTGCCAGCGCCCTGGTGATTGGTTGATGTGACGTATGCAAAACCTGATCCCCATTGCCGCCGATATCGGCGCACGCCTGACACAGCGCGGCGAAACCGTCGCGATCTCGGAATCATCTGCCGGAGGCCTGATCTCGGCCGCGCTGCTCGCCGTGCCGGGCGCATCGGCCTTCTACCGGGGAGGTGGGGTGATCTACACGCCGCAGGCATTCCGGGGGCTGTTGGGGCTGACCAAGGAAGACCTGGGCGACATGCGCTCTTCGACCGAGCCGTATGCCCGCCTGCTGTCCCGCACGATCCGGGGCAAGCTGCGCGCTGACTGGGGGCTGTGCGAGACCGGCGCATCCGGGCCGAACGGAAATCCTTACGGCGATGCGGCCGGACACACCTGCGTGGCGGTCTGCGGCCCGGACAGGTTTGAAGTTTCCCGCACGCTTGAAACGGGCCTCGACGATCGGGAAGACAATATGCGCCGTTTCGCGATCGAAGCGCTGGACCTGCTGCACGCGGCGCTGGCCTGAGGCTTACTCGAAGTCGCCGCCGTAGCCCTGCTGTTCCTTGGTCAGGTCGCCGAAGCGCGTGATGTTGGAGTCGAAGGCGAGTTCGACGCGGCCGATCGGACCGTGACGCTGCTTGCCGATGATACATTCGGCCTTGCCGTAGACCTCGTCCATGCGCTGGCGCCACTTGGACCATTTTTCGTTTGATGCCGGATCACTCGGGTCTGCGCCGGGCTCTGTCCGGGCAAGATAATATTCCTCGCGGTACACGAACATGACGACGTCCGCGTCCTGCTCGATGGAGCCGGATTCCCGAAGGTCGGACAGCTGAGGGCGTTTGTCGTCGCGCTGTTCCACGGCACGGGAGAGCTGGGACAGCGCGATGATCGGGACGTTCAGGTCCTTCGCCAGCGCCTTCAGCGAGGTCGTGATCTGGGTGATTTCCTGCACACGGCTGGAATTGGGGCCGGAGGTGCTGACCGTGATCAGTTGCAGGTAGTCGATCACGATCATGTCGAGACCGACGGAGCGTTGCAGGCGGCGCGCGCGCGCCGCGAGCTGGCTGATCGAGATACCGCCAGTGTCGTCAATATAGAGCGGCAGGTTCTGCAGCTCCTCCGTCGCTTCGCGCAGGCGTTCGAAGTCGCCCTTGTCGAGATCGCCCTGGCGAATGCGGTGGGTGGTGATCCCGGTCCGCTCCGCGATGATACGCGTTGCCAGCTGTTCGTTCGACATTTCCAGCGAGAAGAATCCGACGATCGCTCCGTCTACGGTTTTCTTGGAGCCATCCTCCTGCATCTCGGCCCGATAGGCAGAGGCCGCATTGTAGGCGATGTTGGTGGCGAGCGATGTCTTGCCCATCGACGGGCGTCCGGCGAGGATGATGAGGTCAGACCGGTGCATGCCGCCAAGTTTTTCATCGAGGTCGCGCAGGCCGGTCGGGATCCCGGCAATCTTGCCTTCGCGCTTGTAGGCCGCTTCGGCCGTTTTCAACGATTCCGTCAGCGCTTCCGCGAAGCTTGTAAAGCCGCGGCCGGTGGCGCCGCGCTCGGCGAGGTCGAACAGCTGGCGTTCAGCCAGCTCGATCTGGCGCTCGCCGCTTTCTTCCGGGGCAGGGGTCAGCGCCCGGCCCTGAAGGTCGCTGCCGATGCCGACGAGCGAGCGGCGCATGGCGAGATCGCGGATCATATGGGCGTAGTCGCCCACCTCGGCACCGAAAGCCGCCGAATCGAGCAGCTGTTCCAGGTAACGCGCGCCGCCAATCTCCGACAGCTTCTCGGCCTTCTCGAAATGCTCGCGCAGGGTCACGCCATCGGCGATGCGCCCCTGCTGAATCATGATGGAAGCGACTTCATACAATTCCTGGTGGGCCGGGGCGTAGAAATCCGACGCGCGCAGGATGTCGGCGACACGCTGGTAGGAATTGTTGTCGAACAGAATGGCGCCCAGCACGGCGGATTCGGCCGACAGATTGTGCGGCGGCGCGATGGCGTCTTTGGGGGAGGCGGTATCGTCGAGAGGCATGGCGTTAACCCTACCTTACCTGAGGTGAGAGTGCACGGTGATAGAGCTGCCTCACCTGTGGATAAATGCCCGTCATCGGTGGATGATCTACCAACATCCGTAACTGCCAAAGAAAAAGGCCGCACCCGGAAGTGCGGCCTTTTCTGTCTGGTATGCCGTGAAGCTTATTCTTCTTCAGCAGGGCCTTCAGCGGCACGTTCTGCAGCAGCTTCGGCGAGTTCGCCGGCCTGCTCATCATCCTGCGCCTGATTGGCAGCCTGCAGCGAAGCAACAATGTCTTCACCCTTGGCCTGACGGTCAGCTTCGTCATTCGAACGGGCGATGTTTGCCTGGACGGTGACGGTAACTTCCGCGTGGAGGCGGACTGAAACGTCGTAGAGGCCGATCTCTTTGATCGGCTTGTCGAGGCGCACGCCGGAGCGCGGCACGCTGTAGCCGGATGCTTCAGCAGCATCGGCAATGTCGCGTGCGGTGACGGAGCCATAAAGATGGCCGGTGTCGCCAGCCTGACGGATCAGGACGAAGATTGCGCCGTCGAGCTTCTGGGATTCGGTCTCAGCAGCTGCACGGGCTTCGGCGTTGCGGGCTTCGATGGCGTCGCGTTCACGCTCGAAACGGGCGCGGTTGCGTTCGTTGGCCATCAGGGCCTTGCCTTGCGGCAGAAGGAAGTTACGGGCGAAGCCGTTCTTCACTTTCACTTCGTCGCCAATGGCGCCGAGGTTTTCAACGCGCTCAAGGAGGATCACTTGCATGTCAGTCTCTCCTTACTTCACTTCGAAGGGCAGCAGGGCGAGCATGCGGGCACGTTTGATGGCCTGGGCAAGCTTGCGCTGGTTCTTCAGGTTTACAGCCGTGATGCGGCTCGGCACGATTTTCCCTTTTTCAGAGATATAGCGCTGAAGCAGCTTCACGTCCTTGTAGTCGATCGTCTGGGCGTTATCGCCCGAAAACGGATCGACTTTGCGGCGGCGGCCGAACGGACGGCGGGCCGGGATATTGGTGATGTTCAGTTTCTGAGCCATGTCCTGTCCCTTTCCTAGTCGCGGCGGCGGTCTTTGCGGGAGAGCACCGGCGACGGCTCGTCGCTCAGTTCTTCCACGCGGATGGTCATGTAGCGCATGACGTCTTCCGACAGGCGCTGGCGGCGTTCCAGTTCGTGGATCGCAGCGGCAGGCGCGTCGATGTTGATCAGCGAGTAGTGACCCTTGCGCTGCTTCTTGATCGGGTAGGCAAGGTTGCGAAGGCCCCAATATTCGGTTTTGCCGATTGTGGCGCCTTTTTCCTTGAGAAAGCCGGACAGTTCTTCGACAAAAGAGTCGACCTGGGCCGGCGAGATGTCAGGTCGTGTGATCACGACATGCTCGTAAAAAGCCATGTTTTCATTCCCAAAAATAAGGGGTGCGGCGCCAGACAGCGGGAAACTGCCGGACGATGGCCCCTCTTCCTCCGGCTCATTCCGGAGTACCAAGGACCGCATCCCTGTCCATGAAGGCGGCTGTAAAGCGCATCTGGCAAGGGTTTTCAATAGCTTGCGCACACGCGCGTGCACATTTAGGCACGGCGAAAATCCCGGGAGAATCGCCGATGACCAAACTCGCCTTCATCTTTCCTGGCCAGGGCAGCCAGGAAATCGGTATGGGCAAGGCCCTTGCGGATGCCTATCCGGCCGCCCGCGACGTGTTCCAGGCGGTCGATGACGCGCTTGGCCAGAACCTGTCGGACCTGATGTGGAACGGCACGATCGAGGACCTGACGCTGACGGCCAATACCCAGCCGGCGCTCATGGCCCATTCGGTTGCCGCCATGAAGGCGCTGGAGGCCGAATTCGGCACCTCCGCCAGGGATGCTGCCTTTGTGGCCGGTCACTCGCTGGGGGAATATTCCGCTCTGGCCGCTGCAGGATCGCTGACAATCGCAGATACGGCGCGCCTCCTGCGCATCCGCGGCAATGCCATGCAGTCGGCCGTTCAGCCCGGAGAAGGCGCCATGGCAGCCCTGCTGGGCGCTGATGTAGTGCAGGCAGAGGCCGCTTGTGCGGCTGGCCGCGATACGGGCGGGGTTTGCGAACTTGCGAACGACAACGCGCCCGGTCAGCTGGTGCTCTCCGGATCGAAAGCCGCGATCGATGCAGCCTGTGAGTGGGCGAAGGCAAACGGCGTGAAGAAAGCGATGCCGCTGAACGTGTCCGCGCCTTTCCATTGCTCGCTGATGCAGCCCGCCGCCGATGCCATGGCTGAGGCGCTGGCCGGCACCGATATCAAATCGCCGGTCGTTCCGGTGGTTGCGAATGTCTCTGCGACGCCAGTGACCGATCCTGAAATCATCCGTCAGAACCTCGTCGCGCAGGTGACAGGCCGCGTCCGCTGGACCGAAAGTGTACAGTTCATGTTCGCGCAGGGCGTCGACACGACGGGCGAAGTTGGCAACGGTAAGGTCCTGACGGTGATGCAGCGCCGCATCGAGAAATCACTAAAAGGCTTCACCCTCGGCGCGCCCGAGGATCTGAAAGCCTTTGCAGAAGCCATGAAGGGATAATCCCATGTTTACACTCTCCGGCCGTACGGCCCTTGTTACGGGCGCTTCCGGCGGTATCGGCAGCGCGATTGCGAAAGCGCTCTCGGAAGCTGGCGCGAAAGTCGTGCTGTCAGGCACGCGCGAAGGGGTCCTCAATGAGGTTGCTGCCACTTTGCCCGGGGAAAGTGCCGTGGTGACCTGCAACCTGTCCGACACCGAGGCCGTCGACGGCCTCGCTGCGAAAGCCGAGGACGTGGTCGGGCCGCTCGATATTCTGGTCGCAAATGCCGGCATCACCCGCGACAAACTGCTGATGCAGATGAAGGATGACGACTGGAACGACGTCATCGATATCAATCTCGGATCCTACTACCGCCTGACCAAGAGCGTCGTGCGGGGCATGATGAAGCGCCGTCATGGCCGCATTATCGGCATCACATCGGTGGTCGGTGTGACCGGCAATCCCGGGCAAACGAACTATTGCGCGTCCAAGGCGGGGATGATCGGATTTACCAAATCACTCGCGCAGGAAGTTGCCAGCCGCGGCATTACAGCCAACGCAATCGCCCCCGGATTCATCGAATCGCCCATGACGGATGTGCTGCCGGAAGCTCAGAAGAGTTCGCTTCTGGGGAGAATTCCTGCGGGCCGATTGGGGCAGGGCGCCGATATTGCTGCAGCTGCGGTGTATCTGGCTTCTGACGAGGCAGCCTATGTTACGGGGCAGACGCTGCACGTAAATGGCGGTATGGCCATGATCTGATAGGCACAGTTCACAGCTATACAAGGGCTTGGCGGCTCGGATAACTGTGTGCTAGGCGCAACACAATGGTTCGGATTTCGGGCCATTCCTCAGGCATTTAAGAGAGGTGCACATGTCTGACGTTCTCGAACGTGTTAAGAAAATCGTTGTCGACAATCTCGACGTTGAAGGTGACAAGGTCGTCGAAAGCGCGAGCTTCATTGACGACCTCGGCGCAGACTCGCTGGACCTCGTCGAGCTGGTCATGGCTTTTGAGGAAGAATTCAATATCGAAATCCCGGACGATGTGCAGGAGTCTATCCGTACCGTCGGTGACGCCGTGACCCACATCAAGGCTCACATCTAAGACATCCTGGACAGGAGGGGTCTCCATGTCTGACCGCCGCGTCGTCATTACTGGCATTGGTATCGTGTCGCCGCTCGCGGCGACACGTGAGGCCACATGGGAACGGTTGCTTGCGGGCAAGTCCGGGGCTGGACGCATTGATGCGTTCGACCCTGAGGACATGCCCTGCAAGATCGCTTTCCAGGTGCCATGGGTGACTGGCCGTGGCGGTGGGGAAGGAGACCCCGAAGCGTTCGATTCGGAAAAATTCGTCTCCAAGAAGGAGATGCGCCGGATCGACGAGTTTATCCTCTACGCCATCGCGGCGGCCGAAGAGGCTGTCGAGGATGCCAATTGGCGTCCTGAGGACGAAGAGGAAAAAGAGCGCACCGGAGTCATGATCGGCTCAGGCATCGGTGGGCTCGAATCGATCTACGACACCGCGATCACCCTGCACGAGCATGGCCCGCGCAAGGTCAGCCCGTTCTTCATTCCGTCGGCCCTGATCAACCTCGCCTCCGGTCAGGTCTCGATCAAGTACGGCTTCAAAGGCCCGAATCACGCGGTTGTTACGGCTTGTGCAACCGGGGCGCACGCGATCGGCGACTCGTCCCGTCTCATCAAGTACGGCGATGCCGACGTGATGATTGCAGGCGGATCCGAAGCCGTGATTGGCCGGATCGGCATTGCCGGCTTCTGCGCCGCCAAGGCCATGTCCACCAATTTCAACGATACGCCCGAAAAGGCCTCGCGTCCGTATGACAAGGATCGCGACGGATTTGTCATGGGTGAAGGCGCTGCGATCCTGGTGCTCGAAGAGTATGAGCATGCAAAGGCCCGTGGCGCGAAGATTTACGCTGAGGTTTCGGGTTACGGCCTGACCGGCGATGCGTACCACATCACGGCCCCTGCTGAAGGGGCTGAGGGTGGCTATCGCGCCATGAAAATGGCCCTGAAGAATTCCGGTATCGACCCTACTGAAATCGACTACGTCAATGCGCACGGCACGTCGACGCCCAAGGGCGACGAAGGCGAAGCCGGCGCAGTGGAGCGGGCTTTCGGCGACCACGCGAAGGACATTTCCATGTCATCGACCAAGTCGGCCGTTGGACACCTTCTCGGCGCCGCTGGTGCGATCGAAAGCGCTTTCTGCGCCCTGGCTATCCGCGATCAGGTCATGCCGCCAACGCTGAACCTCGACAATCCGAGCTTCGAAACCGTGATCGACCTGATCCCGCACAATGCCAAGAAGGGCCGGGTGCGCGCCACCATGTCGAATAGTTTCGGATTTGGCGGAACGAACGCCAGCCTTGTGCTGCGTGAGGTGAAGTAAGTCCCTTTCCGGACTCCTGCACCATGCTTAGGCTATCGTGCAGGAAACCCGCTGATTGAGGCTGCGCATGAAATTCCTGAAGGGCCTGCTGTCGCTCATCGTCCTGGTCCTCGTCATTGGCGGGGCTGCAGCCGGTGTTGGCTGGGTCTGGATGCAGGATGCGTTGAACCGGGATGGGCCGCTGACGGAAGATGTCGTGTTCCATGTTGAGCCGGGCGAAGGCCTCTCCAGCGTTGCGGTGCGCCTGGAACAGGAAGGCATCATTCGCGATGCCAAATTGATCCGCCTCAAAGCAAAGCTTGAGAACACCGAAACCGATATCAAAACGGGCGAATTCAAGATCGAGCGCGGCGCCAGCATGGTGGAAGTGCTGCATACGCTGATCGAAGGCAAAGGCGTCCTCTACAAGATTACCTTGCCGGAAGGCCGCACAACCGCGCAGCTCCTGAAAGTGATTGAGGCGGACCCGGTCCTCGTCGGAGACATGCCGGAAGAGGACATTCCGGAAGGGTCGCTCCTTCCGGATACGTACCTGTTCGATCGCGGCATGACCCGCGCCGACATGGTCAAGCTGATGCAGGACAAGCAGACAGAATTGCTGGAAGACCTGTGGCCGGAACGGGATCCGGATATCCCGCTCAAAACGCCCTACGAGGCGGTCATCCTGGCCTCCGTGGTCGAGAAGGAAACCGGCCGTGTGGATGAGCAGCCTGAAATTGCCGCACTGTTCACCACCCGCCTGAACCGGGGCATGCGGCTGGAAAGCGACCCGACGATCATTTACGGCGTCTCCCGCGGCGAGCCGCTTTATAATGCCCGGGGCCAGCGGCGCACATTGCGCCGGTCCGAGATCGACAGAAAGACCGACTGGAATACCTACCAGATCGACGGTCTGCCGAAGACGCCGATCTGCAACCCGGGACGCGGCGCCATCGAGGCTGTGCTGAACCCACCGCATACAGAATATATTTTCTTCGTTGCCGACGGAAAAGGCGGTCATCTGTTCGCCAAGACGCTGGCGGAACACAATCGCAATGTGGCCGCCTATCGCGCCTATGAGCGAAAAGAAATCGCAAAGGAGCGGGCGCCGGAATGAGTGTGTTATCGGGGATGACCGGCTTTGCCCGCGTTTCGGGTGAGGCTGAGTGGGGCAGCTGGGCCTGGGAAGCGAAAAGCGTCAATGGCCGCGGCCTGGACGTGCGGGTAAACTATCCACCGGGCTTTGAAGCGCTTGAGCGCGTGATCAAGTCTGCTGCGCCGAAATATTTCCAGCGCGGATCGCTTCAGGTCGCCCTCCGCATCGACCTCTCCAGCGGCGCCGATACGGCAACTGTGAACACCACGCTGCTGGATACGCTTGCGGCAGCAGTCGAGAAACGGACGGGCGCAGCCCTGTCCGGTGAAGTGTTCGCCAGCCTGATGAATGTGAAGGGCGTCGTGGAGCCTGGTGCGGGGAACCTGCGAGACTTGGGCAGCGATGAGGCCGTAATTACCCCCCTCGCCAAGGCCGGAGAGGAGGCCCTGCAGGCCCTGCAAGCCGAGCGGCGGCGCGAAGGCGGTATGCTCGCCGATTTGCTGGAGGGCCTGGTCGCCGGCATGGAGGAGTTGCGGGAGAAGGCCGGGAAGCTGGCGGACACCCAGCCTGCGCTACTTCAGGAGCGCCTGACCAAGCAGCTCGACGAACTCGATCCGGGCGGCCGCGTCGACAAGGATCGCGCGGCTGCTGAAATTGCCCTCAGCGCCGCCAAGGCGGATGTGCGTGAAGAGCTGGACCGCCTGACGGCCCATTTCGTTTCGGCGCATGAGCTGCTTGCGGGTGGCTCTCCGGTCGGCCGGAAACTGGATTTCCTGGCTCAGGAGCTGAACCGCGAAGCCAACACGCTCTGCTCGAAATCCGTCAGCCTCGATTTGACGAATGCGGGACTCGGTCTCAAAGGGCTTATTGACCAGTTCAAGGAGCAGGCCGCCAATGTCGAATAGCGGACACCCCAAAGACAGCGGCACGCGCCGCGGCCTCATGCTGGTCCTGTCCAGCCCGTCAGGCGCTGGCAAGACAACGCTTGCCCGCAAGCTGATCGACGAGTTCCACGATGTGAAATTGTCCGTCTCGGCCACGACCCGTAAGCCGCGCCCGGGCGAAGAGGACGGAAAAGACTATTTCTTCCGCACCGTGGAAGAGTTCCACGACATGATCGAGCGGCGCGAGTTCCTCGAATGGGCGCATGTGTTCGACAGGTTTTACGGTACGCCGAAGGCTGACACGGTCGCGCGGCTGGACGCCGGAGAAGACGTCTTGTTCGATGTGGACTGGCAGGGCGCCGATGCACTGCACGACCAGATGCCGAACGATGTGGTCTCGGTGTTCATCCTGCCGCCCAGCATCAGCGCGCTGGAACAGCGTCTGGCGGCCCGGCCCGGCTCGACACCGGAACTTGTCGACCGGCGCATGGAAGATGCCAAGCGCGAGATCATGCACTGGCGGCGGTATGACTATGTCATTGTCAATGAAGATCTCGAAGTGGCCTACCAGCGCCTTCGCCGGATCCTTCTGGTGGAGCGCCTGAAGCGGCTGCGCCAGCTGGACCTGGAGGACCATGTCCGCCGGCTTCTGGGCGAGGCCTGAACCACAAGAACGCTTGACTTGGCAGCGCCATTGGAGACGCTCTCGGGTAGAACGGCGTTTGACCAAACAGACAAGGCAACTGAATGACTGACCCCGGCGATCCGAAGCCAGACCTGCCCGAACGTGCGCCAGCGCGCCCTGTGTGGCTTTTCTGGCTGATCCCGATGGCCGTTCTGGTCGGCGTGGTCTGGTTCGTCCTGCGGGGCGACAGGTCGCCAGAAGCTGCGGCGGAGAACGCGGCCGTGACGTCCGACGTCTCCAACGTTCCCTGACTCCCAATGAAAAACCCCGCAGCGCCTGCTGCGGGGTTTTCCTTTATCCGGTGTGTCGGAAGGATCAGGCCTTCGACATCGCCTTTTCGAAGTTCTCGGCAACTTTCTCGATGAAGCCTTCGGTGGTCAGGTATCCCTGATCCGGCCCCACGAGGAGGGCGAGGTCTTTCGTCATGAAGCCGGCTTCGACCGTCTCGACGATGGTCTTCTCCAGCGTTTGCGCAAATTCCCGCACTTCCGGCGTACCGTCCATCCGGCCGCGATGGTCGAGACCTTGGGTCCAGGCGTAGATCGAGGCGATCGAGTTGGTCGAGGTCGCTTCGCCTTTCTGGTGGTTGCGGTAGTGGCGGGTGACTGTGCCGTGGGCGGCTTCGGCTTCGACCGTGTTGCCATCCGGGCTCATCAGGACCGACGTCATCAGGCCCAGCGAGCCGTAACCCTGGGCAACCGTGTCGGACTGGACGTCGCCGTCATAGTTCTTGCAGGCCCAGACATAGCCGCCGGACCACTTCATGCAGGCTGCAACCATGTCGTCGATCAGGCGGTGCTCATAGGTGCCGCCGAACTCGGCGAACTTGTCAGCAAACTCGGTGTCGAAGACTTCCTGGAAGATGTCCTTGAAGCGGCCGTCATAGGCTTTCAGGATCGTGTTCTTGGTCGACAGGTAGACCGGCCACTTGCGTTGCAGGCCATAGTTCATGCTGGCGCGGGCGAAGTCGCGGATCGACTCGTCGAGGTTGTACATGCCCATGGCGATACCGGCGCTGGGGAAGTCGAACACTTCGAATTCCTTGGAGTCGGACCCGTCGGCGGCTTCCCACTTCATGGTCAGCTTGCCTTTGCCCGGCACGAGGAAGTCGGTGGCCTTGTACTGGTCGCCAAATGCGTGACGGCCGACGACGACCGGACGGGTCCAGCCCGGCACCAGACGCGGGATGTTCGAGATCACGATCGGCTCGCGGAACACGACGCCGCCGAGGATGTTACGGATCGTGCCGTTCGGCGAGCGCCACATCTTCTTCAGGCCGAACTCTTCCACGCGGGCTTCGTCCGGCGTGATCGTTGCGCACTTCACAGCCACGCCATATTCCTTGGTAGCGTTGGCGGCGTCGACGGTGATCTGGTCGTCGGTTTCGTCGCGCTTCTGGATCGACAGGTCGTAATACTTCAGGTCGACGTCCAGGTAGGGGTGGATCAGCTTGTCTTTGATAAGCTGCCAGATGATGCGGGTCATTTCGTCCCCGTCCATCTCGACGATCGGGTTCTTGACCTTGATTTTCGCCATATTTGGAAGTCCTTGCGCTTGTAATTGTCTGGCAGGCCTATAGCAGAGCCCGGGCAGGCGTCAAAACAGGTTACGACATGGCAGATCACCGCAGCCCGGCCATCATTCTCCACTCGCCCCAACTGGGCGAAAATATCGGCGCGGCCGCGCGTGTCATGCGCAACTTTGGTCTGACGGATCTGCGGCTCGTGGCGCCGCGCGATGGGTGGCCAAATCCTGCGGCGGACACGATGTCAGCGGGCGCTTTCGACGCGGGTGTGACCGTGACTGTGCACCAGACACTACAGGATGCGCTGGAAGGCATCACATGGCTTGCTGCGGCGACGGCGCGGCTGCGGGGGATCGAGAAGCGGGTGGGCGATGCCCAGGGCGCGGCGCAGGTGGCGCATGAGCGGCTCGGCACTGGCAAATCGGCGATCATGTTCGGGGCAGAGAAGTCCGGCCTGCCAAATGATGCAGTTGCTGTGGCCGATTTCCTGATGACCTATCCGGTCGACACCGATTTCAAGAGCCTGAACCTTGCCCAGGCGGTGTGCGTGTTTTGCGCCGAATGGGGCAAGCTGGCCATCGGACCGCGCGCCGACGAGGGGGATAACAAAGCCGGTCTCGGCGACCTCGCCCCGCGTGACGAACTCTACCGCATGTTCGAGCATTTCGAGGAAGAGCTTGAAAGAGCGGGATATTTCTTCCCGCCGGAGAAGACGCCGCTGATGAAAGACAACCTCCGCGCCGCGTTGATAAGGGCGGACTGGACGCGGCAGGAAGTGCAGACATTCCGGGGCGCGATCAAGGCGTTGGCGCTCGGCCGGGGCAAGGCGCGGGTTCTCCGTGAAGACTGATCGCGTCGCTGTCATAGGCTCCGGTCCGGCAGGCCTGATGGCTGCGGATGTGCTGTCTGAGGCGGGTGTTGGCGTCGACGTCTACGAGGCGATGCCGAGCGCCGGGCGCAAGTTCCTGATGGCCGGAAAAAGCGGACTGAACATCTCCCATATCGGATCTACGCATGACTTTCTCATGCGCTACCATGATCATAGCGGACCATTCCATGACCATGTCGGAGCTTTCGGACCGGATGAGGTGACCGCCTGGATGGAAGGCCTCGGCATGCCGGCCCATGTCGGCCCGACCGGCCGGATTTTTCCGGAATCGATGAAGGCCTCCCCGCTGCTCCGCGCCTGGCTTCGCAGACTGGCAGACAGGGGCGTCCGGCTTCACCTGAAACATCGCTGGACCGGCTGGGCACCGGGCGGTGCACTTGCATTCGACGCGCCGGAGGGGGACGTGACCGTCACGCCCGCCGCAACCGTCTTTGCGCTCGGCGGTGGCAGCTGGCGGCGGCTGGGGTCGGATGGCGCATGGGCCAACATGTTCCGGCAAGCGGGAATCGCGGTCGATCCGTTCCGGCCTTCCAATTGCGGGTTCACCGTGGACTGGTCGGCGCGGATGCGGGACCAGTTTGCCGGTGCGCCGGTGAAAGGCGTGGGCCTGTCAGCAGACGGGCAGGCGACGCGAGAGGAATTTGCCATAACGGCGCGGGGCGTGGAGAGCGGCAGCGTCTATACGCTGTCCGCTAAACTTCGCGATGAAATCGATGCGGCGGGCAGCGCGACGCTGTGGCTGGACCTGTTGCCTGACTTGGACGCGGCGGAAGTCGCGCGGCGGCTGGAAGCAGCGCCTTCGAAACAGTCCCTGTCTAACCGGCTTCGCAAGGCGCTGAAGCTGACCGGCGTGAAGGCGGCGTTGCTGTATGAGTGTGCGGACCGCGCCGCGCTGAACGATCCGGCGCAAGCGGCGCAGGCTATCAAGGCGCTGCCGTTGAAGCTGACGGGTACTGTGCCGCTGGACGAGGCAATCTCCACAGCAGGCGGCGTCGCATGGGCCGCGCTGGACGATCAGTTGATGCTGAAAGAAAAGCCCGGGCATTTCTGCGCGGGCGAGATGGTCGCGTGGGATGCGCCGACGGGCGGCTATCTGATCACGGCCTGCATGGCGACTGGCCGGGCGGCCGGACGCGGCGTGCTGGATTGGCTTGCACGCCGCGCCGCGGAATAGTCCGAATTACTTGCCCTTCCAGACGGGGGCGCGCTTCTCGATGAAGGCTTTCGGGCCTTCCTTGAAGTCTTCGGTGCCGACGATGCTGGCGAAGGCCTTGCCGCTGTCTTTCCAGAGTTCGTCATCGGTCTTGGACGTGGCGTCGATGACGACGGTACGGCTGGCGGCGACGGCGAGCGGCGCGTTGGCGGTGATGCGGGCGGCGAGCTTTTCAGCTTCGGCCATCACCTCGGCTTCGGGGGCGACCTTGTTGACCATGCCAAGTTCATAGGCGCGCTGGGCCGGCATCGGATCGCCGGTCAGAATGACTTCCATCGCCATGGCCTTGCCAATCACGCGGGGCAGGCGGAACAGGCCGCCGGCCGCTGCGACGAGCGAGCGCTTCACTTCCGGCAGGCCGAAATTCGTGTTGTCCGCGCAGACGATCATATCGCAGGAGAGGGCGACTTCCGTGCCACCTGCGAGGGCCGAGCCGGTGATCGCGGCGATCAGTGGCTTGGTGCGCTCGCGCTTTGCGATGCCTGCAAACCCGCCTTTCTTGGTGGAAAGGGCGGCTCCATTGCCAGCCGAGATTTCTTTCAGGTCAGCCCCGGCGCAGAAGGCCTTGCCAACGGCCGTGAGGATGCCCACCCAGACTTCCGGGTCGGATTCCATCTGGTCGAGGGCGGCTTCCATCGTCTGGGCCATCTCGCCATTGATGGCGTTGCGGGCTTCCGGACGGTTCATCGTGATGATGGCGACGTGGCCCTTTTTCTCATATTCGACTGCCATTTGGTTTCGCTCCCTGGTGCGCGTGTTGATTTATCGATGGCGAGGTAAGCCTGTTGACGCTGCGTCCACGCAAGGCCTGACGGCGGAGTGTCTATTGTGCGGATGCGAAAGAATTTTTCCTCTTGGCGAACCTTGGGTAAGCCCCTTCAGCATGAATTCATGGAACTGAGTCTGAGCCCCGAATACGAAGCCTTCCGCCAGGACGTGAACCGCATCCTGACGGAAAATGCCCATCTGGCCCCCGGCCCGGAAGACAGGGGGATGAAAAACCCCAAACGTCTCGCCTGGCAGAAATTCCTGATTGAGAAAGGGCTGACCGCCCGGACGATCCCGAAGGAATATGGCGGGTATGGCGCCGAACCTGACTTGCTGAAATCCCGCATTATCGCGGAAGAGTTCGCCCGCACGGGCATTGCGCGGCCGATGGGCGGGCAGGGCATCTCCATGCTGGTGCCGACCCTTCTGGAGCTGGGTACACCGGAGCAGAAGGAAGCCTATATCCGCCCAACGCTGCACGGTGAGATGATCTGGTGCCAGGGGTATTCAGAGCCGGGTGCAGGATCTGACCTTGCGGCGCTGCGCACAGCTGCCGTGGAAGACGGCGATGATTTCATCATCAACGGCCAGAAGATCTGGACCTCGACCGCGAAACAGGCCGACATGATCTTCTGCCTTGTGCGGACGGATCCGGACGCGAAAAAGCATCACGGCATCTCTTATGTCCTGTTCCCGATGGACACGCCCGGCATTGAGGTGCGTCCGCTGGTCGACATGACCGAGAACGCGAACTTCAATGAAGTGTTCTTTACCGATGTCCGCGTGCCGCAAAGCGGCATCGTGTTCGAGAAGAACAAGGGCTGGCAGGTGGCGAATGCCACGCTGACCCATGAGCGCGGCATGCTGGGAGACCCGAACGCCACGAAGGCGCGGTTCCTGGAACTCGTCGAGCTGATGAAAAAAGAGACGATGAACGGCGAGCGCCTGATCGACAATCCTCTGTTGCGGGACCGGTTGGTGAAGTTGCAGGGCGAAGTCTATGCGATGCAGGCCAACGGCTTGCGCGTGACGACGGCGCGCCTGAAGCAGGAGAGCGCAGGGCTCGCCGGCCTGATCGTGAAGCTGCAAGGGTGCGAACTGAACCACCAGATTGCCGGTCTCGCCATTGATGCCCTGGGTGAACTCGGCATTCTCTATGGTGACGGAGACCATCTGAGGGCGGATGGGTCGTGGCAGTGGCGCTACATGTATGACCTCGGCCTGATCATTGGCGGCGGTACGGCACAGATCCAGAAGAATATCATTTCCGAACGCGGCCTCGGCATGCCGCGCGAACCCAAGCCGGCGAAGGTTTAAGTCATGGAATTCGCACTCTCAGAAGACCAGCGCATGCTGCAGGATTCGATCAGCGGATTCCTGAAGGACAACGCGTCGCTGGATACAATCCGCAAGATTGCGGACGGCGATGCCGACGCAAAGGCCACGCTGGCGGCGGGCCTGTCGGAAATGGGCATCATGGGGCTGCATGTTCCCGAAGCGGCCGGTGGGTCAGGGCTCGGCCTGTTGGAGGCCTGCCTTGTTCAGGAAGCGCTGGGGTATGCGGTGACGCCATCCGGGTTCCTGGCGGCGACCGTGGCGGCACACGTGCTCCCGAATGCGGGAGAGGCTTATGCCGAAGGGGTTGCGACGGGCGACATGGTTTTCGGCCTGTCGCTGACAGAACTGTCCTCCCGGCGGGACCTTGCTGGTCTGACGCTGAAGGATGGGCATGTGTCCGGCAAGACATTGCTGGCCATGGTGCCGGATAGTGCGACCCATGTCCTGACAGCCGATACGGACGGCGGTCTCCATGTCGTCGATACCTGGTCGGCAACGGCCATGCGGACGATTGACCGCACGAGGACTTTCCAGGAGCTCGGTTTCGATCATGCGAAGTGTGAGGCGTCCATGGCGCAGGCGGACGGCGCGCTGGAAGCGGCTCGCCTCCTGATTGCTGCGGATACGCTCGGCGCGGCGCAGGCCATGCTGGACAAGGCGGTCGAGTACGCCAAGGAACGCAAACAGTTCGGACGGGTCATCGGCTCGTTCCAGGCGGTGAAGCATCTGTGTGCGGAAATGACGGCGAAGCTGGAACCGGCCCGTGCGCTCGTCTGGCATGCGGCTTATGCCATGGATACCGGCGATCCGGAGGCGGCTGTTATGGCGAACCTTGCCAAGGCGCACCTCGCCGAGGTCGGCACCTTCGTCGCCAAGACGTCAACGGAAGTGCATGGCGGCATGGGCTTCACCGATCTTCTGGGCCTGCATTACTGGTTCAAGCGCATCGGCGTGAACAGGCAGCTGTTCGGCAGCCCGGAGCAGGCGCGCCATAGCGCCGCCGAACTGCAGGGCTTCGTGGCCGCCTGATCTGCCGCCCGCCCTCTCAGGCCTGACGGCAGAGGCGCGTTTCGGGCTCTGTCTGTAAAGCCTGTGCGGGGTTTTGCCGGAAACAATGATGGTCCTCGGCGTCGAGCAGGCCACGTAGCCAGTCCAGTACGGTCACACACCGGTCCTGCCGGCGCGCGCGTTCCGGGAACGACATCCAGATATCAGCCCGGACAGCCGGAAGCGGGCAGATGCGCAGGATGTCAGGATGGGCGGCTTCCACAAATGTCGGCAGGGCGCAAAGCGCTGCGCCGCTGCGGCATTCTGCGAGTGCAGCCGACAGGCTGTTCGATATGGGTGACCGTTCGCAAAACTGGCGCAGGGAATCCGCGGCCGGCAGTGTCCCGGAAATCAGGTCCGCCAACTGACGTGGAAACACGCACCGGGCCGAGTCGATGGATGCGAGCCTTGCCGGCCTGCTCGCGGAGACAGGGTGCGTGGGCACGGCGTAGACGGCATAGTGCACCTTGCCGAGACGGCGGGTGATCAGGTCTGACTGAACGGGGCGCTCAAGGGTCAGGAACACGTCTGAAATGCTAGCGATGTCCGGCGTTGGCGGCGTCCACGCGCTGGCGCGGAGGTCGATGCCCGGATTGCCTGTCAGGAAAGCAGCAATCTGCGGCGCGATCCACCAGGCCAGCAGGGCTTCATCCGCATCCAGCCGAACAATGCCTGTGGCCGTGCCTTTCTGGTCGGCCACATCAATCTGCACGGCCTCCATGACATCGGCCATGACGTTGGCATGCCGTAGCAGGACATGCCCGGCCTCGGTCAGCTCTATCCCCCGCGTGGAGCGATGGAAGAGCTGTGTGTTGAGGTCTGCCTCGAGGTCCGACATTCGGCGGCTGACCGTTGGTACGGAGCCGCACAGGCGGGCTGCGGCGGCGCTCATACTGCCCAATTGTGCAACGGTCCGGAACACCCGGATCTTGTCCCAGTCAAACAGCTCAGCTTGCATCGCGTCCCCTTGCAAGGCTGAAACGCCCCCTTTCACCCACGGCTAAAGCCCCATCCCGCGAAAACTGAAAAACTCAATTTAAGCGTGTAGTGGAGAGTCGACGTGGAAGCAACGAGAAATTGTAAAGAGTCTACGATACACGTAGACATTGTACGGGTGGAGCGACGGGCCAGGGAACTTGGGTTCCGGCATGCGAGCATCGGAGAACTCGCTGAAGGCATCAGGCTGGCAGAGTCCCTGATGGGGGCGAAGATCGCAACACCAGATGCTGTGATGCGCATGGATGTGGTCACCGGCATGACCGCCTGGGTCACGGGTGACCCGATTGAGGGTGTGTTCCTCGTCCTGCCTCTGTCGCCCGCCGGGGAGCAGGCCGTCCGGGACGGAACCTATTGCCCGGCAGATCCGGCCCCGGCCCATCTCGCCTGGCAGGGGCGGGACGTCGCCGGCGTATATATCGGCGTCTATGCCGGCGCGACGAAGGAGGCCCGGCGGGCCGTGATGACGGCGGCTGCGGTCATGCGCATGGACCAGTTTGCCGCCGTCCCGACCTTCGCCCGGGGCGCAACCGACGACGGAAAGCGGTCGATGGCGTCGCTTGGGTTTTCACCGCTTGAAGGCGGCCTGCCAGATCTTTGGGTTCAGGAGGGTTTCTCTTCCGGGTCGGAGGCGGCGTGATGAAGCGGCCTGTGGTGGGGATGGAGGGGCTGCGCCGCCCTGTGCCGGACGAGACCTGGGACCGCTACAGCGCCCGGCCGGTCAGGTCGCTGGATGAATTGCAGATGGCGGCAGCCATCCGGGCGGCGGTTTTCATGTCGGAACAGGCCTGTCCGTATGAAGAGGAATATGACGGGAATGATTTGTGCGGCACACATTTCCTTCTGTTCGATGGGGCCGAGCCGGTCGGGACCTTGCGGGTGCGCTGGTTCGCGGATTTCGCCAAGCTGGAACGAATCGCCCTCCTGCCGCGAGAGCGGGGGCGGATGGGCCTGCGTGTGCTGCTGGCGGAAATGTTCGAACTGGTCGCGCGCAAAGGCTATCGCCGGATGCTCGGCCAGATCCAGGCACGGCTCTGGCCGGTCTGGTCGCGCACCTTCAAGTGCCGCCTTCTGCCCGGGCGCGGGCCGTTCTGGTTCTCCGACTATGAATACCGTGAGATCGAGATCCTGGTTCCGGAACACCCCGACGCCTTGCCGATGGAAGCCGACCCCTATGTGATCATCCGCCCCGAAGGGGCCTGGGACACTCCTGGTGTGCTGGACGCATCCGCGGACCGGGCGCCAGGACAGGACGAGGCGGCATAAGCAATCTGATCTGGGAAAATGGTGCCCGGGGGCGGAATCGAACCACCGACACGCGGATTTTCAATCCGCTGCTCTACCCCTGAGCTACCCGGGCGGGCCGTGGGGAAGGGCGCTATCTAACGGAGCCCTGCGGGCTTGTCCATGCTGATTTCAGTCTTCTGCTGACATATCCCCGGCGTCGCCCGGGCGGGGGGAGTCTTCGTCGTCCTCGACCGGTGGGCCGGGAATGGCGTAGCCCTCATTCAACCACTTGCCGAGGTCCACATCCGCGCAGCGTTTGGAGCAGAATGGCCGGTATTCCGCAGAAACCGGGTTCTTGCGGCACTGGGCACATTTGGGCTGGCGTTTCTCGGGGGGCACGGGCTGGCTCATGGGACGGTGAAAACAACAGGAGATTTCGGATCGGTCGAGTCGTAAGTGAAGCGGTCGCCGTACTTTTGCGCAAGGCTTTGCCGCAGAAGCTGGCCATCCCGGTTGAGCCAGTCAAGGGCGGGCCTCGGCAGGTCGAGACAGAGCCTGTCCATGCGTCTCGCCCGCGCTTCCTGCTCCAGAAGCCGGAACCCGTCGAAACATATGGTCCGGGAAGACTTTGCGCCGGAAGGGTCCAGCAGGCGCTCGGCGATCGGCGTCTCAGCCCATTCGACGGAGGCTTCCAGAAGGCCGAGGTCCGATGGCAGCAGCGCCCGGACCCGCTGGCTGGAAATCTGCCGGAATACGGTATTGAACCGGTCCCGCACCTGTTTGCCAGCCTCGCGGTTAAGCGGGCTGACGCAGTCCATCACGATGATCCCGCCAAGGTTCCTAAGACGTATCTGGCGGGCGAGTTCGGCGGCGGCATCCAGATTGACCTTGAGCGCGCGGGTGGCGGCCCGTCCTGTTTCCGTGCGGCCGGACGTATCGACATCCACCGCAACAAGCGCGCGGGTCCGCTCAAGGGTGATGTTACCGCCGCCGGGGAGGTTCACGGTCTCCGAAATGGCCATGTCGAAGGCCATTGCGACAGTCGGGTCACCGGGATCGACCTGCATCACCTCCGGCGCGTCCCATAGGTCAGACACGCCGGATGCTGGCGCCTTCCCGGCCAGTGCGACCCGGGCCAGTTTGCTGCCTTCCCGGGGTTCCGCAGCAATCCGCAAGTCGAGGGACTGTCCCTCTGTCAGGCCGTGTCCCTCCTGCAGCCGCAGGAAGGCCTCGCCGCCGTGGTCATCGAGGTTCACGAAGCCGCCACCCTGACCGAGGGAAATCGTGTGCAGGCGGCCGGTCACCTGCTGGCCGATCCGGACGGGCCGGTCCTCCGTCAGGCGGGTCAGCCGGACAGCGAGGGGACGGTCGAGTTCATCCAGCGCGACTTCGCGCGTTTCCGCGGCGCACACTTCCTGAAGGATGCGAGCCGCGGGCATGCGTCTAGCTGAGATCTTTGATCAGGGAGGCGGTGACTGGATCGTCTGCCATGCCGTCGCCGGACAGGGCCGGTTTCAGGCGGGTCGCCATCGTCTTGCCGCGCTCCACGCCCCATTGGTCGAACGGGTTCAGGCCCCAGAGCTTTCCGGCAAAATAAGTCCGGTGCTCATAAAGCGCGACGAGGCTGCCAAAGGCTTCGGGGCCAAAGGCTTTGTGGTGCAGGAATGAGGAGGCGCGACCGCCGGCGTGGACTTTCTGTTTGGCAACGGCATCGGACAGGTCCGGCTCCTCAGCCCTGACTTCCTCCAGCGACCGGCCATTGGCCAGAACTTCGGCCTGGGCGAGCGCATGAGCCGTGAGGGCCGTGATGCCTTCCGGATCGCGGTCAAAGTCCGGGGCGAGGATGAACTCGGACGGAACGCTGCGGGAGCCCTGGTGCAGCCATTGGTGATAGGAATGCTGGCCGACAGAGCCCTCGCCGCCCCAGAGGGCCGGCGCCGTGGAATAGGGTGAGGGCACGCCGCCCGGACCGACCGACTTGCCATTCGACTCCATTTCAAGCTGCTGCAGATAGGTCGGCAGCATGCGCAGGCGGTGAGAATAGGCGAGTACGACCCGCATGCTGCGCTCAAGGAAGGACGCGTTCCAGAAGTCGAGCAGGGCGAGGCGCATCGGCAGGTTTTCGGCAAGCGGGGCAGAGCGGGTATGCGCATCCATTTCCGCGGCGCCCTTGAGGATCGCCTCGAATGTCCCGGCCTTGAGGTAGATCATGCAGGCGAGAGATGCGGCGGACCAGAGCGAAAACCGTCCGCCAACCGGCAGCGGCATGTCGAAAAGATAGCCGTCATTGCCGCCGAGCCAGG
Organism: Hyphomonas adhaerens MHS-3; assembly: GCF_000685235.1. NCBI lineage: Bacteria > Pseudomonadati > Pseudomonadota > Alphaproteobacteria > Hyphomonadales > Hyphomonadaceae > Hyphomonas > Hyphomonas adhaerens. The sequence continues at coordinate 2,505,659 of NZ_ARYH01000001.1, forward strand.
CCTTCGCGCGGTCCGGATTGGCGGTAACAAGCGCAATTTGGCGGCTGGCCTCCGCCCCGAGGGACGCTTCCATCCATTTGCGGGCGCGCCCGAGATTGTAGAGCGTTTCTTCCGTTCCGAAGGATTTGGAGACGCCGACGACGAGCGTGCTGGCCGGATCGAGCCCGGTCAGGGCGTGCTCAAGGTCCCACGGATCGACATTGGCGCAGAAGCGCAACTCGATGCCGGGGGCGGCAAGGTCGGCAAAGGCGTCGGCAATCAGGCGGGGGCCGAAGTCGGATCCGCCGATGCCGATGTGAAGGACGGCCTTGTAGGACGCTCCACCAACTGTCCTGATGTCGCCTTCCTGCACGCGGCGGGCGAACTCAAGGGCGGGCAGGACGCTCTGGCGCACCTTTTCCGCCTCCCCGGAGAGCGGGGCTTGTGCGCGTAGTGCCCAGTGCAGCGCCGGGCGATTTTCCGACGGGTTTACAATGTCCCCGTTGAAGAGGCTTGCGGCCGCATCTTCCAGTCCGGCTTTCGCGCCATGCGCGAGCAGGGCCGCGTCTGACTCGGCGTCCAGATATTGGCGGGAAAGGTCCGCCGTCCAGCCAGCCGCAGACAGGGAAGCCTGACCGGCCCGGGCCGTAGCAAGGTCTTTCAGCGGGGCGGCCTTGAGGGATGCGGCGAGGGAACCTAGATCAGCACGCATGTTGCGGGTCCTTTCCGTGACTGGAACTCACGGATTACCCATGGTTCGCCGCTGGGCGCAAGATGTGGCCCGGGCAGGTGCAGCCGAACGCAAATGTGCGCTTGAATCCCGCGCCACACATGGGTATGAGGCCCGTTTAACAGGCCGCAGGCCTGATTTGGTATCCCGTCCGGCGGGCCGGACAGAACACGAATTCAAGGAGAGGCCCGATGGGCAAGGCAAAGTTT